>CAVWFB010000004.1:0-207740 GCA_963754265.1 uncultured Actinomycetes bacterium | reverse complement strand
CTCCGGGCACCTTCGCTGCAGAGCTCGCCGTGCCGCTCGTACTGCTCCGGATCCGGCTCGCTTTCGTAGAGCACGAAGGCCCTGACCATGCAGCACTCCCCTTTCGTCGGACGGAGCGGAGCCTAGCTCCCAGGACCGGCGCGGGCGTGCGGCCACCTTTGGTACAACCAGCCCGCAGCCGTCGACCTATGCGGCGGCCGTGTGGCTGCGAACGGCAAGCAACCACAAAGGGGGGAGTATGAGACGCCTCAGCGTCTTGCCCTGGCGAGCACGACGCATGCAGCTACTGCTGCTCGCCGGCCTGTCTGTTCTCGCATTGACGCTCGCTTCGGGCGGCCTCGCAGTCGTCCATATCGAGGGCCAATCGCGGGTCCTGTCCAACTTCGACGCGCGCGGAAAGGTCGCGCCGACGAAGGCGCAGCTCAAGGCTGCGAAATCCATCCGCGGCCGGGTGTCCTGGAGCTCACGAGGAGCACCTGCGTCGATCATCCACTACGGCGGCTACCTGGCCACCGGGATCAAGGCGCCGTCGGCGGCGGCGGCGGCCCGCAGCTGGCTCGCCGCGCACAAGCAACTCTTCCGGCTCAGGTCGGTCTGGCACCTGCGCCTCGCCGACCGCGGCTCCCTTGCGAGGCAGCCGCGTCCATGCCGTCACCTTCCGCCAGGCGTTCGGCGGCGTCCTGTCCGCCGACGGCTTCGTGACCGTGACAGTCGTACAGGCGAAGCACGCCTGGAAGGTCGTCTACGCGTCGTCCTCGCTGTCGCCGGACACCGCCGTCACCGGCAGGCGCCTGCTCAGGCCGGTCTCCGCGTGGAGGCACGCAGCCATTGCAGCCGGAGCCCGTGTGGGTGAGGTGGCTGCACTCGGCAAGACCGCCAACGGGTCGCTGGGCCTCGCCGCCGCAGGCTTCAGCGGCGTGCAGACGGTGCATCCGACGGTGTTCGGCACCCCGCAGCAAGGGCGCGATCCGCGCCTACGACACGACGGTGACGAAGACGACCGCCGGCGCGCAGAGCTCCTACCGCGTGATCGTCGACGCGGCGACCGGCAAGCTGCTCTACCGGCAGAACCTCGTCGACAACCTGGCGGACAACCCGACCTGGCTCGCGTTCCCGGCCGCACCGCCGTTCAACCCGATGAACGCGTTCCCGTGGAACTACCCCTCCACGGACACCAGGCAGCTCTACTGCTGGACGGCGACGGCCGGCTGCTCGAACGTCGTCTCCGACAACCCCGCCACGACGGTCTACCCGATGGGGGTCGCGTCGAAGTTCCCGTGGGACGTCCAGCTCGACTCGCTCGGGAACAACCTCGGCACGATGCAGACGACGGGCAACAACGTCGACGACGCCCGGCTGTGGACCGGCGGTCACGGCGTCTACGGCAACCCGCTGCTCTTCCGGCCCACGAGCGCAACGCGCGACTACCGGCCGACGTTCACGAACGCGTGGTTCACGTCGGGCTGCAATCCGGCCCTCGTGACCGACCCGGTGAACAACCCCGCCGCCAACGACATCGAGGCGGCGACGGTCAACCTCTTCGTCGGCCACAACGTCATGCACGACTACTCGTACTACCTCGGCTTCGACGAGGGCCACTGGAACTCGCAGCAGTTCAACAACGGCGTCGCGACGGTCGACCCGTCCCCGACTCCGGGCGGGCCGGTGGCGACCCCGGTCGGCAACGACGGCCTGAACGGCAACGCGCAGTCCGGAGCGGCGACCGGAAGCCGCGACAACGCGAACATGGGCACCGGTGCCGACGGCACCCATGCGCAGACGAACATGTTCCTCTGGCAGTCGCTCGCGGCGTCGTTCTACGCGCCGTGCGTCGACGGTGACTACGACTTCAGCGTGTTCGGCCACGAGTTCGGCCACATGATCGAGAACCGGATGATCGGCAAGGGCGTCGGCGCCCGCCAGGGCAACGCCGCCGGCGCGATGGGCGAGGCGTTCGGCGACTTCGACGCGCTCGAGGTCATGAACGCGCTCCACATCGCCCCGGTGCCCGGCTCCGACCGCTACACCGAGGGCGCCTACGTGACCGGCAACCCGTACAACGGGATCCGCGACTTCCTCGCGGGCCGGCCGATGGGCGGAGCGTTCCCGCAGCCCGGTCAGAACCCGGACACCGACCCGCTGAACTACGGTGACTTCGGCTTCGACCTGACCGGTCCCGAGGTACACGCCGACGGCGAGATCTGGATCGCCGCGCAGATGGACCTGCGCGACCTCTTCCTCGCCCGGTACCCGTCGAGCGGGCCAGGCGCAGGACGTCGCCTGTGTCCGCGGACAGCTGGCCGCATCGACGTGCCCGGGCGACCGGCGCTGGATCCAGGACTACTACGACGCGATGGTGATGATGCCGCGCAACCCGACGATGGCCGGGGCACGCGATGCCATGCTCGCCGCCGACGTCGGCCGTTTCGGCGGGGCGAATCAGGACCTGCTCTGGCAGGGCTTCGCGTTGCGGGGCTTCGGCCAGTTCCAGAACACCAACGGGACGCAGGACACCGATCCGACGCCCGACTTCTCGTCGCCGCTCGCCAACAACGCGACGTTGAACTTCTTCGCCGACAACAAGGGGAACACGCTCGTTCCCGTCAAGGCGAAGATCTACGTGGGCGACTACCAGGCCCGCGCGACGCAGATCGCGGACACCGACCCGGCGACGACCCCGAGCGCCACGGCCGGGACGAACAACCTCGACAATACGGCGCAGTTCGTGCCGAACACCAGCAATCCGCGGTGGAGCTCGTACAACTTCATCGCGGTGGCGCCCGGCTTCGGGGCTGTGCGGTTCAACGTGGGGAGCCTGAAGCCCGGCGAGGTCCGGAACATCACGATCCACTTCGCTCCGAACTTCGCCTCGTCGTCGCAAGGCGCGACGATCTCCGGCGACGCACTCGGGACGAACACGAACCTCGCGAACGTGCTCGACGACGACGAGGCCACGAACGACGGCCAGACCGGGCGCGCACGTCGGAGGGCGCTGGTTCGTGATCAAGCTCGGCGACGTCGGCCCGAACGGCTCGAACGTCAAGCGGCTCGGCGTCTCGCGCGCAGCTCGGTGCCGGGGCAACAACCGGTTCACGGCACTCCGCTCGTTCGACGCCTACGCGTGCCGTGCGGGGAAGAACGCGGGGAACCCGACCTGCGACGGCGCCATCGCCGCGGGCTGGACGAAGGTCGTCTCGTCGCGCGTCCGATGCGTTCCCGTCGGTCAACCCCCGGCCCGTGGCGCCCGACCTGTCGCTGCGGTCCTTCGACGCCTCGCACCTCGAACGAATGGCCACGCACGTCAAGTTCGTCGTGACGAGCAACCAGTGCACGGGCCAGGCCTCGTACCACGGCGATCAGGACAACGACCCGACCATCAACTCCGACTGTCGAGCACCCGGCCCGACTGCGGTCAGCTTCCGCCACGCGAACGAGGTGCACGTCGCCGAGGTGCAAGTGTTCGGGCAGAACCCGACCGTGGACGGCACCAAGGTCACGACCGGGTAGCACAGGAGTAGCAGCCGACACGCGAAGAGGGCCGGCCCAGCCGGCCCTCTTTCGTGTCCGAGGGCCCTGCGATGCTCGCCCGGCCGTGAACGTCCTCGTCGTCCTGTTCGCGATCGTGGCGGGTGTCGCCGGCTCCGTGCAGGTCGCGGTGATGGCGAAGCTGGGGGACCGCGTCGGCGTCTTCGGCGCGCTCGCGTGGGCGACGACGCTGGCGGCGCTGCTCGCGGTCGCGCTCATGCTCGTCGCGCGTCAGAGCTTCGGCGAGTTCTCCGCCGCAGCGCGGCAGCCGGTCTGGCTCTGGAGCGGTGCGATCATGAGCGTGATCATCGTGCTCGCGATCACCGTCGCCGGTTCGCGCATCGGCGTGATCGCCACGATCTCGATCCTGCTCGCAGGGCAGTTCGCGGCGGGAGCCGTGATCGACCGCTACGGCCTGCTCGGCGCGGAACGCGTCAGCGTGGGGTGGCTGCGGGTGCTCGGGATCGTCCTGCTCGGCATCGGCGCAGGTCTGACGCTGAAGAAGTAACCCGGAACGAGAAGCGGGGCCTCCGTCGTTGTGACGGGGGTGAGCACCGGCGCCAAGATCTGGATCGCGCTCTGGGTGGTCTACATCGTCTGGGGCTCGACCTACCTCGGGATCGAGCTCGCCGGGGAGACGATGCCCGGCGTATTCGCGGCCGGAGTGCGGTTCACGACCGCGGGCCTGCTCATGCTCGGGTTCGTCGCCTGGCGACACGGGCTCCCGAGGCTGAGGCTGAGAAGGGCCGAGCTGGCGTCGGCCGCGGTGGTCGGTCTGCTGCTCCCCGGCGCGAACTCGGTCCTGTTCATCACCGAGCAGAAGGTGCCGATCGGGCTGACCTCGCTCATCATCGCCTCGATCCCCCTCTGGGTGCTGCTGCTCCAGCTCGCCGCGCGGGAGAAGCCTGACCTCGTCTCGACGATCGGGCTGGTGGTGGGCTTCGTCGGGATCGTCCTGCTCGTCCACCCCGGCAGCGACACCGGACCGCTGGGCTACCTCCTGCTGACCGTTCTCGCCGCGTTCATGTGGGCACTCGGCTCGTTCCTCTCCCCGCGGATGCGGGTGCCGCGGGACGCCCTCGTTGCCACCGGCTACGAGATGCTCGCGGGAGGGGTCGCGCTCACGGTGATCGGCTCGATCGCGTACAGCCCGAGCGAGCTCGATCCGAGCAGCTGGTCGGGGCGGTCGGTCTTCGGGCTCGTCTACCTGATCGTCTTCGGCTCGTTGCTCGGCTACAGCGCCTACGTGTGGCTGCTCGCGAATGCACCGATCAGCAAGGTGTCGACGTACGCCTACGTCAACCCGGTCGTCGCGATCGCCCTCGGCGTGATCGTCCTCGACGAGTCCGTGACCGTCCGCATCGTCGCCGGCGCGCTGCTGATCCTGATCTCGGTCGCGATCGTCCTGCGCCGGGAGGCGACCGCCGCTCCGCCCCTAGAGCCCGGCGAGGTCGTCCGGCCTGACCGGGACCCGGCAGAGCTCGCGCCCGCTCGCCGCACGTAGCGCCGAGACCACGGCTGCGGTCGAGACCACCGTCGGCGGCTCGCCGACCCCTTTTGCGCCGTAGGGCGCGTCCGGCTCCGGATCCTCGATCAGCTCGGACTCGACCGGCGGCATGTCCAGCGTCGTCGGGATCAGGTAGTCGGTGAAGCTCGCGTTCGTGATCAGCCCGTCGCGGGTCTGGATCTCCTCCATCAACGCGAGCCCGAGCCCCTGCGCGGTGCCGCCTTCGATCTGGCCGTGGACGGCCTGCGGGTTGAGCGCCTTGCCCACGTCCTGGGCGGCGCCGATCCAGACGACGCGCGTGAGGCCGAGCTCGACGTCCACCTCGGCGACGACGCGCATGGCGGCACAGATGTAGGCGACATGGACGCGGTCGCCGGTCACCTGGCCGGTCTCCGGATCGAGCGGGAACGTGCGCGAGTGGTGGTAGGTGCGCTCGAGGTCGACCTCGCCGCCCGTGCGTCGGAACTCCTCCAGCGCCTCCTGGCAGGCCAGCCGCACCGCGCCGGCCGCCATCCAGGTGAGACGAGAGGCCGAGGCCGACCCGGCCGAGTCGACGCCGTCGGTCGAGCCGGGGGCGAGGACGACGTTCTCCGTGCCGAGCTCGGTGCGCGCCACCTGCAGGATCACGTTCGTCACGCCTTGCCCGACCTCGGCCGCGGCGCAGTGCACCTCGGCGGCGAGCTCCTCGTCCGGGCCGGGCCAGAGACGCACGCGCGCCGAGCACGCGTCGTCGAAGCCCTCGGAGTAGCAGACGTTCTTGAAGCCGACGGCGAAGCCGACGCCGCGCTTCACGCCCTGTCCCCGCGTCGTGTTCCCGGCTCCGCCGGGCAGGCGGATCGGGTCGCGCGGGAGCTCCTCGGCCTCGGGCACCGGCAGCGCCGCCGCCCGCCGGATCACCTCCGCGACAGGAAGCGAGCCGGTCACGACCTGGCCCATGGGCATCGTGTCGCCCGCCCCGAGGGCGTTCAGGAGCCGCAGCTCGATCGGGTCGATCTCGAGGGTGGCGGCGAGCTTGTCCATCTGCGCCTCGTGCGCAAAGCAGCCCTGGACGGCGCCGAAGCCGCGCATGGCACCGCAGGGCGGGTTGTTGGAGTAGACGCAGGTGGACTCGATCAGCGCGTTCTCGACCTTGTACGGGCCGCAGGCGAACGACGCCGCGTTCGAGGTGACGGCCGCGGAGCTGGAGGCGTACGCCCCGCCGTCCAGCAGGATCCGCGCGTGGACGCAGACGAGCCTGCCCGCGCGGGTGGCACGGTGCTCCATCCAGATCTTCGCCGGGTGCCGGTGCACGTGGCCGACGAACGACTCCTCGCGGCTGTAGACCATCTTCACCGGCCGGTCGGTGTGGAGCGCGAGCATCGCGCCGTGCACCTGCATCGACAGGTCCTCGCGACCGCCGAAGGCGCCGCCGACGCCCGCAAGGTGGATCCGCACCTGCTCCTTCTCGAGCCCGAGGCAGGGCGCGACCTGGTCGCGGTCGACGTGCAGCCACTGCGTGGCGACGTAGACGTCGACACCACCCTCGCCGTCGGGCACGGCAAGGCCGGATTCGGGCCCGAGGAACGCCTGATCCTGGATCCCGAGCTCGTAGACGCCGCTGACCGAGACGTCGCCCTCCGCGTCGGGGTCCCCGTGCCGGACGAGGATCGAGCGCAGGACGTTCGGCCGCGGATCCTCGCGGAACCCGTGGCCGGCGGTCGGGTTCCCGTCGTGGATCGGCGCCTGCTCGGTCGCGCGCTCGGGGTCGACGACCGCCTCCAGCGGCTCGTACTCGACCACGACCTTCTCGGCGGCGCGGCGCGCCTGCTCCGGGTGCTCGGCCGCGACGACGGCGACGGGCTCGCCGAAGTAGCGCACGCGGTCGATCGCGAGCACCGGCTGGTCGGCGAACTCGAGCCCGTAGGTCTTGGCGCCCGGGACGTCGGCATGCGTGAGCACGGCGTGGACGCCGGCCATCGCCAGCGCCTGCGAGATGTCGATCTCGACGATGCGGGCGTGCGCGTGAGGACTGCGCACGGTGTGACCCCAGAGCATCCCGGCTGCGACGAGGTCGCTTGCGTAGGCGAACTCTCCGGTCACCTTCGGGATCGCATCGACGCCCTTGACGCTCTGGCCGATCCGGCCGAGCTCGAGCTTCTGGGCCGGCGCGCTCACCGGCTCGCTGCCAGCCTGACCGCGTCGAAGATCTTCGCGTAGCCGGTGCAGCGGCAGAGGTTGCCAGAGAGCGCCTCGCGCATCTCGTCCTCGCTCGGGCTCGGCATTCGCTCCAGCAGGTCGGCGGTGGCGACGATCAGGCCCGGGGTGCAGAAGCCGCACTGGACGGCACCGGTCTCGGCGAAGGCCTCCTGCACGCGGTGCAGCTGCCCGTCCTGCGCCAGCCCCTCGACGGTGACGACGTGGTGGCCGTCCGCCTGGCCGGCGAGGACGAGGCACGCGCAGACGAGCGTGCCGTCCAGGAGCACCGAGCAGGAGCCGCACTCGCCCTGCTCGCAGGCGTTCTTCGAGCCCGGCAGGCCGAGCCGTTCCCGCAGCGCGAAGAGCAGGCTCTCGCCCTCCCAGACCTCGGTCTCCTTGCGCTCGCCGTTGACCGTCAGCTGGATCCTCATGCGAGGCAGCGCTCAAGGGCTCGGGCGGTGAGGACGCGAAGTGCGTGGCGCCGGTACTCGGCGGTCCCTCGCACGTCGTCGATCGGGCTCGCCGCCTCCGCGACGCGCTCGGGCAGCTCGTCGCGCTCCTCGAGCGGAGCCGTCACGAGCCCGGGCACGGGCCCTGCCGAGCCGAAGCGAGGCGCGAACCTCGCCGCGTTCCTCGTCGACCGCGAGCGCGAGCGAGACGACCGCGATCACCATCGCGTTGCGCGGGCCGACCTTCATGAACGTCTGACGTGGGCCGGTCGGCCGCAGGTGCACGGCGGTGATCAGCTCGTCGGGCTCGAGCGCGTTCCGCTTCGGGCCGAGCAGAAAGTCGCTCAACGGGAGGGTCCTCTGACCCCTTGTGCTCTGGAGCACAAGCTCGGCTTCGGCGACCAGGAGGGGAGGGAGCGCGTCCCCGGCCGGGGAGGCCGTGCCGAGGTTGCCGCCGATCGTGCCGCGGTTGCGGATCTGCGGGCCGCCGACGGTGCGCGAGGCCTCTGCGAGCGCGGGCGCGGCCTCTGCAAGCGGCGCTTCCATCGCCTCGGTGTAGGTGAGACCCGAGGCGAGCCGGAGCCTTCCGTTCTCCCGCGACCAGCCGCGCAGCTCCGGGACCTCGTTCAGGTTCAGGAGCGCGGAGGGCCGACCACGGTCGAAGTTGAGCTCCACCATCACGTCGGTGCCGCCCTGAATCGGCACCGCGTCGGGGTGCTCCGCCTTAAGCCGCAGGGCCTCGTCCAGAGACCGGGGGGTGAGGACTTCCACGCTCGGGCAAGGGTATCGTCGCCCCATGCCCGACCTTGCCAGACGGCTGGCGGTGGCGCGGGGAGACGAGCCGGCCGACCTCGTCGTGCGCGGGGGGCGCGTCTTCTCGGTGTTCACGCGGGAGTGGCTCGAGGGCGACATCGCGGTCGTGGACGGCTACGTGGCCGGCCTTGGCGATTACGAGGGGGCTGAGACGCTGGACGCTTCCGACCGTTTCGTCGTGCCCGGGTTCGTCGACGCGCACATGCACCTCGAGTCGTCGAAGCTGCTCGTGGACGAGTTCGCGCGGCTGGTGCTCCCGCTCGGCACGACCACCGTCGTCGTCGATCCGCACGAGATCGCGAACGTGCTCGGCACCGATGGGGTTCACTGGCTCCTCGACGTCTGCGGGGAGCTGCCGCTCGACGTCTACTTCATGGCCTCGTCGTCGGTGCCCGCGTCGAGATTCGAGTCGCCGCGCCGCCCGCTGTCGCCCGGCGACCTCGAAGGGCTCTTGCGCCGGCGACGCGTGATCGGCCTCGCCGAGATGATGAATTTCCCCGGCGTCGTCGAAGGCGACCCGCACGAGCTCGCCAAGCTGGCCCTTCCCGGTGCCCAGCACGTGGACGGGCACGCACCCGGCGTGATGGGCAAGGCGCTGAACGCCTACGCCTCCGCTGGCATCCGCTCCGACCACGAGGCGTTCACGATCGAGGAGGGGCGCGAGCGGCTGCGGGCGGGCATGTGGCTCCTGATCCGCGAGGCATCCGCGGCGAGGAACCTGCACGCGCTGCTCCCGCTGGCCAAGGAGTACGGGCCGGGGCGCATCGCCTTCTGCACCGACGACCGCGAGCCCGAGCACATCGCCGAGGACGGCCACATCAATTCGATGGTGCGAGACGCGGTCGCCGCCGGGATCCCGGCCGAGGACGCGCTCGTGATGTCGACCCTCAATCCGGCAACCTGGCACGGATTGGCGCATCTGGGCGCGATCGCGCCCGGCTACCAGGCCGACCTGCTCCTGCTGACCGAGCTCGAGAGCTTCGTGCCGGAGACCGTCCTCAAGCGGGGCCGGCCGGTCGACGCGATCGAGCGCGTCGAGGTGCCGGAGTGGGTCAAGCACACGGTGCGCGTGCGACACGTCGCCGCGCGTGACTTCTCGATCCCCTGGGAGGGCGGGCAGGCGCGCGTGATCGGCGTGATCCCCGACCAGATCCTGACCGAGTCGCTCGTCGACGAGCCCACGTTCGAGGACGGGCACGCGGTCGCCGACCCCGAGCGCGACCTGGCCAAGATCGCGGTGATCGAGCGCCACCTCGGCACGGGCCGGATGGGCCTCGGGCTCGTGCGAGGGTTCGGCCTTCGCTCCGGCGCTCTCGCCTCGACGTTCTCGCACGATGCGCACAACATCGTCGTCGTCGGCGTGGACGACCAGGACATGGCGCGGGCGATCGCCCGGTTGTCGGAGATCGGCGGGGGCGTGGTCGTGGTCGAGGACCGTGGCGTGCGCGCCGAGCTGCCGCTCCCGATCGCAGGAATCATCTCCGACGCGCCGCTGGCAGAGGTCGTCGAGGCCAGCCGTGGCTGCATCGACGCGGCAGCCAAGCTCGGGTGCACGCTCGCCTCGCCGTTCCAGACGATGGCGTTCCTGGCGCTCTCGGTGATCCCGAGCCTGAAGATCACCGACCAGGGCCTCGTCGACGTCGACCGCTTCGAACTGGTGTCGCTCGAAGCGTGAGGCGGCTTTTCGCCAACGCGTACGTCGTCGTCATGGACGAGGCCGGCACCGAGCACGAGTCGGGGTGGGTGCTGGTCGAAGACGGCGTCGTCGCGGCCGTCGGGAGCGGGCCCGGGCCGGAGGCCGAGTCGCGGGAAGACCTGGGCGGCGCGCTCGTCACTCCGGGGCTCGTCAACACCCATCACCACCTGTACCAGACCCTTACGCGCGCCAGGGCGCAGGAGGCCGATCTCTTCACCTGGCTGCGGATGCTCTACCCGCTCTGGGCCCGGATCGACGCCGAGGCCGAGTATGCGGCCGCGAGGACCGGGCTGGCCGAGCTCGCACTCTCCGGCTGCACGACCGTGTTCGACCACCACTACGTCTTCCCGCGCGGAGGCGGCGACCTCGTGGAGGCAGAGATGGCCGCGGCGGGGGAGCTCGGCGTTCGGTTGATCCCGTCACGAGGCTCGATGGACCTCGGCGAGTCGAAGGGCGGGCTTCCGCCCGACGCCCTCGTCGAGGACCCGGACGAGGTCCTCGCCGAGACCGAGCGGCTGGCGGCGCGCTACCCGGAGCTCGTGGTCGCGCCTTGCTCGCCGTTCTCGGTCTCGGGCCGCCTGATGCGGGAATCGGCGGAGCTCGCCCGGCGGTTGGGGCTGCAGCTGCACACGCACCTCGCCGAGACGGTCGAGGAGGATGAGTACTGCCGCGAGCTGTACGGCTGCCGGCCGGTCGAGTACCTCGAGCAGCTCGGCTGGCTCGACGGCGACGTCTGGTGCGCGCACTGCGTCCACCTCGACGACGGCGACATCGCGCGCTTCGCGGAGACTGGCACGGGCGTCGCGCATTGCCCGACCTCGAACCTGCGCCTCGGGGCGGGCGTGGCGCCGGTCCGGGGGATGCTGGACGCGGGCGTCCGCGTGGGCCTCGGCGTCGACGGCTCGGCGTCGAACGAGCGCGGCGACCTGGGCCTCGAGGTCAAGCAGGCGCTGCTCGTCGCGCGCGGCCGAGGCGGTCCCGAGGCGCTGACCGCCCGGGACGCGCTCCGGCTCGGAACCCACGGCAGCGCCGCCGTCCTCGGCCGCGACGACCTCGGCTCGCTCGAGCCGGGCCGCAGTGCCGACCTCGCGGTCTGGCGGACCGACGGGCTCGAGCTCGGAGGCGCGGAGGATCCGGTCGCGGGGCTGGTCCTGAGCGGCCCGCACCGCGTCGACCGGCTCGTCGTGTCCGGCGAGGACGTGGTGCGCGAAGGCCGGCTCGTGCGAGCCGACGAGGAGGCGATCTCGCAGGAGCATCGTCGGCAAGCGGAGAAGTTCACGGAATGAGCGCCTCGCTCTCCACGCACGTGCTCGACACCGAGCGTGGCCGGCCCGGTAGCGGCGTGCGCGTGGAGCTCTATCGCGCCGACGAGCAAATCGCTGCCGGCGAGACCGGCGCCGACGGCCGAATCGCAGCGCTCGCCGATGATCTCGAGCCCGGCTCATACCGGCTCGTCTTCCATCCCGCTTCGCCGTATTTCCGCCGGGTGGAGCTCGAGCTCGAGCTCGGCGACGGTCACCATCACGTCCCCCTGCTCGTCTCCTCCTACTCGTGCACGACCTACCGCGGCAGCTGAGCGTCGAGGAGCTCGCGGAGCTCTTCGAAGGCCGGACGCGCTTCGTCGAGCTGCTGGCCGAGCGCGAGGACCCGCTCGAGGCCGCGCCGGAGGTGATCGGAGAGCTGAGCGAGGCCGAGAAGCTGGAGGCTCTGAACGCGCATCCGGCGATTGGATCGCGCGACCTCTCCCAGCGCTCGGCCGAGGAGCAGGGCCCCGACGCCGACCCGGTCGTGCAGACCGACCTCGTCTACCTCAACCAGGTCTACGAGGAGAAGTTCGGCTTCCGCTTCGTCGTCTTCGTCGATCGCCGGCCGAAGGACGAGATCCTCGAGGTGCTGCGCCGGCGGCTGGAGCGGACGCGCGAGGAGGAGCTCGAGACGGCGCTCACGGAGCTGGTCGCGATCGCGCGTGACCGCTGGAGCCGCGGCTGATGGACCCGTACGCGAACGAATGGCTGGACTTCCTCGCGCGCTGGCTGCACGTAATCGCGGGGACCGCGTGGATCGGTGCCTCGTTCTACTTCATCGCGCTCGACAACCACCTCCGGCCTCCGGCCGACCCGAAGGACGCCGAGCGAGGCGTCGGCGGCGAGGCCTGGGAGATCCACGGCGGCGGCTTCTACCAGGTGCTGAAGTACCGCCTGACGCCGCCGACCATTCCCCAGCCGCTCTACTGGTTCAAGTGGGAGGCGTACACGACCTGGCTCTCGGGGTTCGCGTTGATGGTCTTCCTCTACTACTTCAACGCGGACACCTACCTGATCGACCCGAGCGTGGCGGATCTGAGCACGACTGCGGCGATCGCGATCAGCATCGGCGGTCTCGTGCTCGCCTGGGTGGTCTACGACGTGCTTTGCCGGGTAGTGCGAAGCGAGCTCCTGCTCGCGGCCCTGATCCTCGGGCTGACGACGCTCGCGGCCTGGGGAGCGAGCGAGCTCTTCAGCGGCCGGGCCGAGTACGTGCAGGTCGGAGCCATGCTCGGCACGATCATGGCGGCCAACGTCTTCTTCGTGATCATCCCGGCGCACTGGGACCTGATCCGGGCAAAGGAGGCCGGGCGCGAGCCCGATCCGGCGCCCGCGCTGCGCGCCAAGCAACGCTCGGTGCACAACAACTACCTGACGCTGCCGGTGGTCTTCGCAATGCTGAGCAACCACTTCCCCGCGACGTACGGACACAGCTGGTCGTGGCTGATCCTGATCGCGCTGATGACGATCGGCGCCTGGATCCGGCACTTCTTCAACCTGCGCCACGCCGGGCGGACGGTGTGGTGGATCCCGGTCACTGCGGCGCTCGGCATCGCAGTGGTCGCGGTCGCGATCCGGCCGGACGACGGCTCCGGTTCGAGCGGTGCCGCGGCGACGGCGGTCTCGATTGCACGGGCGCACGCGATCGTGCAGGCCCGCTGCGTCCCGTGCCACTCTGCCCATCCCACGAGGATGGACTCGGCCCCACTCGGGATCGTGTTCGACACTCCGGAGCAGATGCACGCGCAGGCGTCCCTGATCGAGCAGGTGGCCGTGAGCACGAAGACGATGCCGCTCGGCAACGCGACGGGGATGACCCAGGCGGAGCGGGACGAGCTGGGCGCCTGGATCCGCCAGGGCGCGAAGATCAAGTAGGTTCCGGCGGTGCTCGAGATCACCGTCGGCGAGTACCGCTTCGCGGCACAGCTGGAGGAGGAGGCCGCGCCGGAGACTGTGGCCGCATTCCGGAAGCTGCTGCCGCTGGAGAGCCGAATAATCCACGCCCGCTGGAGCGGCGAGGCGTGCTGGATCCCATTCGGCGAGCTCGACGTCGGCGTTGGGCCGGAGAACGCGACCTGCTATCCGGCGCCAGGTCAGATCCTCTTCTACCCAGGCGGCGTCAGCGAGACGGAGATCCTGTTCCCGTACGGCTCGACCTCGTTCGCAAGCAAGGCGGGCGCGCTCGCCGGCAACCACTTCGCGACGGTCTTCGAACGCGTGGAGCAACTCCCGGAGCTCGGCCGCAAGGCGCTCTGGGAAGGCGCCCAGCCGATCCGCTTCGAGGAGCGCTAACCCACTACCCCACCCTCGGGTGGGGATGAGAGGTTCCACCCGCCACCCGCGGCTGAGCCTACTCCGGGAAGGCGCACGTGTCTGTGACGCGGCTGGGCCCGGACGGTGACTATTCGTCCACAGCCTGAATCAGCCGCTCCAGCGCGGCCGTGAGCGCATCGACCGCGAGCCCCACGTCCTCGCCCGCTGTGAGCTCCTCCGGCGAATGGCTGATCCCGCCGTTCAGGCTCCGCACGAACAGCATCGCAGTCGGGACGCCGGCGGCGGCAAGCACCATCGCGTCGTGACCAGCGCCGGACACGAGCTCCGGAGCTCCCGGGAGCACCGCCCGTAACGCATCGAGCGGCGCCCCGGACATCGCGATCGGCTCCTGCCGCCACGCGGGCTCGAAGCCGATCGCCTCGATCAGCGCGTCCAGCTGCTCGGCCGTCGGCGCACGCACGTCGACCGAGGCCGTCGTTCGCGCCGGGACCACGTTCGCCGCCCCGGGCTCGACCTCGAGTGCTCCGACGGTCGCACGTGCCCCGTCCCGCGCGGAGCTCCGAACCCGGAGGACGAACTCGGCCGCCTCGACGAGCGCATCCGCCCGCTCGTCCATCGGCGTCGTACCCGCGTGAGCGGCACGGCCCTCGAAGGAAACGCTCCCTCGAGCCTGCCCGGCGATTCCCGTGACGACGGCGAGTGGCTCTCCGAGCCGCTCGAGGGTCGGCCCCTGCTCGATGTGCAGCTCGAGGAACGCCTCCGGATGCTCCGTGAGCCGGCGGCTGCCCATCGGCCCCGACTCCTCCGCCCGAAACGCCACCACCGCGAGCGGGACAGCGGCGAGCCGTTCCGCCGCCTCGATCGCAGCGACGACGCCCAATGCACCATCGAACTTGCCCCCGTCGGGAACGGTGTCGAGATGCGACCCAGACCAGACGCGGGCCTCGCCACGGCGTCCGAACAGGTTGCCGACCTCGTCGCTCGAAACCTCCAGCCCCGCCTCGCGCATCCACCCCGCCGCGAGCTCGTGAGCCGCATCCTCCTCGGGCGTGTACGCAAGGCGCGAGCCACCGCCGATGGCGTAGAGCTCGTCGAGGCGGTCGAGGACGCGCACCGTCACAACTCTACGATCGCAGCGGGCGAAGAAGCTGCACGCCGAGCAGCGGGAAGAGTGCCGCGAGCCCGAACCCAAGGCGCCACGACGAGACGGCCACGACGGCCGCGAACGCGGGTGGGACGATCGCGCCGGCCGCCGAGAGCGCCGACTGCTGCATGCCGAGCGCGGCGCCGCTCCTGCGCATCCCCGCGAGCTCGGCCGCGGCCGTGAACGAGAGCCCGTTCCACGCCATGGCGAATCCGCCGGCAACAACGAACGCGAACACCACGACCGCCGCCGAGGCGTCGAGCAGTGCCACGGTCAGCGCCAGCGAGATGCCGGATGCGAGCCCGACCAGCCGGAGCGGCAGGATCCGCGAGCCGATCACGTCGGACCAGCGCCCGCCGCCGATCCGTAACGCGGCCGCGAGCACGTTCACGCCGGCGAGCACGGCCGCCGCCTCCCCGGGCGAGAACCCGCGCTGGTCGTGCAAGAACAGGACGACGAACCCCGTGATCGCGATCTGCGCCACGAGGTAGAGGCTGCTGGCCAGACAGAGCAGCAGGAGCCGACGGTCGCGCAGGGTCTCGCCGAGGCCATGCGCCTCGAGCACGTCGGCCCCAGCCTCCCGCTCGCGGATCACGACGCTGCCGACGATTGCCCCGGCAAAGCAGAGCCCTGCGAGGAAGAAGAAGGCGGCGCGTAAGCCGAGCATCGGCAGGACGACCGCCGCGATCAGACCGCCGAGCGGGATAGCGGTCTGGCGCACCCCGAGCGCGAGCCCGCGCTCGGCGGCAGGGAACCACTGCATCACCGCCCGGCCGCTCGCCGAGTTGACGCTCGCCCCGGCGGCACCAGCGAGGCCGAGCAGGATCACCAGCCCCTCGAACGAACCCGCATAGCCCGCCGCAATCAGCGCCGCACCGCAACCGGCCAGCCCCATGCCGATCACAATTCTCTCCCCGACCCGGTCGGCAAGGAGGCCCCACGGCAGCAGCGTGAGCAGGGCCCCGACCCAGAGGCCGTCGAGGACGACGCCGACCCGGAAGAGGCTCAGGTCGAACTCATCGCGCAGCACCGGTGCCAGCACCGGCAGGCCAACCAGTACCGCCGAGAACGACGTCTGGGCCGCCGTTCCGGCGGTGAGGACGAGCCAGCGGTAGCGACTCTGAGCGCCCGAGGCTAGAGGCCGAACGGGTTGAACGGCTTCGGGCTCGTCGAGACGATCACGCTCTTGGTCTCCAGGTACGCGTCGAGCGTCTCCAGCCCGAGCTCGCGGCCGAAACCCGACTGCTTGTACCCGCCGAACGGGATGCCCGGGAACGCGGTGTAGGGCATGTTGATTCCGACCGTGCCCGCCTTGATTCGCCGAGCCAGCCGGTGCCCGCGGGCAGGGTCACCGGTCCAGACGGTCGCCATCAGCCCGTAGCGCACGTCGTTCGCGATCCGCGCCGCGTCCTTCTCGTCCTCGAACGGGATGACGGTCACGACCGGGCCGAAGATCTCTTCCTGTGCGACCTTCATCGAGTTGTCGACCTGGGCCAGCACCGTCGGCGGGTAGAACGCGCCCTTCCCAACGGTCGCCTCTCCCCCGGTGACCACCTCCGCGCCCTCGTCGCGGCCGGCTTCGACGTACCCGTGCACGCGGTCGCGATGCTCGGTCGAGATCAGTGAGCCGACCTGCGTCTCGGGATCCAGCGGATCGCCGACCTTGAGCGTCGCCGCGGCCTCGCTGAAGCGCGAGACGAAGTCGTCGTAGGCCGGCTTCTCGACGAGCACCCGGGAACGGGCCTCGCAGCTCTGCCCGGCCGAGTAGTAGATCGACCAGACCGAGCTGGGGATCGCATCCTCGAGGTTCGCGTCCGCGAAGACGAGGTTCGGGCTCTTGCCGCCGAGCTCGAGGATCAGGCGCTTGATGCCGTCGGAAGCGAGGCGCATGATCTCCGACCCCGTCGCGGTCGAGCCGGTGAAGGCGATCTTCTCGACCCCGGGGTGCCGCACCAGGTGCGCGCCGACGATGGGGCCCGGGCCGGGGACGACGTTGATCGTCCCGGGCGGAAAGCCGACCTCGCTTGCAAGCTCCGCCATCCGCAGCGCCGACAGCGGCGTCGCCGAGTCGGGCTTGAGCACGACGGTGCAGCCCGCGGCGAGCGCAGGGGCGAGCTTCCACGTCGTCATCATCAGCGGGTAGTTCCACGGCACGATCTGGCCGCAGACGCCGACCGGCTCCTTCAGCGAGTAGAAGAGCAGCGAGCCGCCGATCGGGTTCGAGCGGCCGGCGATCGAGGCGATCGCCGAGGCGTAGAAGCGGAAGTTCTCGACCGCCTGGGCCAGCTCGGCCTTGACCGACGAGATCGCCTTGCCGACGTTGCGCGCCTCTAGCTCGGCGAGCTCCTTGCGGTTCGCGACGAGCGCGTCGGCGAGCCCGTGCAGGAGGCGGGAGCGCTCGGTCGGCGGCGTCTTGGCCCAGTCGCCGGCGAGCGCCGCGCGCGCGGCGTCCACCGCGCGGTCGACATCCGCCTCGTTCGCCACCGCCACCTTGGCGAGCGGCTCCCCGGTCGCGGGCTCGACGAGGTCGCGAAGCTCGCCGGAAGCCGGCTCCGCGGGCTCGCCGTTGATGAAAAGCCCGTACTCCCGCCCGGTTGCGACCGCCATCGGGCTCGGACGATAGCAACGCCCTGCGGGCTAACCCGCGCTGCGAAGGCGAGAACTGGCCGCACGGTGAGTTTTGGACTCGAGGGCACCGAGGGATAATCGAGCCATGAGCGAGAACGTTCAGGTCGAAGCCGCGCGGATCCCCGATCGCGATCGGCTCTTGCAGGAGTTGCGCGAGGCCGGCCTGGACGCGCGCCCCGTCGACGAGGTGGGCATCGAGGTGCCGGTCGAGGGCCAACCCGACGACATGGTCGAGGAGCTCTTCGCCCACGCCGAGTCGGTGATCATGAGCATCGGCGCGCCGTTCGTGCCGATCACGCACGAGGGCACGATCTACATCCGGCCTCCGGTCGGCTAGCGCTCGAACAGGGCCGCCTGGCCCTGCCCGACGCCGACGCACAGCGTCGCCAGGCCGTAGCGGCCGCCGCGGCGCCGGAGCTCGTGCAGCAGCGTCACGACGAGGCGTGCGCCGCTCATTCCGAGCGGGTGGCCGAGCGCGATCGCACCGCCGCTCACGTTCACGCGCTGCGGGTCGAGGCCGAGCTCCCGGATCACCACGAGGCTCTGCGAGGCGAAGGCCTCGTTCAGCTCGACCAGGTCGAGCTCCTCCACGCCGACACCGCTCCGCTCCAGCAGCTTCCTGACCGCGGGAACCGGCCCGATGCCCATCACGCGCGGGTCCACACCGGCGACCGCGGAGCCGACGAACGCGGCGAGCGGCTCGGCCCCGAGCTCGCGGGCGCGCTCCTCGCTGGCGATCACGAGCGCCGCGGCGCCGTCGTTCAGCCCACTCGAGTTGCCGGCCGTGACCGAGCCGCCCTCGCGAAACGCCGGCTTCAGCGCGGCCAGCTTCTCGCCGCTCGTGTCAGGCCGCGGGTGCTCGTCCCGAACGGCCTCGCCGACCGGCACCAGCTCGTCGTCGAATCTCCCTTCCGAGTCCGCCTCCGCCCAGCGCTGCTGCGACTGCAGCGCGAACGCGTCCTGCTCCTCGCGCGAGACGCCGTAGCGCTCGGCCACGTTCTCGCCCGTCTCGCCCATCGACTCGAGCGGGAACATCGCCTCCAGGCGCGGATTGGGGAAGCGCCAGCCGAGCGTCGTGTCCCAGACCGTCTGGTTTCCGCGCGGGAACGCGTGCTCGGGCTTCGCCATCACGAGCGGAGCGCGCGACATCGATTCGACGCCGCCCGCGACGAACAGGTCGCCGTCTCCGGCCACGACCGCATGACAGGCCGACACGACCGCGGAGAGGCCCGACGCGCAGAGCCGGTTCAGCGTCACCCCGGCGACCGACTCCGGCAGCCCTGCGAGCAGAGCGCCCATGCGCGCGACGTTTCGGTTGTCCTCGCCCGCCTGGTTGGCGGCACCGAAGTAGACGTCCTCGATCGCCTCGCCCGGAACGCCCGCGCGCTCGACCGCCGCTGCGATCACCGCCGCCGCGAGGTCGTCCGGCCGCTCGCCCGAGAGCACGCCGCCGTACCGCCCGACGGGCGTCCGCACCGCCGAAAGGACGACCGGGCGAGCCATGTCGCCAGCCTATTCGACGCGCTTCGGCTCAGGCCGGAAGCCGCAGCAGGAGCCCGGCCACCGAGTCGAGCAGCCACAGCGCGCCGTCGACGGCGGCGACGCCGTTCGCGAACAGCCGCCTCGTCGGAGCGACCGACGAGCGCACCGAGCCATCCGCGGCGATGCGCAGCACCGCGCCCGCGACCGGATCGCCCCTCGGCTCGGCGGCGGCCTCGTAGGAGACCACCCAGAGGTTCACTCCGTCGGAGCGCACGTCCACTCCGGCAGGCCCGATCTCCGTCGTCCCGAGCACCGCGCCGGTCGCAGGTGAGACGCGCAGGAGGTCGAGGCCACGCCCGGTCACCCAGAGC
The DNA here is from genome assembly GCA_963754265.1 of uncultured Actinomycetes bacterium. GTDB lineage: Bacteria > Actinomycetota > Thermoleophilia > Gaiellales > Gaiellaceae > AC-32. Next base: position 188,372 of record CAVWFB010000004.1, on the reverse strand, counting down.
GAGCCGCCGAAGGAGGCAATCCGCTCGGCAGCCGAGTTGTCCGCCGGCCCGAGCCCGCTCGCCATGCGTACGACCGCGTTCGTCCCGGGGTCGATCCGGTCGAGCGAGTTCTCGCGGTGATTCAGCACCCAGATGTAGCCGCCGTCGACCACGAAGCCTGCCGGGCCGTCGCCGACGGGAACACGCGCGCCTGGCCGGTTCGTCCCGGGATCGACGCGGACGAGCGCCCGACCCGGGTCGTCGGCGACCCAGAGCGCTCCGGCTCCGGCCCAGAGGTACGGCACCTCAGTGCCCAGTCCGATCTGGGCGGCGACCCGGTTCGACGCCGGGGCGATCCGAAAGACGACCGAGCCGTGCAGAGCGACCGCCCAGACGGCGCCTTCGCCGGCCGCGATCGACCAGACCGGAACCGGCACGCGGATCCGGGCGGTCACCTGCCCGGTCGCGAGCGAGATCCGCTGTACCTCGCTCTGCCTGACGCAGGCCACCCAGGCCGAGCCGAAACCGACCGCGAGCGCATACTGCGGGTAGGGGATCGCCGCGCCGCCGCAGACCCTGAACGCCGTGGCGCCCGGAAGCGGGGACACGGGCGGCGGAAGCGGCCGCACGACCACCGAGCGCAAGGCGAACGAGCGCTTGCCGACGCGAGCCGAGAGCCGCCACTTGCCGGCGCGCGGCAGCACGAGCCGGACTCGGTAACGACCTCGGCCCGTCTTCGTCGCCCTGAACGCCGCCTGCCTGCCGACGGTCGGCCGCGCCAGAACGGTCGGGGCGAGGCGGGGCGCGGGGCGCACGACGAGCGTCGCCCGCCACGCCTGACCGGCAACCAGCGAGCGCGGAGGCGCGCTCAGCGAGGCGTGGGGACCGAGGAGAGCGACGACGAGGGCGGCCGCGAGCACCACGGCAAACTAGCACGAAACCCGTACTAGTTGGCTTGAGGCCTCCCCGTCGTGGCGGCGCGCAGCGAGCGGTGGAGCTCCTCCATTGCGGCCTCGACCTCTTCGGGCGGGACGCCGAGATGGGCCCGAAGCTCCTCGAGCGCGCTCCGCACTGCAGGCGCGGCAGCCTCGACGCGCTCCCGGCCGGCCGGCGAGAGTGTGAGCAGATGCGAGCGCCCGTCGGCCGGGTTCGGCAGGCGCTCGATCTCGCCGCGCTCGTCGAGCCTGCGGACGGCATCGGCGAGCGTCGTCGGCGGCACGCCCATCTCGGCCGCCAGGACGGTCGGCGTCACCGGGCCGTCGAGCGCGATCCGGCTCAGGAGCGCGAACTGCTCGTCGCTGACGCCGGCGCGCTCCATGTGCTCGGCGACGAGCCGCTCGGCCATGTGCGCGGCGGTCCAGAGCTGGAGCAGCACCGTCGAACGGCCGGAGCCGGCCAACGGGCCGATCCCTGCCTAGCCGACGAACTCGACGCGAACCGGCTGGTCGTACGTCCCCAGCGCCTCGGCCCGCTCGAGCAGCTCGCGCACGGCCTGGCGACCTTCGTCGCCGTAGTCGCAGGTGAGCTCGTTCACGTACATCCCGACGAAGCGGTCGGCCAGCTCGGTGTCGAGGCCGCGGCCGTACTGGAGCGCGTGCTCCATCGCCTCCTCGCGGTTGTCGAGCCCGGCCTGGATCGAGTCGCGGAGCACGTCCGAGAGCTCGAACAGGTTCCCGGCGCCGAGATCACGCCTCGCGACGTTGGCACCGAGCGGCAGTGGGAGCCCGGTCTCGAGCAGCCACCATTCGCCCAGGTCGACGACCTTCTTCAGCCCCTCCGCCTCGTAGGTCAGCTGGCCTTCGTGGATCAGCAGGCCCGCGTCGGAGCGGCCGGACTGCACCTCCTCGATGATCCGGTCGAACGGCACCTCTCGGTAGCGGAAGCCGCCCAGGCACATCCGCAGGACGAGGAACGCCGTCGTCAGCTCGCCGGGAATCGCGATCTCGAGGCCGCGCAGGTCGGCGGTGGAGAGTTCGTCCCGCGCGACCACGATCGGCCCGTAGCCCGAGCCCATCGAGGCGCCGTGAGGCAGCAGCACGTAGCGCTCCTGCACGAGCGGATACGCCGCGAGCGAGATCGCCGTCACCTCGAGCTTCCCCTCCAGCGCCCACTCGTTGAGCGTCTGGATGTCGCGGAGAACGTGCTCGAACTCGAAGCGCCTCGGGTCGACCTCGCCGGAGGCGAGGCCCCAGAACATGAAGGCGTCGTCGGGGTCGGGACTGTGACCGAGTCGGATCTGCATGGAAGCGCCGGAGGCTACCAGGGGCGCAGAAGCCTGACCGTATCAACCGCGCCGTACACTGAGCCCGTGTCGAAGCCGGTACTCAGCGACGCGATCCAGGACTACCTGAAGGAGCTGTACCACCTCCAGACCGACGGCGGCCGCGTCTCCGTGACCGCGCTCGCGCGAGAGCAGAAAGTCTCGCCCGCCTCGGCCAGCGAAATGGTCAAGAAGCTGGCTGCGCTGAAGCTCGTCGAGCACGCGCCCTATCGCGGCGTCCGCCTGACCCCGGCCGGCGAGAAGGTGGCCGTCGAGGTGATCCGGCACCACCGGCTGCTCGAGCTCTACCTCGCCAAGACGCTCGGGCTACACGTCGACTCCGTCCACGACGAGGCCGACCGGCTCGAGCACGTCCTCTCCGAGGAGCTCGAGGCCCGGATCGACAGCGCGCTCGGCTTTCCTACGCACGACCCGCACGGAGACCCCATTCCGAACGCCGACCTGGAATGGCCGAAACAGGGGAGCTAGCGCCTACGCGCGCCCGAAGAACCAGCGCTCGAGCGGCTTCAGCAGCTCGTTCCGCTCGAACGGCTTAGCCTCGGCCTGGCGCCCGTCCTGGGCCGAGACCCTGGAGTCGTCGCTGAGCGTGCCGTTCGCGGCCTCGAGCGCGTCCGTCAGCTCGTAGCCCTGGAAGACGTAGTCCTCGCGCCGCGGCTCCTCGCTCGGCCGGTGCTGCGGGTTCACCGCCCGTCCCACTGCCCAGAGCGCTCCGGGGAGGCGCTCGATCCAGATCACGATCCGCTCGGGCTCGCCCCGGTCGTCGACACCGTGCACCTCACGCTCCGCGAACCGGGCGGACGACCGCTTTCTCACATGCGGACCATACTCCGGCACTCGCTAGGATCGAATCGTGGCCAGGCTGTCGGAATTCCTGCGCAACCCGTTCTCGTTCCTGTCCACGCGTTCCTCGAAGGAGGAGCGACTTTCCGCCTACGTGATCCGGGAGCACGAGCGCGGCCGCCCGCTCACCGAGATCCTCGAGGACCCGTACGTTCGCAACCGGGCGACTCCACAGGAGCTCGCGCGCCTGCTCGACCGCCCCGAGGTGATCCGCGCGCTCGGGGAGACGAACGTCCAGGCCGAGCGGCAGAGACTGCCCTAGAGCTTTGTTCCCACGCCGCGCTCGCGTGCGCGCTCGAGCGCAAGTGAACCGGCGGCGACATCCCATGCGGCGAGGCCGTTCGACTTGAAGACGGCGATGTCGTCGGGGTCCTGCCGGCCGGGCAGCTCCCCCGCCACCACCTCCTGGAGCTCGTGCACCTCGAGCCAGTCGAGAACGCCCGCCTCGACCGGCTCGATCAGGTCGCCCGACTCGCGCTTCGCCTGCTCCAGCGAGTCGCAGCAGACGAACGCGGCCCGCTCGAGGACGGCGTTGTCGAGCTCGCGGCGGCGAGGGTCGTTCGCGCCGACGGCGCAGACGAGTGCGCCGGGCCTCAGCCACTCGCCGCGCAGCACGGGGTCGCGCGAGGTCGTAACGGTCACCACCACGTCCTGCTCGGCTGGGTCGCGATGGCTCTCGCCGGCCTCGGCCCCGACCTCCTTGCAGAACTCGTCCAGCCGATCCTCGCTGCGACAGAAGGCGACGACACGTTCGATCGACGGCACCGCCTCCCGGATGCAAGCCACCTGGGAGCGCGCCTGCCAGCCGCACCCGATGACCCCGAGCGAGGTCGCTCCCTCCCGCGCGAGGTACTTCGCGGCCACGCCGCTCGCCGCGCCGGTGCGCAGCTGGCCCATCTTGTCGGCCTCGATCACCCCCGCCAGGGTCTGCGTCTCCGTCTCGAAGAGCACGACCACGAACGACGTGCGCTCGTGCCCCGCGGCGTAGGACTTCAGCCCGGCCAGCCCGAGCTCGTTGTCGACCGCCCACATCACGGCCAGGGATCCGTCCTCGAACCGGGTCCGTCGGCGTGGCGCGTTCTCGATCTCGCCGGCCGCCAGCCGGCGGAAGCAGGCTTCGACCGCGTCGAGGACATCTGCCGCCGCCAGCAGCTCGCCGACCTCGGTCTCGGTCAGGTAGAGCGGCACGGGGCCGCAGGCTACTGCTTCGGAATGAAGCAGATCTGGCCGCTCGTCTCGAGCGCTCAGCTGTGAGCCCAGAGAACCACGGCGGCGGCGATGGCCACCACGGAGCCCACGAGCGCGAGCGCGAGCACGAGCGCATCCCCGTCCCCGGAGCTTGACTCCACTGGCGGCGAACCCTTTGGCGTCGGTGCGGCGGCCGAGGCGTAGACGTAGACCGTTTTCGCCGCGCCCTGCGGATCCGGGTTGGCCAGGAAGGCCTGGTACTGGTCGGAGCGGACGAGCTGCATCCGCGTGTCGATCAGCGTGCGCAACAGCACGCGGCTGGGAATCGGCCGCTTGCGCAGCGCCGCCACCCAGCTCGAGGCCGCCGGGGGAGCCAGGGCCCGGACGAGTTTCGTCGGCTCAGCGACGAGCCGCAGGTGCGGCGTCCCGCCGCCGCGGACGTCCACTCGGAGCGAGAGAGGGCTCGCGTCGCCGAGGACCGCAGAGAACGAGACCGACCTCCCGCGAAGCGTGGCTCCGCGCACCGAGGCAGGCACGGTCGGGAAGCGGAGCACGCCCTCGACGGCAACCGGCGCGGCGATGCGGGCCGGCCGCTGGCGCACCCGGCCCTCGACGGACGCGTAAGCGCTTTCGAGCCGCTCCCCGGCCAGCGACTGCGCTCTCGTCCGGTCGAGCAGCCTCGCGAGCTGCCGCGAAACCGCGTTTGCCTGGTACGCGGTCTCGGAGAGGGTGGTCGCGTTCGTGACCGTCAGCGAGTACCGATCGCCGGTTCGAATGACACGGAGCCGCAGCGGCAGGAACCGTGCAGCAGCGCCTGCGCTCAGCTCGGCGTCGGCCACCAGCAGCTTCTTCCCGGGCGAGAAGCCGGACCAGAGGATCTGGCCGATCCGTAGCCCCGGCTCGGACTGCGAGCCCGGGCCCGCATGGACGTCCTCGACCGGCGCCCCGATGACGATCAGGTAGTCGCCCTTGCCCGTGAGGGCCAGCCGGTGCAGCGCGCGCAGGGAGACGATCTCGCCGTCCGGGCCGACACCGGCGTGGACGCGCTCGGCCACGCGCGCGTGGATCGTGAACGGCAGAGGCCTCGTCGGCAAGACACCCGTTGCAGCGAGCGGCGGGCTCGGGGTGGGGTAGGGCGTCGGGCCGGGCAACAGCACCTGCTCCACCGCGGCTCCCGCCGAAACAGCCGGGAACGCGGTGACAGTGACTGTCACCGCCAGACCGCCCAGACACGCGCCGCGGCGCAGGCTCACCCGGCCGAGGTCTGCGGGATCGCCGGGAGCGTCGCCGAGAGCGGGTCGTCGTGCACCGGGCTGTAGACCATGTCCTTGAAGCGAGCGAAGTAGACGTCGTCGTCGACGACGCCCTCGTGGCTGTGCTCGTTGAAGCCCCGCTCGTCGCCGTTGGCACCCTGCGTCGTGACCTCGTTCAGCGCCCTCAGGATCTTCTCGGGCTCGACCGAGCCCGCCTTCGTGATCGCGGCGACGAGGACGTGGACGAAGTCGCTCGAGTACATGGCGAACTCGGGCGGCTGGAAGACCGGTTGACCGGCCGCGTTCTTGACTCCGACGCGGTCGACGCCGTACGTCGACTCGTACTGGGACTGGAAGTTCAGGAACGGCGCGGGGCCGACCTCGGCGGTCATGCGACCCGAGGCGAACGTGAGCCCGTCGACCCAGGCCGGGTGGTCTGCGAGCTGCTGGCGGACGAAGGGGTCAGCGCCTGTGGGAGGGGTGAAGACGGGCACGTTCCAGCCGATGGTGCGGGCGGCCGAGAGCACGGCCGCGATCGCCGGCGGCTGGCCCCAGACGAGCAGGGCCGTTGCGCCCGACCGGCGCAGGCGCAGGATCTGCGGCGAGAGATCCGTCTCCCCCGCGGGCACGGTCAGCTTGGTCGCAACCGACTCCGGGTTCCCCGAGAACGCGTGCGCGACGTCTGCCGCGCCCTGCCTTCCGTAGGCGCTGTCGTCGCTGACCAGGGCGACCTTCAGCTTCTTGGGGATCAGATACTCGGCGAGGCGGAACGCGATCCCACGGTTCGTCGGCGCGATCCGGAAGACGTTGGGCCGCGTTTCCGCATCCACCAGCCCGGTGCCGCCGTCGTAGGCGATGTCGATCGGGACGTGGTCCCGGTTGGCGATCTGCCAGGTGGCGTCGACCCCGGTGCCGTCGGTCACGACGGCGACGGCTCCGGCGTCTAGTGCCCGGCGCATGTTCTCGACGGCTTGCCGGGCCGAAAGGTGGTTGTCGTAGAGCTTCACCGCCAGCCGGTAGTTGCGTGAGCCGACGCGGATGCCGCCGCTCCCGTTGACGTTGTCCGTGGCGAGCCGAACGCCGTTGCGGACGGTCTGGGCCACGTACGGGCTGCCGGTCACGGGCACGTCGACGGCGACGACGAGCCGGCCCGTGGAGTCCCCGCCAGAGCTCTTGCCACACCCGGCAGCGATCAGCGCGAGACCGGCGAGGAGGAAAGCGAGCCGGCGCACGGAGCCGAGCTTATAGACGCTGGGTGCCGAGATAAGCCCGCTGGACGACGCCGCTGGCGGCCACTTCGGCCACCGAGCCCTCGGCGACCGTCGCGCCGGCGGCCAGCACGACGACGCGATCGGCGACCCGCCGGACGAGCCGGAGATTGTGCTCGACGACGAGCAGCGCGACGCCGCGCTCCCGGATCCGGTCGACGACCGCGGCGAGACCGTCGAGCTCGTCGGCACCGGCGCCGGCGGCCAGCTCGTCCACGAGCAGGACGTCGGGCTCCGTCGCGAGCGCGGCGGCGAGTGCCACCAGCCGCCGCTGCGAGCTCGTCAGCTCCGGCACCGGCGTGTCCGCGGCGCGCTCGAGCCCGACGACCGCGAGCGCCTGAAGCGCGGCGGTCTCCGCGGCCTCCGCCTCGCGGCGGGCGCGCGGAGTGGCGAGCGCGGTCCGCACGAGGCCGGCGAAGGGGCGACGGACGCCGCGGCCGACGAGCACGTTCTCGAGGGCCGTGAGCTCCGTGAACGCGGAGGTGGTCTGCAGGGTGCGCGCGATGCCGAGCCGAACGCGCTCCGCGGTGCTCCTCTCGGTGACGTCGCTCCCGCCGAGCTCGACCAGGCCGGAATCGAGCCGCGACGCGCCGGAGATCAGCCTCAGCGCGGTCGTCTTGCCGGAGCCGTTCGGGCCGATCAGCGCGGTGGTCTCGCCCCGGGCCAGCTCGAGAGCCAGCCCGTCGACCGCCACGACGCCGCCGAACGCCTTCCTCAGGCCGGCGGCTCGCAGGACCGGCTCGCGCGGAGGCGGCGCGGCCGGCGCGGCCGGCGCGGCCGGTGATCGCTTCGGGCGCTCTTTGCGCTGGAGCCGGGCGAGCACCCAGGGGACGATCCCCTCGCCGCCGAGCGCCAACACGAACACGAGCAGGATCGCGGCCACGGCGGTGTCGAACCGCTCGAGCGGCAGGTGGAGAAGCCGGGCGAACGGCCCCGACACGAGGCTGATCAGCCCGAGGACTCCGATCCCGGCAGCGGGCCCGAGCGTCGCGGCCGCTCCTCCGAGCAGGACAGCCACGAGAAGCTTGAAGGAGAGAAACGGGTCGTAGGCGTTCGGGTCGGCGACCGCCTGAAGCTGAACCGCGAGCGCCCCGGCGAGCCCGGCGAGCGTCGCGGTCGCGGCGAAGGCGGCAAGGCGGCGCGAGGCGAGACCCACGCCGAGCGAGGTGGCGAGCGCCGGAGCCTGCCTGAGCGCGGACAGCTCGAGCCCAGGTGCGCCGCGACGCGCGGCCGCAATCGCAAGTGCGGTGAGCACCACCAGGGCGAGCGCCACCTCGAAGTGGACGGTCGGGGTGGCGTCGAGCCCGAGCAGCGTCTTCTGGGGAAGGATCAATCCCTGCGAGCCGCCCGAGACCGACGGGAAGGCGAGCAGGAACAGCCAGACGAGCCAGGCGAGCAGCCAGGTGCTCACGGCCACGAAGGCCCGGCGCAAGCGCACGACGCCGCCCGAGAGGAGGCCTGCGACGAGCGCCGCCGCCGCGCCTGCGAGCGCGGCAGGCTCGACGGGCCAGCCCGATCGGGCGACCAGCAGAGCCGAGGTGAAGGCACCGATCGCCATGAAGGCGCCGGTGCCGAGCGAGGGGAGACCCGCCGAGCCGACCGTGAGCCCGAGCGCCGTCGCAGCCAGCGCCAGGTAGAGCGTGTTCGCGAGCGCGTCCAGGCGCACGCCGGGGAGCGAGAGGAGGGGAACGAGCGCGACGACCACGACCGCCGCGAGCGCGAGCCATCCCTGCCGGCTCCAGCCGGCGCGGGCCTCGGCGACGGCCCGCCGCAGCTCCACCGCCGTCTGCGGAAGCGCGCTCACTCGTGTTCCTCTATTGCCTCGGGCGAGGGCCACAGCGAGATGAAGAGCAGGACGAACGCGATCGGCAGCACCTCGCGATACGAGGGTCCGAGCTGCCAGCTCCCGATGTGGACGTTGGCGATGGCCGCTTCGACCACGCCGAGCACGAGACCGGCCACGAAGGCCCACAACGGCGGCCCGAACCGGACGGCGAGCGCCGCGACGAGCCCCTTCAGCCCGAGCAGGGTGCCGGTGTTCGCGTTGACCGCCTCGCCCGGAGCAGCGGCGATCGCGGCGATCATCGCGAGCGCGCCGACGAGGCCGAACGCGAGCGCGACCAGCAGCTCGACGGGCACGCCCACGAAGCGGGCGCCCTCGGCGTCGTCGGCCACCGCGCGCAAGCGCCCGGCCATACCGCGTGTGCTCCAGGAACCACGCCGAACCGAGCGCGAGAGCGACCGCCAGGCCGATCACAAAGAAGGCGCGCGCCTGCACCTGGGCGCCGGCGATCCGGACGAATCCCGAGCGGCCGATGTCGTGGAATGGGAGCGGGTCGGGGAAGACGTAGCTCGAGCGCTGAAAGGTCGCTCCGATCACCGCGCGGATCGCGAATGCCACGGCCGCCGTGCCGGCGACCCAGCCGATCGTCGAGCCGCGCGACAGGTACGGCTGCACGATCCCGACATAGGTGGCGGTTCCAGCGGCCACGCAGAGCACGAGTCCGACGATCAGCGCGAGCACGAACCGCGGCTCGGTAGCACCCGCCTGCGAGACGGGGGTCGTCCCCGCCAGCACGAGCAACGTGGCGAAGACCCCGAGCCCGACGAGGTCGCCGAACGCGAAGTGGACGATTCCCGTGAGCCGGTAGATGAGCGAGTACCCGGCCGCGAAGAGCCCGTAAACCGCACCGGCGGCGAGCCCTGACACGAGCACCTGAAGCGCGATGGTCATCGGCGGGGAGCCTCACATATCGCCGCCGCCGACTCCCGCGCGTGTGGTTAGCTCGCCGACTCGCCTTTGTCAGCCTTGACACGAGCCCGGTGCGCTCGGGATATTCGTCCCGATCGACAGGAGGAGGACGCAATGACAGGTGATGACGCCGACCAGACCGAGGAGCTCTCGGAATACAAGAAGAGGTACTTCACCAGTCGAGGCCTGAATCCCAAGAACCTCGACCTTCTTCCGAAGACGAAGGATGTGTTCGACGGGCTCTCGGACGACGTGGTGAAGAAGCTCGACGAGCTGGGAACGGCACTCGAGGACGACCTCAAGCACGGTGGCGGGGTGCCTCCCGATGGCGAGGGCGAGATGACCGCGTACGCGGAGGAGGCCGAGGCAGGCGCAGGCTATGCGGAGACCGAGGTGGCCGCGGAATACGTGCAGGGCGACGCCGACACAGACGCAGACCCGGCCAGCAAGCTGAAGTCGTACGTCTTCATGATCCACTGACCTGCCGAGGGCTCCGGTCCTCTGCGGCGATGCGCCCGGCAAGATTCGAACTTGCGACCTCTGCCTCCGCAGGGCAGCGCTCTATCCCCTGAGCTACGGGCGCGGGGGCGTCAAGTGTAGCCGCGCCTCGGCGCCGCCGATTCGCAGCTCGGCGTCATCCGGAACCTCCCGCCTGACGAAGCCGAGGGCACGGCCGGGGACGGCGCTCGTCACGCGTCCGACCGTCCTCTCCCCGTAGAGGATCTCGTCGCCCGGGCTCGCTGCCTCGACCTCGAGCACTCGGAGCCGCCGGTTCGGATGCCCGCGGTAGTGGAGGCGCGCGATCGGCTCCTGGCCCGGGTAACAGCCCTTCGTGAACGAGATGTGGGTCTGGTCGAGGCCGGCCTCGGCGGGAAGCACGCTCCCGTCGAGCTCCTTGCCCCAAACAGGCGTTCCCGCCTCGATCCGCAGCGGCTCGAGCTCGTCGGCCGGAGCGGCCTCGCGTTCCTGTTCGCCCCAGCTCTCGTAGGCCTCGACTCCGTAGTCGTCGTTCGGGACTCCCTCGGCCTCGCCCAGGTGGAGGTACCCGTGGAACGGCCTGACCGCGATCTCGCACTTTGCCGCGAACCGGGCCCTCGTCAGCGTGGCGGCGACGGCCTCGGCGAGCTCGGCTTCGGTGATCAGCAGGAAGGCGTCAGGTCCCTCGCGCACGACGCGTAGCGGCGCGACGATGCGGCTCTTGGGAGTCAGCAGCAGCGCCGGCCGCGCCTCGCCCGGCTCCAGCGACACGACCTCGTTCGAGACCATCCGCTCGAGGAAGTCGCCCGCCTCGGGGCCGCTCACGGCCACGTAGCCGCGAGCCAGCCGGACGACCGTGGGAGTCACCGTTGCCATGACCCGAAGTGTAGGCAGCGAGGTTCACTCGAAAGGGGGAGCGAGGCGGCCTCGGGAGCGCCGATACACATCGCGACCCACCTCCCCATCCCCCTCGTACGAAACGGCCCTTGGGCCGTTTCGTCGTTTTGGGAGAGGTTTTCCTAAGATCCGCGGCCGATGGAGCCCGAGCCCCTCGCGCGTGACCGCCGATGGACGCTCGTCGCCGTCTGCACGACGACGTTCATGCTCCTGCTCGACATCACGGTCGTGAACGTGGCGCTGCCGAACATCCAGGAGCAGCTCCACGCGGGCCTGACCGGGCTGCAGTGGGTCGTCGACGCCTACGCGCTCACGCTCGCGGCGCTGATCCTCACTGCGGGGGCGCTCGCGGACCGCTACGGGCGCCGCCTCGTCTTCATGGTCGGCGTCCTCGTCTTCAGCACGGCGTCCCTGCTTTGCGGCCTCGCCTGGAACATCGCCGTGCTGGACATCGCCCGCGCGCTCCAGGGCATCGGCGGGGCGGCCCTCTTCGCGACGGCGCTCGCGTTGATCGGGGCCGAGTACCGCGGGCCGGAGATCGGCGGGGCGATCGCGATCTGGGGGGCGACGGTGGGTGCGGCGGTGGCGTCCGGGCCGCTCGTCGGGGGCATCCTCACCGACGCGCTCGACTGGCGCTGGGTCTTCTTCGTCAACGTGCCCGTCGGCGCTTTTGCGCTGTGGGTGGCGGTGACGAGGATGCGCGAGTCGCGAGATCCGCAGGCGACGCACACCGATGTCTGGGGGCTGCTCACGTTCTCGACGTCGCTCTTCCTGATCGTCTTCGGCGTGCTGCGCGGCAATGCCAGCGGCTGGAGCAGCGCCCTGATTCTCGGCTCGCTGGTCGGCGGGGCCGTCCTGCTCGCGGTCTTCGTGGCCGTCGAGCACAGGCAGACGCGGCCGATGCTCGACCTGAGCCTCTTCCGCCACCCGGGGTTCGTCGGCGTCTCGGTGGCGACGTTCTGCATCGGCGCCGGGATGTTCGCCCTTTTTCCGTACCTCTCGATCTACCTGCAGAGCGTGCTCGGCTACACGCCGCTCGGCGCCGGCCTGCGCTTCCTGCCGCTGACGGTCTTCGTCTTCGTCGTGCCGCTGTCGATGCGCAAGCTTGCGCCGGACGCGTCGCTCCGTCTCGTGCTGGCCGGCGGCCTGGCGCTCGTCGCCGCGGCTCTATTGCTGATGTACGGGCTCACACCGAGCTCGCACTGGACCGCGCTGCTGCCCGGCCTGATCGTCTCGGGGATCGGAATCGGCCTGGCCAACCCCGCCATCGCTGCTGCGGCGCTTCGCGCCGTCGACCCGTACGCGGACGGGAATGGCGTCGGGCATCAACAACGCCTGCCGCCTGACCGGCGTCGCCGTCGGAGTCGCCGCGCTGGGAGCGATCCTGGAGCGCCGGGTCTCGACCTCGCTGGCAGACACGCTGGGCCCGCACAGCCGTGCCCTCGCCGCGGCGGTCAGCGCGACCGGGACACCGAGTCGCCGCCGATCGCCCGAGCCTCGCCCATCCGGCCACCGTCGCCTTCGTCAGCGGGCTGAACACGACCCTCCTGGTCGGCTCTGTCGTGGTCGCCATCGGCGCGCTCGCCGCAGGCCTCTTGATGCGGAAGTCCTAGCTCAGGCTCCGATCTGACTGCCTTGAGGCCCGACTTTCCTATCCGATTGCGAATGCGCGCTCCACGGGTAGACGTCGTGAAGGCGAAGCGGCCGCAGCCGCCGAAGGATGCTGATCGCCGAGCGACTGATCAATGTGAATGGAGTCGAGCTCTGCACCGAGTCGTTCGGTGACCCTGCAGATCCGCCGATCGTCCTCGTGATGGGTATCGGAGCCTCGATGCTGTGGTGGCAGGACGGGTTCTGCCGGTTGCTCGCCGGGCACGGCCGATTCGTGATCCGCTACGACCAACGCGACACTGGCCAATCGACGACCTATGAGCCCGGACGTCCGGGCTACACGGGAGGCGATCTGCTCGCAGACGCGGTCGCCGTGCTCGACGGCTACCGCCTTGCCTCCGCACACCTCGTAGGCGTGTCGGCGGGTGGTGCGCTCGTGCAACTCCTCGCGCTCGACTTCCCTGGCCGCGTCCGCTCGCTCGTCCTGATCAGCACCTCACCCGCCACCCCGGGTGATCGGAGCCTGCCACCGCCGACCGCCGCATTCGGCCAATTCGTGCGCTCGGCAACGGTGGACTGGTCGGACGCCGACTCGGTGATCGACTACCTCATTGCTTACGCGCGCGTGCTTGCGGGAGACGAGCGCCGGTTCGAGGAGGCTGAAGTGCGCGACCTTGTCAGACGTGACGCCGAGCGCGCACGCGACCTCGCAGCACTTCAGAACCACGAACTGCTTGAGGACGACGACAAGCCGCGCAAGCCCCTGTCGTCGATACACGCGCCGACGCTGGTCATCCACGGCACCGCCGATCCCATGTTCCCACTCCCTCACGGCCAGGCGCTCGCCAGCGAGATCCCGAGCGCGCGGCTGCTTCGGCTCGAAGGGGCTGGCCACGGCGTTCAGCGCGCCGACTGGGACGCCATCACGGAGGCAATCGCAACGCACACCGCCGCAAAGACCGACGCCGAGACGTGACGCTCTGCTGGGCCCGCGTGCGGGAATGTCGCCACCCGACCGCCTTAGGTGAGTGTGTCGCGGGGCTCTGACGAAAGTTGTTGCGTATCCAAACTGGCAGGCGTAGTCTCGCGACCGAGTCCCCTACCGACGGAGGCCCTCATGACCACCACCAGCGTGCTCCCTGACGTCGGGATCGAGCTACGGGAGGGTTACGCCGACGTCGGCGATCAGAGGTTGCATTACGTCGAGGCCGGTGACGGCCCGCTGATCGTTCTGCTGCACGGCTTCCCGGAGTTCTGGTTCGGCTGGCGGCTGCAGATCGCGCCACTCGCGGCGGCGGGCTTTCGGGTCGTCGCCCCCGACACACGCGGCATCAACTTGTCATCGAAGCCAGAGGGCTTCAAGGAGTATGGGGTCGATCTGCTCGCCGACGACATCCGCGGCCTCATCGAAGGGCTCGGTGCCGAGTCTGCGTTGTTGGTCGGCCACGACTGGGGCGGCAGCATTGCCTGGACCGTCGCGATGAACCACCCCGAGGTTGTCGACCGACTCGCCATCCTGAACGCCGCCCATCCGCGGAGGCTCTCGGAAGGACTGAAGCACCCGAACCAGCTGCGAAAGTCGTGGTACTTCTTCTTCTTTGCGACGCCGGGACTGCCCGAAGAAGTTGTCCACCTACGAGACTGGCACTTCTTCCGCCACTTCCTCCAGGACGCGAATCCGCCCTACACGCCAGAGGAGATCGAACGTTACGAAGAGGCGTGGTCGCAGGAGGGCGCAGCAGCCGGGATGATCAACTACTACCGCGCCTCGGTACGACAGTCCCAGAAGGAAGCCGTAGCGAAGCTTCGCCCGATTTCGGCGCCGACACTGGTCATCTGGGGGGAGCGCGATTCCTACCTCGGCTCCGAACTCGCCGAGCCCGAGCGGGACGACGTACCCAACCTCGACCGCGTCGAGCGCCTGTCCGACGCGTCGCACTGGGTCCATCACGACGAGGCTGAACGCGTCAACCAACTGCTTGTCGACTTCTTCGCCCCTGCGCCATAGGCACTAACGGCTGCCAGTGCGACGCACGGGGATTGGGATGGTCGCCGCCGTCTCGGTCCTCGCTCTCACTGGCTGCAATTCCGGGCACCACGTGAAAAGTCGGAGCAGGCAAGCAAGCGAGCCCGTCGTCTACGCCACGGCGGTTACCTCTCCAGACGGCAAGCGGATCGCGGTCGTGACACACAACCGCAGCGCCATCGAGGTAGGTCCCGCCAGCGGGGGGCACAGGCGAACGATCTACCGCTCGGCTCCCCTAGGCATCACCGCCGACTTCTACTGGGCCTCGCCCCACCTGATCGTCTTCGACACCGACTTCTCGGTCAGCACGATCGACGTGAGGACGCGCCGCGTCCGCCAGATCGCCAGCGGCGCCGACGGCTTCGGCATGTCCCCCGACGGGCGGTGGGTCGCCTGGCAGAGCGGCGGCTTCGACGGTCCGAGCACCGTCGGCATCGTTTCGGTCAACGGGGACAAGAACTGCAGGTTTGTGCCGAGGCCCCCGAACTGGCAGGACGCATATCCGTTCTTCAAGCGCGGCGTGAATCGTCTCTTCTTCACGCGCGAGCCATACAGCAGCGCAACGGACGAGCCCAAGGGTCCCAGCCGGGTCATGAGCGTGCCCATCTCGAGCCTGTGCCACTAGCGTTAGACCTTCACCTGGGCCAGTGTTCGGGAATGTCACCCGACGCGCTCGAGGACTGACGCCAAGACCCGTTTCAGCTGGGCCGAGGGTCAAGAATCACCGCCTGGGCGAGTGTGCTGGCCGCGCTAGTCCTGGTTGGAGACGCGAGTGAAGCCCCCGAGGTGCTCGGTGTGAAGGTCGATCTCGACGCCCTCGCCTGCCTGCTGCTTCAGAGCCGCGAGCATCTCCTCGCTCGGTTGCCCGAAGACTTGGATCCTGACCGTCGCGTCGAGCGTCTCGGCATACGCCGCTCGTGCTCTCTCGGCAACAATCGCAATGTGCGCCTCCATCGAGGCAGCGTCCGGGTGAACCTGGACAACCGAAACCTCATCTCCGGCTTCGTTCACGTACTCGTTGAAGGCGATCAAGCGCGGCTCGTTGGCCTCGACGAATTCGACGAGACCCGGCACGCGCGCTCGCTCGCTGTGAAGTAGCCCGGGCTTGAGGCGATTCGTTGCGATGAAGATCAACGGTCCCTGCATTCCGACTCCTTGCCCGTGACTTCGCCCGCAACCATACGCGTCAGCTAAGACCCGAAGCCGGCGGGGCCGTCACTCCGCTACCGTCGAGCCGCGTGACGATCCAACGCATGGACCACGTCGGCATCGTGGTCGACGACCTCGAGGCCGTGACGGCGTTCTTCGTCGACCTCGGACTCAAGCTGCAGGGCGAGGGGACGGTCGAGGGCGGTTGGGTGGACAACGTGGTCGGGCTCGAGGGCGTCCGGGCGGAGATCGCGATGGTGGAGACCCCGGACGGCCACGGTCGGCTCGAGCTGGTGAAGTTCCACGCGCCCTCGGTCCGGGGCGGCGACGGGCACGCGCCGGCGAACACCCCGGGCATCCGCCATCTCACATTCGCAGTCGACGACATCGACGCCGCCGTCGCCACCGTTCAAGCTCGCGGCAGTGAGCTCGTTGGCGACGTGGAGAACCACGAAGACATCTATCGGCTCTGCTACGTCCGCGGCCCGGAGGGGATCATCGTCGAGCTGGCGGAGCGGATCGACTGAAGGCCGCCCTTGAAGGTGCAAGCGTCCCTCGGCTGCGCCGGTGTTCGAGGAATGACGCCAGAGCGTCCGGCTTGATCGCCTCGAGTCTCGCGGTATTGCTGTGGTACTAGCTAGCTGACGTGCGCTGAACTCACCGACGCGCTCCCTTGCGCGCTCAGCGAAGAGCCTCCTCGAACCGCGGGTCGTCGCGTACGGCGGCGAAGTCGTCGTCTCTGCGCGCGTCCTCGCGGAACCGCGGGAAGAGCTCGACGGACCGTCGGAGGTGGGCGAACGTCTCGTCCCCGGTGTCGCCCGCGAGCGTTGCGAAGCACGCGTAGTTGTAATTGAGGCCCGCGTGGTCGGGCATGTGCTCGAGGGCAGCCCGGACCGCTTCGAGCGCGTCGGCGTACCGCTTTTCGCCGTAGGCGGTCATCGACTCTCTGTGGAACGGCCACGCCTCACCCCAGTCGACCCCCTGGTACGCCTCGCCAGGTGTGGCGCCGACGGCGAGCACGGTTCCGTCCCCGCTCGCCTTCCGCCGTGACTCCGGCCCGACGGACACGAACGTCCCGGCGGGCGCGTCGAACGCCTCGCCGTCCACCTCGAAGGTCGCCTTCCCGTCGAGCACGATGTACAGCTCCTCCTGGCCCGACCCGGCCTCGTCGTGCTCATTGATCAGCGTGCCGTCCTCGCCGGGCGTGTAGGCGTTGATCCCGAACGCGTGGATCCCGAGGTGCTCGCGTACCGGAATATCTCTGCCGCGCCGCTCGATGTCGTCGAGGCGCGCGACCTGCCACTTCGGGTTGTCGTTCATCCGATCACCTCCGCGTAGCGCGGGCCGTTGCGAATCATCGATCGTAGCCGCGGTCTAGAGCCTCGCCTGGTCTGGGCGACAGGGTGCGGCCCGGGAAGATGACCTCAGGCGAGGTCACGGCACTGGTGCGCCGATTTCGTCACGTCGAGGGTGGCAAGCGTGCCTTGGGCCAGTGTGCGGGAATATCACCCGAAGCAGCTGGCTGCGTCGAACGGGAAGGGCTTTACTGCCAGTGGCCCGAACATCCCCGACCACCCCGCAAAACCCTTCGCTACGGCTCGAATCCCTTTCTTTGCGTCTTGGTCCTGCAGGGCTTGCTGCCGTGCGCGCTCCGTCAAGTACCGCTCGTGAGCTTTCTTCTGCCTACGTGTGACGATTCCCGTCCAGAACTTCATGCGCCTCACAACAATGGTACGTCGGGGTGTGCGCAGAAACGGCTGGGTTGGGCGAGCGTCCTCTCACCTGAAAAGCAGAAGGGCCGGCTGAGCCGGCCCTTCTGCTGTGGACCCCAACGAGGGGCCCGCGGGGGAAACCGAGTTTCCCCCGCGTTCCCTACATCATCCCGCCCATATCCGGCATGCCGCCCCCGGCCATGGCCGGCTGCTTCTCCGGCGGCTCGGCGACGATCGCCTCGGTGGTGAGGATGTTCTTGCCGATGGAGGCCGCGTTCTGCAGCGCAGAGCGCGTCACCATCGTCGGGTCGATGATCCCCGCCTTGACGAGGTCCTCGTACTCGCCGGTCTCGACGTTGAGACCCTGGCCCTTGGGGGCCTGGCGGACCTTGTCGATCACGACGGAGCCCTCGAGGCCCGCGTTGTCGGCCAGCTGACGGAGCGGCTCCTCGAGCGCACGCGCCACGATTGCGGCACCGGTGCGCTCGTCGCCCTCACCGTCGAGCTTGATCGAGTCGACCGCGTTCACGAGCGCGACGCCGCCGCCCGGAACGATGCCCTCCTCGAGGGCAGCCCGGGTGGCCTGCAGCGCGTCCTCGACGCGGTGCTTCTTCTCCTTCATCTCCGTCTCGGTTGCGGCGCCGACCTTGACGACGGCCACGCCGCCCGCGAGCTTCGCCAGGCGCTCCTGGAGCTTCTCGCGGTCGAAGTCGGAATCGGTGTTCTCGATCTCGGCCTTCAGCTGCTTGATCCGAGCCTTGATCCCGCTGGAGTCGCCGGCTCCGTCGATGATCGTGGTCGAGTCCTTGTCGATCACGACCTTGCGAGCCTTCCCGAGCTGGCTGAGCTTCGTGTTCTCCAGCTTGAGGCCCATCTCCTCGGTGATCACCTCGGCGCCTGTGAGGATCGCGATGTCCTCGAGCATGCGCTTGCGGCGGTCACCGAAGCCCGGCGCCTTGACCGCGACTGCGGTGAAGGTGCCGCGGAGCTTGTTGACGACGATCGTCGCGAGCGCCTCGCCCTCGACGTCCTCCGACACGATCAGCAACGGGCGACCGGCCTGGATGACCTGCTCGAGCACGGGCAGGAGGTCCTTGACCGCCCCGATCTTCTGGTTCGCGACCAGGATGTACGGCTCCTCGAGCACGGCCTCCATCCGCTCGGCGTCGGTGATCATGTACGGCGACAGGTAGCCCTTGTCGAACTGCATGCCTTCGGTGAACTCGAGGTCGAGGCCGAAGGTCTGGCCCTCCTCGACGTTCACGACGCCGTCCTTGCCGACCTTGTCGATCGCTTCTGCGATCACGTCGCCGATCTCGCGGTCACGGGAGGACACGGTCGCCACGCGGGCGATGTCCTCTTTGCCGGAGATCTCCTTTGACTGCGACTTGAGGCTGTCGACGACCTGGTCGACCGCGGCCTCGATGCCGCGCTTGAGGCCAAGCGGGTTGGCGCCTGCGGCGACGTTCTTCAGGCCCTCGCGGACGATCGCCTGTGCCAGCACGGTCGCCGTCGTGGTGCCGTCGCCGGCCACGTCGTTGGTCGCAGTCGCGACCTCGCGGACGAGCTGGGCGCCCTGGTTCTCGAAGACGTCTTCGACCTCGATCTCACGGGCGATGGTGACGCCGTCGTTGGTGATCGTCGGCGCGCCGAACTTCTTGTCCAGCACGACGTAACGGCCCTTGGGGCCGAGCGTCACCTTGACCGCGTCGGCGAGGACGTTCACGCCTCGCTCGAGCGAGCGGCGCGCATCCTCGTTGAACTTCAACTCCTTGTGTGCCATTCAGTCTCCTCCGTTCAGACCGGGCGTCAGGCAGACGCGCCGGCCATCTCCTTCTTCTTGGAACGCTTCGTGCCGGCGCCGGCGACCTTCGCCAGGACGTCCGACTCGCGTAGGACCAGCACCTCGTCGGCGCCGAGCTTGATCTCCGTCCCGCCGTACTTCGAGAAGATGATCTCGTCGCCCACGGCGACGTCCATCGGGACGACATCGCCCTTGTCGTTGCGGGCGCCCGGGCCGACCGCAAGCACGCGGCCGCGCTGGGGCTTCTCTTTGGCGGTGTCGGGCAGGACGATGCCGCTCGCCGTCGTCTCCTCGTCCTCGAGGGCCTCGACGATGAGGCGGTCGCCCAGTGGCTGTAGATCCATCCAGCCCTCCTTCGGTTCTTGGGACTTTGTGACAGTACCTGGCACTCTCGCGTTCGGAGTGCCAGGGTAGTTTACCGCCCCGAAGCAGGGACGCGCAAAGGACCAGCGCCATTCGGACGCGGTCTGTTACAAACATGGGATGAAACGGGAGTTCTCCGCGGGTGGCGTGCTGGTGCGACGGCTTCGAGGCCGCTGGGTCTTCGCGGCCATCAGGCCCGCGGGCAAGAAGCCGGGCGTCTGGGCGCTGCCGAAAGGGCTGATCGGACGCGGCGAGAAGCCGGAGGAGACGGCGCTGCGCGAGGTCGCCGAGGAGACGGGGGCCGAGGGACGGCTGGTGGAGAAGCTCGGCGACGTGCGCTACGTCTACACGTGGAGCGGGGAACGGATCTTCAAGGTCGTGAGCTTCTACCTCCTGCGCTACTCCCGGGGCCGTCTCGGCGAGCTGCCGCCGGAGACCGCGCACGAGGTGGCCGAGGTGCGCTGGCTGCCCGTGGAAGAGGGCCCGAAGCTCCTCGCGTACGGCGGCGAACGCGACATGGCAGCGCGGGCGCTCGCTTCTTTGCACGACGGCGCACTATGATTCCGCCCGCCCCGTGGCAGGAGACGACGACGCCGTGTATGCCTTGAACTTCTACTCGCCCATGGTCGCGGACCAGCTCCGCAGCGGACGCAAGACCGCAACCATCCGGCTCGGGGACAAATCCCGGAAGTACCGCAAGGGGATGATCGTCCAGGTGCTCGCAGGAACGCGCTTCAGCCCGCGGCAGCGGATCTTCGACGCGGTGATCGACAAGGTCGAGGTCAAGATCCTCTCCGAGCTCTCGCCGCGTGAGATCGAGCACGACAACCCCGAGATCCGCCGGGTCGAGGAGATGGCCGGCTTCCTCGGGCAGCTCTACAACCGCGAAGTGGCCGACGACGCTGTAGTGACCGTGATCCGCTTCTCAGAGATACGGCCTACGGCCTAACCCGCGCACAGCTAGCGCTCCTAGGATCACACGCTCCACTGCACGCTGGGAATCGACCCCGCCGTCTGCAGCGTTCGGTGCAAAGATCACTGCGATGCTTGTCTTGAGCCAAGATGAGGTAGCCCGGCTCCTCGACGTCGACCAGCTGCTCGATGCGCTCGAGCGTGCGTTCGTCGAGCTGAGCGCGGGCCGCGCCTCGGTGCCACCACGGATCGCCGCCTTCTCGGAGCACGGGCTCCTCGGAGCCATGCCGGGCTACGTGGACGGCGTGCTCGCCGCGAAGCTGGTCACGCTCTTTCCGGATCACGAGCCGTCGCACCAGGCCCTGATCGCCGTCTTCGACGCAGAGACCGGGACGCCGACCGCCGTGATGGACGGCACGCACATCACCGCGGTGCGCACCGGGGGCGGCTCGGCGGTGGCCACGCGCGCGCTCGCGCGCGACGACGCGCGGGTGCTCACGATTCTCGGCGCCGGCGTCCAGGGCCGCTCGCACCTCGATGCCGTCGGGCCGCGTACGCGACTTCCAGGAGGTGCGAATAGCGAGCCGGAACCCCGAGCACGCCCACGCGTTTGCCGAGGAGACCGGCGCGACCGCGGTCGACACCTTCGAGGAGGCCGTGGCCGGTGCCGACGTCGTCTGCGCCTGCACGAGCGCGGCCGAGCCCGTCCTACGGCGCGACTGGCTCGATCCGGGCACGCACGTCACGTCGGTCGGCAGCTCGATGGACGGGCCGGAGCTCGATCGCGAGACGGTCACGGCGGGGTTGCTCGTGATCGAGTCGCGCGTGGCCTTCCAGCCTCCGCCTGCGGGCTCGCACGAGCTCCAGGGCCTTGATCCAAGCGTCGCGGTCGAGCTAGGCGAGGTGCTCTCGGGCTCGCACCCAGGTCGTACGTCGGCCGAGGAGATCACGGTCTACAAGTCGATGGGCCACGCGGTCGAGGACGCGGCCGCCGCGGCCATTGTGCTCGAGCGCGCCAAGACAAGAAGTTGACGAGCACGCAGTCAGCGACCACCCAGCGTGCAGCGGAGCGTGTGATCCTAGGAGCGCTAGCTGTGCGCGGGTTAGGCCGTAGGCCGTCTGATCTTGACGCCGAATTGCTCAGCGGGGCGAAGCTCCGCGCCGCAGGCCTCGCACTCCACGGCAAAGGCGGAGCTGAAGCGCGCCCCGCAGCTCGGGCACTGCGAACGGAGCTCGCCTCCGCATTGCGGGCAGTCCGCAGGCAACTCGTCGACGAACTCCTCGAAGTAGCGCTGCACGAACCCGCAGGCGAGGCAGAAGGCGACCCAGTCGCCCAGCGTCCTGCGCCGCTCCTCGCGGAGCCAGTCAGCCGCCTTGCCCACGCGGGGGACTGTAGCCAGACCGATCGCTAGAGTTCCGCGCGATGGCAATCGCCCGGGAAGCCGAGCCGGTCGGCTCGCTGCAGGAGGTCAAGGAGGCGGGGCTCGACCGAGAGGACCTGCTCGCGATCTACCGCACCATGCTGATCACGCGCGGGATCGAGGAACGCGGCCACATCCTCTACAAGCAGGGCAAGATCCCCGGCTCCTTCTACACGGGCCGCGGCAACGAAGCTGCGGCCGTGGGCGTCGCGACCGCGATGGGCTCCGAGGACGTAGGCACCCCGCTGCACCGCGACATGGGCGTCCACGTCACGCGCGGGGTCGAGCCCTGGCGGATCTTCGCGCAGTACATGGGCCGCGCCGACGGCCCGACCCAGGGCAGAGACGGGAACGTGCACATGGCCGACTCGCGGCTCGGACTGCTCGCGATGGTCAGCCACCTACCGGCGATGCTCCCGGTCGCCGTCGGCTGCGCGCTCGCCTTCCGCATCCGGGAGGAGAAGCGGGTCGCGGTCGGGTGGTTCGGCGAAGGCGCCTCCGCGCGCGGCGACACCCACGAGGCGATGAACCTCGCGGGGGTGCGCAAGCTGCCGGTCGTCTTCATCTGCGACAACAACCAGTGGGCCTACTCGACGCCTACCTATCTCGAGTACCCGACCGAGCACGTGGCCGACCGCGCCGACGCCTACGGCTTCGAAGGCGTCGTCGTCGACGGCAGCGACGTGCTCGCCGTCTACCGCGAGGCCAAGCGGGCCGTCGAGAAGGCACGCGAGGGCGGTGGCCCGACCCTGGTCGAGTGCCTGACCCTGCGCATGGAGGGCCACGCCGTCCACGACGACGCGTTCTACGTCCCGAAGGACATGTTCGAGCGCTGGGCGTCGAACGACCCGATCGAGCGCTTCCGCAGCTGGCTGCGCGACAACGCCGAGCTCACCGACGAGCAGGAGGACGAGATCTCGTCGGGCGTGAAGAGGCTCCTGAACGAGGCGCTACAGCGGGCGGAGGAATCGCCGCTGCCGGATCCGTCGACGCTCACCGACGGGGTGTTCGCGACACCAGAGGACCTCGACACCCCCCACCACAAGTAATGCCCGAGAAGACGTACCTGCAGGCGATCAGCGACGGCCTCCGCCAGGAGATGCGCCGGGACAAGCGCGTCTTCGTGATCGGCGAGGACGTTGGCGTGTACGGCGGCGCCTTCAAGGTGACGCTGGGCTTTCAGGAGGAGTTCGGCCCCTGGCGCGTCCTGGACGCACCGCTCTCGGAAACGGCGATCGTGGGCGGCTGCACGGGTGCCGCGATCATGGGGATGCGCCCCGTGGCCGAGATGCAGTTCGCAGATTTCATCTCGTGCGCCTGGGACCACCTCGTCACGGTGGCCGCCAAGCAGCGCTACCGCGCGGGCACGCCGGTGCCGATCGTCGTCCGTCTCCCGTCCGGCGGCGGCTTCTCCGGCGGGCCGTTCCATTCGCAGAATCCCGAGAGCTCCTTTGCGCACATCCCGGGCCTGAAGATCGTCTGCCCCGCGACGCCGGAAGACGCGAAAGGCCTGCTCGTGACCGCGATCGAGGACCCCAACCCGGTGCTCTACTTCGAGCACAAGCACCTCTACCGGCGGCTCAAGGCCGAGGTGCCGGACGAGCGCTACACGACGCCGTTCGGCAAGGCCCGCGTCCACCGCGAGGGCGACGATGTCTCGGTGATCACCTGGGGCGCGATGGTGCATACGGCCGCCGAGGCGGCGCAGCAACTGGAGTCCGACGGCGTCTCGGTCGAGATCATCGACCTGCGCACGCTGATCCCCTGGGACAAGCAGGCAGTGCTCGAAAGCGTCGCCAAGACCTCGAAGGTGATCGTGCTCCACGAGGACACGCACACCGGAGGCTTCGGCGGCGAGATCGCTGCGACGATCGCCGAGGAGGCGTTCGAGGACCTGGACGCCCCGCTGAGCCGGATCACCGCGCCGGACACGCCGGTTCCGTTCTCGCCGCCGCTCGAGAAGGCGTTCATCCCGCAGGTCGAAGACGTCGTGGCGGGGATTCGGGAGCTCGCGGAGTACTAGAAGCCATGGCCACCACGTCCGCCATCGACGTCGTCATGCCCCAGATGGGTGTCTCCGTGTCGGAGGGGACGATCACCAAGTGGCTCAAACAGGAGGGCGAGCCGGTCGCCGCGGACGAGTCGCTGCTCGAGATCTCGACCGACAAGGTCGACACGGAGGTTCCGAGCCCCGGCGAAGGCGTCCTGCAGCAGATCCTCGTCCAGGAGGGCGAGACGGTCGAGGTCGGGACGAAGCTCGCGGTGATCGCGCCCGAAGGCGCGGAGGTAGAGGCGCCGCCGGCAGAGGCTCCACCCGCCGAGGAGGCCCCCGCCGAGGAGCCGCCTGCGCAAGAAGCGCCTCCCGAGCCCGCCACGGCGCAGGCCGCGGCCGAGGCCGAGGCGCCGTCGAGCTCCGAGGGTGAGACCCCGAGCGCCGAGACGGTCGCAGAGCTCGAGCCTGCAGCTCCGGCGCCCGCTCAGGCGCCCGCCCGCGCGCCGGTCGAGACGGACGGCGCGGGCGAGAAGACCTTCGTCTCCCCCGTCGTCGCACGGATCGCATCCGAGCACGGCGTCGACGTGAACCAGGTGCAGGGGACCGGCCGCGGCGGCCGCGTGACCAAGAAGGACATCCTGGCCTTCGTCGAGGGCGGCGGCCAGGCCGTCGCACCGGCGGCACCCGCTGAAGCCGAGGCTCCCGCTCCTGCCGAGACGCCGGCTCCTGCGGCCGAACCTGCACCGGAGCCCCCGGCTCCTCCGGCCCCGCCCGCTCCTCCTCCGGCGCCTGCCGCAGCACCCCCGCCGCCTCCTGCCCGGGCGCCGCAACCCGCTCCGGTCGCAGAGGCCGGCCAACCGCAGGTCGGAGAGAGCTTCGAGCCGATGAACGCGATGCGTCGAGGGATCGCGGAGCACATGCGCCGCTCGCTCGACACCTCCGCGCACGTCACGAGCGCGATCGAGGTGGACATGTCGAACGTGGTCGCGATCCGGAAGAAGCTGAAGAGCGAGTACCAGCAGAGCTACGGCGTCAACCCGACCTACCTGGCCTTCGTGGCCCGCGCGGTCGTGGAGACGCTCCGCGAGTACCCGTGGATCAACGGCGAGCTGCGCGGCGACCAGATCGTCACGCGCACCTACGTCAACCTGGGCTTCGCTGTCGAGCTGGCCGACGGCAAGGGCCTGATCGTCCCGGTCCTTCGCAACGCGGAAGGCCTCAACCTGCTCGGCATGGCCCGCGGCATCTCGGAGATCGCCGCCCGCGCGCGCGACAAGAAGCTGCTTCCCGACGACGTCCAGGGAGGCACGTTCACCATCACCAACCCCGGCGGCTACGGCACCTTCCACGGCACGCCGGTGATCAGCCAGCCGCAGGCGGCCATCCTCGGCACCTACGCCGTCGTCAAGCGCCCCTGGGTCGTCGAGGACGGGCACGGCGACGACGCGATCGCGATCCGGCCGATCATGAACCTCACGCTCACGTACGACCACCGGCTCGTGGACGGCGCGCTCGCCGGCCGCTTCCTGCGCGACCTGCGCGAGCGGCTCGAGAGCTGGGACGAGTCGAACTACTGAGCGCGCGCGCCTACCTCCTCCAGCCGGGCCTCGTCCCGTACGGGGAGGCGTGGGAGCTGCAGCGGTCGCTCGCGGCGGCGGTCTCGCAAGGAGCGATCCCGGACACCGTGTTCCTGCTCGAGCACCCCCCGGTGATCACGCTGGGCCGGCGCACCGACGAGGGCGAGCTCCACGTTCCGGACGGCGCCGAGGTGGAGATCGTCGAGACCGACCGCGGCGGCAAGTCCACCTACCACGGGCCGGGCCAGCTCGTCTGCTACCCGATTCTCGACCTCCGGCGGCACGGGCAGGACGTGAAGCGCTACTGCCGCGACCTCGAGGAGGCGCTGATCCGCACGCTGGCACCGCTCGGGGTGGAGGCGACCCGGATCGACGGCCTGACCGGGATCTGGGTCGAAGGCCCCCCGCGCAAGATCGCCTCGATCGGCATCCACATCTCCAAATGGGTGACGACGCACGGGTACGCGCTCAACGTCGACCTCGACCCTGCGCCGTTCACCGACTGGATCACCGCCTGCGGGCTCGAGGACGCGTCGTTCACGACGATCGCCCGTGAGCTCGGGCGGCCGGTGACCGTCGACGAGGTTCAACCTCACGCGATCGACGCGCTTGCGCAGGTCTTCGGGCTCGCGTTCGAGGAGCTCCCGGCCGAGCACCGGAACGCTCAACTCGCCGCTCGTTGAACACCTCCCGGATCGAGACCTTCGCCGACGGCGTCTTCGCAATCGCGGCGACCCTGTTGATCCTCAACGTCGACTCTCAGATCTCCGAGGACGTCCACGACCTCGGCACGGAGCTCCTGCACATCTGGCCTTCGTACCTGGCCTACGCGGTCAGCTTCGTCACGATCGGGATCATGTGGATCAACCACCACACGGTCATGTCGCAGATCGACCGGACCGACCGGCGCTTCCTGGTCGCGACTGTCGGCCTGCTCCTGTGCATCGCGTTCGTGCCCTTCCCGACCAGGCTCGTCGCCGAGCACATCCGGGGCGAGGGCGCACAAGACGCAGCACTCGCCTACGGCTTCACGATGGTTGCGACGGCGATCATGTTCAGCATCACCTGGTTCTACGCCTCTCGTGGGAAGAGGCTCCTTCGCCCCGACGCCGATCCCGCGATCGTGACCGGGATCAGCCGTAGCTATCTGCCCGGGCCGTTCATCTACCTCGCGGCGACGCTGATCGCGTTCGCGAGCCCGACGACGAGCGTGGTGCTGTTCATGGCGATCGCGCTCTTCTACGTGATCGAGAGCGCGATCTTCGGCAGCGTCAAGAGCGCGGCCTAGAGGCGACTGTCTCGATCAGCGCGTCGACGACGAGCGGGTCGAACTGCGTTCCGCGCCCGCGACGGACCTCCTCGACCGCCTCGGCCTCGGATAGAGCCGCACGGTACGAGCGGTCGCTCGTCATCGCGTTGAACGCGTCGCAGCAGGCGACGATCCGTGCGAGGAGCGGGATCTGCTCGCCTGCGAGCCCGTCGGGGTAGCCCTTCCCGTCGTAGCGCTCGTGGCACGAGCGGACGATGTGCCCGATCTCGCCGAGGAGTCCCCCGACGCGGAGCAGCAGCCGCTCGCCCTCGATCGTGTGGCGCTCGATGATCGTCCGTTCCTCGGGTGTCAGCGGCCCGGGCTTGGTGATGATCGTGTTGGGAATCCGAACCTTCCCGACGTCGTGGAGCAGCGCCGCGAACTCGGCGTCGCGCCGCTCACGCGAGCCGAGCCCGAGCTCGTCGGCCACGCCGAGGGTCAGGTCGACGACGGCGCGGCTGTGAATGCCCGTGTACGCGTCGTCGGCCTCGACGACGTCTCCGAGCAGGAAGGCGGTGCCGCGATAGGCGTCTCGGAGCTCCAGCTCGTGGTCGATCCGCACACGCCGCTCGCGTGCAAACACGGAGAGCAGCCCGACGAGCGGGAGCGCCAGCACGACGCCGTAGGGCGAGGACTGGCTCGCGAAGGCAACCGCGAGCCCGATCGGCGCGAGCCCGGCGTCGATCGCGTAGACCCAGCCCATCGCGCGGAGCTGGACGCTGGGACGGACACCGAGCGCGAGCCACTCCCTGCCCATGGAGCACGCGGCGTCGAGGACGAACTGGGCGAGCAGCGCCGCGACGTACAACGGCCAGTCGGACAGGCTCGGGGACCGCTCGCCCGCGAGCCCGAGCACGAGCGCCGGTCCCACCGCATGCCAGGCGGTGACGACCCGCAGGGCGACGCGCCCAAGCCGGAGCGAGCCCCGCGCGTACTCGTCGAGGCTGCCGACCACGATCCCGGCCGCGACGGCGAGTGGAACGAGCCCCACCGGGAGCACGAACAGCATCGGCACGAGAATCAGCTGCGTCGGCACTGCGGAGCCGGTCCCGACCTCGAAGTCGAGCCGGAACGCGGCTGCGTACGCACCGACCAGGATGAGCACCGCGAAGACGCCGGGGCTCCGCTGGGACGGGATGAGCACCGCCATCAGCAGGGCGACCGCGACGAAGCCTCCGGCGAAGACGACGAAGGACAGGAGCTCCCTCCGCGCGAGGCGTTGAAGGCGCCTGGCGCGGCGCTCCTCGATGACGCGCTGCTCGTCCGGGTCGAAGAGGGCGGAGCGGGGAGTGTCGGCCGCAGTGGACACCGTGGGGAAGACATCGTCCTCGAGAGGCGCCCTCTTGACGCGGCCGGGACGCCGATTCACTCGGACGAGGGATGGAGAGCGACCGTCAGCCACCCGGAAGGGTGATGCGGCGCCCCCGTAGGCGTGGAAGCTGAGAGCAGGAATCGGCTAGGGAGGAATGGCGTGGCGGCATCTGCGGGCAAGGCGGCACTGCGAGTGGCACTTGGAGCGATCGTCGTGATGGCACTGGCGACGACCTCGACGGCGAAGGCGGGGCTCATCTCGACCGGCTCGGCGTCGTACTGCGATCCGAGCTCGACGCAGGCCTTCGGGCAATGGGGCGACTCGGCGCGTTACACGCTCCTGCCGAACGGCTCGTTCGAGAACAGCTCGGCGTCCTGGGCACTGTCCGGGGGCGCACGGGTCGTCGACGGCAACGAGCCCTTCTTCCTCCGCCAGCGGACCGATCGCCACTCGCTCTACCTGCCTCAGGGAAGCTCCGCCTCCAGCGCGACGATGTGCTTCGCCCTGGGTGACTGGCATCTCCGCTTCGTGATGCGCAACGCCGGCTCGGCGACGGGCTCGCTGCGTGTCTCGGTGATCGTCCCGAGCCTCGTCGGCGGCCTTCTGACCGTGCTCGACGGCGGAACCGTCAAGGCCGGCTCCTCCTGGGCGCCCTCGCCCCGGCTCGCGCTCCTGCTCGGCAACGTCACGAGCCTGGTCGGCACCAGGGCCGTCGCCTTCCGCTTCACACCGGTCGGGAGCGGCGCCGCCTTCCAGATCGACGATGTCTATCTGGATCCCTGGAAGTGCACCTGAGCGCTCCCGGGCGCTGTCGGCGTAGCACGGCCAGTCTCTAGACTCCAGGGAATGGAGCGCTCTCTGCCCGTAGCAGAGCGGCCACGCCGGCCCGAATGGATGAAGGTGCGCGCGCCGAGCGCGGACTCCGCCTACTTCGACGTCCGCAAGCTGATCCACGGCGCGAGCCTGAACACGATCTGCGAAGAGGCGCGCTGCCCGAACATCTCCGAGTGCTGGGGCCGCGGCACGGCGACCTTCCAGATCCTCGGTGACACCTGCACGCGCGCCTGTCGCTACTGCTACGTGCACTCCGGCCGGCCGGAGCACCCGCCGGATCCGCTCGAGCCGCTTCGGCTCGCGGCGACCGCTGCGAAGATGAACCTCAAGCACGTGGTGGTCACATCGGTCGACCGCGACGACGTGGACGACCGCGGTGCGGGTCACTACGCCGCGACGATTCGTGCACTGAAGCACAAGGTGCCCGAGGCGACGATCGAGATCCTCACGCCGGACTTTCTCGGCGTCGAGGAGCAGGCGCTGCAGACGGTGCTCGCCGAGCGGCCCGACGTGTTCAACCACAACATCGAGACGGTGCGCCGGTTGCATGCGCGCATGCGCGGCGCCAAGGCGTCCTACGACAGGGCGCTCTGGCTGCTCGAGCGGGCGAAGGAGCTCGCCGACTACCCGGTGCTGACCAAGTCCGGAATCATCGTCGGGCTCGGCGAGACGAACGACGAGGTGGTCGAGACGATGGCCGACCTGCGCGCCCACGGCGTGGACGTGGTCACCATCGGCCAGTACCTCCAGCCGAGCGCGAAGCACGCGAAGATCGACCGCTGGGTGCATCCGGACGAGTTCCGGTGGTTCCGCGAGCAGGGCGAGGCGCTGGGCTTCGGCTCGGTCTTCTCCGGGCCACTCGTCCGTTCTAGTTATCGCGCCGACGAGCAGCGGCACGCAGCCGCTACAGGTCGTGGAGCGGTGGCGTACTAGGGCGCTCCTCGGCGTGGTGGCGCTGCTCGCATCCGCCGCCGTGATCGCGACCGTGGTCAGCCAGACCTCGGGCTCACCGTCACGCGAGCCCTCGGCCGCGCAGTCTCAGCAGGCGAGCGACACCCGGCGAGCCGACCTCGAGGTCAGGGGCCAGAACCCGCTGGCCGTGAGAGGGACGCACTTCCGGGCACACGAGCGCGTGGGGCTCACGGTCAAGGGCCGGGGAAGCCGCCTCAGCGTCACGGCCGGCGCGCGCGGGACCTTCCTGGCCGTGTTCAAGAACATCGTAGGCTGCGACAGCATCACCGTGGTCGCGCGAGGCTCGAAGGGGAGCCGCGCCTCGGTGAACCTCTCGCAGATCGTCTGCCTCGAATACATGCCGTAGCGAGAGGGGCCGGCTCTCGCCGACCGTACACGCGGACCACGAAGAGGGCCGCCCGAAGGCGGCCCTCTTGCGGGTCGGGGGCTAGGTCGAGCTAGTTGCTCTGCTGACCGCGACCGTTGTTGGTGTTGCCGGGACCTCGCAGGTCGAACTTCCAGATGCCCTGCGAGTGCGTCGCCGCGTAGATCAGCCGCTCGCAGGTGCTCGACCCAACACAGGTCGGAACCCTGGACGAGGGCTGGATCTCGAGGTGCATGACCTCGTACCGCGGCATGCCCTTCGTGAGGTGCCAACCGGAGTGTCCGTCGTTCGGGCCGACGAGCACGCCGAAGTCGGTCGCCGCGTAGAGCGTTGCCTGGTTGTCGTCGCGGACGACGTCGCTGACCGGCAGGTCACCGTCCGAGAACGGCGTCGGGAAGCTCGACGTACCACCGCCCTCGATGTTCAGGTTGGTGAAGCGTGCCCGAGCCGGGCGCGGAGCCGTTCTCCCGGACCTCGAACACGTGGCCCGGAGTCGATCGGCGTTGCCGCGTTGTAGCCCGAGTAGCTCACCCAGGCGTGTCCGGTGTCGAAGGCATCGACGTAGATGCCGCTCGGGAACCGGGTCGGCGAGGTGGCGTTGTCGATCCGGTGCCAGGTCACCGTCGCCGGGTCGGACGCATCCGCGTTGTGCGTGACGAAGATGCGGCCGGCCGAGGTGGCGACCCAGAGCGTCCCGTGGTCCGCGCCGTCGCGGGCCATGAACGAGATCGAGCCGCCGGTGCGGTCCGGTCCGTAGACCGTGCCCGTCAGGTCGCCGGCGTGTTGGTGCACGTCGCGGCCCGTGCACAGCGGGCCGCCCAGCGGCCGGTAGTCGCCGCAGCCGGCCTGGCCGCCGGGGGTCACGAACTCCGGACAGTTCGCCTCGTAGTCGGCGATGTTCGGGGTCGTGTCCTGCGGGACCTGGCCGGCGAGTGCCGGCACCGAAGGCCCAGGTTCGCCAGACATGCAGCCCGCCCGAGTAGATCGGATGGGTGCCCGGCGCCGGGTTCGGATCGCCGATCTGCGGCCAGTAGAACGCGAACGGCTCACCGCTGTTCACCAGCGGGGCCGAGGTGATCACCCAGCGCTCGGGATCGCCGTTCCGGAAGTTCGAGTCACTGAACCCGCCGGTGAACTCGTTGAAGCGCCAGGTCGGATTCGTGGCGTCGTAGACGGCGTTGCCGCCGTCGCCGTAGATGACCTGGTTGAACGTGTCGCGGCTGCAGCCGTTGTTGTTCGACCACGTGCCGTTGTCCTGCGTGCCACCCATGACCTCGCAGGAGTTCGACGGGTTGATCGCCACGTTGATGAACTGCAGCGTGCTGCTCAGCGTGTTGTTGACGTGGTCGAGTGCCGCCGGCACCCGCGACAGCAGCCGCTTGCAGGCCGCGTAGCTGCCCGCATGTCGGCGGCAAGCGGTCTCTCCGCCGTTCCGGAACGGATCGTCGCACTGGGACGAGATGTCGGCGAACGCGCCGCTCGTCCTGATCATGCCACCGTCGGAGCCCTCGAAGATCTGGGTCGGGTTCCCCGGGTTGACGACGATCTCGTGCTGGTCGGGATGGATCCCGTTCGGCGCGCGGAGGCACCCGTTGCGCGAAGTAGGGCGCGTACGCGCACCACGGCGCCACGGTGTCCCGGGCGTCGTACGACAGGTCGGTGAACGTGCGCAGGTTAGTGCGCGAACCGTCCGGGTCGCCGGCCGTGTTCGAGTACAGGACCTCGCGGCCGTTGGAGCGGCCGTTGCCGCAACCGACGCCCTTGGTGCTGCACGGCTGCTCGCCGTACTGGTTCGAGCCGATCACGTAGACCGTGTCCGGCATCCCGGCGGGCGTGTAGACGTCCTCGTCGTACCAGCACTGGCCGGTGCAGAAGTCGTCCGTGGCGAAGTACGGGTCAGCCGTGTCGTCTTCGAGGTCAGGTTCTGCCAGCCTGTGAAGGTGGCCGGGAACGTATGCGTCGCAGCGACGGGCGGTGTTGCTCCCGCGGCCTGCGAGGCGAGCAGCGTCCCCG
Organism: uncultured Actinomycetes bacterium; assembly: GCA_963754265.1. GTDB lineage: Bacteria > Actinomycetota > Thermoleophilia > Gaiellales > Gaiellaceae > AC-32. The sequence goes on along the minus strand of CAVWFB010000004.1, from coordinate 156,065 downwards.
CCGGCTGGTTGGCGTTATCCGTGCGCCAGAAGTTCGACGCCAGAGCTCCGGCGATGCCACCGCCGTTCGCCGTGCCGTCGGTCAGGTACATGCGCGTGTTGCCGTTCTTGACGGTCATTGCGAACATCGTGCGATCGGTCCCGCCGCCCGGGAATTGCGGGGCGAAGACCTGCTGGAACGCCGTCGGGGCCGCTCCCGCGTCGCGCCGCCACGCACCCGCGTCGAACGCGGCCGCGTAGACGGTGTCCGGGTTCAGCGGGTCGAGGCCGACGTCGGTGACGCCGAAGCCGCCGGGAATGTTCCCGTTCCAGACCTCGGTGAACGTCTTCCCGCCGTTGAACGACTCGTAGAGGCCAGGATCATTCGCGCCCGGCTCGAGGCGAGTCGTCCCGCCGTTGCCGATCGTGTGCGAAAGACCGCGGACCGCCTGGGCCGAGCCGACGAAGATGTGATTCCCGTCGCGCGGATCGATCACGATCCCGTTGATCCCGCGGCCGAGGAACGCGTCCTTGCCGGGGTTGACGCACGGGTACGTCGCGTTGCTGACGCACGTGTCGTCGAGCTTCTTCCACTTCTTGCCGCCGTTGGTCGACTTGTAGATGCCGACCCCCGCCTCGCAGCCCGACGAGCAGCGGTTGCCCTCACCGGTGCCGAGGTAGAGCGTGTCGTGCTTCTTGTCGGTGGGATCGAGCACCAGCTGCCCGACCGAGTTCTGGTCGAGCTCGCTCCGGGCTCATCTGCTGCCACGTCGGGTCCGACGCGAGGATGTTGTCCGTCATCCAGACGCCACCCCCCGACGTCCCGGCCCAGACGCGGCACTTGCTCGCCGTGCAGTCCGGGTCGGCCACGATCGCGACCGTGCGGCTCGAGGTGACGTTCGTCGCCCCCGAGAACGAGATCACGCCGGGCTCCAGGCCGAACCTGCGCGGGCCGTACTGCTCCCACTTCCCGCCGTTGTTGTCCAGGAAGTGGCGACCCCGTGCCGTCTTGGCAAACCGGGCGTCGCGCTTGGCGAGCCGGCTGAAGGTCGCCTGAGCGCGCTTGACGATCGCCGGCGAGATCACGTTCGCCGGATAGGTCCGCGAGGCCGAGACGTAGGCCTCGTAGCCGCCAACTGGTCCTTCTCCGGCGGAGGTTTCCTTGCTCGCCGCGCCGGCGACGCCGGCGCCGAGCCTGAGCTTGACCTGGTTCCCGCCGGACGAGCGTCCGGTCAGGAGAACCAGCGTCAACGCAAGTGCCCCGGCGAGCAGAAAGAACGTCGCTCCCAGGACGCTCGTGCGTGTTCGTGTCATCGATTCTCCCCTTGGTTGTGTGCCGACTCCGGTGCGGAACGGCGGCCCTTGTGGCCGCTGCACACGTCGACTCTGGCCTTGTGCGTGTCCCCCTCGGAACCTCCCCCACCGGGCGAAGCGCTCCCCGTGACCGCCTCGCGCTTATGCAGGGTGCCTTATATGCGGCCCTAGATCCGGCGTCAAGCGACTACCGCCGCCCAGATGGGCAGTTATCGGCCGACGGCGGCCGAGGCGTCGACCAGGCCGGCGCCATAGGCGTCGGCGAACCCGATGGGGTGTGACTGGCTGACGTGGCAATAGCCGGTGTCGCACGGCGAGCCGTCGAGCGCGGGAGCGGTGTTGCCCGGGTCGTTCGGCCCCATGTAGTTCGTCATGTCGTCGCCGGCGCTCCGCTCCAGGCGCCGGACGAGCGCCTCGGGGCGTTTACCCAGCTCGGGGCGGGCGGAGAGGACGAGCGCTGCCACACCGGCCGCGTTGGGCGCTGCCATCGAGGTGCCCTGCAGCCAGCCGAACGACTGGCCGTTGGCCGAGAAGCAGGCCGCGTTGAAGAGCGACGAGCTGAAGGGGTCGGTGCAGATGAGCCCCTTGTCGGAGAGGGCGCCGAACGAGCCCCAGCCGCCGTAGAGGATGTCGCCGTCGCCGCCGTCGTAGCCGGGGATCTGGTAGCGCCGCGCGCCGCCGGGAGCGGCCAGGTCGATGCGGGAGCCGTAGTTCGAGTAGTAGGCGAGCTGGTCACGGGCGCCGAGGTGGGAACGCCAACGCAGGGGCACGTTCGCCGGTGCGGCGCCGATCGCGTTGGCCGTCGCGGAGACCATCGTCACGCCCGGGACGCCGCCCGGAACGGGCAGCCAGCCACGGAGGTCGTAGTCGTCGACGGAGTCGCTTCCCGGGGAGGCTGTTCCGATCCCGCCGGCGCCGAGCGAGACCTGGCCGGCGCCCTCGAGCGTCCGGCCGCCGAGCTCGAGGTCGACGCGGTCGACCCGTACGTGCTCGTTGCCGGCGGCGGCGAAGACCGGGATCCCGCGCGCGAGGCAGTAGTCGACAGCGTCCGTGAAGAGGAGGTAGTCGTCGGCGTCGAACGGGTCGTCCGGGTTCATGTAGCCCTCGATCGACATGTTCACGACGTCGATTCGCGAGTCGGAGCAGGCCGCGACGAGGCCCGAGAGGATCCAGGTCGAGAGCCCGCCGAGCCCGGCCGCGAGAACCTTGTAGGAGCCGATGCGCACCCCGGGGGCGACGCCGTTGGAGGCAAAACCGTTCGAGGCGCCCGCGATCCGGCTCGCAACCCAGGTGCCGTGGCCCTCGAAGTCGCCGTCGCGACAGTCCCGCAGTCCAGCGCGGTCGATGACGCCGAGGCCGAAGAGCGCCTTGAGGTCGTCGCAGGGGATGAAGTTGCCGCCGAGCGACGGGTCGAGCACGCCGCGCAGCTCGCGGTGGTTGGCCTGGACGCCCGTGTCGAGGACCGCGACCGCGATCGAGCGGTCGCCGGTGGTGCGGCGCCAGGCGGACGGCACGTTCATCCGCCCGTCGTCCCACTGGAGGATCCCTTCGGGGTTCGTGACACCGAGGAACGAGCCCAAGTCGTGCCAGGGGTCGGCGACGAAGCCGTGGCGTCCGTCGCCGGGGCCGCCGTCAGGGCCGCGCCCAGAGCGGCGGAGCTCTTCGGAGCCGCGCTCGGTGGTGAGGACGGAATCCTGGAAGAGGTCGGTGACCGCCTTGCTCGTGGCGAGCCGAGGAGCGAACGACTTCGAGCGCGGGACGACGCCGAGTGCGTCGATCTCGCTCAGATCGGCGACCACCACCCCGCCGGCCGAGGTGACGGCCGCGCGCATCTGGGCCGGCGTGGTGCCCGGCGCGAAGCGGACGACGGTGACGCCGAACGGGTTCCCGGCAGCAAGCGCGGAGCCCGCGAACGCGAGCGCGCAGAGAAGGGTCGCAGGGAGAAGAGTGAGCCGCATCACCAGGTCAGAGTTCGGCAGCGGGTAGCGATTCCTCCATCACCCTTTTCGGGAAAGCGAAGGGCCGCCCGAAAGCGGCCCTTCGTCACACGATGGTTCCTCGAGCTACGGGAGCGTCAACGACCAGGCGCTCCGACCGTGCGTGGCGGCGTAGAGCTTGCGCGCGCCGGGCACGATCGTCAGACCTGCGACCTCGACGTTGGGGAGGCCGGCACCGGCTGCAACCCAGCCGTTCGCAGGGTTGCCTCCGGCCAGCATCATCACGCCGAAGTCGGTGGACGCATAGAGATCGCCGGTCACGTCGTCGCGGACGAGGTCCGTCGTCGGCAGGTCGCCCATCGGGCCGGTATTGCCGTCGAGGTTCGTCCACGTCGCCGTTCCGGCGCCCGGGTTGTACGTCACTTCGAAGACGTGGCCCGGGGTCCCCGGCGTGTTGGCGTTGTACCCGGAGTACGAGATCCAGGCGTGGTTCGCGTTCGCCGGGTCGACGTAGATCGACGAGACGAACCGCGCCGGATCCGTAGTTGCGCCAGGCAGGTTGTCGATCCGCTGCCAGACCACCGATCCCGCCGGAGCGTTGCCGTTCTTCGATACGAAGACGCGGCCGGCCCCGGTCGCTGCCCACAGCGTGTTCGTGTCCGAGCCACGCTCGATTGCGGCCACGAATGTCCCGCTGCGATCAGTGCCCCGGTAGTCGGCGGCACTTGCCGTGAGGCTCGTCGCGCCGGAGGGGCCGATCCGTTCGAAGTCGCCACAGTTCGCGTTGTCGGAAGGCGTGGTGAACTCCGAGCAGTTCGCCTCGAGGAACGTCTGGTCGCCGCCCCAGTCCTGGGTGCGCCAGACACTGTTCGAGCCCTGGTAGATCGTGCCTGCGTTCGCGGGATTCGGGTCCGCAATCACCGGCGTGTAGAAGTACGAGCCCTCCGGGCTGCTGACGATGTCTCCCGTGATCACGACCCACTTCGAGGCGTCGCCACCGCGGAAGTTCGCATCGTTCGCCTGGCCGGTGAACGTGTTGAACCGGTAGTCCGGGTTGGCGGCGTTGAAGCCGGACTGCCCGCCGTCGCCCCAGATGATCATGTTCCAGTTGACGCCCGAGTGCCCGTTGGGCTCCCAGGTGCCGTTGTCCTGCGTGCCGCCCATCAAGTCCTTCGAGTCGAAGGGGTTGACGGACAGGCTCTGGAACTGGAGCGTCGAGAGGCCCTTGTTCAGGCCAGTCAGCTCGGTGGGCACCCGTGACAGCAGCTGCTGGCAGATCGCCAGGTTCGCGGCGCTCAGGTTGCGCGAGGCGCACTGAGACGAGATGTCCGCGAACGCTCCGCTCGACCGGATCATGCCGCCGTCGGAGCCGAAGAACGTGATGTTCGTTCCCGGCACCGTCGCGATCGCGTGCTGGTCGGGGTGCATGCCGTTCGGCCGCGTGTCCGAGGTCGCGTCACGGGTGATATCCGTGAAGTTCGCCCCGCCGTCGGTCGAGTACAGGAACGCGCGTCCGTTCGTCCGGCCGGCCAGATTGCCGTTGATGGCAAACGTGCCGGCGTTGTCGTAGTCGTAGCTGCCGCCCAGGTAGACCGTGTCCGGCTCTCCCGGCGGCGAGTAGACGACGTTGTCGTACCAGCACTGCGCCGTGCAGTAGCCGGCACTCTGAACGGTCGTCATGTTCACCCACGTCGCCGGCGTCACGGCCTGGGCGTCGTCGGTGCGGAAGAGCTGCGCGGCGAAGGTGCCGTTGTCGCCGACGCCGAGATAGATCCGCGTCTTGCCGTTCGGCAGCGTCGTCGGCGCGAGTGAATAGCGCTCGATCGCGTTCGCGGCATTCGCCGGGTTCACGATCGTGAAGATCTGGGTCCAGCTCGAGCCGCCGTTCGTCGAGCGGTAGACGCCCTGGCCGAACTGGGCCGCGTAGATGGTGTTGTGGTCGGACGGGTCGAGCTTGACGTCGGTCACGCCGCGCAGCACGAACGGGAGAGATCCGCCGTTCAGCAGCGTGAACGTCGCCCCGCCGTCCGTGCTCTTGTAGACGCCTCGCGCCGGAAGCGGCACCACCGGTGCCGCGTCGCAACCGTTCAGGACGGAGCAGACGCCGCGAATGGCGCTCGCCGAGCCCACGTAGAGCACGTTCGAGTTCGTCGGATCGACGACGATCGAGTTGATCGCGCGGTCCTTGAAGGCATCGCCGGTGTAGACACCGGAGATGGTCGTGCTCGTGACCGCGGCCAGGTGCGTCCAGGTGTCACCGCCGTCAGTCGACTTGAAGAGACCGGAGCCGGTCTCGCTGTCGGCGGAGGCATTCGGCTCACCGGTGCCGGCGTAGAGCGTTCCGGTCGCCGCGTCGTAGGTGAGCGTCCCGATGGCGTTTGTCGGCAGGCTTCCCGAAACGAAGGTCCAGGAGGGCGTTCCGCCCAGCGCGTTCGTGGTTCGCCAGACGCCGCCGCCCGCTGCGCCGATCCACAGCCGGCACTTCGACTGCGAGCAGCTCGGGTCGAGAGCCATCGCCGTGACGCGCCCGGACGTCGTGTAGTCGGCACCCGAGAAGACGAGGAGCCCGGGCATGTTCGAGTGGCTCGGGCCGATCATCGTCCAGTCGCCGGGCTTGTTCTTGCCCTTGCCGTTGCCGCGATTCTTCACGGCACTCCACGCCCGCTGTGCGATCTGCGCCGCGTCGGGCGGAAGGTCCTGAGCCGGATATGCGCGCTGCGCGACCTCCTCCTGCGCGGCGGTGACCGACGCCGGCCCCTTCTCGACCGAGGCGGTTTCCTTCATCGATCCTGCATCCGGGTCGCCGCTGAACTTGAGCGACACGCCGGACCTAGCGGTCGACGATCCGCCCGCAGTCACCGCCAGGAACACGGCAAGACCCGCGAGCGCGAGCATCGAGAACAGGCCAAGCGCAAGGCGCGACCTCTTCATATACGTCATCTCCTCTCCCCACCACGGCCCTTACGGACCCCAACTGTTACGACGGCGCGACAGTACGACGTTTGGATATTCAACGCAAGAGATCAGAGGCGAGCTCGGCTTACCGCGGGTCGTGCGGCTTTGCCATCGCTCGGTAGTCGAGAGCCTCGTCGAGCGTCTTCTCGTCGACTCCGGCCTCGCGGGCGACCTCGCGGAGCGAGCGGCCCGAGCTCGCAGCCTCGTTGACGATCTCGGTCGCCTTGTCGTAGCCGATGTACGGGTTGAGCGCGGTCGCGGCCGAGAGCGTGAGTTCGGCATACCGCTCGCACGTCTCGCGGTTGGCCTCGATGCCTTCGACGCACTTGTCCGCGAACAGGCGGGACGCGCTCGTGAGCAGCTTGATCGAGTCCAGCAGGTTGCGAGCGAGCAGCGGAACGAACACGTTCAGCTCGAAATGCCCCTGGAGGCCGCCGACGGTGATCGCCTGGTCGTTGCCGATCACCTGCGCCCCGACCTGCGTCACGACCTCGGGAATCACCGGGTTGACCTTGCCCGGCATGATCGAGCTTCCCTTCTGGAGCTCGGGCAGGATCAACTCGCCGAGACCTGCGCGCGGGCCGGATCCCATGAAGCGGATGTCGTTCGCGATCTTCGTCAGCGAGACGGCCACGACCTTCAGCGCACCCGAGGTCTCGACGATCGCGTCGCGTGCGGCCTGGGACTCGAACGCATCGGCGGGCGCCGAGATCTCGAGCCCCGTCTCCTCGTGCAGTCGCGCGCGCACGCGCGAAGCGAACTCGGGATGGGTGTTGAGCCCGGTTCCGGTGGCGGTGCCGCCGAGCGGCACCTTGCCCAGCCGCGGCAGGGTGTCGCGCACGCGCGCAGTCCCCTCGCGCACCTGCGCTGCGTAGCCGCCGAATTCTTGACCGAGCGTGACGGGGACCGCGTCCATCCAGTGGGTTCGGCCGGACTTGACCACGTCCTCGAACTCATGCGCCTTCGCCGCAAGCGCCTCGGCCAGACGCTCGAGCGCCGGCAGCAGGTCGCGCACGATCTCGTCGAGAGCGGCGAGGTGCACGGCCGTCGGGAAGACGTCGTTCGAGGACTGGCCCATGTTGACGTCGTCATTGGCGTGGACGTCATCGCCGGCGAGCGCCGCGATCACCTCGTTCGCGTTCATGTTCGACGATGTGCCCGAGCCGGTCTGGAAGACGTCGATCGGGAACTGGTCGTCGAGCTCGCCCGCTCCGACCCGGTCTGCCGCCGACGCGATCCGCTCAGCCTTGTCGCCGTCGAGCAGCCCGAGGTCGGCGTTCACCCGTGCCGCCGCGGCCTTGATGCGGCCGAGCCAGCGCGCAACGGGCGGCGGGATCGGCTCGCCCGAGACGGGAAAGTTCTCGACCGCCTTGCGGGTCTCCACGCCCCAGAGCTCCTTCCGTTCCTCCGTCCGGGCCACGCTTCGAGTCTAGTCAGTTGAGTACTTCGGCTGGACCTTCTCGCCCCGGATGCGGGCGACCGCGTTGTTCGCCGCGATCGCCGCCTCGCCCATGCCGATCGTGATCAGCGTGATCTTGCCCGGATAGCCCGCGACGTCGCCTGCGGCGTACACGCCCGGGAGCGTCGTCTCGCAGGTCGTCGGCTCGATCTTGATCTGGCGCTTTCCCTCCAGCTCGAGGCCCCAGTCGGCGATCGCCCCCAGGTGCGAGTGGAACCCGAGCAGCGTGATCAGCGCCTGACACTCGACCTGCTCGACCTCGCCCGTCTTGGTGTTCTCGATCGAGACCGCCTGGATGCTGCCGTCGCCGTGGATCTCGCGCACCTCGCACGGCGTGAAGATCCGGACGCGGCCCTCGTCCTCGAGCGAGCGCGCCTCGTTGACCGAGGACTCGAGCGCGCGGAAATTGTCGCGCCTGTGCACGAGCGCGATCGGGGTGCGGGCCGTGTCCTGCAGGCCGAGAGTCCAGTCGAGCGCGGAGTCGCCACCGCCGACGATCACGCACGTCCGGTCCCGGAAGACGTCCTTCTCGCGCACGAAGTAGTGGACGCCCTTGTCCTCCCACTCCTCGATCCCCTCGATCCCGAGCTTGCGCGGCTCGAAGGCGCCGTGCCCGGCCGTGATGATCAGCGCGCGGCAGAGGTACGGGCCGCCCTTGTCGGTGCCGATCGCGAACAGCTCCTCGCCGTTCTGGTTGAACCGCTCCAGGGTCTGCACCTCCTCGCCGAGGCGCACCTCGGGGCCGTACTGCAGACCTTGGTCGGCACAGAGCTCGATCAGCTTCGTGCCGAGGACCTTGGGATGCCCTGCGACGTCGTAGACGTGCTTCTCCGGGTAGACGGCCGCCACCTGGCCGCCGAGCTGCTCGAGGCTCTCGATGATCCTCACCGAGGCGTCGCGGTGGCCCGCGTAGTAGGCGGCAGCGAGCCCGGTTGGGCCTGCGCCAAGGATGGTGATGTCGGCAATGCCGTTCTCGCTCACGGCGCCGAAATGCTACTCGCGCCTAGGCAGAAGGCGTCGCCAGGCCCCGAGCCGTCTAGTGCGAGCAGCCGGAGCCGCAGCCCGCGGCGCCTTCGGGCGCTTCGTCGCCCTCCTCCACCTGGAAGGAGTGGCCGCACCCGCACGCGGCGGAGACGTTCGGGTTGTTGATCGCGAAGCCCGCCTGGAGACCCTCGACCCAGTCGATCTCGGTGCCCGACAGGTAGGGAGCGCTGAACGGGTCGACGACGACGGGAACGCCGTGGCTCTCGAGCTCGTTGTCGCCCTCCTGGGCGCCCCGATCGAACCCGAGCGCGTACTGGAATCCCGAGCAGCCTCCGCCCTGCACGGCGATGCGCAGGACCGCGGCCTCGCCCTCGGGCTCCTCGGCCATCAGGTCGCGAATCTTCGCCGCCGCGCTCTCGGTGAGCGAAACGAGTGCCAGCTCGTGCTCGGTGGTCGCCATCGCGCCCATCGTAGCAGCGTGTATCGGCTGTCCGAATCCCCCTCCCGGGCCCTCTCGAAAGGCAGAGTTTGTAACAACCGCCTCACGCTTGGTTGAGCCGTTTTCCTCCCCGCTCGTAGCCTCTCCCGCTCTGCTAACTTCCGGCTCGCCCTACCCCGGGAGGAACGCGTGCTCGACAGCTGGTTGCCCTTCCTGATCTATGGGTTCTTCGCGCTCGCGATTCCAGCGTCGATGGTGGCGATGTCGTTTGCGTTCGCCACTCGCCCCAGCCGCCGCAACCGGACGCGGTCACTGGCGTTCGAGTCCGGCGTCTCGCAGGGACCGCCCGAGCACAGCCGCTTCACGATCAGCTTCTACCTCACGGCGATGCTCTTCATCGTCTTCGACATCGAGATCGTGTTCCTGTATCCGCTCGCGGTGATCCTCCACCAGCTCGCGTGGTTCGGGTTCGCGGAGTTCGCGTTCTTCCTCCTGATCCTGGGTGTCGCCTACCTCTACATCTGGCGCAAGGGAGCCCTCGAATGGCGGTGAGACGACGCTTGCGGCGTCTCCTTCAGGCCGTGCGGGCTCTGTCCGCGCGGCCGTCTGCACTGACCGGTCGACACGCCCTTCATTCGAGAGTGAGCGCATGAAGAAGGAGCGGCTCGCCGATCGCGGCCTCCATACCGAGCGGGTGATGTGGCAGGGGAAGGGCCCGGGGGCCTTCGAGCAGGAGCTCGGCGACCTGGAGCAGAAGCTGATGCTGACGACCGTGAACAAGGCGGTCGCGTGGGCGCAGTCGAGCTCGATCTGGCCCGACACGTTCGGCCTCGCTTGCTGCGCGATCGAGATGATGTCGATCGTCTCCGCGCGCTACGACGTGGCGCGCTTCGGCGCCGAGGTGTTCCGCTCCTCGCCGCGGCAGGCCGACCTGCTGATCGTCTCCGGCCGCGTCGCGCACAAGATGGCCGCGCCGCTGCGGCAGATCTACGACCAGATGCTGGAGCCGAAGTGGGTGATCGCGATGGGAGCCTGCGCAAGCTCCGGCGGCATGTTCAACAACTACGCCGTCCTGCAGGGCGTGGACAAGATCGTCGCCGTGGACATCCACGTCCCCGGCTGCCCCCCGCGCCCCGAGGCGCTGCTCGAGGGGATCATCCGCTTGCAGGAGAAGATCAAGGCGGGGGTGCCGCCCGCCTACGAGATCCGCGGAGTGGCGTCCTGACCTTCGAGGGCGTCCCCGGCCTCGTCGACACGCGGGAGTCGTTCGGCGAGACGACGCTCGTCGTCGACCCGGCCCGGCTCCAGGAGGCCTGCGTCCACCTGCGCGAGCAGGGCTTCAACATGCTCGCCGACGTCACGCCGACCGACTACCTGGGCTGGGGCACGCGCGGGGTCGCCGGCTACATCGGAACGGCCGCGGGACGCGACCTGAACGCGCCCGGATCGCAGGGATACGACCGGCAGCCCGGGCCGAAGCCGAAGCGCTTTGCGATGAACTACCACCTGCTCTCGATCCCGGAGGGCACCCGGGTGCGCGTACAGGTCTGGCTCGACGAGGACGAGGCGGTGCCGAGCCTCGTGCCGGTGTGGCCGACCGCCGACTGGCACGAGCGGGAGGCCTGGGACATGATGGGAATCCGGATCGAGGGCCACCCGAACCTCTCCAGGATCCTGATGGAGGACGACTGGGAAGGGCACCCCCTCCGCAAGGACTACCCGATCGGCGGCGAGCCGGTCCGCTTCTCGGGCGAGGAGTAAGCAGTGGCCGTCGCCCCCGAGCGCCCCAAGATCTACGAGGGCTCCCGCGTTCCTTCGCCGGTCCCGACGATCCTCGAGATCCCGCCCGGGCTCCGCGACTCCGAGGACATTCTCGAGATCAACTTCGGCCCGAACCACCCCTCCACACACGGAGTGCTGCGCCTCGTGATCGAGCTGCACGGCGAGCGGGTCGTCGGCCTGCGAGCAGTCGTCGGCTACCTGCACACCGGGTTCGAGAAGAACATGGAGCAGAAGAGCTGGTGGAAGGCGATCACCTACGCGCCCCGGATCGACTACCTCTCCTTCCAGAACAACGAGCTCGTGTTCGTCCTGGCCGTCGAGAAGCTGCTCGGCCTCGAGGTGCCGCCGAAGGCGACCTGGATGCGGATGTGCCTCGCCGAGTTGAACCGGATCCACTCGCACCTCGTCTGGCTCGCGACCGCGGCGCTCGAGCTCGGGGCGATCTCGATGTTCTGGTACTGCTTTCGCGAGCGCGACCAGGTCCTCGACCTGTTCGAGATGGTCACCGGGGAGCGCATGCACACGCGCTACTACCAGGTGGGCGGGCTCGCCGAGGACATCCCTCCGGGCTTCTTCCCGGAGGCGCGCAAGTTCGTCGGCTGGATGCCGAAGGCCGTGGACCAGTACGAGGCGCTCGTCGACCGCAACGCGATCTGGCTCGAGCGGACGAAGGGTCTGGGGCTGCTCTCGGCGGACGATGCGATCGCGCTCGGTCAGACCGGGCCGGTGCTGCGCGGCTCGGGAGTCGACTGGGACCTCCGCAAGACGCAGCCGTATCTCGCCTACGACGAGGTCGAGTTCGACGTGCCCGTCTACGAGAACGGCGACGTCTGGGACCGGTACAAGGTGCACATGGACGAGATGCGGGAGTCGACCCGCATCGTCGCCCAATGCCTGGACCGGCTCGACGAGATGGAAGGCGAGCCCTGGATTGCGGACGACCGCAAGGTCGTGCTGCCGCCTCGCGAGGAGCTCCACACCTCGATGGAGTCGCTGATCCACCACTTCAAGATCGTCACCGAGGGCTTCCGCGTCCCCGAAGGCGAGGTCTACGTGCCCGTCGAGTCGCCGAGAGGCGAGCTCGGGTGCTACGCGGTCTCGGACGGCGGCCCGAAGCCATGGCGCGTCAAGTTCCGGGCGCCGAGCTTCGTCGCGCTCGAGGCGACGGCGACCTGCATGAGAGACGCGCTCGTGGCCGATCTGATCGCGATCGTGGGCTCGCTCGACACGGTCATGGGCGAGGTCGACCGATGAGACGTCGCTTGCGATGTCGATCTCAGGCCGCATGGGCTCTGCCCGTGAGGCCGTCTGAAACGACCGGTCGACACGTTTCAGGTGAGGAGTCGGCTCTATGACGTTGATTCAGGAGATCCGCGCGATCGCGGGCCAGTACCCGGAGACGCGCTCCGCGATCCTGCCGGCGCTGCACCTGGCGCAGGAGCGAAACGACGGCTGGCTTCCGCCGCAGGCGCTCGAGGAGGTGGGCACGGCGCTCGGGGTCACGCCGGCGTACGTCCAGTCGGTTGCCTCCTTCTACGACATGCTCCACCTGGAGCCGGTGGGGCGGCATCTGGTCGAGGTCTGCACCAACATCTCGTGTGCGCTCGTCGGGGCCCAGCAGGTGGTCGAGGCCTTCGAGCGAGAGCTAGGGGTGCGCCCCGGTGAGACGACTGCCGACGGCCAGGTGACGCTGAAGACGATGGAGTGCGCGGGCGGCTGCGGCTGGGCACCGGTGGTCGTGGTCGATCACCGCTACCGCGAGCCGACGACACCCGAGGACGTGCCCGCGGTCCTCCAGGAGCTGCGCAGTGGGTAGCCGCGAGCGCGTGCAGCTCGTGCTCGCCGGCGCAGACGAGCACGATCTCACGAAGCTGGCGGAGTTCCGCAAGGCAGGCGGATACAAGATGCTCGCGAAGGCCCGCAAGCTCGAGCCGCAGGCGATCGTCGACGAGCTGCTCGCGTCCGGCCTGCGCGGTCGGGGCGGGGCCGGGTTCCCGATGGGCAGGAAGGCGAGCTTCCTCGCCAAGGACACGGGCAAGCCGGTCTACCTGGTCGTCAACGCCGACGAATCGGAGCCCGGCGACTTCAAGGACCGCGAGATCATGTTCCGGGTGCCGCACAGGCTGCTCGAGGGCTGCCTGATCACCGCGCACGCGATCGACTCCAAGCACGTCTTCATCTACCTCCGCGGCGAGTATTCGCACGAGTTCGAGGTGCTGCGCTCGGCCCTCGACGAGGTGCGCGAGGCAGGACTGCTCGCCGGCGTCACGGTCGTCATCCACCGCGGCGCCGGGGCGTACATCTGCGGCGAGGAGACGGCGCTCCTGGAGTCGCTCGAGGGCAAGCGCGGCCAGCCCCGCTCGAAGCCGCCGTTCCCGGCCGTCCAGGGCCTGTACGCATCGCCCACCCTGATCAACAACGTCGAGACGATCGCGACCGTGCCGGCGATCGTCGAGCACGGCGGCGCCTGGTACGCGTCGCTCGGGGTCGAGAACTCGGCCGGGACGCGCGTGTTCTCGCTCTCCGGCAACGTGGTCAACGGCGGTAACTACGAGCTCGAGCTCGGCACCTCGCTCTACGAGCTGATCTACCGGATCGGCGGCGGGATCCCCGACGGGAGGAAGCTGAAGGCGGTCATTCCCGGCGGCTCGTCGGTCCCCGTGCTGACCGCCGGTGAGATCCAGTACCCGCTCGACTTCGACTCGATGGCCGAGGCCGGCACGATGCTCGGCTCGGGCGCAGTGATCGTGATCGACGACCGCTGCTGCATGGTGCAGCTCGGCCTGCGGGTCGCGCAGTTCTACGAGCACGAGTCCTGCGGCAAATGCACGCCCTGCCGCGAGGGGACGCGTTGGATGGTGCAGATCCTGCGTGCGATCGACGAGGGCCGCGCGGAGCACCGCGACCTCGACCTCCTGCTCGACGTCTGCGACCGGATCCTCGGCAAATGCCTCTGCCCGCTCGGCGATGCGGCGGCGATGCCGGTCGCGAGCTACGTGACGAAGTTCGCCGACGAGTACCGTCAGCACGTCGACGAGGGCGGCTGCCCCTTCGGCGGCGAGTCGTCCCTCGAGGGCGTGTTCGCGCCGATCGACCAGCACACGCACGCCCCGGTCGCCGAGGTGCCCGCGTGAGCGCCGAGCTCGTCACCGTCGTGATCGACGACCGCGAGGTGCAGGTCGCGAAGGGAACGGGGATCGTCGAGACCGCGCTCTCCGCAGGAATCGAGATCCCGGTCTTCTGCTACGAGCCGCGGCTCGGGCCCGCCGTCGGCGCCTGCCGGATGTGCCTCTGCGAGGTGGAGGGGATGCCCAAGCTCCAGGCCGTCTGCACGATGACCGCCCAGGACGGGATGGTCGTCCGAACCGCGCAGACCTCGGCCAAGGCGGCCGAGGGGCAGGACGCGACGCTCGAGTTCATCCTCGTCAACCACCCGCTCGACTGCCCGGTCTGCGACAAGGGTGGCGAGTGCCCGCTGCAGGACCTCACCTTCCGCTGGGGCCCGGGCAACACCCGCATGGAGTTCGAGAAGCTCACCGTCGAGAAGCCGATCCCGGTCTCGCCGGCGATCGCGCTCGACCGCGAGCGCTGCATCCTCTGCTACCGCTGCACGCGCTTCTCCGAGGACGTGGCCGAGGACGGCCAGCTCGTCGCCGTGAACCGAGGCGCGAGCTCGGTGATCGCCACCTTCGAGGACCGGCCCTACCGGGCGCCGTTCTCGGGCAACGTGATCGAGCTCTGCCCGGTCGGCGCGCTGACCTCGACGCAGTACCGCTTCCTGGGCCGGCCCTGGGAGATCCAGAACGTGCCGACGGTCTGTGGACTCTGCCCGGTCGGCTGCAACGTCCACGCCACGATGCGCGAGGGGAAGGTCCGCCGGATGCTCTCCCGCAACCACCCCGAGGTGGACGAGGGCTGGCTCTGCGACAAGGGCCGCTTCGCGTTCACGCACCTCTACGCCCGCGACCGGATCACCGACCCGCTCCGGCGCGTGCGGCAGCGCGGCTTCGAGGAGCTCTCCTGGGACGACGCGCTCGACGAGGCCGAGCGGCTGCTGCGGGAGGCGCAAGGAAGGATCGTGACCGCGCTCTCGGGCTCGGAGACCGTCGAGCAGGCCTACGCGCTGGGCAAGCTCCTGCGCCGGGGCCTCGGCGCGCACACCGCCGTCCTTCCGGAAGCGACGAGCAGCGCGCTCGACGCCTACCGCCTGCCGCTCTCGGCGATCCGCGACGCCGAGCTCGTGGTCGTGCTCGGCGACGAGCCCGTCTCGGAGCGCGCGCCGATCGTCGACCTCTGGCTGCGGGCCGCCCGCCGCGCCGGCGCCCGCATCGAGTACACCGGTGACGCGGTCGAGAGCTGCCGGCGTCTCGCCGGCGCGCGCGACGCGCTCGGCAAGCAGCTACGCGCGAGCGAGCGGGCGATCCTGATCTGGTCGGCCGAGGAGGGCAGCGGCGGCTCGCATCTCGCCGCGCTCGCCGGCAAGCTCGGCTTCGACGACAAGCCCGGCTCGGGCGCCTTCCACCTCCCGACCACGCCGAACGGCCGCGGCATCGCCGACGCCTGGGCAGCCTGCTGCGACGAGGAGGCCGAATCGCCGGAGAAGATCGGGCTCCTGGTCGTCTCGGGCGACGAGGCCGCCGCCGACCCGAACGTGCGCGTGCTGGCCGAGCGCGCCGAGCACGTGCTCGTCACGTCCATGTTCCAGGGCCTCGCGGTGGGCTGGGCCGACCTCGTCCTTCCCGGCACGAGCTACCTGGAGCGCGACGGCACCTACGTCAACCTCGAGGGCCGACTGCAGCGCCTGCGGAGAGCCGCCATCCCGCCCGCGCCGGACGAGCTCGCCTGGATCTCGAAGCTGGCCGAGCGCTTCGACGTCGACGTGCCGCCCTACGCCTCCGCGGTCTTCGCCGAGCTCTCGGCGCTGATCTACGACGGCCTGCCCTTCGGCGAGGTGGGCGAGCGCGCCGAGCTGCGCACCCGCAGCGTGGCACCGCCCGCGGAGCTGCCGGACGAGCCGCCGGCCCCTGCGGGCGGGACGGGGTTGAAGCTGGTCCGGTACCGCGCCCTCTTCTCCGGCCCGGCGGTCGAGCGCGTTCCGGAGCTCCAGTTCCAGCGGCCTCCGCCCGAGGTCGAGGTCTCGCCCGAGGACGCCGAGGCTCGCGGGATCATGAACGGCGAGCCCGTGAGCGTCAGCCACGTGGGCGCAGTTCGACAACTCCGCGCGCGGGTCAACCCGTCGCTGCGGCCCGGGATCGCGCGGATCGCGAGCGAGCACGCGGGCGAGCTGGGCGGCCTCGTGGAGGTGACGAAGCCGTGACCGAGCCCTGGTGGATCGCCGCGATCAAGGCGTTCCTGATCATCAACCTGCTGCTCCTGACCTTCGCGTACATGACCTGGGTCGAGCGCAAGCTGCTCGGCCGCATGCAGCTCCGCTACGGCCCGAACCGCGCCGGGCCGTTCGGCCTGCTGCAGCCGATCGCCGACCTCGTCAAGCTGATCCGCAAGGAGAGCTTCTTCCCGGCCACGGCCGTGGACGTCCTCTACATCAGCGCGCCGGTGCTCTCGGCGTTCACGGCGCTCGCCGCCTTCAGCGTGATCCCGTTCGGCCCGGGGTGGCACATCTGGAAATGGGACGTGAACGGCGCGGTCGTCAACGTCCCGATCTCGCTGATCCTGATCTTCGCGCTCAGCTCGCTCGGGATCTACGGCTTCATCGTCGGCGGCTGGGCCTCGCACTCGAAGTACGCGCTGCTCGGCTCGATGCGCACCTGCGCGCAGATGGTCTCGTACGAGGTCTCGCTCACGTTCGCCGTGCTCGGTGTCGTGCTGATGAGCCACTCGCTCTCGCTCGTCGACATCGTCAACAAGCAGCACGCCACGATCTGGTTCATCGCGCCGCAGTTCGTCGGCTTCCTCGTCTTCTTCATCGGCGGGATCGCGGAGACGAACCGGCCGCCGTTCGACCTCCCCGAGGCCGACACCGAGCTCGTCGCCGGCTACCACACCGAGTACAGCGGCATGCGCTTCGGGCTCTTCCAGATGGCGGAGTACGTGAACATGATCACGCTCTCGGCGCTCTCGGTGACCCTGTTCTTCGCCGGCTGGTACGGCCCCTGGGCACCGCTCGGCCCGCTCTGGTTCCTGCTCAAGCTGCTGATCGTCATCTTCGTCTTCATGTGGATCCGCGCCACGCTGCCGCGCCTGCGCTACGACCAGCTGATGCGCTTCGGCTGGAAGATCCTGCTCCCGCTGGCGACGATCAACGCGCTCGTCACAGCAGCCTGCGTGGTGGCGTTCTAAATGCCGCAGCCGATCGAGAGCATCAAGGGCTTCGGCGTCACGTTCAGGCAGATCTTCCGCAAGCCGATCACGCAGCAGTACCCGGAGTACAAGCGGCCGGTCTACCCGCGCTTCCGCGGGCGCCACCGGCTCCACCGCCACCAGAACGGGCTCGAGAAATGCGTCGGCTGCTCGCTCTGCGCGGCCGCGTGCCCGGCGGACTGCATCCGGGTGGTCGCGGCCGAGAACACGGCCGACAACCGCGTCTCGCCGGGCGAGCGCTACGCGCGCATCTACGAGATCAACATGAGCCGCTGCATCTTCTGCGGCTACTGCGAGCTCGCCTGCCCGTTCGACGCGATCACCCTCGGCAACGAGTTCGAGCTCTCCGAGTACTCGCGCGACGACCTCATCTACACCAAGGACATGCTGCTCGCCGAGCCGATCAAGAAGGTGCCGGTCGCCGACCGCGAGCTCTACGACACGCCGATCCCGTACTACAAGGAGCACTCGTGATCGTCGCGTCGGTCGCGAACGTCCTGGTCTGGGCGGTCTGGGTCGGAGCGGCCTTCGCCTGCATCGGCTCCGGGATCGCGGTCGTCTCGTTCTCGAACCCGTTCTACTCGGCGCTCGCCCTGATCGGGAACCTCGCCTCGCTGGCCGTGCTCTACCTGCTGCTCTCGGCCGAGTTCGTCGCCGCCGCGCAGGTGCTCGTCTACGCCGGTGCCGTGATGGTGATGTTCCTGTTCGTCATCGGCTACCTCGGCGACCGCGCCGATGCGCCCTGGGCCGGCGGGCCGAGCTGGCAAGCGGTCGGTGCCGTGGCCGCCTCCGCGGCGCTCTTCGTCGAGGTGATCGTCGTGATCGGGCTGAAGACGAGCGGGCGCCTCTCGCATTCGCCCACTCCCGCCGCCACCTTCGGGAGCCCCTACGACATCGGCCGCCTCTTCCTCACCAACCAGCTGCTGGCGTTCGAGATCACCTCGATCGTCCTGCTCGTCGCCGCGGTCGGCGGCGTCATCCTCGGCAGCCACTCACGGGAGACCGAGCAGTGAAAGGCCCCGACGTCGTCTGGTATCTGGCGGTGGCCGCCTTCCTGTTCTGCACGGGCGCGCTCGGCGTGCTGATGCGGCGCAGCCCGCTGATCGTGCTGCTCTCGCTCGAGATCATGCTCAACGGGGCGAACCTGGCCCTGATCGCCTTCTCGCGCCACTACGCGCAGGGCGACGGCCAGATCTTCGCGTTGACGGTGATGGCCGTCGCGGCCTCGGAGGTCGTGGTCGGGCTCGGGCTGATCGTGGCGATCGCGCGCAAGCACCTCGACCTCGACGTGGACAAGCTCTCCACGCTCCGCGGCTAGCGTGATCGCGGCCGCCTGGACCTGCCTGCTCGTGCCCCTCGGCGCGGCGCTTGCGATCACGCTCGCGGGCAACCGGATCACGCGGCGCGGCGCGGGCTACCTCGCGACCGGCTCCGTCGCGGTCTCGTTCGTCGCCGCCGTCGTCACCTTCGCGTCTCCTGCTCGGCGACTCGCCGGACGACCGCTCGCACCCGTCGACGCTCTGGAGCTGGCTCACGGCCGGGCAGCTCGACTTCGGCCTGCGCATCCTGGTCGACCCGCTCTCGGTCTTCATGATGCTCGTCGTCTCGGGGGTCGGCATGCTGATCGTCGCCTACTCGATCGGGTACATGGAGGGTGACGACGAGGAGCGGCGCTACTTCGCCTACATGGCGCTCTTCGTCTTCTCGATGCTGCTGCTAGTCCAGGGTGGCAACCTGCTCATGTTGCTCGTCGGCTGGGGCCTGGTCGGCCTCTCCTCCTACCTGCTGATCGGCTTCTGGCACGACCGGCCGAGCGCGGTCGCCGCGGCCAAGAAGGCCTTCGTGATGAACGCGATCGGCGACGCCACGATGGCGCTCGCCCTCTTCCTCCTGATCCAGCGGACGGGCTCGCTGAACTTCGAGATCGTGTTCGCCAACGCCGACTCGCTCGGCGTCTGGGCCGCGAACCTGGTCGCGCTCGGCCTGCTCGGCGGCGCGATCGCCAAGTCCGCCCAGCTGCCGCTCCAGACGTGGCTTCCGGACGCGATGGAGGGCCCGACGCCGGTCAGCGCCCTCATCCATGCCGCGACGATGGTGACCGCGGGCGTCTACCTGATCGTGCGCACGAGCCCGCTCTTCGAGGCGGCTCCCAAGGTGCTCGAGCTGGCGGGAGGCCTCGGCGCGATCACGCTCGTCATGGCCGGTCTGATCGCGCTCGTGCAGACCGACATCAAGCGCGTCATCGCCTACTCGACGATGTCCCAGATCGGCTACATGTTCCTGGCGGTCGGCCTCGGGGCCTACGCCGACGGGATGTTCCACCTGATGACGCACGCCTTCTTCAAGGCGCTGCTCTTCATGGCCGCCGGCCTCGTCATCCACGCGCTCGCGGGCGAGCAGGACATCCGCAAGATGGGCGGGCTGCGGCGGCTGATGCCCTTCACGTTCGTGGCCTTCATCGTCGGAACCCTCTCGCTGACCGGCATCCCGCCCTTCTCGGGCTTCTTCTCGAAGGACTCGATCCTCGCGGCCGCGCTCTCCCAGGGGTGGTACGGCCAGCTGCTCTGGGCGGCCGGGATGACGGGGGCGTTCCTGACCGGGCTCTACTCCGCGCGGCTGTTCTTCATCGTCTTCTGGGGCGAGCCCTCGGCCTTCGTCCGCGAGCACCTGATGATCGGCTCACACGCACATGCGCGCGAAGGACACACCTCGCACGACGGTCACACGGCGCACATGCACTCGGGCGAGGGCCCGTCCTCGATGACGTGGACCGTGGGCATCCTGACCGTGCTCGCCACGATCGGGGGCTGGATCCAGTTCGCCGACCTCTGGACGCCGATCTCGAACTGGCTCGACCCGGTGGCCCAGCCGCTCGTCGAGGCGACGGGGACGCAGGAGCTCGTCTCGTCGTTGCTCGCGGTCGGGCTTGGGCTCGTCGGGATCTGGATCGCGTGGCTGATCTACGCCGAGCACAGCGTCCGCGCGCCGCGCTTTGCCCAGGTGCAGACGCTGCTCGAGCACAAGTTCTATTTCGACGAGCTCTACGACCTGCTCTTCTACCGACCCGCGGTGCTGCTCGCCACCGGCCTCTTCCGCGTGATCGAGCAGCCGCTCGTGCTCGGCTCGATCCGGGAGCTCGTGCGGGCGTTCAGGGAAGCCGGGCAAGGGACGGGCCGCCTCCAGACGGGCCTCGTGCGCACCTACGCGCTCTCGATCGCCGCGAGCCTGGCAATCGTGACCGTCGTCTTCGTGGCCGTGCGATGAGCAGCGGCTGGCTCACAACCGCGCTGATCCTGTTCCCGGCCGCGGGCGGGCTCCTTCTCTGGGTGCTGCCGCTTGCGCCCCTTCGCCGTCGGCTCGACCGCGCTCTTGTTCGCGCTCGTGGAGGTCGGGCTCTGGATCGACTCGGTCGCGCAGTTCGACTTCTCGAAGCCCGGCCTCCAGCTCGACCAGCAGACGAGCTGGTTCAGCGACCTGCACGTCTCGTACCACGTCGGCTTCTACGGCTTCTCGATCTGGCTCGTAGGACTGACCACGGTCGTGCTGGCGGCCGCCATCGGCTATGCGTTCTGGGCCGGACGCGAGCGGCCGCGGGCCTACTACGGGCTGATGCTCCTGCTGACGGGCGCGATCGTCGGCGTCTTCGTCGCGCAGGACCTGCTCCTGTTCTACGTCTTCTGGGAGGCGATGCTCGTCCCGCTCTACGTGCTGGTCGGCGTCTGGGGCGGCGCAGGCCGGCTGCGCGCGACGCTCGTGTTCGTCATCTACACGATGGCGGGGTCGCTGCTGATGCTCGGCTTCGATCATCGTGCTCGGCCTCTCGCAGGGCACCTTCGACCTCGTCAACTCGGGGACGAACGGCAGCGACTGGATCTTCCTCGGCTTCGTCGCCGCGTTCGCGGTCAAGGCGCCGCTCTTCCCCTTGCACGCCTGGCTTCCCGCGGCCTACCGCGAGTCGTCGCCCGAGGTCGCGGCGGTGCTTTCCGGGGTGGTCTCGAAGGTAGCCGCGTACGGGTTCCTGCGGATCGCGATCGCAAAGTTCCCCGGGCCGGTGTCCGACTTCCGCACGCCGATCCTCGTGCTCGCCGCCTGCGGGCTCGTGTACGGCTCGCTGCTCGCCTTCCGCGCGCCCGACGTTCGCGGGGTGATCGCATACTCGAGCCTCGCGCAGATGGGCCTGATCACGCTCGGCCTGTTCGCCGTCAACGACCTCGGCCTGAACGGCGCCGTCCTGCAGATGGTCAACCACGGCCTGATCTCGGCGACGCTCTTCCTGCTCGCCGGTGGGATCGAGCGCAGGACCGCGACCGGTGAGCTCGCCTTGCTCGGCGGGATGGCGAGGGGGAGACCGGCGCTCGCGACGGTGCTGCTGACCGCGGGGGTGATCGCGCTGGCGGTGCCGGGGTCCGCGGCGTTCGCGGGCGAGTTCGCGATCCTGGCCGGGGTCTTCCAGACCGGCTGGGGCTACGCCGTCGTCGGCGCGGTCGCGATCGTGCTCGCGGCGATGTACATCCTGCGGCTGATCTCGGCGGTGCTGCACGACCGGGTCGGGTCGGCCGTCCCGGAGGCGGCCCTCGACCTGCGGCCTGCCGAGCTCGGCGTCGTCGTGCCGCTCGTCGCGATCCTGCTCGCGCTCTCGGCTTGGCCTGCGGCGATCACGGAGCGTTCCTTCGTCGGCAGCGCCGTAAATGTCGTGGGTCGGGTCGCCAAATGATCCTCGCGCTCGACACACCCGCCGATCGACTGGTTCGCGCTCGCGCCGACGCTCGCGCTCCTGACCGCCGGTGCGCTCAACCTGATCCTCGCAGTCCTCTGGCCGAGGAGCTGGAAACGGCCGACCACTGCCGTCGTCTGCGCGCTCGGGTTCGCCGGCGCGATCGTCGCCGCAGCGCTCCTGTTCTCGCACAGCGCCGACGGGCACGGCGTGATCGCGGACGTGATCCAGCGCGACCGCCTGGGCGCGCTGACGGCGATCATCATCGCGGGCGCGGGCCTCCTCGCCATCGGCACCTCGTACTCCGAGCCGATGGCCGACGACCACATCGCCGAGTACTACGCGCTCCTCGCCTGGGCCGGCGCCGGGATGGTCTTCCTCGCGAGCGCGAGCACGCTCCTGACGCTCTTCCTCGGGCTGGAGTGGTTCTCGATCAGCCTCTACATCCTCTGCGCGATCGACCGCGACCTCGCCGGGTCGCTCGAGGCGGGGCTGAAGTACCTGATCATCGGCGGCTTCGGCTCCGCGATGCTGCTCTTCGGCTCCGCGCTCGTCTACGGCGCGACCGGCCAACTCGAGTTCGGCGAGATCGCCCGCGTCGTGCAGGCGCAGGACCTCTCCGGCGACGCCCTGCTCGTCGCCGGGCTCGCGCTCCTGATCGGCGGGCTCGGCTTCAAGGCCTCGGCGGCCCCGTTCCACATGTGGACGCCGGACGTCTACGAGGGCGCGCCCACGCCGGTGACGGCGTTCATGTCGGCGGCGACGAAGACCGTGGCGCTCGTCGTCACCCTGCGCATCCTCGTGACCGCGTTCCCGCAGGAGGCGCGCCTCTGGACGGTGACGATCGCGGTCATCGCCTGCGCCTCGCTCGCGGTCGGCAACCTGGCCGCGCTCGTGCAGACGGGCCTGAAGCGGATGCTCGCGTACTCCTCGATCTCGCATGCGGGCTTCATGCTGATCGCCGTCGCCTCCGACAACGCCCTCGGCGGCCGGGCGCTGCTCTACTACCTGATTCCCTACTCGGCGATGTCGGTCGGCGCCTTCGCGGTGGTCGCCGCGCGAGAGCGGGAGCTGAACCGGCCGGTCACGCTCGACAACCTCGCGGGCTTCGGCTGGGAGCGGCCGCTGCTCGGGATCTCGATGATGACCTTCATGCTCGGCTTCGCCGGCTTCCCGCTCACCGGCGGGTTCGTGGGCAAGTTCTACGTCTTCGCCGCGGCGTACGAGCACGGCTGGATCTGGCTGGTGATCGTCGGCCTCGCCGCGACCGCGGTCAGCCTCTACTACTACCTCGGCGTGATCAGGGCGATGTACATGCGCCCCGCGGAGGAGCTGCAGCTCGCCCCCGTCGGCGGCTCACCGCCACGCGAGCTTGTGCTCCAGAGCACAGTCACCGCCGCTCTCGTCGTCACCGTCGGCTCCTTCTTCGCCGTGCAGCCGCTGATCCACGTCGCCAAAGAGGCGGCCGCCTCGCTCCCCTTCTAGCGTCGAAGCTCGGAGGCGAGCGAGACGACGGCCTGGATGCAGAAGATCGCCAGGCAGGCGAGGAGCGCCGAACGAGCAGGGCCGGGCACCGCGCCCTCGGTGATCGCGGGAGCCCGCACCGCGGCGCCGGCGACGATGAGCGCGAGCACGACGACCCAGAGCAGCGCGTGCAGATGGTCACGAGCGCCGTCCAGCAAGGCGCCGAAGCATTCGAGCGCGACGACCGCCGCGGCCGGAACCGCAAGGAGGAGCGCGTAGAACGCGAGCTCGTGCGCCCCGGCCCCGTCCGCCGCCGCAGCCGCGAACTACGAGACCGATCGGAATCGCCCGGCGCAACATGCCGGTGGGTTCGGCGTCCGGTCGTCGGCTCCTTCGTTACGCTCAGCGAACCCGTGAGAAAGGAGCCCGAATGGCCGATGTGCCGCTGACCTGGCTGGGACACGCGAGCTTCCGCCTCGACTCGCCGGAGGGCAAGCGAATCTACATCGACCCCTGGCTCGGAAACCCGAAATGCCCGGAGTCGGAGAAGGAGCCCGAGCGGATCGACGTGATCGCGCTCACGCACGGCCACGGCGACCACGTCGGCGAGACGGTGGAGCTGGCGAAGCAGTTCGAGCCCGAGGTCGTGGCGAATGTCGAGCTGAAAGGCTGGCTCGCCGCCCAGGGCGCCCCGGTCGAAAACCAGGCGCCCGGCTCGAACAAGGGCGGCACGGTCGAGGCGGCCGGGGTGAAGTTCACGCTGACGAACGCCTTCCATTCGAGCTCCTCGGACGACGGCGCCTACCTGGGCGAGGCCGCCGGGATCGTCGTCGGACTTCAGAACGGCACGACGATCTACTTCGCAGGAGACACGTGCGTCTTCGGCGACATGGAGCTGATCGGCCGGATCTACTCGCCGGAGGTGGCCGTGCTCCCGATCGGCGGGCACTTCACGATGGACCCGCGCGAGGCGGGCGTCGCGCTCGAGCTGCTCGGGACGAAACGCTGCATTCCATGCCACTTCGGCACGTTCCCGTTGCTGGCCGGAACCCCCGAGGAGCTGCGCCGGCACGCGCCCGGAGGAGTCGAGATCGTCGCGCTCGAGCCCGGGGAGACGACGACGGTTTGAGGGAGCGCTGGTTCGGTGCGACCGGCCGACGGGTTCCCGAGATCGCGGTCGAGGGCGAGCTCGAGCTCGACGACGCGCTCGTGCTGGACGACGTCTCGGACGACGCCGCTCTGAGGCAGGCGCACGTGGAGGGAAGGCCGGTGGTCGTGCGCGCGGCGAGCGCACAGGCGGTCAAGGAGGCGCTCGGGCGGCCGGAGGTCGCGTGTGTCGTCGTGCCGGAGGCCGAGCGCGGTCTGGTCGACCTCGACCTGACCGAGCTCACGTATGGGTAGAGCACCCCTCGTCGCGACCTACTCGATCGCTGCCTGCGACCTCGACGCGGGCCAGTGGGGCGTGGCCACGCAGTCGAAGTTCCTCGGGGTCGGTTCGGTCGTGCCGTGGGCGGTTCCGGGCGTCGGGGCGATTGCGACGCAGGCTTACGCCAACCCGCGCTACGGCCCGGACGGGCTGGCGCTCCTACGTGAGGGATTGAGTGCCCAGGAGGTCGTGGAGCGCCTGACCGGAGACGACGACGGGCGCGAACACCGCCAGCTCGGCGTCGTCGACGGGAACGGGGTCGGAGCGAGCTTCACCGGCAGCGAGTGCATGGACTGGGCCGGCGGCAGGACCGGCGACGGCTACGCAGCTCAGGGCAACATCCTCGTCTCGGCCGCGACCGTGGACGCGATCGCCGAGACCTTCGAGAGCGCGACGGGCTCGCTCGCCGAGCGCCTGCTCGACTGCCTCGACGCCGCGCAGGCTGCCGGCGGAGACCGGCGCGGCCAACAGTCGGCCGCCCTGCTCGTCGTCGAGCGCGACGGCGGCTATGCGGGCCTCTCCGACAGCCTCGTCGACCTCCGCGTCGACGAGCACGAGCGCCCGCTCGAGGAGCTGCGGCGGATCTACGCCCTGCACCAGGCGATCTTCGGCAAGACGCCTCCCGAGGACTGGCTCGAGGTCGACTCCGCGCTCGCCGAGGAGCTGCGCGAGCGGCTTGCCCGCCTCGGCTTCGATGGCGAGCTCGGCGAGACGCTGTCCGAGTGGGCGGGGAAGGAGAACCTGGAAGAGCGCGTCGACGGGAGCGAGCGAGTCGATCCCGTCGTGCTCGAGGAGCTGAGGAGGCAGACATGAGCGACGAGCAGTACGGCGTGGTGCAGATCGACGAGCTCGAGCCGTTTCCGATCGAGAGCCTGCCCGCCGATTCGCATGGCCGGAACGGGACGTGGCGGCCGGTCCGGCGGCGGCTCAGCGTCAGCTCCTTCGGCGTGAACGCGTATACCGCCGAGGAGGCGGGGCAGTGCGTGGTCCCGGAGCACCGCGACGACCAGGAGGAGCTGTACGTCGTCGTCTCCGGGCGCGCGAGCTTCGCGCTCGAAGGCAAGGAGCACGACGCTCCGGCCGGCACGCTCGTGCACTGCCCGCCCGAGACGCTGCGCAGCGCCTTCGCGGCCGAGCCCGGCACGACGGTGCTGGCGGTCGGCGCGACGCCGGGCGAGGCCTACCGGCCGTCGGGCTGGGAGTGGGCGTTCACGGGCTTCGCAAAGCTCGCTCAGGGCGACGAGGAGGGAGCGAGGGCCGAGCTCGAGGCCGGGATCGCGGCGTACCCGCAGGCGTGGCAGGGCCCGTACAACTACGCGTGCCTCGAGGCTTGCCTCGGCAACGACCAGGCGGCGCTCGATCGGCTCGAGGGCGCGGCGCGGCTCGACCCGGAGAACGTTGCCAAGCGGGCTCCTGAGGACACGGACTTCGCGGCGCTGAAGGACGACCCGCGCTTTCAGGCGGTCATCGGGCAGGTGGAGGCCGCGGGGAGGCAGATGTGAACGAGAAGCGATACGGCGTGGCGCGAATCGAGGAGCTCGACTCCTATCCGATCTCGAATCAGCAGGGCCTCACGTGGCGGCCGGTCCGGCGGCACTTCGGCATCAGCTCGTTCGGGGTGAACGCGTATACCGCCGAGGAGGCAGGGCAGCGCGTGGTCGAGGAGCACCGCGAGCAGGACGGGCACGACGAGCTGTACGTCGTCCTCAGCGGCCGCGCCACCTTCACGCTCGAGGGGGTGGAGCACGACGCGCCGGTCGGGACGCTCGTCCACTGCCCACCGGGGACGCTGCGCAGCGCCTTCGCCGCCGAGCCCGGAACGACCGTGCTCGGGATCGGGGCCAAGCCGGGCGAGGTGTTCAAGCCGTCCGGCTGGGAGTGGGTCTTCGCGGGGGTCTCACGGCTCGACCAGGGCGACGAGGCCGGCGCCCGGGCGGAGCTGCAGGCCGGGATCGAAGCGAACCCGGACGCGTGGCAGGGGTACTTCAACTTCGCCTGCATCGAGGCCCGGCTCGGGAACGAGGAGGAGGCGCTCGCACAGCTCGAGCGTTCGGCCGAGCTCGACCCCGAGGTCACCGCGAGGTGGGCGCGCGAGGACGAGGACCTCGTCTCGCTGCGAGAGAACCCGCGCTTCCTAGCGATCGCCGGGCAGGCGGATGCCGGCAGCACGAGCTCGTAGCGCCGGCAGGGGGTCCGCCTCCGGTCTCGCCACCAGCAGGACCGCGCCGTGGCCGGGCTCGGCGACCAGCGAGTCCACCAGCAGCTGCAACCCGAGCGCCAGCGCGAAGGCCTTGTGTGCATGCTCGCCGCCGAAAGGCGCGAGCTCGTCCTCGTTCGCCTCGCCCGCGAGCACCTCGCCGTAGGTGACCCTGCCCATCGAGACGTCGCTGACGAGGGGTGGCCCACCCGCGCTCGGGATCGCGATCGCGAGCGGGTTCGTCCCCGTCAGCTTCGGGCCGCCGTCGGGATGCCCGAGGCGCGCCGGTGAGGTGGCGGTCAGCGCGGCGACGAGCCCGCCGCCCGCCAGCTTGCGGGCCCAGTAGCCCAGAGCCCCGGTCGGAAAGCAGCGCTGGGCGACGACCAGCCTCGCGTGGACGGGCGGTGCGGCGAGCTGGGACTCGACGATCGCCGCCAGCGTGAGGTAGCCGAGCGCGCCGTTTCCGTCCCAGCGCTCGAATCCCGGATCCTCGACGAGCCGTTTCGGCCGTGCAGAGGGGTCGAGCTCGACCGGGCGGGTCGCCAGCCACTCGACCCGCGAGAAGCCGTGACCCCGCTTTCCACGGGCCTCGCAGTCGATGAAATGGTCGGCGAGCGTACGCGTGTCGGCCTCGTCGAAACCCAGCGCCGACAACGTCGGTATCACTTCCTCGACTCGCATTCACGAAATCCTTACGGACGCGAACAGCCGCCGCGCCGCCTGCCGACGTCTTAGCTCCTAGTTTCAGCGGGGCTCCAAGCGGAAGCCCCGGGGTCCGCTGGAACCGGCGGAGGGCGCCCCTCGGGGCGCCCTTCGGATTTAGACGGCCGCATCCGCCAAGCCGGCACGGCCTCTTGTGGTCGGCGTCGCAAGCGACCGCTTAGACGGCCGCACCGGCCAAGCCGGCACGGCCTCATGGTCGGCGTCGCAAGCGACGCCTTAGGACAAAACGGGCAGCGCCTTGACGATGCCGACGCCCTGCTCGCGCCTCGACGCGGCAATCGCGTCGGCCACCTCGATGATCGCGCGTGCCGGCTCGGAGTCGGGATCGCTCTCCACCAGCGGCACCCCGGCGTCTCCGGCCTCGCGCACGCGCGCGTCCAGCGGCACACGGCCGAGCAGCGGCACGTCGAGCTCCTCGGCGAGCCGGTCGCCGCCGCCGGTGCCGAAGGTCTCGCCGCTCATGTTCTCGACCACGCCGAGGAGTCGCATGTTCGTCTTCTTCGCCATCAACGCAGCGCGCGCCGCCACTTCCTGCGCCAGCGGCTGCGGAGTCGTCACGATCACGGCCTCGGCGCGCGGCAAGAGCTGGCCCAGCGAGATCGAGACGTCGCCGGTGCCGGGAGGCATGTCCACGACGAGCGTGTCGAGCTCGCCCCAGTGGACGTCGGTGAGGAACTGCTCCAGCGCGCGGTGCAGCATCGGCCCCCGCCACATGACCGGCTCGTTCTCGTCGAGGAAGAACCCGATCGACATCAGCTTGAGCTCGCCGCGGACCGGCGGGACGATCATGCGGTCGACCACGACGGGCTTCTGGCGGATCCCGAGCAGATGCGGGATCGAGTGCCCGTACACGTCGGCATCGAGGATGCCCGTCCGCTGCCCGAGCTGCTCGAATGCCGCGGCGAGATTGGCAGCGAGCGAGGACTTGCCCACCCCGCCCTTGCCGCTGGCAACGGCGATCACGCGGGTCGCGCGGTCGAGCCGGATCCCCTTCGTGCGCTCCGTGACGGTGCCGCGAAGCCGGGCCGTCAGGGCCGAGCGCTCGTCCGGTGTCATCACGCCGAACTCGAGCGCGACACGCTCGACGCCGGCGATCGGCCCGAGTGCGGTCGCGGCCTGCTGCTCGAAACTCGCCCGGAGGGGGCAACCCGCCACGGTGAGCGCGATTCCGATCGTCACCGTGCCCCCTTCGATGCGGACGTCGCGCACCATGTCGAGCTCGACCACGTTGCGCTTGAGCTCAGGGTCGATCACCTGCTCGAGCGCCTTCAGGATTGCTTCGCGCGAGGGCTCCATCTCGCTTCGGAGGGTACCTAGACGCCTAGGCGCCGGCGGAGCCAGAGGCCGTTGCGCACGGCATACCCGTTTCGGTCGTTGTTGAAGTACGCGTTGACCTCTACCCGCGAGGCCCACTCCTCGATCCGCAGCGCCCACTCCTCGAGCTCGCGCTCCGAGTAGTTCGAGTTTCGGCCCCTGCGGCCATGGTGGAAGCGGATGAACGTCCAGTCGGCGGTCAGTTCATGCGTCTGGAAGGGCCACCTGGGCGCGTCGCCGATCACGAGCGCGACGCGGTGGCGGCGCAGGAGCTCGTAGACCTCGGCCGTGAACCACGTCTCGTCGCGGAACTCGACGCAGTGACGTCCCGGTGGCAGCGCCTCGAGTGCCTGCGCGAGCCGCTCGTCGTCGCGCCGGAAACCAGGCGGCAGCTGCCACAGCACGGGTCCGAGCTTCGCCGACTCGACCAGTGGGCGGATGTGCGAGTAGAAGAGCTCGATGCTGGGCGACAGATCGCGCAGCCGCTTGATGTGCGTCACGTAGCGGCTCATCTTCACCGCGAACAGGAAGTCGGGAGGCGTCTCGCTCACCCAGTTCGCCACGGCGTTCTCGCGAGGCAAACGGTAGAAGGTCGAGTTGACCTCGACGGTGTCGAAGTGGCGCGCGTAGTACTCGAGCCAGCGGCGAGGCGGCAGGCGCGGTGGGTAGAAAACGCCGTTGCGCCAGTGCTGGTAGTTCCAGCCCGAGCAGCCGATGCGAATCGGCTTCACCGCGAGAGCGCGGCATAGAGCTCGGCGCAGATTTCTGGCGTCGCGGCAGCGACACAGCGGCTGCGGCCCTCGATGTCGAGGGGCGCGGCGCCGAACGGCGGTGCTTCGGGAAGATCGATCGCGAGGCCACGCTCGCGGACGAGCAGCTGCGCGGCGGCGATGTCGACAGCCCTCGCGCCCTTGAGCGAGCAGACCGCGTCGACGCGGCCCGCCGCCAGGTGGCAGAGCGAGAGCGCGAGGGAGCCCATGATGCGAAGCCTGTAAGCCAGGCCCACGACGGCCGCGGCCTTCTCGGCCACGCTCGAGGTCAGCGTCGCCTCGAAGGAGAGGATCTCGATCCGCTCCTTCGGCCGTACGCCGCCCAGGTCGGCGCCGTTCAGGAGCGCCCCGTTGCCGCGTTCGGCCGTCCATTCCTCACCGGTGCCGAAGTCGTAGACGTAGCCGAAGACGACGTCGTCCATCGTGTCGCCGTCCGCGACGGCGATGGAGACGGAGAAGAACGGGATCCCTCGCTTGGCGTTGAGCGAGCCGTCAATCGGGTCGACGACGATTCGCCACGGCCCGTCGCCGCGGAGGATGCCCACCTCCTCGGAGACGATGGTCGCGCCCTCGACCTCGCGCAGGCGCTCGAGGATCACCCGCTCGGCGGCCGCGTCGATCGCGGTGGTCTCGTCTCCGCCCTGGCCGTCGCCCACGACCGGCTCACGCTCGACACGCGTCGGCAAGTCGACGAGGACTTGGCGCACGTCCTCGACCGCTCCCCTGCAGAGCGCCAGCCAGTTGGTCAAAGGGGTAGGAATAGAAGACCGGAAACGAGCTTCGGATAGAAGTACGTGCTCTTCTGGGGCATCGTCTCGCCGCGCTGGGCGACGGCGAACACGTCCTCGATCCGGGTCGGCCGCATCAGCACCGCGACCTCGGCCTCGCCGGAGTCCACCGCGCGCACGGCCTCGTCGCGGTCCGGCGTGTAGCTGATCCCCTCGTGTCCGAGCCGATCGACGAGCGCGACGTCGAGCTCTCCCTCACCGTCGATCGCGAGCCCGGCCTGCCCATGTCGGTAGACGACGGCGGCGGCGCGATCCGGCGGAACGCCTTCGAGCGCCGTGAGCGCCGCCTCCACGTCCTGCGGGTCTTCCTGTGCGGGTAACCGCTCGGACGGCTCCTGGGCGAAGACGCGATGCGTCGGAAAGATCATCAGCCCCGGATCCTCGAGGCTGACCAGCACGGCGAGCACGTAGGCGCTCTCGGGTGTTCCGGCCTCCTCGTGGTAGGCGAGCGCGGTCTCGTACCGGTGGTGGCCGTCGGCGATCAGCAGCTGCCGGTCGGCGAAGCTCTCCTGGATCCCGTCGGGCCGCAACCGCCAGAGGCGCGCTCCCTCGACCTCCAGGTCGGGCTCCCGCTCGGGGCGCTGCGCCGGCGGCCGGCCTTCGTAGAGGAAGAACAGCGGCTCGAGCTGGGCCCGAACCTCGCGCAGCAGACGAAGCCTGCCCTCCTTCGGCCCGCGGTGCGTGCGCTCGTGCGGCAGGACGACGCGGCTCTCGTACGGCTCGGCTCGCAGCGCGGCGACCAGGCCCTCGCGAACGCGGGAGACGCCGTCCGGGCCGACGTAGTCCTGCGACAGCCACCAGTAGCCCGGCTCGGCCTCGTCCACGAGCTCGCCGTGCTCACGCCATTCACGCCACACGCGCCCGGCCGTGGATTCGTCCTCCGGGAGCGTCAGGTGGACGACGTTGTACGGGTGACGCTCCGCGAGCTGCTCGCGCTCGGCCGGCGAGATGACGTCGTAGGGAGGCGCGACGAGCGATTCCAGCGGGCCTGCGCGCTCGCCGTAGCGGACGGCGCGAAACGGCTTGACCTCGGCCACGGGGCCGGAGCGTACCATCCGTGTTCGAGCCTAGACTCGGCCGGTGAGCGCGATTGCTTCCCTCGCCGAAGACCGGGTCGTTGAGGGCATCTACGCGGTCGCGCGCAAGGAGCGAAGGCGCACGAAGGCGGGCTCGCCGTACCTCGCGCTCGAGCTCGTCGACCAGAGTGGCCGGATCGAGGCGCGCGTGTGGTCCGACGTCGAGCTGCTGGACGGCAGGTTCGGCGAGGGCGACGCGGTTCGCGTCCTCGGCCGGGTCGAGCGTTTCCGCGACCGGCTTCAGCTCGAGGTTCGTTCTCTCGAG
The DNA here is from genome assembly GCA_963754265.1 of uncultured Actinomycetes bacterium. Classification (GTDB taxonomy): domain Bacteria; phylum Actinomycetota; class Thermoleophilia; order Gaiellales; family Gaiellaceae; genus AC-32. The sequence continues at coordinate 124,159 of CAVWFB010000004.1, read as the reverse complement.
ACGACGGCTGAAGCGGACCCGGCCGACTTGGCTCCGGCGCTCCGGCGTGACGCCGCCGAGCTGGACGGCTTTCTGGAGTTCCTGGCCGACGAGGTGGCCCACCCAGGCCTGCGGGCGACCGTGCGTCGCTTCGTCGAGGACGAAGCCCTGCGAAAGGCGCTGCGGACGCTGCCGGCGGCCGAGACACACCATGCCTATGCGGGCGGGTTGCTCGAGCACACGGTCGGCGTCGCGACGCTCTGCCGCGAGGCCGCGCAGCTGCACCCGCGCCTGCGGGCGGACCTCGTGCTGGCGGCCGCGCTCCTCCACGACGTCGGACGGACGCTCGAGCTCGAGCGCGGGCCTGCGTTCCGCGCGACCGAGGAAGGCCGGCTGCTTGGGCACGTCCATCTCGGGCTGCGGCTGATCGAGGACCGCGCCGCGGCGCTGGAGATCGAGGTCAGAGCCGAGCTGCTCCACGCCGTGGCGGTCCACCACGAAGCGCGCGCCGCCAGGACCGCCGAGGCCGCGGTGCTCTACCACGCAAACCAGCTCGACGCGATCGCAGCGACCCGCCCGGTCGAGTAAGGCTGGGCTAGAGCGTCGCGCGGTAGGCGGCGAAGTCGGCGTAGTACGCGGACACGGTCATCCCGAACGCCTGTTGGAAGGCGTCCGGCCACGCGGCGCCGGTTCCGAGTGCCCGGTAGTACGCCGCCAAGGCAGGTAGACCGGCCGGCGCGACCCGGGCCAGATGGTCAACCGACACGAGGAACAGGGAGTAGACGCCGGGAATGTTGGTCTGGCTGAGTCGCTCGAGCTGGTCGAGCGGGGCGCCGATGTGCTTGGCGGCCGCGATCTGGCCGGCCAGCTCGTTCGCGTAGGTCCCCAGCTGACGGTCGGCCATCACCCGGTAACCGATCGTCTCCGGGGCGCCCTCGTCGAGCCACACGGGACCGCTCGGGCGAATCTGGTCGGGCGGCGTCTCCCCGGCGTGGATGAGGTGGTCAATCTGGTACTGGAGGGCGTGAAAGAGCTCGTGGGCGATGATCTTCTGGTTCGACGCCGCACCGAACTGCCAAGACGCCGCCGCCCAGTAGAGAAAGACGGCTCCAGGGCCGCCCTGAGCGCTGGAGTTGCCCGAGGCATAGTGAGCGGCCGTGTCGGCAACGCAGCTGCCACCGTAGCCGTAGAAGCCGCATTGTTGGCCGGCGAGCCAGGTGACGTCTGTCGAGGCGAAAACCGTGACCTTGTCGAGCGAAATCCCGACGAGGCGTTGTACGTCCTCGGCCGCGAAGGCGATGTCGCCCTTGATCCGATCCTCGTCCGCCGACGCCATCCCCGGCCCGAAGGTGAACGTCTCGTTCGCAGTGGGAGCCGGATTGAGGTCGATCGGTGGTGGTGGTGGTGGCGCTGGTGGTGGTGGGGGCGAAACCGGCGGCACAGCGACCTTGCATCTGGCCTTCGCCCGCAGGGCCTTCAGCTTCGCCTTCTGCTTCTTGACGAAAAGCGCTCGCAGTCTCGCGCTCTTGTGCGTCTTGAAGTAGTGAGCGCGAGCCTTGAGCATGCCCTTGGCGTAGGCGGCGGCTGCCGCCTGGCGACGGGCCTTAGCAGGCTTGGTGCAGGCTGGCCCTCCGGCCCGGCTTGGACTTGCGTTGGCCGCACTCGGAAGCCCAAGAAGCAAGCAGGCCGTGACGGCCAAGACCAGCAGCCGGCCAGTCGACGCGGCTGAGCGAACGGGGTCTCCTCGCGGTCCCACACGGGTGAGTATCCCGCACGGCTCGCAAGATGCCCACGCTCGGTGCGCTAGGCGGCGAGCTCACCGATCAGACGCTCGATCTCGTCCCGGATCTCTCTCACCTGCTCGAGCGGTCGGCCCACCGGGTCAGTGATGTTCCAGTCGACGTACCGCTTGCCCGGGAGCACCGGGCACGCATCTCCACAGCCCATCGTCACGACGATCTCGGCCCACTGGACGTCCTCGCGCTCGATTCCGCGAGGCCGGCGACCGGTCAGGTCGACCCCGATCTCGCTCATTGCCTCGACGACCTCGGGATGAAGCGCGTGCTCCGGGCGCGAGCCGGCCGAGCGCGCCTCGCCGCCGCGGCGCTCGTAGAACGCCTGCGCCATCTGGGAGCGGCCCGCATTGCCGATGCAGACGAAGAAAGCCCGCGGAAGCCGGTCGCTCATTTGCCTAGACATTGAAGCGGACGGTCAACACGTCGCCGTCGCGCACCTCGTACGTCTTTCCCTCGAGCCGCTGAAGCCCGCGTCGCGCAACCTCCGCGTAGCTTCCCCCGTCGACCAGGTCGTCCCAGCGCACGACCTCGCAGCGGATGAACCCTCGCGCGATGTCGGTGTGGATCGTCTCCGCCGCCTCGAGAGCCGTCTGGCCCCGATGAAGCGTCCACCCTCTCGCCTCCTTCTCGCCGGCGGTGAAGAACGTCACGAGGCCCAGGACCTCGAACAGCCGTCGGACGATCTCGTCGAGCGCCGACTCGCCGTCCCGATAGGCGGCGGCCTCCTCCTCCGGCAACTCGCTCAGCTCGGCCTCGAGCTTCAGGTCGATGCCGCCGGGGCCGTTGACGACGGCGACCAGCGGCTTGGTCGTCAGCGGCTCGAGCTCCGGGGGCAACTCGTTCTCCCACTCCCGAACCGAATGGCCGCCCTCCACGTGAGCCAGCAGTTGCTCGAGCTGCGCCACCTCGTCACGAAGCTTCGGATCGCCGGATTTCGCCTGTTTCGAGACCCGCTCGAGCCGTCGCTCGACGTGGTCGCGGTCCGCCACGAGCAGCTCCAGCTCCAATCGCTCGAGATCACCTGACGAGTCGGCGCCGGCCGAAAAGCCGTCGACGACCGCGAGCAATGCGTCCACCCGGCGCAGGTTGCCCAGGAGCTGCGGGCCGGTGCCCGGCACGTCGACCACCCTGACGGCGGCGGGGGTCACCTTGTCCGCGCTCACAACGTCCGCGATCCGACCGAGCCGCTCGTCGTCGATCGGCGCCATGCCGACGTGTTCCTTGCCGAAGTCCGGGCCGACGCCCGCACGCGTCAGCGCGTTGAAGAGCGTGGTCTTCCCGGCCGCGGGGAGCCCCACGATTCCGACCTCTAGCACGTGCTCAGTCTCGCGCGACCTGCTTCTGCAATGACGTGAGAGCGCGATGCTGCAGCGACTTGACCGCGCCGTCGGTCTTGCCCAGGATCGTCGCCGCCTCGCCGTTCGAGAAGTTGAAGACGAACTTCAGGGTGAGCACCTGCTGCTGATCGTGAGACAGGTTCTCGATCAGCTCGAGCATGCTTTGCCGGCCGATCGACTGCAGCGCCTCGTCCTCGGCCGACGACGCCTCCGCACCCTCGGGCACCGGCACCTCCTCTTCCGGCTGCCACCGCTTCGTGGTGCGGAAGTGGTCCATCGCCAGGTTGTGGGCGATCCGGAAGAGCCACGCGGAGAACGGCGCCGAGCGCCAGCGAAAGCGCCCGATCGCCTCGAGCATCTTGAGAAACGTCTGCGTCGTCAGGTCCTCGGCGTCGTGCCGGTTGCCGACGCTCATGTGCAGGTAGCTGTAGATGCGGTCGAAGTGGAGGAGGTAGAGCGCCTCCAGCGCCTCTCGATCGCCCTGCTGAGCGAACTCGACCAGGCGGCGTAGGTCGGCCGTCTGTGCTGTTGCGTTCGAGCTCACTCAGAGGGGATGCCCCGGAGGGCCCGGCGGCTAACCGGGGGTGAAGCCAACGCGGGCTTCACGCGTAAACCGCTTGACGTAGACGATCCGCTTCAGGGAGATCGAGTACCGGCCGTCCTCGGACTCGATCGCGAAGGAGCCGTCGCCGCCCTTGCCGAGCGCCCGCTCGAGCTCGTCGACCGCGTCGGTCTCGACGAAGGCGCCCATTACCTGGCCGCCGTCGAAGCCGATCTCGATCCGGACGCGCTCGTCAGCCAACGCTGACGACCTCCGCGAGGACGCCGTGAACGGCGTCGGGATGGACGAACGCGACCTCGAGGCCGAACAATCCGCGCCGGGGCCGTTCGTCGATCAACTCGGCACCCTTGGCGGCGAGCTCGTCGATCGCGGCACCAACATCGTCGACCTCGTAGGCGACATGGTGCATCCCCGGCCCGCGATCGGCGAGGAACCTGCCGACCGGCGTCTCGTCGCCGAGCGAGGCAAGAAGCTCGACCCGGCCACCTCCGATTCGGAGCGACGCGGCCTCGACGCCCTGGTCGGGAACCCTCTCGCGATGCTCGAGGCGCGCCCCGAAGAGCCGCTCGTAGGTGGCCAGCGCCTGATCGAGATCGTCGACGGCCACACCGAGGTGATGGATCCCACGCGGCTCCACGCCGCCGATGCTACCCGCTCAGTCCGCGGCGACGATTCGCACGGTGCCGACGGTCTCGGAGTTTTGCGACTCCGCCTCGACGCCTACGAGCAGCGCAGCGAGCTCGGCCTTGTCGAGCGTCTCCTTCTCGAGCAGCTCCTTGGCGATCCGGTCGAGCGAGGCGCGGTGCTTCTGGAGCAGGCGAAGCGCTTCTTCGAAGGCCTCGTCCGTGAGCCGGGCCTGCTCGTGGTCGCGCAGCCGCTTGGTCTCTTCCGAGAGCGCGTAGTTGTCGGCCCGCATCGTGCGTGACGACACGCCGGACATGCCGTATTCGAACACCATCGCTCGCGCAAGCTCCGTCGCCCGCTCGAGGTCGTTCGCGGCGCCGTTCGTGACGCGCCCGAAGACGATCTGCTCCGCGGCGCGACCGGCGAGGTAGACCTTCAGCAGATCCTCGAACTCCTCGGTGGTGTGCAGGTAGCGCTCCTCGGTGGGCAGGTTGAGCGTGTACCCGAGCGCCTGGCCGCGCGAGACGATCGTCACCTTGTGGACCGGGAGCAGGTCGCCCGTCAGGTGCGACATGACCGCGTGGCCCGCCTCGTGGTAGGCGAGGATCCGCCGCTCCTTCTCGGTCACGACCTTGCGCTGCTGCAGGCCCGCGACCACGCGCTCCATCGCGTCCTCGAAGTCGGACTGCCGGATCGATCGCTGGCTCGAGCGACCGGCGAAGATCGCGGCCTCGTTGGCGATGTTCTCCAGCTCCGCGCCGGTCAGCCCGGCGGTCTGCCTGGCGACCGAGCGGAGGTCGACATCGTCGCTGAGCGGCTTCCCTCTCGTGTGGACGAGCAGAATCTCCTCGCGCCCGGCCAGATCGGGCGCCGCAACCAGCACCTGGCGGTCGAAGCGGCCCGGGCGCAGGAGCGCGACATCGAGATCCTGGAGCCGGTTCGAAGCTCCCATCACGACGATCTGCTCGCGAGACTCGAACCCGTCCAGCTCGACCAGCAGCTGGTTCAGCGTCTGATCCTGCTCGCGGCTGAACCCGTGGCCCGTGCGCTGGGCGCCGACGGCGTCGAGCTCGTCGATGAAGATGATCGCGGGTGCGTTCTTGCGCGCCTCCTCGAAGAGCTTGCGGATCCGGGCCGCGCCGAGACCGGCGAACATCTCGACGAACGCGGAGGCGCTCTGCGCGTAGAAGCGCGCGCCGGCCTCGCTGGCGATCGCCTTCGCGAGCAGCGTCTTCCCGGTTCCCGGCGGGCCGTAGAGGAGGATCCCCTTGGGGATGCGCGCGCCGAGCCGGCCGAACCGCTCGGGCTCGCGCAGGAAGTCGACGACCTCGGCGAGCTCCTCCTTCGCCTCGTCCAGGCCGGCGACGTCGTCCCAGGAGACGGTCGAGGTGGCGACGATCGTCTTGGCGGCGCTCACCCTCGGCATCACCTGGAGCGTGCGCCAGAGGATGTAGACCATCAGGACGAGCAGAACCGCGAAGAACAGCGGCAACCAGGCCGCGATCCCGTCGCGAAAGAAGACCAACCAGTCCATGCCCTAGTCGTGTTATCGACGGCTTTGGCCGCCGCGTCAACTGCCGGCTAGACGTGGACGGCCAGGATTACGGCGGTCTCGGGCGTCGTCAGCAGTTCGATCGCAGCCAGCCGGGGGTGCTGGAGCCAGAAATCGCGCACGGGATCCGGACCGGATCGGCCCGGGGTGAGGTCGTCCAGCACGACGGTGCCGCGGGGTGCAAGCAGCCCCACCACCTGCTCGCCGTCGAGGTCCGGACGCTGCTTGCCGCCGCCGTCGTAGAAGAGCAGGTCGAACGGCGCTTCCGGCGGCAGCAGCTCGTGCCAGTCGCCGCGGAGCACGGTCACGTTCTCGTCCTCCGCGAACAGGCCGGCGGCCGCGGTCGCGAGGTCGGCGTCCAGCTCGACGGAGACGAACGGCACCTCGGGCGGGAGCGCAGAGACGATCCAGGCCGCCCCGACGCCGGCGCCGGTTCCGATCTCGCCCACACGCGCGCGCCCGCGCTGGCCGGCGAGCACATGCAGCAGCCGCCCCACCTCGGGGATCGACGAGCCCCCGAAGCCCAGCTCTCGCTCGAGCTCGAGAGCGCGCGCCACGACCGGCGGCAGCCGGCTGCGGGAGGCCGAATCCACGCCTCTAGACTAGGCCGCGTGCTGCCGATCCCGCCCCATTTCGACCCCGAGAGCATCGACCTCGTCTGGCGTGTCCCGTACGAGGAGCGGGCGGCGACGGCCGAAGCCTGGGCGCGCGAGCACGAGCTGCAACGGGCGGCGGACGACCGGCTGCGCGTCTGCCTCGTGGCCGTCGACGTTCAGAACACCTTCTGCGTACCCGGATTCGAACTGTTCGTCGCGGGGCGCTCGGGAACGGGCGCGGTCGACGACAACCGCCGCCTCTGCGAGTTCATCTACGGGAACCTGGATGCGATCACGCAGGTGGTTCCGACCCTGGACACGCACCAGGCGATGCAGATCTTCCACGCAGTCTGGCTCGTAGACGAAGACGGCCGAAATCCGGAGCCGTACACGCTGGTCGACACCGCCGACATCGAGGCCGGTCGCTGGCGGGCCAACCCGGCCGTCGCCGAGACGCTCGGGCTCGAGCCCGAGTACGCCCAGCGGCACCTGCTCCACTACGTGCGCGCGCTCGACGCGAGCGGCAAGTACCGCTTGACGATCTGGCCGTACCACGCCCTCCTCGGCGGCATCGGCCACGCGCTGGTCTCGGCGGTGGAGGAGACAGTCTTCTTCCACGGGATCGCGCGGCGGTCGCAGCCCAACTTCCAGGTGAAAGGGAACTCGCCGCTGACCGAGCACTACTCGGTGTTGGGCCCCGAGGTCACCGACGGGCCCGACGGCGAGCCCATCGCCCGCCCGAACGCGGCCCTGATCGACGAGTTGCTCGCCTTCGACGCGGTCGTGATCGCGGGCCAGGCGAAGAGCCACTGCGTCGCCTGGACGATCGCCGACCTCCTCGACTCGGCGCTGCTCCGGGAAGACGGCCTGACGGAGAAGGTGTACCTGCTCGAGGACTGCACCTCGGCGGTGGTGGTGCCCGGGGAGGTCGACTACACCGAGGAGGCAGATGCCGCCTTCGCCCGTTTCGCCGAGGCCGGCATGCACGTCGTACGCTCGGACACTCCGATCGAGGAGTGGCCCGGGATCGCCGCTTCGGTTCGGGCCTAGTCGACCAGCTCGAGCCGGGGGTTCTCATGGTAGCGGCGCCCGACCTTTGCGGAAGGACGGCCGTCGGTCATGACGATGTCGGCCGTGAAGTCGTTCTCGCCGCGGATGAGCGCCGAGCCCACGCCATACGAGTCGACGGGCACGCCGCGGCTCTCGAAGACCTCGATCCGCTCCGCGTCGAAGCCGCCCGAGACGACGATCTTCACCCGCTCGAAACCGTCCCGGTCGAGCGCCTCCCGGACTTTCCAGACGAGCCTCTCGTTGACGCCGCGCGGGTCGAAGTCGCCCATCTCGTTCCAGAGCGCCTTGTCGACGAGCTGGCCCGAAGTGTCGAGCCGGACGCCCCAGAGCCGCGCCCCCAGAGCGCGCGCGACCTCGAGCGCCGTCCGCACCGAGTCGTTCTCGAAGTCCACGAGCACGGTCACGTGGATGTCGGGATCGATGTGTTCGACGAACCTCGTAGCAGCGAGCACCGTGTTCCCGCCGTAGGAGGCAATCAAGGCGTGCGGCACGGTGCCGATGCCCCGTCCGCCCCACCACGACGCCTGCGCATCGGAGGTGACGCCGATCTCGGCGCCGACGACCTGGCCCGCGACGTAGGCCGCGTAGCCGTCGCCGGTCTGAACCCGGTGGTGGTCGTGGCGGGCAGGCATGAAGATGATCGGCTTGCGATTCGCGGCCTCCAGCACCCGGACGACGTTCGTCGTGATCAGCGTCCGCCGCGCGAGCACGCCGAGGTAGACGGTCTCGAGGTGCGCGAACGAGGTGTAGTCGCCCTCGATCGTGAGCACGGGCTCGTACGGCTCGATCCGGTCACCGTCGTAGAGGGCCTGCACGGTCAGCTCCTCCCAGCCGTCGGCGCACAGCTTCAGTACCGCGATCGCCTCGTCGACCCCGCCGACGTACGAGTGCCTCTTCTGGAAGACCTGCATCACGACGCGCGGGTGCCGCTCGTCGGCGATGAGCACGGCTCGCGTGTGGTTGAAGTACGCGTCGGTGTAGTAGCCCTCCCGCATCTTCTCGACGGGGAGCTCGAAGATGTCGGGCGGAAGCCGCCGCTTAGTTGTGGTCTGCTCCATCGGCGGTCCGCTCCAGCTCGAGGCAGGCCGCGAGCGCAGCCTCGGCGACCTCGAGCTGCTCGGGAGTCGGCTCGGCCGTCGCCAGTCGGTGCTGGAGCTCGTGCCCCGGCTTGGCCAGTGCCCTCGAGAGCGGGTGCTCGGGATTGCGCGCCATCCAGGCGAAGATCTCGGTCGACGCGGCGACGGCGCCGAGTTGCGCGGTCACGCGCGCCGGGGTGCGAAGGCGCGCGGGAGCGCGCGAGGCGAGCGCGCCGCCGACGGCCGAGCTCGCGACGAGCGGGCCGAGCATGTGGGAGCCGCAGCGCTCGTGCTCGCGCGCCCGAGGCTCACCGTGCTCGTAGGTCCCGATCGAGATGTGCTCGGCGCCGTGGTAGGCGGCGAGCTCGGAGCCCCGCATGGCGAGCGCAGCCGGCGCTAGCGAGAGGAGACTGCCGACGAGCTCCCGCGCGAGCGGGCTCAGCCTCCGCGACTCCTTCACCGACCGGACGGCCAGCGCCGTGCCCAGCATTGCCGCCAGCACCTGCGGGCGCTGGAAGGGCAGTCGCGCTTCCGGCAGCCGGCGGCGCACCTGGGGCAAGAGCGCGAAGACCTCGGCCATGCGCGCCGGCCCTCGCAGCAGCGGGTTGCGCACCGTCGCGGCGCGGAATCGCTTGTAGTCCGACTCGACCTTCAGCTCGCCGCCGGGCGCCCGGATCGCGCAGGCCCACGAGTTGGGGCCGTGCACGAGCACGCCGTTGATCAGCGCCATCCCGCCGAGACGGATCTTCTCGTCCATCGCGAAAGAGCCTAGCTGGCGCCGGTCACCTCGACGGCCACGTGACGGAAGCACTGCACCGCCAGCTCCAGGTCGTCGACGGCGATCCGCTCGTCGGCTGAGTGGACCAGCCGGGCGGCGAGCTGCGGGTCCATCGCCCGCATCGGACAGAACCCGTAGGCGACGGTCCCGAAGGCCTCACGCAGCCAGTGGCTGTCGGTGAAACCCGCCACGGAGACCGGGAGCACCGCCGCCTCCGGCTCGATCTCGGCGACGAAGCTCTCGACCGCGTCCCAGAGCGGCGTGTCCAGTGGGGACCGGGTTCCGCCGCGGGCCTCGATCCACTCGAGCTCGTAGTCGCCGTCGCCGAGCACCGCGCGCAGCAGCGGCTCGACCTCGTCCTGGGTCTGGCCCGGCAAGAGGCGACAGTCGACCACGACCTCGCAGAGATGCGGGATCACGTTCCGGCGCTGCGAGGCGGAGATCATCGTCGGAGAGAGCGTCAGCGACAGCAGCGGCTCGAGCAGCTCCGCGGCCAACGGGTCGACCTCGCGCGCCAGCTCGAGCGCTTCGGCCGGCTCGAGCGCACGCCCGGCAACCGCCTCTATGACCGCGCTCGTCTCGGGCCCGAGGTGCAGCTCGGGCTCGTAGGCGGCGAGCCGCTCGAGCAACGGCGCGGCCTTGACCAGGGCGTTGTCCGCGATCCCGGGCATCGAGGCGTGACCCGCACGCCCGTTGACGCGCAGCCGGAACGGCGAGCTCATCTTCTCCGCGCTCGAGCAGATGTAGTACGGCCGGCCCAGCAGCTCGATGCGCTCGCCCGCGCCCTCGTTCAGGGCGTAGTCGACGCGGACAGCCTCTGGGTGGTTCTCGCAAAGCCACGGCAGGCCGAATCCCTCGCCCACTTCCTCGTCCGCGGCCGCCACGAAGACGAGGTCGCCCCCGGGGCGGAATCCCTCGCGCCCGAGCGTCGCCATCGCCACCGCGCTCGCAGCGACCTGGCCCTTCATGTCCAGAGCCCCCCGGCCCCAGATCTCGCCGTCGCGCAGCTCGCCGGACCACGGGTCGGCCTGCCACTCCGAGGCGTCGGCCACCACCGTGTCCGTGTGCGAGAGGAGCATCAGGCTCGGCCCGTCCCCGCTGCCCGGAAGCCGCGCCACGAGGTTCGACCGCTCGGGTGTCCGCGCGTACAGCTCGCTCTCGACACCGCTCTCGGCCAGGTAGTCGCGCAGGAGCTCGGCAGCCTGGGTCTCGTTCCCCGGCGGGTTGACCGTGTCGAGCCGGATCAGCGCCTGGAGGAGGCTCGTGGCCTCGTCCCGCAAGGAGAGTGTCGCCATCAGCCTTCTTCGATCGAGAGCTGGGTCAGGCGGTTCCGCGCCGCCCACAGCTCGGGGAAGAACCGGTACTTGATCAGGCCTCCGAGCAGCTCGACAGGCGTGCCCTGGGTGCCGACCACCTGGTCGCCGATCACGCGCGCGACCACGAGGTAGTGCCGCATCCGCCAGAGCGCGATCCGCTCGTCCCAGGCGATCAGCTGCTCGGCGAGCTGGTAGAGATCCTCGCGCTCCCGGCCCTGGCGGTAGAGCTCGACGACGGTCAGCCCCTCGTCGCGGAGCAGCTGCGAAAACCTCTGGCCCAGCTGCGGGGTTATCCGACGAATCTCACGGAACCCCGGCGAGTCGAAGCCGCTCCCATGCCCGAGGACCTTGCGGATCTCCTGGTATTCCCACGGCGACATGTTCTCGAGCATGTCGAGCTGCCCGATCACGTACTCGACGCATTCGATCGCCCGCCGGAGCAGTCGCTCGGCCGGTGCCAACTCCTTGCGCTCGAGAAGAGCGGTCGCCTCTTCGACCTCGTTCCAGGCGAGCTGCAGCCACAGCTCCGAGGCCTGATGGACGGTCTGGAAGAGGAGCTCGTCGCGGTGAACCCGCTCGTCGGGCCGCTTCTGGAGCGCGAGGAGATCGTCGGTGCGGAGGTAACGCTCGTAGTCGCTCGCGCCCTCACCCGGGAGGACGGGCTGGGTGTAGTCCTCCGCTCCGCCGGTCGCCACGGCGGGAGCATACTTCTCGGCGTGAGCGACCTTTTCTCCGACGCCACCCGCGAACGCCTCGACGAGGTGGCGCCGCTCGCCCTGCGGTTACGTCCGAGGACGCTCGACGAGTTCGTGGGACAGGAGCAGGTGCTCGGCGAGGGCTCGGCGCTGCGGCTCGCGATCGCCGAGGACCGGGTCGGCTCGATGATCCTCTACGGGCCGCCCGGCACCGGCAAGACAACCCTGGCCCGCATCGTCGCCGTTACCACCGGTGCGGCCTTCGAGGAGCTCTCCGCGGTCTCGGCGTCGGTCGCCGACGTACGCGCAGCCCTCGCCCGCGCACGCGACCGGCTCGGCGGCTCCGGGCAGCGCACGATCCTCTTCCTGGACGAGATCCACCGCTTCAACAAGGCACAGCAGGACGCACTGCTGCCGGCCGTCGAGGAGGGGTTGCTGACGCTGATCGGGGCGACCACCGAGAACCCCTACTTCGAGGTCAACTCCGCCTTGCTGTCGCGGTGCCAGATCTACGAGCTCGAGCCGCTCGGCGAGGACGAGCTCGCGCTGATCGTCCGGCGCGGGGCCGAGGCGCTGGAGACCGAGGTCGCGCCGGACGTGGTCGAGCTGATCGCCCGACGATCCGGTGGAGACGCCCGCAACGCCCTCAACATCCTCGAGCTCGCTGCGCAAACCGCTGGAGCCGAGGGGAACACGGTTGCGGTCGCGCATGTCGAGGACGCCTCGCGCAAGCGGCCTCTCGTCTACGACAAGGGCGGCGACGCCCACTACGACTTCACCTCGGCCTTCATCAAGTCGATGCGCGGCTCGGATCCCGACGCCTCCGTCTACTACCTCGCGGCGATGCTAGAAGGCGGCGAGGACGCTCGCTTCATCGCCCGGCGCATGGTCGTCCTGGCCTCCGAGGACATCGGCAACGCCGACCCGCGGGCGTTGCTCGTCGCCGTCGCAGCGGCCCAGGCGGTCGAGCACGTCGGCCTGCCCGAGGCTCGTCTCAACCTGGCGCAGGCAGCGATCTACCTGGCCCGGGCGCCGAAGTCGAACGCCTCATACGTCGCGCTGACGGAGGCCGCAGCAGACGTGCGCGAGCACGGCCAGGTCCGTCCGCCGGACTCGCTCCGCGACGCCCATTATCCGGGGGCGAAGAAGCTGGGTCGCGGTGCCGGCTACGTCTACCCGCACAACGATCCGCGCGGGTTTGAGGTCGACTACCTCCCGGAAGAGTTGAGAGGCAGGACGTACTATCGCCCGTCCGGATCGGGCGAAGAGGAGGCAGACGATGGCGATTGAGCGACGGGCCCACGCAACGTGGGACGGAGATCTGCGTAGCGGCTCCGGCCGGTTCGACGTCGGCAGCGGGGCGATCGGCGGCCAGGAGGTCACGTTCGCGTCGCGATTCGAAGACTCCGGCGGCAAGACCAGCCCCGAGGAGTTGATCGCAGCGGCCCATGCAACCTGCCTCTCGATGGCGCTCGCGAATGGCCTCGCACAGGCCGGCCACCCGCCTACGCGGCTCGAGACCGATGCGGTCGCGATCCTCGACCAGCGTGAGAGCGGATTCCGCATCACCTCGATGCGACTCACCGTCCGCGGGCAGGTTGACGGGATCGACGAGGACGCGTTCCGGGCAGCTGCGGAAGAGGCGAAGGTAGGTTGCCCGGTCTCGAACGCACTGGTTGGAAACGTCGAGATCACGCTCGACGCGGCGCTCGCCTAGTCCGAACCGCGCTCGATCCGGTTGGCGGCGAATTCGCCGAAGTCACCGGGCATCTGGCGGTATGCGGCCGCGGCACGCTCGACGTCGTACTGGGTGCGGCGAAAGGCGAACTCGCCGTCGTCGTCTCGGATGGCCCAGGCGGCGCGCCGGTCGCCGTCGAGCGGCATGCCGACACTGCCCGGGTTGAGCAGATCCGTTCCGTGGGGCCCCGGCCGCCGGAACTGCTGGTGGCTATGCCCGAACACGATCGTCCGGTCACCCACATCGCCCAGCATCTTCTCCTCGCCGTCCTGCGGCTCGGGCGCGAAGCTCTCCACGTCGGAGACCGGGGAGCCGTGGACGTAGAGGACACCGTCGAGCTCGGCCTGCGGCGGCAGCCCGTAGAGCCACTCGATCACGTCTTCGGGAAGCCCACCCGTGAAGAGCTCGTACACCTCCATCACTTCGGGCCGGTCCTCAGGCGGCTCCCGCAGCCAACGCTCGCCGTTGCCCCGGATCCAGGTCGCGTTCTCGAGCTGTCTCAGGCGAGAGAGCGTCTCCAGCGGCCACGGGCTCGGCGTGCCGTAGTCGCCGCCGAGCAGCCAACGGTCGACCCCGACGGCGTCCGCCTCGGAGAGCACCTCCTCGAGGGCGGGGAGGTTCCCGTGAATGTCGTACAGCAGGCCGAGCACCGCGGGTAGTGTCGCGCGAATGCGCCTGCACGTCCACGAGTGGGGCGACCCGCATGCTCCACCGGTCGTCTGCCTCCACGGCGTCTCGGCGCACGGGCGCAGGTTTCGCAAGCTCGCCGAAGAGCGCCTGGCCCGGCACTTTCGCGTCCTCGCACCCGACCTGCGCGGGCATGGACGGTCCGGCAATGACCCTCCCTGGGACATCGCGACACACCTCGGCGACGTCCTGGAGAGCGTCGACGGCGCCGGCGTCGACCGGGCCATCTGGATCGGCCACAGCTTCGGCGGCCGTCTGGTGCTCCACCTCGCAGCGCAAGCGCCGGAACGCCTGACGGCCGCAGTTCTCCTCGACCCCGCGATTCAGATCCTGCCCCACGTCGGGCACGACTTCGCCCAGGAAGCCGCCCTCGACCATTCCTTCGCGTCGGTCGATGAGGCGATCGCATCGCGCCTCGCCAGTGGAGCGCCCACGCCAAGAGCCTTCCTCGAGGAGGAGGCGGAAGAGCACCTCGAGTCTTCGCCGGACGGCCGGTTGCGCTGGCGGTTCTGCCGCTCGGCGGTAGTCACGGCCTACGGCGAGCTCTGCACCGAGCCGCCTCCGCCGTCCGTCATGTGCGTCCCGACCCTGCTCGTGCACGCGTCGCACTTCGGACTCGTGCGTGAGGAGCAGCTCGACGAGTACGCCAGCACGCTGGACGAGCTCGAGGTGACCGGCGTGCCCGGAGGCCACATCGTCTACTGGGATGCCTTCGAGCAAACCGCCGACGCGGTCGAGAAGTTCCTCTTGCGTCACAGCGACGTTTCCCACGCGTGACGCCGCGCCGGCTACGGTGATCCCAGGGGGGAACACACGGGGGACCCCCGGGGGCTCAGGCTCAGGTGTTACAGAATGCGCGCGCCGAGGGCGCTTGCGACCAGCTCGACCGCGAGCTTTGCCGTCTGGTTCTCCCGATCGAGGATCGGGTTGACCTCGACGACGTCGAACGAGCGCACGAGTCCCGACTCCGCGACCAGCTCCAGCGCGAGGTGCGCCTCCCGGTACGAGAGCCCGCCGCGGACCGGGGTGCCGACGCCCGGCGCCACCTCGGGGTCGAGCACGTCCAGGTCGAGGCTCACGTGTACGAACCCGGGACCGGCCACGTGCTCCAGCGCTTCTCGCATGGCCGGCTCGACGCCGACCCGGTCGAGGTCGCTCATCGTGAACACGAGGGCATCGAGCTCCGCCAGCAGCCCGCGCTCGGCCGGGTCGAGCGAGCGGACGCCGAACAGGGCGACGCGACTCCGCTCGAGTGCCGGGAGCGGATAGGCCTCGCTCTCGAACTCGGCCCCGCCCAGGCCGAGCGCCGCGGCCAGCGGCATCCCGTGGACGTTCCCGGTCGGCGAGGTGCCGGGCCGGTTCAGGTCGCCGTGGGCGTCCAGCCAGAGCACGCCGCCCTTCCCCGATGCACGCGCGAGCCCGCCGAGCGTCCCGAGCGCGACCGAGTGGTCGCCGCCCAGGACGAGCGGCACGAGACGTTCATCGACCGCCTTCGCCACCAGCTCCGCGATCCGCTCGCAGGTTTCCTTGATCTGCGGGAGGAACCTGACGCGCTCGTCGCCGACGGCGCTCGCCTCGGCAACCGCCGTCACGACGTCACCCCAGTCGACGCAGCGACGCCCGAGCTCCTCGATCCGCGGCTCGAGGCCCGCGTAGCGGATCGCGGAGGGGCCCATGTCGACGCCACGGCGGCCCGCGCCGAGGTCGAGTGGGGCACCGATCACCGCGACCGGATCCATGGGGCCTTGAGCAACCATCGCGGCAAGGCTAGCGTTGCCTAATAGATGGATCACCCGCGCCCGGATGAGCCGCCCATCCGCGTCCTGATCGCAGACGACGACGGCGCCTTCCTCGAGTCTCTGCAGGCGCTGATCGACGGGCAGCCCGAGTTGGCCGTGGTCGGGAGCGCGCTCGACGGCCTCCAGGCGATCGAGCTCGCCGACGATCTCGACCCCGACGCGGTCGTGCTCGACCTGCACATGCCGATGCTCGACGGCGTCAGCGCCGCCACTCGGCTGCGTCGCGACCATCCGAACGTGTGCCTGATCGCGCTGACCGGCGACGAGGCGCCGGCGCTGCACCGGGCCGTTCGCGACGCCGGCGCGGACGAGGTGCTTCTCAAGAGCGAGCTCGTCGAGGCTCTGGTGGACCGACTGTCGGCGGCTCGGGCGAAGAGCTAGGCGAAAGTGGCGAGGGCCGGAATCGAACCGGCGACACCACGGTTTTCAGCCGTGTGCTCTACCAACTGAGCTACCTCGCCGCGGTGGCCTAGTGTAGCCGCGCCGCGCGCAAAGGAAGGACGTCCGGGCCGGTGTGACCGCGCCGCGAACGTCCTTTGGAGACAGCCTAAACCGGCTCTCGCTTGCGGGCAAGCAACGCCGTCCCAGCCCCGGCCCGGAAATCCGCAAACTCCGAGAAACCGCGGCGCTCGAGCTCCGCTCGAAGCCGTTCCGGCGGGACCCAGATCGGCGTCTCAGGACCCGCCGAGAACGAAAAGAGGGTCCAGCCGCGAGGTGCGGTCACTCTCGCCAGCTCGTCGAAGAACGGGATCATGTTCGCCAGCGTCACGAGCTCGAACGCCTCGGCCGGGTACGGGAGCCGAGCCCCGTCGGCCTGCTCGAAGCGGACCCGGCCCGCGAGCTCCGGCGGCGTCTTGCGACGAGCCTCGGCGAGCATCTCTTCCGAGATGTCGACGCCGACGACCTCGGCCTCCGGAAAGCGCCGCGCCGCCGCGAGGGCGGCCGTACCCGTCCCGGTGCCAAGGTCGAGGATGTGGCCGGGCGAGCCCTCGACCGCCTCGAGCGCGCGTTCGTGCGAGGCGAGATGAGCTTGGTCGCGCATGGTGTCCCACCGAGGCGCAAGGGTGTCGAACTGGCGGCGCATCGGTCCCCGAAAGAGCCGCCAGAGGCCGGGCCGCCTGACGACGACGTCGGTGGCCAGACGCGCGAAGCGTCGGCCGAGAGTCTGGGCCAGCGGGCTCAGGGTGTCCTTAGGTGGATCCGGACGTCCTGGCCCGCCCCTACGCCGCCGAACATCTCCGCAGCGCTCCCACCGCTGATCGCGATCGCAACGTTCCCGTAGGCGTCCTCGTAGAGGATGATGTCGCCCGCTCCCGCGTCCGCAAAGGTGCGTGCCGCAACCGCGTAGTAGCGGTCGAGCGCGATCTCCAGCTCGACGGTGACGCCGGGAAGCACGGCGGCCCGCTCGAGGTGCTCGCGCTTCAGGTTGAGCTGCACGTTCCCGAAGTGGTCGACGTAGAGCACGACGGCGCGGATTCGGTTCTGCCCGACCTCGGGCTCGGGCAGGTCGATGCGCACGAGGGCCTGTGGGTCGATCGGGGGACCCAGCTCGCTCAAGCCGACGCCCAGGGCGAGATGCGCGGCAGCAGGCGAGAAGAGATCGCGGCCGTGGAACGTCCGAGAGACGGTGTCGAGCGCGTACTCGGGGTTCGCCAGCTCATGCGCCTCGTTGACGCCTCCGAGGCGCTCGGCGGCCGGAATGAGCAGCCCGTTGTCGGGCCCGACGAGCATCCTGCCGTCTTCCGTGCGCAGGGCGAGCGGCCTGCGATGGCCCCCCACACCGGGATCGACCACCGCGAGGTGTACGCCTTCGGGCATGTAGGGAAGGGTGTTGCTGAGCACGAGAGCGCCCTGGAGCACGTGCTGCGGCGGGATCCCGTGGGTGATGTCGATGATCTCGACCTGCGGCGCGAGCCGCTTCATCACGCCGTGGCAGGTTCCGACGAAGTCGTCCTGAAGCCCGAAGTCCGAGAGGAACGTGATGACCACGGCGGGGAGCCTAAACGGCGGCTCGAGCGACGGCTGCGAGGAGGCCGTCGAGGTCGTGCGTCTCCGCCTCCTGGACGACACGGAGACCCGCGGCACGGGCGGCGCGCGTTGTCTCGGGCCCGATCGACACCACGGGAACGTCGAGACCGAGTTCGGCGGCCGCCTCCGCAGCCGAGGCCGAGGCGAGGACGACCAGATCGCCGTCCGGGGGAACCTCCGGCCGCAAGCTCTGGGTTCGGTAGAGCGCCACGAAGTCCGCATCGAGCGCCTCGACGAGGTGACGGCGAGCGCGTTCCGCCCCGGCGAAGAGGACGCCTCCGGCCGGGCTCGGAAGCTCCGCGACGAGACCCTCCTGCGTCGAGACGCGCGGCACGAAGGCCGGCTCGACGCCGCCGTCGCGAAGAGCGGCGGCGGTGCCCGGCCCGATCGCCGCCACCGGCGGCAACCGTCCGCGCGCGCGCCGCAGTAGCTCCCGGGCGCCAAACGGGCTGGTCACGACCGCCCAGTCGTACCCGTCGACCTCGATCTCGTCAGGGCCGATCGCCTCGAGCTCGATCAGCGGGCACCGCACGACGTCGTGACCGAGTTCCTCCACGCGCCGCGCAAGCGGCTCGATCTGCTCGCGCGCGCGTGTGACGATCACCCTCCGCGGTTGCCCATCGCCGTGGCTGTGGCTCTGGGCCATCCCTAACCCCCACCCACCCAGGGGATCTTCACGCTAGCGCTCCGCGCTGCGCGGATGTGTGCCCGGACCGTGCCGATTCCGTCACGCCGGGGAAAAGGCCGCCAGCTCCGTTGCGAGGGCGGACGGGTCGTCGCCGCTGCGCCGCTCGACCCAGCTGCCGTCCTCGGCGGCCACGAGCGCGGTCAGGGTCGCGCCGTCGTGGAACGCGGCCACCGGCGCGAGGCAGCCGCCCCCGATCGCGAAGACGCAGGCGCGCTCGGCCTCGACCCGTCGCCGCGTCTCGGGATGGCCGGCCTCCCCGACGAGCTCCTCCTCGCCCGCCCGCACCTGCAGCGCGAGCGCTCCCTGCCCGGCCTCGGGCAAGACCTGCCCCGGCTCGAGCCGCAGCCCGATCTCGCCCGAGAGCCCTAGCCGATCGAGACCGCAGGCCGCGAGCACCACCGCGTCGAGGCCCCGCTCGCCCCGCTTGCGAAGCCGCGTGTCGATGTTGCCGCGCAACGGCTCGATCGAGAGCTCCGGCTCGAGCGCCAGGAGCTGCGCGCGGCGCCGGACCGACGCCGTGCCGACTCGCATGCCCGGTCGCAGCTCGTCGGCCCCGCAGAGCGCGTCGCGCGGGTCCTCACGCTCGAGATAGGCGCCGACGATCAGGCCGGCGGGGTCCGAGGAGGTCATGTCCTTCGCCGAATGCACCGCAACGTCGATGCGCCCGTCCAGCAACGCCTCCTCGATCTCCTTGACGAAGACGCCCCGGGAGCCGATCTCGCCGAACGGCTTCGTCCGGTCGCGGTCGCCGGCGGTGGTGATCGGCATCAGCGCGATCTCGATCCCGGGGCGACGCAGCCGCGACGCCGCGAGCTCCGCCTGCGTCAGCGCGAGCCGCGACCCCCGCGAGCCGACCCGCAGTAACACCTAGCCGACCTCGACGCGGCCCTGCTCCGGCTCCGCCTCGCGCTCGAGCCGGCGACGGGCCAGCTCGGTCAGCTCGTCCACATCACGCGAGAGCCGCGCCAGCTTCGACGCGATGATCGCGACCCAGGCCAGCACCGCCACGAACACGACCAGGTACGCGGCCGCGACGTACTTCTCGCCGGCGCTCATGCGGTCAAGAGTTCCCGCAGCTCACGCATCCGCTCGTCGAGCCGTTTTCCGGCGAGCTCGACCCGGTACATCGTGCCCGCCAGGGTGAGGAGCGCGAGCCAGGAGACGCAGAACGCGAGGAACATCGAGCCGGACATCTGGGGTCCGTCGGTCGTGAAGACGGTTGGGTGGATGAAGTCGTTCGCGAGCCGGATCGAGAGCCAGCTGACCGGGATCAGCACCACCCCGAAGAGCGCGTAGACCGCGCACATGTTCGCGCGCGCCGGACCCGGCTCGACCGAGTAGCGAAGCATGAAGTACGCCGAGTAGAAGAGGAAGAGGATCAAGAAGGTGACGAGCTGGTTCGAGCTCCAGGTCCACCAGACACCCCACGAGATGCGCGCCCAGATCGAGCCGGTCACCAGCGTCAAGGCGCCGAAGATGACGCCCTGGTGAATCGCGGCGTAGCTCTCCAGGTCTGCGCCCGGGCTCCGCTTCCAGAGGTGCACGAACGCCTTCCACGCTCCCCAGCCGAAGCACGCGTACGAGGTCAGCGCGATCGGGACGTGGATGTAGAAGATCTTCTGGGAGAGGCCCTGGTCGGCGTCGATCGGCGCGTAGAAGAACACGAGGGCGAACGCGGTCGCCATCAAGGCGACGGCGCTCCAGGCGAGCGCAGGCAACGGGATGTCACGCAGGCGGGCGACCACGGAAACCGCTGGAATCATCGCAGAACGAGCCCGACCTCCGGCCGCTAGACTCGGGCGCGTGGCCGACCTCGGGCGCGCCGCTCTGATCGTCGCCTTCGGGCTCGCGCTCTACGCGGCGCTCGGCGGCGGTTTCGCCGCCTACCAGGGGCGGCGACGGCTGCACGAGTCGGCCCGCAACGCCCTCTTCGGCGCCTTCGGCGCAACCGCGGTCGCGGCGTTCGTGCTCCTGAAGGCCCTGCACGACCGCGACTTCTCGTTCACCTACGTCGCCGAGCACTCGAGTCGCAAGCTCCCGTTCCCGTACTCCGTCAGCGCCTTCTGGGGCGGCCAGGAGGGCTCGCTGCTCCTCTGGCTGCTCGTCCTCACCGGGCTCGGGTCCCTCGCCGTCGCCCTGAACCGCGACCTGATCCGCCGCCTGCTTCCCTGGACTGTCCCCGTGCTCGGCGGCGTCGCCAGCTTCTTCGCGCTGATTCTCGTCTTCGTGGCGAGCCCGTTCGCGCGCCAGGCCGCGCCGGTCGACGGCGCGGGGCTCGTGCCGAGCCTGCAGAACCCCTACATGATGATCCACCCGCCGCTGCTCTATCTCGGCTACGTCGGGCTCACGATCCCCTTCGCCTTCGCGGCCGGGGCCCTGCTCTCCGGCAGAGTGGACGAGCGCTGGATCATCGTCACCCGGCGCTGGACGCTGCTCGCCTGGACCGCGCTCGGGATCGGGATCCTGCTCGGCGCCAAGTGGGCCTACGAGGAGGTCGGCTGGGGCGGCTACTACGCGTGGGACCCGGTCGAGAACGCCGCCTTGATGCCGTGGCTCGCCGCGACCGCCTTCCTGCACTCGGTGATGGTGCAGGAGAAGAAGAACATGCTCCGGGTCTGGAACGCGGTGCTCGTCTCGCTGGCGTTCTGCCTCTCGCTCTTCGGCACCTTCCTGACGCGAAGCGGCGTGATCAGCTCGATCCACAGCTTCACCCAGTCGTCGATCGGGCCGTGGTTCCTCGGTTTCATCGGGCTGGTGGCGACCTTCTCGGCGGCGCTCATCTTCTGGCGTCTGCCGCTGCTGCGGACGACGACGCGGCTCGAGTCGCTCGCCTCGCGCGAGGCGGCGTTCCTCTACAACAACCTGCTCCTGGTCGCCTTCACTCTGACGGTGCTCTGGGGAGTGGCGTTCCCGTTGCTCTCGGAGGCTGTTCGCGGCGAGCCGATCACGGTCGGGCCGCCCTACTTCGACTTCTTCCTGCGCGTGCTGGGCCTGCCCTTGCTGTTACTGATGGGCATCGGCCCGCTCGTCGCGTGGCGCCGCAGCTCGCTGCGTGCCCTCGGGGCGAGCCTGATCTGGCCTGCCGTCGTCGCGCTCGTGACCGGGGCGCTCCTGCTCGCGCTCGGCGCGGGCTCGAGCCTGCCGGGGCTCGTCGCCTATACGTTCTGCGCCTTCGTGCTCGGGGCGATCGCGCTCGAGTTCATCCGCGGCACCCGGGCCCGCAAGGCGCTGGGCGCGTCGAGCTGGCCGAGCGCGTTCTCGTCGCTCGTGGGACGCAACCGCCGCCGCTACGGGGGTTACGTCGTCCACGCGGCGATCGTCCTGCTCGCCCTCGGGATCGCGGGCGGCGCCTACGGCTCGACCAAGGTGCAGCAGCTCAAGCCCGGCCAGACGATGAACATCCGCGGCTACGACCTCAGATACGTCGACACCGTCGCCCGCAAGGGACCGAACCGAACCGAGGTCCGCGCCCGGCTGGCGGTCTCGCGGGACGGGAAGAACCTCGGCGTCTACGAGGCCGGCAAGAACCGCTACCCCGTGGAGGGGCAGGACTCGAACGAGGTCGCCATCCGCACGGACTGGGTCCGCGCCGAGGACCTGTTCGTGATCGGCGAGCAGTTCAACGCCGACGGCTCGGTCGTGCTGAAGGTGCTCGTCAACCCGCTCGTCGACCTGATCTGGCTCGCGGGCTTCGTGTTCCTCCTCGGCTCGCTGATCGCGATGTGGCCGGACGAGCTCGAGCAGCGCCGCCTGGCGCGTCGCACGGGCGCCGTTCCGGTCACTCCGTGACGACGTACTCGAACGAGGCCCAGGCGAGCAGCGCGAAGATCGCGTCGTAGAGCGCGAGGAAGCCCAGGTAGCGGCCGGGGTTGTCGACGACGCTCGCGCCGACGCCGCCGATCACGATCGGGAGCGCGAGCGGGAGGAAGAGCAGCGGCAGGAGCAACTCACGCGCGCGCCCCGCCGCGGCCATGGCCGCCAGGATCGTCCCGACGGCGCAGATGCCGAGATCGGCGAGCGCTACGCCTGCGACCGTCGACCACCCGACCGGCTCGAAGAAGAGCGCGAAGGCCGGAAGCGCCACGACCTCGGCGAGCACGAGGAACGCGAGAGTCGCGATTCCCTTCGCGAGCCAGATCGCGCTGCGGTCGACCGGCGCGAGCACGAGCCCGTCCAGCAGGCCCTGCTCCCGCTCGGCGACGAACGCGCGGCCGAGCCCGAGCAGCGCGGTGAAGAGGATCGCCACCCAGAGCAGGCCGAGCTCGGCGAGACGTGACGAGCCCGAGGGCAGCGCGAAGTGGAAGACGACGAGGATCGCGATCACGAACAGGAGCATCGCCGGGAGCGTGTCGCGTGCCCGCAGCTCGAGCCGCAGGTCCTTCCGCGCCAGCACCGCAGCGTCCTCGAAGTAGCGCCTCATGCCAGCGCGAGCCTGCCGCTCGCGAGCGGCGCGACCCGCTCGGGGTCATGCGTGGCGACGAGGATCGTCCGGCGCTCCCGCATCCCGGCGAGCTCGCGATCGAGCAGCTCGGAGCCTTCTGCGTCGAGCCCGGCGAAGGGCTCGTCGAGGATCAACAGCTCGGGCCGGTGAAGCAGCGAGCGACAGAGCGCCAGCCGCTGCAGCTGGCCTCGCGACAGGGCCGAGGCGCGAACGCCGCGCGAGTCCCAGAGGCCGAAGCGCTCGAGCAGCATCCCGATGCGCTCCCGACGCTCCGGGACGTGGTAGAGACGCCCGTAGAGATCGAGGTTCTCGAGCACGGTCAGCTCGCGGTAGACGAGCGGCTCGTGCCCGAGGAAGCCGATTCCCCCCCGCTCGGGCTCGACCTCGAGCGTCCCTCCGGTAGGGATCGCGAGACCGGCGCAGAGACGGAGCAACGTCGTCTTGCCGGCGCCGTTCGGGCCCGTCACGACGAGAAACCCGCCGCGCTCGAGCTCGAAGTCGAGGCCTCGCAGCACGCGCTTGGGGCCGTAACGCTTCTCCAGCCCCGTCGCTCGGATCATGCGAGCGCGTCCGCCAGCACGAAGACGAAGAACGTGACGGAGATGACCCCGTTCATGGTGAAGAACGCGGTGTCGAGCCGGCGCAGGTCGCCCGGCCGTACCAGCGAGTGCTCGTACGCGAGCAAGCCGGCGACCGCGACGACCCCGAGCCAGTAGAAGACGCCGACGTCGAGGCCGGCGCCCGCCGCTACCAGCAACGCCACCGTGCCGAGGTGGAAGAGCCGAGCACCCAAGAAGACGCCTCGCTCGCCGAAGCGAACGGCGACCGACTGCAGGCCCTGGGCGCGGTCGACCTCGAGGTCGAGCAGCGAGTAGAAGAGGTCGAAGCCCGCGACCCAGAGCGCGACCGCGCCGCCGAGGGCCCAGGCCTCCCAGGGCAGGTGCCCGGTGATCGCCGCCCAGGCACCGAGCGGCGCCAACCCGTCGACCGCGCCGAGCCAGAGGTGGCAAAGCCAGGTCCAGCGCTTCAGGTATGGGTAGACCACGAAGCCGACGACCGGGATCGGCCAGAGCCAGTGCACGAGCGGGTCGAGCTGGTAGACGGCGACCAGGAACACGGCGAACGAGCCCAGGCAGAAGAGGACGACCTGCGCCTTCGAGAGCAAACCGGCAGGCAGCTCCCGCCGCGCGGTTCGGGGGTTGCGGGCGTCGAGGCCCGCGTCGATCAGCCGGTTCAGCCCCATGGCGAGGGAGCGGGCGCCCACCATCGCGACCGTGATCCAGAGGAGGTCGTGCGCGCTCGGGACGCCGTCGACGGCCAGGAACGCCCCGACGTAGGCGAACGGGAGCGCGAAGACCGTGTGCTCGAACTTGACGAGCGAGTAGAAACGCCGTGGATAGGCGATCGCAGTCACACGTCTCCCTTCTGCCGAACGACGTGTCGACCGATCGGTTCAGACGGATGCACGCGCAAAGCCCGTGCATCCTGACGACGGCGTCGCAAGCGCCGCCTCATGTCTGCCTGTGCGCGGTCGGGTTGCCCTCGAGCAGCGAGACCGCGTGCGCCAGCGCCGGGCGCAACACCTCGAAGCCGTCCCGGCAGCCTCCAGGCGAGCCGGGCAGGTTGACGACGAGCGCCTGGCCCCGCACGCCCGCGAGCCCGCGCGAGAGCAGCGCGTGCGGCGTCTTCGCGAGCGAGTCGGAGCGGATCGCCTCCGCGATGCCCGGCGCCATGCGCTCGAGCACGTCGCCGGTGGCTTCGGGCGTCACGTCGCGGGCGGCGAGGCCGGTACCGCCCGTGGTCAGGACGACCGCCGCCTCCTCCGCCAGCTCGGCGATCGCCTCGGCGACGGCGTCGCGGTCGTCGGGAACGATGCGGCGCTCGACCTCGTAGCCCTCGGCCGAGAGCAGCCCTGCGAGCACATCGCCGCTTTCGTCCTCACGCGTTCCCTCGGCAACGCCGTCCGAGACCGTCAGCACGGCCGCCCTCACTCGACCGGCTCCTTCGTCTTCTCCACGAGCCGCACCTCGGAGAGCTCCATCGAGGAGTCGATCGCCTTGGCCATGTCGTAGACGGTCAGCGCCGCGATCGTCGCAGCGACGAGCGCCTCCATCTCGACCCCCGTCTGCGCGGTGGTCTCGGCGGAGGCCACGATCCCGACCACGTCGGCCGCGACCTCGATCCGGACCTCGACATGCGTCAAAGGGAGCGGGTGGCAGAGCGGGATCAGCTCGCTCGTGCGCTTGGCGGCCATGATCCCGGCGAGCTTGGCGGCTGCCACCGCGTCGCCCTTCGGCAGCTCCGAGAGCCGGGAAGCCGTCTCCGGCGCCACCCGTAGCGTCGCCTGCGCGGTCGCACGTCGGCGGGAGAGCGGCTTCGCGCCGACGTCGACCATCCGGACCTCACCGGCCTCGTTCAGGTGCGAGAGCTCACTCACGACCACGAAAGTATCGCTGCCCGGAGGCCTCGGCGAGGCTCGCCGCTGGGAGTAGCATCCCGCTCGGGCCAATGGACCGAGAAACGCGACTCGAGGAAAACGAGAAGCTCTTCCGCGAGGTCAACGAGCGAGTGGAGCAGATGCAGGACGGCTTGCTGGGCCCAGATCCGCAGTGGGTCTGCGAGTGCGGTGACGAGACCTGCTTCGAGAAGCTGACCGTCCCGCTCCCGGAGTACCACGACGTCCGCTCGCACCACGACTGGTTCCTGATCGTTCCCGGCCACGAGAAGACCGAGGTCGAGCGGGTCGTGGACGAGCGCGGCGGGTACTGGGTCGTCGAAAAAGAGCGGCTCTAGGTCACGCTCGCGCTGAAGCGATCGAGGTCGGCGAGCTGCCCCTCGATCCAGTCTGCGACGTCGTGCTCGCGGACGTGCTCGCAGATTGCACCGAGCCGCTCCCGCCTCTCGCCCTCCGGCATCGTCAGCGCCCGGTCGAGCGCCTCGGCCTGGCCGGCGACGTCGAACGGGTTGACGGTCAGCGCCCAGTCGCCGAGCTCCGAGTGGGCGCCCGCGTTCTCGGAGAGGATCAAGACCCCGTCGCGTTCGTTCACGAGCGGCGCCTCCTTCGCGACCAGGTTCATCCCGTCGAAGATGGCGTTCACGAAGAGCACGTCGAACTGCTTGTAGGCCGCGACCGAGGCGGCGAAGTTGTCCTCGATCACGAGCTCGATCGGAGTCCAGCCCTCTTGCTGGAACCGGTCGTTCACCCGCCGCGCCTCGCGCTGGATCGCGCCCAGGTACTCGGCGTACTCGGGGATGTCCTGCCTCGAGGGATCGAGCCGCGCGAGCATCCCCACTCGCCGGTGCATCTCGGGATGGGCGTCGAGGTAGACCTCGAAGGCCCGGAAGCCGCGCACGATGTTCTTGGACGGATCGGTGCGGTCGACGCGCAGCACGAGCTTCTCCGGCCGCCTGGCCTCGAGCTCCCGCTCGGCGACGAGCACCTCGTCCGTGCCTGCGGCCTCGTCGAACTCGGACGGGTCGACCGAGATCGGGTGCACCGTGACGAGCGACCGGTGGTCGCCGAAGGCCGCGGTTCCCTCGGCGAAGTCGCACGAGGCCCCGGCCACGTCGCTCGCGGCGCGAAGGAAGTTCAGCCGCCAGCGCTCGGTGTGGAAGCCGATCACGTCGTTCGCCAGGAGCCCCTCGTGGATCTCGCGCCGGATCGATCCCGGCAGCACGTGCCAGTAGTCGGTCTGCGGCCAGGGGATGTGGATGAAGTGCGCCATCAGCGCGTCCGGAGCGCGCTCCCGCACGAGCCGCGGCGCGAGGTAGAGCTGGTAGTCGTGGAAGAAGACCGACGCGCCCGGATCGAGCTCGAGCTCCTCGAGCACCGCCTCGGCGAAGCCTTCGTTCACGCGCGCGTACCCCTCGTCCCAGGCGTTCTGGAACGCCACGTCCAGCGAGGGCGTGTACGCAAGCTCCCAGAGGTAGTGCTGCAGGAACCAGAGCATCGGGTTGGAGACGACGTTGTAGAACCAGTCGTAGGCCGACAGGTCGTGCTCCACCAAACGCAGCCGGAACGGCGAGCCGTCGCGCGAGCGCTCCTCGATCGCGGCGCCGCCGGCCTCGGCCACCACCATCCGGTCCTCGTCGCTCATCGCGCTCGCGATCCAGGTGACGTCGTGGTGCGAGACGAGGCCGCGCAGCGCGGTCACGAGACCGCCGCCTCCCCGCGTCGGAATGCGCTCGCCGTCTTGACCCCGCCTGAACGTGATTGGACCGCGGTTCGAGACGACGATCAGATGCCTGCGACCCGCCATGGCGGTCCCACCCTACCCGGGCGCTAGCCCGAGGCGGCTGCGCCGACCATCGCGACCTCGGCCCCGGCGGTGTCGTTCCCGGAGAGCTTGTTCAGAAGCACGAGCCAGTCCCGCAGCAGACGCGGCATGAGGAAGTTGCGCCGCACGTACTCCTTGCCTCGCAGCGCGGTCTGCCTCGCGACGATGGGGTCGGCCATGATCTCGAGGCAGGCCCGTGCGCACTCGGCCGGGTCCTCCGGATCGACGAGCCAGCCGGTCTCGCCGTCCTGGATCTGGGCGACGATCCCGCCGACGCGACCCGCGACGACCGGTCTCGTCTTCCAGAGCGCCTCGGTCACCGTCAGGCCGAATCCCTCCTTGATCGACTTCTGGATCACCGCCGCGGAGTGCACCTGGAAGGCGTTGACCTCGACCGAGCCGATGTTGTTCAGGTTCGAGAGGATGTAGACGTCGGGGTCTCCGGCAGCATGGGCGACGGTGCGGTTGTAGTAGTCCCACCCCTCGGGGTCGTCGTGCGCCATCGAGCCGACGAGCGCGAGCTGGACTTCGGGGTGCTCCGTCTTGACCTGGCGATAGGCGTCGATCACACCGAGCGGGTCCTTCCACGGGTCGAAGCGCGAGACCTGCGTCAGGAGCGGGCGCTCGACGTCGATGCCGAACTGGTCGACGATGTACGCCGCGTCCTCGGGCGAGAGCGCCATGTTCTTCGGAGTCAGCGGGTCGATCGCCGGCGGCCAGATGTAGGCCGGAGGCATCCCGCCCGTGCGGGGCACGTACTCGGGCATGTGGAAGATCGCCGCGTCGTAGCGCGCCAGCCACGGAAGAAGGAACCCGAGCACGTCCGGGTTCGGCTGCGAGAGGTCGATGTGACAGCGCCAGATCCAGTGCGCCCGGCTCCCTGGAAAGTGCTCGATCATCCCCGCGGGCTGCGGGTCGTGGATGAGCACGAAGTCGTACTCGTCCTCGAACTCCTCCGCGTTCAGCGCCTGGTAGCGGCGGAAGACCTCCTGCTGCGTCTGGGTCAGGGCCTGCGGATCGCCTTGGAGGGCGTTGTGGATCGTCTTCGTCGCCGCGAAGAACTCGTCGCCGCCGTTGATGATCCGCCACTCGGCGTCCAGGCCCGCGTCGCGCATCAGCGGCACGAGCGCGTAGTTGATCTCGGCCACCCCGCCGCCGAACGCGGTCGCGGACAGGTGCACGAGCCGCTTGCCCGTGAGGGGCTCCGCCAGCCGGCGGATCTCCTCCATCAGGCCGCGGGTCGCGATCGTCGCGTAATCGACGAGCGACTTCTGTCCGACGTTGACGAGCTGCAGCATGGTTTGGAGCGGAACCGGCCGAGAATAGCGGTCGGGCTACGCGGCGAGGAACTTGACGAAGCGCAGCTTGGAGCCGCCGCCTTCGCGCTCGGCGATCTCGACCTCGTCGGTGACGGCGCGGATGATCTCGATCCCGAGGCCGCCCTCGGCGAGCTCATCGTCGCCTCCGCCGCCGCCGTCCTGCGGCTCGAAGCCCGGCCCGGCGTCCCCGACCTCGACCGCTAGCCGGTCGGGCTGGAGCTCGTAGAGGATGTCGACGGTGCCTTCGCCCCCTTCGACGTAAGCGTGCTTGACCGAGTTGGTGCAGGCCTCGGTCAGCGCGAGCTTGAGATCGTGCAGCGTCTCGTCGGAGAGCGGCCGAACGCCCGCGATCGCCGTCAGGGCAAGGCGCCCGAGCGTGATGTACTCCGGGCGGGCGGGAATCGTCAGCCGTACCAAGTGGCGCACATCACTCATTGACGGACCTTTGCCCGTCGCGGAGCGGCCCCTAACCAGGAGGATCCAAGCGGGAGCGCGTCGAACAACGCGGGTTCGACGTTCATCCGGAGCTCTGTGCCCGCTCCCCGAGGCGGATCGCCACCTGCCGGGTGTCGCCGCCACGCCGAACGGTGAAATGCGTGACCTGCCCCGGCGACAGCGTCTCCGTGACAATCCGCACGATGTCTTCGGAGCTCCGGACCGGGTGGCCGTCGATCGCGACGATCACGTCACCACCGCGGACGAACTCGATTCCGAGAACGTCCTCGGTGTCAGAGCCTCCGCGCAGGCCGGCTGCCGCAGCCGGGCTTCCCTTGACGACGCCCGTGATGACGGCACCGTGCTCGACGGGATAGTGGAAGCGCTTCGCCAGCGAGGGTGTCAGGTCTTCGGTCTCGACGCCGACGAACGCGTACGAGACGGAGCCGTTCGCGACCAGCTGCTCCATCGAGCGCTTGGCCGCGTTGATCGCGACCGCGAAGCCGACACCCTCGGCGCTGCCGCTGGTGCTGCGGATCTGCGCGTTGATCCCGATCACGCGCCCGCGCGCGTCGAACAGCGGCCCGCCCGAGTTGCCGTGGTTGATCGACGCGTCGGTCTGGATCGCGTCCACGAGCTTGAACTCGGAGGTCAGCGAGTCGACCGAGCGCTTGGTGGCGGAGACCACGCCGACCGCGAGCGAGTTCTCGTTCCCGAACGGGCTTCCGATCGCAGCGACCGGCTCGCCGACCGTGACTGCCGCGGAGTTGCCCAGCGGAACCGGCGCCAGTGCGTGCGCCCTCGGCTGGACGCGGAGCAACCCGACGTCGTCGAACACGTCCCAGCCGACGATCTTCGCCTCGGCGCGGTCGTGGTCCTGGAACTCGACGTAGACCTTGTCGGCCGGCTTGGCGACCGCGCTGTCGCCCGCGGTCGTGATCACGTGCGAGTTCGTGAGGATGTAGCCCTTGGGCGAGACCACGAACCCGGAGCCCTGAGCCTTTTGCGCCGTGGCCGGGTCGGTCCCGTAGACCGCCACGATCGTGACCACGCCCGGCGAGCGGCGGGCGTAGATCGCCTGTGAGTCGAAACCGTTGCCGGTGAGCGGTCTCGCAGCAGGCCCGACCGCGGCCGGACTGGCCTGTCCCGTCGCGACGGGCAACGGCGAGGCGCGGAAGACCGTCGTCGTCGAGTCGGCGCCCGACCAGCCGACCGCCTTCGCCAAGGCCAACGCGAGCAGCGCGCCGGTGAGGGCGCAGGCAAGCGCAACTGCGACGAGCGGGGCGGTTCGCACGGCGGTCGAACTGTAGCTAGGTACCCGTCGGGAGCATCTTTTCCCGTGGAAACGATGGCGGCGGCGCAACGCTCGCAGCCGGAAGCGTCAACGTGAACACCGTCCGTGCCGAACCGGTGGCCAGCTCGATCGTGCCGTCCATCAGCTCCGCCAGCTCCTTCGCAATCGCGAGACCGAGCCCACTGCCGGAGGCGCGCGTCCCGTCGAGCCGGTAGAAGCGCTCGAACAGCTGGTCGCGCTGGTCGTCGGGAATGCCGGCGGAGTCGTCCTGCACCTCCAACGCGGCGCGATCGTCGTGAAGCCGGGCTCGAATCTGCACCGCCGTTCCCGAGGGCGTGTGCAAGAGCGCGTTCTCGACGAGGATCCGGGCGATCTGGAGCACCCGTAGCTCGTCCGCGTCCGCGAAGACCGGCTCGGACGGCGAGACCTCGAGCAAATGCTGCGTGCCGCGCGCAACCGGCCTGAACTCCTCGGCGACGTCCTCCGCGAGCGCCGAAAGGTCGACCGGCTCCCGCTCGACGGTGAGGCGGCCCGCGTCGAGACGAGTGAGGTCGAGCAGGTCGGAGGCGAGCTTCGTCAGCCTCACGACCTGCTCCCGCATCGAGGTGAGGAACTCTCGCCTCGTGGCCTCGTCGAGCTCCTCGTCGTCGAGTAGCTCCAGGAAGCCGCCAAGCGAGAACAACGGTGTGCGCAGCTCGTGCGAGGCGTTGGCGACGAACTCGCGCCGGGCGTCGTCCAGCTGCGCCAGCCGGACACGCATGCGCTCGAACGCGTCCGCCAGCCTGCGGAGCTCGCCTCCGCCCGAGTCATGAACCGGCTCGTCGAACCGACCGCTGGCGATCTGGTTCGCGGCGCGCTCGAGCCGGCGGATCCGGCGCGCGAACATCCAGGCGCCGCCGTACCCGAGCAGGAGCGCGATCAGCAGCCCCGCGCCGGCTGCGAGAAGCAGTCGCTTCTGCACGAGGTGAACGCTCCCGAACTGGTTCTGCACTGAGTCACGCAGTACGAGCACGTATTGCCCGTCCAGGACCGGAACCGCGGCCTCGGCGTAGCGGTTGTCTCCTTCACGAAGGGTCCCGTGGTTCGACCGGCCGGTCTTCGTCGTCGCGGCGGCGACGGAGTCGTCCTCGACGTCACTCGAAGACTGACCACCCACGGAGTCCTGGACGACGATCTGCGTGTCCGAGAGTCGTTGCATCAGGATTACCCGCGCGCCGGTCCTCGCAGAGGCCGTCCCGACCACGTCGGGGTCGTAGACACCGCTCTGCGGAAAATTCGAGCGCATCCTCGCCGCGGCACGTTCCAGCTGCGCGACTCGGGTGTTCACCAGACGGCTCTCGAGCGACGGCACCACGGCCACGTAGACGATCCCGAGCGCAATCGCGACCACCAGGAGCAGCGCAAGGCTGAGCTGGGCGCCCACGCTCCGGATCGGGTGCCTCATCGACGGAAGCGGTAGCCGACGCCGCGGACGGTGAGGATGAACTCGGGAGCGCGGGGATCGCGCTCGAGCTTCTCGCGCAGGTGGCGCACGTGGACGTCGATCGTCCGCGGCTCACGGTAGTCCGACCCGCCCCAGAGCGCCTGCAGGAGCATCTCGCGGGTGTAGACGCGGCCCGGGTGGGCAGCGAGGGTCCGCAGCAGCTCGAACTCCACGTACGTGAGCTGGACGGGCTTGCCGTAGGCCTCCACGTCCCGCCTGGCCAGATCGATCCGCAGTCCGTCGGTATCGATCGCCTGTTCCTCCTCGGCCGGAACGGCGGTCGTCGCGCGGCGCAAGAGCGCCCGGACCCTGCTCCGGAACTCGCGGATCGAGAACGGCTTCGTGATGTAGTCGTCGGCGCCGAGCTCCAGCCCGAGCACCTTGTCGAGCTCGTCGTCGCGGGCGGTCAGCATGATGATCGGCACGGTGCTGGAGGCGCGAAGACGCTTGCAGACCTCGAGCCCGTCGACCTTCGGCAGCATCAGGTCGAGGACGACGAGATCGACGTGCTGCTCCGCGAACCGGTCGAGCGCCTCCTGGCCGTCGCGCGCCTGGACCACCGTGAAGCCGTCCCGCTCAAGCGGGTACGCGAGGAGCTTCTGAACGGAGTCCTCGTCGTCGACGAGCAGGATGGTGGAGGAGTCGGGCATCGGCAGCGCCTGCCGGCGCACGTCGGTCTTCGTCCTACTATAGCCAGGGTATGGCGGCGCTCCCGCCCCGTTACGCGCGGCGACGCTCGCGCCGAGGCTCGCTCGAGCGCCCGGTCAGCGGTCGCCTCTACCGCGGCACTTGGCTGCTCGTTGGCGTCCCGCTGCTCATCGCTGCCTTCAGCGTGCACAAGGCCGAATCGCTGCCGGCCCCGCAGGATGCGCTGCCTCCGTCGTTCGACCGCGTCGCGGCTCTCGAGGTGGCGACCGAGCTCGCCCGCGTCTACCCGGACCGCATGCCGGGCACCGCCGGCGCGCTGGGTGCGGCCGCGTTCGTGCGCCAGCAGCTCGCTCCCTACGGGCTGAAGGTCGAGCCCGACCGGTTCCGCGCGGAGCTCCCGGGACACGGCGTGAGAACGCTCGAGAACCAGGTCGTGACCATCCCGGGACGCTCTCCCGACGAGATCGTCGTCATGGCCCACCGGGACGACAACGGCGCCGGACCGGGCGCCAACGACAATGCCTCGGGCATCGCAACCCTGATCCAGCTCGCGCGCTCGTACGGCTCACCCGTCGGAGCGCGGCCGGTCAGTCCGCTGCATACCCTCGTCTTCGTCGCCACCGACGGAGGAGCGTTCGGGGCTCTCGGCGCGAAGCGGTTCGCCGAGCGGCACCGGGGGCGGGTGGTCGCGGCGATCGACCTGACCGCGCTCGCGGGACGCGGGCCACCGCGGTTGGTGCTCGCAGGCACCGAGCCGCGGCTCGCCTCGCCGGGGCTGGTCGAGACCGCGTCGCAACGGGTGCTCGAGCAGGCGGGCCGAAGGCCGGCGCACCCCGGCGCCCTGGGCCAGCTGATCGATCTCGCCTTTCCGTTCACCCTCTTCGAGCAAGGGCCGATGCTGGCCCACGGCCTGCCGACGGTGACCTTGACGAGCGGAGGCGAGCGGCCGCCGGCGTCCTTCCCCGACCAGCCGTCTCGGCTCAACGGCGTGCGGCTCGCGCAACTCGGCCGCGCCGCAGAGCAGCTCCTGCGCTGGCTCGACTCGGGCGCCGAGCTCGCTCCCGGCACCGCGACCTACATCTACTTCGGCCCCCGCATCCTCCCGGGCTGGGCGATCGAGCTCGTCCTGATCGCCGCCCTCGTTCCGTTTCTGATCGCAGCCGTGGATCTCTTCGCGCGCTGCCGGCGGCGCCACATCCCACTGGCCCCGGCGCTTCGAAGCTATCGCAGCCGCTTCGGCTTCTGGCTCTGGGTCGCCGTCCTGTTCGAGCTCTTCGCGCTCGCCGGCTTCTGGCCCAACGCGCCCTCGGTCCCGCTACCGGTCGACGCAACACCGGCAACCGACTGGCCCGTCCTGGCTCTCATCGGGCTCGTGATCCTGAGCGGGCTGGGCTGGCTCGTGGCGCGGGCGCGGCTCGTCCGGCGGCGACCCGTCTCGGCGACCGAGGAGCTGGCGGGAACGACCGGGGCGCTGCTCGCCCTCGCCGTGATCGCCTTGCTCGTGGTGGCGACCAACCCGTTCGCCCTCGTGTTCTTGCTTCCCTCACTGCACGCCTGGCTCTGGCTGCCGAACTTCCGCACCAGGCCGCCGTGGGCTCGCGCCGCGCTTCTGGCCGTCGGCTTTCTCGGGCCGTTGCTCCTGCTCGGATCGTTCGCGCTGCGCTACGACCTCGGCCTCGATGCACCGTGGTACCTCGCTGAGCTCACCGCCAGCGGCTACGTGAAGTTGCCGGCCCTTGTGATCGCCGTCGGCTGGTTGGCCTCGGCCGGTCAGATCGCCGTGCTCACCGCGGGACGCTATGCGCCATACCCCAGTGCCTCGGAACGACCTCCCCGTGGGCCGGTGCGGGAGGCGGTCCGGCAGATCGTGCTTACAGTTAGGAAAGCGAGGAAGCGCGAGCCGGAAAGCGAACGAAAGGCCCAGGAAGCGTGACGGTGAGACGAGTAACGAGAATCGCCGGGACCTTGATGGTCCTGGCAGGCGTAGCCGTCCTCGCCTGGGTGCTGGTCGTCTGGCGCTGGCAGGACCCGTTCACCGCTGTCTATACCCACTGGAAGCAGCACCAGCTCGCACAGAGCTACAAGCACCGGTTCGCCGAGT
This sequence comes from uncultured Actinomycetes bacterium, assembly GCA_963754265.1. Classification (GTDB taxonomy): domain Bacteria; phylum Actinomycetota; class Thermoleophilia; order Gaiellales; family Gaiellaceae; genus AC-32. The sequence goes on along the minus strand of CAVWFB010000004.1, from coordinate 89,839 downwards.
ACCACCCGACGCGGCTTGCGCGGGCCGGCGTCTCGGTCTCGACGACGCGGCAGACGATCGCGCGGGAAGCTCGTCTGTACCGGCTTCGCTCTCACCGCGGTCAGGCGATCGGCCGGATCCGCGTCCCCGAGCTCGGGCTGAGCATGATCCTCGTCAACGGCACCGACCACGACTCGCTGACCAAAGGGCCGGGCCGGGACCGCCGTAGCTACATGCCCGGTGAAGGCCAGCTGGTGTACATCGCCGGTCACCGGACGACCTACCTTGCCCCGTTCGCGCACATCGAGCGCCTCCGGAGCGGCAACTCCGTAACCCTCGAGATGCCCTACGGCACCTTTCTCTACCGCGTCTTCAAGCACGAGATCGTCGATGCGAACGACCTCGCGGTGCTGCGATCGCACGGACACGATGTCGTCGCCCTCCAGGCGTGCCACCCGCGCTTCTTTGCATCTCAGCGCTACCTCGCCTACGCGCGGCTGGTGCGCGTCGAACCGCGTGGGGGCACCGCGTTCGAGCCGCCACCCACCGCACTCGCGGCGGCGCCGCTTGCGGCCCAACAGGGGTGACCGGACTCAGCCCAGCCTGAGGTAGCGAACGGACGCGCCGGCCGCGAGCTCGCCCTCTCCGCGCGGAAGGAGCACGAGGGCGTCGGCTCCGGACGCCCGGGCGATCATGTGCGACTCCTGCCCGCTCAGTGGATCGAGCACGACCGCTCCCTCTTCGCCGTTCCGGGTGCGGGCGCGAACGAGCTCGTCGCGATGTGGGTTGACTCGGACGGCTGAACCGAGCTTCCCCGGCTCGAATCTCGGCAACGGCTCGGAGGCGCCCTGGAGGGCGACCACGGCCGGCCGCACGAACAGCTCGAAGCCGACGAGCGACGAGACGGGGTTCCCTGGTAGCCCGAAGACGAGCGTCGATCCACGCACGCCGAACGAGACCGGCTTCCCGGGCTTGACCGCGACCCGCCAGAAGACCTCTTCGACGCCGAGCTCGGCCTCGATTCGCCGGACGAGGTCGTGCGGGCCGACCGAGACACCGCCGGAGGTCACGAGTAGGTCGTGCTCGAGCCCCCGAGCGATAGCCTCGCGATGGGCTTCGTCGGTGTCGGCGATCGCCGGCAGGCGCTCAGCGCAAGCGCCCGCCGAGGCGAGTTGCGCCGCGAGGATCAGCCCGTTGGCCTCGTAGATCTCACCGGGCCCGAGGGGCTCGCCGGGGCGGCGAAGCTCGGTTCCCGTGGCGAGAACGGCGGCCCGCGGTCGCGCTCCACACGCGACTTCGGCCACACCGGACGCGGCGAGCGCTCCGAGCTGGGCGGGGCCAAGCCGTGCTCCGGCCGCCACGACGCCCTGGCCGGCGCGAACGTCTCCGCCGCGAGGACGAACATTCGCAGCCGGAGCAACGGGCTCGGAAATCTCGATGATGTTGCCATGTTCGACAACATACTCGATGGGGACGACGGCATCGGCTCCTTCGGGAAGCGCGCCACCGGTCGCGATCCCCATCGCCTCGCCGGCCTGAAGCGATTTCTCGGCAGGCCTGCCTGCGGGGATGCGCTCCACCACGGGCAGCGTCCCGGGCGTGTCTGCCGCGCGCAGAGCAAATCCGTCCATCGCGGAGTTCGCAAACGGCGGCAGATCGACCAGCGCGGTGGCCGGCTCCGCGAGCACCCGCCCGGCAGCCGACTCGAGTTTGACGCGCTCGGCAGGCAGCGGTCGCACCCGCTCGAGAATCAGGCGCTGCGCCTCCTCGATCGTCAGAAGCTCGGCCACGATCGCCGCATACCGTACGCGCGGCGGATAGGCTCAGCCGCCGTGATCTCGGTCGTCGTCCCCGTTCACGACGAGGAGCGGACGGTGGCGCTCCTCTACGAGGAGCTCGACTCCGCGCTCCAACCTCTCGGTCAACCCTGGGAAGCCGTGTTCGTCGACGACGGCTCGGGCGACGGCTCGTTCGCGGCGCTGACCCGACTCCACGACGCCAAGGACAACGTGCGTGTCATCCGGTTGCGCCGGAACTTCGGCAAGGCGACCGCCCTCGCCACGGGCTTTGCACATGCAGAAGGCGACATCGTGGTCACGATCGACGCCGACCTCCAGGACGACCCGGCCGAGATCCCACGGCTCCTCGCCAAGCTCGACGAGGGCTTCGACCTCGTCACCGGCTGGAAGACTCACCGCCGCGACCCGCTCAGCCGGCGCATTCCCTCGAAGATCTTCAACTGGGTCACCGGCCGTGTTTCCGGGCTCCGGCTCCACGATCTGAACTGCGGGCTCAAGGCGTACCGCGCGGAGGTCGTGCGGGGCCTGCGCCTCTACGGCGAGCTGCACCGGTTCATCCCCGTCCTCGCGCACTATCGCGGCCATCGGATCGCCGAGCTGCCGGTCAACCACCGTCCGCGTGAGCACGGCCGCTCGCGCTACGGCGTCGAGCGCTACGTACGCGGCTTCCTCGACCTGCTGACCGTCTCGTTCATCGGGCGCTACCGCTACCGGCCGCTGCACCTCTTCGGTGGGCTCGGGCTACTGCTCGGCGCCGTGGGCTTCGCGGTGCTCGTCTACCTGACGATCCTCAAGCTCGACGGACACGCGATCGGACAACGACCGCTCCTGATCCTCGGGGTGCTGCTCGTCGTCGTGGGCCTGCAGTTCTTCTCGCTCGGACTGATCAGCGAGCTGATCACGAGCCAGCACGAAGAGCGCGCAGACACGCGCGAGCGGATGGAGCTGCACGTCGACGAAGTTCTCTCCTGAGCCGTCGCCGCTTCGACACGAAATCGGCACAGACACGTGCGTCCGGGCTCGATACGCTCTCGGCGGGGAGGAGGCCGGGTGCGCCTGAACTACGGGTAGCTGGGGCTCTCGCCTGATGCGCGTCCTCTACTTCGGCACCTACGAGCGCGACTACCCGCGCAACGCGCAGGTGATCTCGTGCCTCCGGCGGGCCGGCGTCGAGGTGGAGGAGCACCACGTCGGCGTCTGGGAGGGGAGCCGCCAGAACTGGCACGCCGGAATCGGGACGATCGCGCGGCTCTCGCTCGCCGAGCTCCGGCTCCTAAGGCGGCCACCCGGGGATTTCGACGCCCTCGTCGTCGGCTACCCGGGCCACTTCGACCTCACCGCCGCCCGCCGGGCCGCTCGCGGCCGGCCGGTCGTCTTCAACCCGCTCGTCTCGCTCTCCGACACGTTCGTGGCCGACCGTCGGCGCTTCCGCGACGGCTCGGTGCCCGCTCGGGCACTGAGGGCGGTCGACCGGCACGCGCTACGGGCGGCCGACCTCATCGTCGCGGACACGCGTGCGAACGCGGATCACCTCGCCGAGCTGGCCGACCTCCGGCCGGACACGTGTGGAAGTCGCCTTCGTCGGCGCCGAGGAGCGGATCTTCACGCCGGGCTGGGCGGCGGAGGAGCCGTTCACCGCGCTCTTCGTGGGCAAGCTGATCCCGCTTCACGGCGTGGAAACGATCCTCGCCGCGGCGCGGCTGGCCCCGGGGCTGCGGTTGCGGATCGTCGGCAGTGGCCAGCTCGAATCGCTGCTCGAAGGGAAGCCGGCCAACGTGGAGTGGGTCCGCTGGGTCGAGTACGAGCAGCTGCCCCAGGAGCTGCACCGAGCCGGCGCCGCGCTCGGAATCTTCGGGACCTCCGACAAGGCGCTGCGGGTGATTCCGAACAAGGCCTTCCAGGCACTCGCCTGCGGCACGCCGCTCGTTACGGCCGATACCCCCGCTGCTCGCGAGCTGCTCGTACACGAACACAGCGCGCTCCTCGTCCCGCCGGGAGACCCGACAGCGCTGGCAGACGCGCTGCTCAGGCTCGCAGCCGATCCGGAGCTCGCGCGTCGCCTGGGCGACGGCGGTCGAGCGGCCTACGAGGCGCAGGCGAGCGAGCAGGTCCTCGGTGCGCGATGGCGTGCAGTGCTCGAGCGGGTCCTGGAAAGCTCATGGACGTGAGCCGAACCAGCCCACGCGTCCTGCTCTGGGTGGCGATCGCCACCTACGCGGCCGGGCTCTCCGCGCTTTCGATCCTCCGGCACCGGGCCTTCTCGACCGGACGCTTCGACCTCGGCAACATGGTGCAGGCGGTGTGGTCGACCGCCCACGGGCATCCGCTCCAGATCACCGGACTGCGCGGCGACCAGATCTCCCGTCTGGGAGCGCACTTCGACCCGATCCTCGCCGCCTTTGCTCCACTCTGGCTTGTCTGGCCGAGCCCGGACATGTTGCTCGTCGTCCAGGCAGCGGCAGTCGCCCTCGGTGCGCTTCCCGTCTACTGGCTCGCCGACAAGCACCTCGGCTCGAGCCGCGCGGCGCTCGGCTTTGCGCTCGCCTACCTCCTCTACCCGCCGACCCAGTGGCTGACCCTGAACGAGTTCCATCCGGTCGCGCTCGCCTGCCCGTTGCTGCTCTTCGCCTTCTGGTACCTCGACGAGGACCGGCTCCTGCCGTTCGCGGCCTTTGGGCTCTTGGCGGCCACAACCAAGGAGGAGGTCGCCTTCGTCGTGGCCGGGCTCGGCATCTGGTACGCCTTCGCCCACCGGCGCCGGCTTCAGGGCGCGGCGATCTTCGTCGTGGGCACCGCACTGGCGCTGGTAGCGATCGAGATCGTGATCCCGCACTTCAACCGTGCGGGAACCTCGAGCTTCTTCACGCGCTACAGCGAGGTGGGGAGCACTCCGGGCGGGATCGTCCACACGGCGCTCACCGATCCCTGGAAGCTCGTCACGACCGCAGTCACCGGCCGCGGTCTCGGGTACCTCGCCCGCCTCGTCCTCCCCCTCGGCCTGCTGGTCGTGTTCGCGCCGCTCGTGCTGATCGCGGCGCTCCCGGAGCTCGGCATCAACCTACTCTCGGCGGCCACCACGCAGACGTCGATCCGCTTTCACTACACCGCCGGGCTGGTGCCGATCCTGGTCGTCGCGGCCGTGCTCGGCGCGGCGCGCCTCGTGCGCCGCCGCCCGGGAGCGGCGATGCCTCTCGCGACCGCAGCAGTCGCGCTCGGGCTCGTCTCGAACTACCTCCTCGGCCCGATCCCGCTCTGGCGCTACTTCCCGGGCGGGGAACAGCACCAGGCCTACGCGGCCCAGGTGAGCGAGCACGACCGCATCGCCGCCCGCGCGCTGAAGCTCATTCCGCCGAGAGCCGTCGTCAGCGCGACCAACTCGCTCGGCGCGCATCTCTCCGCCAGGCGCCGCGTGCTCAGCTTCCCGTATCTCCAGGACGCGCAGTGGATCGCCGCGGACGAGACCGCGCCGGGCTACGCCGACCGGCTCGCACCTTTGCCGACGGCGGTCCAGCTCTCCTGGCTGCGGCGCAACCCGGAGTGGCGACTGGTCTTCGAGCGCGACGGGATCCTGATCTTCCACCGGCTAAGCGCGCCGGCGAGCACCGCGTAGAGCGCCACCAGCAACAGGTCGCGCACGAGCAGGAGCCAGACCGGCCACTCGAGCCGGAAGAGTGCGCCGTAGTGGAAGAACCACGCCTGCGCGAGGACGAGCGCCGCTGCCGCCAACGAGATCGCGGCGATACCCGCCGTCCCGCCGACGAGCACCACCAGAGGCACGAGCCAGACGAGGTACTGCGGCGAGAAGACCTTTGTGAACGCGATGAACCCCGCGACCGCGGCGGCGAAGGCGAGCGGCAGGCGCGCCCGCGGATCTCGCACCCGCGCGTACAGGATCCAGACGGTGGCGACGGCGAGCGCCTCCAGCACGAGGCTCACCGCTGCCACCGAGTCGGCTGCGCCGCCCGTCAGGTTGCGGCCGGCGACGCCCGTCGTGCGCACGACCTGCGCGTCGTACAGCCCGAGCCGGTCGAGCAGGAGGAGGAAGGAGGCTCCAAGGCTCTCGACCTGCAGACCACGCTCGGCCTGCGAACGGAAGCTCTCGAAGACGCCGTGGGGCGCGTACGCGGCAAAGGGCGCGACGACGACAGCCGCGACCAAGACCAGCGCGGCGAGCCCGACCCCCACCCGGCGCGGGCCGGCACGACGCCACACGAAGATGCACGCCAACGGCACGAGCACCAGCGGGTAGACCTTGGCGCTGATGGCCAGCCCGAGCACCCCGAATCCCAGCACGTCGCGCCCGCGCAGGAAGAGCCATAGGGCGAGCACGGTCAGGAGCGCCGGCCAGGCGTCGTAGGTGTTGAGGGAGATCGGCCCCAGGGCAAGCGGCGAGAGCGCGAGCAGTCCGACCGCGGCGTAGAGGCGCCGGCGGGAGGCCCCGAGCTCGACCAGGACCAGCGCGACGAGCACGATCGTCGCGACGCCGCAGAGCGCCATCAGCGTCTTGAACGCCGCGTTGTAGTGACCGGCGCCGAAGACCGTCGGCGGCAGGAAGACCGCGAAGGCGCCCGGCGGGTACTCGACGAACACGTCCCGATAGGGCAGCGATCCGTCCAGGAGCTTCTCGGCATAGCCCTGGTAGATGTGCAGGTCCCGGAACCTCGCCGCCCGGAAGAGGCCGCCGTCGGGAACGGCGCAAGCCGCCAGGAAAACCGGAATCGCGACGACTGCGGCGCGCAGCGCCACCCGCACGTCGCTACTCCGGCGGAGGCGGGGGAGGAGGATCCGCCGGTGGCGGAGGCGGAGCCACGGGCGGCGGCGGAGGCGATGGCTCCGGAGTCGCGGGACGCTGGGCCGGCGGCGGAGTCGTGTGCGCGGGCGGAGGCGTCTTGGTCGTCGTTCCCGTGGTCGTCGGCGACGGTGTGTAGTACGGGGGCGGTGGGGGCGAGAGGCTCGACGCGTACTGACCCTGTGTGAAGGGCCGCCAGACGACGGGGTCCAGGGGCTGTCGCCAGTCGAGCGAAGGCGCGTTCTGGAGCGCGGACTCCATGAACAGCTTCCAGATCGTGGCCGGGAACGTACCGCCGGCGACAGAGATTCCATGGACGTTCTCCATCGGGATCTCGCCCTGCGGATACCCGACCCAGACCGTCGTCTCGAGCTGAGGAACGTAGCCCGAGAACCACGCATCGGCGTGGTTGTCGGTCGTGCCCGTCTTGCCGGCCGCCGGGCGACCGAAGTAGGCGCCGACCCCGGTGCCCTCGAGAACGTTCTCCTGGAGGATCTGCGTCACCTCGTAGGCGACGCCGTCGGAGATCGCCCGCCGGCGCTGTGGCTGGCCCCAACCGGCGTCGGTGTCCACCTTCCCGTTGGCGAGCACGACCTTGCGGATCGCCATCGGCTTCGAGTACACGCCGCCCGCCGCGAGCGTCGCGTAGGCGGAGGCTTCCTCGAGCGGCGAGATCGCATCCGCGCCGAGGCCCATCGCCGGCACGACGTCCAGCGCGGACTGGACTCCCAACCGGTGAGCCATCTCCGCGACGGCCTCGGGGCCGACGTCGAGCGTGAGCTGCGCGTAGACCGTGTTGTCGGAGGCCAGCGTGGCGCTCGTGACCGAGATCGTGCCCGAGTACGAGTGGTCGTAGGTCGAGACGTCCCACGCGGGTGTGTACGGGTCGGGCTGGTAGTGGAACGGCGACGAGGTGTAGTAGGTCGAGTCCGGGTTCATGCCCTGCTCGATCGCCGCAGTCAGGACGAAGGTCTTGAACGTGGAGCCTGGTTGGCGACGCGCCTGGGCAACGAGGTTGAACTGGTTGCCGGTGCGCCCGGGGGTGACCGCGGTCATCGCGCGAATCGCGCCGGTCGCGGGATTGATCGAGACGATGGCGGCCGCCGGATCGTTGCGGAGGTAGAGCGTGTCCCTGATCGCGCGCGCAGCCGCGGCCTGAAGCCGAGGATTGATCGTCGTGTAGACGCGCAGCCCACCCGAGCGGACGGTGTTCGACCCGTACTCGGCGATCAGCTGGTCGCGCACGTAGCTGAAGAAGTACGGCTCGCGGATGCGGGTGTAGAGCTTTCCGGGCCGGAGCCTGAGCTTGCGATCGACCGCCGCTGCGCGGTACTGCTCGGCGGTGATGTACCCGTAGTCGTACATCGCGCGCAGCACTGCGTCGCGACGGGCGAGCGCGGCGGCGGGCCTGTGCAATGGGTCGTACAGCGACGGCGCCTGCGGCAAGCCGGCGAGCAGGGCCGACTGATCGAGGCTCAGGTTCCGCGCGTGCTTCGAGAAGTACGTCTGCGCGGCCGCCTCGATCCCGTAGGCGTGGTTGCCGTAGTAGACCTGGTTCATGTACTCGCTGAGGATTCGGTCTTTCGACCAGCGGCGGCTCAGCTTGATCGCCAGACAGGCCTCCTTGAGCTTGCGCTTGAAGGTCCGCTCCTTGGAGATGTAGAGGTTGCGCACGAGCTGCTGCGTGATCGTCGAGCCACCCTGCACGACCTCACCGGCGCTGATGTCCTTCCAGGCGGCGCGTGCAATGCCCTCGTAGTCGACGCCGCCGTGGTTGTAGAAGCGGTGGTCCTCGATCGCGACGGTCGCCTTCCTCGTCCAGGGGCTGACCCTCCAGAGCCTGACCGGCGTGCGGTTCCGCTCCGCGGGAATCGAGCCGAGCAGCGAGCCGTTCGCGGCGAAGACGAACGAGTTCTGGCCGATCTCGACCGGCCGCAGGGTGTCGAGGTTGCAGCTCGACCGAAACGCCGCCACGGCCCCGACACCCGACGCGATCAGCGCGAGCACGACGACGAGCGCGACCGCGAGGATCATCGTCGTCCGGCGCTTGCGCTTGGCCTTGCCGGCCGTCCGTCTCCTCCGGGTTCGGCGCAGGATGCTCTCGAGCTCGTTGTCATCGCCGCGGCGTCCTCCTCGCGGCGGCGACGGGCTCACGCGAACACCCCGGCCTCACGCAGCCGGGCGTGTGCCTTCAGGCGCAGCTCGCTCGCGAGCTTCTCGGCGGCAGGCTCGTCCGAGGCCCACACGCTGAGCGTGAGGTGGGCTCGATCGTCGATCTCGGACACCTGCACCCTCGCCTCGTCGTCGCCCGCGGCTTCGCGCAGAAGACCGAGGACGGCGTCGAGATCACGATCGAGAGGGACGGGAACGGTCACCTGGGCGAGCTTCTTTCGGCTGCGGATGGAGGAATTTCGAATCGTATCCGAGGCGATCTTCTCGTTCGGAATCACGAGCCGGTCGTTGTCGGGAGTCCTGATGAACGTGTAGGTGAGGCCGATCTCCTCGACGACTCCGGTCAGCCCCTCCGTCTCGACGTAATCACCGAGCCGGATCGGCTGGGAGATCGCGATCAGGAGGCCGGCGATGAAGTTCCCGATCGTCCGCTGTGCCGCGAAGCCGACGACGATTCCGATCACGGCCGAGGAGGCCAGGATCCCTGCGGCGACCGCACGCACCTGCGGGATCACGAGCAGCGCGGAGAAGACGCCGACGAAGATGATCACCGTGGTCGCGCTGCGACGCAGGACGCGGTAGCGCGTGACCGTCTCCGGAGGCAGGTCGCGGCGGGCGAACCAGCGGTCGACGAGACGCGCGACCACCAGAGTCGCGATCAGGACGGCCCCGAACACGCTCATGCGCTCCCAGAGCGGCATGAGCCATGCTTAGTCGAGTGGCAGGGGTTTCCTGCCCGCGAAGCCCTCCTCGAGGCCGTGCCAGAAGGCGATCTCGTCCTCGCCGACCTGCCAGCAGAGCAGAACCTCCTCGCCGTTCTCGCGGAGGGCTGGAAAGTCGACCAGGCCGCGATCGGCATCCTTGACGAGCACTCCCAGGCCCTCGAGACGCTCGATCGCGTGCCCTACCGCCTCGGCCTCGCGCTGGAGCACCTCCTCCAGCTCGCGCGGTTCCTGTGGATCGAAGTCGCCCCCGTTTCCGGCGATCTGCGAGGCGAGGTGGGCCCGCTTGGCGTTCGCCTCGACCAGGGCGCGCCGGTGCCCGACGAGCGTCTCGGCGGCCTCCCGCACCTCGGCCAGCAGCGCGTTGGCCTCGTCGGGAGTGAAGTAGCGCGGCGTCATCCGAGTATCATCGCGCGCCGTGTCCGCCGGTCAACGAGTTCGAGAGCCGCGGACGGCGCGCCGCGAGCTGCGGCTGCCCCGAGCCTCGAATCCCGTGCCCGAGATCTTCCTCTGGACGCGGGCCGCGATCTGGGCGGCGGCGCTCTTCTCGCTGTTCGTCTTCGTGCCCAACAGGCACCCGCGCGCCGCACGCTGGGACGACCCCTCGCTCACTCACGACCTCGGTGCCGTCACGGACGTGTGGGCGCGCTGGGACAGCGTCTGGTTCCTCCGCATCGCGGAGCACGGGTACGACGCCGCCTCCGGCGGAGCCTCGGCCTTCTACCCGCTCTACCCGGCCACGGTCGGCCTGCTCGGCCGGATGTTCTTCGGCCACTACGTGCTGGCGGGGATCCTCATCTCGCTCGCGGCGACGCTGGGCGCCTTCTTCCTCCTACACCGGATCGCCGAAGAGCGGCTCGGCGCAGACGGCGCGCGGCGTGCCGTTCTCTATCTCGCCCTCTTCCCGTTCGCCCTCTTCCTTCAGGCCGTCTACAGCGAGTCGCTGTACCTCCTGCTGACGCTGGCCGCATTCCTGCTCGCCGAGCGGCGCCGCTTCCCGGAAGCCGGGGCCGTCGCCGGGCTCGCGCTCCTGACCAGGCCGACCGGCCTCGCCCTGCTGCCGGCGCTGGCGCTGCTCGCGTGGCGCGAGCGCGATCGCGTCCGGGCGCTGGCGTGGCTCGGGCTCGCACCGCTGCTCTTCGCCGCCTACCCGCTCTACCTCTGGCGAGCCGACGGTGACCCCTGGGCGTTCCTGCGCGCACAGCGGCTGTGGAGCCGGCACCTCTCGCCCGCCGGCCCGCTCGGCGGGATCTGGGACGGGCTCCGGGCGGGGTGGGCCGGAATCGAGCAGCTCGCCTCGGGCTCGCACACGCATATCTACTGGACCGCGGTGCGGGACACCGATCCGATCCGGGCTGCCACGCTCAACCTGGAGTGCCTCGCCTTCCTCGTCCTGTTCGCCGTCCTGACGGTGGTCGCCTGGAGGCGCTTCGGCGCGCCGTACGGGCTCTTCGCAGCACTCAGCCTCGCGATCCCGCTGAGCGTGCCGAGCGAGCGCTGGCCCCTGCTGTCCATGCCGCGCTTCGGCCTGACGATCTTTCCCCTCTTCCTGGCGCTCGCCTCGCTCGGCGGCCGGCCACGGGCGCACACGGCGATCGTCGCCGTCAGCTCGCTCCTGCTCGGCGTCTCGGTGGTGCAATGGGCCCTGTGGCAATGGGTGGCATGAGGCTCACGCTCGTCCTGGCGGGCCTGCTCCTGCTCCTTGGCGGAACCGCATGCGGTGAACGGGCGGAGCCGACCGGCTCCCTCGTCCAGGTCTACCCGGTCACCGTTCAGGGAGCCGGAGACCAGTCGACGGTGGCGAAGGCGGTGCCGAGACGCATCGTCCCGCTCGGCGCCGGCCCTCGGCGGCTCCTGAAGGCACTCGGGCTCGAGCGCCGGACCGTGACCGTGAACGACACGCTGGTCGGGCTTCCGCTCGTCGGCGAGATCCGCCGCGCCCATCCGGATCTGATCGTCGCCTCGAGCGACACCGACCCGCTCGACCTCGCACGCGCGCGCACGGCAACCCATGCGGCGATCTACGTCGAGCCGGACAACTCGCTGGAGGACGTGGTCGAAGCGACCGGCGATGTCGGGTTGCTGACCAACCAGCCCGTCGCCGCGCGACGGGTCACGGCCGCGATTCAGAAGACGAGGCGTGCCGTCGCCGCGAGGCTTGCGGGCACGCCACCCGTATCGGTCTTCGTCGACACGGGCGACTTCTCGACGGTTCCGAGCCGGAGTCTGCTCGGCGACCTGATCACCGAGGCACACGGCGAGAACGTGGCGGGCCCGAGCCCCGAACCTGGGCCGTTCTCGCTCCGCCGGCTCACCCAGCTCGACCCGGACGTCTACCTGGCAACCGCGGGCAGCGGACGGACGCTCGCCGGTCTACGAGCCCACGCCGAGACGAAGCAGCTCCGGGCCGTCAAGAGCGGCCGCTTCGGAGTCCTGCCGCCGGGTACCGCCGTGGCCGGGCCTGCCGTGGGGAGGTCGCTCGTCGAAGTCGCTCGGATCCTGCACCCGGATGCGTTTCGCTGAGCTCGATGCGGTGACGCTCGACGCCCACGGCACCCTCGTGGAGCTCGCCGACCCGGTGCCGGAGCTCGACCGCGGCCTCCGTGAACGCGGAATCGCGCGCAGCGGGCAAGAGGTTGCGCGAGCCTTCGCGACCGAGGTCGAGTACTACCGCGACCACGCCCATGAGGGGCGCGACGCGAAGACCCTTGCCCGGCTGCGGCTCGAGTGCACAGAGGTGTTCCTCGATGCCCTCGAGGCCGAGCTCGCACCGGAAGCGTTCGTGGACGCATTCGTCGGCTCGATCCGCTTCGAGGCGCTGCCCGGAACGCAGCGGTCGCTGCGCACCCTCCGGCGGAGAGGCCTGGCGGTGGCGGTCGTCTCGAACTGGGACGTCGGCCTGCAGGCGCACCTCGACGAAGCCGCGCTCGGAGGGCTGACGGTCGTGACCTCGGCCGAGGCAGGCGCGCCGAAACCCGCTCCCGCAGCGTTCGAGTTGGCAATCGAGCGCCTCGGAGTCCGGCCGGATCGGACCCTGCACATAGGCGACAGCGATGCGGACGAGGAGGGCGCGCGCGCCGCCGGCCTCCGCTTCGCACCAGCTCCACTCGCCACGGCGCTCGGCGCGTGAGCGGCAAGCTCCTCGGCTGGCTCGCGCTCGTCGGAAGCCTCGCGGCGCTCAACTACGCGAGCCGGTTCACGGAGGGGAAACCACCCGCCGACACGCTCTACCGCTACGGGACGGCGATCAGCGGCCTGATCTTCTATGCGATCACGCTGGCGATCGTGCTGTGGATCGCGAACGGCGTACCGCACCGGGCGCTGGGCCTGCGCCGGCCCGAGTCATGGCCGCGCGCGCTCGGCCTCGCGCTGGCGGTCCTGATCGCTTTGCTCATCGCGGAAGCACTTCTGGAGTCGATCCTCCACGCCACGCGCGAGCAAGGTCTGGAGCCCCCGCGCTGGGAGTCCGACAAGGCCGTGCCCTTCGCGCTCAATGCAGCGGTCGTGGTCCTGGTCGCGCCCTTCGTCGAGGAGCTGACCTTCCGCGGAGTGGGCTACGCCCTGCTCGGGCGCATCAGCACCACACTCGCGTTCCTCGGCACCTCGATCGCCTTCGCCGCCGCGCACGGCCTGGTCAACGGCTTCGCCGCGCTCTTCCTCTTTGGCGCAGCGGTGGCGTTCCTACGCGTGCGAACCGGGAGCATCTACCCGGGAATGCTCCTGCACGGGACGTTCAACGCGCTCGCGCTGACCGTGGCGTTCGTCAAGTAGGTCAGTATTCTCCGAACAGTGCGGCGTGCAGCGATGTTCGTGGCGGCCATGGCGTTCGCTCCCGCGGCGCACGCGGCACCGCCTGCCGTGAGCGTGCAGGCGAGCCCCGCAAGTGGGCCGGCTCCTCTTCAGGTGACACTGACTGCGACCGGCGATGCCGCCGCGTATCACTGGGATCTCGGCGACGGAACCGCCGCCGACGGGCCTACCGTCCAGCACGTTTACGCCGCAGGCGCGTTCACCGCCCGCGTCACGGCGACCGCTTCCACGGGCGAGACGGCACAAGCCGCCGTGGCGGTGACATCGATCGGGCTCAGCCTCGCCGCGCCCCGGGTCGGCCGCTACCACCAGAAGCTCCGCTTCCACGGACGGCTGGCGCCGGCGCGAAAGGGCGTCCGGGTCGGCCTCTTCCGGGGAGAGCGCCGAATCGCGAGCGTGCGGACCGGTAAGGACGGGCGCTTCTTCGTCCGCGGGCGGGTGGGCATCCCTGACCAGCGCTACACCGTCCGTTACGCAGGCGCGGTCTCCAACGCGGTGTCACTCGCGGTGCGGCCGGGGCTCGACACTGCCTTCCTCGGCTCCGGCCAACTGGGCCGGCGTCTCTCGTTCCTTGCCCGAGTGCGCCCCGCGGTCGCCGGGACGCTCACCGTTCGGATCTGGCGCGGAACGCGGCTCGTCGGAGCCCGCAGCGGTCGCGGTCGAATCCGCATCGCCCTCAATACGGCTCATGCCGGCGCCTATCGAGTCCGTGTCTCGCTGCAGCCGGCGCCCGGGTACCTCCAGGCGCGCCGAGCCCTCGAGCGCATCGTCTTCCTCCCCTTCCTGTCCGCCGGCTCGACCGGCCCGAGCGTCTACGAGCTCGACCGCCGGCTCAGCGAGCTCCATTACGCACTCGGTCAGATCGACGGCTACTTCGGACGCGACGACGTGGACGCCGTGATCGCCTTCCAGAAGCTGCACGGCCTGCCTCGCACGGGTGCCGTCGACACGCGCTTCTGGGCGGAGCTGCAGCGTGCACGGGATCCGCAGCCGCGCTATCCGGGCGACCACGTCGAGGTCAGCAAGGGGCGGCAGGTGCTGTTCCTCGTCCGCGACGGGAAGGTGGCGCTGATCGTCCCCGTCTCGACCGGCGCGACGGGGAACACGCCTCTCGGCCACTGGCGTGTGTACAGCAGGGTGCCGGGATTCAACGCCCTCGCGATGTACTACTCCTCGTTTTTCGTCGGCGCCTTCGCGATCCATGGCTACCACAGCGTCCCGCCCTATCCTGCGAGCCACGGGTGCGTGCGCATCCCGCTTTGGGTCGCGTACCGGGTCTACTCACTGATCGACTACGGCACTCCGGTCTACATCTACTGGTAGTGCCGCCATCGTCGCAGCGGTGGCCCTGGCCGCCGGCGGCTGGCTCCTCTACACGCAGGTGTGGACCGGGAAGACCGAGCCGGTCCCGTACACCGACCTGACCTCGCAACTCGGCACGATCGAGTTCACCCGCAAGGTGACGGCCGTCTACCACTCTCGCCGGCCCTTCAAAACGCTCCTCGACGCGACCATGCCCGGCCGGGCGCCGCGGATTCCGCCGCACAACTGGGATCGCGACCAGGTCGTGGTGATCGCCCTCGGCCCCCGCTCCTCGACGGGCTACTCGCTCCGAGTCCTGCGCGTGGTCGAGCGGCGGCGCGGCATCTACGTCTACGTGCGCGAACAGACGCCTACACTCGGCGAACCGGTCCGGGCCCGCGTCACCTATCCGTACCGCGTGTTGAGCATGCACGGCAGCGCAAAGCCCGTTTACGTCAAGCTGGAGGGCAGACCATGAGCGAACCCGATCCGCTGATCCGCCAGCTGCGTGAGCAGATCTCCGACAACGACCGCACAATCGTCGAGGCGATCAACACGCGCCTGAGACTCGTGGCGCGGCTGAAGGGCTACAAGGAGTCGCGCGGCATGTCGTTCGTCGACCCGGAGCGCGAAGAATGGATGCTCCAGTACCTCGCGCGCGCGAACCGCGGGCCGCTTTCGGCGGACGGGTTGCAGGAACTGTTCGACGGGATCCTCGGCCTGACGAAGCGCGAGGTCGAGCGCGGCGGGTCCGGCTAGTCCTCTTCCAGGCCCTCGGCCTCGGCGAACTCGTCCGGAGTAACGCTCTCGAGGAACTGCTTGAACTCGGAGACGATCTCCTCCTCGTTCACGTCCTCGCCCTCGAACTCGATCGCAGACTCCTCGATCACCTCTTCGGCGGCGAAGATCGGCGCCTCGGCCCGAACCGCCAGCGCGATTGCGTCCGAGGGACGCGAGTCGATCTCGATCTCCGAGCCGTTCTGCTGGACGGTGATGCTCGCGTAGAAGGTGTTCTCCTTCAGCTCGGTCACCGTGATGCGGACGACCTGCGCGTCGAGCTGGCTGAGCATCTCCGTGACCAAGTCGTGCGTCATCGGCCTCGGCGTGCTCGCTCCCTGAAGCTTCATCAGGATCGCGGCCGCCTCCGGGTGACCGATCCAGATCGGGAGGAACTTGTTCCCGTCGGCGGTCTTGAGGAGGACGATCGGCTGCTTGCCGACGAGATCGAAGCTCACGCCGTAGATGACCATCTCGTGCATCAGGCGTCGTCCCCGATTCCGATCATAGTCAGAGGGTACCCGGTCAAACTCCGCCGGGCCCCGGGGGTGCGCCCGGCGGTCCCGGCTCGATTTTCTCGACCGGTGCGGTGCGCTCTTTCCCGGTCACGGCGTCCTCGAGGAAGGCCTGCCGATTGGGCACGCTCATGGGGTCGAGGCCACGTAGGTAGTAGTGCCGACCCAAGTAGAGGACGAGGTCGCCGATCTTCATAGCCGCAGTGCTCGACACGGTCATCGGCACCGTCCTGAGGGCCTACATCCCCTGAGCGAGGGCGGCTACACTGCGCGCCCGCGGGCGATTAGCTCAGTTGGTTAGAGCGCCGCTCTGATAAGGCGGAGGTCCGTGGTTCGAATCCACGATCGCCCACCATCGAAAGGCCCTGCACGCAGGGCCTTTTTCTCTAGGCTGGGCCGCTAACTCGCGGCGTCGAGCTGGCCGCGGTAGGAAGCCTCCGCCGACCTGCCGAACGGGGCGTATGCCTCCTTGGGGTTCGGTGTCTCCGCTTCCACACTCGCGCCGTGGCGGGCCGCCATTTCCGAAACCGGGTAGACGATGTCCTCGCTGGCTCGCGAGCCGACAGCGAGGATCGCGCAGGGCCCGTCGCCCGCGCCGACAAAGACGTGATCGGTCCAGGGCGGGCAGTGGACGAAATCCCACGCCTGCAAGCGGCGTTCCTCCCCCTCGACGACCAGAAGACATTCACCCCAAAGGACAAGGAAGTTCTCCTGGGCATTCTCGCGGTGGTAGAGGCACGCGGGTTGGCCGGGCTCGAGCACGCCGATGTTGATCCCGAGCTCGGGGAAGGCAGGCTCGCCCTCGAAGATGGTTCCCGACCCGAACTTCTCGTGCTCGAACCACCGGGCTTCTTTCGCGTTGACCACGAACCAGCCCTCGGCCTTCGGGACAAGACCGGCGTCGGTCTTCTCCAAGGATGCTTCCGGAACCATCGTCACCTCCTCCCCAGGGGTCGGACGGCGGCCGAGTCTACCCGGGGCGGCTAGTGGAAGATCTCGGTGCGGTGGAGGTAGTCCTCCACGGTGAGCAGGAAGCTCGGGTCCTCCGCGATCTCGGCCAGCGTGCCCTTCGTCGTCTCGTCCAGTTCCGCGTCCTGGGCAAGCTCGAACAGGAAGGGGCCGAGCTTGTCGGCCTGCGAGAGGGCCGACATGCGCAGAACGAGGTCACGCGTCAGCTCGTCCTGTTTGATCGCCTCGAGCGACTCGAGATTCTCGTGCCAGGTGCGCAACATGACACTGAGTCAACGCCCGCCCCGCGCACGGGGATACGGCTACCTAGCCCAGGCGTTCGAGTGCTTCGACGAGCTCGGCGAGCTCGGTCTCGTCGGTGAACGCGATCTCGAGACGGCCGGAGACGATCCGGGCCGGGAACCCGGTTGCGCGTTCCGCAGCTTTTCGGGCCCGCTCGGCGAGGGCCGGGTCGACTCTTGGTGTCTTCCGAGGCTTGGTCTTCGCGCCGGCCCAGCGAGCGGCCCGCTCGGCCGCCCGGACGGACATTCCCCGGCGCTGGATCTGGCGCGCCAGGCGGCGGCGGCCATCCTGGTCGGGAACCGCCAGCACCGCGCGCGCGTGACCCTCCGTCAGCTCGCCCCGCTCGACGAGCGCGAGGACGTCGTCCGGAAGCTCGAGCAGCCGCAGCCGGTTCGAGACCGTCGGCTTCGCCTTGCCCATCCTCTCGGCAAGGTCGCCGAGCGAGAGCTCGAACTCGTCGAGCAGAAGCGCGTAGGCGCGGGCCTCCTCGACGGCAGACAGCTGCTCACGCGCCACGTTCTCGACCAACCCGAGCAGCAACGTGTCGCGGTCGTCCGCCTCGCGCACGAGCGCGGGAACCGTAGGCAGCGCCGCCTCGCGAGCCGCTCGCCAGCGCCGCTCGCCGGCGATCAGCTCGAAGCCGCCGGCCTTGCGCGGGCGAACGACGACCGGCTGGACCAGCCCCTGCGTGCGGATCGAGTCGGCGAGTGCGCTCGTCGCCTCGTGGTCGAACCGCTTCCGCGGCTGGCGGGGGTTCGGGTGAATCGTCTCGACGGGGAGGTGCGCGAGCTCCGGCTGGCCGGGGCCGCCGACGAGCAACTCGAGGCCGCGGCCGAGGCCGCGGCGTTTTTCGGGTTCAGGAACGGCCGACAAGCTCCATCGCCACCTTCCAGTACGCGTCGGCGCCGGCCGAGTCGCGGTCGTAGGCAGTCACGGGCAGGCCGTGGCTCGGCGCCTCGGCCACGCGCACCGAACGCGGCACGGATGTCTTGAAGACGAGCTCACCGAAGTGCCGGCGCACCTCGGCGGAGACGTCCGAGGCCAGGCGCGTCCGGCGGTCGACCATGGTCAGGATCACTCCGCCGAGGGTCAGCTTCGGGTTCAGCCGGGCGCGGACAAGCTCCACCGAGCCGACCAGCTGGGCCAGCCCCTCGAGGGCGTAATACTCGGCCTGCACCGGGACGAGCACGCGGTCCGCCGCGGCGAGAGCGTTCACGGTCAGCGGCCCGAGGGACGGCGGGCTGTCGACGAAGACGAAGGCGTAGCCCTCGCCCGCCCCGGCCAGCGCATCGGCCAGGTAGCGCTCGCCGTCGGAGCGCCGCGCCAGCTCGACCGCGGCGCCGGCGAGCTCGGGGCGCGAGGGCACGAGGTCGAGCCGCGCAAACCGGGTCGGCTTGGCGAGCTTCGGCAATGGAATCCCGTCGAGCAGATCGAGCGACGACGTGCCGTTCGCGCGCTCGCCGAGCCCGGAGGTGGCGTTCGCCTGCGGGTCGAGATCAACGACGAGCGTCCTCTCGCCGGCCTCCGCGAGGCACGCAGCGAGATTGATCGCGGTCGTGGTCTTGCCGACACCGCCCTTTTGGTTCGCAAGCGCATAGACCCTGCCGGGCACACGACCACGCTAGCTAGGCGAGCGGACGTTTTCGGGCTATTCCCGGGCGGCGCGGGAAGCCCACGGGAGTCGCTCCGAGCTTCTGCAGAACGAGCATCCCGGGAGGCGACTTCACAAGCTCGGCGGCCAGGCGCTCGGCTACCGCGGCGACGCGCTCGGCCTCGGCGCTCGGCCCGACGAACAGCACGGCCGCGCCTCCCGGGGCGACAAGCGGCAGGCACCACTCGGCCGCGACGGGCGGCGGCGCAAGCGCCTTCGCAACCGCGACTCCGTACGAATCGACCGGCTGCTCCTCGGCGCGCCCGCAGACCACTCGGAGATTCGGGAACTCGCGCGTCCAGCCCTCGAGGAAGTCGCAGGTGCGACGGTGCGACTCGAGCAAGGTGACCTCGCGCAGCGGAAGCGCCGCGGCGAGTGGGATCCCGGGAGCGCCGCCGCCCGAGCCCACGTCCACGATCGACCCCTCGAAGCGCTCGACCGTCTCCAGCGCGCCGAGGCTCTCGTCGACGTGCAGCCGGCGTGCCTCGGCGGGGTCGCGCACGGCGGTCAGGCCGGGAGTACTGACGAGGGCCTCGAGCCAGCGCTCGATGCGCGGATCGGTCAAGCGGGATCGATCACGACGAAGCGATTGGGCTCTGTGCCCTCGCTCCGCGTCGTCACGCCCGGGTGATCCTGGAGGCAGACGTGGACGACCTTGCGCTCGACCGCTGTCATCGGCTCGAGCTCCACGGGCTGGCCCGAGGAAACCGCCTGCTCGGCGCTGCGGGTCGCGAGCGCGTCGAGGCTCGACTGCCTCCGGGCCCGGTACCCCGCCGCGTCCACGACCACCGGCTTGCGCTCGTCGCTGCGGTTGCGCCAGACGATCGCATTCGCCAGATACTGGATCGCATCGATGGTCTGGCCGTGCTTCCCGATCACGAGGCCGAGCTCGCGGCCGACGAAGGTCGCCGTCAGCGTCTCCGCGTCCTCCTCGAGCTCGATCCGCGCCCGAACTCCGATAGCGCCGAGAATTCGCTCGAGGACCTCCCTGACCTCGGCCGCCTCGGTGCTGTCGCCGTCCACGGCCGCTGCGGGCGCCGCGGCTGCAACGACCGTCTCGACGCTCGCGATCACGCGCGCCGGCGCGTAGCCGACGCCGAGCAGCCCCCGCTCGCCCTCGGACACGACCTGGAAGCGAACCGCCGCCTTGTCGATCCCGGGCTGGAGCTTCTCGAGCTCCCGCAGCGCCGACCACTTGGCCTCGCCGACGGTCTCGCCGGTGGCCTCGACCTGCAAGGCCTCGCTCATCGCCTCGCCTTCTTCTTCTTGCGCTTCACCCGGCGGGGCTCCGCGGGCGCTGCGGCAGGCGCAGGCGCAGGCTCGACGGGCGCAGGCGCCGGCTCAGGCTCGCTCTCCTTCGACGGCGAGCGCGAGGAGCGTCGCTCGGGTGCCTGGGGCTTCGGCATCAGCCGGCGCGTGATCAGTCCCTGCCCGACCGTCCAGAGGTTCGTGGTCACCCAGTAGATGACGAGGCCGACCGGGAAGTTGAGCAGGAACGTGACGAAGACGACCGGCAGGACCATGAGCATGATCCGCTGCGTCCTGTCCATCGTGCTCGACATCAGCATCGTCGAGACGAGCTGGCTGGCCACGTAGACCGCAAGCAGCAGATAGCCCGACCAGTGCGCATTGGCGTGCGCCGTGATGTCCGGGACGAAGTTGTGGCCGAGCCACGAGAGATCGCCGCCCGGTGGATGCTTCGAGAACTCGCGCAGGACGAAGTACAGCGCAATGAAGACCGGGAACTGGGCCAGGAGCGGCAGGCACGAGGCCGCCGGGTTGATCTGGTTCTCCCGGTAGAACTTCATCAGCTCTTCTTGCTGCCGCTTCTTGTCGTTCTTGTACTTCTTCTGAATCTCTTTCATCTGCGGCGCATGGCGCTGCAGGTTCTGCATCGAGTGGATCTGCCGGACGGTCAGCGGCACGAGCAGCAGGCGCACCGTCAGGGTCAGCGCCACGATCGACCAGGCCCACGTCAGCCCGACCGATCCGTGGAACCAGTTGAGGACGTGGCGAAGAATGTCCTCGATCGGGGTGAGCGGCGAGAGCAGGATCAGGTGAAGGATCATCGGAACAGCCTCTGGTCCCGCGCGTAGTCGACGCCACCGTGGCTCCAGGGGTTACAGCGCAGAAGCCGCCACCCCGTGAGGATCGAGCCGCGCACGAGACCGTAGTGACGCAGCGCGTCGAGCGCGTACTGGGAGCAGCTCGGGTGGTACTTGCACGAACCGCCCCAGAGCACGCCGAAGGTCCACCGATACGCGTGGACGAGCGCCATCCCGGCGTACGTCGGAGCCCGGAGCGCGTACCTCACGCGGCCGCCTTTCCGAGAATCTCGTCGACGCGTTCGGCCAACCATTCGAAACCGCGTGCCTCGACCGCCTCGGGAAAGCCGGGCCGGACGACGAGCACGTAGTCCTGATCCTGAGGCAGGTCCGGCAGTCGCACGCGAAAGGCTTCTCGAAGTTGCCGCTTCATCCGATTGCGCACGACCGCCGTGCCGACGGCCTTCGGCACCGCCAGCCCGAGCCGGGCTCCGGCGTCCGCCCCGCCCTCCCGCGGGAACCAGTAGAGGACGAGGAAGCGCGTCGAGACCGAGCGGCCATGGCGATAGACCGCGTCGAAATCGCGCGAGCGCGAGAGGCGATGGCGGCGTTGCACTCGCGCGTCCAGCGAGCTCAGGCCGACAGGCGCTTGCGGCCTCTGGAACGGCGCCGCTTGAGGATCGCGCGGCCGGCGCGCGTCGACATGCGGGCGCGGAAGCCGTGCCTCCGCTTCCGTCTGCGCACGTTGGGCTGGTAGGTCCGTTTCACAAGCCGAAGAGGGTCGAAAAGACCGCCCGTCCGAGGGCGGCGTCCGGCCAGTATAGACGAGGGGAAGGGGGTCACAAGCGCACGCCCAAACGAGGCGCAAAGGCCGGTCGGACCGATGCAAGCGTCGCCTTGACCGACAAGACCGTCCACACCTGTGGATGTCGGTGTGGAGGGCGTGTATTTACCTGCAAATTGGCGTCTTTTTGTCCACTCTGACAACTACGGAGGCGCTATTGTGAGCCTGCGCGGACGCTGCTATGCTCGGCGCTCGCTCGTTCCTCGACAAGGAGTACGGCCGGCGGCGTGGAGCCCTCAATTGAGCTGACTGCGGAAGGGCTTTGGAGCGAGGTTTCTGGTCGGCTCAGAGGCGCCCTCAACGAGACGACGTACCGCACGTGGTTCGACCACGTGGAGGGGCTCGAGCTCAACGACGACCAGTTCGTGCTCGCCGTCCCGAACGACTTCACGCGGGACTGGATCGAGGGCCACTTCATCGGCCTGATCCGTGCCGCCGTCGGCGATACGACCGGCCACGAGCGGCAGATCCAGCTCTCGGTGAAGGAGGCGGCCGGCGAGCCGCCGGCGCCCGTCGAAGGGCACCACCGCGAGTCGCTCGGGATCGGGCTCAATGCGAAGTACACCTTCGACTCGTTCGTGATCGGCTCGTCGAACCGGTTCGCCCACGCGGCTGCGCTCGCGGTCGCCGAGGCACCCGCGCAGGCCTACAACCCGCTCTTCATCTACGGCGGCACAGGGCTCGGCAAGACGCACCTCCTGCAGGCGATCGCCCAGTACGTGGCCGAGCACCAGGGCGAGCTCTCCGTGCGCTACGTGACGAGCGAGACCTTCATGAACGACTTCATCAACGCCCTCCGCGACAAGCGGATCGAGGGCTTCAAGCAGCGCTACCGCGCCTACGACCTGCTCCTGATCGACGACATCCAGTTCTTCGAGCACAAGGAGCGGATCCAGGAGGAGTTCTTCCACACCTTCAACTCGATCTACGAGGCCGGCGGGCAGATCGTGATCTCGTCCGACCGGCCCCCGAAGGAGATCTCGACCCTGGAGGAGCGGCTGCGCTCACGCTTCGAATGGGGCCTGATCACCGACATCCAGCCGCCGGACCTCGAGACGCGGATCGCGATCCTGCGGAAGAAGGTGAAGACCGACCGCATCCACGTGCCCGATCCGAAGGTGCTCGAGTTCATCGCCGGACGAATCTCGTCCAACATCCGTGAGCTCGAAGGCGCGCTGACACGCGTGGTCGCCTTCTCCTCGCTGACCGGGCGGCCGATGACCCAGGACCTCGCCCAGGACGTGCTCAAGGACGTCTTCCCGCAAGGCGAGGTGCGACAGGTGACGATCGAGCGGATCCAGGAGCTCGTCTCGGAGCGCTTCAGCCTCTCGCTCGCCGAGCTGTGCGGCGACAAGCGCTCACAGAACATCGTCTACCCGCGGCAGGTCGCGATGTATCTCTCCCGCGAGCTGACCGACTCCTCGCTCCCGAAGATCGGCAAGCAGTTCGGCGGTCGCGACCACACGACCGTGATCCATGCGACCTCCAAGATTGCACGCATGATCCGCGAGGACCGGTCTGTGTACAACCTGGTGCAAGAGTTGACCGCGCGCATCAAGCAGGCCCGGTGAAACTGTGGAGCGATTCGCCAGCGGACCTGACCCCTGTAGACAAGGCTCATTTGCCCCCAACACGCGCCCACAGCGCAAACGCGCTCCCACAACGAAAAGGGGGCGTCATCCCCGGTCTCCACACTCTCTATGACTACGACAAAGGAATTTCATAAATGATTGAAACAGAAGCTGTGGTCGCACAGGGAACTCTCAAGGCGGTGTGCTCGCGAGACGAGCTCACGAGAGCGCTCGGGGTCGTCTCGCGCGGTGTCTCGACGCGGACGACGGTGCAGATCCTGGCGGGCATCCTGATCGAGGCCGATGGGGGCAAGCTCAATCTCGCCGCGACCGACATGGAGCTGTCGCTGCGCACCTCGCTCGAGGCGCAGGTGGAGTCCGACGGCTCGGTGGTCGTTCCCGGGAGGCTCCTGCTCGAGCTCGCGCGCCTGCTGCCGGATGCCGAGGTAACGCTCGAGCACAAGCTCGAGGAGGCGGCGGTCGAGATCCGTTGTGGCTCGGCGACCTACCGCCTGCACACCTACAACGCCGAGGACTTTCCCCGCTTGCCGGAAGCAGGGGCTGTCGAGCGCAACGAGATCGAGCGCGAGAGCTTTCTGGAGACGGTTGCTCGGGTCAGCCGCTCGGCCTCACGGGACGAGTCGCGCCCGGTGCTGACCGGTGTCCTGATGCGCTTCGAGCCGGGGAAGCTCGTGATGGCGGCGACGGATTCCTATCGCCTCTCGGTCAAGGAGACGCCGCTGGAAGGCGCGGTGCCCGAGCTGGAGGCGATCGTACCGGCGCGCGCCCTCGGGGAGCTCACGCGGATCGCCCAGGCCGGCGGCTCGATCGAGCTCGGCGTTCACGAGAACCAGGTCGTCTTCGCGACCGGAGACGCACTGCTCACCACACGGCGGATCGACGGGCAATTCCCGAACTACAACCAGCTCATCCCGGAGACGTTCGACCACGAGATCGCGCTGCCGCGCGACGAGCTCCTGGAGGTGGTTCGACGAGTCGCGGTGATGGCACAGCGCAACTCACCGCTGCGGCTCCGCTTCGCCGACGGAGAGCTGACCGTCTCGGCTCAGACTCAGGACGTAGGCGAGGCCCGGGAGTCGCTCCCGGTGGCTTTCAGCGGCGAACCGCTCGAAATCGGCTTCAACGCGGAATTCCTGCGCGACGGGGTCGAGTCCGTAGTCGGAGAGCAGGCGCGCCTGAAGCTGATCAGCCCCTTGCGCCCAGGCTTGATCCAGGGCGAGAGCGACGACTTTCTATACCTGATCATGCCGATTCGGCTGGCAGGCTGATCGTCGGTCGACTGTCCCTGCGGGACTTCCGCTCCTATTCGAAGCTCGACCTGGGTTTGGAGCCGGGCCTCGTCCTCGTGACCGGGCCGAACGGAGCCGGCAAGACCAACCTGCTGGAGTCGCTGCACGTGGGGACTCAGGGGTTCTCGCCGAGGACGCGGGTCGACGCGCAGCTGGTCCGCTTCGGCCGCGATGCGGCGCGCATCGCCTTGCGCGGTGAGCGAGCGGGGATTCCGCTCGATCTCGAGGTCACCCTGGAGGTCGGCACCGGGAAGCGGGCGACCCTGAACGGCGCACGTCTGCGCGCAGCCGAGCAGTTGCGCGGTGAGGTGACGACGCTCGTCTTCACGCCCGACCGCCTGGTGATCGTCAAGGGCGGCCCGGCCGCTCGGCGGGCGTACTTCGACCGTGCATTGGGGCGGTTCGCCCCGTCTCGCGCGGGGCTCTCGGCCGAGTACGGTGCGGCCGTCGGTCAGCGAAATGCGGCACTCAGGCGAGTTGCCCAGGGCTTCTCGACACGGGAGGCACTTGCGCCCTGGAACGAGCAGGTCGGCCGGTTGGGCGCCGAGCTCGTGGCGGGGAGGCACGAGACCGTTGGGGCGCTCCAGCCGCACTTCGCCGAGCGCGCGGGGGAGCTCGGCCTGGCCGGGGCGGAGCTTCGGTACGACGGCGAGCCCCCGACAGCGGAGCAGCTGGAGGCGCGAGTCGACCGCGACCTCGAGCGAGGCACGACCGGCCTGGGTCCTCATCTTGACGACGTGGGCGTGCTCTCCGGCGAGCGCGACCTGCGGGCCTTCGGCTCTCAGGGCGAGCAACGCCTCGCGGTGCTGGCGCTGCTGCTCGCCGAGGCCGAGCTCTTGGAGGAGCGCCGTGGCACGAGACCGCTCCTCCTGCTGGACGACGTGCTCTCGGAGCTCGATCCGGGCCGCCGCCGCATTCTCGCCGATCGTCTTCGAGCCGGAGGGCAGGCACTGGTCACGAGCGCGAGCCGCAACTCGCTTCCCGGCGAGCCGGCGCAGACGCTCGAGGTGGCTCAGTCGCCCGAAGGCGCGAGCGCGGTCAAGGCGGCGTGATGGAGCGGATCGGCGACGCGGTTCGCAGCGAGCTGGGACGGTTCGGCACCGCCGGCGAGATGACCGACCTCGTGGCTGCCTGGCCGCAGGCGGTCGGAGAGACGGTGGCACGAAACGCGTGGCCTGCGCGGCTGTCGCGCGACCGAACCCTGCACGTGAACGCCAGCTCGTCCGCCTGGGCGTTCGAGCTGCAGCAGCTCGAGAGCGAGATTTCAGGCCGGCTGCAGGAGGTTCTCGGCGGGGCCGCTCCGAGCAAGCTGCGATTCGTCCCGGGGCCTCTTCCGGAGGCTGTCTCGACCGACGACGAGCGGCGAGCTACGCCGCTCCCGGAGGCGACGCTGGATCAGGTGCGCGAGGCCCGCGCCTTGGCTGCCAGCATCGAGTCGGAAGATCTGCGCAAATCGGTAGAAAAAGCTGCGCGGGCGAGCCTCGCAAGAGCCGCTGACGACCGTGCGGTCTGATACACTCATGTAAGCCCGGAAATGCTTCACTTGCAGGGCTTTTTTCATGGCTAAGGCTACATATACCGCCAAGGACATCACTGTTCTCGAGGGCCTCGAGCCCGTCCGCCTGCGACCGGGCATGTACATCGGCTCCACGGGCGCGCGAGGGCTTCATCATCTCGTCTACGAAGTGGTGGACAACGCGGTCGACGAGGCGCTCGCGGGACGTGCTGACACGATCGACGTGACCATTCACCCGGACGACTCCGTGACGGTCTCGGACAACGGCTCGGGCATCCCGGTCGACGTCATGCCGGAGCAGGGCCTACCGGCCCTCACGGTCGTGCTGACGAAGCTCCACGCCGGCGGCAAGTTCGGCGGCGAGGGCTACAAGGTCTCCGGCGGCCTGCACGGCGTCGGCGTCTCAGTGGTGAACGCCCTTTCGGAGTGGTTGACGGTCGAGGTGCACCGCGACGGCAAGATCTTCCGCCAGGAGTTCGCCCGCGGAGACGCCACCACCGACCTGAAGAAGGAGGGCGTCGCCAAGGACACCGGCACGACCATCACCTTCCTTCCGGACGGGGACATCTTCGAGGAGATCGAGTGGTCGACCGACACCCTCGTACAGCGCCTGCGCGAGACCGCGTTCCTGACGAGAGGGCTGCGAATCGTCCTCTACGACGAGCGCTCGGGCGACGAGAAGCACGAGTTCCACTACGAGGGTGGGATCCGCGACTTCGTCTCCTACGTCAACCAGTCGAAGGACCCGGTGCACAAGGGAATCGTCTACTTCGAAGGCGACAACGGCGAGGGTCAGGTCGAGCTCGCGATGCAGTGGAACAGCTCCTACCAGGAGTCGGTCTTCTCGTTTGCGAACAACATCAACACCACCGAGGGCGGCACGCACCTCTCCGGCTTCAAGGGCGCCCTGACGCGCACGCTGAACGACTACGCCCGCGCAAAGGGCCTGCTCAAGGAGAAGGAGGACAACCTCGAGGGCGAGGATGTGCGCGAGGGGCTCGCGGCGGTGCTCTCGGTGAAGCTTCGCGACCCCCAGTTCGAAGGGCAGACGAAGTCGAAGCTCGGCAACCCCTGGGTGCGCGGGCTCGTCGAGCAGACCGTCAACCAGCGGCTCGCCGAATACCTCGAGGAGAACCCCACCGAGGCGCGGCGGATCATCGACAAGGCGATCTCGGCGGCGCGGGCGCGGCAGGCTGCTCGCAAGGCGCGTGAGCTGACGCGGCGCAAGAGCGCGCTCGAGAGCTCCTCGCTACCGGGCAAGCTCGCGGATTGCCAGATCACCGATCCCGCCTCCGCGGAGCTCTTCCTGGTCGAGGGCAACTCGGCTGGCGGCTCCGCTGTGGACGCGCGCGACCGAACCTTCCAGGCGATCCTCCCGCTGCGCGGCAAGGTGATCAACTCCGAGAAGAACCGGATCAACAAGGTGCTCTCCAACACCGAGATCCAGTCGATGATCACGGCGATCGGCACCGGCATCGGCGACGAGTTCGACATCGAGAAGCTGCGCTACCACCGCGTGATCGTCATGACCGACGCCGACGTGGACGGCTCGCACATCCGCACGCTGATCCTCACGTTCCTCTACCGGCAAATGCCGGAGCTTGTGGACGGCGGCTACGTCTACATCGCCGTGCCGCCCCTCTACGCGGTCAAGATCGCCGGCCGCGAGCAGTACGTCGTGAAGGAGTCGCAATTCGAAGAGCTGCTCGTGCGCGAGCGGGTGAAGGACATCGAGGTGACCGACCGCAGCGGGAGCACGCAAAAGCTGACCGAGGCGCGGTACCAGCGCTTCAGCCGCACACTGCACGAGTACGAGGGCTGGATCGCGCGTCTGCGCGCCGACTTCGGCAACGCAGCCGCGACCTTCGTCACCTCGCACGGCCTGGTCGAGACCGCGGCCGCCGCGACCGGCGAGGTGGAGGGCGCGATCGCGGGGCTCACGCCGAATGGGTACGAGTTCACAGTCGTCGAGACGACCGAGGACGGTGTGCGCGTGCGGGTCATCGAGCGCGAGACGAGCGCCGCAACGCACGTGGTGGTGCCCGCGGAGCTCCTTGCCTCGCCGGTCTATGCCAATCTGCGCAAGACCCACGCACGTCTCGTGGAGATCGCCGGCCCACCGCCGTTCAAGCTCGAGCTCGGCAAGAAGACGCGCGTGGCAGAGACCTTCGAAGGGCTGCGGGACGAGGCCCTCGATCTCGCCAAGGAGGGCATCCAGATGCGCCGCTTCAAGGGCCTCGGCGAGATGGATCCCGAGGAGCTCGCGCAGACGACCATGGACCCCGCGCGTCGGATGCTGATTCAGGTCGAGGTCGACGATGCAGCCGCGGCCGACCAGGTGTTCTCGATGCTCATGGGCGACCAGGTCGAGCCACGGCGCCTCTTCATCGAGCAGAACGCAAAGGACGTTCGCTTCCTCGACGTATGACACAGGACCCGCGCACAGCTAGCGCTCCTAGGATCACACGCTCCGCTGCATGCTGTGATCGAAGAGAGGCCTGAGTGGCGACGGTAGAACCTCTAGGTCCAGGCCGGATCGAGCCGCGCGAGCTCGAGCAGGAGATGCGCTCGAGCTTCCTCGACTACGCGATGAGCGTGATCGTTTCGCGCGCGCTCCCCGACGTGCGCGATGGGCTCAAGCCGGTGCACCGCCGCGTCCTGTACGCGATGCACGAGGCCGGCCTGCAGCCGAACCGTGCCCGCCTCAAGTGCGCGCGCGTGGTCGGTGACGTCATGGGCTCCTATCATCCGCACGGCGACCAGTCGATCTACGACACGCTCGTCCGTCTCGCGCAGCCCTTCTCGATGCGCTACCCGCTCGTCGACGGCCAGGGGAACTTCGGGAACATCGACGGCTACCCGGCCGCGGCGATGCGCTACACGGAGTGCCGGCTCGCGCGTCTCGCCACCGAGATGCTCCGCGACATCGACGCGGACACCGTCGACTTCAAGCCGAACTACGACGAGTCGCGCCGCGAGCCGACGGTCCTGCCCTCGCGCCTGCCGAACCTGCTGCTCAACGGCTCGGCCGGGATCGCGGTCGGCATGGCGACGAACATCCCGCCGCACAACCTGGGCGAGGTGGTCGACGCGCTCGTAGCGTTGATCGATGAGCCGACGATCGATGTCGAGCGCCTGACGAAGCACATCAAGGGTCCGGACTTCCCTTCCGGCGGGATCATCCTCGGCCGCGAGGGCATCCGCGAGGCCTACCGCTCGGGCCGCGGCCGGGTCGTCCAGCGCGCGCGCACCCACATCGAGGAGCTGCGCGGGGGCCGTACCGCGATCATTGTCAACGAGCTGCCATACGGGGTCAGGAAGGGCGGCGACGAGGGCGTGATCAAGAAGGTCGCCGACCTCGTCAACGACAAGGTCATCCCGGAGGTCCACGACGTGAAGGACCTCTCGGACAAGTCCGGGATGCGGATCCAGATCGAGCTCAAGCGCGACGCGATCCCGCAGGTCGTCCAGAACAAACTCTTCAAGCACACCTCGCTGCAGACGACCTTCGGCTACAACGCAGTGGCGCTCGTCGACGGCGTGCCGCGGACGCTGCCACTGCGCGACATGCTGCAGCACTACCTCGACTTTCAGCGCGAGGTCATCACCCGCCGCTCCAAGTTCGAGCTGCGCAAAGCCGAGGCCCGGGCGCACGTCCTCCAGGGCTACCTGATCGCGCTCGACAACCTCGACGCGGTCATCTCGCTGATCCGCGCCTCCGCCGACCCGGATGCGGCGCGCGTGGGCCTGATGGACACCTTCGAGCTCTCGGAGATCCAGGCGCAGGCGATCCTCGATCTCCGCCTGCAGCGGCTGACCGGGCTCGAGCGCAAGCGGATCGAGGACGAGTTCGCCGACCTGCAAGAGCGGATCGCCGAGCTGCGCACGATCCTCGGTGACGAGTCCCGCATCGACGGCCTGATCCGGGAGGAGATGCTCGAGATCAAGCAGGTCTACGGCAAAGGCGACGAGCGTCGCACCGAGATCGTGGCCGCGGAGGGCGAGCTCGACCTCGAGGACCTGATCGCCGAGGAGGACATGGTGATCGCGATCACGCGCTCCGGCTACGTGAAGCGCCTACCGGTCACGACCTACCGGGAGCAGCGTCGCGGCGGGATCGGGGTGATGGGGATGGACCTGAAGGACGAGGACTACATCGAGCACCTCTTCGTGGCCTCGACCCACGACTACCTGCTCTTCTTCAGCACAGTCGGAAAGGTCTACCGGCTGAAGGTGCACGAGCTGCCGCTCGGCACCCGCCAGTCGAAGGGCCGCGCGATCGTGAATCTGCTGCCCTTCGCCCAGGGCGAGCAGGTGCAGGCGGTGATCGCGACGCGCGACTTCAAGGAGGCCGAGTACCTCGTCCTCGCGACGCGCAAGGGAATCGTCAAGAAGACCCGCTTCGAGGAGTACAACACGCCGCTCAAGGCGGACGGGATCATCGCGATCAAACTGCGCGACGACGACGCCCTCGTCGACGTGCTCCATTCCTCGGGCGAGGAGGACATCATCCTGGTCTCGCGCAAGGGCCAGGCGATCCGCTTCCACGAGAGCCAGGTTCGCTCGATGGGCCGGGCCACCTCCGGGGTGAAGGGGATGGGCCTCCGCAAGGGTGACGAGGTCATCTCGGCGGGCATCGCCGACGACGAGCTCGACATGCTGGTCGTGACCGACCAGGGCTACGGCAAGCGGACGCGGATCAAGGACTACCCCGTGAAGGGGCGCGGCGGCCTCGGCGTGAAGACGGTCCAGCTGACCGAGGCCCGCGGCCAGCTCGCCGGCGCAATGCCGGTGCGCGACGGCTATCAGGTGATGTTGATCTCGAACGGGGGCACGGTCATCCGCATGCCGGTCGAGGAGATCAAGCGGCTCGGCCGCTCGACCCAGGGAGTGATCGTGATGAGGCTCCGCGGTGACGAGCAGGTCTCGAGCATCGCTCTCGTGGCCGAAGCGGATGAGGCGGCCGCTGACGTGGGGATGCCGGAGGGCGACGCAACGCCCGAGCCGGAGCCTCCGACTGCAGAAAACGGCAACTTGCAGTAAGTTCTGCCCGTTCCCTTCCCAAACACGAAACAGGTTGTTATAAGTTTCGAGAGACAAGCGCGCGCCCAGGCGGAGGCAGAGATGGCATATGACACGGCACCTGACTTCCTCGAGCCGATCGACATCGGGGAACACCTCGACAAGATCGAGCTCTACCTCGGCCAGGTCTGCCAGATCGCCGGCATCTCCAAGATGCAGCTCGACTACTGGACGAACAAGGCCCAGATCCCGACCAAGGGCAAGAAGCAGCGGATCTACGACATCGATGCGCTCGAGACGGTCATGCTGATCAAGCAGGCGAAGGACAAGGGGCTGAACCTCGGCGCGGCGATCGAGGCCGCGCGCCGTTTTCGAGAGACCAACCGCGCAGCGGTGGTCGACTAGCCTCGCAGAGCTTGCGCCGCCTCTTCCGGCGCGAGTGTGTTCACGTAGAGGCCCGAGCCCAGCTCGACGGCCGCAAAGACGCTCAGGCGCGGGAGGACCTCGAGGTGCCAGTGCCCGGCCTCGTGCAGCCAGAGGTTCGCGGGCCGCGGCTCGTCGACCGCATGGAGTCGCCGCAGGGCGCCGGCGGCTAGCGCGAGAGCGGCTCCCAGGCGCTCGCTGGCGAAGCCGTCCGGCTCGTGCTCGAGCGGTGCGACGAGGCATTCGTAGGGCGAACGGCTTGCGAACGGGCACAACAGGACGAGCCCGTCACGCTCCTCGACGACCCGCGTGCCTCCGTTCTGCTCGCGGCGCAGATATTCACAGAGACGGCAATCTCCCTCGGCATGCTCCGCTGCCGCGGCGGGGGGCTCGTCCCGGAGCCAAATGAGCTGCGAGTGCGTGTGCTGGAGGCTCGCGCCGGCCGCGCGGCCCTCGTTGATGCCGGCGAAGACGTACGGGTACCCGCTCTCGCGCGCGGCCTCGGACCGCAGGCGCCAGGCCTCGGCGACGAGCTCCAGGTGTCCGTCGTCGAGCTCGGCGATCGACCGCCGGTGCTCGGGTGAATGGATGACCACCTCCTGGTGGTCGAACGCCGGATACTTGTTCGGGACGACGCGTACCTGCCAGCCCGGCGTGTCGGGCCGGCGCGCCTCCGACGGCAGGGCGAGAACCTCGGGTGGAGTGCGATCCTCTCTCCCCTCGCAGAAGGGGCAGGCTTCGAGCACCTCCGGCGTCGTCGGCTCGAGGACCGGAGCGCCGGCACCAGGGCGGCCGGACCGGCCCGGCGCGACCACGACCCGGCGCCCGGAGAGCGGGTCGACCCGCAGGTCGATGCTCAGCTCTTGAGCTTTTCGAGGAACGGTGTCAGCAGGTCGATCGGCGCGGGGAAGACGATGGTCGTGGACGCCGAAGAGCCGAGCTCGACGAGCGTCTGCAGGTACCGCAGCTGCAGGCCGATCGGATGGTCTTCGATCACGAGCGCGGCGTCCTTCAGCCGCTCCGAGGCCTGGAACTCGCCCTCCGCCGCGATCACCTTCGCCCGCCGCTCACGCTCGGCCTCGGCCTGCCGTGCCATCGCGCGCTGCATCCCTGAGGGGATCTCGACGTCCTTGACCTCGACGATCGAGACCTTGATTCCCCAGGGCGCGGTGGCCTCGTCGATGATCTCCTGGAGGATCGCGTTGATCTTGTCGCGCTCGGAGAGCAGCTCGTCCAGCAGATGCTGGCCGAGCACCGACCGCAGCGTCGTCTGGGCGATCTGCGAGGTCGCGACCATGAAGTTCTCGACCTGGACGATCGCGTTCTTCGGCTCGACGATCCGGAAGTACGCGACGGCGTTGACCCGCACCGGCACGTTGTCCTTGGTGATGACCTCCTGCGGCGGGATGTTGAGCGTGATCGTGCGCAGGTCGACCTTCACCATCCGGTCGACGATCGGGATCAGGATGAAGAGGCCGGGGCCCTTGGGCTCGGGAAGCAAGCGGCCGAGGCGGAAGATGATCCCGCGCTCGTATTCGCGTGCGACCTTGATCGCCGAGATCAGGAAGAGCAGAACCAGGAAGAGCAGGACGACGACGGCAATGAGAGCTGCGGTCACGACCCGATCCTACTCGGCGGCGACAGGTTCCACTTCGAGGATGAGCTCCGGGCCGACGCCGGCGACGCGAACCCGTTGGCCCGGCCGCAGCGGCTCGCCCGAACGAGGCCGCGCGCGCCAGAGCTCGCCGTGGACGAACACGAGATCGTCGCGCCGGGCCTCTCCGACTTCGCCGACCATCGTCTCGGGGCCCGCCGCAACGGGGCTCCTGCGCACCTGCACCGCCTTGGTCAGCGCGAAAACCCAGATGCTTCCCAGCAACGCCGCGAACACGATCAACAGCGGAGCGTTCACGTCGTTGTAGGGCGCCGGTGCGTTGTGGAAGAGCATCAGGGAGCCGACCACGATGCTGATCAGGCCCGAGACCGTGAGCGTGCCGTGGCTGACCACGTGCGCGTCGATCACGAGGAGCGCGGCCCCGAGGATGAGGAGGCCCAGCCCGGTCCAGCTCAAGGGCAGGACGGCGAAGCCGAAGAGAGCCGTCAGGAGCGCGACCGCGCCGAGTGCGCCCGGGAGGACGACGCCGGGGTGGAAGATCTCGAACCCGATCCCCGCGATCCCGGCGAGGAAGAGCAGCGGGATCAAGTTCGGGTCGATCAGCGCGTTCAGCAGGCGCGTGAAGAAGCCCGGGTTCACGTCGACGATCTGCGCGTTGGCCGTGTGGAGGACGAAGCCCTTGCCGACGGTCTTGCGGCCGTCGATCTTGTTCAGGAGCGCCGGCAGGTTCGGGGCGATGTCGTCGATCACGTTCATCCGCAGGGCCTGCTCGGCCGTCAGGTTCGAGGCCTTGCGCACGGCCAGGTCGGCCCACGCGGCATTGCGGCCGTGGAACTTGGCGAGGCCGCGCAGCGAGGCGGCCGCGTCGTTCAGCACTTTGCGCCGGAGGTCGCTGCCGAGGTTGGTGCCGTTGCCGTTGATCGGCGTCGAGGAGCCGATGTTGGTCGCCGGTGCCATCGCGAGCACGTCGGCGGCCTGGCCGATCCACACGCCCGCCGAGGCGGCTCGCGCACCCGGCGGTGAGACGTAGACGATCACCGGGATCTTCGAGCTGAGCTCGGTCTTGACGATCGTCCGCATCGATTCGGAGAGGCCGCCCGGGGTGTCGAGGACGATCACGGCCGCGTTGTAGCCGTCCTTCTGGGCGCGGTGGAGCTGGTGGTCGAGGTAGCTGGAGGTGACCGGGTTGACCTCGAGCACGTAGTGGATCGCCAATACGCGCGGCCGGCCGGAGTCGGCGGCGAAGGCCAGTGCCGGAACGGCGAGCGCCACGGCCATCAAGCCGAAAAGTGCCCGCAGATACGGCCCTTTCACAGTCGTAAAGATTCTATCAGCGGGCCGGGTTTTCCCTTGCGGGCCAGGAAGGCGTGTGCGAGCCTCGAAGCGGGTCAAGCCCTAGGCGGGTTCAATTGAATGCAATCGCGTCGACCAGTCAGTTCCGACGCACGCGCGAGCAGAGCCCGCGCGTGCTGAAGTCGGCATCGCGAGCGACGCCTCGGATGAGGCCGCTCGTCGTCGCAGCCGTCCTCGCCGCCGCTTTCCCCGGGTCCGCCCTTGGTGCCGGGCTGGTGGCGCGAGATCTCTCGCCTCAGCCTTCGGGCAAGGCGGTCTCTACGGGCGTGTTCGAGCTCGTCGGCCTGCATTGGCAGGGGCCTGGAGTGGTCAAGTACCGGACGAGGAACCTCGCGGGCCGTTGGAGCGCTTGGCGGGCCTTCTCGCCCGAGGATGCGCTTCCGGACAACGGCCCGGAGCGCCGAGCGAGCCGCGGCTGGCGCGTCGCGAGCCCCTTCTGGACGGGTCCCTCGAACGGCATCCAGTACCGGACGGTTGGCCGCGTCGCCAGGATGCGGGCGTACTTCGTACGCAGCCCGAGGCAGCGCCTGCGGACCAAGGGCGCTCACCTGGCAGGGGCGCCGGCGATCATCACGCGCTCCGGCTGGCACGCGGACGAGTCGATTCGGCGAGGGGCGCCGTTCTATGCGGATGCGGTTCATCTCGCGATCGTCCACCACACGGCCGGGTCGAACTCGTACACGAAGGCCCAGTCGGCCTCGATCGTGAAGGCGATCGAGCTGTACCACGTGAAGGGGAACGGCTGGAACGACATCGGCTACAACTTCCTCGTCGACAAGTACGGCCAGATCTTCGAAGGCCGCTACGGCGGTATGACGCGGGCCGTGATCGGCGCCCACGCACAGGGCTTCAACACCGGCTCGGTCGGGATCGCGGTAATCGGCGACTTCAGCTCGACGGGGATCACGCCCGCGGCGCGAGCCGCCCTCGTCTCGCTGATCGCCTGGCGGCTCGACCTCGATCACGTCGACCCGCTCTCGAGTGTCGTCAGGGTCTCGTCCGGCAACCCGCGCTATGCGTCCGGGAGAGCGGTCACCCTGCGCGCGGTCTCCGGGCATCGCGACGTCTACCCCACGAGTTGTCCCGGCCAGAGCCTCTACGCGCAGCTGCCTTCGATTCGGGACGCTGTGGCGCAGAGCGGGCTGCCGAAGCTCTACTCGCCGGCAGTGACCGGGACGCTCGGCGGGCCGGTCCGCTTCACGGCCAGGCTCTCCGACCGGATTGCCTGGGTCGTGACGGTCAGGAATCAGAGCAAGGCCGTCGTTGCGAGCGGGGCCGGGATCGGGACCAACGTCGACTGGACCTGGGACGCCAGCGCGGCGACCTCGGGTCAGTACACGTGGACGATCAGTTCTCCACAGATGCGCTCGGCTGCGGGAACGATCGGCACCGCGCCCGCGCCGCTTGCCCTACAGCAGCTGAAGCTCGCGCCGGCGATCGTGACCCCGAACGGCGATGGCCGCGGCGACTCGGCGACGATCACCTATCGGCTGACGGCGCCGGCGCTCGTGACCGCGTCCGTGGTCGACAGCTTCGGGGACACCGTCGGGACGCTCTTCTCGCAGCGGAAGACGGCCGGAACGCAGAGCTTCGTCTGGAGCAGCGTTGCGCTGCCGGATGGGCGCTACCGGCTGGTGCTCGCCGCGAAAGACGATCGAGGCACGCAGGTGCAGACGACGCGGCCGATCTCGGTCGACCGGACGCTGGCGTCGTTCGCGACGAGCGCTGCAGCGGTCTCACCGAACGGAGACGGCCGGCTCGACACCCTCGCCTTCTCGTTCCGGTTGAACGCGCCCGCACACGTCCAGCTACGGATCCTGCGCGCCGGCACGCTGGTCGCGACGCCGTTCGACGCCGATCTCCAGGCTGGCGCGCAGCGGGTCGACTGGGACGGCGGCGGGCTGCGCGACGGGCGCTACTCGGCGGTCGTGGTCGCGACGGACGCGCTCCTCACGGTCAAGCAGTCCGTCTTCGTCCGCGTGGATACCAAGCCGCCGGTCCTGAGGCTCGCCTCGTTACGCCTGCTGCGGTTCTGGCTCAGCGAGCCCGGCCGGCTGACCGTCGTCCTGAACGGGCGCGCCCATGTCCTGGCGGTCAAGCGTGCCGGCTTTTTCCGCGTCGGTCATCGCGGTTCGATCCGTACGCTGCGGGCCTTCCTCCGCGATGCGGCCGGCAACCAGAGCCGGCAGATTCGCGGGCCCTAGCCAAGCCAGGCGTCGTAGGCGCGCTCGAGCCGCACGAGAAGCTCCAGGAGCAGCTCGGCGCGGTCGAGCTCGCGGTCGGTTTCCACCAGCAGCGAGGTCGCCGGGCGGTCGACCTCCGTCGGGAGCTCGTTCTCGGCCACGTTGACGTTGATGCCGATTCCCAGCACGACGCGCCCCTCACGTGCCTCGGCGAGGATCCCCGCCACCTTGCGTCCTCCGATGAGCACGTCGTTGGGGAACTTGACCTCCGGCTCGAGCCCCGTCAGAGCGGCCAACGTCTCCGCGCAGGCACGCGCGGCGACTCCGGTCAGCTCCGGCAGCCGCTCCTGCGAGATGCTCGGCCTGAGCTGGAGCGAGCAGAGGAGGCTCGTTCCCGCCGGGACGAGCCAGCGCCGCCCGAGCCGCCCTCGCCCCGCGGTCTGCTCGCCGGCGACGACGAGGGCCCCCTCGGGCGCGTCGGGATCCAGGAGCAGCTGCGTGGACGGGGTCGACTCGACGTAGACGTAGTCGCTGCCGAAGCGCCCGCGCAGCCGCGGAACCAGGGTCTCCGGCGCGAGCGAGTCGGGCACGGGACGTAGACTAGGGCCGCCGTGCAACCTCCTCTCCGCAAGGGCCGTCAGATTCGTCAGGACCCGCGGCCCGAGGGGCCGCTCGTCTACGAGAAGCTGAGTGACCCGATCCTGGTCAAGCGAGCGAAGGACGGCGACCGCCTCGCGCTGGCGGCGCTCTGCGAGCGGCATGCTCCGCGCGTCGAGCGCCTGGCCGCACAGGTGCTCGCCGATCCCGAGGACGCCCGCGACGCCGCCCAGGAGGCGCTCGCCAAGCTCTGCCTCCGGCTGCGCCAGTTCCGCGGCGAGTCCCAGTTCGCGACGTGGCTCCACCGCCTCGTGGTCAACACCTGCCGGGATGTCGCCGATCGCCAGCGTGTGCGCCGGTGCGAGCCGCTGCTCGACGACGAGCGCGTCGCGGGCGAGGGCGATCCGGCCCGGGAGGCCGACCTCGCGGAGCTTCGGCACGCGCTCGGCGCGGGCCTCGCGGGCCTCTCGCAGGAGCAGGCGAGCGTGGTCGTCTTGAAGGACGCGCTCGGCTTCTCGTTCGCCGAGATCTCGGCGCGGGAGGGCATGCCCGTGGGGACCGCGAAGTGCTACGCACACCGCGCCCGAGCGGGCCTGCGCGCACGGCTTTCGAAAACCGAAGCGGCGTGAGACGACGCTTGCGTCGTCTCTTTCAGGCCGGGCGGGCTGTGCCCGGGCGGCCGTCTGCAATGACCGGTCGAAACGCCGCTGACGACCAACTGCGGCCTCAATGAGCCTGGGCCGCGAGGAGATCGAGGCGATCCTGCCTCACCGGGAGCCGTTCCTCCTGATCGACGAGGTGCTCGAGCTCGAGCCGGGCGAACGCGTTCTCGCGCGGAAGACCGTCCGGCCCGACGAGTGGTACCTCGCCGGCCATTTCCCCGGCAGGCCGGTCATGCCGGGCGTCCTGATCGTCGAGGGCATGGCCCAGACCGGCGCGGTTGCGGTGCTCTCACAGGAGGAGAACCGCGGTCGCCTCGCGCTCTTCGCCGGGATCGACGACGTGCGCTTCAAGCGGATAGTCGAGCCGGGCGACGAGCTCGTCTTCGAGTGCCGGCTCGAGACCGTGCGCGGCCCGATCGGCAAGGGCAAGGCCACGGCGCACGTGGGCGAAGAGCTCGCGGCCCGGGGCACGCTGACCTTCGCGGTGGAGCGATGATCGGGACCGCCGACGGCGTCCGCGTCTCCATCACGGGCCTCGGTTGCCACGTTCCCGAGCGCGTGGTCACGAACGACGAGCTCTCGACCATGATGGACACCTCCGACGAGTGGATCCGCGAGCGCACCGGCATCCGCGAGCGCCGGATCGCAGCGCCCGAGGAGGCGCTCTCGGACCTGTGCCTCCCCGCCGCTCGCCAGGCGCTCGAAGAGGCGGGGATCGACGGCGCGCAGATCGACCTGATCATCGTCGCCACGGTCACACCCGACATGGCCTTCCCGTCCACGGGCGCGATCCTGGCCGACCAGCTCGGCGCCGAGAACGCGGCCGCCTACGACCTCTCGGCCGGCTGCACCGGCTTCATGTACGCGGTCGCCCAGGGCTACGGGATGCTCGCCGGTGGCCTGGCCCAGAAGGCGCTGGTCGTCGGGGGCGACGTGCTCTCGAAGATCCTCGACTGGAGCGACCGCGGTACCGCTGTTCTGTTCGGCGACGGAGCGGGAGCGATCGTGCTCGAACGTGTCGCCGACGGGGGCTTCCTCGGCTTCGAGCTCGGCGCCGACGGCTCCGGCGGGCCCCAGCTCTACCTGCCCGGCGGCGGCTCCCGCTCGCCGGCGACGGAGGAGTCCGTGGCCGAGCGGCTCCACTTCGTGAAGATGAACGGCCGCGAGGTGTTCAAGTTCGCGACGCGCGTGCTCGTCTCGTCCGCGGAGTCGGTGCTGACCGAATGCGGCCTCACCATCGAGGACGTTGACGTCTACGTCCCGCACCAGGCGAACGTCCGGATCATCGAGTACGCGAGGCAGAAGCTCGGGATCCCGGAGGAGAAGACGGTGATCGACGTCGACCGCTACGGGAACACGTCCTCGGGCTCGATTCCGCTTGCGCTGGCGGACGCGAAGGCCGACGGGCGGCTGGAAAAAGGCAAGCTTGTACTGATGACGGGAATGGGTGCCGGGCTCACGTGGGGCTCAGGTTTGATCGAATGGACCGACGGAGGAATGGGATGAGCGGGCAGAAGGTTGCATTTTGTTTCCCCGGCCAGGGCTCGCTGGCCGTGGGCATGGGCAGGGAGATCGCTCTGGCGGTCCCCGAGGCGATGGAGGTCTACCGGCGTGCGAGCGAGGCCTCAGGGCTCGATCTCGTCCGAATTTGCTTCGAGGCGCCCGAGGCAGAGCTCGTCCAGACCGAGGTACAGCAGCCGGCTCTCGTGGCGACGAGCCTGGCAGTGCTCGCGGCGCTGCGCGCCGAGGGCTACGAGCCGGACGTCGTCGTCGGCCACTCGGTCGGGGAGTTCGCCGCGCTGGCCGCCGCGCAGGCGCTCTCGGTCGAGGACGCGATCGTTCTCGTCCGCGAGCGTGGCCTGGCGATGGCCGAGGCCGCCCGGGAGAACCCCGGTTCGATGGCGGCCATCCTCGGCCTCGAGGACGCGGTGGTCGAGAACCTGTGCAAGCAGATCGCGGGTGTCTGGCCGGCGAACTACAACTGCCCGGGCCAGATCGTCATCTCCGGCCAGGACCCGGCCGTGGACGAGTGCTGCAACGAGGCCCAGCTCCAGGGTGCGGCTCGGACGGTGAAGCTGCGCGTCTCCGGGGCCTTCCACAGCCCGCTGATCGCCCGCGCGGCCGAGCGGTTGCGCCCGGCGATCGAGAGGGCGAAGATCAACGACCCGATCGCGCCGTTCATGTCCACGGTGACCGCGAAGATCGAGCCCGCGCAGCGCATGGCCGCGCTCCTCGTCGAGCAGCTGACCGCGCCGGTGCGCTTCACGCAGGCCGCGCGTGAGCTGATGCGCCAGGGCGTGAAGGTGTTCGTCGAGGTCGGGCCCGGCAACGTGCTCAGCGGTTTACTGAAGAGGATCGATAGGAACGTGAAGGCGATCCCGGTCGCCGACCTGGCATCGCTCGAGAAGTTGCGGGAGACGCTTCGCCCTGCGTGAGGGGTTCTGCTCCCTCGAGGGCAAGACGGCGCTCGTAACGGGCGGTTCCCGCGGGATCGGCCGCGCGATCGCGCTCGGGCTGGCGGACGCGGGCGCCGCGGTCGTCGTCGGCTACCACTCCGGTGCGGAGGAGGCCGAGGCTGTGGCGAAGGAGGCAGGCGGCCGTGCCGTTCAGGCGGATGTGTCCGATCCCGAGGAAGCCAAGCGCCTGGTCGAGGAGGCCGGCGATCTCGACGTGCTCGTCAACAACGCGGGCCTGACGCGCGACGGGCTGTTGGCGCGGATGTCCGACGACGACTGGCGCGCGGTGCTCGAGACGAACCTCTCCTCGGTCTTCTACACCTCGCGCGCGGCCGTCCGCGGGATGATGAAGAAGCGCGCAGGGTCGATCGTGAACGTCTCCAGCATCGTCGGCGTCCACGGCAACTGGGGGCAGACGAACTACGGCGCCTCGAAGGCGGGGATCATCGGCTTCACGAAGTCGCTCGCTCGCGAGCTCGGCAGCCGGAACGTGCGGGCCAACGTCGTGGCGCCGGGGTACGTCAACACCCGTCTCACCGACGTCCTCCCCGAGGAGGCGAAGGAGGCGATGCTGAGCAACACGCCGCTCGGCAGGCTCGGCGAGCCGGACGACGTCGCCGGGGCGGTACGCTTCCTTTGCTCCGACGAGGCTTCGTTCATCACGGGCGAAGTGCTTCTCGTCGACGGCGGCCTGGGAATGTGACGTGAACAACGGAGGAAGTCTCAACGGGAGGCGCAGGGTCGTGATCAGCGGCCTCGGCGCCGTGACCCCACTCGGCGGCGACGTCGAGTCGAGCTGGGAGGGCCTCCTGGCGGGGCGCTCGGGCGCGGGGGCGATCACGCAGTTCGACTCGAGCCGCTTCAACGTGCATTTCGCCTGCGAGGTGGACGACTTCGATGCGACCGAGTACATCGACCGCAAGCAGGCGCGGCGCATGGACCGTTTCGCCCACCTGATCGTCGCCGCGGCTCGACAGGCGGAGAAGGATTCAGGGCTCGAGATCGAGGCCGAGGCGGCGCGCATCGGAGCGGCGATCGCGACCGGGATCGGCGGGTTGAAGGCCTTTCAGGACTGCCACAGCGAGCTCCTCGAGCGCGGTCCCGACCGCGTGAACCCGTTCTCGATCCCCGAGATCATCCCGAACATGGGCGCCGCCTGGGTCTCGATGCAGCTCGGGACGAAGGGACCGCTGACCTCGCAGTGCACTGCGTGTGCCGCCTCGAACATGGCGATCGGGGATGGGCTCGACGCGATTCGCCTCGGCCGGGCCGACGTCATGCTCTGCGGCGGGACCGAGGCGCCCGTGACCGAGGTTGGAATCGCCGGCTTCAGCGCGATGCGCGCGCTTTCGCGGCGCAACGACGACCCGGAGGCGGCCAGTCGCCCCTTCGACGCGGGTCGCGACGGCTTCGTGATGGGGGAGGCCGGCGCGGTGGTGGTGCTCGAGGAGTTGGAACACGCCAAGGCGCGCGGCGCCAAGATCTACGCCGAGCTGCTCGGCTACGGCGTCTCCTCGGATGCCCAGCACATCACCGATCCCGATCCCTCCGGGGTCAATCCCGCGCGCGCGATGACGATGGCGTTCGGCGACGCGAGCGTCAACACCGACGAGATCGACTACATCAACGCGCACGGGACCTCGACGCCGGTCGGGGATGCCGCCGAGACGCGAGTGATCAAGCTGGCGCTCGGCGAGGACAACGCGCGCAAGACGCCCGTCTCGTCGACGAAGGGCGCCACGGGCCACTGCCTCGGAGCGGCAGGCGCGGTCGAGGCGATCTTCTCGATCCTCGCCGTCAACCGGGGCGCGCTGCCCCCGACGATCAACTACGACGAGCCCGATCCGACGTGTGACCTCGACTACATCCCCAACGAGGCGCGCGAGGCCGACGTGCGCACCGCGGTCTCGAACTCGTTCGGGTTCGGCGGACACAACGCCACGATCGTCGTCCGCCGCTTCGAGGACTAGCGCGGCGCGCGGCTCAGCGCGGCCCTGATCGCCCGGATCAGGCGGCGCTCTGCGCGTCCGCGGAGCACCACCTCGGTTCCCGTGTCGACGCGATGGGCTGTCGCTCGTAGGAGATCGAGGATCGCGCCCGCGGCCTCGGGGAGCTCTCGCTCCGCGTCCGGATCGGGCTGCTGGTCGCTGCGAACGATCTCGAGCGTGTCCAGGCCCACGCGTCGGTAGCTGTAGTGGGGCTGCCCGCCGACGACCTGCTCGATGCGATCGATCGCGGTAACCGGGCTCTCGGAGACGACCGTGGCGTAGTGGAAGTCGAGCAGCCGGGGCCCGCGTAGCCGGAAGTAGGCGATGTAGCTCCCGAGCGCCACACACCCGCCGCCGACGACCAACAGCGACACGAGCGTGCTTGCGAGAGCGAGCTCCCCGTGCGCCATGAGTCGAGTCTAGAAGTGGGTAAGCTCGTCGAGTGGCGGGCGAACGCTGGGCTACCTTCGACTGCTACGGCACCCTGATCGACTGGAACGGCGGGATTCGCGGCGAGCTCGCGCGGGTGTTCGGCGAGGAGCAGGCCGACCAGCTGCTCGAGCGCTACCACGAGCTCGAGCCCGAGCTGGAGGCCGACGGCACTCGCTCCTACCGAGAGGTGCTGATCGAGGCGATGCGCCGACTCGGCGCACCGGCGGGCGAGGAGGAGGCGCTGGCGCGCTCGCTTCCGGACTGGCTCCCGTTCCCCGAGGTTCCCGGGGCGCTCGCCGAGGCGCACGAGCGCGGTTGGAAGCTCGTGATCCTCTCCAACACCGACAGGGACTTCATCGAGGCGTCGATGCGGCGGCTCGGCGTGCCCTTCGAGTGCGCCATCGTTGCCTCCGAAGTCGGGTCGTACAAGCCCGGGCTTGTGCACTGGAGCACGTTCGAGCGAGACGTCGGCCATTTGCCGGACGTGCACGTCGCGGCCAGCCTGTTCCACGACATCGGGCCCGCGAGCGAGCTCGGCCTACCGTCGGTGTGGATCAACCGGCTCGGTGAGGCCGCCGGCCCGAAACCGACGCGGGAGTTGTCCGATCTGCAAGGCCTTGCCGCAACTCTCGACGAGTTGGTGCCGCTGTGACCATCGCCTTGCGCCCCCCGTTCGACGACGAGCCGGCATGAGTCGTCTGCGCGCCCGCTGCCCGGACTGCCACACCTTCACGGCGGTCGCGCTCGGTCCGGGCTACGAGTGTCATGCCTGTGGCCGCGAGTTCGGCGCCGGCCTCGTTCGTGTGCCC
Source organism: uncultured Actinomycetes bacterium (assembly GCA_963754265.1). Classification (GTDB taxonomy): domain Bacteria; phylum Actinomycetota; class Thermoleophilia; order Gaiellales; family Gaiellaceae; genus AC-32. The sequence goes on along the minus strand of CAVWFB010000004.1, from coordinate 46,246 downwards.
CGCGCCTGGGGAGAGGGAGGGGACGCGATGGCCGAGGCGGCGCGCCTCCCGCTGCCCTACCCGGAGGCGGCCGTCGTCGAAGAGGACTCCCTCGGTGAGCAGACCCTCGCGATCGCGATGGACCTCCCGGAGCGCCCGCTCGTGCTCGGCGGCTGCTGCTGTGCGCACATCGGGGCCGTCGAGGGCCTCGCCGCTCGGAACGGCCGGCTGGCCCTCGTCTGGTTCGACGCCCACGGCGATCTGAACACCCCCGAGAGCTCGCCTTCCGGGAACCTCTGGGGCATGCCGCTGCGGATGCTGCTCGACTCGGGAGCGGTCGAGCCGCAGGACGTGATCCTGATCGGGTCTCGCAGCCTCGATCCGCCCGAGCGCGAGTACGTCGCCTCGATCGGGCTGCGCACCGACGCGGGCGAGCTCGAGTCCGCGCTCGACGGCGCCGAGGGCGTCTACGTCGCGCTCGACGTGGATTCGCTCGACCCGGCCGAGATCAGCCCGTTCATGCCCGAGCCGGGCGGGCTCACCGTCGCCGAGGTGGAGGTCTTGCTCCGCCGGGTCGCGGAGCGCTCCGCGGTTCTCGGTGCAGGTTTCAGCGCCCTGGCCGCCGAGCCAGCGAACCTCGAGCCGCTCGGCCGGTTCTGCGCGGCGCTTGGGCTGTAACTCCCGGCCGGGGCACCGGGTCTAAACTCGCAAGCGCGTGTCCGAACGGATCGACGTCTCTATCGAGCACAAGCACGCCCCTCCCGAGGACGGCGGGCGGCCGCATCCCAACACCTGCCCGAAGTGCGACTCGCACTACCGCGACGACGAGCTCGAGCAGCACCTCAACGTCTGCCCGCACTGCGGTTACCACTTCCCCGTGCACGCGCGCGAGCGCATCCGTCAGCTCTCCGACGAGGACAGCTTCGTGGAGGAGGCCGGCGACCTGCGCTCCGACGATCCACTCGACTTCTTCGACCTGCGGCCGTACACCGAGCGGCTGGCCGAGGCAGAGCTCGCGACGGGGCTGGGAGAGGCGATGGTGATCGGGCGTGGGGCGATCGAGGACCTGCCCTGCCAGCTCGCCGTGATGGAGTTCGGCTTCATGGGCGGCTCGATGGGCCGTGTCGTCGGTGAGAAGTTCGCGCGGGCCTGCGAGGGGGCGGCGGAGCGTGGAGTGCCGCTCGTCTCCGTCACGACCACGGGCGGCGCGCGCATGCAGGAGGGGATCCTGTCGCTGATGCAGCTGCCGAAGACGGTCTGTGCGGTCGAGGACCTCCACGACGCGGGTGGCACTCTGATCAGCGTGATGGCCCACCCGACCACGGCCGGTGTGCTCGCCAGCTTCGCCAGCCTCGGCGACGTGCTCGTGGCCGAGCCGGGGGCGCTGCTCTCGTTCACGGGCCCTCGGGTCGTCCAGCAGACCACGCGCGAGAAGCTGCCCGACGACTTCGGCCTCGCCGAGTCCAATTACCGCTACGGCCACGTCGACGCGATCGTCCCCCGACCCGAGCTGCGCCCCACGCTGGGGCGCCTGCTGCGCCTTTTCGCCAATGGCAGGTGAGGCCGAGCTGCGGCTGCGGGAGCAGCTGAGCAGGCTGAGAAGCCTGCCGCTTCTCCGCGGCGCGAAGCTCTCCAGCGAGCTCCAGCGGCTGCAGAAGCAGCTCGACCGCATCGGCGGTGAGCCGAGCGACGAGGAGATCTGGCGCTCGGTCGAACTGGCCCGTCACCCCGACCGGCCGTACACGCTCGACTACGTGGAGCGTCTGTTCGAGGACTGGTTCGAGCTGCACGGCGATCGCCAGCACGGCGACGATGCGGCCCTCGTGGCGGGGATCGGCCGCCTCCGCGGGCGCACGGTCGTGCTCGTCGGCAACCAGAAGGGGCGCGACGTCAAGGAGCGCACGCGGCGCAACTTCGGGATGGCGTACCCGGAGGGCTATGGGAAGGCGATGCGCGCGATGGAGCTGGCCGATCGCCACGGCTTCCCGGTCGTGACGCTGGTGGACATTCCCGGCGCCTATCCCGGCGTGACCGCCGAGCAGCACGGGCAGGGCGGCGCGATCGCCCGCTCGCAGGCACTGATGTCCCGCCTCGGCGTGCCGGCGATCACGTGCGTGATCGGTGAGGGCGGCTCCGGCGGCGCGATCGCGACGGCTCTTGCCGACCGCGTGCTCATGCAGGAGAACGCGATCTACACCGTGATCTCGCCCGAGGGCTGCGCGGCGATCCTCTGGCGCGACGCCGGCGAGGCTCGGAAGGCTGCTGCCGCCTTCAAGCCGGACGCCGCGCACTGTCTCGAGCTGGGCGTGATCGACGCCATCGTGGCCGAGCCCGGCGACGGTGCGCATACCGACCACGACGAGGCCGCTCGGCTGCTCGGCGATGCGCTCCGCGAATCGCTGGACGAGCTCGAAGGTCAGTCGGGTGACGATCTACGCCGGCGTCGCCGTGTGCGGTTCCGCACAATCGGTCAGGTGCCGGCAACCCGCTAGAAACCGTGGCAAAACCGGCGCTTTTCCACATCTTCCACAGGCTTATCCCCTGACCGTACACATGCCGAGGCCGCCTTGTAGGCGGCCTCGACCCTAACCCCCCGTTAGGTGGAGAAGCTTTTTGAGGAATACGACCCCGAGTTGTGACTTGTAATACCACGGGCTGCGAAATTCGAAACACGCCGGCGTTTTCGGGGTCGCGCGGAGCGGGTAGCAAGAAGTCATGGCGCGCTCGCTCTGGACCGGGACGATCTCCTTCGGTCTCGTGAGCGTGCCCGTGCGGATGTTCAGCGCGACCGAGTCGAAGGAGCTCCGCTTCCACTTCCTCGACAAGCGCGACCTGGCCCCGATCGGCTACGACAAGGTGCGACGAGACACCGGCGAGCACGTCGACAACGACGAGATCGTCCGTGGCTTCGAGGTCGAGAAGGGCCGCTACGTGCCGCTGGAGGACGAGGACCTCGATCGGCTCGACGTCGAGCTCACCAAGACGATCGACATCTGCGACTTCGTCGACCTGGACGAGATCGACCCGATCTACTTCCGCAAGACCTACTACCTCGAGCCTCAGGAGGGCGCCGAGAAGCCGTACCGGCTGCTCGTCCGGGCGCTCGACGAGACCGGCAAGGTCGCGATCGCCAAGGTTGTGATCCGCAACAAGCAGCACCTGGCAGCGCTGCGCCCGTGGAACGGGACGCTCCTCCTCGAGACGATGTACTACGCGGACGAAGTGCGGCAGCCCGAGTCCGTCGACGGCAGCACGAGGCTGCGCAAGCCCGAGGTCGAGATGGCGAAGTCGCTCGTCGAGAACCTGAGCGCGAGCTTCGACCCCGAGAAGTACGACGACACCTACCGCAAGGAGCTCCTCCAGCTTCTGCGCGCCAAAGCCAAGGGCAAGGCGCTGCCGGAGCCGGAGCCCGAGGAAGAGGGCGAGGTCGTCGACCTGATGGCCGCCCTGCGCGAGTCGGTCGAGCGGACGCAGAAGCAGGCCACGAAGAAGCGCTCGTCCGGCCGAAAGCGCGCGCGCAAGGCAAGCTAGGCGGGTGGCCGAGCCGAAGCTTCGCGAATACCGCCGCAAGCGGGACCCGAAGAAGACCCCGGAGCCGTTCAGCGGCAAGCGGAAGACGAAGGATCCGATCTTCGTCATCCAGCGTCACGACGCGCGCCGGCTCCATTACGACTTTCGCCTCGAGCGCGACGGCGCGCTGGCCAGCTGGGCTGTGCCGAAGGGCATCCCGCTCGAGCCGGGGCAGCGGCATCTTGCCGTGCACGTCGAGGACCATCCGCTCGACTACGCGACCTTCGAGGGCGAGATTCCGAAAGGCGAGTACGGCGCCGGCACGGTCGAGATCTGGGACCGCGGCACCTACGAGCTCGTCGAGGAGAAGCGCGACGGAGGCCTCACCGTCCGCCTGCACGGCGAGCGGCTTGACGGCCTGTGGACGCTCGTGCCCGCGAAGCTCGACGGCAATCCGAAGAACTGGCTCCTGCTGCGCAAGAGCGAGGACGGAAGTGGATCGGCCCGGCCTCAGCGCAGGTACACGCCGATGTTCGCCACGCTCGCCGACGAGAAGGAGATGCCGCGCGGCGAGGGGTGGGAGTTCGAGATCAAGTGGGACGGCTACCGGATCGTCGGCTACGTCGCCGGCGGCGAGGCGGAGCTGCGGACGCGCAAGGATCAGGACTACACGGCGCGCTTCGCCAACGTCGCGAAAGAGCTCGCGAAGGCGATGAAGACTCCGGACTGTGTCGTCGACGGCGAGGTCTGCGCCCTGGACGAGGAGGGCCGCCCGAGCTTCTCCGCGATGCAGCAGGCCAAGGCGGGGACGCCGATCGTCTACTACCTCTTCGACCTGCTCGAGGTGGACGGCGAGCCGATCGTCGACCTGCCGCTGTCGGAGCGCCGGGCGCGCCTCGAGAAGCTGATCGACAAGCGCAACCGAACCGTCCAGTTCTCGGACGCCTTCGACGATGGCCGGGCGCTGATGCGCGCGGCACGGGAGCGGCGGCTCGAGGGGATCATGGGCAAGCGGCTCGACTCGAAATACCTGCCCGGGAGGCGCTCTCGCGACTGGCTGAAGTTCAAGGCGCACTTCGAGCAGGAGTTCGTGATCGCCGGCTACACCCGCGGGAAGGGGCGCCGCGAATGGTCGTTCGGCTCGCTCGTCCTCGCGGTGCAGGGTGACGGCGGCCTCGAGTACGTCGGCAACGTCGGCACGGGCTTCGACGACGCCGAGATCGAGCGGCTGCTGAAGAAGCTCCGTCCGCTCGAACGGAAGCAGTCGCCGTTTCCGCAGGTGCCGAAGATGCCGCGCGTTCGCAAGGAGGACGTCCTCTGGGTCGAGCCGAAGCTGGTCGCCGAGGTCTCGTTCGCCGAGTGGACGCACGACGGCCGGCTGCGCGCTCCCGTCTACCAGGGGCTGCGCGAGGACAAGAGCGCGGAGGAGGTGCGGCGCGAGTTGCCGGGCGAGGCCCCGGCCGCGGCGATCTCACCTGTGATCAAGAAGGGGAAGCGTGTCCTGCGCCTCTCCAACCTCGAGAAGCCGTTCTGGCCGGAGGAGGGGATCACCAAGGGCGACCTGCTCGCCTTCTACCGTGATCTCGCCGCGGTGGTCGTGCCGCACGTGAAGGACCGGCCGTTCACGATGAAGCGCTATCCGGACGGCTGGCAGGGCAAGCACTTCTTCCAGAAGGACGCGCCGAGGGGAATGCCGGAGTGGATCCCGACGGTCGAGATCGAGGTCACGACCCGGGAGAAGCCGCGGCAGCGGCGCAAGATCAGCGCCCCGCTCGTGAACGACGAGCTCGGGCTCCTCTGGATGGTGAACATGGGCTGCATCGACCTCAACACGTGGTACTCGCGGGTCGACAAGCTCGAGCGGCCGGACTTCGTGCTCTTCGACCTCGATCCCTCGGACGACGTCGGCTTCCCCGAGACGGTCCAGGTCGCGCTGCTCGTCAAGCAGGCGCTCGACGCACTCGGGCTCGAGTCGTTCTGCAAGACGAGCGGCGCCGACGGGATCCACGTCCTCGTGCCGATCGAGCGGCGCCACACCTACGAGGACACGCGGGAGTTCGCAGAGATCGTTGCGCGCGCACTGGCCTCGACCCATCGCGGCCTCGTCACGACGGAGTGGTCGAAGGCGAAGCGGAGAGGCGTGCTCATCGACGCGAATCAGAACGGGGAGGGCAAGACGATCGCCTCGGTCTACTCCGCGCGCCCGAAGGCCGGCGCGCCCGTCTCGACGCCCCTGCGCTGGGACGAGGTGGACGAGTCGCTCGACCCGGCGGCCTTCACGATGGATGTCGTGCGCAAGCGGGTGGATGAGCACGGCGACCTCTTCGAAGGCGTTCTCAAGGTGAAGCAGTCGCTCGGGGCGGCGCTACGTACCCTGCGCTAGGGGCTGCTAGGCTCTGCCGAGTTGCTGTTCGGCAAAGGAGGTGCGCCATGACGACGATTGCACCCTCCGGTCGCAGAGCCTGAGGCTCCCGGCTAGCCGCAGCGCACCTTTGTAGCGAGCTCCCGCGCCTCGGGCCGTGTCCGGTCCGTCACCCGATCCTCGAAGGAGACTCGCTTGAACCTGAACGACCTCGGCTGGGACGAGGGCTTCACCGCCTCGTTCGAGCCACACAAAGACGAATGTGAGCCGGCTCGGGTTGCCGCGCAGCATCGCGGTGGCTACGACGTGCTCACCGAGGCCGGCGAGCGGCGCGTCAGCATCACCGGCCGCCTGCGGCACGAGGCCGCCTCGGCCGCGGAACTGCCGGCCGTCGGAGACTGGGTCGCGCTTCGCGACGACACGATCCAGGCGGTCTTGCCACGGCGCTCGGCCTTCTCGCGCAAGGCGGCGTGGGCGTCCACCGAGGAGCAGGTCCTGGCCGCGAACCTCGATGCGGTCTTCGTCGTCAGCGCGCTGAACGGCGACCTCAACCTGCGCCGCCTGGAGCGGTACCTCACGCTTGCCTGGGAGAGCGGGGCGACACCCGTGCTCGTGCTGACGAAGGCCGATCTCTGCGACGACGTCGGGGCTGCCCTGCTCGAGGTCGAGCAGGTTGCCTTGGGCGTCGCGACCCACGCGGTCAGCAACGTGAGTGGGGCCGGACTCGACGAGCTCGCCTCGCATCTCGCGCCCGCGCGGACGATCGCGCTGCTCGGCTCGTCGGGAGTCGGCAAGTCGACCCTCGCCAACCGGCTCGCCGGCGAGGAGCGGCAGGTGACGCACGAGATCGCGGAGGACGGTCGTGGTCGTCACACCACGACCAGCCGTCAGCTGATCCGTCTGCCAGGCGGTGCGCTCCTCGTCGACACTCCCGGCCTGCGTGAGATCCAGCTCTGGGACGCCGACGACGGGATCCAGGAGGCCTTCGCGGACGTGGACGAGCTCGCGGCCGACTGCCGCTTCAACGACTGCGCGCACCTGCGTGAGCCGGGGTGCGCGGTTCAGGCTGCGATCGACGAGGGCCGCCTCCCCCGCGAGCGGCTCCAGAGCTACCGCCAGCTCCAGCGCGAGCTGAAGCGGCTGGCGATGAAGCAGGACGCGCGGCTGCGCTCGGAGGCCCGCAAGCAGCGGGCGGCCTTCGCCCGTAGCCTCAGGAAGACGTCCTGGTGAGCTACAGGTCCTTCCGGGCGAACCCGGCGGCGGCGACGAGGCCGACGATCCCGAGGTAGGCGAGCGCCCAGAGGCGCAGGAGCGGGCCGCCCGTGTAGGCGCCGCCGAACGGCCCGAGCTGGAGCAGGAAGCCGGTGAATCCCGTCGTGTTGGCCGTGATCTGCCGCAGCCCGTCCTGGTAGAGCGCCTCGAAGGGGATCGCCCAGGCGGCGATCTTGGCCGAGTGCTGGAGGGTGTGCGAGTTGAGCGCGTGGCCAATCGAGCCGAGGAGCCCGGCCACGAGACCGGCGCCGAAGATCATGAAGATCGCGATTCCGTTCGCCGTCGAGGTCAGGAACACCGAGCCGAGCAGCGAGAGCGCCGCGACGATCGCGACGCCGCCGGCCAGCTCGAGGCCCGGCACGACGATGCGATCGGGCCACCAGTGCCCGGTCAGGCCGGTGATCACCATCGCCGCGGCGTAGACGGCGCCCACGTACGGCGCGCACACCGCGACCGCCCCGAGCCAGCGTGCGAAGAGCAGCGTCGAGCGGCCGACCGGCCGCACGATCAGCGGCTGCAGCAGCCCTCGCTCGGCATCTCCGCGCACGACGCCGAGCGTCAGGAACACGGCCAGCACGACCCCGAGGAAGAGGGTCGCGAACATCGCCAGGCCGAACATGAACGCCCCCGCGAAGGCGCGTGCGTCGATTCCCGCCGGCGGCGTGATGTTCTCGACGTCGCGGAAGACGTAGTGGTTCGCGAGCCAGTAGAGCCCGAGGAAGCAGAGGGTCAGCAGGAGCACCACCGCAAACACCTTCCGCCGCAAGGCTTCGCGCAGGCCGTAGCCGACGATGACCGGGATCGAGCTCACGACGTCTCGCCGCCGACCGCTTCGAGGTACGTCTCTTCGAGCGTCGAGGTCAGCGCGCGGACGCCGTAGATCTGCCTCCCGGCCGCGACCAGCTCGGCGACGAGCCTGGGCGCGTCCTCGCGGGAGGCGCCCTCGAAGAGCTCGACGCCCCGGTCGGTCTCGATCTCCACGCCTCGCGCGCGGGCGAGCTCGGCGGGCGAGCCCTCCGCCACGAGCCGGCCGTGCAGCAGGATGGCGACGCGGTCGCAGACGAGCTCGACCTCGCTCAGCAGGTGCGAGTTCAGGAGGACCGAGGTGCCACGGCGGCGCAGCTCCTCGAGCAGGCCGCGCACGGTCCGTCGCCCTACGGGGTCGAGCGCGCTCGTCGGCTCGTCGAGGAGCAGGAGGGGCGGAGCGCCCACGAGCGCCTGCGCGAGCCCCAGGCGCTGCTGCATGCCCTTCGACATCTGCTCTACCCGGCGCGCGCGCGCGTCGCTGAGCTCCACCAGCTCGAGTAACTCGTCGCGCTCGGCCCGTCCTCCCGTCGAACCGGATAGGCGCTGGTGCAGCTCGAGCAACTCGTCTGCCGAGTACCACCCGGGGAAGCGGAAGAGCTCGGCGAGATAGCCGACGCGGCGGCGCGCCTCTCGCGAGCCCGCCGGAGCGTCGCGTACTCGCGCAGTCCCGCCGGACGCACGGACGAGGCCGCAGGCGATCTTGACGAGCGTGGACTTCCCGGCGCCGTTGGGCCCGAGCAGGCCGACAAGCTCTCCCTCGCCAACCTCGAGGTCGACTCCAGCGAGTGCGATGATCGGTCCGTAGCGCTTCTCGAGACCCCGGACGGCCAGAGCGGGCACCCGGCCGAGTCTACGCGGGGGGCATGAAGAACTTCGTGTAGTGGCCGAGCTCGTCGAAGCCGAGGCGACGGTACAGCTCCTTGGGCCAATCCTCGGCATCTGCGACGAGGAAGACGAAGTCCGCTCCGGAAGCGCGCGCGGTCTCGATCGCCGCCAGGACGACCGCCGTCGCGTAGCCGCTGCTTCGGTGCTCGGGAAGCGTGCCGACGTCCTCGATCTGGGCATCGGCTCCGTTCATGTAGAGATCGGTGTAGCTCACGACCTCGCCATCGAGCTCGACGCCGAAGAAGCGCGTCGTCACGCGCTCTCCGATCAGGCTCTTCGCCTGGAAGAGCTGCTCGACGACCTCCGGGGTCGCCCAGGGCTGGCCTTCGAGCAGCCGCCGCCGGGCCGGTCGCAGGGCCTCCTCGTCCAACTCGCTGACGAGTGAGAGGTCGGCCCTTCGCTCCGGATCTCGCAGCTGCGCCATCACGAGATGCCGGTCGGTGCGCCAGCCGTGCTCGGCGAACCAGGGGGCGAGCTTCGCTCCCAGCTCGGGCTCCGGGACGAAGATCAGGCGCCGCTCGAGCCGTTGCGCCTCGGCCACGAGCTCCTCCGGCTTCGCCTCGCGCTCTACCCAGAGGTAGTTGCAGTCGGAGCGTTTCGGCACCTCGTCCGTGTAAACGGCCCGGCCGTAGGGCGAGTCGACCGTGCGGCTCCCGCCCATGTCGCCGCGCGCCATGAACGCGTAGGCGCGGGCGAGCTCGTCACGCATCGTCGATACGCCGTTGCCGGTCGGCCATGCCTCTACTATCGCGGCTGTGGCCCTGGAGATGCGGGAGTCCTGCGAGCGCTGCGGAACCGGTCTGGCCGGCGACGGCGAGGCGTACATCTGCTCGCACGAGTGCACGTTCTGCCGGGAGTGCACCGGCGAGCTGAGCGAGCGCTGCCCGAACTGTGGCGGGGAGCTCGTCCGCAGGCCCAAAAGGAGGACATGACGACCCGTCGCCTGTGTCGCCGGGCCGCGCTGCTCGCCCAGAGGCTGCGTCCTCAGTCGCGCCCGTACCTTCCAGGTACGGACGCTCCCTGCGTCCTTCGCTCGGAACGACCATCGCACCCCGGCGACGAGCGATGGTTCGCCAAGCCCTCCTAGGCGCGCAGCAGCGGCCGGGTGAGACAGGTCGGCCCGCCGTCGCCCTTCGAGAGCTCCTCGCCCTCGTAGACGAGAACGTCGACGCCCGCCCGCTCCATCCGGCGGCGCGTCTCCGGGTTGCCGTCGACCGCGAGCGCTACCCGCGGGGCGAGGGCGAGCACGTTGGCGCCCATGGAGTCGAACTCCCCGTCCGGGACCTCGACGAGCTTCACATCACGTTGCTCGAGCAGCTGGGCCAGTCGGGTCGGCAGGAGGGGCGAGTAGACAACCGCGAGGTCCGGCGCGAGCGGGCTGATCAGCGACATCAGGTGCATCACCTCGCCGCGGCCGCGCCAATGGGGAAGGTCGAACGCAAGGACCTCGACGCCTGGCAGCAGCTCCCTCAGCCGCGCGATTCCGGCCTGGTTCGTCCGGTAGCCGCAGCCGGCGAGCAGCGTGTGCTCGTCGAGCCAGCAGCAGTCGCCGCCCTCGGCCCACTCGGTCTGTTCGAGCCGCCCGGCGATCGGCACTCCGGCCCGCTCGAAGTCCTCGGCGAGGGCCGGCACCTCGGCTCGACGGCATTCCTTGCCGGGGAAGAGGAGGATGGCGCCTGCATCGACGACGAGTGCGGGGTCGTACGTGTAGATCGCATCGGGGTTGCCCTCCGCGCTCGACTCGGCGAGGACGACCTCGGCGCCCGCGGCCGCCAGTAGCTCGCAGAACGCCTCGTGCTCCGCCGTGATCCCAGCCGCGTCGGGCTCGGCGCGCCAGCCGCACATCGTCCAGCCGTGGAGGTCCTCCGCCCGGGGGGCCCGGACGAGGACCCGCTGGAGCTCGCCGGTCATCGACTGGCAGCCGTAGAGCTTGGACTCGACCTTCACGCCGAGGATCGTACTTCGGCCAACCGGCGCTCCAGGAACGCCCGCTCTTCGGGCTGCGCCGCCAGCTCCAGGGCCCGCCCGTAGGCCTCGGCCGCCTCGCCGCTGCGCCCGAGCCGGCGAAGGAGATCGGCGCGAGCCGAGTGCAGGTGGCGGTAGCGCTCCAATCCGTCGATCCCGTCGATCAGCGCCAGCCCGCGCTCCGGCCCTTCGGCCATGGCCACCGCGACCGCCCGGTTGAGCTGCACGACCGGTGTCGGCGTGAAGCAGGCGAGGCGCTCGTAGAGCGCGGCGATCTGCGGCCAGTCCGTCTCGTCTTCGAGGTGGAGCGAGGCGATCGCCGCCTGCAGTTGGTAGGGGCCCGGCTTGCGCAGCGGCAGCGCGCGCTCGAGCACGCGCCGCCCCTCCTCGATGCGCTCCTCGTCCCAGAGCCCGCGGTTCTGGTCGGCCAGCAGGACGAGCCGGCCGCTCTCGTCGAGCCGGGCGTCGCGGCGGGCGTCGTGGAGCAGCATCAGCGACAGAAGCCCGAGCGCCTCCGGCTCGTCGGGCATGAGCAGGACGAGCACCTTCGCGAGCCGGATCGCCTCCTCGCAGAGATCGGCGCGCGGCGGCGGCCCGTAGCCCTCGTTGAAGATCAGGTACAGGACCGCGAGCACCGCCCCGAGGCGTTCCGGCAGCAGGTGATCGGGCGGGACGCGGAACGGAATCCCCGCGGCGCGGATCTTCCGCTTGGCGCGCACGAGGCGCTGGGCCATCGCCGGCTCCGGGACGAGGAAGGCGCGCGCGATCTCCTCGGTGCTGAGCCCACCCAGCGCGCGGAGAGTCAGCGCCACCTGCGCCTCGGTCGAGAGCGCAGGATGGCAGCACGCGAAGATCAGGCTCAGCCGCTCGTCGGGAATGGGTTCTGCCTCCTTCGTCTCCGTGGGCTCGAGGGCCGCGAGCAGCTCGGTCTTGCGCGCGAGCGTCCGCTCCCTCCTGATCCGGTCGATCGCCCGGTTTCGTGCCGTCGTCAGCAGCCATGCCCCGGGGTTCGCAGGGGCGCCGTCGCGGGGCCAGCGCTCCAGGGCCGTAGCGAAGGCCTCCTGCACCGCGTCCTCGGCGAGCTCCACGTCGCCGAGCGTGCGGGCGAGGATCGCGAGTGTGCGCCCCCACTCCTCGCGGAAGACGGCTTCGACTATGAGCCGTCCTCCTCGAAGACCATCACCGGCCTCACCTCGACCGAGCCGTGGCGAGCGCCGGGAATCTTCGCCGCCCAGCCGATCGCCTCGTCGAGCGAGTCGGCCTCGATCAGGTAGTAGCCCCCGAGCTGCTCCTTGGTCTCGGCGAAGGGGCCGTCGGTCGTCAGCACGTCGTCGTTCTGGACGCGGACGGTGGTCGCCGTGTCCGTCGGCTCGAGCGCGTCGCCGGCGACCATGGCGCCGCTGTCCTGAAGCTCCTGCGTGAAGGCGCCGTAGGCCTGGAAGATCTGCCCCCGCTCCTCCTCGGTGCGGGTGTCCCACGAGCTCTGGTCGCCGTAGATGAGCAGCATGTACTGCATTGCGTCCTCCTTGGTCGTTGTGAGAGTACGACGAACGGGCCACGCCCGATTCGACCGCACCGGAACCTGCGTGGCTCGCGCGGTGTAGAAAATTGTCGTGGTTCTGAGGTCCAGACAGATCGCGACCGCCGGCGTCGCCTGCGCGGTCTTCGTTGCGATCGGCTGCGGGGTCGCCGTGGGTCAGGCGAAATCCGGCTCCCAGGCGCAGACGTCCGAATCGCCGAGCTGTCCCAGCTCTTCTGGGGCAGCGGTTGTCCAGACAGTGCGGATGCCCGGGCGTCCCGGATTCTTGCTGCCGGTGAAGCACACCCTCTGGGTTGCGATCGCGTCCGCGCGCCCAAGTGGTCGAGGCGCGCTCGTTCGGATCGATGCACGTTCGGGTCGAGTGCTCCGAAGGTTTCGCCTTCCGGTCAACCCTTACCAACTGGCCTTCGGCTTTGGCTCGCTGTGGGTGACAGGCGAGACGACCAATCGGAGATATCAGGGCCGACTGCTTCGCATCGATCCGGGTACCGGCCGGGTATTGCGCCTCATTCGCGGGCCACAGGCCCTCGGGGCCAAGATTGCGACCACTTCGGACGCCGTGTGGATCGGCGGCGCGGATTTCTTCCCGCCCGGCCATTCGGAGCGGGCCGGGGTGCGCTTCGTCTACAAGATCGACCCGAGACGGAACGCAGTCGTCCGTCGGGTGCAACTCCCCGCGCACGCGACGGTAATCGCGTTGCATGGCGACGGCCGCGCGCTTTGGTCAGCCGGTTGGTGGGGCGTCGTCAAGCTATCCGCCGCGGGCCGTGTCCTCTTCTTGCAACGCATCGACGGCTCCGGCTGGTCGCTGGCGCAAACGCCCGGAGCGGTTTGGGTTGCACAGCCATTCTTCGGCAGCCGTCCCGTTCGTAAGCAGAACCGTCCGGCACGGCGGCTGCTGCGGATCGCTACTTCGGGCGTGCGGCGAATCTCGGTCCTGGAGCTGCAGACCCAACCGGGCCACGTCTCCTCCGCCGCCGGCGTTGTCTGGGTCACGGCGAACGGCGGGCTCGCGCGCATAGACGCAGGGGAAATGTCGCCGACGCTGACGAGGGTCCCAGTGGACTTCAGCCCCAACTACCACGTGCCCTTCGCCGGAGGCCTGTGGGTCTCAGACCTCCGGGCGAATCGGGTACACAAGGTCTGCTGACCGCGGCTAGGGCAGGGTGCCGCTGTAGGCGTTGCAGGGGGTGTGGCGGCGGGCCGGCGCGACCCGCAGGAGCACACGGCTTCCACGCGACACCGTGCTGCCGGCCGACGGGCGCTGGCTCCTGACCGACCAGATCGCTGCGACCGCGTTGCAGCGAGCCTGCGCCGGAACGAGCCCGGCTCCCCGGATCCGCCGAGCGGCCGAGGCCGGCGCCAGGCCGGTGACGTTCGGGACCCGAGTCACCGGAACGGCGCTGGTCACGCTCGTCTCGCCCTGAGACGTCCCGAAACCGTAGAAGAGACCGAGGATGAGCAGCAGCAGGACGACCACGGGCGAAACTCTATGCCCGCTCGAGCATCCGTTCGAGCAGTGCGAGTGCCCCCGCCTTGTCGAGCGGCTCGTTCAGGTTGCCGCATTTGGGGCTCTGCACGCAAGAGGGGCAGCCGTGCTCGCAAGGGCAGCCGGCGAGGAGCTTCGCGGTGTCCTCGACCCAGCCTTCGAAGGCCTCGAAGCCCCGCTCGGTGATCCCGACGCCGCCGGAGTGACCGTCGTAGACGAAGATCGTCGGCCGGCCGGTCTGGAAGTGCAGGTTGGTCGAGAGCCCGCCGATGTCCCAGCGGTCGCACATCGCCCAGAGCGGCAGCAGCGCGATCAGCGAGTGCTCCGCCGCGTGCAGCGAGCCGAGGAGGCGGGGCATCTCCTCCAGTCCCTCGAGCATCCAGGCCTCGGGCAGGAACCAGATCGCTTCCGTCTCGAACTCGGTCTGCGGCAGGTCGAGCGCGACGAGGTCGATTCGTTCCTGCGTCTGGATCGACTTCTTCTGGTAGCCGACCACCTGCTCGGTGACCCGGACGCGCCCGAAGGAGAGCGGCAGCCCCAGCCGCTGCTCGTGGCGCATGGGCTCGACGATCTCGGTCGTGGTCTCCTTCTTCGCCTGGGTGTAGTAGTCGCCGCTGAACGGCTCGACGACGGCCGTGCGCGTGGCCAGGTCGAGCATCTCTACCCGGTAGCTCTCGCCGAGGTGGAGATAGATCGCGCCGCCGTGGACGGTCGAGTACGCGCGCGCCTCCTCGCTGATCCCGAGCAGGGTGCCGCTGGAGCCGTCGACGATCGTGAAGGCCTCCGGCGAGGTCGAGCGGAGCGAGATCCGTGCGGCCGGGTAGTCGCGGCCGGCCCAGACGTAGCCCGCCTTGGTCTTGCGCAGCTCCGGGAGCGCGGCCGCCCGCTCCAGCGCTGCGTCTCCGAGCAGGGCGCGGTCCCGATCGTCGAGCGGGGCCTCGAAGGCAGCCGCCCGGACGTGGCCGTCGAGGACGCGCGGATTCTCGTGGTCGAGGATCGCCGCCTCGACCCGGCGGCCGAGCAGCGCCTCCGGCTCGCGCATGAAGTACTGGTCGAGTGCGTCCTCGCTCGCGACGAGGACCGCGAGCCCGTGGCCGCGCCGGCCCGCGCGCCCCCACTGCTGCCGCAGGGACGCCACCGTGCCGGGGAAGCCGACCGAGATCACGCAGTCGAGCAGCCCGATGTCGATCCCGAGCTCGAGCGCGTTCGTCGCCGAGACCCCGAGCAGCTCGCCCGCGAGGAGCCGCCGCTCGATCTCGCGCCGCTGTGCCGGCGTGTAGCCGGCCCGGTAGGGCGAGAGCGCCGAGGCATCGCCCAGGCGATCGGCCGTGAACCGGTGGACGAGCTCGGCCGCGCGGCGGCTCTTGGCGAAGCAGAGCGTGCGCAGGCCGCGCGAGACGAGGTCGGCCATCAGCTTCGAGGCCTCGCCGAGCGGGCTCGCGCGCAGGCCCAGCTCCTCGTCGGTGAGCGGCGGGTTCCAGAGCGCCACGGTGCGCTCGGCCCGCGGCGCCGCATCGTCGCCGATGACCGTGGTCTCGGCTCCGATCAGCCGGGCGCCGAGCTCGCCGGGGTTCGCGATCGTCGCCGAGGCGAGCAGGAACTGCGGCTCGGCGCCGTAGACGCGCGCGAGCCGTCGCAGGCGTCGAAGCACGTTCGCGACATGCGATCCGAACACACCCCGGTAGACGTGCGCCTCGTCGACGATCACGTAGGCGAGGTTCGAGAGGACGTCGCCCCAGCGGTCGTGATGGGGGAGGACGCCCACGTGGAGCATGTCGGGGTTCGACAGGACGACGTTCGCCCACTTGCGCACCTGCCAGCGGCGCTCCGAGGCCGTGTCCCCGTCGTAGATCGCCGCGCGGAGCTTGGGCAGCTTGAGCTCGCCGAGCGAGCGCAACTGGTCCTGCGCCAGCGCCTTCGTCGGGTAGAGGTAGAGCGCCCGCTGCTTCGGCTCGCGGGCGAGCGCGTCGAGCACGGGCAGGTTGAAGGCGAGGGTCTTGCCGCTGGCGGTGCCGGTCGTGACGACGAGGTGCTCGCCCCGGCCGGCCGCCTCCCACGCCGCGGCCTGGTGGGCGTAGAGCGTGTTCACTCCCTGCGCCTCGAGCGCCTCGCGCACCCGCGGGTGCAGCTCCTCCGGCAGCGGCGCGAGCCGGGGCTCCCGGGCCGCCTCGGTGCCGAGGTAGGCGAGCTCTTCTCCGGTGAGGAGGTCGTCCCAGCGGGCAACGCTGATCGCCATCCGCCGATGGTAGCCTTGCCGCTCCGGGGTGCCCTCAGGGGCTGAGATCACACCCGTCGAACCTGATCCGGTTCGCACCGGCGAAGGGAGGAGCAGACTTGGAGGCACAGCGAGTAGCCGCGGAGGGTGGGCTTTGCCCGCCCGGAGCCCGGGACGCGCTGCGCTGTCGATTGCGCTAAGGAGGGGCTCACGGGGGAACCATGGGTTCCCCCGTGCCGACCGGCGAAGGGAGTGCTGTGGTTCCGAGATGTCTCACGATCGCCGGCTCGGACTCGGGCGGCGGCGCCGGGGTCCAGGCCGACCTGAAGGCGTTTGCGGCCGCGGGCGCGCACGGCATGAGCGCGATCGTCGCCTTGACGGCGCAGAACACCGTGGGCGTCACCGCGGTGCACGAGCTGCCGCCTGAGTTCGTGCGCGCCGAGCTGGAGGCGGTCTTCGACGACCTCGGCGTGGACGCGGCGAAGACGGGGATGCTCTTCTCCGCTGTGCTGATCGAGACGGTGGCCGACCACCTCGAGGCGAATCCGGTGCCGCTCGTGGTCGATCCGGTGATGGTCGCGAGCTCCGGCGCGCGGTTGCTCGAGGAGGACGCGGTCGAGACCCTGGTGGCTCGGTTGTTCCCGATAGCGACAGTGGTCACGCCGAATGTCGCCGAGGCCGAGATCCTCGTCGGCGCCGGCTCCAAGGAGGAGCTCGCGGAGCGGATCCACGACCTGGGTGCAAAGGCGGTCATCGTCACCGGCGGGCACGGCGCGCCGGTCGACCATCTCTTCGACGGCGTCTGCCACGTCGCGATCCCGGTCGAGCGCCACGAGGTCGCCTCCACGCACGGCGCCGGCTGTACGCATTCGGCCACGCTGGCGGCCCTGCTCGCCCGCGGCGAGCCGCTTGACGCGGCGGCGATCGGCGCATCGGAGGCCGCCTCGCGGGCGGTCGCGCAGGGTCATCCCGACCTCGGCGCAGGGGACGGCCCCGTCGACGTCCTGCGGGGCGCCGCGTGAACGCCGGCGCCGACCTGGCCGCGATCCGAGCGCGCAAGCCGCTTGTGCACCAGATCACGAACTTCGTGGTCATGAACGAGACCGCGAACGCGACGCTCGCGCTCGGAGCGCTTCCGGTGATGGCCCACGCCGTCCAGGAGGTGGAGGAAATGGCGCGGGCCGCCTCGGCCCTCGTGCTCAACATCGGCACGCTCTCGGACGCGTGGGTCGACTCGATGCTGCGGGCAGGGCGGGCGGCGAACGGCGCGGGTGTTCCCGTGGTACTCGACCCGGTAGGCGCGGGCGCGACCGCCTACCGCACGGAGACGGCTCGTACGCTCGTGAGCGAGCTCGAGCTCGCGGTGGTTCGAGGCAATTCCGCCGAGATCGCCACGCTCGCGGGGCGCCACGCCGAGATTCGCGGCGTCGAGGCCCTCGGCGAGGGCGGCGGGCCGGAGCTCGCCCGCCAGGCGGCGCAGGTCCTCGGCTCTGTCGCCGCGGTCACCGGGCCGGTCGACCACGTCTCGGACGGGGAGCGCGTGCTCGCGATCGCCAACGGCCACGAGCTGATGGCGACCGTCACGGGCACCGGGTGCATGGCCACCGCGATCACCGGCTGCTTCCTGGCCGTCCGTTCGGAGAGCCCGCTCGAGGCGGCGACCGAGGCGCTCGTGGCGTTCGGCGTCGCCGGCGAGGATGCGGCTCGCCAGGCCTCGAAGCCCGGCTCGTTCCACGTCGCGCTCTACGACGCGCTTTACGACCTGGATCCGGCAACGCTGGACTCGCGGGCGAAGGTCGAGTGAAGCTGCATGCCGTGGTGAGCGACCTCGAGACGGCCCGGCTGGCCGTCGAAGGAGGCGCGACGGTCGTCCAGCTGCGGGTGAAGGCTCCGACCGATCAGATCGTTCAGGCTGGCCGCGGCTTCCGCGATCTGCCGGCGACCTTCGTCGTGAACGACGACGTGGACGCGGCCCTGGAGCTCGGCGCCGACGGCGTCCACCTCGGGCGCGGCGACGCCGGGGCCGAGCGTGCCCGCGGCGCCGGTTTGCTGCTCGGCGCCTCGGCAGCGTCGGTCGCCGAGGCCCGTGACGCCGAGGGCCAGGGAGCCGCTTACATCGGCGCCGGCCCGATCTGGGCGACTCCGACGAAGCCCGACGCCGGCCAACCGCTCGGCCTCGACGGCCTGCGCGCGATCTGCCGGTCGGTCTCGATTCCGGTGATCGCGATCGGAGGAGTCGACGCGGCGAACGCGGGTGCCTGCATCGAGGTCGGGGCGGCCGGGGTCGCGGTCGTGCGGGCCGCGCGGGATGCGGCGGCAGTGCGGGCGGCAGTTGATGCGGCTCTCTGAGCTGGGCGAGCTGGGACTGCTGGCGGAGCTCGAACGTCGCGGCCTCGCGCGCGAAATCGAGAACGACGCCGCGCAGCTCTCGGGCGGCCGAGTCGTGACGAACGACGTGCTCGTCCAGGAGGTGCACTTCCGCTTGGAGTGGACGAGCTACCGCGACCTCGGCTACCGCGCGGCGGCCGTCAACCTCAGCGACCTGGCCGCCTCGGGTGCCGAGCCCGAAGGCCTGATCGTCGGCCTCGGCGCGCCGCCGGAGACCCCGCTCGAGGACGTCATCGAGCTCTACGAGGGCCTCAACGAGCCGGGTGTGCCGATCCTGGGCGGCGACACGACCGCCTCGGAGCGGCTCTTCCTCTCGGTGACCGCGCTCGGGCGCTCTGAACGGGTACCCGGCCGTGCCGGCGCGCGACCGGGCGACCTCCTCGTCGTGACCGGCCCGCTCGGCGCCGCGGGAGCGGCCTTTCGCGAGCAGCGCCACTCACGCCCGCCGCTCCGTCTCGACGAGGGCCGGCGGCTTGCGGCCAGTGCCAACGCGCTGATCGACCTCTCCGACGGTCTCGCCCGCGACGCAGGCCACATCGCGCGCCGGTCCGGCTGCCGCCTCGCGATCGAGCTCGAACGGGTCCCGCTGGCGCAGGGCGCCGCGATCGCCGATCTCGGCTTCGGCGAGGACTACGAGCTCTTGGCGGCGACACCCGACCCGCTCGAATTCACCGAGATCGGCCGCTGTGCCGAGGGCGAGGGCGTCGAGCTCCTGCTCGAGGGCGAGCCCGTCGAGCTCGGCGGCTGGGAACACTTCACCTAGGCGCCCTGTCCGGCGGCTTGCTGAACCGACCCCGAGCAGGCAACGTACTGGGCGGCAGTGCTTCCCTACGTGCTGAAGAGGCTGGCGTGGGCGGTGGTCGTGTTCCTCGCCGTCACCTTCTCGACGTACGTCCTCTTCTTCGTCATCCCGACGAACCGGCCTGGCAGCAGCAACGTCCAGGGCCGCGACATCACCACGGGCGTCAACCAGGCGACCGGCATCCACGGCCCGGTCTGGCACGAGTACGGCGTGTTCCTCTGGCGGATCGTCACCGTCCAGAGCCTGGGACGCTCGACGACGAGCCGCGAGGAGGTGAACGCGGAGCTCCAGCGCGCTGCCCCGATCACCGCGTCGGTGATCTTCGGAGGCGCGGTCTTCTGGATGCTCGTCTCGATCCCGATCGGGATCCTCTCGGCCCTTCGGCCGCGCTCCCTCTTGGACAGGGCGACGATGCTCTTCGTCCTGATCGGGATCTCGGTTCACCCGATCTGGCTGGGGCTGATCCTCGTCTACGTCTTCGGCCACAAGCTGAACATGTTCCCGCTCGGCGGGTACTGCGACTTCTTCTATGCCGGCAAGAGCGAGATCTGCGGCGGGCCACGCCAATGGGCCTACCACCTGATCCTGCCCTGGATCACCTTCGGGATGCTGTTCGCGGCCCTCTACGTGCGCATGATCCGCGCGAGCGTCCGCGAGACGCTCGACAACGACTACGTCATGACCGCGCGGGCGAAGGGCGCTTCCGAGCTCCGGGTCGTGCGCAACCACGTGCTCAAGAACGCGTTCCTGCCGGTGATCACGATGCTGGGGATGGACATCAGCATCGCCTTCGGCGGCTCCGTGTTCGTCGAGACCGTCTTCGGCCTGCCGGGGATCGGGAGGCTCGCGGTGCGGAGCCTGCAGCGCCAGGACTTACCACCGCTCATGGGGATCATCGTCCTCGTGACGGTGGCGATCCTGATCTTCAACCTGGTCGTGGATCTGCTCTACGCCTGGCTCGACCCGCGCATCGGAACCTCGCCGCGCGGCCTGGACGAAGAGGACCGGGCTCAGCTCCGGAAGGCGCGCACGGAGCCGTCTGCGAAGCCTATGCGGGCGTGAGCCACTGCGCCCACGCCTGCTCGTAGTGCGAGCGCGGCCGGGCGCCGATGACGGTCTCGCGCGGCTCTCCGCCTTCGAAGAGGATCGCCGTCGGAATCGAGAGCACCTCGTAGCGAGAGGCCGTCTGGAGGTTCTGGTCGATGTCGAGCTTCGCGAACTTGACCTTCGGCCCGTACTCCTCCTCGAGCTGGCGCAGGACCGGCTCGACCGCGCGGCAGGGCCCGCACCAAGGCGCCCAGAAATCGACGATCACCGGGGTCTCGGCCTGCAGGACCTCCTGCTCGAAGGTCGCGTCGGTCAGCTCGTTCACGAGAGCAATGCTACAGCCGCCTCCCGAGCGCCCGGAGCCGCAGTAGTGGGACCTTCCAGATCGCCTCGAGCACGATGCCGCGGCTCATCTTCGAGCCTCCCCGCTCCCGGTCGACGAAGGCGATCGGCACCTCGACGACACGGAAGCCGGCCCGGAGCGCGCGGTAGGTCGTCTCGATCTGGAAGGCGTAGCCGCGTGAGGAGATGGCATCGAGGTCGAGGGTCTCGAGCACCTCCCGCCGGAAGCACTTGAAGCCGCCTGTGAGATCTCGCACCGGCACGCCGAGCACGCGGCGCGCGTAGGCCGATCCTCCCGCCGAGACGAACCGGCGCCAGCGGCCCCAGTTCCGGATCGAGCCGCCGTGGACGTAGCGGGAGCCGAGCACCACGTCAGCCTCGCCGGCCTCGCGCACCAGGCGCTGGACGTCGCCCGGATCGTGCGAGAAGTCGGCGTCCATCTCGAGGATCAGCTCCGCACCATCGGTGAGCGCGTGGCGGAAGCCTGCGAGGTAGGCGGGGCCGAGGCCCTCCTTGGCGTCCCGGTGCAGCACCTCGACGTAGTCGAGCTCACGGGCGAGCCGATCGGCAAGCTCGCCGGTTCCGTCCGGCGAGTTGTCGTCGATTACGAGCACGGAGACCTCCTGGTCGCCGAGGGCGCGGACGATCCCCTCGAGGTTCTCGCGCTCGTTGTAGGTGGGCAGGCAGACGATTGCGCGCACGTCCATATGATCGCTGGAGTGGCGAAGGCGAAGACGCTTCCCCGCAACGCCGATGTGGCCGAGCAGCTGGAGCTCCTGTCCGATCTGCTCGAGATCGAGGGCCAGCCGGCCTTCCGCGTGCTCGCCTACCGCCGGGCGGCAACACGCATCCGCGAGAGCGGCACGCCGGTCGCCCAGCTCGCGCTCGACGGCAAGGCGAAGGAGCTGCAGGGGATCGGAGCGACGATCCAGGAAAAGATCGTCCAGATCGTCGACACCGGCGAGATCGAGGCGCTCACCAAGCGGCGCAAGACGATCCCGCCCGAGGTCGTGGAGTTCCTGAACATCCCGGGGCTCGGCCCGAAGACGGTGCGGAAGATCTGGCAGGAGCTCGGGATCACGACGCTGGCGGAGCTGAAGGAGGCCGCGCGGGCGCAACGGCTGCGAACGCTGCCAGGGCTGGGCGCGAAGCTCGAGGAGAGCGTGCTCAAGTCGGTCGGGCGCAAGAAGAAGGCGACCGGGCCCCCGCGCACGCTGCTCGGGCGAGCGTTGCCGGCGCTCCTCGCGGTGGTCGAGGTGCTGCGCGAGCATCCGGCGGCGGATCGGGTCTCGGAGGCAGGGAGCGCGCGCCGGCGCAAGGAGACGGTCCGCGACCTCGACATCATCGCGACCGCAAGCGACCCGGCTGCGCTGACGGAGTACTTCACGAGCCTGGCCTGGGTCTCCGAGGTCGTGGCCAAGGGGCCGACGAAGGCCACCGTGGTCTCACACGAGGGCTTCCGCTTCGACCTGCGGGTGGTGCCGCCCGAGTGCTACGGCAACCTGCTCCAGCACTTCACGGGCTCGAAGGCCCACAACGTCGCGCTGCGGGAGGACGCGGTCCGCCGTGGGCTCTCGGTCTCGGAGTACGGGTTGACCGAGGTCGAGAGCGGCGAGATCTTCACCACCCAGAGCGAGGAGGAGCTCTACGAGCGGCTCGGGTACCAGTTCATCCCGCCGGAGCTGCGCGAGAACGCGGGGGAGCTGGAGGCGGCGCGGAAGGGCGAGCTGCCGGAGCTCGTCGAAGCCGGGCAGCTCCGCGGCGACCTGCACACGCACACGCACTGGTCGGCGGACGGAAAGAACAGCCTGACCGAGATGGTCGACGCCGCGAAGGCGAAGGGCTACGCGTACTACGCGATCACCGACCACTCCCACTACCTGCGCGAGGGCCGGATGGAGCAGCAGGCCAGGGAGATCGACAAGGCCGCCAAGCGGGTCGCGCCGATGAAGCTCCTCAAGGGCGTCGAGGTGAACATCAAGGCGGACGGGACGCTCGACGTGCCCGACGAGGTGCTGGCGGAGCGGGACTGGGTGGTGGCCTCGATCCACACCGCCTTCGACCGCGACCCGACCGAGCGGATCCTCGCGACGATGGACAACCCGCACGTGCACTGCATCGGCCACCTGACGGGCCGCAAGCTGAGCCGGCGGGAGCCGATGGAGATCGATCTGGAGCGGGTGCTCGAGCAGGCGGTCGAGACCGGGACGTTCCTCGAGATCAATTCCCAGCCGGACCGGCTCGACCTCCGCGACGTGAACGCGCGGGTGGCGGGGGAGGCGGGCGTCCCGGTCGTCATCTCGAGCGACGCCCACGAGGTGAAGGCGCTCGACTACGTCGAGTTCGGTGTCGCCCAGGCGCGCAGGGCCTGGCTGCGGGCCGACCAGGTTGCGAACACCCGCACGCTGGCCCAGTTGAAGAAGCTGATGAAGAGGTGACTGCCGAGATCGAGCGGAAGTTCCTCGTCGAGCAGCTGCCACAGGAGCTCGAGATCGATACCGAGGACGAGATCGCTCAGGGCTACCTCGCGATCGGTGAGGACGAGGTTCGTCTTCGCCGGAGAGGCGACCGCTTCCTCATCACCGCCAAGCGCGGTCACGGGCTCGTTCGGGACGAGGTTGAGGTGCCGCTCGGGCGCGAGTCGTTCGAGGAGCTCTGGGCCATGACCGAGGGCCGGCGGCTCGAGAAGACCCGGCGCACCACCCAGGTCGACGGGCACACCGCTGAGATCGACGTCTACAAAGGCCCTCTCGCCGGACTGATGACGGTTGAGGTCGAGTTCGAGGACGCTGGCGCCGCCGAGGCGTTCTCGCCGCCCGCCTGGTTCTCGCGCGAGCTCACCGGCGACGCGCGCTACTCGAACACGCGCCTCGCGATGACGGGGCTGCCGGAGCCTGAAGAGGCGTAACATTGAGGCATGGCTACCGCTGCGAAATCCCCCAAGCCGCTCATCGACGACGAGCTCGAGCAGATGTTCGGGCTGATCAAGGGCGCCGACAGCGTCGAGCTGAAGCTGACGGTGCCCGAAGCCGATCACCGCTCGACGGTCTCGGCCCTCGGCATGGACCCGCTCGATGCGGAGATCCGTCAGGTGTTCTTCTTCGACACGCCCGACCTGGCGCTCGACAAGCAGGGCGTCGTCGTGCGGGCCCGCCGGGTCCAGCGCAAGGGCGACGACTCGGTCGTCAAGCTGCGTCCGGTCGTTCCGAACGAGCTGCCGGAGAAGCTTCGGGCCTCTCCCAACCTCGGCGTCGAGGTCGACGCGATGCCCGGCGGGTACGTCTGCTCGGCCTCGCTCAAGGCGGCACTGGGGCCGACCGCGGTTCGCAAGACCCTCGAGAAGGGCCGGCCTCTGCGCAAGCTCTTCTCCAAGGAGCAGCGGGCGTTCTTCGCCGAGCACGCACCCGACGGCATCGAGCTCGACGAGCTGGCCGTGCTGGGCCCGATCTTCGTCCTCAAGCTCAAGTTCAAGCCCGCGGACTACGCAGGCAGGATCGTCGCCGAGCTCTGGAACTACCCGGACAACTCGCGGATCCTCGAGCTCTCGACCAAGTGCCTGCCGGCGGATGCGTTCCAGACCTCGCTGGACAGCCGAGCGTTCCTGCGGAACCGGGGAGTCGAGCTCTCGGGCGAGCAGCAGACGAAGACCAAGACGGCGCTCAGGTACTTCTCGAAGAACCTCCCGGCTCCCGCTTCGCCCGCCTAACGTAGCGCGGTGAGCGCGGCGTCGTGGAGCGCGACGCGGTAGCGCCAGAGCGCCCGTCCGGTCCGAAGCAGGGCCGTCCGGATCGGGCCCTCGAGCTCGTCGGAGGATCCCCAGCGGGCCTCCGCGATCTCGTACCGGTCGATCGGATCGAGCTCTTCTGCCTCGGTGCGGGCCGAGAAGACGAGCGTGCGCCAGTCGATCGTCTCTTCCCCGTGCCGAAAGCGCGCCTCGGTGGCGACGAGGAACCGCTCGAGCTCGATCTCGACGCCGAGCTCCTCCAGGGCCTCGCGGCCGACACCGTCCTCGAACGGCTCGTCCGGCCGAGTCCCTCCGCCCGGTGGGCGCCAGAGCCCCGCGGTGTAGTGCGGCTTGCGGATCAGCGCGAGCCGCTCGCCGTGGAAGACGAAGAAGGTGACGTCGTGACGGCGCTCGGGTGACCGGCCCGCCAGCGCGAACTCCTCCGCGGTGACCTCGCCCTCCCAGGGCAGCGCGCGCGGCTCGCCGTAGCGCGCGCGGAGCGGAGCCAGCACGGCCTCGGTGACGTGCATCCGGCCGATGGTACGGTCAGCGCGTGCCACGAGTCCGCCGGCTCCGACGTGAGGCGCCCGCGCTCGAGCTTCTCGCCGCGACCCTGCCGGAGCTGCGGCTCGGTCTCTCCGAGCCCGCCGCGCGCACCGTCGCGTACGAGGTCTTCGAGAAGCTCGGCTTCGGCGCGGTCGCCGTCACCGACACCGCCCGTGTGCTCGCGTTCACCGGCGCGGGCGCCGACCACCACGGGGCCGGGGACGAGCCGATCAGGCCGGTGTTCGAGGCCCTGGCGGCACAGGAGACGCTGGTCGCCCCGCTTGCCCTGCGGGTCGCCTGCGGCCACCCCGAGTGCCCGCTCGGCGCGGCGGCGGTCGTCCCGCTCCGGCTGTCGGACGGCCCCGTCGGGGCGCTGGTGGTCTACGCGACCGACGGCGCGCCGCTGGACGAGGACGATGTCGACCTGCTCACGGGCCTCGGAGAGCAGCTCTCGGCGCAGCTGCAGCTCTCCGAGCTCGCCGGCTCGGCCCGCGCGGCCGCCTCGGCCGAGCTGCAGGCGCTGCAGGCGCAGATCGAGCCGCACTTCCTCTTCAACTGCCTGAACACGATCGCGAGCTTCACGCGTACCGAGCCGGAGCGGGCGCGCGAGCTGATCCTCGCCTTCGCCGACTACTGCCGGTGGACGCTGGCCCGGCCCGGCGAGTTCATCTCCCTCGAGGAGGAGCTCCGCCACGTGCGCAGCTACCTCGCGCTCGAGCAGGCCCGCTTCGGCCCGCAGCTCCAGGTGCGGATCGACGCGACCCCGGAGGCCCTCGCGGTGCGGCTGCCCCCGTTTCTCGTCCAGCCGCTCGTCGAGAACGCGGTCAAGCACGGCAAGACCGAGCGGCCGCTCGACCTCCTCGTCCGCGCACGCGTTCGGCGAGGCCGCCTGCGGGTGACCGTCCGCGACAACGGCCGCGGGATCGCCCGCGAGGCGCTCGAGCGGGTGCTCGAGCCGGGGACGGGCGAGAGCGACGGCCTCGGCCTCGCCAACGTGCACGGCCGCCTGACTGCGTTCTACGGCGAAGGCGTGCGGCTGAAGTCGGGGGTCTTCGGCACCGTCGTGCGGCTGCAGGTCCCGGCCGCGTGAGCGGCCGTGTGGAGGGGGCTGGGGGGAACAGGGAGGTGCCCCCGATCGATTTCCTCGGCGGAGCCGAGGCGACCTCGGAAGAAGAAGGGGGCTCGTGGGGGAAACCTGGTTTCCCCCACGCGACGGAGCCGGAGGCGGAGGAGGCCGCGTGATCCGCGCGCTGCTCGTCGACGACGAGGCGCCCGCGCGCTCGGAGCTGCGCTACCTGCTCGCCACCCACCCGGAGGTCGAAGTCGTCGGCGAGGCGGCGAGCGCGCCCGAGGCGCTGAAGCTCGCGGCTGCGGTTCCGTACGACGTGGTCTTCATCGACATCGAGATGCCCGGGCTCTCCGGGCTCGACGCCGCTCGTCTCGTGCACGGTCGGACCGGAGCGCCGCAGCTCGTGTTCGTGACCGCGCACGAGCAGTACGCGATCGAGGCGTTCGCGGTCGAGGCGCTCGACTACTTGCTCAAGCCGGTCGACCCCGAGCGGCTCGCCCAGGTCGTGCGGCGGCTCGGCCATCGGCCCGGGGCCGCCGCCCCGGTCGCGAAGATCCCGGTCGTGAGCGGTGGTGAGACCGTCCTCCTCGACTGGGACGAGCTGCATTTCGCGCGCGCTGACGGCGACTATTGCCGCGTGCACACGTACGACCGCTCGTACCTGTGCACCAAGTCGCTGCGTGAGCTCGAGGAGACGCTCCCCGGCGACCGGTTCGCCCGCATCCACCGCTCCTACCTGGTGAACCTCGGCAAGGTTGCCGCGATCAGGCGACCGGCTTCCGACCGGCTTCGGCTGACGCTCGACGACGCGGAGCGCACCGAGCTCGACGTCGCGCGACGACAGAGCAAGGCCGTGCGCGAGCGGCTCCGCGTCTAGTGCCGCCCGAGGCGCTGGCCCTGGCGCTCGGCGCGGCGGCTCTGCACGCGCTCTGGAACCTGCTGCTGGCGCGCGAGGAGGACACTGAGGCGGCGACGGCGATAGCGCTGCTGACCGTGGTGATCGTCCTCATCCTGCCGGCGGCCTTGACTTGGCGTGTGGAGGCAGCGGCAGTGCCGTATGTGGTCGGATCGGCGGCGCTCGAGCTCGCGTACTTCGCGTTGCTCGCCGGCGCCTACCGGCGCCACGAGCTCAGCCTCGTCTATCCGGTCGCACGCGGGCTCGCGCCGGTGCTGGCCCTCGCGTTCGTGATCGCCGGAGGCGGTGCCGTACCTTCCGGGCTCGGGATCGCCGGCGTTCTTGCAGTTGCGGTCGGCGTCCTGCTGATCCGGGGCTTGCGCGGAAGTCTCGGCGGCCTGGCAGTCGGCGCGGTGATCGCCTCCACGATCGCCGGCTACACGATCCTCGACCGGCACGGCATTCAACACGCGGCCGCTATGCCGTACCTGCTGCTGGTACTGGTCGGGCCGGCGCTCCTCTACCCGCTTGCGATCGGCCGCCGGAGGCTGGTCGTGGCACTGCACCCGAGAACCGCGTCACTCGGTCTCGCGGCCGGGACCGCCTACCTGTTCGTGCTGCTCGCGCTGCGCTTGGCGAGCGCGCCGGCGGTTGCGGCCGTGCGCGAGACGAGCGTGGTGATCGCGACGGCGCTGGCGGCCATCGTGCTCGGCGAGAGGGTTGGCCGTACCCGCCTGGCCGGAGCCGTCCTCGTCGCTGCCGGCGTTGCGGCTCTCGCCCTCTCCTAGCGAGGCCCAGAAGGGCTACTTCTGGATTCCCTAGAGCCCGCGGAGCAGTTCGAGTAGCTCTGCAGGGGAGTCGACCGTGAGGTCGGCTCTCTCTCGCAGCGTCGGCGGTGCCTCGGCCGAGGCGACCGCGACCCGCACGGCGACTTCCAGCCCATCGAGGCCGGCGAAGGCGTCGAGGTCGGTCGTGTCGTCGCCGGCATAGAGCGCCCTCCGCAGCCCGTGCTCCGCCAGGAGCAACCGCACGGCCGTTCCCTTGTCCGCGTCGACTGGCGGGCGTACCTCGAGCACCTTTCGCCCCCAGTGGGCCTCGAGCCCGAGAGCCTGCGCCCGTTCGGCCACCTCCTCGAGCGAGGCGCGGGCAGCGTCCTCGTCGTCGGCCTCGCGCCAGTGGAACGCCACGGTGAGGCCCTTGTCCTCGACCCACGGCCACTCGAGCCCGGCGACCTCTCGCAACGGGCCGCGCCAGGCGTCCGCTTCCGGCGCCAGCTCCAGCCCGTGCACGCCCGCGTAGACAATCCCGTCGACCCCCACGAGGCGGCTGGCCTCCGCGCCGGTTCGCCCGCTGATGCACCCCACGAGCGCGTACCGCGAGACGAGGCGCCGCAGCTCAGCCCGGGTCTCGTCCGGGACCTCCGCCAGCTCGGGCCGGGAGACGATCGGCGCGAGTGTCCCGTCGACATCGAGGAACACCGCGGCCCGGGCGGGATCCTCGCTCAGCCGGGTCAACGCATCCTCCACAGCCCTCAGAATACGGCGGTGCGGCTGCTCGTCATCGGCCTGATCGCCGGCTTCTTCAGCGCTCTCTTCGGCGTCGGCGGAGGGATCGTGATCGTTCCGCTGCTGCTCCTCTTCGCGCACTACTCCGAGCGGCCCGCGATGGCCACCTCGTTGACCGCGGTCGGGCTGATCGCGCTCGTCGGGTCGGTGAGCTACGCGCTGCACGGCGAGGTGAAGCCGGGGGCAGCGGCCGTCGTGGGCCTTCCGGGGGCGCTCGGCGCGGTCGTCGGCGCATCGCTTCAGCAGCGCCTCGCGAACCGAACGCTCTCGCTCGCGTTCGCGGCGTTGCTCGCCGCCGTCGGCGTCTGGCTCCTGATCTGATGTGGGCGCTGCTCCTCGCGGGCGCCCTCGGCCTGGTCGCGGGCGTGCTCGCCGGGCTCTTCGGCATCGGTGGCGGAACCCTGTTCGTGCCGACCCTCGCGCTCGTCCTCGGCCTCACCCAGCTCCACGCCGAAGCGACCTCGCTGCTCGCAATCCTCCCGACCGCCGTCGCCGGGGCCTGGCGACAGCGCCGCTACGGCAACGTCCGGCGGCGGGCCGCGCTGCTCCTCGGCGTTGCTGCGATCGCGGGGGTCGAGGCGGGCGTGCAGGTTGCCGAGCTGCTTCCCGAGCACGCGCTTCGAAGGTTGTTCGCGCTGCTCATGTTCGGGGTGGCCGCTCAGATCGCGATACGCGCCTGGCGCAAACCCGCCTATCCTTCCTGAGATGGCGACACACGAAGAGATCTGGCTCCCGCTCGTCGACGAGCCGATCGGCTCAATCGTCGGGGAGATTCAGCGCGAGAATCCGGAGATCGAGGCGCTGGTGGACTCCCCGCGCAAGCTGCTCGCCTTCCGCACGTTCGCCTACATTCGGGTCGGGATCCTGCTCGGCCGCCTGCTGGTCGAGCACGACGTGAAGCCCGACGACAGCTCGACCACCTGGGCCGAACAGCTGCTGAAGGACCCGCTGCACCGGGAGCAGGTCGCGCGGGAGGTGCGGGCGGTCGCGAAGGAGATCGCCGCCGACCCGGCGTACGCCAACGATGTGCCGCTCGGGCCGGACGAGGCCGAGCGGGCTCGGTTCATCGAGTTCGCGAAGCGCCGCCTCGCCGCCGATTCCTAGCCCGAGCAGCTCTTTCTGCCCCACCGGCGCGATTCTTTGCTGATAATGCGGGACGGTGGGGAAGCGGCTTGCGTACTCGATCGTCCTCGCGGGCTTGCTGCTGCTCGCCGCTGGGTCCTCCGGGGCGGGTGGAGCGCGCGCGACCGCCGGAGCCTCGGCCCGGGCGTACGCGATCCGCGTGGTCGTGCCCGGCCAGGCCGGTGCTTCGCTCGGCACGGTCTCCGCACCCCCCGACCACATCGCCTCGGGCGCCAGCTTCGCCTATCCGGCTGACGGATCGGTCGTCACGACCGGCTCGCTGACCGCCTCCGCGTCGACCGACGCGGGCTCGTCTGCGGTCGCGAGCGCCTCGAGCGAGGTGCAGTCGTTGATCCTGTTCGGCGGAGAGATCATCGCTTCCACGGTCAACGGCGACGCGAGAGGCTCGACCAAGGCGCGCTCGGCG
Organism: uncultured Actinomycetes bacterium; assembly: GCA_963754265.1. GTDB lineage: Bacteria > Actinomycetota > Thermoleophilia > Gaiellales > Gaiellaceae > AC-32. Next base: position 16,295 of record CAVWFB010000004.1, on the reverse strand, counting down.
AGAGGCGACTTCTCCGGTGCTGGAGTCGCCGGGCTGACCGTTCTGGGCCAGGCCGCCGCCGCGGGGCCGAACGGGCGGGTCGCGCTCGCGGACTGGGGCTACCTGATCACGCTGGAGCAGGGAACCGACCGGAGCTCCGGGGCCGGCGGCGCCCAGGGCTTTCACGGGTTCGTGACCGCGCTCGACATCCACCTCACCGCACCGCACGGCGGCCTGCCGGCCGGCGCCGAGGTCCAGGTCGGCTACGCGGAGGCGAGCGTGCAGGCGAGCGTGGCGCCGCCGCCCAAGCCGGTCGTGCCCGAGCCGGCGACGAAGCGCAAGGCCGCGAAGACGTCGAAGGCGCCGGAGCCCACGACCCGCGGCCGCTCGCGAGGGCCGCTGTTGCCGGTGCCCCCTGGGCTCCAGCCGAAGCTGACCGCCGGCGGCTACGTCTTTCCGGTCTACGGCCCTCTGGTCTCCTTCGGTGACAGCTACGGCGCCTTCCGCGGCGACGTGGCCGGCAACTGGCACCACGGCGACGACATCTTCGCGCCGCTCGGCGCGCCGCTCCTTGCCTGCGCCGACGGCACCGTGTTCTCGGTCGGCTGGAACGACGTCGGCGGGAACCGCCTCTGGCTTCGCGACTCGCAGGGCAACGAGTTCTACTACGCGCACCTCTCCGCCTTCTCGCCGCTGGCCAAGAACGGGCGCCACGTGAAGGCGGGCGAGGTGGTCGGCTTCGTCGGCAACACCGGCGACGCTCAGGGAACGCCGCCGCACCTGCACTTCGAGGTGCACCCGACCTCGCTGCTCTTCATGGGCTACGACGGCGCGGTCGACCCGACCTCGTACCTGAGGGCGTGGCAGCACCTGCAGGACGTGCGCTTCCTTCCGAACGTCGAGGGCTGGGTGCCGACGGTGGTCACCGACCCGGCACCGCGCCCGGCGGCGATCCTGCTCCAGGTCTCCGACATCTCGGAGGCGAGCGGGCTCGACCCCGGCTCGCTGCAGCGCGCAATGGCCGCCCCTGGCGCCAGGGGCGCCGAGGGGCAGCTGGCCAGGTCGCTCGGTCTCAGGCCTTCGCGCGCCCTCGCCTCGGACGCCGGCGGGCCTTAGGGCCTAGCTCGAATCACCCGCCGTCTGAACTGACCGGTCGAACCGCGTCTACGAAGAGTTTCCGCCGGAACCCCCGCCGTACCCGAACTCCTCCTCCTCGCCGAAGATCTTGTTCTTCAGCCAGCGCCGGGTCTCCGGGCCGGTCATGGGGTTGAAGAGGATCCCGAGCGCGATTCCGGCGAGGAGCAGCGTGCCGTTCCGGCTCTTGTGGGTCGCGTCGCCCTGGATCCTGTTCGCGGCTGCGCGAAGGTCGTCGATGGCGGAGCGCAGCTGGTCCTGGATGTCCTTGTCGCTCGCGACCTTCGCCGCGACGCCGGTCATGCCGCGCTTGCCGATCAGCTCGTCGTAGACGTCACGGGCAGTGTCGAAGGCGCTGCGGAGGTTCTCGCGCAGTTCCTCGTCCTGGATCGCCCGCTGCACGTAGGGCTTGACGTCGGCAACCCTGTCTCTTGCTGCTTTGGCCATGTGGAAGGCCGTCCTTTCAGTCGCGTGTGAGGGGATTCTCTACCCTCGACGCGCGCCGTGCTAAACAGAGGGCGCTAGGCGGGGAGGGCGGCCTGTCGTTCCGGCCGCGGAGCGGGCTCGGCTCTGAGGGGGCTCGGCTGGTCGAACGCGACCGCCAGTACCTCCTCGATCGAGTCGACGAGGATGAACTGGAGCTCCTTGCGAGCCTCGGGTGGCAGCTCGGCGAGGTCGGGCTCGTTCTCCTTGGGGAGCACGACCCGCTCGAGGCCGTAGCGCTGCGCCGCGAGCACCTTCTCGCGCACGCCGCCGATTGGGAGGACCTGACCAGTGAGCGTGATCTCGCCGGTCATCGCGAGGTCGTCGGCGACCGGCACGCCGCGCACCAGGGACGAAATTGCCGTTGCGATCGTGATCCCGGCCGAGGGCCCGTCCTTCGGGACCGCTCCCGCCGGCACGTGGATGTGGACATCGTGCTCGGCGAACCAGTTCTCCGGCAGCCCGAGAGCCGTCGTGTGCGAGCGCACCCACGAGAGTGCGGCCTGCGCCGACTCCTGCATCACCTCGCCGAGCTGGCCGGTGATCGTGAGCTTGCCCTTACCCGGGTAGGCGGTCGCTTCGATGAAAAGGACGTCGCCGCCCACCGGCGTGAAGGCGAGCCCGGTGGCCACGCCCGGGTCGGCGGTGCGCTTGCGCGGATCGGACGGGACCCGGCGCGGGCCTAGCCAGGAGCGTGCCTTGCGCGCATCGATGCGAATCTTCTCGGTCTTGCCGTCCGCGATCTCGCGGGCGGTCTTGCGAAGGAGGTCGGCGATGCGGCGCTCCAGGTTGCGGACGCCCGCTTCGCGGGTGTACTCGCGGATGATCACGCGCAGCGCGCCTTCGCTGATCGTCACGTTCTTCGCCGTCAGACCATGGGCCTCGAGCTGCTTCGGCACGAGGTACTTGCGCGCGATCCCGAGCTTCTCGTCCTCGGTGTACCCGGAGAGGTGGATCACGTCCATCCGGTCGAGGAGCGGGCCCGGGATCGTGTCCAGCTGGTTCGCGGTGCAGATGAACAGCACCTTCGAGAGGTCGAACGGCAAATCGAGGTAGTGGTCGCGGAAGTGCGAGTTCTGCTCCGGGTCGAGCACCTCGAGCATCGCGCTGGCGGGGTCGCCGCGGAAGTCGGCGCCCATCTTGTCGATCTCGTCGATCAGCATCACCGGGTTCTTCGACTCGGCGTCGCGCAGTGAGCGGATGATCGTGCCCGGCATCGCGCCGATGTAGGTCCGGCGGTGCCCGCGGATCTCGGCCTCGTCGCGCACGCCGCCGACCGAGATGCGAACGAACTTGCGCCCGAGCGTGCGCGCGATGGACTGGCCGAGCGAGGTCTTGCCGACCCCGGGCGGGCCGACGAAGCAGAGGATCGGGCCGGAGAGGTCGTTCTTCAGCTTCGAGACCGCGAGGTACTCGATGATCCGCTCCTTGACCTTCTCGAGGTCGTAGTGGTCCTCGTCGAGGATCGTGCGCGCGTGGTCGAGATCGAGGTTGTCCTCGGTCGTCTCGTTCCACGGCAGCGAGAGGATCCAGTCGAGGTACGTGCGGATGACGCCGTACTCGGCTGCGGCCGGCGGGAGCTTCTCGAGGCGCGACAGCTCGCGGTCGGCCGCCTTGCGGATGTCCTCGGGGAGGTTCTTCGCCTCGATCTGCTCGCGCAGCTCGGCCAGCTCGGCCTGTTGCTCGTCGCCCTCGCCGAGCTCGTCCTGGATCGCCTTGAGCTGCTGGCGCAGGAAGAACTCGCGCTGGCCCTTCTCCATCTCGGACTGAACCTGGGTCTGGATCTTCGTGCCGAGCTCGACCACCTCCAGCTCGCGATTCAGGATCCGGAGCACTTCGCGGAGCCGCTGGTAGGTGTCCGGCTGTTCGAGCAGCGCCTGCTTCTCCTCGGTCTTGAGGCGCAGGGTGGAGGCGACGAGATGCGAGAGCGCGCTCGGCTCGTCCACGTTCGCCGCCGCGAGCTCGAGCTCGGCGGGCAGGTACGGGACGAGCGAGATCAGGCGGCCGAACTCGTTCTGGACGCTGCGGGTCAGCGCCTCGAGCTCTGGCGTCTCATCGATCACGTCCGGCAGCTCGGCGAACTCGCCGACGAGGTACGGCTCGTCCTGGAGCCGGCGCTCGAGCCTCATGCGCCCGATGCCCTGGACGAGGATCCGCAGCGTCCCGTCGGGAACCCGGATCATCTTGTGCACGATCGCCGCGGTGCCGACCTCGTAGAGATCGTCCCAGCCCGGCTGCTCGGCCTCGGTGTTCTTCGCGGTTACCAGGGCCAGCACGCGCTCACCGGCGACGACGTCGTCCACGAGGGCGATCGAGCGCTCCTGGCCGATCGCCAACGGCGAGACCGACTGCGGGAAGATGACCGTCTCCTTCAGCGGCAGGACCGGCAGCGTCGATGGGATCTCGACGTTTGTCGGCTCGAACGGCTCGTCGAAGTTGAGCTCGCTCACACGGGGCCCGCGATCGTGATCAGGACGCGCTCGACTGCCGGAGCCTTCGTGGCGATCGGGAGCACGACGGTCAGCAGCCCGTGCTCGTAGCGCGCCGTCGCCGCGTTGGTGTCGACCGGCTCGTCGAGCGGGATCCGGCGCTGGAAGGGCCCGTACTCGATCTCCATCTGCTGGTAGCGGCCTTCCAGGGGCTGCCGCTGCCTCACGCCGGCGACGACCAGGACGCGGTCGGCCGCGACAACCTGAAGCTCGGAGGGGTCGACCCCGGGCAGCTCCACGACGACGTGCAACGCCGGCGGGTCGTCGCTGCGCACGCAGTCGACCTGCGGCCTGAAGCCGCGGCGGCCTCCTGCGAAGCGGGGGACCTGCCAGAGCTCGTCGATCAGCTCCTGGATCTCCTCGTGCAACCGGTCGATGTCCGTAGGCCTTCTCATCCGTCCTCTTGGTAAACGTTAGTGATGCCTGCGTGGATCCACTAGGCAGGCCGCAGGTGTTAAGTTAGCAGGCGCTAGCTTAGCGTCGGCTTCGTCGCGGGACGCGTCGTCAGGGCGGTGCGCGTCCGCCTCTCGCCGCTCGAGGCGCCGACCTCGTAGGATCGCCCTCGATGGCGACGGCACTCAAGGGCGTGATCCTGGCCGGCGGCACGGGCTCGCGCCTGCACCCGCTCACCCAGATCACGAACAAGCACCTCCTCCCGATCTACGACCGGCCGATGATCAGCTGGGCGATCGAGGCGCTGGTGAACGCCGGCGTCCAGGAGCTCATGCTCGTCACCGGAGGGACCCATGCGGGCGAGTTCTTCCGTCTGCTGGGCAACGGCCACGAGCACGGGGTCGACCGCCTCTTCTACGGGTACCAGGACAAGCCGGGTGGGATCGCCGAGGCGCTCGGCCTCGCCGAGCGGTTCGCCCGCGGCGGTCGCACCGTCGTCATGCTCGGGGACAACGTCGTCGAGCGCTCGCTGACCCCAGCGGTCGAGAACTTCAGCAGGCAGCAGGGCGGTGCGCGGATCGTCCTGGCGCGGATCGAGGAGCCCGAGCACCTGCGCCACCTGGGCGTGCCCGAGCTCCAGGACGGCCGCGTCGTCAACATCGTCGAGAAGCCCGCGGAGCCGCCGAGCGACTACGCCGTGACCGGGATCTACTTCTATGACGAACAGGTCTGGGACGTGCTGCCGACGCTGAAGCCTTCAGGGCGCGGCGAGCTCGAGATCACCGACGTGAACAACTGGTACGTGGGCGAGGGCGCGATGGAGTACGACGTGCTCGAGGGGTTCTGGGGCGACGCCGGGGAGTCGATCGACGCCTACTACGAGGTCAACGACTTCGTGCGCTTGAACGGCGCCAACAAGGATGAGGCATGGTCGCCGGCGTCCAGCTGATCCCCTTGCAGCGGTTCGAGGACGAGCGCGGCTGGTTCTTCGAGCTACGCCGCGAGAGCGCGCTGCCGAAGCAGACGAGGCAGACCAACGTCTCCTTCTCGCGCCGGGGCGTGATCCGCGGGCTCCACTACCACGAGCGGGGCCAGGACGATCTCTTCACCTGCCTGCAGGGAACGGCCCGCGTGGTCGTGCTCGACCGTGAGAGCGGGGAGACGTTCACCGAGGACATCGGCGACGAGAATCCCGTCGCCGTCTACATCCCCGGCCACCATGCCCACGGCTTCGAGGCGCTCACCGATCTCCTCTTCTGCTACCACGTCACCGAGGAGTACGACCCCAACCGTCCGGATGAGCAGGGCGTCTGCTGGGCGGACCCTCGAGTGAAGCATCTCTGGAGCACGAGCACTCCGATCCTCTCGGAGCGCGACCTCGCGGCGTGCTCGTAACGGGAGCCGGCGGACAGCTCGGCGCCGCTCTCCGGGAGGCCTTTCCGGAGGCGGACGCCCGCACGAGCGCCGAGTTCAACGTGGTGGCGCCGCCTCCGCTCGCGAGCCCCCCCGACCTCGTCCTGCACGCGGCGGCCTGGACCGACGTCGACGGCGCCGAGAAGCGGGAGGCGCTGGCCGCCGCCGTCAACGTGCGCGGCACGCGCAACGTGGTCGAGCTCGGCGCACCGGTCGTCTACTACTCGACCGACTACGTCTTCGACGGCTCGAAACGCGAGCCCTACGTCGAGTCGGACGAGCCCAACCCCCTCTCGGCCTATGGGCGCACGAAGCTTGGCGGCGAGCGCGAGGTGCGCGAGGGCTGGATCGTGAGGAGCTCCTGGCTCTTCGGCGCGACCGGGAAGAACTTCCTGCGGACGATGCTCGCCCTCGGCCGGGAGCGCGAGGAGGTCAGCGTCGTCGACGACCAGCTCGGCTCGCCGACCTATGTGGCACATCTCGCGGCGGCGACGCGCGAGCTCCTCGAGCTTCCACAGGGCATCTGGCACGTTGCCGCCGAGGGAGAGTGCACCTGGTTCGAGTTCGCGGGAGCGATCTTCGAGGAGGCTGGGCTCGACTGCCGGGTCGTGCCGATTACGAGCGCCGAGCTGGCGCGGCCGGCGCCACGTCCCGCGTACTCGGTCCTGCGCAGCGAGCACGAGGGCGCGCCGGTGCTGCCGCACTGGCGCGAGGGGCTGCGTGCCTGTCTGGAGAGACTGCTCTAGGGTTCGAGGCGATGCGCGTGCTCGTCACCGGAGGAGCCGGCTTCATCGGCTCTCACTTCGCCAAGCGCCTCGCCGCGGCAGGCGAGGAGGTCGTCGTGCTCGACAAGCTGACCTACTCCGGCAATCCGGCGAACCTCGCCGGAGCCCAGGTCGAGTTCGTCGAGGCCGACATCTGTGACCAAGCCGCCGTGGCCGCGGCGGCCGCGGGATGTGCCGCCGTGGTCAACTTCGCCGCCGAGACGCACGTCGACCGCTCGATCCACGGGGCCTCGGAGTTCATCGAGACCGACGTGCTGGGCACGTACGTGCTGCTGGACTGGGTGCGGGAGAACGGGACGAGGCTCGTCCAGGTGTCGACCGACGAGGTCTACGGCGACGTTCCCGAGGGCTCCTCGTCCTGCGAGGACGACCCGCTGCGACCCTCGAGCCCGTACTCGGCGTCGAAGGCGGGCGGCGATCTCCAGGTGATCGCAGCCGTCCGGACCTATGGCGTCGACGCGTGCATCACGCGCGGCTCGAACACGTACGGGCCGAACCAGTACCCGGAGAAGATCATCCCGCTCTTCGTCACCAACGCGCTCGACGGGGAGCCGCTGCCGCTGTACGGCGACGGCCGCCAGACCCGCGACTGGCTCCACGTCGAGGACCACTGTGCCGCCGTCGAGCTCGTGCTGCGAGAGGGAGCGAGCGGGGAGATCTACAACGTCGGCGGCGGCGAGGAGGTCGAGAACCGCGACTTGACGCGCACGATCCTCGAGCTGACCGGGACCGACGAGTCGCTCGTCCGTCACGTGGAGGACCGTCCCGGCCACGATCGCCGCTACTCGCTGGACGCCTCGAAGCTCCGCGGGCTCGGCTGGGAGCCGGCGCGGGCGCTGGCGGACGGACTTCCCGAGACGGTCGCCTGGTACCGGGACAACCGCGACTGGTGGGAGCCGATCAAGTCCGGCGACTACCGCGCGTACTACGAGAAGCAGTACTCGGAGCGGCTGGCCTAGCAGCGCTCGGCGCGCTTGCGAAGCTGTCTCGGCTCGTGCCGGTCGGGCTCGAGCTGCTCCGCCCGGCTCAGGTAGGTGACGGCCTCCGGGCAGCGCCCCAGCCTGTAGAGGGTGTAGCCGAGGTTGTAGTTGGCATAGCCCTCGTACGGATCGGCGGGGCCGGTGCCGTCGAGCTTCCTGACGGCCTGCTGAAGGAGCGGGAGCGCGCCGGTGTAGTCGCCGCGTTGCTGCAACGAGTAGCCGCGATCGTTGAGCGTGTGCCCGTCGAGCCCGGCAGCGGTCGCCGGCGGCGGTGGAGGTGGCGGAGGTGGCGGAGGTGGTGGAGGCGCGGGCTGGGTGACCGTTTGCTGAACCGTGGTCGTTCCCGCGGGGCCGGTGACCGTGCGTATCTGCGCCGCCGGGTCATCCCCGCTCGTGAGGACGACTGCGATGGCGGCTCCTGCGGCCGCGGCTCCGAGGAGCAGCGCGACGGGAATCAGGACGCGGGCGGGAATTCCCGATCGCCGAGGGGCGGCGGGCCGGGCGGGCGGCGGCAGCAGCGCTGTCTCGGCGGCCGGGACGAGCGTCTCGCGAAGCGCCGAGACGAACTCTCGGGCCGAGCCGTAGCGCGCGTCTGGGTCCTTGGCCAGCGCCCGGCGAAACACCGGGTCGAGCGCGGGTGACAGGTGGTCGCAGCGCTCGGCGATCGACGGCACGGGCGCGTGCGCATGGGCGGCGGCCTCGATCGTCGGCGAGTCGTTCTCGAACGGGCGGTGGCCGCTCAGCAGCTCGTAGGCCACGATGCCGAGCGCGTAGAGGTCGCTCTCAGGGCCGGCGCGCTCGCCCCGCGCCTGCTCGGGGGAGAGGTAGCCCGCGGTTCCCATGATCGTCCCCGTGATCGTCATCGAGTCGAGCCCGGCGGCGCTCGCGATTCCGAAGTCGGCAACGTGGAGATCGCCGCGGGAGTCGAGGAGCAGGTTCGCCGGCTTGACGTCCCGGTGCACGATGCCGTGCCAGTGGGCCGAGTCCAGGGTCTCGGCGACCTGGTCGAGCCAGGCCAGCACCTGCTCGGGAGGCTGCGCTCCGCCCTCTCGAAGGCGATCCTCGAGCGAGCCGCCGCCGAGGTGCTCCATGACGAGGAAGGGCCGCCCGCGCCACTCGCCGACGTCGAAGACCGTGACGGCTCCAGACTCGCCGGACAGCCTCGCGGCGGCCAGTCCTTCGCGCTTGAATCGCTCTCTGATCGCCTCGTCGGCTGCGTAACGGTCGGAGAGCACCTTGACCACCACCTCGCGGCCCAGGGTCTCGTCGGTGGCCAGGTAGATCTCGCCCATCGCGCCGTGGCCGATTCGCCTCGGCGAGCGGTAGCGGGGCGGAAGCGTGTGGGTGTCCACGGCCACTGAGGTGCGCTTCCCTCCCGGGTCGAGCCGAAAACAGCCGGCCGGGAGGTTGTGGGTTCTGTAAAAACGCCGTAAATCGGTCGAAAGGTTCGCTACGCTCAGGCTGGTCCTGCTGCGGCGTCCGTCACGGAAGCCATCCGCCGCGAGCCGGACTTTGGGGTCAGCGCGATGATCAGCACATTCGCAGCAGCCGTCCTCGCCGCGCTGGGGCTCACAGGCACCCCGGCGGGCCCCGCTGCGCAATCGTCGCCGGCGTTCTTCGCGGCCGGGCACGGGTGGGGCCACGGAGTGGGCCTTGCGCAGTACGGCGCCTACGGCTACGCCCTCCACGGCTGGACCTACGACCAGATCGTTGCGCACTACTACCCCGGCACGAACCTGGGCGAGGCGCCGCTGAAGCGCGTGCGGGTGCTGCTCACCGGAGGCACGAAGCGTGTGGTGGTCTCGTCGCGCTCTGCGTTCACCGTCCGTGACGCAGCCGGCAAGGTGCACAAGCTCGCGGCGGGCCGTCAGGAGCTCGGGCCCGCGCTGAAGCTGAAGCTCGCCGCCTCCAGTCAGGCCAAGGCGCTGCCTGGCCCGCTGGTCTTTTCCCCGGGCGACGATCCGCTCTCGCTCGGTCAGCGGGCCTACCGAGGCTCCCTGCGAGTGAGCGCGACGAAAACCCTGCGGGTCGTCAACACGGTCGGGCTCGAGCCCTACCTCTGGGGCGTCGTGCCGTCGGAGATGCCCGATCGCTGGCCGGCCGAGGCGCTCCAGGCCCAGGCGGTCGTCGCTCGGACGTACGCGCTCAGCCACCTGCACAAGGGCGGCGACTTCGACCTCTACTCGGACACGCGCAGCCAGGTCTACGGCGGGATCGCGGCCGAGGCCGAGACCGCCAGCGACGCCGTCTCGAAGACGGCCGGCGAGGTGGTGCTCTACAAGGGCGCGCTCGCCGACACGTTCTTCTATTCCAGCTCCGGCGGCCGGACCGCCAACGTCCACGACGTCTGGCCGAGCTCGGCGCCGCTTCCATACCTCGTCTCGGTTCCCGATCCCTACGACACGCTCTCGCCGTACCACGACTGGGGCCCCCTGCGGTTCACGCCCGCCGTGCTCGGCCGGCGGCTGGGCGCGCGCGGCAGTGTGGTCGACATCAAGACGGACGCGGCCGCGTCCGGGCGCGTGCGTACCTTGACCGTGATCGGCACGAAAGGCGAGCGCACCATCACCGGCGCGGCCGCGCGGGCGGCGCTCGGGATGCGCTCCACATGGTTCACGATCGGCATGCTGAACTTGACTCCGCCGGCGGCTCCCGTCGTCTTCGGCGCGTCGACGCGCCTGGCCGGGCTCGCGCGAGGCGTGCGCAAGGTGACGCTCGAATCGCGGCCGTACGGCGGCCAGTGGAAGCCGCTTGCGCCGCTCACCTCGCGAAGCGGCCAGGTCGCGGCGACCCTGTCGCCGAAGGTCACGACCGACTACCGCCTCTCGACCGGGGCGATCCGCAGCGGTGTCGTCCGGCTCTCCGTCGCGCCGTTCGTTCGGATCGCACCGTCGAGCGACCGGCTCTCGCTCAGCGGACTGGCGCGACCGGGTGTGCCCAACGCAGCGGTCCAGCTGCAGCGGCTCACCGGGCGGCTCGTGGGCCACCGTGGCGCGCACAACGGTCAACGCAGATGGCACCTTCTCCGGGGATGTGGAGCTGACTCCAGGGGCGTATCGTGCGCGTGTGGTGGCCGGCAAGGGCTTCGCGATCGGGCTCTCCAAGGTGCTGACGGTGGTGGCGGCGTGAGACGTGCTGTGGCACTGGTCTCGGCGGCGGTTGCCCTCGCGGCGCCTGCTGTCGCGCACGCCGGCTTCAGTCCGAACGACCCGCTGGCGCAGCGCCAGTGGTACATCGAGAAGGACCGCGCCTTCAACTCCTTCGACTCGTTCAGCGTCCTGCCGCAGTTGCTGACCGTGCGCGTTGCGGTGATCGACTCCGGCGTCGACCAGAGCCACGTCGAGCTGAAGGGGCGGATCGTCGGTGCAAAGAGCTTCGTCGGCGGGACCGTGAACGACACGCAGGGGCACGGCACCTTCGTCGCCGGCGAGATCGCGGCGCTGACGGACAACAGGACCGGGATCGCGGGCCTCGCTCCGCCCGCGCGCCTGCTCGTCGCGAAGGTCGTCCGCGACGACGGCTCGATCCCGCCTCGCGCGGAGGCGCGCGCGATCCGCTGGGCCGTCCGCTCCGGTGCGAAGGTGATCAACCTGAGCCTCTCGGGCACCCGCGACCCGAGCGATCCGACCGTCGACGGCTTCTCGGATGCGGAGCGGCGCGCGATCGACTACGCCGTCCGGAGCTCGGTGCTGGTGGTGGCCGCGGTCGGAAACGGCGGAGACGCGCCGTCCAAGCCCTGGCGGTTCGCCGGCTACCCGGCGGCGCTGCCGCATGTGCTCGGCGTCGGCGCCTACGGCCGGACGGGCGACGTGCCGAGCTTCTCGAACCGTGACGACGTCTACGTCGACATCTCCGCGCCGGGGCAGGACATGCTCTCGCTGCTCCCACGCTCGCTGACGAGGGCGTACTCGTCCTGCCTGGAACAGGGCTACTCGAGCTGCGGGCCCAAGGAGTACCGCGGCGCCGACGGCACCTCGTTTTCTTCGCCGCAGGTCTCCGCCGCCGCCGCCATGCTGCTTGCGCTCAAGCCGAGCCTGCGACCCGACCAAGTGTCGGCGATCCTCGAGCGAAGTGCTGACGACGCCACGCCGGCCGACGGCTGCGGCGCCTGCTCGGTCGGGCGCGACGATCTCACCGGCAACGGCCGGCTCGACGTGACGGCCGCGATTCACGCGCTGCAGGGCCAGCTACCCGCGCCGGACCGCTTCGAGCCCAACGACGACGTCGGGCGCGAGGCGCAGGTCGTCTACGGCAGGGCGCTGCGCGGCCAGGCAACGCTCGACAGCTGGGACGACCCGAACGACGTCTACCGGATCAGGCTCAAGCGCGGCCAGGGCCTCTCAGTGGTCGAGCGCTCGGGCCCCCTGGACACCTCGATCGTGCTCTGGAAGCCGGCGCTGCAGTCGCTCGCGCTGGCGACCGACTCGCTCCGCGCCCGGCGTTCGATCCACCCCGCGGGGGCGCCCGAGCGGATCGGCTATCGCGCGCGCCGTGCCGGCTGGTACTACCTGCAGGTCAAGCTCGCGAGGCCGGGCTCGGGCTCGTACTCGATCCGCATCGCCTCATAGCAGCTCGTCCTCCGGGACCTCGCGGATCTGCCGCGCGGGACTGCCGACGACCAGCGCGCGAGCCGGCACGTCCTTGAGCACCACCGCTCCCGCTCCCACGAACGCCTCCTCGCCGACCTCGATCCCCGGCAACAGCACCGCTCCGCCTCCGATCCTCGCCCCGCGGCGGATGGTCGGCCCCTTGACGAGGTCATGCCGCTTCTCCGTGCGACCCATGAAGTTGTCGTTGGTCGTGACTACGCAGGGCGCGATGAACACGTTGTCCTCGAGCAGCGAGTACGCGGTGATGTACGCATGCGCCTGGATCTTCGTCAGCGCGCCGACCGAGGTGTCGTTCTCGACGAGCGAGCCCCGGCCGATCACCACGTCGTCTCCGATCGTGCAGCGCTCGCGGACGCAGGCCTGGTCGCCGACGATCGCGCGCTCGCCGAGAGTCGTCCCCGCGAACACGACGGCGCCGGTGGAGACGATCGTTCCTGCGCCCAGTTCGAGCGGCGGCAGCTCCTCGCGCTTGGCGGTCGAGCGCGGCGAGAGCGTCGGCTGCTTGCCGACGACCGCGTAGTCGAGGATCTTGCAGCCCTCGCCGATCACCGTCCCCGGGTAGACGACGGCGGTCTCGGCGATCTCACTCAAGCGGGGGCCGCGACCAGGGAAGCCTGCAGCTGCTCGAGCACGCGCACGACGGCGAGCCCGTCCTGCGCAGCCCGCAGCGGGTCGCCGTGGCCGTCCACGAGGTCGAGGAAGTGGCGGCACTCGAGCCGCAGCGGCTCGTCGCTCGGGATCTTGGGGCTGGAGATGTCCCCCGTTCGCGTCTGCCACTCGCCGTAGGTATGGGTGGGCTGCCAGGGGCCCTTCTCGTAGATCGTCACCTTGCGCTCGAGCTCCATGTCGTCGAAGACGACCATCTTCTCGTTGCCGACAACGGTCAGCTCGCGCACCTTGTGCGGGTCGAGCCACGAGAGGTGCATGTGCGCGATCTTGCCACTAGGGAAGCGGAGGTAGCAGAAAACGACGTCCTCGACCCCGGGCGTGAGGAACGAGTTGCCGTGTGCCCACGTCTCCGAGGGCTCTTCGTCGAGCAGATGAAGGATGACCGAGAGGTCATGGACGCCAAGCGAGAGCAGTGCGTTTTCGTCCTTGCGGATCTTCCCGAGGTTCTTTCGATTCGAGTACACGTAAAGGACGTCGCCGAGTGCGCCGGCGTCCACGAGCGCCTTCACTTTCTGCACGGCGGGGTGGTAGAGGAGCAGGTGTCCCGGCATGAGCACGCGGTCGGCGGCTTCCGCGGTCGCCAGCAACTCTTCCGCCTCAGCGGCAGTCATGGCCGGCGGCTTCTCGACCATGACGTGCTTGCCGGCTTCGAGGGCGCGTTTCGAAAGCTCGTAGTGCGTGACGGCCGGCGTCGCGACCACGACCGCGTCGAGCTCGCCGTCGTCGAGCAACTCATCGAAGTCCGTCGTCGCACGCGCGCGCGGGTAGCGCGTCGTGAAGCGCTCGAGGGTGTCGGACGAGGCGTCGCAAAGCCAGCGCAGCTCCGCGAGCTCGTCGAAGTTCCTAGCGAGGTTCGGGCCCCAGTAGCCGAGGCCGGCGAGACCGATGGTGGGCCGGCTCACAACTTCCAGACTTTCCCCTGAACATGGCCGTTTCTGCCCGTGGCGTTGCGGAAGTCCACCACCAGCTTCGCGTCGTCGACCAGCCGCTCGTAGTCGAGCGATGAGTGAGCCGTGACGATCGCGACGCAGTCGTACGAGCCGGGCTCGAGCGGCTGCGACGAAAGCCCGTGCTTCGGCAACTCGGGCACGTGCGGGTCGTGGTAGGCGACCTCGGCGCCGCCGTTGCTAAGCAGCTCGATCAGCTTCAGCGCGGGCGACTCCCGCGAGTCGGAGGTGTCGGCCTTGTAGCTCACCCCGAGCACGAGCACCTTGGAGCCGTTCAGCGACCGCTGCGCCCCGTGGTTGAGCGCCTGTGAGATCAGAGAGCGGCAGAAGTACGGCATGTTCGCGTTGACCTTGCCCGCGAGCTCGATGAACTCGGTGTAGAAGTCGTACTGGCGCGCCTTCCACGAGAGGTAGAAGGGGTCGACGGGAAGACAGTGGCCGCCCAGCCCCGGGCCAGGCTCGAAGCGCATGAAGCCGAACGGCTTCGTCGAGGCCGCGTCCACGATCTCCCACACGTCGAGGTTCATCCGGTCGCAGAGCTGCGCGAGCTCGTTCACGAGCGCGATGTTCACCGAGCGGAAGATGTTCTCGAGCAGCTTCGTCAGCTCGGCTGCCTCCGGCGAGGAGACGGGCACGACCTTCTCGACGGCGCTCTCGTAGAGGGCTACGGCGCGGCTCGTGCACTCATCCGTGAGGCCGCCGACGACCTTCGGCGTGTTCTGGGTCGTCCAGTCTTCCCGGCCGGGATCGACGCGCTCGGGCGAGAACGCGAGGTGGAAGTCCTCTCCGGCGGTGAGCCCGCTCTCCTCGAGCAGGGGCCTGACCCGCTCGCGCGTCGTGCCGGGGTACGTCGTCGACTCGAGCACGACGAGCTGCCCCTTCTGCAGCCGCGGCGCGATCTCCGCCGTCGCCGCCAGCAGGATCGAGAGGTCGGGCTCGCGCTGCGCCGAAAGCGGCGTCGGGAGCGCGATCAGGATGGCGTCGACGTCGCGGAGCGAGTCGTAGTCGGTGGTCGCGGCCAGCCTGCCCTCGTCCGCGAGCCGCTTGAGCTCCTCGGACGGGACGTCCTCGATGTAGCTCTCGCCGCGGTTCAGCTGCTCGACGCGATCGGCCTGGACGTCCACGAGCAGCACGGACCTGCCGGCGTCGGCGAACACCTGGGCCAACGGGACGCCGACGTAGCCGGCGCCGACGATCGCGATCTCGGCCTTCATGCGTCTAACACCGTTTTTTGGACGCGTTCCATCAACCCCTCCTGACCGGATGGCCGCTAAGCGTATAGAGGGCGTCCGCGATCCTCGCGGCTGCGTCGCCGTCGCCGTAGAGCTGCGGGCGCTCGTCAGGCATCCGCGCTGCCGAGACGGCCTTGACCAGCCGCTCCGGATCGTCGTCCACCAGCACGTTCGCCCCGGCCTCGACGGTGTCGACCCACTCGGTGGACGGCCGCAACGTGACGCAGGGGACGCCGTGCCAGTAGGCCTCCTTCTGGAGACCGCCGGAGTCGGTGAGGATCACGCGGGCCTGCGCCGCGAGAGCGGTCAGGTCCAGATAGCCGAGCGGCGGCTGCTGGAGGACGTGCGGGCCGAGCTCGATCCCCTCGGCGTCGAGTGCCGCGCGCGTCCGCGGATGGACCGGGAAGACGACCGGCTCCTCGAGCGAGTTGACGCCCTCCGCGATGCGGCCGAGACGCGGTTGGCGGGCATTGGCCTCGCGGTGCAGCGTGAGCAGGAGGTACCGGCCCGGCTCCAAGCCGAGCTCCTCGAGAGCGTGCGAGCGCCTCCGCGCCACGGGCGTAAGCTGGAAGCAGGCGTCCGCCATCACGTCGCCGACCACCTCGGCGCGGCCGGGCACTCCCTCGGCTGCCAGCTGCGCGCGCGAGCGCTCGTCGGGACAGAGGAGCAGCTGCGCCAGGCGGTCGGTCTCGATGCGATTGCGCTCTTCCGGCATCGAGAGATCGCCGCTGCGCAGGCCGGCCTCGACGTGTGCGAGCGATATGTGTTGCTCGGACGCCGCGAGCGCTCCCGCGAGGGTGGAGTTCGTGTCGCCGTAGACGAGCACCCAGTCGGGTCGCTCGTCGAGTAGCGCCGGAAGGAGCGCTTCCTTCATCGCCTCGGTGTCGGCGGTTCGCAACCCGAGCGCGTACTGCGGCTCTTCGAGCCCGAGCTCCTCGAAGAACACCTGCGAGAGCTCGCGGTCGTAGTGCTGCCCGGTGTGCAACACGACTTCGTCGATTCCCCGTTCGCGGAGAGCCGCCGAAGTAGGCGCGGCCTTGATGAACTGGGGGCGGTTTCCGACCACGGAGAAGACCTTCATCGCGCGGCTACACTACGCGGCGCCTCGGGCCGTTAGCTCAGCTGGTAGAGCAGGGGACTCTTAATCCCAAGGTCGAAGGTTCGATCCCTTCACGGCCCAT
>CAVWFB010000003.1:0-324180 GCA_963754265.1 uncultured Actinomycetes bacterium | reverse complement strand
ACGGCCTGGGTGCGCGGAAACCGCTTGGTTGCGCCAGCCAGGTGTGACAGAGACGCCGGGAATGCGCGTGCGGTGCCTATGGCCCGCCTGCCTGAGTCCGGCCAGGCAGCGCCCTACTGAGCTGCCTGACGGCACAGAGAGCGAAGGTGAGCGCCCGAGGCGGACCTCCGAGGTTGTGGGGAGAGAGAGGTCGGCGGCCGTGGGGTCATGCGTCCATTGCGCCTCGGACGCCACTCCGAACGTAACACCTCGTATCCGCCGCTACGAACTCGCGTCCAAGTTCATTCCAACAACGTCGCAAACTGCGTTTGATTCACTCGCTCAGCCCGGAAGTGGATCACAGGATCTGGCTGGCATCGGGATCTTTACGAGAGAGAGCCGGGCGGTTTGTGGATGGAGAGCGCGCCGGCCGCCTGGCTTCCCGCGGTCCACCCACGCTGTGCCGGTATGGCACTCGTACTTCCACTCTTCGTAGTCCTTTTCAGCAGCCCTGATCCGCGTGGCTGGGGTCGTTACACAGCTATTCGACGCAGTTGCCCCACTTACGACATAGGGTCGGCTGGCTCCGGCCGGATTAGTCCCCGAACTCGCGCTCGGCGCACTCCGAGCAGTAGAAAGGCGCCGGAACGGCAGTCCAACCGTCAAGTCCATTCCGTCCCGGCGCCTTACTCATCAGAGTCCGTGGTAGGTCTGTTCTTGTACTCCGCTTGGCTCCGGAGTTGCAATTTGCGGGAGTTTCCTCGCAACAAGCCTTGCCACGACTGTGAAGCGCCCGAGGCCCCCGACCTTCCCGCGAGGGGGTGTAGCGGGAAGGTCGACGGGTTACCGTCCTCCGGCCCCCTCGCCCCGGGCGCTACTCCCCGACCGTAACATCACCGCTCTTCGAGGTTCTAAAGCTCGGGCGCGTCAGCTACGTGGATCGAACTGCTCCGCGATCCGGGCGGGCTTGTCGAACTTTTCGACTGGCCGCAGACTTGCGCACCCTGCCCGGCCCTTCCGACTTTTCAAGGGGAGGCGGCTCTGCCCCCTCAAGCGCGAACCACCTCCGAGCTCACTCCCAACAAAGGAAAGGGTGCGCGCGAGCGCAGATCCAGCCAGGTTGCGCTTCATGCCGATAGACCCCTCCTGCTCACCGGTGGGCGCGAGCGACCTGGGGATTCACCGCTTCGCGGTTTGTCTACGCAACGCCGAGAACGACGGGCAGGATCGGTGACTGATCGACTGACGTCCACGACTGCGACGACACAAGAGTGAGCGCCCGAGGCGCGACCTCCTGAGGGTTGGGAAGGGATGGAGGTCGAGAGCGTTGCTGCTTGTTGCGCGCGCCCGCCTTGGCCTCGGACGCCGCTTTCGACCGTACCACCTTAGCGTTACTCGTTCGAGTCTCGAGCCCAGCCCAACCGCCCCACTCGCTGCCACGAAACGCTCGTTAGACGAGCGTGGGTTCCGCCCAGGTTGGACTCATGCGCGATTTCCGCTGCTTAGCCAGGTGCTACGAGGGGAAGGTGATTTCCGCTTCGCTGCTCGCCCTACGCGTTGGGGCGCTCTCGCCAGCATCCGGCGTGGGCGCGGTCGGCTCGGATTTCGAAGTCGAAGTGGAATAATTGGTGCTACTGTCGCGAGGGGCTCCGCCGGAGAGATGGGGTCAAGGGAGAACTCGAATATGCGGTCCGCAACCGGCGTGTGGTGTATCAGAACGAAATCGGCGGCTTCTGCTGGTGCTCGGCGCATACCGGGGCCTGCCCAAATGATCGCCTACGAACGACGTGAGCCGCTCATCTACAGCGGCATCGTGATCTACATCACTACTAGCGCGAGTCTTGCAATCGCGCTCCTCATGTCATGAGCCGCGTTCGCCCGTACGCCGCCCTGCTTGCGGCACTCGTCGTCGGGGTTCTGCTCACGGCCGGAGCGACAGCGGCCGTGCCGGACCCCCCAAAGATCGACTCGCATCCAACGAACCCGAGCGACAGCAGCAGCGCGAGCTTCACGTTCTCCGACGACAAGAAAGTGGGATTCCGATGCCAACTCGACAGCGGCGACTTCTCGGACTGTGGCAGCGACGCTAATAGCGGTTCGGTCGCTTACTCCGCGCTTGTCGAGGGAACACACACGTTCAACGTCAAAGCGGTCAACGAGGATGGTGACAGCGGCCTCACCTCGTACCAGTGGACGATAGACACGCAGCCCCCGGCCCTGTCGATCAGTCAGACACCCGCGAACCCAACCGATTCCCCGGACGCGCAGTTCAAGTTCACCGCTGCTGATCAAACGAGCGTCACCTACGAGTGCCAGCTCGACACCGGCTTGACCGAGTCGTGCAACCCACCGGGCAAGGACTATCCGAATCTCAAGGACGGCACCCATCTGTTCACGCTCAAGGGCACCGATGTTTTCGGGAGATCAAGCACGACGTCCTATTCATGGTTGGTCGACACGGCGAAGCCGATCGTGACGATCACAAGTTCTCCGCGGAACCCGACAGACCAGACCAGCGCGAGCTTCAGCTTTAGGTCAAACAAGGCAGGGAGCGACTTCCGGTGCAAGCTCGATACCGGTGGCTTCTCGGACTGCAAAAGCCCGAAGACGTACGGTCAGCTTGGCGAAGGAACGCACACGTTCTCCGTAAAGGCGAGCTCGTCGGCTCCGACGACGACCTTCTCATGGACGATCGACCTGACACCGCCACCCGCTCCCCGGATCGGCAGCGGCCCGAGCGACCCGACGAACGCATCCAGCGCAAGCTTCGCTTTTTCCGACAGCGAGGCCGGGCTGGCCTTCGGCTGTCAGCTCGACGGCGGGAGCTTCGCGGCGTGCACGAGTCCGGCGGCGTATTCAGGGGTCGGCGCCGGCACCCACACGTTCGCGGTGCGCGCCACGGACCCAGCGGGCAATACCGGCACCGCGGCCGCCTATGGCTGGACGGTCAAGGACGGCACCGCGCCGGGAGACGTACGCGGCCTCAAACGGACGGTTGGCTACAAGCTTTTGAAGCTGACGTGGAGCCGTCCACCGGATGCCGACTTCGGCTATGTGCGGGTTCTCGTCGCGAAGGGCTCCAAGGCTGCCAAGGGAGGACCGCTGCGAACGTCGGTCTACAAGGGCACCGGGACGCACTACACAAACAAAGGATTTAAGAACGGAACGTACTATCGATACGCGATCATCAGCTACGACAAGGCCGGCAACGCCTCTCGTGGCGTCCCCGTGGTCGTGCAGCCCAGCGTCCTTCTCCGCTCGCCCAGGAACGGCGCCGCCGTTCACGCGCCGCCGCGTCTTGTCTGGGCAAAGGTCCCGAAGGCGACGTTCTACAACGTGCAGCTGTTTTCCAGGGGCAGAAAGATCCTGAGCGCGTGGCCGAATGCCACCAGGCTCGGTTTGAAGCGGAGCTGGTCATATGCAAATCGGCGCTTCAAGCTGAAGACAGGGACGTACGTCTGGTACGTGTGGCCTGGCTTCGGGGCGCGGTCGAAGAGCCGATACGGGCAGCTGCTAGGTCAGAGCGCATTCGCGGTCCGCTAGGGCTACGTGGGCCTCTCGGAGGGAGAGCGCCGATGAACGGATGCGTAGATCAGCCGCTAGTGGGCGTCGTTCAACGGAGCCGAGTACCTCGCGGAATGCATCGAAAGCGTCTTCAACCAGACGTACGAAAGCTGGGAGTACGTGATCTCCGACAAACGGCAGCAACGCCGGCTCGCTGGAGATCATCCGCGGGTACGGGCACGCAAGCTCAGGACTGGACGCGCCTAGGAGCGGCTGTCGAGAGGCAGTGCTTCGAGATCGACCCCGACGTGCACGTCGGGGAACTCTCGGGCCGCGGTAGCTGCAAGCGCCTCGTCCGATTCCTGTAGCGGATTGACGTGAATGAGTACGAGGTGATCGACCCCGGCTTCGCGTGCGATCCGGCCTGCGTCCCCGCCGGCGGAGTGGTTGCCGTCATCGCTCGATTCCTGTGCGTACCACGCGTCGTGGAGGAGAAGGCGGGTCCCTGAAGCGAACGCCACGTTGCCCGGGTCGGGCGCCGTATCCGTGCAGTAGGTGAGGGCGTCCCCGATACGAAGGGCGAGGGTCGATCCCGCGTGGAACTCCTGGACACGGGTTGCGACCGATATAGGGCCTACTTCGAATGCCTGGTGAGCGGGGATCTCGCGCACGTCGCTAGTAGTCGCGTCAAGCGGTGCCGAGGAAAACGGTGGGCTGAGCAACCGCTCGAGGATTGACCTCGTCGACGAACCGGTTAGCAGCTTCCCTGGCCCCCAGATCCTCGGCGGCTCGGGCAGGGACAAAGCAGGGAGGTAGCTGAGACCCACGACGTGATCCAGATGAAAATGCGTGAGCACGATGTCAACCTTTCCCACGCCTTTCAGCAGGTCGGGTCGCTCGACAAGGCGTTGAACCCCCGTTCCGGCGTCGATCAGAAGAACGTGCGACCCCGCTCGAAGGAACGCGCAGCACGTCTCTCGCCTGGACGTCGGGATCCACCCGCCCGTACCGAGGAGGAGGCCGTTCATTGCTCGAGAGCTGCCGCCCGCTCGAGCGCCTCGCTTGTGCCGATGTCCAGCCAGACATCGGAAAGTCGAACGGAATAGAGCTCGGAACCCTTCTTGCACAACGTGTCGAAGAACGAACCGGGCCATTCCTCGCGCTCGAGACCCGCCAAAGCGCGCGCCCGCGCCGCAGCACACCCCCAGATCCAGCTGGACGGCGGCTTGGCAGGCTTGATGTGGATACCGGTGACGCGCCCGGCATCATCGAAGCTGACCACGTCCGATCGCTCGAGATCCGGCGTTTGGAACAGCCCGAGCGCGATCTCTTGACCCCCTTCCACGGCGCTGAGGAGCGGGCGGTAGCCATCCTCCGGTTCCCAGATCGTGTCGGGCCATCCCATCAGGACGATCTTCTCAGGCGCGAGACCGGCGATGCCCTGTGCGAAGGACTCGCTCGTGGTAGACGGATAGCCGAGCACGATCGACGCGCCCAACTCCTCCGCGTGCGCGATCACGTCTTCCTTCTCCGGTCGCGTGACGATGCGAAGCTCGGTGCAGCCGGCACGCCGCATCCGTCCGATGACGTAGTCCATGACGGGCCGGCCCTGTACCGGGAGCATCTCTTTCGAGCCGGAGAGGGGTTGAAGACGGGTGGCGTAACCGGCGGCGGGAATGACACCGACGATCGCCATTTAGCTCGTCAGTCGGCGGGAACCATCGCCAGCTCGACGGCCGGATGGGGATCCACGCCCTTGACGGCGTTGCGGTAGCGATTCCCAAGACTCGACAGGAGCGGCGTTTCGTCCGGCAGAGGCCGGTCATCGATCGACAGGATCGGCGTGACCTCCACCAAGGTGCCGGTGAGGCCCACCTCATCGGCGATGTACAGCTCGCTCCGTTCGATCGGCCGTACAACGACCTCGGTGCCGAGTGAGTCGCCCAGGTCACACAGCACGTCGAGAGTGATGCTCTCGAGGACTCCCTCCGACGAAGGCGGCGTATGCACCTTGCCGTCTCGCACCACCAGCACGCAGGCGCCGGTCGATTCCGCGACCCTGCCGGACTCGTTGAGGAGAATCATGTCCTCGTAACCTCGGCTCCGGCCCTCGATTCGGGCCAGACGAGCGACCTGGTAGTTCGCGCCCGTCTTGATCCGCGGCGGCATGGCCAAGTCGGGCGCGCGCCTCCAGGTGCTCACGCCCATGGCGATCGGTTCTGGCGGCGCCTTCTCCTGCAGGTACCCCGTGAGGACGAGATCTGACTTCGTGCCCTCTCCGTAGTGGCCCTCCACCACAAAGAGCGTGGCTCGGATGTAGAAATCCTTCTCCGGCTGATAGAGCGCTCTTGTGAGATCGAAGCAAGCGCTCTCGAACTCGTCGTACGAAAACGTGACCGGGATGTAGAGAAGACTTGCCGAACGACAGAGGCGGGCGTAGTGGCGCTCGAGGTGGACGAACCCGAAGCGCCCGTCTTCCTGCCAGTAACCCTTCAGGCCCTCGAAGACGTTGAGACCACGAACGACCGCCTCCGCAGAGACATGAAGCACGGCGTCCTCCCACGGTCGCACCTCGCCTGCGAAGAAGACCCAGTCCGGCTTCTGCAACCGCGGCGACCCCGGGCCCGTCGACCATTTCGTGGGGTCGGCGTCTACCTTCGCGACGTCGGTCACACCCCGATCCTAGCTTGCTAGCGATTCCCTCAAGAATTCCGGTGTCGTCACCAGAGCGGAGGTCAGCCGGGGGCGAGTCTGCTGCGCGGCCGCCCCGTCGAGATGGCGGCGCAGGCGCATCGAGCAGGCAGGGCCAGGATGCCAGCCGTCGTTGCCCCAATCGAACTCCTGCTCGCCGCACGGCATCTCCGACACCTTTGGCAGGTCGACGGAGGCAAAGCCGTGGCGCTCGAAGACACGCGGGATCTCGAGGCCATAGGCGCGCCAGCCGCCGGCGGCCTGCTGGGCGGTTGCAACCAGTGTCTTCCGCGACCCGCCCGGTGGACCTGTGCCTACTCGCCTAGCTCGCTAGTGGCGTTCCGGCCTATTCTGCGCTTCGACGTCGAGTCGGCGAGCGGGTTCCACAGGAACCGCTGGAGGCGGGGGTCAAGGCGCGCGTCGCGGTGCGCGTAGTAGTTGTCAAGCCCCAGAAGAATTGAAGCGAGCTCGACCTGAAGGCGCGCACCAGTTCTTCAACCGCTCTTGGCAGCCGCTCTTGGGGTCATCAACGGTCGCAGGTCGTGTGGAGAGTTGGTGTGGTTCGCTTGGGCGGGCGCCGACAACTGCGTCGATCCGGTCATCTGCTGTGCCGTGGATGAAGTCGGCGCGGGGGCGGGTTTGGAAACTCGGCCAGGATCGCTGCCTTGCTCTGCCTCCGCCGGAGGCCGTCCCACCAGTATGTGTTTGTCCAGGGGGTATTCGGCCGGTAGAAGCCTCCTGCCAGCTCGAGGCCTCCCTTTCCGTTCGCTCCAGGGACGCCATTCACGGTGTTGTAGAGCAGCGTTGGGTGCGGCGGCGCCTGGATGAGTGCCCCATCCCTTGGGATGTTCGAATACAGCTTGGTGAACCTCTTGCCGGCGGCGCGGTACCAGATCTGGAGAATCCCGTTCTGATGGCTCCGCCAGACGACGTGCATGTAGAAGTCGAGCCACTTGCCGTAGACCATCGGCTGCGGCGCGCCTGGCCCCAGAAGGGTCACCAACTTCTCGTAGGCGGAGTTGTAGGAGCCCGAGCCGGGATTAGGCGTCAGGCCGGTGTGCAGGCCGAGCCTCAGGCTGTCCCGGGTCGCAGCGTCGAAGTTGAGCATGCCGTATGAAGGCCAGAGGTCGGCGTTTACCGTGAATTCGAACAGCATTCCCCACCGGGCATTACCACGCCATGCGGTGCCGCGCCATCCAAGCGGGATCTTCCAGGACCATCCCCACCACGACTCAGAGCCCTCTCCCTCGTTGACTGGCTTGACGACCTCAACGGCCTCGGCCCGACAGGTGTACGAGGCGTGATCGCCCGGCCTTAGGACAACCTTGGCCGAGTACTTCCCGTGCCGGACATTCTGCTTGCGTGCGTCACGCACGAACGCTGCCGAATACGGCTTACTGATGCCAGAGACAACTCCGTTGACGCATTTGAAGCCAGGATGAATCCAACGGAACTCAGAGTAGGGCGGGTTCGCGTCAAACGAGAGTGTGAGGTTCGGGCTTGCCCGCCGGCCGGACGCCTTGCTGAGCGAAGCCAGTGGACCACCAGACGACACAGCGGCTGTGATGACTGCAGTCGCGAGGAGGAGAGGGGCTACAAGGCAGACGCGGCGGACGTTCACACTCTGCCTGTGTTTCGGAAGCCTCGCGGAAAGACCTGCTCGCTGACCAAGCAGACCAGGGCGCCTTCACGCCTCACCACCAGCGTGAGATCGGGCGCATCCCCGTCTGAAGCGCTCTCGTGGGCAACTAGACTGAGTGCCGCTGCGACACCGATTCGTGACGCTCGTCCCCGTGAGATGTATCGGTATAAGCCGATCTACGGAGGCGCAAGCAAGGTGCTCACGGGGGGAGGGGTAGGTACAGATCAACATGCGGGACGACGACCAGATGAGAGTTCACCGCCGTCAGTTTGTGATTGGTCCTACGCCGGTTCTGGTCGACGAGGATTGGACGTCGGTAGCCATCAGGGAGGGCCTGTACCTGTCGTACCACCAGGCGCTCCCGGTAGCCGAGACGCGTGATCGGGACGGAGGGATTTGGTACCTCCTTGGGATTGCGATGCAGACCGATCCGGCCAGAGCGGCACCGCCCGAGGAGATCGCTGCGGTTCGCTCAGGCGAAGTGGATGCGCTCCCGTTTACCTGGTCTGGGCGTTGGGCGCTGGTAGGCGGGGGCGTGCTCCGGACCGACGCAGCCCTATTCGGCTGCTTCTACGCCCGAAACTCACGGGATGGGAAGCTGCTCGTGTCAAGCAGTGCAGCGCTCCTTCACGATCTGCTCGGCGAAGGTGACCCCTCGCCGCCACTCCGCTACCGCGTGGGGATGGAGTGGTTTCCACTGCCGCTGTCGCGATTCGCCGGAATACGTAGCCTCTTACCAAGCCAGGCGCTCGCCTACGGTGACGAACACCAACCGTTGCGTCACCGCCCGCTCTTGCAGCATCGAGTCAAAACGGCGTATGACGAGACCCTCGCTCTTATCGAAACCTCCCTCCGTACGGCCGTCCGCAATCTCGCCGGGACCGGACGGCCGCTCTGGCTCTCGCTTACGGGCGGCTACGACACACGTGCCCTTCTCGCCGCTATGTGGCGCGAGAAGCTCGACTTCACCACCTTTACTTGGGACGTCCCCGCCATGTCGAGGGCGGATCGGACGCTCCCCCCGCTGCTCGCGAGGGATGCTGGGGTCCCCCATCGGATCATAAAACGCCGAGACTTCAACGAAGACCATCTGCGGGCTTTCGATCAACATACGGGGCTGCAAACGGCAGATCTCGACCGTGAGCTCATCCCCTGGGGCCAGTACGCCCAGCTGCCAGGAAACGCGATCGTCCTGCTTGGCAACGTCTTCTCGCTCGGCGCCCTGTACTTCTACACGAAGCTCCCCGCGCACCCCGACTCAGTCGCCGAGAGCGTCGAGCACGCGTATGGCTTTGCCAAACATCACCCAGACTCGCCGGCCCACTACCGCGGCATCCGCGAGTGGGCCGACTGGATTGACGCACACCCGGAGCCGGCGATGGACTGGCGCGACCGCTTTTTCTGGGAGCAGTGGAAAGGGGGCTGGTGCGCCGCGTGCGAGCAGGGTGCCGACCTTGTGGAGACGGAGTTATTCAGCCCGGCGAATTGTGCGTCCGTCATGGCCGCCATGCTTCGCATTAACCCGGCGAAGCGATACGGCAAGCGCTGGCAGGTCGACCTCACGTATCGCATGGCCCCGTTCCTGACCGATCACCCGTACCACCTAGGTGGACCGCTGGTGGCCCGGCTACGGCGTGGCGCCTCGGGGTGGGTCCACCCATCCGAGCAAGCGACGGTTTGCCTCCGGGCGCATGAGGACACTCGCCGCACGTACGCGAGGAGCCCAAGCCGGGTCGGCTGGCTGACTACCGTCCTCCGACGAGGTCGATCTTCGGCGCCGGCTCTCCACGCCTACCCGCTCGAAAAGGATGGCCGAGCTCGTAGGGCCTTGTGCCGTTGCTGGTCGCGAAGACGCTTCAGGCGCGGCGAGCCCGGATCCTGCGCCTCTTTCGGATCCGCCGTAGCTGTAAGCGAACCCCTTCGAACAAGTCCCGGGCGTCGACGGAGCGCAGAATCTTCCGTATGGCAGGACGATGGTAAGCGCGGAGCTCGGGGTTTGCCAGCCTGGGGAAGCTCCTGAGCAGGAAGGCTGCATAGTGGGCGACGTAGACGGCAACTAGGCGCTCGTATTCCTCCTTGGTCAGGTAGACCGGCCCGTACTTGGAGATTAGATTGAGCTGCTCAGGCACGTTTGCGCCCAAGCGTGAGAACTTCGAGAACGGCGAACGATCGTCTCGCCGGGTGAACGTGAGGACCTGGTGGACGAATCCGAAGTCGCTGCCGCGCAGGATCTCGCAGCACGCCGCCACGTCCTCGGTGAAGGGATGCTCCTCGCCCAAGCCGTAGGCGCGGTCGTAGAAAGGGTCTCGCGCGCGGATGAGATCGCTGCGGATGAGCAGCGACGACGGCGAGCCGAAAAGATATGGGTAGGGTTCGCCGAGCAGCGTCGAGCGGCAGAGATCGTGCCCGGGGATGACCGAGATTGAGTACGGAAGACCGGTCAGCGTGACCTGCTCTTCCTCGAGCCGGTACGCGCTCACGATGCCGATGGTTGGATTGAGTTCACTGAGCTCAACCATGCGCTCGAGACATTCCGGGAACAACCAGTCGTCTGCGTGGAGCATCTTCGTGTACTTGCTGTCGCGCGAGATCTCGCGCAGGCTCCGGTTGCCGCTTTCGACCACACCCGACGAAGACGTCCGGCGTCACAATCCGGATCCGCGGCTCGCGAGCTTCGTACCCACGCGCAATCTCCAGCGTGTCGTCGGTAGAGCAGTTGTCGACGATCACGTACTCCCAGTTCTCATAGGTCTGCTTGAGAACGCTTTCGATGCACTCAGCGATGTAGTCGGCGCCGTTGTAGACCGGCGTCACGACGCTCACGAGCGGCTGTTCGTCTCTAGAGATGCTCATAGTTGGTGCGGCTCTCGATCAGTCGTGGTCTTATAGCGTCTTCACCACTTTCCCGGTCGAGATCCAAGTGACGCATTCCATTCTGGACGCGGCCAGAGCGAGTCGGCGCAGTCGGGTGACTACTCGTAAGCGCCTATCGGCCCGGCACAGTTGTTCGACGTGAGGTCGAGAGCGGCAGGACCGTTGCGGGCGTCCCTTCCCGCCCCGTATGCCCCCTCAATCGAGGGCTGGGTGATCAGCCGTCCCTCGATTGAGGGGCGCGCAGACAGAGAGGGCGACCGATGGCTTCGCTAGTCGATGTTGGGAGCCGCACCCATCGGACGGCGTTTACTTGTCCTCGCCGTTGCTTTCGCCGCCCTTGCGGCGTTACCAGCGACTACCCATTCGCAGACACGCTGGGGCACAACGAGCTCGCCGGAGCTACCCCGGCTCTGGGCACTCGAAGTGACGGCGAAGTTCGCCCCCTTCGTCCAAGCACCCCTTGTTGCTCGCGCGAAGGAGCATGGGCTCAACGTGCTCGTACTGAGCCGCCATTTGTCCGGCAAGCAGAATCGGCGAGTTCGCTCGGTCGCCGGCCGTCTTCATCTGCGTGTGGTCCAGTTGCGACATCGTGCGTGCAAGCGGGACGCCACGTTTTGTGCCGTCGTGGCTCGAACGCCTGCGGCTATCCGGCGGCTCTCGCGAAACCGACAAGTCGACATTGTCGCTCTGCGCCTTCGCAGCCCCAAGGCTGTTCCCCGCTTGACTGAGAGATACGCTCGCGCTCCTTTCGGAACTGCGTCTGCACGCCTGCTGCTCCTGCCGACACTCACACCCCGCTTCTCGGGCGCGCATTGGCTTAGGGCGGCCTCAGCAGTCGCTGGCGTCCGATCCATCGACCTCGGCGTGAGGCTGAGCGGCCGGTCGAGCAAGCGTGACTTCAAGCTCTTCCTCGAACTTCTAACACCGCCGCCTCCGGCCACGGCCCCGCCTTCCGCACCTGGGCCACCTGGCGAGGCTCCGCCAGGTTCCGGGGCTCCGCCGCCTCCAGGGACTCCGCCACCTCCCGCCGGACCGCCGCCTCCCGCTCCTCCGCCGCCAGCGGGCAAGGTCGTGTTCACAGGCGACTTCGAGACCGGCAACATCTCGCAGTGGAGCTGGGGTGCGCAGTGCGCCAACACCGGCGTTCCCTCGAGCGGCTCCTCGGTCCGCGGGACGGTCACCGTCCAATCGGAGATCGTCGGGCAGGGACGGCACGCGGCGCGCTTCGATCTTCCGGCGGCGGCAAACGCCTACACCGCCTGCGAGACCCTCCACAAGCGCCTGATCGACCTCGGAAGCGACGACTACTACGGGCTGATGGTTCGCTTCCCAGACGACTGGCGCGAGCCCTCACCGGTCGGCTGGGGCCTCTCGCTCGCACAGCTCAACTTCGAGAACATCTGGGGGGCGCCGGTGATGCTGGCCGCGCACGCCGACCACGTCGCCCTGGTGATGCAGTCCGGGCTCTGCAAGAGCGTCTCCACCAGCACCCCCGGCTGCGCCTACTCCAGCGGCGGGAGTGGAAACGTCGCGCCCATGAGCGCGGTGCCGGCGCCGCTCGCACTCGGGGTCTGGCACGAGCTGATCGTGCACGTGCGCTGGGCGACCGATTCCTCCGGGACGATCGAGGTCTGGCACCGCCTGCAAGGAGGCGGTAGCTGGGTCAAGACCGTCTCCCTGCGTGGCTACCCGACCGTCCAGTGGACCGCCGAGGAGGGGCCCGAAGCAATTGCCGGGAGCGTGACCTCGGACAAGATCGGCGCCTACCGTGGCCGGGCCGACTTCCCGCTCACCGTCTGGCAGGACGGCTTCGTGCGCACGACCTCGTTTGCCTCGGCTGTCGCGGCGTTGTCGTAGGAGCTCTCGAGATTTACGAGCTCTCGAGACTTAAGACCCACACACGCGCGGGCCTCGCCGCAACTCTTCCGGAAGACGTCGCCCCAATGATTGACGACTTGACTCCCGGCTCCCTCGAACACCCACGGTCACGGCAGCGGTGTCTTCAATCCACGGGGCGACGAGCCTCGGGATTTAGCGTGTTTCGACAACTAGCACCGGGTCTCCGTCTCGCTTCTGCCCAGGCCTTATGTCGATTTTTGTCC
Organism: uncultured Actinomycetes bacterium; assembly: GCA_963754265.1. Taxonomy (GTDB): domain Bacteria; phylum Actinomycetota; class Thermoleophilia; order Gaiellales; family Gaiellaceae; genus AC-32. Next base: position 311,388 of record CAVWFB010000003.1, on the reverse strand, counting down.
CGATAGGGCGCCCGCATCGACAACTGCGTCGATCCGGTCGTCTGCTGTGCCGTGGATGAAGTCGGCGCGGGGGCGGGTTTGGAAACTCGGCCAGGATCGCTGCCTTGCTCTGCCTCCGCCGGAGGCCGTCCCACCAGTATGTGTTTGTCCAGGGGGTATTCGGCCGGTAGAAGCCTCCTGCCAGCTCGAGGCCTCCCTTTCCGTTCGCTCCAGGGACGCCATTCACGGTGTTGTAGAGCAGCGTTGGGTGCGGCGGCGCCTGGATGAGTGCCCCATCCCTTGGGATGTTCGAATACAGCTTGGTGAACCTCTTGCCGGCGGCGCGGTACCAGATCTGGAGAATCCCGTTCTGATGGCTCCGCCAGACGACGTGCATGTAGAAGTCGAGCCACTTGCCGTAGACCATCGGCTGCGGCGCGCCTGGCCCCAGAAGGGTCACCAACTTCTCGTAGGCGGAGTTGTAGGAGCCCGAGCCGGGATTAGGCGTCAGGCCGGTGTGCAGGCCGAGCCTCAGGCTGTCCCGGGTCGCAGCGTCGAAGTTGAGCATGCCGTATGAAGGCCAGAGGTCGGCGTTTACCGTGAATTCGAACAGCATTCCCCACCGGGCATTACCACGCCATGCGGTGCCGCGCCATCCAAGCGGGATCTTCCAGGACCATCCCCACCACGACTCAGAGCCCTCTCCCTCGTTGACTGGCTTGACGACCTCAACGGCCTCGGCCCGACAGGTGTACGAGGCGTGATCGCCCGGCCTTAGGACAACCTTGGCCGAGTACTTCCCGTGCCGGACATTCTGCTTGCGTGCGTCACGCACGAACGCTGCCGAATACGGCTTACTGATGCCAGAGACAACTCCGTTGACGCATTTGAAGCCAGGATGAATCCAACGGAACTCAGAGTAGGGCGGGTTCGCGTCAAACGAGAGTGTGAGGTTCGGGCTTGCCCGCCGGCCGGACGCCTTGCTGAGCGAAGCCAGTGGACCACCAGACGACACAGCGGCTGTGATGACTGCAGTCGCGAGGAGGAGAGGGGCTACAAGGCAGACGCGGCGGACGTTCACACTCTGCCTGTGTTTCGGAGCCATCGCAAAAAGACCTCGAAATCATCCCTGTAACTCCTGCGAAACCGCATCCTTGAGCTGATCTGGCGCGATCTCTGCTGTCGCCGTTGCGATCTGGCGGCTGTCGCCGTTACTTCAGACGCGGGAGGTCACCGGTTCGATCCCAGTCATCCCCATTACGTCCGACGTGACGGGGAGCGCGCATGCAGACTTCCCGACCTACAACGTGAGACTCACATTCTTGGAGATTTGTCGTGGGGCAACGGAGAACTGAAATGGACAGGAGACCGCTGTGGCAGTTGGTCGTGTTGGCAGCTCTCGTCCTCGTCTTCGTCGCCGGGGCTGGGGCCGCGGGTGCGTGCAAGCTCTTCCTCAACTGCCACCTTCTCGGCTCCCAGTCGGCCCTCGCAAACGAGATCGTGCGCTACGAGGGGCAGCGCGCGTCATTGGCAGGGCTCCCGTCGAATCTGGAGGTGACGACGGTTGCGCGGGGCTTCCAGTACCCGACCGACTTCGACGTTCTTCCCGGCCACCGGATCCTGATCGCCGAGAAGAGCGGCGTGATCCGATCAGTCGCGAGCGGCGGTCTGCCGGAGCCGCAGCCGTTTCTCGACATCAGGTCCCACGTTTCGACCGCGTTTTTCAGGGGGATCCTGAGCTTCAAGCTCGACCCTGATTTCGCCACCCGCCCGTTCGCCTACGTCGCCTATACGGCCAAGCTGGCCGGCGAGAAGCCGGCCGGCCCTAGCGTGGTCCGAGTCAGCCGCTTTCGCGTCGTCGACGGCCGCGCCATTGCCTTGAGCGAGCGCGTAATCATCGGCGGCGACGACACCAGGCCCTGCGTGGAGCAACCGCTTTCGGCGGACTGTCTGCCCTCACCCCTCGACGTTGACGGCGCCGACTTGGTCTTCGCACCGGATGGGACGCTGTTCGTTTCGACGGGCTACGGCGGTGGCGGCGGCGAGGAGCACGTCGAGGATTCCGCCTTCCTGGCGCAAAACCGGGACAGCCTCGCCGGGAAGGTCCTCCACGTCGATCGGGACGGTCGCGGCCTGCCAAGCAATCCCTTTTGGGACGGCGATCCCGACCACAACCGTTCGAAAGTTTGGGCGACTGGCTTTCGGAACCCGTTCCGTATGGCCCTGCTTCCCGGGCGGCCGACGACGCTCGCCGTCGGCAATGTCGGTTGGCACTCGAGGGAGTCGCTCTTTCGGGTCACACGCGGCAGCGACTCCGGCTGGCCGTGCTATGAGGGCGACGTACGCACCCCCGAGTACCGCGATACGGAGCGCTGCGGCGACTACTATCGCGGGCACCCGCAGGCGCCGAACATCCCCTGGGTGGCGCTCGAGCACCCGCCCGGAGTCGCGATCGTCGCCGGGGATCCGCTCCTGAATGCCACAGAGCTACCGCGCGATCTCCAGCACGACTTCGTCTTCGCCGACTGGGGTGAGGGCAGTCTCACCCTCATTCCCCTGGACGTTACGAGACACCCGCCCCAAACGCGCCTTGCCGAGTCCGCCGGAGGCCCGGTTCGATTTCGGGTCGGCCCGGACGGGGCGCTCTACTACCTCGCGGCGAACAGCGGCGAACTGCGGCGCATCGCCGAGCGGTGACCATGGCCACCGGCTCTCGCGGCTGCGACAGAGTCGTCTATTTGCAGAGGTTGTAGCGAAGCGGTTGGCGCAACCGTTGTGGCGCTCGCCAAGAGATGGAGCCTCCTTCAAAAGGCTTTGGCTTAAACGTACTCGAGTCTGTAGAGGCTGCCACGCGTCCATCATCGGAAGTTCACTCAGCGAACGTGTCGGGCCTGGTTCGGAACTCAGCCAGGATCGCCGCTTTGCTCTGTCGCCGGCGCTCGCAGAAAGACCTCTGGGGCACCCAGGGAGCGCAGTGGCGCGCCATTGCGCGCCAGTGAGCCGTCAGCGAACTCGATTCTCTGCCGCCGAAGACGGCGGCGCGGCCGACCGAGCCTGGGCTGCGCGCGGGCCGGGTCCTGGGGAGCCACCGCTGGACTCCGCGACTGTCGTTCAGTGCTTCGAAGCTAGGTCGTTGAGCGCATTTCGCATGAAGCGCACGAGGCGGGCATCGCGTGGCACGTCGTGCCCGTAGTAGTTGTCAAGCCCCCAGACGAACTGGAGCGAGCCCACGCTGAAGACACGAGCTCCCGAGCGAGCGGCATAGCGCACGACCTCGGCACTCGTGGGCGTTCCGTTGGAGGTGGTGCCCTGATAGCGGAAGAGCACGGTCAACGGGGGAAGGGCGCAGCCTGGCTTGATCGAGTCCCAGTGGTAGCCAACCGAATCGAGCAACTCACTCGTCCCGGTGAAGCCAGTCCCCCGGAACCAGGCATCCTGGAGCGCGGCTGGGTTCACGACATACGAGCGCGGGGAATCGTTTACTCCACGCGTGGCTTCGTATCCGGTCCCCATGAGCTCGCACTGTGGCCGTGGCGGAACGAGGTCCCCGAAGTGAACCGTCTTTCGGGCCGGGTCGCGAACAGGGTCCTTCCTCGCGTCGCGGTACTCGACGATCGTCCGGCGATTGTTCTCGTAGCGGATCTGCCAGTCGCCGATATTGGCCCCGAGGAAGGCGACGTTCGTGCCGCTGGCTCGGGCTGCCTCGAAGGCGTCCCGCATCCGTTTGCTCCAGTATTCGTCATAGCCCGAGGAGATGACCAGACGATGGCGCCGAAGCTCGCCGGGGTTACGATCGGTGTCGACGTCGGTGGTATAAGACACGTCGTAGCCCTCCCGCTCGAGAAAGCGGAGGAGTCCCATCTCCCACTGGAGTGGAGCACCGGTGGGACGGCTAAATGAGACATGATTTGCGGGAACGTTGTTCGTGCTGTTAAACGCATAAAGGCTCTTCCCGCCCCAATTGTTGTAGGCCTGCCAGGTATTGACGGAAGCCTGTACGAGGATCCTTGAGCGCCGGGAAGGCAGCGCGCGCACGATCAATGGGACGTAGGTGACCTCGCCTCGAGCACGGCCCCTCGTGAGCACGAGCCTGGCCAGCACGTAGCCGCTGACCGTGTTTCGCGGCAAGCGGAACGTATTCGTGACCGGCCATGTCGCTCGAGCGAATCCGGTACTGGGAGCGGTTCGGGGGTAACGACGGGCTTTGCCTTGCTGGTCGCGATGGCAGTCAGCAGGGATGCAGGCCAGAAAGCGCGCGCCAGCGCCGCGGTACCAGCCCAGCCGATAGAGCTCGATCCGATAGCGGGCGGCCGGTGCGGTACTGATGTGCAAGTGGACCGTCTGGCCCGGAAGCACGCTCACCTCGCTGGCGAAGCCCTCGATTCTCTTGTGGGGCTTGGCCGTCTCGTCCAGCGACCATGAGCGCGAGCCGGCTCGGCGATTTTCTTTCTGGACAGGGTTCGCGGCGTGAGGTAGCGCCCTGACTGCGGTCATCCCGTCATGTCCGCGCACGACCGCGGCGCTGCCAACACTCGCGAATACGACGAGGAGCGCAAGGCTCCTCGCGGTCATCAGGTGCCGCATCGATCTCCCCTCCCCTCGCCGCTGTTGTCGGCGGTCTAGAGTCTCTCACGCCCTACCGCCGGACTCAACAGCGATCACTGCACGCTAATGCCAGCCGCAGAGATCGCCTTGGTCGGCTCGACGGCCGCTTACGTCTCCCTTTACGTCGCCGAACGTCCGGACTTTCGTCTGAGGCCCGATTTGCAGGGATCCGGGCGATGCGGTAAAAACCCGCGCTAAGCCCAGCCCACAACCCGACGCGCTACGTCTCCAGAGTTCGGGCTCGCGAGTTCGCCCAGGTCGCAGGGCCCGGTAGTTCACGTCCAGTCGCGAAACGGCGTGGCGCGCCCAGTCGGAGCCAGACGACGGGGGAAGATGAAGCTTCCGCAGGTCGCTCGCGTGTCGCAAGGCGTGAAGAGGGACGGTCGGTTCCTTGACTACCTGATGGTGCTCGCGCTCTCGGTGGTGATCGGCGTGCTCACCACCGGGTCGGGGCGGGCCTTGAGTGCCCTTCCCTCCGGCGGAGCCATCGCCACGGCCACCACCTTTGGATCGACGCTCAGCGTCCCACGTCCGGCCGGTGTCGTCCCGGGGGATGTGCTGATCGCCTCCGTCGACGCACGTCTGCCGGCTGAGGCGTCGATCAGCGCTCCGAGCGGCTGGATCCTGATCAGGCGAGACAGCAGCGCGCCGCGCCATGGCTCACTCACTCAGGCGCTCTACTACAAGGTCGCAGGGTCAACGGAGCCGACGAACTACACGTGGTCGCTCGCCGCTCCCGCCTCGGCAACCGGCAGCGTCGTCGCTTTCAAGGGCCTCGATCGATCGTCGCCCGTCGACTCGCACAGCGGGGCGTTCACCCCCGCGAGTAGATCGGTCAGTGCGCCCTCGGTCACGACAACTGCCCGGGACGACATCGTGGTGGGCTTCTTCGGGCTGACCGGTGGCAGGACCGTCAGTCCTCCGACGGGGATGACCGAGGAGTTCGAGCTGCACTCAAGGAGGTGGTCCTCGGCTGTCACCGTCGAGGGCGCCGCCTACATTCAGGGCGGTGCGGGCCCCACCGGAAACAAGATTGCTACGGCCTCGGGAGGCTCGAGTAGCAGCGCGATCGGCCAACTCGTAGCGCTACGAACGGTCGGCTCGGCCTCGCCGCCCCCGCCACCTCCTCCTCCACCGCCCCCGCCACTCCCGCCACCTCCTCCACCTCCCGCACCCCCGCTACCTCCTCCACCTCCCGCACTCCCGCCACCTCCTCCACCGCCGGCATCGCCGCCACCTCCCCCGCCTCCCGCTCCTCCGCCGCCAGCGGGCAAGGTCGTGTTCACAGGCGACTTCGAGACCGGCAACATCTCGCAGTGGAGCTGGGGTGCGCAGTGCGCCAACACCGGCGTTCCCTCGAGCGGCTCCTCGGTCCGCGGGACGGTCACCGTCCAATCGGAGATCGTCGGGCAGGGACGGCACGCGGCGCGCTTCGATCTTCCGGCGGCGGCAAACGCCTACACCGCCTGCGAGACCCTCCACAAGCGCCTGATCGACCTCGGAAGCGACGACTACTACGGGCTGATGGTTCGCTTCCCAGACGACTGGCGCGAGCCCTCACCGGTCGGCTGGGGCCTCTCGCTCGCACAGCTCAACTTCGAGAACATCTGGGGGGCGCCGGTGATGCTGGCCGCGCACGCCGACCACGTCGCCCTGGTGATGCAGTCCGGGCTCTGCAAGAGCGTCTCCACCAGCACCCCCGGCTGCGCCTACTCCAGCGGCGGGAGTGGAAACGTCGCGCCCATGAGCGCGGTGCCGGCGCCGCTCGCACTCGGGGTCTGGCACGAGCTGATCGTGCACGTGCGCTGGGCGACCGATTCCTCCGGGACGATCGAGGTCTGGCACCGCCTGCAAGGAGGCGGTAGCTGGGTCAAGACCGTCTCCCTGCGTGGCTACCCGACCGTCCAGTGGACCGCCGAGGAGGGGCCCGAAGCAATTGCCGGGAGCGTGACCTCGGACAAGATCGGCGCCTACCGTGGCCGGGCCGACTTCCCGCTCACCGTCTGGCAGGACGGCTTCGTGCGCACGACCTCCTTCGCTGCGGCTGCGGCGGCGCTGCTGCCCTAATCCCACTCGGCCCGAGACTGCCCGACCTCCGTCACCGTCGCGTCGCTTACCGCGACCATCAACCCCACCGGAAGCTCCGACCGAATCGCCTTAAGTACTGTGTTGGTACCGTCAAGCCGGCCCGCGACACACGCTCGGGTCTTTGTGTATCCGTCGGACTTACTTGTGCCGCCTAGCGACATCCAACCCGAGCGGAACGGCTTAGGCCAGCCCGGGCGTCATTCGCTAGAGCGGCTGCTGTCGCCCCACGAAGTCTTCCCCATCGTCGCCGAGGCCGGCGCAGGCCAGCCTACTTGGCTCCTGGCCGAGGGCTGGCGGCTCTTCGCGCGCCCGCGCATCGACGGCGGCGAGGTGGGCCAGCAAGTAGAGGTGTTCACGCTTCCCGACGGGAGCATTGCGAAGGCGTCGCTCCTCGAGACGTCACGCAGGGTGACGGTTCCGTTCAGCTTCGCCGAAGCGTACGACAACCTCGTTTCCGAGCACTGGCGCGCCGGAACACCCCAGCGCGGACTCAGCGGCGACCAGCTCGGCCTGTACTACCGCGTGAAGAGATTCATACCGCGCCGCGTTCAGCTCATGGCTCGTAGGGCGCTTGTCCGCCGGCAGGGAATTCCAGATTTTCCCGCGTGGCCACTCGAGGAGAGCCTCGACAAGTTGCTTCGCTTTTACGCGCGCTGCCTTCTGCTCGCGGGCGGAAAGCAGGAACTTGGCTTCGACTGGTTCTGGCCCGAGCCGTACCGTGCCGCTCTGGTCCTCACACATGACGTGGAGAGCGCCGAGGGCCTTCGTCTCTCGATCGAGCTCGCCGATCTCGAACAGGCACGCGGCTTTCGCTCATCGTTCAACGTCGTGGCTCGCTGGTATCCGATCGACGAGGGGATCCTCCGGGAGCTTCTCGAGCGGGGCTTCGAGCTCGGAGTCCACGGCGTTTACCACGATCGCTCGATGTTCGCTTCTCGCTCCGCGTTTGACGCCCAACTACCGATCGCGCGTGAACTGGCGACCCGAATCGACGCTTCGGGCTTCCGTTCGCCCGCCACGCATCGCATCTTCGAATGGCTTGCCGATCTGCCCTTCGACTATGACTGCTCCGTGCCTCACTCTGATCCCTTTGAGCCAGTACCGGGAGGCTGCTGCAGCTTGTGGCCGTTCTTTATCGGCGACGTCGTGGAGCTGCCGTACACCATGCCTCAGGACCACACGCTCTTCACGTTGCTTGGCCACCACTCGACGGCGCTCTGGCAAGAACAAGTCGAGAGGATCGAACGTCTGCACGGGCTGGTGGAGGTCGTAAGTCATCCTGACCGCGGCTATCTGGGTGACCGCGCGAAACGCGAACTGTACGTTGAGTTCCTAGATGCAGTTCAGCAGCGGGAGACACTGTGGAAGGCCTTGCCGCGCGAGGTCGCCAAGTGGTGGCGCCAACGGGACGCAAAGGCAGACGGATCGTGGCCTATCGCAGTAGGTCGCGCCTGGCTCGACGACGACACCGGTGAGGTTAGTCTCGAGCCTCAGGCGGCGTATCGGTAGAGCAGTTCGCCGATCGCACGACACACGCCGGGCGGCGAGTGTCGAATCACCGGGCTCAGAAGCGGAGCGCCACGCGATGAGAGTCCCTGTCCTCCTCCGCTGGCCTCCCCTAGCGTCGAGTAGACGAGCGGCTCCTCGCGCGCTCCCCAGGAGCTCTTGAAGTGGCGCAAGCCGGAGTGATCGAGATCTGTCCGGCCGAAATCCAGGGTTTCATAGCCGTTGGCACCGCTCCAGCAAATCGCTTCCCAGAGGAGTACGTAGTTCGGCCGCAGGCCTAGATAGCGGTGGTCTGAAGCAGAGTACTTGTACACAACGGTGTTCTTCCATGCGAGGAACACGGCACCGGCAATTGGCCTGTCACCACTCTCCGCGAGCAAGCAGAAGCCAAGCCCGGGCTCGAGGATGCGCTGCCACAGACGAACGAAGTAGCCCCGCGGTTGAACTGGTACGCCTTGCCGCTTACGCGTCCGAACGTGGAGCGCGTAGAAGGTATCGGCAAGCTCCTCGAGTGTCTCTGCCCGCCGGACTGTCACACCCGAACGGCGACCCTTGGCGATGTGCTGACGAACACTGCGCTTGAGCCCCCGTTCCATTTGCTCCAAGTCGGGTCCAGTTGGAAGGGTGTGAATAACGGCCTCGGTGCAGGGTCGCACCGGTGAGCCGGCGAGTTCCGCACGGCACTCGAGCTGCGGAATACCCCCCCGTCTCCTCTCCTCTTCCAAGCCAGCAACCAGCTCCTCCATGGATCCTCGGGATCCGATCAAGGGCGGGCAGGCATCTGTGTACGGGAGTGACACCCACCGTTTGCCTGTCAACCGGTTGGTGACGTCGAGCACCGGAACCCCCGCAGCGATGCGACCCTCCGCGTCGTCGAGCGCGAGTGCAAAGGCCGAATAGCGATAACAGTCACCGAGGAGGGTTGCCCAGGCGGGGTGGTGGAACGGCGTTGCAACCTCGCTCGCTAAGACGAATTCGACCCACCGCGGATTGTCGATTTCGAGGCGATGCACTATTCGTAGATGGAGCGAAGGACGCGGGCTGGGTTGCCTGCGACAACCGATCGGGGCGGCACATCCTTGGTTACGATCGCGCCCGCGGCGACGATCGCCCGCTCCCCAACCGTCACATCCGGAAGCAGAATCGCACCGGCGCCGATCCAGGCATCGTCGCAGATAGTGACGTTGCCGTTGATGTCTCCGACCTGGTCGCGCAGCCTCGAGTTATTCGGGTGGGAGGACAGGATGATCAGTACCCGTTGAGCGATTGCGACACGGTCGCCAATCGACAGAGAACAGGCGTTTGAAAACAACTCGTCGGTGACGTGGAGTTCGCTGCCGAGGTAGACGGAGCGGCCGACTCTATAGCCCGCCGCTCGAAGTGCCGAGACGCGGACAGCGTTGAGTGGGAAACTCTTCGCGATCGCTTTCGCGAGCTTCTTCCAGAGGCCGCGGACGGCTGCCATCGGGCGTTCGTGATCACCGGACACAGCCGTCATTCTGCGTCTCCCAGTCAATCGTCAGCCTACAGACCACATCACTCGTCAATGCCTTTACGTCTCTCCGTCAAAGCGGGGAAGCTTTCTTGAAATCGCCGATGCGGGCATGCTAAAGCGGCGGCTCGGAGACGGAGGGTGGCCGCGTTCGTGCGCGGCTACTCTCCTGTCGTGCGTCTCCTTCCCTGCACGGTAGCGGTGCTGCTCGTCGCTGTGCCGGCGGTGGGCCTGGGATGCGCCGCTGACCCGACCCGACAGTCCTCGCCGGGGGGCGGCACGCCGGGTGTGTTCACAGGCGACTTCGAGACCGGCAACATCTCGCAGTGGAGCTGGGGTGCGCAGTGCGCCAACACCGGCGTTCCCTCGAGCGGCTCCTCGGTCCGCGGGACGGTCACCGTCCAATCGGAGATCGTCGGGCAGGGACGGCACGCGGCGCGCTTCGATCTTCCGGCGGCGGCAAACGCCTACACCGCCTGCGAGACCCTCCACAAGCGCCTGATCGACCTCGGAAGCGACGACTACTACGGGCTGATGGTTCGCTTCCCAGACGACTGGCGCGAGCCCTCACCGGTCGGCTGGGGCCTCTCGCTCGCACAGCTCAACTTCGAGAACATCTGGGGGGCGCCGGTGATGCTGGCCGCGCACGCCGACCACGTCGCCCTGGTGATGCAGTCCGGGCTCTGCAAGAGCGTCTCCACCAGCACCCCCGGCTGCGCCTACTCCAGCGGCGGGAGTGGAAACGTCGCGCCCATGAGCGCGGTGCCGGCGCCGCTCGCACTCGGGGTCTGGCACGAGCTGATCGTGCACGTGCGCTGGGCGACCGATTCCTCCGGGACGATCGAGGTCTGGCACCGCCTGCAAGGAGGCGGTAGCTGGGTCAAGACCGTCTCCCTGCGTGGCTACCCGACCGTCCAGTGGACCGCCGAGGAGGGGCCCGAAGCAATTGCCGGGAGCGTGACCTCGGACAAGATCGGCGCCTACCGTGGCCGGGCCGACTTCCCGCTCACCGTCTGGCAGGACGGCTTCGTGCGCACGACCTCGTTTGCCTCGGCTGTCGCGGCGTTGTCGTAGGACGGAAAGGCGCGTTCTCGAAGCCGGCGTCGACGACAATGGCACGCGGAATCAGATCGCTCAGCTCGCCAGAGCCGGCTGGGTCCGCCCAGCCAGGATCTGGTCGTGAACCCAGCGGTACGTTTCTTCAAGACCCTCCCGAAGACTGATGGAAGGTTCCCAACCGAGTCGTTCGCGGATCAGGGTGTTGTCGCTATTTCGGCCGCGTACTCCCTGCGGTGCATCAAGCTTGTACCGGCGGTTGAGCTTCACGCCGGCGATGTGCTCGACAAGATCGACGAGCTCGTCGATGCTAACGAGCTCTGCACTGCCGATGTTGAGAGGCTCCTCGACCTCACTCCACATCAGGAGCTCGGTACCCCGGAGGCAGTCGTCGATGTACATAAAGCTCCGGCGCTGCTGACCGTCTCCCCAGATCTCGATCTCGTTCGTGCCCGACAGCTTCGCCTGCGCTACCTTGCGACAGATCGCGGCCGGCGCCTTCTCGCGTCCCCCTTCGTACGTGCCGTTCGGCCCATAAACGTTGTGGTAACGGGCGACGCGCGTCTTCAGACCGAAGTCCTCGGAGAAGTGACAGCACATCCGTTCACTGAAGAGCTTTTCCCATCCGTAGCCGTCTTCGGGTAGGGCCGGGTAGGCATCGCTCTCCTTGAGCGCGGTCACTTCCGTGCTCTCCTGCCGATCGACCGGGTAGATACAGGCTGACGAGGCGTAGAAAAATCGCTCGGCCCCCGCCTCGCGACAGGCCATCAGCAGGTGCGTGTTGATCAAGACCGACAGCATGCACAACGCCTTGTTCGTCTCGATGAAACCCATCCCACCCATGTCGGCTGCGAGATTGAAGACGTACGCGGCACCCTCGGCAGCCTCTCTGCAAGCGTCGAGCCCCGCCAGATCGAGCTGACGACACTCGACATCTCCGAAGCTCTGGAACCACTCGGAGAGCGGCTTCGCATCGATAGCCCTGATGTGCTCGAAACCGCGTCGACGGAGGTCGGCGACGAGATGTCCACCGATGAAGCCACCCGCACCCGCGACCACGACCAGGCCATCCTTGTCGACTGGCGCCTCCATCGAGGCGGGTATTGTAGCCATCCTCCGGATCCCTAAACGCGCCGCCCTAGGGCGCGCGGCGCACGAAGATCCCGTCGACCGCAAGAATCTCGTCTGAGACAGGATCCCGAAAGACGGACTCGCCTAGCCACACGAGGGCGAACCCGAGCGAGGACATTCGCTCGTGTAACGCCGGCATCAACTCCTGCCCTTCGTAGAGCTCCACGAGGGACAGCTCCAGTTCTGCAGCCATGATTCGATCGAACACGCCAGCGGCCCCGTCAAGCACGGCTCCTTCACCACCCTGTACGTCGATTTTCAGGTAGGCGCGATCCTCAGGACCGATGACAGCGAGCGAATCCAAACGCGCCAATCGCACCCGCTCGTGACCAACGTAGGCAGAAGCCGGCGCCGCAGCCTCGTGCTCGGACGTCATTGGCAGGAGTGAGCTGCTCCACAGGTTGCCTGCAACATTGACGACCGTCTCACCATCACGCTCGGCTAGCGCCAGCTTCATGCAGGTCATCGATGGGTCACCCCTGGTGCGGTGCTGAAGCTTCCCGAAGGCCTCGGTCACGGGCTCGAATGACACGATTCGCTCCGCGTAGCCCTCCCCTCGCAGCCACCTCACGAACTGTCCACCGCCGGCGCCAACGTCGACGACGATACTCACAGCCGCAGCGCGAATGACATCGATCCGCCGGCGCGCCACGAAGCGGCGGCCGTCGTAAGGAATGATGTCGACACCCACGCGATGTAGCGCCCGGCGCAGCTTGGTTTTCACGTCGTGCACCCCGTGCTCACTCGTATGGAGGTGGACGTCTCATTCGCACACGGCGACGTACGCAGCTCCCTAGGCGTGCGATTCCGGGATTGCAGCGCTCGCGGCCCCAGGGCTGATCCTGCTGGATCGATCTCTCACCGAGCCGCAGCACGGTCGGCAGGCTATCGGCCGAAGACCCGACCAAGCAGTGCCTTGTCGTCGGCCTCGATGAACCCAAAGCCATACAGGACGGCGGGTCCTATGAAGATGCATAAGAGGACCAAGCCTATTGTCGACGCTAGGTCTTCCGCGAAGCGTCTCAGAGCAAAACACGCCACCACCTGTGCGGTGACGCCAATTGCCAGCCGCCAAGCGATACCGGGCCAAGGACTTCTTTCCAATTCAAGCACACGGCGCTCCACGTACCAGATGAACCCGGGAACCGTAATCACACTGACTAGATAAGCGAACGCAGCGCCATTGACGTCGTAGCTCGGTACTAGGAGCAAGATGGCGCCAACGTTGATCGCGGCAGTTGCAAAATTGAAGACTGCGGTGCTCCGCGGACGCCCTGCAGCCATAGTAATCCAGTACGACGCTGCAGATAGGCCGAGGACGAAGTAAGTCGCAATCAGGATTTGCAGCGCCTCTGTGCTCTTTTCTTTGAATGCAAAGCCAACCCAGTGCTCGAGTATGTTTGGAGCAAAGATTATCGCTGGAGTGCTTACGGAGGCAAGAAAGAGTGCGGTCAACCATGTTGCGCGCCTGTAGAGAATTCGCACACGCCGAGGATCGCCTCGCGAGAAGAGCTCACTGGCAGTTGGTAAGGCGACTGATGTGATACTCCCCGCTGCGGCATGAAGCCTCGAAGCGAGTGCTCCTGGCACGACGTAGAACGTCACGAGCACGACGCCACTCACTGCTCCTAGATAAAACTTATCAAATTGGAAAAGTACTGCTCCGCTGATATTTCCGATAAAGATATAGAGACTCAACGACAACAACGGCCGTAATAACTCTCCATTCCACTTCGGTGTGAGCTGCATCTCTGGCAGCCTTGCCAATGCTCCGCGAGCGTACAGAATCAGGCCAAGAGCAGGCCGGAGCACGACCCCGATCATGACACCAGTCAAACCGGCCCCTGCTATCAGCAGAGCCACACTGACCGCCGTAGCGCCCGTGGTGGCCGTAATGCTGATCTTCGTCGTAAGGTCAAACCTCTGCAGACTGCCGAGCACGGACCCGAAAACATTCATCATTACCGTCAGGGCGAATGCCACGCCGCCGAGTACAAAGGCAAGGCGTGCTGACGGTACAAGTTCCGGCGGCACGCTAAAGAGAGATGGTGCAAAGATGGAAACTGCAACCGACGCTAACGCACCAACCATTCCCAGCAGACCATAGAAGGCGAGTCCTGCGCGCATGATCTCGACTGCTTCGTCGTTTTCACCACGCGCGATGTGTTCCGGCATGTACTTCATTAGTGCTAAGCCTGCTCCGAACTCCAGCAAGCCCAGGATGCTGACGAAAGCAATCGCAAGGGCGTATACGCCGTACGCATCTGTCCCGATGTAGTGCAAGTACACCGGAGTTACGACGATGGCGAGCACCGCCGGATATAGGAAACCGATGACGTTAAAGACCGCGTTGCGCGCGGTCTTTACTGATCGGTCCAAAGGCTTGTTCCCTCTTTAGGAAGCCGTTGCAGTTTCGTGAAGCTGCGAGACGCCGGAGTCCTTCGAACCACGGCCGCCTCAGTGCGTCGTGTGAGAATCAGAGCTGCTCCAGGCGCGCGCGCACTCTCTTCGCCTGAACCTCCCAGTTCAGGTTTCGTTGGTATTCGTCGAAGGCCCTAAGCGCCATTTCATCGTATCCGTCACGATCCTCCATCAGCCGCCACGCGTAGTCGGCGTATCCCTCGCTGGCTGCATCGACATCGAACAGGGCCCCGGTGACACCCTCGCGGACCGCAGAAGGGATACCGCCGACTCTCGACGCGAGGGCGACGACGCCGTGTCCGGCAGCCTCGCAGAAGACGACGCCGAAGGCTTCGGCCTTCACCGGGTGAATGAGAAAGTGTGAATCCTCGAATAGTTGCCGCATCCGCGCGACGCCAGTCTCCGTCGACTTGTCGACGAAACCGTGTAAATGCACCCAGTCCGGAAGCTCGGTCGTCGGGTCGGGCGCGGACCCTAGGACGTGGAGTTCAGTCGGCAATCCCCGCTCATTCAGAATGCGGGCGACGTCGACCGCTCGGTCACCGCCTTTCCGTGTCCAGTCGACGCCGACGAAGAGAAGACGGCAGAGGGCTGGGGGTCGCCTCGAAATGATGTCTCTGACCTCGTCTCGGCTGTACGAGATGGGCATGTTGGCCCCATATGGGACGACCTCGATCTTCTCGGGGTCCGCCCCGTGGAACTCGACGGCGCTTCTAGACGCCCATTCAGACGCGTAGAAAGCGACGCTCGCGCGCTCGAGAGCGCGTGTATCCAGATCCAGTCCGACTCGGATGGCTCGCTTGCTGAGCGAGCTGTAATCGGGATAGAAATGCACCATCGCCCCGAACGTCGCCCCCGTCCAAAAGGCAATGGGGCGACCCTTCCTGATGTGCGCGATCGGAATTGTGCCGGGACTGAACAGGAGGTCGCAGGGCACCGATTCCAGCTGCCGCTCGACTTGGGCCGAGTAGGCTCGAGTGACATGGGGATCCCGATCGAGGGGATAACCCCGCCTCTGCAGCTTCGCCTCGAGCTGACGGACGCGCGCCAACGGATGAATGTGGCGTGCGAGGGGTCCGATCCGCTCCACCTTGATCCCCGCAAGCTCAACACATCGTGCGATGTGGTATCCGAGACCAGACCACGCACGCACATCGGAGGAGTCATACGTCGTGACATAGGCCGCCCTCAAGACGACCGCTCTCGACGAGCTGCGCCCGGGACTGACGAAGACATCTTCTGCGATACGAGGTGATCGAGGATCGCGATGTATTCGCCTGCGCTGAGCTCCCAGCGGTAGTCCTGGTAGCGGCGGCGCGCGCGTTCGGCCCGCGACTCTGCTCCCAGTGGATCACGCGCCGCCGCTAGCAGCGCCTCCGCCAGCGAGCTCGCATCCCCCGGCTGAAAAAAGAGGACCTCTGAATCGTCGAAGTACTCGCGGATCGTCGGCAGCGCTGCCGAGATCACCGGCACCCCCAGGACGACGTATTCGAACAGCTTCGACGAGAGGGCGAAGCGGTTCAAAGGCGTCGGCAGATTCGGAATGACGCCGGCAGACGCGCCGTTTACCCGCTCGAGGACGGCCTTGTGCGGCAGGAAGCGCCCCTCGATGGAAATCCGATCGGAAAGGCCAAGCGCCGTGACGCGTCGCTTCAAGTCCGGCAGCGAGTCGCCCCCGCCGATGATCTCGACGCGCAGGTCCACACCCTGCTCGACGGCTTCCGCGACCGCGTCCACCAGCAAATGGACGCCGTAATGCGGGGTCACCGTGCCGTGATAGACGGCGCGGAACGGCCGCGATGACGGTGGCTTCGGGGAGGGGAGCAGACGCTCGTCGAGGCTATTCATGACCACCGTCGTCTTCTCGGAAGGCGTGCCGTGAGCCACCAGTTCGCGCAGGTATGCGTCGTGGACCGTCACGACCGCGTCGGCAAATGCCGTCGCCAGCCGCTCCAGGCGCTGCAGGATGACTCTCGCCCCGTCTCCCGTCCGCTCCGGGAAACGCATCGCAAACATGTCAGGTGACCGATCGTGGACATCGAAGATGACTCGGCTCCCGAGCAAGCGAGGGACGACGGCTGCGGCGATGAGGAAATCGGGAGGATTGTGGACGTGAACGACGTCGTACCGTCGCGAGACCGACCGCTTACCAACCACGGCGGTCGCAAGCGCGGTGAAAGCAAGGTACTCAGCGACCATGCGCCCTATTTGGGCGCCCTGTACATGGTGGACGGGTAGGCGGGTCACCACGACGTCATCGACGACCTCTCGCGCAAGCTCGCCTTTCCGCTTCATCGCGACCACCTCGACCGCGTAGCCAGCGTCGAGTGCCGCGGCCGCCTCGCGTGCGACACGCGGCTCCGGATACGGGCCGTGAAGCACCATGCACAGGCGCTTTGATCGTTCAGGCCCGGTCATGCGCCTTCATCCGACGCGTGGAACGCACACGACTCGACTGTGGCTGAACGCGGTAGTAAACGTCCAGGATCTGTGCAGCGACTCGGTCATACGAGAAGTCGTCCGCCCGACGTCGCAATGCGGCGTCGCGGACCGCCAGCGCGGCGAGGACGGCGTCAGCGAGTGCTCGCGGATCGCGAGGAGCTATCGCGCAGCCGGGCAGCCCTGCGATAACGCCCGGGACGTCCCCGACGGGCACAGAGACAACTGGAGTCGTGCACGCGAGCGCTTCCTTGACCGCTACGGACGAGCCTTCCCAGTCGGAGGTCAAAAGCAGCACGTCGACTGCGTTCATGACGCTCGCGACGTCGTGCCGCGAGTACCCCTGGAGGCTGACGCCCCGAACATCGGGGAGGCTGCGGCGCAGCAGGTCGACGACCTGATCGAAGAGATCGGCCCGTTTGATCGGGTTTGAACGAGCTCCGGGAAGCAGCACGTAGACGGGATCCTGTTCCCATCCGAGGGCCGCGCGGGCGCCCGCGCGGTCGGCGGGCTGGAAGAGGGCTGTGTCTACTCCAGCAGGCAGGACGAGTGCCTCAGGAAGACCCAGTCGCTTCGCATTCTCCGCCCCGACGAAGATCGGAGTACTACGTCGTGCCACAATCCACGAGACACGCCGCTGCCAGGGCACCTGGGCGCTGTCGCTGCCGTGGAACGTGGTGACCACGGGAACCAACCGCTGGCACAGCGCGACGGCTCCAGTGAGCCCATAGTGCGCGTGGACGATGTCGAAGTCGCCCTGAGATACGGCCCTACGCACCTCGCGTGCCGCAGTTCCGTACCTTCGCCAGTCGCGCCGGCCGTCGAAGCTGAAGACGTCAATCGAGACGCCGAGCCTGCGGAGGGCCTCGATCTGGTCTTTGACAAACGAGCCGAACCATGGCTCCGAAGGCGTCGGGTACATGTTCGTGACGGCGAGGACCCTCACGGCGCAACCCCGGAACCGAATGCGTTCGCTTCCTTGGGGGTCCCCGCCTGGTCTCCCGTCGGATCGGCTGATGGGTATTCGCCGAATAGGCGAACGTAGGCGTTGGCGCAACGCTGGATGTCGAACCGCTGCTCACACCATTCACGCGCGGCTGTTCCGTGTGCCGTCACGAGCGACGCGTCGTCGAGATACGCAAGCAGCGCCGCTGTTAGCGCCTCAGTGTCCCGTGGTTCAACGACGAAACCGGTTCTTTCGTGAACCACCGTCTCGGACAGAGCGCCACCGCGCGTCGCTACGACCGGTACTCCGCATGCCATGGCCTCGACTGCCACGAGGCCAAACGATTCGATCCAGTCGTTTGGCGCAGCGACCGCGACGTCACAGCCACTCCAAAACGCAGCTACATCCGATTCCTCTTGAATCCAGCCAACGAACTCGACATGGTTCTGGATTCCGAGTTGCTCCGCCAGCCGTTCGAGCCGCGAGCGCTCGGGGCCATCGCCGGCGATCCGCAGGCGCGCGCCTCGGCGAACCACCTTCTCGGCCGCCACGAGGACATCCTCAACGCCCTTCCCCGGGGCCAGTCGAGACATGCACCCGATGACGAATTCGTCCTCGACCCTCGGCGATACCATCGGACGGTACACATAAAGGTCGATTCCGTTCGGGATAGTCACGACCGGCCGAAAGCCAACATTGATTCGTCTCCGAATGAAGTCCGAAACGGCCACGTGAACGTCGACGGCATAGACACCTGAGGCGCGGTCGATGCGACGGAGCAACCGCGTTCTGAGCGGCATGCTGCCCATCTGCAGCACGGCTCCATGCTCGACTGCAGCGATTCGTCCCCGATAACCGCCAAGGCGGAGGGCAAAGGCAAGAAATCCTCCGGCGACGAGAATCGCGCCGTCCATCCCGCCCGTCCCCACGGTCAGCGCGAAGCGTCTCACCTGCCAGAGGACGGCGCGGGATCGCTTCAGCCGCAGCTCTACGAACGGAATGCCCGCCGCAAGTAGTCGTTGCGCGAGCGGCTCAGCGTCCGTGAGGATGACCAAACGTGCGTCTATGCCCGACGCGCGAAGCGCTCGCGCCAACGCAACCGAGAACGTTTCGGCTCCGCCGACCTTTCCACTCCACAGCACGAGGGCGATCCGCAGCGGAGCTGCGCCCGTGCGCTCACCTGTGATCACGCCGAGCGATCCCTGAGCTCTAAAGGCGAAAGACGCTGAGTCTTGAGCCAGGCAGATAGGTACCGGGCGTAGAAACCCGCAAGACATGGGACCAGCCAGCCGGGCGGACAATGACGCAAAAAGAAAAGGAACGTCGACCGTAGCTGGTAGTTCGAGTTCCGGATGACAAGACCGCGGAAGAAGTCTTTCACGCTCAACCGACGATTGAACGCAAAGGGGATCTGGCTCCGATCGTTGACGATCCAGCAGCCGGACGAGACGCTACACCGGTAGCCCAGACTTCGCGCGCGGATGGTGAAATCCGCGTCTCCTCGTGTCTGGGGAAAGGCAGACGCGTCAATGCCGCCGAGTCCCTGGAAGGTCTCTGCGGTGAACGCAAGCGCCATGCCTGGTAGCCACTCGCACTCTGCGACAGTCTCCGACTCCTGAAACAACTCGCCCGAGTCGCGAAGGATCGTCCCTCGGCCCCTCCAGTCGAGGATCCCACCAGAGCCGAAGATCTTGCGTCGTCCGTCCGGCGTCTCCAACAGCGTTGTCGCCCCGACACAGCCACCGCGCTCATCAACAAGACGAACAAGCTCACACAAGAGGTTTTGTGACACCTCGACGTTGTCGTTGTTGAGGAGGATGAGTGTCTGCGCCCCTCGCTCGATGGCGTATTCGCAGCCAATGTTCGTCGCGCCTCCCCACCAGAGATTGCCGTCGCCCGAAACCACATGGATGTCTGGGTCGTGAGTCCTGAGATGCGCCGCGGTGTCGTCCGGCGAGCCATCGTCCACGATGACGACCATGATCGGCAGCGGGTCGCAGTTCCGAAGGCTCTCGAGGCAGCGGACGGTAAGCGCACGACCGCCGTGTACGGGGATGATCACTGCCGTCGGCGCCGTTTCGAGGAATTTCAATCCACCGCTCCTGCCGCGTTGAATCTCAACGCGGCGATCAACGCCGCAATGCCGACTATCCACCCCTGGCCCATAAGGCCGGAGACGGCGAGGGTGTACACCGCAAGCATCGGGACCAACCCTACGAATAAGGCGTGCAGCCAAGGGACCGGTCGCGGCACTGTGAACGACGCACGCAGAAGGCCGACTAGAGCAAGCCCCGCTGCGATCAAGCCGAACCAGCCGGCATAGACGAGGACGGTGGTCACGCCGGAGTGAGCCAGGTACCCGGGATCGACACCACTTGCCGCCGCCAGCTCCTGTTCGGGGATCAGGCCTACACCTGCGGGATGGCGCCTCACCGAGGCGAACCCGGCCTTCAGCGCATCGCGACGGTACTTGGCAGTCGAATCCGCCGCCTCACTCTGCTTGACGAGGCCGGGGAGGGAGCGTTCGGCGACACCACGTGCCGTGGGTGGGCTCACGCCCCAGACGCCGATTGCGCCGATGATCAGCGCGAACGAGGCGGCAATGGCCGCGCGTGTGCGGCCTGCGCGCTTCAGTTCGGGGTCGGAGCGCAAGAGCGCAATTACGGCGAGCCCGACAAAGAGTCCGAAGATCTCCGCTCGGATCAGCGTCAGGAGCGTCGTAAATGTCCCTACGACGGCAACGGTCGCAGCCAAGGCCGTGCGCCGAGGGCTGTAGAGCGAGGTATGCGGCGGCCGCCAGGGCAAGGACCGGGTAAACGATGAAGGCGCTCGAAAGCCCATAGTCACGCCGTAGCACGCCCCCTGTGGTTACGACGATGCCGAGCCGCCCGACAGTCTGATTCGTCTCGAAGGTACTACCCGTGAGACGGGCAAAGGCCATGTAGGCGATGAACCCGAAGGCAACGACCAGCAGATTCCTTACAGCCTTGTCGAGATCGAATGAACGCTCGCGGACGATCCGGCTGAGGGCGAGGTAGAAGCCGGCCCCGTAGATGAGAGGCGTTTCCAACCGGATGATCGAGACGAGGCCGTAGCCGCTGAAGAACCCCCGGAGGCCCGCGATGATCATGACGACCGCGAAGATTCCGAATAGAACCCTCGCGACGCCGTTGAGCGGTGCTGGCGAAGGAATTCGGTCCCGCGGCAGGATCCCGCGAAGCAGGAGGACCGCAAGCAAGGCGTCGGTCGAGTACAGCTGGACCCCTCCGAAGGCAAAGTGGTTCGCTGAGACCGAGTACGCGCCGAAGACGAGTAGCGCGAGGGCGATCAACACATGCGGGGGAATCGTGATGGCCAGCGCCACGGCGACCAGGAGTAGGAGCCCCAGCAGCTCCGTCCCGAAAGCGCCTCTGCTCGCAAGCTGTCCCAGAAAGATGCACAGTCCGACGACCGCCAGGCCCTGGGCAGCAAGGCTTGCAACGCGCGACGCCCAAGCGAATGGGGGCTGTTGTCCGGCTAGGCGTTCCATGTTTCGGACTCGGGAAACGGCCTCGTGCGTTCGCGATAGGAGGGCCTTCCTTCCATTTGCGGGCTGCGGGTCACGAAGCAGCGATTGCTAGTCCCAGGCCGAGGCCGGCCGCTGTCGCAAATCCTCCGAAGATCAGGGCATCACGCCGGTTGTAGACCAGCGCCAGCACCGGTCCCGGAAGAGCCCACGGCGGCACCAACCCAAGCACGACGACGAACAGCGAGAGGCCGAGCGCGATTCCGAAAAGGAGCGGCACGAGACTGGATGACGAGGTTTTGCTGGTGGCGGCCACCGGGGCCACACCCGAAGCCCGACTCGCGCGTTGATTCTTTGGACCCGGTTTAGGCGTCGTGGTCGTCGCCCCCACGATGACCTTCTTCTTGTGCTTCTTCACGCGCGGCCGAGCGGGTTTGTTCGCGGGCGGCCGCGCGCGCTTCTTCACCCGCGGTACCGCCTGCTGACGAGGAGGGGTCACGGTCGCTGGCGGCGGTGGTGGTGTGTACCTCTGCACCGGTGGAGGAGGAGGCGGCGGCGGAGGCGGAGGAGGCGGAGGCGGCGGGTGGGGCCGCACAGTCGTAATCGGTGGTGGATCAGGACTCGGCGCGGTCGTAGTCGCGGCGATGGCCGCAAGCGAGCCGCCAGCAAGTCCGTACGTTGCTGCGAATCCCAATAGTGCAAGACAGGCAAGCAGCGCGAGTCGAAGACCGACGCCTGAGGCGCACAACGTGCGAGCCGCTGATCGGAAAATCCGCTCCATAATCAAGTCGATGAACTCGCCCCAATCACGCTAGCCGAATGCCGATCGAACCGCGGGAGCCGGAGACTGCTGCAACCCTAGGCGGCGACGGCAAAGGCGAGTCCGGTGCCAACGCGACTGGTCGACGGTTGGACCGCCGAAATTGCCCTTTCATAGCCCTTCCTCCCCAAACCAGGCTAGCACGATAGCCCGATATTTGACTAGACCGAACCGGTCGCGGAGGCGGCCCTTTTTCAGTGCTAACCTCTTCCGAGCGGCCGAGGACGTCGGCCTCTGAGGCCGCGAGGGACGGCGAAGATACCACGGTCTAAGGGGGACCGATCGGGTTGATCAATACGCGGCAACCGTCGACGCTCCGCGATTACTTGCAGATCGCACGCCGCCGGCTGTGGATCATCGTGACGGTGACCGTACTCACGGTGGTGAGCGCGGCGTTCTTCTCGGCACGCCAAGAGAAGCTCTACCAGGCCTCCGCCAAGGTCCTGGTATCTGGAATCGACGCCTCTCAGCCGCCCGACAGGTTCCTCCAGACTCAGGCGGACGTCGCGACCGCCTCGCCCGACGTGGCGCGCCGGGTCCGGGAGGAACTGGGGCTTCGCACCACTCCACCGATCTCGGTGACGCCGAATATCGACTCGGACATTCTCGTCTTCTCCAGCACCGCTGCGAACCCACAGGTTGCTGCGCGCGTGGCGACCACATATGGCCGGGAGTTCAGCATCTTCCTACGTGAGCTTTCGACAAGGGACGTGAAGCAAGCCCTGCGGGGCGTTGAAGCTCAGATCAGAGCGCTCGGCAGCGCGGGGGCCATCCAGAAGCCCACGCTCTACAGCAGTCTCGTCGAGAAGCGCTCCGAACTCCTGACGCTCGAGGTTCTGCAAACAACGAAAGCGTTTCTGGTACAGCCGGCGGCGCTGGGTGTGCAAGTGCAGCCGAAGCTGGCACGGAACATCGCCTTCGGCCTCTTGCTCGGCCTCATCGTCGGACTCGGCCTCGCATTCCTGCGCGAGGCACTCGACACGCGGGTTCGCTCGACTGACGAGATTGCGGAGCGCCTCGGTATTCCCCTGCTCGCGCGCTTGCCCAGGCCATCAAGGCAGCTTCGGCTCCACGAACGACTCGTGATGGTCAACGATCCGGACGGCCCCGAGGCCGACGCATTCAGGATACTGCGGGCAAGCGTCGACTTCGCGCGAATGGGGACGGACGCCACGATCTTGATGGTGACGAGCGCCGGCGAGGGTGAGGGGAAGTCGACGACGGCGGCGAATCTCGCCGTTGCCATGGCGAGGAGCGGTCAGCACGTGATTCTTGTCGACCTGGATCTCCGTCGACCACATGTCCACAAGTTCTTCAACCTCGACGGCCCAGGGATCGCGCACGTCGCGACGGGTCGCGCCACCCTCGAGGAGGCTCTGGCGCCGATCCCGCTCGTGTGGCCCGGTGGTAGATCGTGGAACGGTGGCGGCGGGGGCGAAGGTAAGGCGGCCGGGGGCATGCTCGAGGTCATGCAAGCTGGGCCGATACCGGGGAACCTCGACAGCGTCCTCACGAACCAGATCGTCGGGGGGATTCTCGAGAGTCTTCGGCAGCGGGCAGATGTCGTGCTGGTCGACTCGACGCCGCTATTCGCCGGCGACGCAATGACGTTGGCCGCCGCCGTCGACGGCGTCCTCATCGTCGTCGGGATGAATCTTGTCAGCCGACCAACGCTCCGGGAGCTGCGGCGGGTTCTCGATGCCATACCCACCCGTAAGTTCGGCTTCATCGCCGCCTCGGATTCGGACGCCGGTTACTCCGGGTACGGCGTGCCGCGCCGGCCGGCCCCGTCGCGCAGTCACGAGCCGGTGGCTTGAGCGCGCGTAGGCAAGATGCGGTGCGCGGGTGATCCGGCAGCTCGGCCCCTGGAGGGCCTGACGAAACGCCGGCTGTGCGCCGGACCCTCCTGGTGGGGCACGCGAGCGTCGGCGACGACCGACCGCTCGTTCCCGGGTGGGTGGAGAAGTTGGTGGCCAGATGCTCTTGTCGGAGTACGATCAGGTACGTACATTGGAGCTTCCAAGCTTGGTTGATTCGAGAGGAGTGTGCCCGATGACTCTGTCGCCCGAGGAGATCCGGCATCTTTCGATCAGCCGTAGTGTCCGCGGCTACGATCGTCGGGAAACCGACCGGCTGCTGGCAACGATCGCCGACAGCTTCGAATCGGTCTGGCACCAGCGCACAGATCTGCACGCCGAGGTGAAGCGACTCCAAATGGACGTTCAGGACGTGCGGCGGCTCGAGCAGCTCCACAAGGAAGAAATTGCAAATCTTCAGAAGCGCTTGAAGCACGGCGAGGCGACGATCGCGAACCTTCGTGAAGAGGCTGCGCGACTGAAAGCTGATAGCGAGGCCCTGCTCGCAGAGCGCAGGCGTGCAACGGCGGAACACGACGAACTCCGGAACAGCTTGTTGGACGAAGCGCAGCAACAGGTGGCCCGTGAGAAGGCCCTCATGGCCACGAAGCACAAGAAGCTTTCCGAGTTCTTGCTTGCAGCCCTGGAAGAGGTGGAGCAAGCCGCTACGAACGGCTCTACCGACGCGCGGGATGTGGCCGAGTTGGAAGTGTTGCGCAACGCCTTGACCGGTACCGAGTAGTCCGCGACCCAACCTCCCGTCGTGCCGGCCTGCTGACGTGGTTTGTGCGCTGCAGAGCGGGGCGTGCCTCGGAGTTCGCGCGCAGCCGCGCTGGGCGCTTAGCGCCGATGCGATCATCGGGTTGCCAGAGATGAGCCACAGCCCGGCCAATGAGGCGCCTTACCGGCTGATCGAGGACGTGACGTTCGGGGAGAACGTCGTCGTCTACTCGTTCACGAATCTCTACGGCTGCCAGATCGGTGACAACACCCGCATTGGGCCGTTCGTGGAGATTCAGAAGGGCGCACGCATCGGCGCCAACTGCAAGATCCAAAGCCACGCCTTCATCTGCACGGGCGTCGAGATCGAAGACGAGGTCTTCGTCAGCCACGGCGTGATCTTCATCAACGACAAGTTCCCACGCGCCACCGCCGAGGGAAGGCTTCAAGCCGAGAGCGACTGGGAGCTCCTGCCGACCACGGTCGAGCGTGGTGCCGCGCTCGGCTCGGGCGCAGTGATCTCGGGTGGGCTCCGCATCGGGCAGGGCGCGCTGGTCGGAGCAGGAGCGGTCGTCACGCGGGACGTCGAGCCGGGAGAGACCGTCGTCGGGAATCCCGCCCGACCTGTTCGACGATAACGTCAGGGCGATTGCATCCCATTCGCTCTGGATCTGGAAGCATGAGCGGCCTCCTTTCCAGTCAGGCGAGCTAGGAGGACTCTTGCGACGTTCGGCAAGCAGGCCGGCCGGTTTCACCAACGCTCGGCATCACGTCCAGCTGGGCCGGGGATCGAAGTGAGCGTTCCGTTTGTCGATCTCGACCGGCAGTACCGGTCGATCAAAGAGGAGATCGATGAGGCCGTGCTTGCCGTGGTCGCTTCGACCGAGTACATCCTCGGAGAGGAGGTCGCCCGCTTCGAGGAAGAGTTCGCGGACTACTGCGGCACGCGCTACTGCGTGGGGGTCGGATCGGGAACGGCGGCGATTCACCTTGCGCTGGAGGCTCTGGGTGTCTCGCAGGGCGACGAGGTGATCGTTCCGGCGAACACGTTTTTCGCAAGCGTGCTGCCTGTCCTGAAGCTTGGCGCGAGGCCCGTGCTCGTCGACTGCGATGAAGAGAACGGGACGATCGACGTAGACGCCGTCTCGGCCGCGATTAGCCCCCGAACGAAAGCGGTGCTCGCGGTTCACCTGTACGGCCATCCCGCGGACATCGACCCTCTGGAGAAGTTGTGCAGGAGGCATGGCCTTGCCCTCGTCGAGGATGCCTGCCAGGCGCATGGGGCCCGCTACAAGGGCCGGCGCGTCGGAGGCCTGGGAAGGATCGCAGCCTTCAGCTTCTATCCGTCGAAGAACCTCGGCGCCTATGGCGACGGAGGCGCGGTAACGACTGACGACGCTGAGCTGGCAGAGCGAATCCAAGTCCTCCGCAATCTGGGCCAGGCGAGCAAGTACGAACACATCGCCGAAGGCTGGAACGAGCGCCTCGACACGATCCAGGCAAGCGTGCTCCGTGTGAAGCTGCAGTATCTCGACCGCTGGAACGAACAGCGCCGCCGGCACGCGGCTGCTTACGGAGAGGCGCTCAGGGACTCCGGTGTGCGCGTCCCCCAAGCGGCTCACTGGGCAGAGCACGTATGGCACCTATATGCCGTGCGCTCTCCAGCGCGTGAGGGGCTGCGCTCAGCCCTGGCCGCCCAGGGCATCGCCACCGGCATTCACTACCCGGTACCCCTGCACCGACAGCCGGCCCTTGCCCACCTCGGCTACGCGAGTGGCGCCTTTCCCGTGACAGAGGCCGCCGCCAGTGAGCTGCTCTCACTGCCGATGTTCGCCGAGCTCGAGCCGCACGAGATCGAGCAGGTCGCCGGAATTGTCGCCGCGTGCCAGGCGACCGCAGCCTGAGACCTAACCTGTCCGGTACGGCTCGTCACGACCCCGCCCCGTCAAAGCTCTCGGGGATCAGCCCGATGCAGCCCGAACGGGGCTTGCGCTCGTCCCGTCTCGCGGGCTCGACCGCGACGGGTCGTCCGGCGTCATCCAAGGAGCGATCGACGCTCTCGATGACGCGAACCACGTCGAGCCCGACCTCAGCCGACGACCGAGGCGTCGCGCCGCTCTGAATGGCTTCACAGAAGTCGATGAGCTGCAGGGCGAGCGGCTCGGTCGCGGCGACCTTCGGAGAGAGGATGTCGCCGGTACGGTAGGTCAGCTGGTATTCGCCGAACGTTTGCGGATCGCGAAGGTGCGCGCCGGAGTCGAAGATGCGGACGGGCTCGATGCTGGTGTCGTCGTAGACGACCATTTTCTCTGAGCCGACGATCGTGGTCCGACGCAGCTTGCTTGGGGCAAGCCATGCAAGCTCGACATGTGCGATGGCGCCTGACCCGAACGCGAGGTGGATGAAAGCGACGTCCGGCGTATTCGGCGTGACGCAGCTCCTCGTCAGCGCGGCTACGGTCGACGGCAGCTCGCCGAGCCAGTAGCGGAGGATCGAGAAATCGTGCGGTCCCAGGTCCCAGACAACGCTCACATCGGGCTGGTGAATCCCGAGATTCACGCGACTCGTGGAGATGAAGTAGATCTCGCCCAGCTCGCCGGACTCCATCAGGTCATGGATCAGCCTGACCGGAGGGCTGTAGAGGAACGTATGGCCGGGCATGACAACGAGGCCGCGTGTCGGCCGCCGTGTCAAGTAGCTCGACCGCTTGCTGAGACGACGCGGCGAGAGGCTTCTCGACCAGGACGTGCTTGTCGGCACTGAGTGCCGCTAGCGCTAGCTCGTGGTGCGTGGAGACCGGTGTAGCGACGACGACTGCGTCCACGGCTTCGTCCTCCAGCACCTGGTCGATGCTGGTGGTCCGCGGAACGGCTGGATAGCGCCGCTCGAGCGCAGCCAGTGCTTCTGGGCGCAGGTCACACGCCCAGACTACGTCGGCTTCCTGAATGTCATGGAGGTTCCGGATCAGGTTGGGCCCCCAGTATCCGAGCCCAACCACGGCGACCCTCACCGGGGCCTGGCTCCCCTCGTGCCACCCGTCCTTCTCTCGGCTCATGAGGTCGCCGCCGACCTCAGCAGCTGAAGCGGCGTCCTGAGGAGAAGCTTGAAGTCGAGGCCGAGGGACCAACTGCGCGCGTAGAGCACGTCCATGTCCAGCGCCTCACCGAAATTCGAGTGAGCACGGGCGGTCACCTGCCAGAGGCCGGTCATTCCCGCCGGGACCAGGAAACGCTCGAAGTGATGCGGTGCGAAGTGCTCGACCTCGTACGGGAGGCACGGACGCGGACCGACGAGCGACATTTCGCCCCGCAGGACGTTGATGAGCTGAGGCAACTCGTCGAGGCTCCTCTTCCTCAGCCACGCGCCAAAACGCGTGACGTCATCCCTGCGCTCGAGCTTGAACAGGCCATTCGAGCCAGCCTCGCCGCCGCCGTTCATCGTGTTCCTGATGTAGTCGCGGTGGGGGCCCTCATCGGCATCGACGCGCATCGTGCGGAACTTCAAGACGGTGAACTCCTCCTGGTTTATGCCGAGACGTCGCTGGCGGAAGAACACCGGTCCAGGTGACTCTCGCTTGATCCTCCAGGCGAATAAGGCGAAGAGCGGTGAAGTCACCATCAGGAGGAGCGCCGCTCCGACAACGTCGGTCGTGCGCTTGATCAGCCTCGAAGAGCGGCCAGGACGTGCGGGCGGCAGCCCGAGCATGGGCATCGCCTCGAGCGCGTGGACCTCGGCGTTCGGCCCGACGATCTCGAAGAGCCGCGGCACGATGTCGATCTGGACTGCGCGATGCCTGAGGGAGCGGATGATCTGCAGGGTCTCCTGCGGATCATCCCGCGAGAACGCGATGATGACGCGCTGGATACCGAGCAGTCGGACGATTTCGGCCAGCTCCTCCGGCGCTCCCAGGAGCGTCACGTGCTGGAGATTCGGCTGCCGTTCTTTTGGCTCGCTGTCGACAAAGCCGACAAGGTTGATGCCGTACTCATGGTGATGGAGCAGCTTGCGCGCGACGAGCTGGCCTATGTCGCCGGCGCCGACGATCACGGCGTTCTGCACATACGCGAGCGTTCGCCGCGAGACCACGCGGGCAACGGCACGCGCCGGTCGTCACGAACGCGATCCCGCAGGCCCAGAAGAGCAGAACCTCGCTGTTCGAGTAGCCCGCCACTAGAGCAAGGGGGAAAGCACCGACCGTGACCAGAAGGAAGACGCGGGCCAGGTCGTCCAGTGTCGAATGATCCGCCCGCGACTCGTCCTCGTCATACAGGCCGAAGAGCTTGGCGGCCACGATCCAGACCGGCAGCGACGCAATCAGGATCCCGAAGTCAATCCACGCGTCGTGCCCGAAGTTCTTCGAAACGCCGACTGAGAGCAAGAATGCGAGCGAAAGGCCCAGGAGGTCTGCGACGAGTAACAAGCGCCGCACGAGCCAGCCGCGGTCTTTCGGCCTCGTTGTCCGCCGACGATGCTCGAGCAGCTGCCAGGTTCGGTCGTCGACCGCCTGTAGAAGTCGCTCTTCGAGACGCCCGTTAGCGGCTCCGTTGGCCGTGCTCCGTGCGCCATTCAAGGTCGCAAGCCGTTCACGACCGACCTCTCCCACCCCCGGAGGGATCGTGCGTCCACTCATCCCTCTTCTCTCCCTTATGTCGAACGCCAATGACGGTTGGACGTTCAGCGTCTATATAAGCGGGCCTGTCCAAACGAGGCAAGTGCTTGGTTGAAAGCCTTAACCAAAGCCTTACCACTAGCCGGCCGCGCCGAGGCGTTATTCCGTGCTGCGCAACTCCTCGCGCAGCGCTTCCAACTCATCCAGATCGTGGGCGCTCGCTCGACCGTTCGCCGACGCGCGCTCGACTTCCTCGAGCGCGTTTGAGAGGAACTCAGAGAGCTTCTTGCTCTTCTCGGCCATCTGGGCCTGTTCACGGGCGAGCTCAGCCTCGACCCGACTGCGGGCCCGCTCGGCCGCGGCCAGGATCTCGCGGGCTTTCAGCTCCGCGTCCCTCACGATCGCCTCGGCCTCGAGCGTGGCCTCCTCATTCAGCCTCTCGAGGTCTCGCCTGAGGCTTCCGTTCGGCACGATCTCCGTAGATCCACTCCGCGTCGAGGTCACCCGCGGCCCGAGCAGTCGATTGGGACTTCGCGGGCCGCCGCTGACGCGTGAGGCGCAACCTCCTGCTCGCGACGAGCCAAACGAGGGCCAGAGCTCCGACCAGCGCCCAGAGGCCTGCGAGAACCGGTATCACGCTCGCACCAACGCGGCAGGCCGGACCACAGGACGACCCCTATGGCAAGCCATCGGGCGACCTGCTGCTCGACCCGTGTCCGCCCCGCGCCCGAATCTCCGCTCGTTCCTGCGAAGTAGGCTCGGGCGGGGATCCCCGCTCCTCGACAGCGCTTCCAAGCACCGCGTCGAGCTCCTGACTCTGCCCTGAAGCCGGCACGCCTTCCTCACCTTCGAGCCGGAGCTCTTCAACTTTTGCGGTCAAGAACTCCGAGAGACCTCTCCGCATCTGCTCTGTGATCCGACGCAGTCGCAGCAACTCATTTCTTGCGTCGTCCCGCTCTCGCTCGACCCCCGTCATCCTCTTCTCTGCCTCGGCTCGAGCCTTGCGCAGAGTCAGCTCGGCTTCTCGCCGCGCACTCTCCCGGATCGCGGTGGCGTGACCCGTCGCTGAAATGAGCGTCTTGGTCACGAGCTCCTCGTGTTCGCGGTGCTGCTCCAGCTCCCCTTCGAGCTGGGCGATCCGTGTACGAAGCTCGTCCCAGTCGCTCGTCGAGCGCCCCGTCGTCTGCTGGTACTCGCTCACGGCAGAGATCGTAGATCCCACCATCTGGCATCGCAATCGTCGCCCGCCGGCCGCAGCCATCGGCACTGACAGGTTCCGATCGTCTTGGCATCGGAAATCCGCCTTTTCGTGCCTCAGTACTCGTCGTGGCGGCGAAGCGGGAAGTCGGCGTCGCGCCCGTTCGGGACCTGGTCGAGCAGCTGGGCGTTAGTAGGGCGAGAGCAGGAAGCGGTCGGGCGCGATTCAACCTACGAACTTGTGTCCGCTAGGCCCCTTGAGAAGGAAGATGGGCCGGATGGCCCATGGACAGGAGTACGCCAAGTCTGGGAGCCTTGACGAGTGGGGCCGATGCGGTGGCGCTTGGGGGCAAGACGCCAAAACAGGTCTCAGTTCTGGCCAACTGCGGTCTTGGCTAGGCCCCACTTCTTACTCTCCATCGAATCCGGCTCCGTCAGTACTCGTCGTGGCGGCGAAGCGGGAAGTCGACGTCGCGCCCGGCCGGGACCTGGTCCAACAGCTGGGCGTAGTAGGGCGAGAGCAGGAAGCGGTCGGGCGCGGTGCGCGAGTACGTGTGGTAGACGCTTCCGTTCTCGCGGGCGAAGACGCTCCAGCCGGGTGATTCGGCCATCCCGGAGGCCAGATCGGTCCCGACGCTGTCGGCCCAGTCCTTGAGCCAGTCGGGCGCTTCCGCGATCTCCTTTGCGAGCTCGCCGGTCTGCATCTCCGTCGTCGCTGCGCGAGAAGTCGAAGTCGAAGTTGAAGTCGCTCGCAAACGACGAGGCCCACGGGAACGTCCACCCCATCCGCTGCCTGTATGCGCTCAGCTTCTCGATGGGCGCGCGCGAGATGCACATCAAGGTCACGTCACGGTTGTTCATGTGGACGAGCGCCGCGTCCAAGTGGTCGGCCAGGCCGGTGCAACCGGGACAGGCGGCTTCGTAGGACGGGCCGAACATGAGGTGGTAGATCAGAAGCTGCGACCGGCCGTCGAACAGCTCGACCAACGTCTTCTTCCCCTCCTCGGTGTCGAGCGTGTACTCCTTCTCGACCGGTACCCACGGCAGCTCCTTGCGCTGCTTCTCCAGCTCTTCGTCGAGCCGGCCGAGCTCCTGCTCTCGCTCCAGCAGCTTCGCGCGCGCCGCAGACCACTCCTCGCGCGTTCCGATCTTGTGGTTCGGCATCGCTCTCCCCTTTCCGCGTCCGAGGTGTAGACCGGCGGCAACGTAGAGACTCATCGGTCGATGCCGCTGCAGAACCGCGTCACGCCGCTCAGCCGGCTGGTTGCGACCCCGGAGCGGGGTCTCCTCTACGGCAACCGCGGCTCCTTGCACGATGCCGAGGGGAGAATCCGCCGCAGCTACAGCGGCAAGCGCTGGATCGCCTGCCGCCTACGGTTTCGCGCTCGGCACCGGCGACGGCTCATGCAGCCGGGGCGCTACACGGAGCTGTTCTTCCTCGACGAGGCGACCGCCTTCGCCGCCGGGCACCGGCCCTGCGCGGAGTGCCGGCGCGAGGACTACGTCCGCCTGACCGCCATTTGGAACGACCTTCACCCCGGGCAGGCCGGAGCCGACGCGATCGACGCCCAGCTCCACGGCGAGCGCGTCGTTCCCGGCACGCGGGCCCAGCGCCACCACGAGGTGGCGTTCGACGAGCTTCCCGACGGTGCCTTCGTGCTTCACCGGCGCGAGCCGTTCCTCGTGCTCGGCCGGGAGCTCCTGAGGTGGACGCCCGGCGGGTATCTGCGAGGCGGTCGCCGGCCGGCCGGCGGGACGGCGGTGGCGATCACGCCTCCCTCGCTCCTGTCGGTGCTTCGCAGGGATTGGCTGCCCGTGGTCCCGCTCCTGCATCCGTCGGCCATGAGAGTCTCTGCACCGAGTCGATGACTCAAGCCGCCAAGCAGCTGCTCCTCTCCTGGCTTGCGAACGCCGTCGTCCTGGCGGTCGTTACGGCCGTGCTGAGCGGTGTCACGGCCGACTCGGCGGGAGCGCTGATCAAGGCGGCCGCGCTGTTCGGGATCCTGAACACGATCGTCAAGCCGGTCCTGCGAGCCCTCACCCTGCCGTTCGCCTTCATCACGCTCGGCTTGGTGTGGTTCGGCGTGGCGATGGTGATGCTCTGGCTCACGTCGCTGTTCATCGACGGCTTCCAGATCCATGGTCTGATGGCGTTGGTCTGGGCGACCGTCATCGTCTGGGCCGTGAACGTCGTGCTCGACTTCGTGCCCGGGCCCTGGCGCGGCACGCGCCGCGACTAGCCGGCGATTGCGGCGTCGAGCGTTGCGGATCTCAAACGCGAGCCGGATCCTCGTGCGGGCGGCTGAGCCGGGGTAGAGTCCGACGTCCAGTGCGGAGGTCACAACGGGTCTCGTTCATGGCCACTAGCGAACAGATCCCATCTGCGGCAGGCGAAGACGTGGAGGCCCACAGGCAAGCCTCCAGAGAGGCTGCCGACGCCGGAGTCCGCTTCCTTGCCGAGGCGGGCGAGGCGCTCGCGGCCTCCCTCGATTGGGAGGCGACGCTCGTTCGCGTCGCGCAGCTCACCGTCCCGGCCCTGGCCGACTGGTGCATCGTCGACGTCCTGGAGAGCGACGGCGCCACCATCCATCAGGTTGCGGTGGCGGCTGTCGATCCCGGGAAGGAAGACCTGCTGCGCGAGATGCGGATGCTCTATCCGCCGACCATCGACTCGCCGCAACCGGCGGCGCGGGCGCTGCGCGCGGGGGAGGCGGTGGTCTTCCGCGAGTTCGACCCGGAGTCGCTGGCCTCGACGGTTCGTGACGAGCGGCACCTCGAGCTGATCACCAAGCTCGCTCCGCGCGCGGCCATGGCGGTGCCGCTGGTCGCCCGCGGCCACACCCTTGGCGCGCTGACGCTGTCCTGGTCGGAGTCGGAGCGCGAGTACGGCGAGGCCGAGGTGGCGCTCGCGGAAGGCCTCGCGAGCCGAGCGGCGCTGGCCGTGGACAACGCGATGCTCTTCGCGCGAGAGCGCGAGGCACGCGCGGATGCCGAAGAGGCGGTCGCTCGCCTGCGCGACCTCGAG
Source organism: uncultured Actinomycetes bacterium (assembly GCA_963754265.1). GTDB lineage: Bacteria > Actinomycetota > Thermoleophilia > Gaiellales > Gaiellaceae > AC-32. The sequence goes on along the minus strand of CAVWFB010000003.1, from coordinate 277,993 downwards.
GTCATCTCGGAGGCGGCCCTCGCGCATCTCGACCTCGACGGCCTCCTGAGGAACCTTCTCCAAGGGATCCGCAGGATCATGCGCGTCGACACCGCGGTCGCGCTCCTCCTGGACGAGAAGCGAGAGGAGCTCGTCGCGCGCTGGTCCGAGGGCCTCGAGGAGGACATCGAGGCGGGCAAGCGGGTTCGGGTTCCACTCGGCCGCGGCTTCGCGGGCCGGGTCGCCCAGGAGCGCCGGCCGGTCTTCATCCCCGATGTCGGCAAGGCTGAGCTGCTCAACCCGCTCCTGCCCCAGAAAGGGCTGAAATCGCTGCTCGGCGTGCCACTCCTCGTCGAGGGCCGCCTCCTGGGCGTCCTCCACGTCGGGACGATGGAACCGCGGCTTTTCGGCGAGCAGGACGAGCGCACCCTGCAGCTGCTCGCCGACCGCGTCTCGCTCGCGATCGAGCAGTCGCGCCTCTACGAGGACGAGCGCGCTGCGAGCCGCCGGCTCGAGTTCCTCGCCGAAGCGAGCGAGTTGCTGGGCTCGACGCTCGACCACGCGACTGCACTCCGGCGCTTGAGCACGCTCGCCGTGCCGTACCTCGGGAACTGGTGCCTGATCGACATCGTCGACCCCTCGGGCCGCCTCGAGCGCTTGGCCGTCGCGCACTCCGACCCGGAGCGGCTGGCCGAAGACCCTGCCTTCCGCGAACGGTTTCCGCCGACCCTCGAGGCACTCCACGGCCCGGGCTACGTCATCCGCACCGGGCGGCCCGAGCTGATCCGCGAGGTCACCGAAGACCATCTCCGGGAGGCGAGCGGAGGCGACCAGAAGCGGCTTGCTGGGCTTCGGGAGATCGGGATGACCTCGTCGATCTCCCTCCCGCTCATGGCGCGCGGGCGGGTGCTCGGCGCCCTGACCCTGCTCTCGGACCGGCCCGAGCGACTCTACGGGCCCGAGGACCTCGCGACCGCGGAAGAGCTGGGGCGGCGGGTGGCGGTCGCGGTGGACAATGCCCGGCTCTTCGACGAGGCGGAGCGACGCGGCGACGCGGCCCGCGTCCTCGAGCACGTCGCCGACGGCGTGTTCCTGATCGACGCGGACGGGCTCGTTCGTCACTGGAACCGCGCTGCGGAGGCGATGACCTTTCTGGGCGCGAACGAGGTCGTGGGACGCGCCGCTGCCGACGCGATCCCGGGCTGGGCGCTGATCGTGGACCGTGTGCCCGTGACACGCGCGCCTGCAGCCGCCGTCCGGGCCGAGACCCTGCCGTTGCAGCTTCCCGACCGGGAGCTCTGGCTCTCGATCGTCGGCGCCGACTTCGGGGACGGAACCGTCTACGCGTTCCGGGACCTGACCGAGGAGCGGGTGCTGGAGGAGCTGAGGGCGGATTTCGTCTCGACGGTCTCGCACGAGCTGCGGACCCCGCTCGCGGCGATCTATGGAGCGGCGCTGACGCTCCAGCGAGACGACCTGCGGCTCGACGACGCGCAGCGCGAGCGGCTCCTGGCGATGATCTCCGGCGAGTCGGACCGGCTCGCGCGAACCGTGAACGACATCCTGTGGGCGAGCAAGCTCGACGCCGACCGCCTGCCGATCACCATCGGCAGCTACGACGCCGAGGAGCTGACCCGCACCGTGGTCGACGTCGCGCGGCTGCACCTCCCGACCGACATCGAGCTCTCACTGAAGCTGGAGCCGGACCTGCCACCCGTCGCGGCCGACCCCGACAAGGTGCGCCAGGTGCTGACCAACCTCGTCGACAATGCGATCAAGTACTCGCCCGACGGCGGTTCCGTCGAGGTCGAGGTGGCCAGGCGCGATCACGCGCTGCGTTTCAGCGTCCGTGACCGCGGCCTCGGGATCGCGCAGGGGGAGCAGAGGCGGATCTTCGAGAAGTTCTACCGGGTCGACCCGAACCTCACGCGCGGCGTCGGCGGCACGGGGCTCGGTCTCTACATCTGCCGTGAGCTCGTGCGGCGGATGAACGGGACGATCTGGGTCGAGTCGAGGGAGCGCGACGGCTCGCTCTTCACGTTCGAGCTTCCGGCAGCGTGAACGTGAAGCGGGCGCCGCACGGAGTCGCCCGGTCGTAGCGCAGCTCGCCCCCGACCGCTCTCGCGTAGGCCGAAGCGATGGCGAGCCCGAGCCCGGCGCCGGGAAGTCCCTGGCGCTGCGCCTCGTCTCCGCGGCTGAAGCGCTGGAACAGGCGAGGCACGAACTCCGGTGCGACTCCGTCGCCGTGATCCTCGACCACGAGGCGGTACTCCTTCGAGCTGACGGAGCTGACCTCGACCGGGGGCCGCCCGTATCTGAGCGCATTCAGGATCAAATTCGCGGTCACCCGCTCGAAGGCGAGCGCATCGGTCGTCAGCTCGTGCTCGGGGTCGACCCTCACCTCGATGTCCTCGAGTCGCCCGGCGGCGATCCGCGGCAAGAGTTCGTCCAGCCGCTCTCGCGGGCGAAACGGCTCGGGCTGCAGGAGCAACGGCCGGGAGTCGATCCGCGAGAGGTCGAGCAACTGGTCGGCGAGGTCGCGCAGGCGCTCGGTCTGCTCGAACAACGTCGCTCGGAGCTCGTGCACCTGCTCGGGCTCGAGCTCGTCGCCTCGCAGGTGGAGCGTGGCCGCGATTCCGTGGACGACCGAGATCGGGGTGCGGAGCTCGTGCGAGGCGACGGCGACGAAATCGTTCTTGCGCGCATCCGACTCGGCCAGCTCGCGCAGAGCACGCTCGAGCATCTGTAGAGCCCGTTCCTCGGATTCCAGACGAGCCGGCATGTCCCCGGTGGGAATCTCTCCGCGCTCCCGGGTCTCCAAACGCCGGAGCGGCCTTGCGGCCGCCCCGGGTCCTCGCACTGTTCGAATCGATCTAGTAGCCGGGCGGCGGCGCGTCCTCGACGTAGCCGCGGCGTCGCGACCAATAGCCGGGGCCCGCCCACGACGACCAGAAGATCATCGAAATCACGCCCCCGACAATCCCCACGATCAGCAGGATCCACCCGATCGTCTGAATGTCGACGCCCGAGACCTCCTTGTTGACCGCGAAGGCCAGGATCGCGCCGGCGGCGATCAGCAGAATGCTTACTCCGAGTCCCATCAAACCTCCTTGTGTTTGCCGACACCTCGTACCCATTTCCGACCCAGCCTGAACCTCGCTCGTTGCAGGAGTTTCGAGCTACCTCGAGCGGGCGTTCGCTTCCCTCCCTACTCCGCCTCCGCGTCGAGTAGTCTCGGCCCCGGTGCGCAGGGGATCGATCTTCCAGCTGGTCGGGCTCGGAGTCGTGTTCGGCGCAGGTGCCGCCGCGGTCGCGCTCCTGGTGCCGTGGCTGCCCGATCCGGCGAGCAAGCAGGCCGACCGGATCGACTTCCTCTTCTGGTTCGTGACCGTGATCTGCATCGCCATCTTCGCGCTCGTCGCGGCGGTGATCGTGTACGCCGTCCTCAAGTTCCGTGTCGGCCCGGACGACGACTCGGACGGCCCGCCGGTGCACGGGCACACCGGCCTCGAGATCGTCTGGACGGCGGTGCCGGCCGTGCTCGTCACCTCGATCTCGATTCTCAGCGCGGTCATTCTCACCCAGAACGAACGCGTGCCGCGTGCGTCAGCGGGGACGGCGCGCGACCCGCTCAGGCCGCTCGTCGTCGACGTCGTGGCCCAGCAGTTCGCGTGGCTCTTCAAGTACCCGGGCTACCACAACGCGACTTCGTCGACGCTACGCCTGCCCGTCAACAAGACCGTCAAGCTGCGGCTGACGTCGCTCGATGTGATCCACTCGTTCTGGGTGCCCGAGTTCAGCCAGAAGCAGGACGCCGTCCCGGGCCTGATCACGCGGCTGATCATCACCCCGAAGCGCCTCGGCACCTATCCGGTGATCTGCACGGAGCTCTGTGGTCTCGGCCACGCGCTCATGCGCTCGCAGTCGGAGGTGATGACGACGTCGAAGTTCCGTCAGTGGGCTGCGAGCCAGACCAGGGGCGCCGGCGGCGGCGGCGCTTCCGGCGGCCCCTCCGGCAAGGCGCTGTTCGTCTCGAACGGCTGCGACGGCTGTCACACGTTCAAGCCGGCGGGCTCGACGGGAACCGTCGGCCCCGACCTTGATCAGCTGCGCACCGAGGCGGCGCGCGCGAACAAGCCTTTGCAGGCTTTCATCCGTGAGTCGATCGTCGACCCGGACGCCTACGTCGCGCCCCGCTACCCGAAGGGGGTCATGCCGAAGACGTTCAGCGCGCTGCCAACGGCGCAGATCGCGGCTCTCGTCAAGTTCCTCGCCGAGGGTCAGCAATGACCGAGACGACGATCAACCACGTTGTGCACGAGGAGCACGCCGTGAAGCCGCCTCCGACAGGCTGGCACCGCCTGCTCGCGCCGGGCTGGCTGCGAGTGCCGTGGATGACGGCGCTCTTCTTCGGCATCGGCGCCGGCATCGTCGTGCTCGTCCGCTGGCTCGAGGGCTGGGATCCGATCTGGGACGGCTCGGTGATCACCACGGTCGAATTGACGACCGTGCCGCTCGGCTTCCTCGCCGGCATCGGCGGCTTCGACTACTGGATGCGCTACGCCTCGGGCGCCCGGACCCAGCCCGAGGATCACTCGGGCCACGGGGCGAAGAGCTGGCGCGACTACTTCCGGATCAACACCGACCACAAGGTGATCGGGATCCAGTACCTGGTGACGACGATCGTCTTCTTCGTGATCGCCGGCCTGCTCGCGATGTTCATGCGCGCCGAGCTCGCTCAGCCGGGGATGCAGTTCGTCGACAACCAGACCTTCAACGGGCTCTTCTCGGTGCACGCGGCGCTGATGATCTTCCTGTTCGTGATCCCCGCCTTCGCCGGGATCGGCAACTACGTGATCCCGCTGATGATCGGCGCGCCCGACATGGCCTTCCCGCGCCTGAACGCGCTCTCGTTCTGGCTGCTGCCGATCGCCGGGATCATGATGGTCTCGAGCTTCCTCGTCCCGGGCGGCGCTTTCGCTGCCGGGTGGACGGGCTATGCGCCGCTTTCCGTGCACCAGCCCCTCGGCACGGTCTTCTTCAACATGGGCGTCCAGTGGGCAGGTGCGAGCTCGATCATGACCGCGCTCAACTTCCTGGTCACGATCATCACCATGCGCGCGCCAGGGATGACCTTCTGGCGTATGCCGCTGCTGGTCTGGGCGAACTTCACCACCTCGCTGCTCGTCGTGATCGCGACACCGTTCATCGCGGGCTCGCAGTTCTTCGTGTTGTTCGACCGGGAGATGCACACGCACTTCTTCGACTACACCGCGGGCGGCTATCCCCTCGGGTACCAGCACATCTTCTGGTTCTACTCGCACCCGGCGGTCTACATCATGATGCTGCCCGGCTTTGGCATCGCCTCGGAGGTGATCTCCGTGATGGCGCGGAAACCGATCTTCGGCTACCGGCTGATGGCCCTCTCGCTGATGGCGATTCTCGTGCTCGGCTTCTCCGTCTGGGCGCACCACATGTTCGTGGCCGGGATGGCGCCGTGGCTCCGCGTGCCGATGATGGTCACCTCGATGATCATCGCGGTGCCTACCGGGATCAAGGTCTTCTCCTGGTTAGCCACGTTATGGGACGGCCGGATCCACTTCGAGACCCCGATGCTGTTCGCCCTCGGCTTCGTCTCGATGTTCGTGATCGGAGGCCTCTCCGGGATCTACCTGGCGGCCGTGCCGATCGACATCCACACGTCCGACACCTACTTCGTCGTCGCACACATCCACTACGTGCTCTTCGGCGGTTCTCTTTTCACGATCTTCGCTGGGATCTACTTCTGGTTCCCGAAGATGACCGGCCGCATGTACAACGAGCGGCTCGGGAAGCTGCACTTCTGGCTCACGTTCGTGGGCTTCAACCTGACCTTCTTCCCGATGCACTGGCTCGGGATCCAGGGCATGCCGCGCCGGGTCGCCGACTACGCGCCCCGCTTTGCGGATCTCAACCTGTTCATCTCGATCGCCTCCTTCGGGCTGGGCGCTTCGACGTTGGTGTTCCTCTACAACATGATCACGAGCTGGCGGTACGGCCCGGCCGCGGCTGCGAACCCGTGGCGCTCGCTGACGCTCGAGTGGCAAGTCAGCTCGCCGCCCCCGGTCTTCAACTTCGACGAGATCCCGCAGGTGGTCGGGACCCCGTACGAGTACGGCGTACCGGGCGCCCGCCACGCCGTCTTCAACGGCGACCGGGCCCGCGAGCTCGAGGAGGTCAGGTGAGCGACCAGCGTCACGTCCTCGTGATCGCGAACGAGACGGTTGCCGGGCAGAGCCTGATCGACGCGCTCAAGCGCCGGGCCGAGGAGGGCCCGCTGCGGGTGACCGTGATCACGCCGGTCAACCAGCCGCGCGAGGGCTACGTCGTCTACGAGGACACACGCCGCGCGGCGGCCGGCCGCAGGCTGGAGCGAACGCTGGAGGCCCTGCGCGAGGCGGGAATCCCGGCCTCGGGCCTCGTGGTCGAGGCCGACCCGGTCGCGGCACTCCGCGACGCGCTGGCCCAGCTCGAGCCGCCACCGGACGAGATCGTGGTCTCGACCCACCCGCGCCAGAAGTCCGGCTGGCTGCGCCGGAACGTGGTCGAGCGGATGGAGCGCGCTGCCGACGGCCGCCCGGTCGAGCATGTCGTGGTCGATCTGGAGCACGAGGCAGGCGGCGAGGCGAACGTGCTCGTGGTCGCGAATGAGACGATCGTCGGCGAGCCGCTGCTGGACAAGATCCGCGAGCGGGCCAAGCAGGGGCCGGCCGCGTTCCTGCTCATCTCGCCGCAGAGCGACGTGTCCTCCTCGGAGCACCCGGAGGCAGAGCGGCGCTTGCGGCGTGCGCTCACAGTGCTGCGCGGCGAAGGCATCGAGGCACACGGGCAGGTCGCGCACCCCGACCCGTTCACCGCCGCCGCCCAGGCGGTCCAGGACGAGCGGATCGACGAGATCATCGTCTCGACGTTCCCCGGCGAGAAGACGTCGAGCTGGCTGCGCGGTGACCTCGTCAACCGGCTCCGCAAGCAGACGGGCCTGCCGGTGGAGCACGTCGAGGTCGCCCCCGTGCAGGAGCCGGTGGCGCAATGAGCGCGCACGCCGAGGCCCACGCCGCTCATCCGCCCCAGGCACACCAGAGCTCGCGCGTGGACGCGCGCACCCTGGGGATGTTCCTCTTCATCGCGTCGGAGATCATGCTCTTCGGCTCGTTCTTCACGGCGTACTTCTTCGTGCGGGTCGCCGCCGGAACCCCGTGGCCGACCCCGGGTCACCACCTCCCGGTCTTCGTCGCCGGGATCAACACCTTCATCCTCGTGACCTCGAGCTTCACCATGCACTGGGCTCTGCAGGCGATCAAACGAGGGAACCGGGTTGGCCTGCAGGCCGGGCTCTCGCTCACCTTTCTTCTCGGCCTCAGCTTCCTGCTCACCCAGATCGCCGAGTACTCGCGGATCGGTTTCGCGCCCTACACCGACGCCTTCGGCACGATCTTCTACTGCCTGACGGGCCTGCACGGTGCGCACGTCTTCGTCGGCCTGACGCTGCTCCTTGCCGCGACGATCCGCTCCTACCGCGGCCACTACACGAGCGAGGAGCACCTCGGCGTCGAGATTCCCGGGATCTACTGGCACTTCGTGGACGTAATGTGGATCGTGGTCTACACGACGATCTACATCCTCTAGCGAGGGTCCCCAGTGAAGAATCCGCTCCGCAGCGAGGCCGACGCGTTCCAGTTCCTCCTCGGCTCGGTCGTGTACTTCGCATTGATCGCGATCGCCGCGGTGATCAACCGCTGGGCCGGGCTCGCCGTGTTCATCGTGCTGACAGCCGGCGTGCTCTGGTGGTGGTTTCGGTCGCGACGCGTCGAGGCGCCCCGCCAGACCGCCCCCGCTCACCGAGGGGCACCGGACGAACGCCGGATCCTCGTCGTCGCCAACGAGACCGTGGGCGGCGAGGCGCTCCGAGAGCAGATCGAACGGCGCGGCGAGGGCTCCCGCACACGAGTGCTCGTGGTCAGCCCTGCGCTGAACTCGCCGATCAGGCACTGGGCCTCGGACGAGGACCCGGCCCGCGCCGAGGCCCGCAAACGCCTCGACACGAGCCTGCAGCGGCTGCAGGAGAGCGGGATCACGGCCAGCGGCGAGGTGGGCGACGCCGACCCGCTGCTGGCGATCGAGGACGCGGTGCGCACGTTCGGTCCCGACGAGATCATCATCTCGACCCACCCGGAAGGCCGGTCGCACTGGCTCGAGCGAGGCGTCGTCTCCGGAGCCCGCGAGCGCTTCGCCGTCCCGATCACCCACGTGGTCGTGGATCTCGAGGCCGAGCGTGAGTAGGAGGCTCTAGCCCTTGCCGGCGACCGACGAGACGTACTTGGCGACCGCCGTGATCTGAGCCGGGGTCAGCTGACCCTTGAAGGCCGGCATCGCGCCGCCGCCGTTGATCACCTGGTGCTGGACGATGCTCTCGGCCGGCTTCAGCTGGTCGAGGTTGGGACCGACGTTCCCGCTCGTCCCGGCATCGGCGAGCGTGTGGCAGCTCCCGCAGTTCGCAACGAAGATGTCCTTGCCATTCGTCGCGTTCTTCGCCGGGGCCGCCGACGGATTGGCGGCGACCGATGCGACGTAGGCGGCGACGGCGTCGGCATCGGTGCCCTTGACGAGGTTCGCAGGCATCGGCGGGACGGCGAGCTCGATCTGGTCGCGGACGACCTGCTCGATCGTCACTTGCTTGAACCCTTGCTTCCGCGAAGCCTGAAACGCGTCGTCCAGGTTCGGTCCTTGATTGCCGTGCGTCCCGGCGGCGGCGAGCGTGTGACAGCCGCCGCACTTCTGCAGGAAGAGCTGCTTGCCGCGGTCGGTGTCCCCGGCCTTGGAGATGCCGCCGGTACCGCAGCCGCCCGCGAGCAGCGCGGCCGCAAGGGCGACGACGGCGACGCCGCCCCGCACTAGGTGGAGGGCTGCCCCGAGGAAGACACCTTCGAGACGGCCTCGTCGCGGGTCGGGTAGATCGTGAAGACACGGTCGAGGCCGGTGATCTCGAAGATCTTCGTGATGTTGCGGTCGCTGCAGACGAGCGAGAGCTGCCCGTCGGTTGCCCGCAGGCGCTTGACCCCGCCCACGAGCACGCCGAGGGTCGTGGAGTCGATGAACGTCGTGTTCGAGAAGTCGACCACGACGTCCTTGGCGCCCTTGCCGATCACGTCGAGGAGCTGTTGCTTGAACTCCGGTGCGGTGTAGAGGTCGACCTCGCCAGAAAGCGCGATCACGTAGGCGTCGTCGCCAAGCTGTTCGGTGGTGATGTCGAAGTTCATCCCGGCCTTCTCTCCCCTGGAGCCGGAGTCTAACCCTGGGTCTGGGTCTGCGCCGTGGAAGCCTTAAGCTGCTGGAGGGTCTGGCGGACGGCCTGGGCGTTCGGGCTGTCCGGCGCGATCTTCAGGAACCGCGTGTAGGCCGTGATCGCAGTTCCCACGTCGCCTGCGAGTTGGGCCGAGCTGGCGAGCTGGAGCTGGGCGTTCGACTCCTGCGAGGTCCCGGCCGAGGCGACGGCGAGCGCCTGATACGCGTTCCTCGCCCTGGAGTAGGCCTTGATCATCGTCTGGTAGGCATCGTTCGCCTTCGTCTGCAGCGAGCTGCTGTAGGTGTCGTTCGCGATCGCGCCGCCGAGCGTGGTGGTCGGGTCGAGGCCGGGCGGCGTGACCGTGTTGCTGTAGTAGTTGAGCTGCGCGTTCTGGGCGTTCGTCCGCGCGATCTCGGCGCGGCCGCTGTAGATCCCGGCGATGCGGTTGAGCACGTCGAAGTTCTTCGGCGCGATCGCCTGTGCCTTGCGGAGGGTCGCCAGCGCCTGGGCCTCTTTCTGGTCCTGCTGGTAGATGCCCGCGAGGTCGAGGTAGGCGCTGATGTTCTTCGGGTTCTGCTCGATCGCCTTCTTCTTGTCGTTCACCTGAGAGCTCGTCGAGGTGCCGCCGCCGAAGAAGTTGCCGCGGAGGATGTCGCTGATCCCGGTCGAGCCGGAGCCGACGCCGAAGGCCACGAAGCCGACGCCGAAGACCAGGGCGAGGAAGACGAAGACCCACTTCGCCTGCCTGCGCAGGCGCGGGAAGAACATCGTCTGCTCGTAGGCGGGCGCCGAGCGCTTCCGCTTGGGCTGTTCCTGCTTCGCGCGCTGCTTTCGCTGCGTCTGTGCGGCTCCTCGCGCCATGGCTGGCCTAGGGTACCTGCCCTTCGCGGACACCGAGGGCGTCCCAGTGGTACGTATCGCCCACCGCGCGCACCCGGGACTTCGTCCCGTCGTCGCAGAGGGCGCCTTCGAGCCCCGCCTCGAAGAAGTCGCGGGGGTCGAGCCCCAACGAGGTCGCTGCGTCGTAGTCCTGGGCCAGGTCGGTGCCGAACATCGCGGGGTCGTCGGTCGAGATCGAGCAGAGCGCGCCGGCGGCGACGAGCTGCGGCAGCGGATGCTCCTCGAGCGAGGAGACGGCGCGCGTGCGCAGGTTCGAGATCGGGCAGACGTCCAGGACGACGCGGCGCTCGGCGATCTCGCGCAGGAGGCCCGGATCCTCGACGGCCGTGATGCCGTGCCTGAGCCGGTGGGCTCCGAGCTGCTCGAGCGCTCCGCGCACTGACGGCGGCCCCGCGACTTCGCCCGCATGGGGCACCGAGGCGAGGCCCTCGTCGCGCGCGAGTGCAAACACCGGCTCGTACGGCTCGGGCGGGAAGTCGGCCTCGAGGCCGCCGAGGCCGACCCCGACGACCCCTCGCTCGCGGTACTTCGCCGAGTAGCGAACGACCTCCTCGGCTTCGTCGAGCGGAAAGCCGCGGACGATGTCGGGTGTCAGGCGGATCTCCACCGCGTGGAGCTCGCGGGCCTCCTGGGCGCCGTCGCAGTAGCCGCTGAAGATCTCGTCCCAGCCGACCCCGCGCCGGACGCGCTCGGCCGGCGAGAAGATCGCCTCGATGTAGACGGCGCCGTGCGAGGCCGCCTCGGCCGCGTAGTCCACGACCACCTGGCGGAAGTCTTCCGGCGTGCGCAGCGCATTGGTTGTCAGGATCCAGACGTCGATGAAGTGTGCGAAGTCGCGGAAGTCGTAGAGCGTCGCGAGCCCTTCCTCCGTCTCGGCAGGGAGGGCGTAGTCGTTGCGGCGTGCGATCTCGAGGAGCGTCTTCGGGCGAACCGTTCCCTCGAGATGGACGTGGAGCTCGATCTTCGGGTAGGTCATTCCGCTAACGGCGCGGGTCCCGTGTCCGAGCGCCAGCGCGGTTCCAGGAACGACGCGAGGGCGATCGACAGCAGGTAGAGCGCGACGAGCGGAATAACGGAAAGGATCGTCGAGACCGGGTCCACGCCGGGGAGGATGACGCCGAGCACCACCATCGCAAAGACTCCGAAGCGCCAGGTGCTGCGCAGCTTCGCGGCGGTCAGGATGCGCAGGCGGACAAGCCCCAGCATGAAGACCGGTACCTCGAAGGCGATTGCCACCCCGAGCAGGACGAACGTCGCGAACTTGTAGTAGTCGCGCGCCCTGATGAGGATCGTGTAGTGGGCCGAGTCGTAGTTCGTTAGGAAGTGGATCGCCGGCGGGAGGATCACGAAGTAGCCGAAGGCGACTCCGCCGACTCCGAGCACGGCCGCGAAGGCCACCATCGCGGCCATCGAGCGCTGGTTGTGCTCCTCGAACGCCGGTGCGAGGAAGGCCCACACCTGCCAGAAGATGATCGGAAGCGCGAGCAGGAGGGCCGCATAGAGGCTCACCCAGACCGAGGTCGTGAACGGCTCTATCGGGCTGAACGTCACCGGCTTCTGGAACTGCTCGGGCAGCGGCCGGTTCAGCCAGTCGAGGATGTGGCCATGGAACGCGAACGTGACCGCGAACGCCACCGCGAGCGCTCCGAGGCAGATGATCAGCCGCGTGCGTAGCTCGCCGAGGTGCTCGACAAGGGTGGCCTCTTCGCCGTGGCGAAGGCGCCGCGGGAGCACGGTCACGACCCTACGACGGAGGGGGCGGGGACTCGTCGCCGGAGCGAGGAGGCAACTCTGCCTTCTCGTGGTTGCCGGTGACCGAGTCCTTGAACTCGCGCATTCCACGGCCGAGTGAGCGACCGATTTCGGGCAGGCGCTTCGGCCCGAAGATGAGCAGCGCGACGACGAGGATGACGATGAGCCCGGTGATGCCAATCTCCGGCATGGACCTAGGTTAGCTGGGGTTTCGGCCCCCCGCCATGGGGCACCCCCAACGGAGTGCCGGATGCGCTCCCCGGGAGGGGATGATCGCTAGCATGTCTCGACGGGCGCGCTTCACGTGTGCTCGCCACTCTGATGGCTTTGCTCGAACTGAAAAATCTGCATGTCGCGCTCGAGGACGGCACCGAGATCGTCAAGGGCGTCGACCTCGCCGTGGACACGAACCAGATCCACGCGATCATGGGCCCGAACGGGTCCGGCAAGTCCACGCTCGCCTACGCCCTCATGGGCCATCCGGCGTACGAGATCACCGATGGCCAGATCCTCTTCGACGGCGAGGACGTGACCGAGGCCGAAGCCGACGAGCGTGCGCAGAAGGGGCTGTTCCTCGCCTTCCAGTACCCGCATGCGATCCCGGGCGTGACCGTGACGAGCTTTCTCCGGTCTGCGATCAACGCGATCCGCAAGGCGCGCAACGACGGCGAGGACGACCCGGTCAAGATCCCGGAGTTCCGCACCGAGCTGCTCGCCGCAATGGAGAAGCTGAAGGTCCCGCGCGAGCTGGCTCAGCGGTATCTGAACGACGGTTTCTCGGGCGGCGAGAAGAAGCGCGTGGAGATCCTGCAGATGGCGATGCTGAAGCCGCGCATCGCCGTGCTCGACGAGACCGACTCCGGGCTCGACATCGACGCGCTCAAGATCGTCGCCGAGGGCGTAAGTGACCTGGTCGGCACCGAGACCGGCGCCCTCGTGATCACGCATTACCAACGCATCCTCAACTACGTGAAGCCGGATTTCGTCCACGTCTTCGTGGATGGGCGTATCGTTGAGGAAGGCGGGGCAGAACTCGCCCACAGGCTGGAAGCCGAGGGCTACGAGAGCTTCGGCGCCGCAAACGGAAGGAGCAATGGCAGCAACTCCTGAAACCGAAGTCGTCGCCGGGATCGGTAACGACTACAAGTACGGCTTTCACGACGAGGAGAACTATTTCTTCAAGTCGGGTCGCGGTCTTTCGCCCGAGCTCGTGGCATCGATCTCGGAGCACAAGAACGAGCCGGAGTGGATGCGCAAGTACCGCCTCAAGTCGCTCGAGTACTTCCGGGCGCGCCCCCTGCCCGAGTGGGGCGGCGATCTGTCCGGGATCGACTTCGAGAACATCTTCTACTACATCCGTCCGACCGAGAAGCAGGCGAATTCGTGGGAGGACCTGCCCTCCGAGATCAAGGACACCTGGGACAAGCTCGGTATCCCCGAGGCCGAGAAGAAGTACCTCGCCGGCGTCGGCGCGCAGTACGAGTCCGAGGTCGTCTACCACAAGCTCCAGCAGGACCTCACGGACAAGGGCGTGATCTTCCTGGACATGGACACCGCCCTGCGCGAGCACGAAGAGCTCGTCAAGCAGTACTTCGGCACGATCATCCCGCAGAACGACAACAAGTTCGCGGCGCTCAACTCCGCGGTCTGGTCGGGCGGGTCGTTCATCTACGTCCCGCCGGGCGTGAAGGTCGAGATGCCGCTCCAGGCCTACTTCCGCATCAACGCGGAGAACATGGGCCAGTTCGAGCGCACGCTGATCATCGTCGACGAGGGCGCCTACGTGCACTACGTCGAGGGCTGCACCGCGCCGATCTACTCGAGCGACTCGCTGCACTCGGCCGTGGTCGAGATCATCGTCAAGCCGAAAGCGCGCTGCCGCTACACGACGATCCAGAACTGGTCGAACAACGTCTACAACCTCGTCACGAAGCGCGCCGTCGCCTACGAGGACGCGACCATGGAGTGGGTCGACGGCAACCTCGGCTCCAAGCTGACGATGAAGTACCCGGCGATCTGGCTGCTCGGCGAGCGTGCCCACGGCGAGGTGCTCTCGATCGCCTTCGGCGGCAAGGGCCAGCACCAGGACGCGGGCGGCAAGTGCGTCCACATCGCGCCGAACACGACCTCCGTCATCACCTCGAAGTCGATCTCGAAGGACGGGGGCCGTGCCGGCTACCGCGGGCTGCTCGAGGTCGCCAAGGGCGCCACGCACGCGAAGTCGAAGGTCGTCTGCGACGCGCTGATCCTCGACGAGAAGTCGCGCTCCGACACCTACCCGTACATCAAGATCGACGAGGACGAGGTGGACATCGGGCACGAGGCGACGGTCTCGAAGATCGGCGAGGAGCAGCTCTTCTACCTGATGTCGCGCGGTCTCTCCGAGGCCGAGGCGTCGGCGATGATCGTGTCCGGCTTCGTCGAGCCGATCACGAAGGAGCTCCCGCTGGAGTACGCGGTCGAGATGAACCGCCTGATCCAGCTCCAGATGGAAGGGTCGGTCGGCTAGTGCAACGATTCCCTCTGTCGGCTCCTGAGCCGCTGGACGCGAGCCTCCGTTCTGAAGGAGGGGGCTCGTGGGGGAACCAGGGGTTCACCCACGTCGAGATGGAAGGGTCGGTTGGCTGATCTCGGGGTCGAGCGCGCCGACTTCGTAGCTGTCCCCGTCCAAGACCTCGCTCGAGCCGACGAGTTCTACGGCCAGACGCTCGGCCTGAGGCGCAACCCGAACTCCGGGGAGCGCTGGGTCGAGTACGAGCTCGGCAATGTGACGCTCGCGCTCGTCTCGCCCGAGGCGATGGGCCCGGACTTCGAGGCGCGGCCGCACCAGATGCCGATCGCCCTTCGGGTCGACGATGTCGAGGAGGCAAGGGCCAAGCTCGAGGCCGAGGGCGTGAAGCTCGGCGGCGAGACGATCGACTCCGGGGTCTGCCACATTGCCGTCTTCTTCGATCCGGACGGCAACACGCTCCAGCTGCATCGCCGCTACGCGCCGTACCCGGACGGGAGCACACCGTGACGCAGGTCGAGCGAGTCGACTTCATCAACATCGCGACCCGGGACGCGGAGCGCGCGCAGGCGTGGTATCACGACGTCCTCGGCCTGCCTCCGGACGCGCACAACCCGCACGAGCTGACGGCCGGTCAGGTGACCCTCACGTTCTGGGAGCCCGAGAAGGAAGGGATCGAGTTCACGCCGAGCATCGGCGGGTTCGCCGTCCGCGTTCCCGACGTGGAGGCCGCCAGGAAGGACCTGGAGGCGAAGGGCGTCGAGTTCGTCGGCTCGGGTGACACCGGCGTCTGCCGGATGGCGGTCTGCCTCGATCCCGACGGGAACGCGCTCATCCTGCACCGGCGGTACAAGCCGTATGAGTAGGACCGAGGCGCTCGAGCGCTACCGCGAGCTGCCGCTCCCCGACACGACCGAGGAGCACTGGCGCTTCACCGACTTGCGCGGGTTCGATCCCGAGGCGTTCGACGGCGAAGGGCGAACACCGGCGGCGGCGCCGGGGTCGATGCTCGAGCTCGAGGTGGCCGCGGAGGCCGTCGTCACCGAGACCGGAATCGAGATCACCCGCGCGCCGAAGGAGATCCGCTTCGAGCCGCTCGACGAGGCGCAGGAGCGGCTCGGGTCGCTCGTAGGCTGGCAGGACGACAAGTTCGCCGCGCACAACGCCGCGGCCTGGAAGCACGGTTTGCTCGTGCACGTGCCGGGCGGGCTCGAGCTGGAGCGGCCCCTCTTCGTGCGCGTCGTGAACGCGATCGAGGGCGCCTCGCTCTTCTGGCGTCTCCTCGTGATCGCGGAAGAGGGCTCCCGGTTCTCGCTCGTCGAGGAGTATTCGTCGACGTCACCCGATCTGCACGGGTACTTCAACGGCGTCACCGAGCTCTTCGTCGAGCAGGCCGCGAAGCTCGAGTACGTGTCGCTGCAGAACCTCTCGCGCGAGACGTGGCATTTCGCCTCGCACCACGCGCGCGTCGAGCGCGACGCCGAGCTGGACTGGGTCAGCGGCGGCTTCGGCTCGAAGAAGGGCAAGGTCTGGATCCAGAACGATCTGGCCGGGCCCGGTGCGACGTCCCGGGTCACGGGCGCGTACTTCGCCGACGCCGACCAGCACCTCGACTACGACACCTTCCAGGAGCACATGGCGCCGAACACCGAGTCGGACTTCGCCTTCAAGGGCGCCTTGCGCGACACCGCGACCGCGGTCTGGCGCGGGATGATCCGGGTCGAGCGCGACGCTCAGAAGACGAACGCCTACCAGGAGTGCCGCAACCTGATGCTCTCTCCGACCGCGCACGCGGTGCCGATCCCGGGCCTCGAGATCCTCGCCAACGACGTGCGCTGCACCCACGGCGCGACCGTGGGCCGGGTCGATCGCGAGCAGCTGTTCTACCTGATGGCCCGCGGGCTGCCCCGCCCTGAGGCCGAGCGCCTGATCGTGCGCGGTTTCTTCCAGGACGTGCTCGACCGGATCGAGCTCGAGCCGGTTCGCGAAGCGGTCACGAGCGCCCTCGAGGCCCGCATTCCCCAGGCGCCCCGGTCGGATCGCGCTGAGGGCGGGTCGCTATCACCGTGATCGTGATCTTCGACTCGACGACCCGGGTTGTGGCTTCGGCTGGGAACAGCCCAAGCAGCTCCCGCTGATCCAGGAGCTCGACCCCGGCCCACGCGTCTCGACGGAGGGTGGCGAAAACCCGGTCGCGGGCGTCTCGCGGGAGCCAGTGGACGAACGGCATGAGCGTGTGCACCTCGACCGGGAACCTGCGGTTCGGAGTGGAGACGAACACGCGCGGCGCCACGCGGCAGAGCTCGTGCACGAACCGCCGCTGCTCGTCACGGCCGCCCACGTGCTCGATGACCGCGTTCGAAAAGGCGATGTCGAAGGCGTCGTCCTCGAACGGGAGGTCGGTCCCGCTGGCCGTCACGCAGCTGACCGACGGAAACTCCTGGGCGAAGTTCGGCAGGGGCACGTCGCTCACGGCCGTGATCCGCTCGGGCCACGGATACAGCGCTTCGAAGAAATTGTGGCTCAGCGCGACACCGGGCTCGGTGTCGAAGCCGGTGTCGCCGACGCCGACGTCGACGACGGTCGTCTGCGGCTCTGGGCGCAGCTCGTCCAGAAAGAGTGCGAGCTTGCGCCGGCGGTTCCAGAGCGACACGCGGGCGGCGAGACCCGTGAGCATGCTCAGGTGATCGCTGCGCCGCGGTAGCAGTCGGGTCGGTAACGGGCCGGCGTGACGGCCTTGCAGGCCGACTTGCGCTCGTTCCCGTAGCGGTGCAGCGTGCCGAGGATCGTGCCGATGCCCTCGAAGCAACGGCCGCGCTGGGCCGCCGGTGCGAGGTTGCAGAGCCGTGCCGCCTCCACGCCGCCCGCGTAGTTGTTGCCGTAGTCGCGCGCGGCGCCGTAGAGGCATTCGCCCGCGTCGTCGCCCGCCTCGAGGCAGAGCCTGACCGTGCGCTGTGGCTGGTACTGGCTGAAGCCGGACGCGTCGCGTCCGTACGACTGGAAGCACGTCGCAACCCAGCCTTTCTCGCTCCGCCGGCACCAGGCAGCCGTCTTGTGCCAGTCGTAGCCGTCAAGGCTCAGGATCCGGGATGTGACCATCAGGTAGCAGTAGACCTTGTGCCGCTCCGCGACGGCGTTGCACGGGTAGATCGGGTCCTTCTGGCGCAGGTAGCGCGAGGTGCCCATGCCCGGCATCAGGTTTTGCATGAAGACGCCGCCGGTGCACGAGACGCGGTCGAAGTCGGACTGCAGCCGGTCGCAGGTCTGGAGTGACCACGGCAAATCGAGCCCGCTGTAGATCATCAGTCCGTGTCCGAGCCCGTGGACGCACTGGTAGAGCAGGAACTCCTCCTTCGTGACAGCCGGTCCGGTGCAGAGGTGCCGCGCGATCCGCGTCACCTCCTCGCGCGGGACGCCGGCGAACGCCCGCTCGATCACGCCGTGGTAGTAGCCCGAGTTGCAGGTCATGCCCCCGTGGGCGAGCGCCTGGGCCGGGTTGTTCTTGAAGTGGGCCAATGCCCCGTGGCCGACTGCGTGCGAGATCTGGTGGCAGTCGGCGTGAACCGCCGGGATCGACAGGTCGTCCTTCCCGAGCAGCGCGAGCGCCTTCTCCGGGCCAGCGGTGTAGGCGATGTTCGCGAATGCCTGACGGAAGCAGGCGGGACCTCCCTTCTTCCGCTCGCAGCCCGCCACGGTCGTGTCGTCCGGTTTGAAGGCTGCGACCTTGCCCGAGCTGCGCGAGGAGTCGGCGACGAAGTCGGCGACGAGCACGATCTGGCGCGAGGTCAGCTTGCTGCCGAAGGACGGCATGCCGTTCCCGCCCACGCGCACTTGATGCTCGACGGTCGACGCGTCGGGCTTCAGCTCGTCGAGATTCGGCCCGACCTGGCCCTTCGCGTCCGCGGCCTTGAGGGTGTGGCAGCTGCCGCAGCCGGAGCTCGCGAAGAGCTTCCCTCCGGGCGAGCTCGCATTTCCGCCCGAGCTGCCGCACCCCGCGGCGAGCGGGATCGTTGCGAGCAGAAAGGCGGCTGTGGCGCGAAACTTCATGACCCGATGCCTCGGTACGATAGCCCTGTGGCCGTGACAGCTCGATCCACGCTCGACGCGCAGCGACTGCGCGCCGACTTCCCGATCTTCGAGGAGAAGATCCACGGAAAGCCGCTCGCGTACCTCGATTCCGCAGCAAGCTCGCAGAAGCCGCGGCAGGTGCTCGACGCCATCCGGGAGTTCTACGAGACCTCGTACGCGAACGTGCATCGGGGCGTCTACACGCTCTCGGAGCGCGCGACTGCAGGTTACGAGGGAGCTCGTGAGAAGGCGCGCGCATTCGTGAACGCGCCGTCGGCGCGCGAGGTGATCTTCACCCGCAGCGCGACCGAGTCGATCAACCTCGTCGCCTACGCCTGGGGGCTCGACAACCTGGGGCCGGGCGACGTCGTTCTCGTGACCGAGCTCGAGCACCACTCGAATTTCGTGCCGTGGCAGTACATCGCCAAGCGCACAGGCGCCGACTTCCGGATGCTGCCGATCGACGACAGCGGCGAGCTCCGGCTCGACGGGCTCGACGAGCTCGCGGGCTCCGGGACGGTGAAGGTCGTCGCGACGAATCTCGTCTCGAACTCGCTGGGCACGGTCAACCCGGTCGAGCGGCTGGCCGCGTGGGCGCACGACCACGGCGCGATCATGGTCGTGGACGCAGCCCAGGGCGCGCCGCATCACCGCGTCGACGTCCAGGCGCTGCAATGCGACTTTCTCGCCTTCTCGTCGCACAAGCTGTGCGGCCCGAGCGGCGTCGGTGCCCTCTGGGGGCGCGCCGAGCTACTGGAGGAGATGGCGCCCTTCAATCTCGGCGGGCACATGATCCGCTCCGTCCGTCTCGAGGAGACGACCTGGGGCGACCTGCCCTATAAGTTCGAGGCGGGCACGATGCCGATCGCCGAGGCGTTCGGGTTCGGTGCCGCGATGGACTACGTCGGCGAGGTCGGGCTCGAGGCGATCGCGCAGTACGAGAGTGAGCTAGTCGCGTATGCGCTCGACTGTCTCGACGAGGTCGGTGGGATCACGACGTACGGGCCGCCTCCCGAGCGGCGGGCGGGCATCGTCTCGTTCAACGTCGAAGGCATCCATCCGCACGACGTGGCGCAGGTGCTCGACTCCGAAGGAGTGGCGATCCGAGCCGGCCACCACTGCTGCCAGCCGTTGATGGCGCGGCTCGGGGTGGCGGCGACCAACCGGGCGAGCTTCTACCTCTACACGCTGCCGGAGGAGATCGACCGGCTCGTCGAGGGCCTGCACAAGACGCGGAAGATCCTGGGGTAGCGATGGTCGACGATCTGTATCGCGAGGTCATCCTCGACCACTACAAGAACCCGCGTGGCCACGGCGTGATCGAGGACGCCGATGCTCAGGCGGAGGGCCTCAACCCGCTCTGCGGCGACGAGGTCACGATCTACGTCCAGTTCGAGGACGATGGCGAGACGATCGACGAGGTGAAGTTCTCGGGACGTGGCTGCGCGATCAGCCAGGCGTCCACCTCGATGCTGATGGAGATGGTCAAAGGACGGAAGGCCGGCGAGATCGCCGGGCTGCCCAAGGAGGCGCTGCTCGAGGAGATCGGCATCCCGCTGACCCCGATCCGCCTCAAGTGCGCGCTGCTGGGCCTGGGCGTGCTCAAGGTCGCGCTCCACCGAGCCAAGGGAACGCCGCTTCCCGACGAGTGGGCCGGCCTCGACGAGCTCGAGCTCAAGTAGCCGCGAGCATGGCCGAGATCGACGTTGCTCCGGTCGAGGAGCTCCCTCCCGGCACGGTCAAGATCGTCCACGCGGGCGAGATCTCGGTCGGCGTCTACAACCTGTCCGGGCGCTTCTGCGCGATCGAGGATCGCTGTTCGCACGACGACGGCCCGCTCTGCGAGGGCGACTTCGACGTCGAGGAGGGGTACGCGGTCTGTCCCCGGCACGGCGCCCGGATCGAGATCTGCACGGGCCGGCCGCTCTCGCTGCCGGCGGTCGAGCCCGTCGAGACCTTTCCCGTCAAAGTGGAGGACGGGATGGTCAAGGTCGTCATTGCCTGAAACCGGTCTTTCCGCCTCCACGTAGGGACCAGCGAAAGGAGGTTGGATGAAGAAGCTCGCGCTCGGCTTGCTGCTCGGGGCGCTCTTCCTGGCCGGCTGCGGCAGCAACGGCAACAACAGCGGCGGAGGGGGCGGCGGCTCCACCGGCACGACGAACACGAACACCACCAGCGGTGGTGGTGGCGGGGGCTACTAACCGGGGTTCGGGAGGTATCGTCGGGCGGTGGGAGACCGCTGCTGGGAGAGCTCCGATCCGCTCTACAACGCCTACCACGACGAGGAGTGGGGGCGGCCGGTGGTCGACGAGCGGGGTCTGTACGAGCGGCTGTGCCTCGAGGGCTTCCAGTCGGGCCTCTCGTGGCTGACGATCCTCCGTAAGCGCGAGGCGTTCCGGGCGGCGTTCGCCGATTTCGACCCCGAACGAGTGGCGCGGTTCGGTGAACGCGACGTGAAGCGCCTCCTCGCCGACGCAGGCATCGTTCGGCACCGTGGCAAGATCGAGGCGACGATCGCGAATGCTCGGGCGACGGTTGCGTTGAGGGACTCGGGCAGCTCGCTGCCGGAGCTCGTCTGGTCACATCGCGTGAAGCCCGGTCGCGCGCCTCGTTCGGCTGCGGATTGGCGCTCGACGACCCCGGAATCCGTGGAGCTGTCCAAGGCGCTCCGCCGGGCGGGCTTCCGCTTCGTCGGTCCGACGACGGTGTATGCGGCAATGCAGGCGTGCGGGGTGGTCAACGACCATCTGGTCACGTGCCCTGCGCGAGAGCCCGCCGAGCGCGCCTTCGCCGCGGCGCGACCGCCGGTCTGAGCGCAAGTCACAAAGTCGAGACGAACACGTGACAGACGCGTGCGCCCGCCGGAAGTAGGCTGAACGCCATGGCAGGGGGGCGGGTCGGGACCCGAATGCACACGCGCGTGAACACTTTTACGGGTAAGTAGGCTCCCCAGCGTGCTCGACGACCGTGTCCGGGCCGTGCTCGCTCGGCTCGAAGCCGAGGACGCCGACGAGCGGGCGCGCGGCGTTCCGAGGGATCAGCGCGCGCGCCAGGTGGCCCGCACGACGGGGCAGTTTCTGTTCGCCTTCGTCGCTCCCCAGACCGACTGCGAGGTGCTCGAGATCGGGGGCTCGCGGGGGTACTCCTCGATTTGGCTCGGCGCCGGAGTCCGTCACCTCGGCGGCCACGTGCTCTCGCTGGAGAACGATCCGGCCAAGGTCGAGGCCTGGCGGCGTAACGTCGCGGAGGCCGGGCTCGATGATTGGTGCGAGTTGATCGACGGCGACGCCTTGGAGGTCGTCCCGGAGATCGCGGACGTCTTCGACGTCGTGTTCCTCGACGCCGAGAAGGAGCAATATGAGCAGCTCTTCACTCAGGCCCGCACGAAGCTCGAGCCGGGGGCGGTCGTGATCGCCGACAACGTCCTCTCCCACGAGGACGTGCTGGGCGCCTATTCGCGCGCGCGCCAGTCGGATCCGACGCTCGAGAGCGTGACCGTCCCGCAGGATCGAGGACTGGAGCTCTCGGTAGTCCTCCGCAATAGCTAGAGTGCTGCTACCGCGGAAAGGAGGTGGTCCGAGAGTGAATTCTTCTTCAAGTACGGGCAGTGGAGGTACCAGCGGGTAGAGGTGCCGTCCCCGGGACCTACGGGGAAACCGCCTAGCCAGCG
The DNA here is from genome assembly GCA_963754265.1 of uncultured Actinomycetes bacterium. Taxonomy (GTDB): domain Bacteria; phylum Actinomycetota; class Thermoleophilia; order Gaiellales; family Gaiellaceae; genus AC-32. Next base: position 255,793 of record CAVWFB010000003.1, on the reverse strand, counting down.
TGGGGGGCTCGCGAACACGCGCCGCCGGTAGCAGCATCGACCGGTCGGAAGCGCCTCTACCACTACAGCGCTGGTAACCGGAATCGAGGGCCGCCGTCGTGCGGCCCTCGTTCTTTTTCAGGTCGCGCGGCGGAGCTGTTCGTCGAGCGGAGCGAGAGGCAGGCCGAACGTTCGGGCCGCGTCGTCGTTCGAGGCGACGTTGTCCCCGTGCTCCAGCATCGTCAGCAGATCCCGCGTCAGGGGAACGTTTCCCGGGAGTCGTTCGGTGACGAGGGCGTTCAGCCGCATCAGACCCATCGGCACGTGGATGCTCGGCCGGCGCTGGCCGAGCTCGCGCTTCAGCCGCTGCCAGAACTCGTTCCAGCTCACGGCGTCGGGCCCGCCGAGCTCGAAGATGCGGTTCGCCGCTTCCGGCTTGTCGACCGCAGCCGCGAAGTAGGCGGCGACGTCGTCGATCCAGATGGGCTGAATGCGCTGGGTGCCCGAGCCGATGATCGGAGTGACGGGGGCGACCCGTGCCAGTTTCGTGAAGGTCGGGAGGATCCCGCCGTCGCCGGCGAAGACGAAGCTCGGGCGGAAGACCACATGCTCGACGCCCGAGCTCTGGACGGTCTGCTCCATCTGCCACTTGGCGCGGTAGTAGGGCACGAGATCCTTCGTCTCCTCGCTCGTTCCGAGGGCGCTCATCAGCACGAAGCGCCGGATTCCGGCGTCTTTCGCGGCCGCGACGAGATCGCGTGTCCCCTGTTCCATCACCTGCCGGAAGTCGTCGTCGGAGCCCTGCCTGATCGAGACGAGGTGGACGACGACTTCGGCTCCGTCCGCAGCGCGGCGAAGGCTCTCCGCATCCGTCATGTCTCCCTGAACGAGCTCCGAGCCCCAGGCCGCGAGGGTCGCCGCCGAGCGTTCACCCGGCCGGCGCACCAGAGCCCGCACCGGGAGGTCTCGCGCGCGCAGCGCGCGCACGATCTTCGGGCCCACGAAGCCGTTGCCGCCGGTGACCAGGATCACGCCCTCGATTCTACGATCCTCCTGTTGTAGGGTCGTGAGAGGTACTGCGGCGAATGCGTAAGTGGGTCATCGTGCTGGTTACGGTCGCGGCTGCATTGGCCGCGCCGTCGTCGCTCGCCCAGGTCGTCCTCGCCCCGGCGCTCTTCCATTCTCAGGCTCTGCCGGCGAACGCGATCACGAGCTTCGCGGTCACCTGCGCCCCGGGCTACCTCGCGACGAGTGCAGGGGTCTCCGACCCCGCGCCGGGAGTGACCCTGCTCGGCATCCGTCCGGCCGGACTGCGTGCGTACGCATTCCGGTTCGGAAACCCGGTCACGAACGGCGGCCAGAGAGTGACCGTCGTCGTCTCGTGCCGAAGGGTCAGCTCATCGGCCGCGAAGCCTCGCCTGACCTTGAAGCAGAAGCCGGTGCGGCTCACCGCAAAGGTGCTTCCGGGGCAGTCGAGTGCGTTCGAGTTCGTCTGCCCGTCGCGCACGGCTCCGGCGGGGATCGGGTTCGACCGCTCGCCGTCGCACCGCGGCCGGCCGTATGCCCCCGGAGCAGCGGCCGGCATCAGCATCCGCAAGGCGTCGATGCACCTGGGCGGGTTCTCGTTCGTCGTCTTCAACGGCTCGGCGAGCGCCCAGAAGGTGACGTTGTATGGCAACTGCCTGACCGTCGTCCGCCCCGCCGGCGCCAAGCCCGAGCGCCTCGCGATCAAGATCACCACCTTCCGGGATCTGGCCGGACCGGGGACGCAGCAGTTCACGCACGTCTGCCCGAAGGGCTGGGTCTCGCTGGCGGCCGGATACGCCGTGCGGTCGGCGCACCACACGGTGCAGGGCTCCGCGGCGATCACGACCGGGGGTCGCTGGTCGGTGGAGAACGACGCGCAGACGGCCTCGATCGTCGAGCTCCAGCTCGTCTGCGCGGTCCTGCGCGGCTAGAAGTTCTGCCAGTAGCGGCTCGGCGTGGGCCCCTGCTGGCCCTGGTACTTGGAGCCCAGGTTTCCCGAGCCGTATGGCGTCTCCGCCGGCTCGGTCAGCTGGACGAACGAGAGCTGACCGATCTTCATCCCGACGTAGATCGTGATCGGCAGGTTGGCCACGTTCGAGAGCTCGAGGGTGACGTGGCCGTCCCAGCCCGGGTCGATGAACCCGGCCGTCGAGTGGATCAGCAGGCCGAGCCGCCCGAGCGAGCTCTTGCCCTCGAGGCGCGCCACCAGGTCGTCCGGCAGGCGCACGCGCTCGAGGGTCGAGCCGAGCACGAATTCCCCCGGGTGCAGGATGAACGGCCGCTCGTCGTCGATCTCGACGAGCTCGGTCAGCTCCTCCTGGGGCTGCTTGACGTCGATGTACGGGTAGCGGGCGTTGTGGAAGACGCGAAAGAAGCGGTCGACGCGCACGTCGACGCTCGAGGGCTGGAGGAGCGCTTCGTCGTACGGGTCGATGCCGATGCGATCCTCCTCGAGGAGGCGCCTGATCGTCCGGTCGGAGAGGACCACGAGGGCCGATTCTAAGGTGGCTGCCCCCGCTCGCCGTTCGGGGGAGCCGCCCCATGGGTCTTTGCCGGCCGGATTCCCTGCAACGGCCTATGCTTGTCGTCCCTTTCGATGGCCGATTCCGACCCGCACGCTCGGTCCCGCGAGCGCCACCGCCAGCAGCGGCGGCGGCAGGTCCGGCGCCGGCGCACGGTGGCAGGATGCGTGCTTCTCGCGCTCGCGGCCGGCATCACGCTCGGCGCACGGGCGGTCGGAGGCGGACACGAGTCGGCGAGCAAGGGCACGAGCGCAGTTGCGGCAGCGTCGCAGAACGCGCCTGTCCATCCACGCCGCGAAGTGCCGGACGAGATCCGCGGTGTCCACGTGACGATGGGCCTGGCTTCGCTTCCAGGCAAGCTGGACGAGTACCTGGCGACGCCGGGGTTGAACGCGATCGAGCTGGACGTCAAGGACGAGAACGGGCGGGTCGGCTTCGTGCCCTCCTCGGTCCCGCTCGCCAGGCAAACCGGCGCGGCTGCGCCTTATTACAAGGCCAAGCAGGTCGCTCGGCAGGTCCATGACCACGGCGCCTACCTGATCGGGCGCATCGTCACCTTCGAGGATCCGGTCCTCGCCGAGAAACGCCCTGATCTCGCGATCCGCTCGAGCGACGGGTCGATCTGGCACACGAACGGCGGTCTCGCCTGGACGAACCCGTACGACCGCAGGGTCTGGCGGTACAACGTCGACCTGGCGGCAGCCGCAGTCGAGGCGGGCTTCGACGAGATCCAGTTCGACTACGTGCGCTTTCCGAGCGACGGCGACATCTCGCTGATCCGCTACCCGGGCACGCACGCGCAGTCCATGCGCTGGACGATTCCGGCCTTCGTGCAGTACGCCGGAAAGCGTCTGCATCCGCTCGGGGCGCGCGTCTCCGTCGACGTGTTCGGTCTCTCGGCGAACCGGGATCTCGGGATCGGACAGCTGCCTCGCCGCGTCTCGCGCTATGTCGACGCCGTCTACCCGATGGTCTATCCGTCCCACTTCAGCTCCGGGGAGTACGGCATCTCCGACCCCAACGCCGCGCCGGGTGAGACGGTGACGCGGTCGCTACAGGACTTCCAGCGTGCGCTCGAAGGCCGGAAGGCGAGGCTGACGCCCTGGCTGCAGGACTTCTCCCTCGGGCGCACCTACGACGAAGAGGACGTCCTGGCGCAGGTCGCGGCTGCTCGTGGCCTGCACACGCGCGGGTTCCTCCTCTGGAACCCGGAGGGCCTATACACCACGCCCGTGCTCCAGCCCTGACTGAATGATCGTTATTCACGTATGCATTCGACCGCCCGCTGCGCTATCGTCAGCTCAATGGCGGTGACGCGTGCGATCGAGCTCCGGACGGCGATCCCGGGGCCCAAGTCCAAGGCGATCTTGGAGCGGAAGGAGCGCGTGGTCGCGGCCCCGCTCTCGATCTTCCTGCCGGTCGTCGTCGACGAGGCCCGCGGGGCCACGCTCACCGACGTCGACGGCAACACCTTCATCGACTTCACCGGCGGCGTCGGGTGCCTGAACGTCGGTCACTCCAATCCGCAGGTGGTCGCCGCCGCCCAGGAGCAGCTCGCGCGCTTCTCGCACACGGACTTCACGATCGTCCCGTACGAGGTCTATGTGACGCTCGCCGAGCGGCTCTGCGAGCTGGCGCCGGTTCGAAAGCCAGCCAAGGCCGCCTTCTTCAACGCGGGCACCGAGGCCGTCGAGAACGCGATCAAGTTCGCTCGCTCGTACACGAAGCGCCCGGCGGTAATCGGCTTCGAGGGCGCCTTCCATGGCCGGACGCTGCTTTCGATGACCCTCACCTCGAAGACGCACCCCTACAAGGCGGGGCTCGGCCCGTTTGCGCCGGAGGTCTACCGTGTGCCGTTCCCGAACGCCTACCGCGGGCCCAGTGCGGTCGAGGCGCTCGAGGCGCTCGAGCGAGCGCTCATCACGCAGGTCGCAGCCGAGAGCGTCGCGGCAATCGTCGTCGAGCCTGTTCAGGGCGAGGGCGGCTTCGTGGTCGCGCCCCCGGAGTTTCTCCAGGGCGTGCGGAGGATCTGCGACGACAATGGAATCGTCATGGTCGTCGACGAGGTGCAGACCGGCTTCGGGCGCACCGGCCGTCTCTGGGGGATCGAGCACGCGGAGGTCGAGCCCGACCTCGTGACCGTTGCGAAGTCGATCGCGGCAGGTCTGCCGCTCTCCGGGGTGATCGGCAAGGCCGAGATCATGGACGCGCCCGGCGACTCGGCGATCGGCGGCACCTACGTCGGCAACCCTGTCGCGCAGGCCGCCGCGCTGGCCGTGCTGGATGTCTTCGAGGAGGAGGGCCTGAGCGAGCGCGCGGGGGCGATCGGCGAAACGATCCGCACGCGGATGACGTCCTGGCAAGAGCGCTGGGATGCGGTCGGCGACGTGCGCGGGCTTGGAGCGATGCTGGCGATCGAGCTCGTTCACGACCGCGAGACGAAGGACCCGGCGCCGGAGGTTGCGACGGCCATCGTCGAGGCCGCCGCCGAGCGCGGTCTGCTTCTGCTCAAGTCGGGGATCTACTCGAACTGCATCCGCGTGCTGTGCCCGCTCGTGGTCTCGGATGCCGAGCTCGACGAGGCTCTCGACGTCTGGGAGCAGGCCCTGGACGCCTCGCTCGCTTAGCGACTCGTAGCACGGGCAGAATGCCGGTCGTGGTCGGCGAGCTGATCGCGGAGCGCTACGAGCTGGAAGAGCTCGTGGGCACAGGGGGCATGTCGAGCGTCTATCGCGCTCACGACAGGCTGCTCGAGCGCGACGTGGCGCTCAAGGTGCTCCACCAGCGATTTCTCGCCGACGGCGAGCAGGTCGAGCGCTTCCGGCGCGAAGCCCGGGCCGTGGCGCAGCTCTCGCACCCGAACATCGTCACGGTGATCGACCGCGGCGAGCAGGACGGCCGCCAGTACATCGTCTTCGAGTACGTCGACGGCGAGAACCTGAAGGCGCTGGTCGAACGCGAGGGGCCGCTGCGCGAGCGGGACGCGATCGAGCTTGCGCTGCAGGTCGCCCGCGCTCTCGGCTTCGCGCACGAGCAGGGCCTCGTCCACCGCGACGTGAAGCCGCAGAACGTGCTTCTGAACGACGGGGGCGACACCAAGGTGACCGACTTCGGGATCGCGCGCTCTCTCGACGTGCACGGCGGTCTGACCCAGACCGGAACGGTGATGGGCACGAGCGACTACATCGCGCCCGAGCAGGCTCGGGGCTCCCGCGTGGACGCTCAGAGCGACGTCTACTCGCTCGGCGCGGTGCTCTACGAGCTGTTGACGGGCGAGGTGCCGTTCAGAGGCGACAACTTCGTCGCCGTCGCGATGCGCCACATCAACGAGCCGCCGCCCGAGCGTGCGCGAGCGGCGGCCCGAGCTCTCGCCGTGCGTGGATGCGGTCGTTCGGCGTGCGATGGCCAAGGAGCCACGCGACCGCTTCCGCTCGATGGACGAGCTCTGCTCGGGGCTCGGCGACTGCCTGGCGCAGCTGGACGGCGCCGCGACCTCGTCGGCCGCCGAGACGATGGTCGTCGCGCCTCGGCGCCGACGGCGAGGCTCCCGGCCGCCACGCACGCCGGCAGAGCGGCCGAGCGTCTGGCCGCTGATCATGCTCCTCGCCGGGCTCGCCGTGCTGGCGGGGATTCTCGCCGCGGTCTTCACGTTCACCGATTCCGGCGAGAGGATCAAGGAGGCGGTCGGCGCCAAGAAGAGCGGGACGTCGGGCAAGCCCGTCACGCTCAGCGGGGTCGCCGCCTACGACCCGTTCGGCGACCAGCACGAGCACGACGAGGACGTCCGCCTCGCGACCGACCGCAACCCGGCAACGTTCTGGACGACCGAGCACTACCAGAGCTTCACGAAGGCGGGCGTCGGGCTCGTCCTGGATGCGGGGTCCGCGAAGAAGGTCTCGAAGGTGACGGTGCAGAGCGACACCCCCGGCTTTACGGCCGAGATCGAGTCGGGCTCCTCGCGCTCTGGGCCGTTCAGCCCGGTCTCCGGCTCCTCGACAGTCGGCGGCCGTACCGACTTCACCGTGAGCGGGCAGGCCGCTCGGTACTACGTCGTCTGGATCACCGACCTCGGCGGCCACGACGCCGTGCACGTCAACCAGGTCAACGCGAAGAGCTAGTAGCGCAGGCGCGACCTGCGCTCGTGCCGTTCGAGCGCGAGCTGCACGAGCCGGTCGACGAGCTCAGGGTAGGGCACGCCGGACGCCTCGAAAAGCTTCGCGTAGACGCTCGTCGCCGTGAAGCCCGGGATCGTGTTCAGCTCGTTCAGGAGCACCTCGCCGTCCTCGCGTACGAAGAAGTCGACCCGCGCCATCCCCTCGCACTCGCCCGCGACGAAGGAGCGCACCGCGAGCTCCTGGACGCGCTCGACCGTCTCCGGCTCGAGGCGGGGCGGCACGATGAGGTCCATGCCGCCTTCGTCGTACTTGGCCGAGTAGTCGTACCAGTCGGCCCCGCCGAACCCGTGCGAGACGATCTCTCCCGGAAGCGAAGCGATTGGCCGGTCGTTGCCGAGCACGCCGCACTCGACCTCGATTCCGTCGACGAACTCCTCGACGAGCACCTTGTCGTCGTGCTGGAAGGCGAGCTCGACGGCGGCCGTGAGCTCCTCGTCGGAGCCGGCCTTGGAGATCCCGACCGAAGACCCGAGCCGGGCCGGCTTGACGAAGACCGGATACCCAAACGGGTTCTCGGGGCTCTGCCCCGTACGGAGGGTGATGTTGCGCGTGACCGGCACGCCTCGGTCGCGCATCACCGCCTTGAACACGTCCTTGTCCATCGCGAGCGCCGAGCCGAGGACGCCTGCGCCGACGTACGGCACTCCCGCGAGCTCGAGCAGCCCTTGCACCGTGCCGTCCTCCCCGAAGGGCCCGTGCAGGACCGGGAAGACGACGTCGACGTCCCCGAGGGTCGCCGGCACCTGTGCTGCAGGGACCGGCAGCGTCTCCGCGACGGTGCCGTCCTCGCCGCTGCCGAGCTCCCAGCGGCCGTCGCGCCCGATCTCGACCGTGACCGCGTCGTAGCGCTCGGGGTCGAGCGCGTCCAGGACCGAGCGCGCCGAGGCGATCGAGATCTCGTGCTCCGAAGAGCGGCCCCCCATGAGCACGGCGACGCGTACGCGCTTCTTCATACCGTCGTTCTCCTCATTTCCGTGGGCGGACGTGTGGAGGGGGCCTGGGGGGAACCGGGAGGTGCCTCCAAGAGCGATCCTCGGCGGAGCCGAGGCGATGCCGGTAGAAGAAGGGGGCTCGCGGGGGAAACATGGTTTCCCCCGCGGCAGGGAGCCAACGGCGAGCTGCGGCCAGCCATGAGGACGGCGACGCGGACGCGCCGGCTCACGGGATCGCCGGCGGCGGCGCGGGCTGCGTGAACCGTCCGACCGTGATCCTGACCGTCGAGCCTTGCGGTGCCTGATTGCCTCCGCCCGGGCTCTGGTCGAGCACGATCCCCTCGAGGCCGGGGTCGGTGACGTCCTGGTTCTGCACCTGCACCTTGAACCCCGCGCTCGTGAGCGTGTCGCGGGCGGACTGCTCGTCCTGACTGGTCACGTCGGGCACCGAAGAGGTCTTCGGGCCCTTGGAGACGCTGAGCTTGATCGTCGAGCCGGCCGGCGCGGAGCCGCTCGGGCTCTGGTCGACCACCCTGTCGGCCGGTTGGTCGCTCTCGACGTCCACGCGGCTGACCGCGAAGCCCTGGTTCTGGAGCGCGGCGCTCGCCTGGTCGAAGGACAGGCCGATGACAGACGGCACGGAGACGTCGGCCGGGCCGCTCGAGACGTTGATCCGCACCTTGCTTCCCTTCACGACGGTCTTTCCGCCGGGCGGATCCTGCCCAGTGACGGTGTCCGGGGGCTTGCTCGAGGCGACCGAAAACACCTTCGCGACCAAACCCGCGTTGGTGAGCGTGCTCACCGCGTCGGCTTGCGATTTCCCGACCACGCTGGGGACGGCAACGGTTGGCGGCCCGCTCGAGACCGTCAACTCGACCGTCTGATCCTTCTGCACCTTGGTGCCCGCGTCCGGGCTCTGGTTGAACACGAACCCCTTCTTCGCTTCCGTGCTGGATTCGCGGTGCACGTCAGGCACGAGGCCGGCGTCGCGGATCTTGCTGACCGCCAATGACTCTCTGAGCCCTTCCGCGAGCGGAACGGCGACGGGCTTGTTCGCGTTGAGCTGGTCCTGGATCTTCGTGTAGGCAAACCAGGCGGCCGCACCCGCCGCCACGAGCAGCAGGATCGAGAGCACCCACGGCCAGATCGGCCTGCGCCTTCGGGGCGGGCCTTCGTACCCGTAGTAGCCGGCCGGCGGCGTGCGGCCGGGTGGCGCGGGCCGGACCGGGCCCTCCGGCTGGGGTCTCGTGATCACGGACGTCGGCGCGGCCGCGATCAGGCCGGAGCCCGAGAGCACCGCGGTCGCCGCCTCCTCGGTCTGGGGGTCGACCGGCATCCCCTCGGCGACGCGTGCCAGGTCGGCGTCCATCTCCTCGGCGCTCTGATAGCGCTCGCCCGGCTCCTTGGCCAGCGCGCGGAGCACTAGCGAGTCGAGGTCGTGAGGCACCTCCGGGCGCAGCTCCGACGGCGGCTTCGGCACCTCCGAGAGGTGCTTCATCGCGATCTCGAGCGGCGTGTCGCCCGTGAACGGCACCTGCCCGGTGAGCATCTCGTAGAGCACGACGCCGACCGAGTAGAGATCGGAGGTCTGGTCGACAGGTGCGCCGCGCGCCTGCTCCGGCGAGAGGTACTGCGCGGTGCCGATGATCGAGCCGACCTCGGTCATCTGGCTGGCGCCGGACCGTGCGATCCCGAAGTCCGTCACCTTGATCCGCCCCTCGCCTCCGACGAGGACGTTGTGTGGCTTGATGTCGCGGTGGACGATCCCGTGCCGGTGCGCGGCGCCGAGTGCGGCGAGGATCTGGCGGGCGTAGTCGATCGCGATCTTGATCGGGGCCTGCCCGCGGGCGACGATCAGCTCCTTCAGCGAGCGCCCGTCGAGGAACTCCATCGCGATGTAGTAGGTCCCCTCGGCTTCGCCGCGGTCGTAGATCGAGACGATGTTCGGATGGGAGAGCCCGGCGGCGTTCTTCGCCTCGCGCCGGAAGCGCTCCACGAACGAGTCGTCCGCCGCGTGGCGGTCGTTGAGGATCTTGATCGCGACCCGCCGGCCGAGCTCCTGGTCCTCGGCGAGGTAGACCTCCGCCATCCCGCCCGCGCCGAGCTTGCGGATGATGCGATAGCGACCGTCGAAGACGGTTCCGATCAGCGTGTCTGAGACGGCCATTTCTCCATCAGAGGTTAGGGGTTCGACCTTCCGGCCAAAAGCGCCTGCATGACGGCCTTCGCGATCGGCGCCGAGACCTGGCCGCCGAAGCCCGTCTGATTCTCGAGCACGACGGCGATGGCATAGCGAGGCCGATCCGCGGGCGCGAAGCAGATGAACCAGGACGTGTAGCGGCCGTCGACGCCGGTCTCGGCCGTTCCGGTCTTGCCGGCGACCTGGACGCCGGGTATCTGCGCCGCGGTTCCGGTGCCGCTCTGCACGGCGCCGACCATCATGGACGTGAGCTCCTGCGACGTGCGCGGGCTGATCGCCCGCCCGAGCCTTCGCGGATGCGTGCGGCTGATGACGCCGCCGCCTGGGCCGGTGACACGGCCTACGACGTATGGCTTCATCACCACCCCGCGATTCGCGACCCCGCCGGCCACCATTGCCATCTGCAGCGGCGTCGCTAGCAGCGCCTCCTGTCCGAACGCCAACCGGCCGGGGTCGACCTGCGTGTCGGGGTTGCTCGGCCGGAAGAGCCTCCCGCGGTGGTAGAGCCCGCTGGGCGCACGCTCGTTCCCGGGGGTCTCCAGCGGCGGGTCCTCGTAGAAGCCGTAGCGCTTGGCGTAGCCGAGGATCCGAGCGGCGCCGATCGCCTTGCCGATGTTGCAGAAGACCGAGTTGATCGAGTGCTCGAGGCCGGTGGTGAGGTCGACGGAGCCGAACGTCTCGGGCGCCTCGGGATTCCCCGCGTTCCGAACCTTCTGGCCGTACTCGATGCAGTAGCCGGGATCGTCGAAGCGGGACTCCGGCGTGAACCGGCCGGTGTCGAGCGCCGCGCTCGCAGTGACGACCTTGAACGTCGAGCCGGGCGTGAAGAGCCCGTCGGTCGCGCGGTTCAGAAGCGGCGCCGCGGGACTGCAGGAGGAGCGGATGTTGTTGATCGCGGAGAAGTTCTTCTCGACCAGGTTCGGGTCGTAGGTGGGCCGAGAGGCCATGACGACCACCGCTCCTGTGCGGGTGTCGAGCGCGACAACCGAGCCGCACTTTCCGGCCAGCTGCTGCATCGCCAGCCTCTGAGCTCCCGTGCGCAAGGTCAACCAGAGGTCGTTGCCCTTGATCGTCGCGCCCCGAATCCGGTCGAGCGTGGTGTCGAGGACGGTCTTGAGGTTCGCGTTCGAACCGGTCAGGAAGTCGTTCTCCGAGGCCTCGAGCCCGGAGCGCGAGCGCGACTGGGTCGAGTAGCCGACGATGTGGGCGAAGAGGCCATGCTGGGGATAGCGGCGGAGGTAGAGCGTCTGGCCGCCCACGCGCTTCCTGCGGTTCGTGGCCAGGATCGTTCCGTCGGCGGCGCGGATCAGCCCGCGCTTGATCGAGAACTGCGCCACCCGCTGGATCTCGTTGTCCTGGCGGTCGGCGAGGCCTGCGGTCGCCCAGGTCTGCCAGTAGGTGGTCGCGACGATCAGGGCAGCAACGAGGCCGAGGCCGACGAGCGCGAGGCGGGCGATCTGACGGTTCATCGTCGCTCCGCGTTGGCGCGGTTGGAGACGAGCAGGAGGCCCGCGAGCAGCACGAAGTTGGCGACGACGCTCGAGCCTCCGTAGCTGACGAACGGGAGCGTGATCCCGGTGAGCGGGATCAGGCGCAGGATCCCGCCGACGATGATGAACGTCTGGAGGGCGAAGGCGAAGGTGAGCCCGACCGCGAGCAGCTTCGAGAAGCCGTCGTCGGCGAGCATCGCGATCTTGAATCCGCGGGCCACGAAGAGCATGTAGACGAGCAGCAGCGCCGCCACGCCGACGAGCCCGAGCTCCTGCGCGAGCGCCGAGTAGATGAAGTCGGTGTTCAGGTACGGGATCAGCTGGTGGCCCTCGGTGGTCTCGAAGGTGCCCTTGCCGAGACCCGTGCCGAACCAGTTGCCGTGCGCGACCGAGTAGAGCGACTTGACGAGCTGGTAGCTGGCGCAGTCTTGCCGCGGCAGCATCTTTCCGTTGATCCCGCAGTAGACGGCGTGGTCGGTCCAGGGATGGAGCCAGATCGTGACCCGGTCGCGCACGTGGGCGACCAGCTGGTACACGCCCGCCGCGCCCGCGACGAAGAGACCCGCGCCCAGGCCGACGTAGAGCAGCCTGCCGGTGGCGACGTAGAGCATCGCCAGGAAGATCCCGAAGTACAGGAGCGCGCTCCCGAGGTCGTTGGTCTCGACGAGCACGAGCATCGCGCCGCCCCAGATCAGCAGCAGCGGCCCGAAGTCCTTCAGCCGGCCCTGCGCCAGCACCTCGCGCTTCTCGCGCAGATAGCCGGCGAGGAAGACGATCAGGAAGACCTTCGCCAGCTCGCCCGGCTGGAACTGGAGCGAGCCGAAGTGGATCCAGAGCCGAGCGCCGTTGACCGAGGTCCCCAGCCCCGGCACGGCCGGCAGGACGAGCAGGCCGATCGCGGTCAGGCCGAAGAGGTACTTGTAGCTCTCGAGCCGCCGGTAGTCGCGATGGAGCACCAGGAGTGTCGCGGCGAAGGCGCCGAGCGCGACCACGATCCAGAGGCCCTGGCGAAAGGCGTTGGTCGGGTTGAGCCGGTAGATCTCGGTCACCCCGATTCCGGTCAGCAGGCCCGCCATCGGCAGCAGGTACGGGTCGGCCCAGGGCACGGTCATCCGCGCGACCAGGTGGGCGGCGACATAGAGCGCGAAGAAGAAGGCGGCGTAGGAGAGCGAGGCGGTCGAGACCACCTCCTGCCGGGCGATGTAGACGCTCGCAAAGCCAAGCGCGGTCAGGATTCCGACGACGATCAGGTTCGCAAGCTCGCGATTTCGCGCGCTCATCTGGCTCCGATCTGCTCCTCGTACCGGCGCACCTCAGTGCGCGCCGAATTCTCGCTGCGCAGGCTGTGGTCGAAGAGCCTCCGTCGCTCGGCCTGGCTCAGCTGAGCGGCGAGAAGCGGGCTGACGTACACGGTGCGGTAGAGGTGCACGTTGCCGACGACGTTCCAGGGGACGCCCTGGTAGACGGCGACGTGGCCGTTCGCCTCGGTACCGACGAAGTGCGAGCGCCACAGTCCCCAGACGACGACGCCGGAGGCTCCGACGAGCAGCGCCAGGAAGAGTGTCGCCACGAGCACCCGCCGGCCAGGCCCGCGCGGTGCCCGCTCGCCTCCGCGGCCGTTCGTGGCCTGAATCGGCGGCACCCGGTCGAGCTCGTCGAGCGTGTCCTCTTCCTCGGCAGCGTCTGCCCCGTCTTCACGCGGGGGCAGCGTGATCGTGCGCTCGGTGTCTCCGGCCCCGTCGATCTCGAAGAAGACGACCGTGATGTTGTCCTCGCCGCCGCCGTTGTTTGCGGCGCGCACGAGCGCCTTCGCGGCGCTCTTGAGATCGTCCCGATTGCGTGCGACCTCGGTCATGATCATGTCGTCGTCGACCATCGAGGTCAGCCCGTCGGAGCAGATCAGGAAGAGGTCGCCGGGCCTGGTCTCGACCGAGAACGTGTCCACGTCGACGTCGGGGTCGGTGCCGAGCGCGCGGGTGATCACCGAGCGCTGCGGATGGCCCTCTGCCTCCTCCGGCGAGAGCTTGCCGCTGCGGACGAGCTCGGCCACCAGGGAGTGGTCCTCGGTCAGCTGCTCGAGGCTGCGCCCGCGGATCAGGTAGGCGCGGGAGTCGCCGACGTGGCCGATCGCGACGCGCCCGTCCTCGACGAGCGCGACGGTCATCGTCGTGCCCATTCCGGAAGCTGCGGCGTCCTGGGACTGCCGCTCGTAGACACGGCGGTTGGCCTGCTGGATCAGCTCGTCCACGCGCTCCTCGCCGCCGCCGCCGGGCTCCTGCACGTCTTTCAGCGCTGCCGCGGCCAGGCTGGACGCGAGCTCGCCCGCCTGGGCGCCGCCCATCCCGTCGGCGACCGCGAACAGCGGCGGCTCGACGACATAGGCGTCCTCGTTGTGCCGCCGCTTGCGCCCGGTATCGGTCAGGCTCGCGGTCTGCCCGAGCTGCGCGGTCATACGTCGTACCGCAGTTCGGTCTCGCCGACCCGGACGACGTCGCCTGCGGCCAGGCGCTTCGGGTGCGTCAGGCGGATGCCGTTCAGGTACGTGCCGTTCGTCGAGCCGACGTCCTCGAGCCAGACGCCGTCGCGTCGCGGCTCGATCCGGGCATGCTCGGAGGAGGCGTACTCGTCGCGGCCGAGGTCGACGTCGTTGCGCGAGCCGCGGCCGAGCAGCAGCGCCGAGGAGTCGAGCACGAGCTCGTCACCCTCGTCCAGTGCGGGGCTCTTGACCACGACGAGGCGGCCCGCCTCGACCTGCGGTGCCTCGGTCCCGAGGCCCGGCACGGATCCCGGCGCCAGCACGAAGCTCTCCTGCGGCATCCGCACGTCGCGGGCGGCGGAGCGCACGATCCTCCAGATGAAGAGGTAGAGCAGGACGAGGAACAGGATCTTGAGGACGAGCAGCGCCTCGGAGACCGCGATCGAGGCCACGGTCACGAGGCCGACTCCGTCTCGCGCCTGAAGACGAGCTCGGTCGACCCGAGCGTGATCCGATCGCCCTGTCGCAACTTCGCCCGCTTCTGGCGGCGTCCGTTCACCTCCATCCCGTTGGTCGAGTCGAGATCGACCGCCCAGTATGCGGCGCCCTCCTGTCGCACCTCCGCGTGCTTCCGGGAGACGTTCGGGTCGGCGAGCTGGATGTCGCAGTCCTTCGAGCGCCCGATCGTCATCTCCCGCTTGTCCAGCTCGTGCTTCGTCCCGTTCACGGTCAGGCTGACCGTCTCGCGGTCGAGCCCGAGCTCCTCGACCGAGACCGCCTCGGTCTCGACCGGCTTGCGGTAGACCATCGTCGCGGCCGGCTGGGCTTGCGCAGGCGGCGCGCCCGGCTCAGGCGTCGGCCCCTGAACCATCCTCGTCGCGATCCCGAACTCGCCCATCTCCAGGTCGTCGTCGGTCTCGAGCTTCACCACGGGCGGCGAGAGCAGCTCGTAGCGCTCGCGGCGCGCGTTCTCGGCGATGTACTCCTGGAGCTCGCTGACGAGCGACTCCTCGTAGCTCGCGAACTGCTCGCGGTCGGTCGGGCCGAGGTAGACGGAGTACTCGTTGGGCGCGTATACGCGCGACACCGAGATGACGCGGTGATCCTCCATCTCCTTCACCAGCTTGCGCGCCAGCTCGACGGGCTGCACGTGCGTGCGGAAGGCGCGGCCGAAGACTCCCTCGAACAGGCCTTCGATCTTGTGCTCGATGTTCCTGAGGACGCTCATTCGGCGGGCTTCGGCGGGTTATGCCCCGCTCCGGAACTCTAACCCCGGGGTACGAACGCCAGTACGGTGCACGTGGCCCACGCGGCCAGCACGAGCGGCACGGCCGCCACGCTCGGCGCGGGGAGGAGCGTGACCGCGATCAGGCCGGCGCCGAGGCCGGCGATCGCCCAGAGCCCGCGCTCGCGCGCGAGTGGAAGAACGATGGCTGCTGCCGCGAGCGCGAGCGCCTCGAACAGCAGCGCGGGGTGGTCGAGCAGCGAGCGCCAGAGCGCCACGGCGACGGCGAACGGGTCATCGCTGCCGGTGATCCCCAGGCCGCGCGGCGGTGCGGCCCCGGTGAACGGCAGCGGCGCGTGGCGCAGGCCTGCGACGACCGCCGCGAGGAGCACCGCGGCTCCGACCTGGAGCGCTCGGCGGGGGCGGCTGCGGACGGCCTGCGAGGCGAGGGGCAGGAAGCCGAGCGCCAGGAGGGGAGCGAAGAGCGGCCCGACCGCGAGAAAGAGCCCCTCCCGCGGGCTTCTCCAGCAAAGCGCGAGCCAGGCGCAGGCAAGGGCGGTGTAGACGAGCGCGAGCCCGGAGGAGACGTTGCCGAGCGGGAGCACCGGCACAGCCAGCGTGAAGGCCAGTCCGAGCCGGGGCCGGACGAGGGTGAGCCCGAATGCCAGCAGCGCGAGGATCGGCGCGAGCAGTGGCGGGAAGAACGGCAGCGCCGCGGCGGTCCACCCGGCGAAGACGCCTGCGGCGGCCGGAGCGGCGAGCCTGATCGCCACCTTCGTCGCGGGCACGTCCAAGGGCGGCAACGTCGTGCGCGGCTTGCGGCGCCGGAACCGCTCGGCAAACGCGTCACGAACCTCGACGGCAAGCCGAGCCGCCGGTGGCCGTGCGGCCGGATCGATGGCGAGCATCCGGTCGATCAGCGCCGTGAGGGGCTTCGGCAGGTCGGGGCGAGCCTCGGCGAGCGGCGCCGCGCCGGCCTCGATCCGCTTCGCCGTCTCGAGCAGCGAGCCGTTCCAGAACGGGTGCCAGCCGGCGAGGGCTTCCCAGAGCAGGACGCCGACGGCCCAGACGTCGGCCGGCGGCCCTCCGGACTCCCCGTGCACGAGCCGCTCGGGTGGCACGTAGGCCAAGGTCCCGGGCACGTCGCCGGTCGCAGTCAAGGGCTCTTCCTCGGCCAGCTGTGCGAGCCCGAAGTCGAGGAGCCTGATGGAGAGCTCGGAACCCTCGGCGACGAGCACGTTCGAAGGCTTGACGTCGCGGTGGACGATCCCGCGTCCGTGTGCGTGCGCGAGCGCTTCCAGGATCTGGGCTCCCGCTTCGACCGCGGCGGCGTCGTTCAGCTCGCCCGCGCGGAGCGCCTGACGCAGCGTCTGACCGGGAACGTACTCGTAGGCGATGTAGACGTTGCGCGTGTCGCGCTCGAGGCCGTAGGCGCGCAGGCAGCGCTCGTGCCTCAGGCGGGCGGCTGCGAGCGCTTCTCGTTCGGCGCGCGTCGCGGCCTTGCCCTCGCGAGGGACGATCTTGAGGGCGACTTCGAGCCCCGTGTGCTCGTCGCGCGCGAGCCAGACCGATCCGGAGCCGCCGCTCCCGAGCGGGCGCAGGGGCCGATAGCGCTCAGCTACGAGCTCGCTCGGAGAGAGCGCAAGCGCCGCTTCGGCCACGACACCGTGTTTTCGCGCACCGACGAAGACTCCTGCCGGAGCAGGGGGCTCGACCGACCAACTAGGTAAAGTGGGCCGGATTTTTCCTGCAATTCCTCATGACTGAACGCGAAGACACCGACATCGATTTCGACTTCTTCGAGGAGGAGCCGCCGACCGAGGAGGCCTCCGGGAACGACCGGACGACCCGGCGGCCCGGCGGCCCGCGCGGGCCGCAGCGCCCCAGCGCGCCGACCAACCTCACCCCGCTCCTGCGGCTGGTCGGCCTGATCGCCTTCGCGATCCTCATCATCGTGCTGCTCGTCTTCTGGATCCAGAGCTGCAACGAAGCGAGCAAGACGGCGACGTACAAGAACTACATGGCGAAGGTGTCCGAGGTCTCGGCCTCCTCGCAGCAGATCGGGCGGCAGCTCAGTACGGTGCTGCTCGCGCAGGGCTTGAAGCAGGCGGAGGTCGAACGGCGCATCTCCGGCCTCGCTCACCAGGAGCAGCTCAATGTCGATCGCGCTCGCGAGATCACGCCGCCGGGGACGCTTCGGGACGAGCAGGACGCATTGATCGAGGCGCTCCAGTTCCGGGTCAGCGGCCTGAACGGCCTCGCCAACGCGCTCGCCGCCACCGCGCAGACGAAGGACGTCACGCGGGCGGGATCGGTGCTCGCGTCCCAGATGCAGCGGCTGCTGGCGAGCGATGTGGTCTACGACGACGAGTTCAAGGATCCCTCGAGCGCCGAGCTCAAGCAGCAGGGGGTGACGGGAACGAACGAGAGCGGCGGTCCGCTCGTGCCCGACTCGAACTTCCTCCAGACCGCCGACTTCGCCACGACGACCTCGATGGTGAACGTGCTCAGCAAGATCCGCGGCGGCGCGGTGACGCCCAGCCAGGGCGGCCTCAGGGGCACGAACATCGTCAAGGTCGAGGTGCTGCCGGCCGGAACCGAACTCAGCACCACGACGCAGACGACGATCGTCGTGCGCACCAACCTCGCCTTCCGGGTCACCATCGAGGATTCGGGCGACTCCCAGGAGACGAGCATCCCGGTAACGCTCACGATCCCGCAGTCCCGCGGCGGCAACATCACGCTCAAGAAGACGATCTCCTTCATCAACCCCGGCCAGCAGACGGCCGTCACCTTCACGAACATCCCGGCGCCCAACTTCAGCACGCCGACGACGGTCAAGGTCGAGGTTCAGCCGGTCCCGGGCGAGAGCAACACCGACAACAACTCCGCCGACTACCCGGTCATCTTCTCGGCCTAGCGGCGTTCGGACGCATGAACGTCTCGAGCGCGACCGCCGCCTGGATTGCGATCGGCGCAGCGGTGGCGGCCGTGCTGGCCCTGATCGCGGTCCTGTGGGTCGTCACGCGCGTGCGGCGCGTGCGGGCCGGCCAGGCGGTCCTGCTCGGGGACGGCAAGACGGACCTGGTCGACTTCGCGGTGTCTCTCCAGGGGCGCATCGACGACTTGCACCGCGCCGTGGACGAGATCGCGGCGGGTCTCGTGCGCGTCGACCGGCGAGTCGACCACTCCGTGACGAACACCTCGATCGTCCGCTACGACGCCTACGAGGACACGGGTGGCCACCAGTCGGCCTCCCTGGCCGTGCTCGACTCGGCGCGTACCGGCGTCGTCGTCACCGCGATCCAGGGGCGCGACTACGCGCGGATCTACATGAAGGAGCTCGACCGCGGCCGGGCGTCGGTGGCGCTTTCGCCCGAAGAAGCCGAGGCCGTTGAGAGGGCCATGTCTCGATGACATGAACCCGCGCAGAGCACTCGGCCTGCGGCCGAGTCCTGCACGCTGATTGCTAAATTCAGGCGTGTGCAGCAGGTTCTAGTCCTTAACGCCAGTTACGAACCGCTGAACGTCACAACCGTTCGCCGTGCCCACGTGCTCGTGTTCAAGGGCAAGGCCGAGGTGATCGAGGAGCTCGAGCAGCCCCTCAGATCCGCAACCGACACGTATCCCTGGCCGCACGTGATCAGGCTCGTCCAGTACGTGCGGGTGCCGCGGACGCTGCAGCGGAAGATCTCGCGCCGGGCGCTCTTCGCCCGGGACGGGTGGCGCTGCATGTACTGCGGCACGACCAGCGGCCGCCTGACTCTCGACCACGTCGTTCCGCGCAGCCGCGGCGGTGACTCGGTCTGGGAGAACGTCGTCACCTCGTGCGCGCCCTGCAACATGCGCAAGGGCAACCGCCTGCCCGACGAGGTCTCGATGACGCTTCGCAAGCCGCCTCGCCCGCCGGCGCCCGTGCTCTTCATCCATCTTGCGACGCCGAGGATCCCGCACGGCTGGCAGCCGTACCTGAACGGCCTGGCCGACGGCGCGACGGCGACCGCCACCGCCTGATGTGACGCCGGGCTCTCCCGGCGGCGTACCTCCCGTACGCAAACCAGGAGGACACGATGAAGATCGTCCAGATCGGCGTGGTCGCGGTGCTGCTCGCCGCCGCGGTCGCATACGCGGGCGTCGGCAGGCCCGGTTCGGCCCACGGCTCTGCGCCTCCGGCGACGCACGGCGTCACCGTGACGGGAACGGCCTCGGTCAGCTCGGTGCCGGACCGCGCGAGCTTTTCGTTCGGCGTGAGCACGAACGGCGTGACGGCGAGGCAGGCGTCCGTGGAGAACGCACGGAAGGCTCGTGAGGTGATCGCCGCTCTTCTCGGAGCGGGCGTCGCGAAGACCGACCTGCAGACGCAGGACGTGACCGTCGGGCCCAGCTGGAACGACGAGGGCAGGCCTGACGGGTTCACGGCGCACAGCTCGGTCGTGGCGAAGGTGCGGAACGTCGCTCGGGCGGGCGCGATCGTGGACGCGGCCGTCGCAGCGGGCGCGAACGAGTCCTCCGGGCCCTCCTTCGACCGCTCGGACGGTGACGATCTCTACCGGAGCGCGCTTCGCCGCGCCTTCGCCGATGCGCGCGCCAAGGCGCAGACCCTCGCGAGCGAAGCCGGCGCGAGCATTGGGCCGGTGCTCCGCATCGAGGAATCGAGCGTTCCGGAGGTGCCGGTGCCGTACGAGGCCAGAGCGGCGCTGGACTCGGGCCCGACCCCGGTCGAGCCTGGGACGCAGGAGGTGCAGGCGACGATCAGCGTGACCTTCAGCCTCGCGTGACGGGCAGCCCGAGCTGCTCCCATTCGCTCCAGGAGCCCGGGTAGAGCTTCGCGTCGCGCCCAGCGAGCGCGAGCCGGTGCAAGACCACGCAGGAGGTGACGCCGGAGCCGCAGTAGGCGACGAGCTCCCCGGCCGGAAGCTCGGGCTGCGGCTCGTTCCAGGGCGCATTGATCGCGCCGGGAATCCGGCCGGGCACGCGGTCGACCGGGTTCGGCTCGCCGCGGAAGCGCTCCGGAAGGCGGGCGTCGACGACGACGAGCTCGTCGCGTCGGGCAGCCAGCTCCTCGGCGATGACGGTGTCGTCGTGGCGTTCGTTCGGCTCGAAGGCGGCGGGCTCGATCCGTTCCTCGCCGCTCCTCAGCGGCCCCAGCCAGCCGTCGAGATCGAGCACGGCGCAGTCGTCGTGACCGAAATGCCGCAGTAGCCACCAGAGCCGCTCGGCGCCGCCCATGTTCCCGTAGGCGACGACGAGGACGCCCGCCCCGATCCCGGCACCCGAGGCCGCGCGCGTGAAGGCGTCGGCGCTCGGCAGCGGGTGGCGGCCGGCGCGCCCGGGCGGGGCGGAGAGGTCCTCGTCGACGTCGAGGAACGAGGCGCCGGGGATGTGCCCGGCGAGGTAGAGCTCGCGCCCGCGGCCGGGGTTGCCGAGCTCCCAGCGGCAATCCACGAACTGGTATCGCACGCGGCCTAGGCTAGGCGAAGGCGCTGCGGAAGACGGAAGGGCGCAGGTCGAGCGGACGCTTGCAGCGCCCGCACCGGCTCACGCTCGACCCCTTCTGCTCGGATCGCTCCTGCAGGAGCGGCTTGTCGCAGCGGCATTTCTCCTGCTTGCTCATCTGTAGGCACTTTGCGCACCGCGCCGGACGGCGGGCCGCGGCGAGCCAGGCCCGCCGCGGCCCGTGCGGCTTCATTGCGCGACGAAGGTCGCCGAGACCGTGAGCTCGATCGACTGCTCAGGCGATCTCCCGGCGATCCCGGGATCGGTCTGCGAGCGGTTCTAGACCGTGGCTGGCTCGGCCCTCGCGCTATCGGTTGCTCCACCTCGTAACCGCTCGCTCACCTCAAGGTCACAATCACCGGCTCAGACTGGGTGCGGAATGGAATGGTTCGCGGCGAACATGTCTCGGGGGTCGTACCTGGCCCGGATCTCCCGCAGCCGGTCGTAGCCCTCCTCGGGGAACAGCAACCGCGGGTCGACGCGCGACTCCACGAAGTTCAGGTACCTGCGCCCGCTGTCCCACGGCGCGAACCTCCCGATCAGGTGGCCGACGTGCTGCTCGACGGCCGCCTTCATCTCCGCGTCGGCCGCGAAGCCGAAGGTGAACAGGATGAAGGGATGATCGATCGTGTCGATGCAGCCGTTGTCGGACGAACCGGAGCGTAGAACACCGCCCAGGTGGCGCACCTCGACGTGGAGAAGAGGGGAGCCGACGAACATCTCCACCATCGTGTCGATCGCAGCCGGGGGCAGGTCGTCGAGCAGGATCCCCTCGCCGGCGTAAGGGAGCGGGAAGTCGGGATCCATGTTCACGAGGCTCAGATCGCTCGTCGGCATCATCGCGACGGTGTCGAGCTCCGGCCCGAGGTCGCGGAATGGCTGCACGAGCGCCGCGCCGTCGCTCTCCGAGCCGATGAAGGCCGGCTCGACGAGAACGAACGACCGGCCGCGCAGATGGTCGGGGAGGAACGGAGCGTCGGGAAGCTGCAGCATCCTGCCGATCGACTCGCACTCGTCCGGGACCGTGTCGACCCATGCGCGCCAGGCCGTCAGGATCTCGGTCGCGCGCTCGATCGGCCAGAAGAAGCAACCGGCGTAGATCTCGGGCACCGGGTAGAGCGCCAGCTCGATCGCCGTCACCGCTCCGAAGTTGCCCCCGCCGCCGCGCACCGCCCAGAACAGGTCGGGCTCGTGGTCCTTGTCGGCGCGGACGTGTCGCCCGTCGGCCGTGACGAGCTCGATCGCGAGCACGCTGTTCGCGGCCAGGCCGTACTTCCGGATCATCCAGCTGAAGCCGCCGCCGAGCACATAGCCGAGGACGCCGACGTCGGGCGAGGTGCCCGACAGGTAGCAGAGACCGTGTTCGCCCGCGGCGTCGGCCAGGGGCTTGCCCAGGACGCCCGCCTCGATGCGCGCGCGTCGAGCCTCCGCGTCGACCTCGATACCCGTCATCCGTTCGGTCTTCAGCAGCAGGGCATCCCTGCTCCAGTCGATCGGGCCCGCGTTGTGGCCGCCCGCGTTGAACGCGATCCGGAGGCCGTTCTCGGCGGCGAAGCCGACGGTCGCGACGACGTCGGCGGCGGACTCCGGCAGAACAACCCCGACCGGCCTCTGCTCGACGGCCAGGTTCCACGCCTGGCGCGCCGTGTCCCAGCCGTCGTCACCTGGAAGGACGACGTCGCCGCCGAGGTCGTCCCCGAGCCGACGCAGATCGACTCCGGCGGAATCGGTCGCCATCGTCAGGCATCGTAATCCTTGAAAGCTGTTACGCGGCTTCCGGCTCGGCCTCGACTACCAGTGGCTCGTCTACGACCGGGTCGCCCGGCTCAGCCATGCCGGCGTGCTGGAGATGCTGTAACGACTGATTCCAGCCGCCTGGAACCGGGATGTAGAACTCGGGATATCCCCACATGCCATGCTCGGAGACGTCCAGGCCGGCGGTCTCGGTCTCTTCCTCGACGCGGATGCCCCAGAGGCGCTTCATCGTCCAGAGGCAGCCGAACGAGGCCGAGAAGGTGAACGCGCCCACGGCGGCGAGGCCGAGGAGCTGCACCCAGACCTGGTGCAGCGAGCCCGTGTAGACGAAGCCGCCCTGGCCGGTCTTGAGCGTGGCCGCGAGCGCCGGGACCGCGAACAGGCCGGTGGCGACGGTTCCCCAGACGCCCGAGACGCCGTGGACTGCGACCGCACCGATCGGGTCGTCGATGCCGATGCGCTCGACGGCCAGCACGCCGATGACGGCGATGACGCCCGAGACGAGGCCGATCAGGACCGCGGCCCAGGGCGCGACGAAGCCCGAAGCCGCAGTCACGGCTACGAGCGCGGCCAGCACCCCGTTCAGCATCATCGAGATGTCCGGCTTGCGCAGGACGAGCCAGGAGGTGATCGCGCCGCTGACCCCTCCGGCCGCCGCTGCGAGGTTCGTCGTCACCGCGACGTAGGCGAAGAAGCCGACCTTGTCGCCCGTGATCACGCCGAGCGTGGAGCCTGGGTTGAAGCCGAACCAGCCGAACCAGAGGATGATCGTGCCGAGGACGGCGTAGGGGATGTTGTGCCCGGGGATCGCGTTGCCCCTTCGGGTCGGGCCGTCGAACTTCCCGATCCGCGGGCCGAGGAGAAGCGCTCCGGCCAGCGCGGCCAGCGCGCCCTGGTAGTGCACGACCGTCGAGCCGGCGAAGTCCTGCATGCCGAGCCCGAACAGCCAGCCGCCGCCCCAGACCCAGTGTGACGTGATCGAGTAGATGAGCGTGAAGAGCGCTCCGAAGACGAAGTAGACCCAGAGCTTGGCGCGCTCGGCCATCGCACCCCAGACGATGGCGAGGGAGACCCCGGCGAAGACGACCTCGAAGAAGTAGCCGGCAGCACCGGGCACGGTCGTGAAGAACGAGTACGGAGCCGAGCCGACCGCGAGCAGGGAGTCCACCGAAGGCAGGAACCCGCTCGTCCCGATGAAGCGATTGCCGTCGCCGAAGGCGATCCCGAAGCCGACCGCCCAGTAGACGAGGGAGCAGACGGCGAAGATGAGCACGTTCTTGCCTGCGATGTGCGCGGCGTTCTTCATCCGGGTGAGCCCCGCCTCGAGGAAGGCGAACCCGGCCTGCATGAACATCACCAGCACGGCCGCGACGACGACCCAGAGGGTGTTGGCGGCCAGGAGAAGGTCGCTGTTCTTCACGCCGCTTCCTCCGCGCGCTCGAGTGGCAGGCCCGTACGGTTGTGGGTCACGTGCTCGACCCGCGTCGTCCAGACGAGGCCGTCGCCGCACTCGTTGCCGCTGCGCGCGGCATCGGCGATCGTCGCGGCGGCCGCAGCCGCGAGCTCGTCCGCGACGACGAAGGTGAGCAGGGCCTTGGGCAGGAAGCGAGACTCGAACACCCGCCCCCGGTACTCGTGCGTGATTCCGCGCTGGCGCCCGTGGCCGACCGCCTCCACGACGGTCACGCCCACGTGGCCGGTCTGCTCCTCGACCGCGTCGATCACCGTCTCAATCCGCTCGCGCAGGACGACCGCCTCTACCTTCGTCATGTGACCACCTCGCTTCGTCGTTCCACCAGGACAACGTCTCGCCAGACGCCGTGCAGGCGCCCGATCCGCTCGTGCGTGCCGACGATCCGGAAGTCGAATCGCCGCAGGAGCCCGAGGCTCGCCTCGTTCTCCGGAAAGACGCCGGTCTGCAGCGTCCAGATGCCGTCCCGCTCGGAGCTGGAGATCACCGCCGCCAGCAGCTCCTTGCCGATCCCGCTGCCACGTGCCTCGGCGGCCACGTAGATGCTGACCTCGGCGACGCCGGCATAGCACGCGCGCGGCGAGACAGGCGCGAGCGCGATCCAGCCGAGCACGTGGCCGTCACGCATGGCCACGAAGCGGTGCTCGGGAAGGTGCGCCGCGTCCCAGGCCTCCCACGACGGCACCTCGGTCTCGAAGGTCGCGTTCCCGGTTGCGATCCCCTCGGCGTAGATCCGCGAGACCTCCGACCAGTCGGTGGGCCGGAGGTCTCGCACTGCGACGGCGGTCGCTATCACCTAGCAGTCGTAGTAGAGGGCGAACTCGGCCGGGTGCGGCCGGAGGCGGACCACGTCGACCTCGTTCTCCCGCTTGTAGTCGATCCAGGTGTGGATCAGCTCCTCCGAGAAGACGCCGCCCGCGAGCAGGAACTCGTGATCGGCCTCGAGCGCGTCGAGCGCCTCGGCCAGCGAGCCCGGGACCTGCGGCACCGTGGCATCCGCCGCGGCTTCCTCGAAGAGGTCGTAGTCGGCCGGCGCCCCGGCGTCGAGCCCCTTCTGGATCCCGTCGATCCCCGCCATCAGCATCGCCGAGAAGGCGAGGTACGGGTTCGCGGCCGCGTCGGGGCAGCGGAACTCGATCCGCTTCGCCTTCGGCGCGTCGGAGTACATCGGGATCCGGATGCACGCCGAGCGGTTCCGCTGCGAGTAGACGAGGTTGACGGGCGCCTCGTAGCCCGGGACGAGGCGGCGATACGAGTTCGTGGTCGGCGCGCAGAAGGCGAGCAGCGCCGGCGCGTGGGCCAGCAACCCGCCGACGTACGAGCGCGCGAGCTGCGAGAGCCCGGCGTAGCCCGATTTGTCCGCCATCAACGGCGTGCCCTCCTTCCAGAGGGACTGGTGGGTGTGCATGCCCGAGCCGTTGTCGCCGAAGAGCGGCTTCGGCATGAAGGTGACCGTCTTGCCCGCGGCGCGGGCGACGTTCTTGACCACGTACTTGTAGGTCATCACCTGGTCGCCCATCCGCGTCAGCGGCTGGTAGCGCAGGTCGATCTCGCACTGCCCGCCCGAGGCCACCTCGTGGTGGTGGAACTCGCACGGGATGCCGAGCCGCTCGAGGGTGAGCACCATCGCGCTGCGCAGGTCGTGCAGGGTGTCGTGCGGTGCGGGCGGGAAGTAGCCCTCCTTGGGCCGCACCGTGTAGCCGAGCCCCGGCTCGCCCGAGTTCCAGTGGCCCTCGGCCGAGTCGATCGCGTAGTGCGAGCGGTGATCGGCGAGCTCGTAGGAGACCGAGTCGAGGACGAAGAACTCGCATTCCGGGCCGATGTAAGCCGTGTCGGCGATGCCCGTCTCGTTCAGGTACTCCTCCGCCCGCCGGGCGATCCGCCTCGGGTCCTTGCCGTAGCCCTCGCGCGTGAGCGGGTCGGCGATCTCGCAGATCAGCGAGAGGGTCGGCGCCTCGGTGAAGGGATCGAGGACGGCGCTCGCCGCGTCCGGCATCAGCAGCATGTCCGACTCCTCGATTCCCTGCCAGCCCCGGATCGAGGAGCCGTCGAAGCCGAGCCCCTCGTCGAACGCCGACTCGTCGAAGGCGGTGATCGGCAGGGTCACGTGCTGCCACGTGCCGAGCAGGTCGCAGAACTTGAGGTCGACCATCTGCGCCTGCGTCTGGCCGGCCCACTCCAATGTCTCCTTGGGCGCCGGCTTCTCCGCTGCGCCGTTCGCCAGGTAGTGCCTCGTCTCTTCCGCCGCCATGCCTCTCCTTTCGGACCAAAGAAAAAGGGCCCAGGACTGCTGAGAGTCCTGAGGCCCCAATGCCTCCGCGCCCGCCTTCCGCGGCGAACGCTACTTCGAGCCTAGCCCAAGTTGCGGACGGCGTCTAGCAGTGCCGCAGACGGGCGCACGCGAGGGAGATCGGCACGGCGAAGTTGATGTTCTCGCCGCCGCCCGAGACGAGAACGCCCACCACGTGGCCCTGCCGGTCGAGCGCAGGACCTCCTGAGTTGCCAGGGTTTGCGGCCGCATCGGTCTGGATCACGCGCGGCGTCACGCGGCTGACGATCCCCGTTGTGACGCTGCCGTACAGGCCGTACGGGCTGCCGACGAGCAGGAGTTGATCGCCGGTACGCGGCTTGCGACCGTGCGAGTTCTGCCAGAGCGGTGCGGCGCCGGCAGGTCGACCCTCGATGCGGATGACCGCCAGATCGTGCTTCGGGTCGACCGCGTTGATGTCACCGCTCCAGGAGCCTCCTTTGCGCGAGATCGTGACTCCGCTCCCGAGCTGCCCCTCGACGACGTGGTTTGCAGTCACGAGGTAGCTCGCGCCACCGTCGGTCCAGGCGACGAAGCCGCTGCCGAGCCCGTTCTCGGTCTGGACGGTGAACACGCTCCTGAGCACCCGCGAAGCCAGCGGGGCGATACCCGTCTCTCGCCGCTTCAGGGTTTTCTCGGCGGAGCCGAGCCTCCCGGAAAGCGTGCTGTTGCGCTCCTCCAGCGCCTCTATCCGCCTCGCCAGGCCGTTCACCTCGGCGTTCCGCGCCGCGCGCTCGGCGTCCACCGCTCCGGTCTGGCGGACGAATACGAATGCGGAGACCGCCAGGGCGAGCAGCGCCGCCAGCGCGGCAAGCGCGGCAACGGGTACTCGGTGGTCGGGACCGGCGTCCCAGGTCTCGTCGTAGGTCACGGCGGCAGCTCTCCGCCCTCTCTATCGGCACCGACGCGGACCTGGAATAGCCCGGGCGATCTGCCCTCACCGTTTCGGCCGCACGAACGCGACCAGCGTCGCCGAAAGTGCGGCGAGCCGATCGGGCACGAGGCTGTAGAGGACGTAGTAGCCGTCGCGGCGGGATTCGAGCACGCCCGCCCGGGCGAGCAGCCGCAGGTGCTTCGAGAGCCCGGCCTCGCTCATCCCGACGAGCGGCGCGAGCTCCTGGGTCGAGCGGGGCCGCTCGGCGATCAGGGCGAGCACGCGCAGCCGCGTGTCGTCGCCGAGGGCGCGCAGGCCCTCGACGAGCTCGCCGGACGGGAGCTTCGGCGTCGCCTCCTCGCGCACGCTCCGGGGTGGGTAGATCAGGGAGACCGGGAACGGTGGGTCGCAGTTGACGCGCAGGTGCGGCCAGACGAAGTAGCTCGGGGAGAGAACGAGCGGCTCCTGCGGCGAGAGCGCGACCTCGTGCTCGTGCGGGATCTTGATCCAGGCCTGACGCCGCTCGGGCTCGACCCGGAGGTGCGGCCGCAGGTCGGCGAGGAGCCCGAGCACGCCCTCGGTGGCGAGCCGCCCACCTGCTTCCTCGACCGCCTCCACGAGCAGCGGCTCGATCGTTTCCCACTCCTCCTCGAATGCCGCCTCCCAGTAGCGCTCGAGCAGCGAGCAGAAGCGCCTCCCGAGCTCGGCCGGGTCGTCGAAGATCAGCTTCCCCAGGGCTTCGCTCTCCGGGCCGAGGCGACCACAAGCGGCGAGCACGTGCCGGCGCACGTCCTCGCACTCGAGGAGCGCGCTCTCGCGCGGCCAGGTGCCCTCGTGGTCGTAGACCGGCCGGAGGAACTCGAAGGCGAGCGTCTCGGGCTCGAGGTCGTGCAGGAACGCGAGCTCCCCGTCGAACTCAAGGAACTCCTCGTCGGGTCGCGGAAAGAGGAAGTCCGGGAAGTGGCCGACGTAGGCGAACCTGAAGGCTCTGATCTCGGCCTTCAGCTTCGGGTCGAGCTTGCGCATCCGCCGCACCCACGCGTGCTGGAGCGGGTGGTGCCTCGGCGCGACGAGGACGTGGAGGCTGAGCACGGCCTCGACCACCGGCGAGTAGGCGAACGCGACCGATTCGCTCTCCTGTTCGGGCAGGACGAACCGGATCGCCACGTGCGGACCCTAACGGCGTCGCGGACGCACCGATCCTCTTTGCGAAATTGCGAATCGCCGAGACCGCAGGTACCGTTGCGGCGTGCTGATCGTCGGCTGACACCGGTTCCCGCGCGCGCCGCCTTCCTCGGCAGGTGCGCCCTGTCCGTGTCCCTGCGAGTCGTCGGAGCAGCACATGAAAGCCCTCGAAGTTCACAATCTGCGCAAGGAGTTCGTCCGCCGCGAGGGGCGCTCGCGACGGCGTGTGCCCGCGCTGGGCGGCGTCAGCTTCGAGGTCGAACGAGGCGAGTGCGTGGCCGTCCTCGGGCCGAACGGGTCCGGGAAGTCCACGCTCGTCCGCCTGCTCTCCACCCTGCTGCTGCCCGACGGCGGCAGCGCCAGCGTCTTCGGGCACGACGCCGTGAAGGACACCCGCACGGTGCGGCGGCTCGTGAACCGGGTCTCGGTCGAGGCCTCGTTCTTCAAGAAGATGTCCGCGGTCGAGAACCTCAGCTACGCGGCTCGCTTCTACGGCCTGCGTCCCGCGCAGACGCGCGAGCGGATTCCCGAGATCCTCACGCGGGTCGGCTTCCCGGAGGACCGGCGCGCCGAGCCGATGGAGAACCTCTCACGCGGCATGCAGCAGAAGGTGGCCCTCGCTCGCGCGCTGCTGACGGCGCCGATCCTGCTCCTGCTCGACGAGCCGACGACGGGCCTCGACCCGCGCTCGAAGCAGGAGGTGCAGGAGTTCATCAAGGAGGTGCGAGCCGAGCACGACGCCACCGTGCTGCTCTGCACGCACGATCTGGCCGAGGCCGAGGGCCTCGCGGACCGCGTCGGGATCCTCGACGGGGGCGCGTTGCTGTGCCTCGAGCCGGTTCACGAGCTGAAGGCGCGCTACAACGCCGAGACGCTGGAGGAGGCGTTCTTCGCCGCCAGCGGCCATACCTTCGAGAACGGCGAGGGGGGTGAGCGCTCGTGAGAACCATGAGCCTCGGCCTCCGTCACGAGCTCGTCGGCCTGAGCGGCGTGATCGAGCGCAACGTCTACCTCGTCAAGCGCTACATCTGGTGGGACATCGCGTTCTTCCTCTGGACGGTCGCGAACACGCTCACGATCGTCTTCATCGCCAAGGGCATTCCGGCGGTGGGCGGCAAGATCGACGTCGACCGGGTCACGACGATCCTGCTCGTCGGCGCCGTGATCTGGGCCTACCTCGGGATCATCTTCGAGATCCTCACCGAGACCGTTGCCTGGGAGCGCTGGGAGGGCACGATCGAGTACACGTTCATGGCACCGCTCTCGCGTCCCGTGCACCTGCTCGGCATGGGCGTGTTCGCGGTCGGCTACGGCGTCGTGCGCGCCGTCCTGCTCTTCGGAGTGGTCGCGGCCTTCTTCAGCCTGCACCTGCCGGACGCGAACTACGCGGCCGCACTCGTGTTGCTGATCGTGGCCTCGATCTCGTTCATCGGGATCGGGATGATGACTGCCGTCCTGCCGCTGATCTCGCCGGAGAAGGGCACGCAGCTCGGGTTCGTCGCGCAGGGCCTGCTGCTCGTCGTCTCCGGTGTCTACTACCCGGTCTCGGTCCTGCCGGACTGGATGCAGGCGCTGGCGAAGATCTCTCCCGCGACCTACGCGCTGCGCGGCTGTCGCGCGGCCATTCTCGAAGGCGCGGGGTTGACCTCGCTCTGGAGCGACATCTGGCCGCTGCTCGTGATCGGCGTAGTGTCGATCCCGCTCGGTCTGTGGGTGTTCCGGACTGGCGAGCGTTACGCGAAGAGGCACGGAAAGCTGAAGCGGTCGGGATGATCGCGATCCGGCCGGCGACGACCGATGCGGACCTGGAGGCATGGATCCGGGTCCGCCGCGCCGTTCTCCCGGACGAGTCGGCGGGAACCGTCGAGGGCCTGCGC
Source organism: uncultured Actinomycetes bacterium (assembly GCA_963754265.1). GTDB lineage: Bacteria > Actinomycetota > Thermoleophilia > Gaiellales > Gaiellaceae > AC-32. Next base: position 225,801 of record CAVWFB010000003.1, on the reverse strand, counting down.
GCGCAGGAGGGCGAAGAGCGCGTCCTGCTGCTGGCCGAGCTCGACGGCGAGCTCGCGGGCAGTGGGCTCGCCGATCGCTCCGACATCCGCGCCCGTTTCGGAGTGGCGCCCCGCGTGTTGCCGGAGTTCCGGCGGCGCGGGATCGGCGCGGCGCTCCTGCGCGAGCTCGCGGCCCACGCCGGTCGCTTCGGTGTCGGCGAGGTCTCGGCGCTCGTGGACGACCAGGGCTCGGCGGCCTTTGCCGAGCGGTTCGGCTTCCGCGAGGTCGACCGGCAGGTCGAGCAGGTGAAGACGCTGGGAGGCGATAGCGAGGGCGACTTGCCGGACGGGGTCGAGGTGACGACGGTCGAGGAGCGCCCCCAGCTTCTCCGCGAGGCGTATCCGCTCGCGAGCGAGGGCTACGCCGACCTCGCGACTGACGGGCCGGTCGAGGTCTCGCTCGAGGACTGGCTGCGCGAGGAGGCGACGCTTCCCGGCGGCTCCTTCGTCGCGCTCGCGGGCGGCGAGATCGTCGGGTACTCGGGCCTGATGAGCCACGACAACCCGGGCGTCGCCGAGGACGGCCTGACCGTGGTGCGGCGCGACTGGCGGCGCCGTGGCCTTGCGCTCGCTCTCAAGCGCCTCGAGCTCGCGTGGGCCGCGGCCAACGGCATCCGCGAGATCGTGACCTGGACACAGCGCGGCAACGAGGGCATGCGGAGGCTGAACGAGCGACTCGGCTACGAGTACCGGGGGGTCAGCCTGACGATGTGCGCTCCGCTGCCCCTCCCGCTAGACTCCGACCGTTCGTGAGGCGACGGGGCCTCGGGCGCAGACGGCGTCCGGGGCTTTTGTGTTTTTGAAGGGAGGACGAGTGGCGCAGGTCGAGAGCAAGGCGAGAGCGACGAGCGAGCCGCAGGCGCGCAAAGAGGTGCTGAAGCGGATCAAGGACGAGGGGATCGAGTTCCTGCTGCTGTGGTTCACCGACATCGAAGGGCACCTGAAGAGCTTCGCGGTGACGCCCAGTGAGATCGGGGCGGCGCTCGACGACGGGATGGGCTTCGACGGCTCGTCGATCACGGGCTTCAACGCGATCGAGGAGTCGGACATGGTGGCGATCCCCGATCCCGACACGTTCACGCCGATGCCGTGGAAGGAGGGCGAGACGAAGGTCGCCCGCATGATCTGCGATGTCGTCACCCCGGACGGGAAGCCGTACGAGGGCGACCCGCGCTACGTCCTGCGCCGCGCGCTCGACCGCATGGCGGAGATGGGCTTCGACACCTTCAACGTCGGGCCCGAGCTGGAGTACTTCCTCTTCAAGGACGACCGCGGCACGGAGACGCTGGACGAGGGCGGCTACTTCGCGATGACGACGATGGACGCCGCGAGCGAGCTGCGCCAGGAGACCGTGCGCGCTCTCGAGAGCGTCGGCATCCCGATCGAATACGTCCACCACGAGGTGGGGCCCTCGCAGCACGAGATCGACATGCGCTTCGCGCCGGCGCTGACGATGGCCGACCACACCGTCACCTACCGGCTGATCGTCAAGGAGATCGCCAAGAAGGCCGGCTATCACGCTACCTTCATGCCGAAGCCGATCTTCGGCGAGAACGGCTCGGGCATGCACACGCACCAGTCGCTCTTCACGGACGGCCGCAACGCGTTCTTCGACGGCGACGACGAATGGCACCTCTCCGAGACCGGCAAGGCGTTCATCGCCGGTCAGCTGCGGCATGCGCGCGAGATCGCGGCGGTCTTTGCCCAGTGGGTCAACTCGTACAAGCGGCTCGTCCCGGGCTACGAGGCCCCGGTCTACGTCGCCTGGTCTCGACGCAACCGCTCGGCGCTGATCAGGATTCCGCTCTACAAGCCGGGCTCGGAGCAGGCCACCCGAGCCGAGATCCGCTGCCCCGACCCGGCCTGCAACCCGTACCTGACCTTCGCCACGTTGCTCCACGCGGGGCTGGATGGGATCGAGAACGGCTACGAGCTCCCCGAGCCGATGGAGACCAACCTCTACCACCTCACGCCGGAGCAGCGGCGCGAGCGCGGGATCGTCTCCCTGCCGGAGACCCTCGGCGAGGCGATCGACGCGCTGGCGCACTCGGAGCTGGCCAAGAAGGCACTTGGCCCGCACATCTTCGACCGCTACGTCGAGCTGAAGCGGAAGGAATGGGACGAGTACCGCGTCCAGCTCACCGACTGGGAGCGGGACCGCTACCTCGCGGTGCTCTAGGCCTCTAGACCGGGGGCTCGAAAAACGGGACAATCGGGGCCGGTTCCGCCGCCCTGCGGCTGGCGGAGCCCAACTGACGGCCGACTGCGAGCTGCTGGGTTTCCGCAGCTCGTGGTCGTTGGAGGGCGATTCTTAGAGGAAGCTGCGCAGCGACTCGCGCTCGACGCGAAGGCCGATCACGCCGCTCGCGCCGTCGATCTGGTCGATCGCGGCCGCCGGGACGAGCCGACGTCGGCGCGCGAAGAAGCCCCTGCGAACCGCCAGCGCGTCGGGCAGGTCGGGCTCGGTGCCGTACATCGGGCACTCGACGCGGCCCACGAGTCGCCCGCGCGCATCCGCGACCAGGTACCCGGAGGTCTGCAAGAGCGCCGAGGCTGGCACCGACATCGACGCCGACCTTAGCGGCCGTCGAGGACGGCGTCGGTAAAACCTTTGTTAAGCGTCAGGCTTGGGAGTAAGACGACTAGCAGGCCTTCCTCCAGGCCGTCGGCGCCGCCCCAGTGTTGCCGCAGAAGCTGCTGGCGCCGATGCTGCGGCCGTCGAAGCCGGCGACGCTGCTCTCGAACCAGTTGTTGCGCACGCTCCAGCCGCTGATCGGCCCCGGGGCGGGCGCGGCGGTGTTGCCGGCGTAGAGCCCGTAGTACATGCAGCAGGCGCCGTTGTTGTTGCGCGGGGTGGCGAAGCTGTTTCCCTCGAGGGTGACGTTCCCGTAGGGGGGCGGCAGCGGGCTCCACCAGTCGCCGTAGGTAAAGAACAGGTCCATGACGGCGCAGTTGGCAAAGCTCGAGTTCCTGATCGTCATGTTCGGGACGACGATCGCGTAGAGGCACTCCATATGCACGCCGTCGGTCTTCAGGACGGCGTCGTGGAAGCGCACGTTGTCGAAGGTGAAGTGATCGCCGTCGACCAGGGCGGCCTTCTCGTCGCTGACGTTGCCGATCGAGCCGTTGACGAAGCTGTTGTTGTCGCCGCCGCCGTTTTCGAACACCGCCCCGGAGGTCTTGGCCCCGCCGGCGTCGAGGTTGAGCCCGTCGTAGCTGATGTTCGGAGAGCCCGAGTGCAGCTGGCGGATCAGGTTGCCGGGGGCGCCGCGGAAGCTGATCGTCTTGCTGCCCGCGGCCTGGCTCGCGTTGTAGCCGCCGGCGAAGAGCTGCGGGCCGAGCGTGCCCGTGACCCCGACCGTATCGCCCGAGGAGGCAGCGCTGTAGGCGGCCGCGAAGCTCCCGCAGGCCTGGGCATCGCTGTAGGCAACGGCGCTTGGGCTGCGCAGGCAGCTGCCGCCGTTTGCGTCCACCCAGAGGTTGGCGCTTCCGGCCGAGGGCGGCGGAGGTGGAGGTGGTGGAGGCGGTGGAGGTGGTGGAGGCGGTGGTGGAGGTGGAGGTGGCGGTGGAGGCGGAGGCGGAGGCGGAGGTGGAGGTGGTGGTGGAGGTGGAGGTGGTGGAGGTGGAGGTGGAGGTGGAGGTGGAGGCGACGCAGCGCTCGAGGAGGCTGCTCGCAGCGCCACGAGCTGGCCGATCGCGCTACTCGCGCGTCCCCAGGTCCAGGCCGTCTTGTTGCCGGTGGCCCCTGCGTCCGCCTGGACATACGCCGCGCCTCTGGCAGCGAGGCCCGAGTAGCCGCTCCTCCAGCGAACGCTGAACTCCTCCGTCATGCCGGAGGGCGACCACAGTGTCCTGGTCGAGGCCAGGCCGAAGAAACCGACGACGATGTCATCGCTAGCCGAAGTTGTGACCGACGGTGCGACTGCGAACCTGCTCTCGGGCGTAGACGCACCGCTGTGCGAATCCACCGGAGCCGACTGGTCGATGCCCTTGAAATCGAGAATCGCTCCGGCGGCGGTTGCCGTCGAGGACCAGGTCCAGCTGTAACTCGCAGGCTCGGACGAGCCGGCGACCTTGTAGTACAGCGCCTGCGTCAGCGAGTGGTAGTCCGGGGCGCTGCTGTCGCGCCTGATCAGGTTCCAGCCGCTCGGCGGCTTGATCGAGACGCTTCCCGACAGGCGGGCGTGGACGGATGCGAGAAGCACGTCGCCGGCGTCGGTCGTCGCAGGGCGTGGAACCGTGAGCGTCGACCCGGACGTCGTGTTGGTGACCACGGCTCCTTCGGAGGGCAGGGCGCTCAGAGCCCGCCCGGACCCGGAGATGATCACGCCGAGCACGAACGCGAGCACGAGAAACGGGAGGTGACGGCGGAGCAGTGCGATCCCTTTCTGCGAGCTTCTAAAGACGGGCAGCGTCCTCATCGTCATGTCCCCTCCATTTCTGGACGGCTATGCGGCGCGACATTGCCCCCTCGAGGGCTGAGTAGGCCGCGACTGGGGCGCGACCCGATCCCATTCGCCAGCTGGCCACTGGCTTAGCGCGGCTTTTTACACCAGCACCCGGACATCAGCGCCGCAGTAGAGTCAAAAGTCCCGCAAAGAGCGATAATTTTGGCTTGGATCGACCTGTGGCACCTATCTCAGAGCGGGTCCTCGAACGCCGATCACCGGACCGGCAAGGGCGCCTGTAAGACTGTCCCGGTGCCTGCGGCCCCGGAAGACAGCCGGCTGGTGAGCTTCGACGACGAGCCGCCGCTTGGGACGGTCCGCACCGGCGATGCAGAGCTCGGCCCGATCAGTCCGGAGCTCGCACTGGTCGATCCGGTGCTTGCCGAGAACGCGCGGCAGCTCCTCCCCGATCCCCGCGAACGAGTCACGCCTCGCCTGCGCCCCGCAGCGCCTACGAGCGCGCCGCTGCCGGCTACCGGCGAGGCGGAGAAGAGCGCGCCGCGGGTCGCGTCTCGGCAACGTCGTTGGAGGAGGACCGTGTTGCTCGCGGCACTCGTGCTCGTCTTCGGCGCGGTTTTCGGCGGTTTCCTCGCCGAGTGGCCAGCATCGCCTGGACCTACCCTCGAGGTTCGGGTCCGGCGCTCCGACCGCGAGGCATTCCGAAGGGGCGAAGCCTTCCGTGCAGAAGCCGGCGCTCTCTGCGGGTCGTACGCCGGTGCGCCCTCCCAAGGCCAAGCGACAGGCGCCGTCCTCGCTCGTCCACGACTGCACAGCAAGACGGGCGGCCGGTGTCTCGGGTCGCGTGGGCCGCGAATGTCCTCGGAGTTGCGGCCCAAGTCGCTCCTCCCGGCGTGACGCTCGTCTGGCACCGGCCGGCAGATTCGGGCCACGTGGTCGTGCTGCGCTCGCTCGCTGCCCGCACGCGAGGCGAAGTCGTCTACAGGGGCCAGGCATCGAGCTACCGCGACGCTTCGCCGCGGCCGTGCACCGCGTATCGCTACACGATCGTCAACTACGACGGGAACGGCCGCCGCTCCACCGGCGTGCCGACGTCCGTCGTGACCGGGGGCTGCACCTGAGCGGCCGTCAGATCACGGCTTGGCGGACATCGCCCACCAGGCGATGCCGAGCGCGACGAGGTAGATGCTGGCGAGCACCGGGACGACGACCGCGATCCGGCCGACGCCCTGACGCCTGACCGACATCCACGCGAGGATGCCGAGCGCGATCAGGAGGATCGCCCCGGGCTCGGTGACTGCGAAGCCGACGTCCACCCACCCCGGTGTCTTGTCCGGGAACTCCTTGTCGGCGATCCATCCCGCGGCCGCGCGCATCAGGATGAAGCCGGGGATGATCCCGAACAGGAAGGTCTTCAGTCCGACGCGGGCGAGCATCGGCGCCTGCGGAGCGTGGGTCCGCCCGGCGAAGCCGACGATCGCGACGGTCGCCGTCGCGCCGAAGAGAACGGTCGCGCCGAGGACGTGCAGGAAGAGCGGCAGGTTCCAGCTGTCGGGGCGAATCACGGCCAGCATCAGGCGCCCGGCTTCCAGATCATGATCGCGAGGATCGCGACGAGGACGAGACCGCTCCCGTAGCTGAGAGCCAGCGAGATCGGGTCGCGGACGCGGCTGCGGAGCTCGGGGCTGGGCGCGTCTCCCTGGGCGGCCAGCTCGGCGGCGAACTTCGCCGTCGCCTCGTCCCGCTTTCCGCCGATGCCGCCCATCGCGTTGGCCACGATCAGGAGCGCGATCGCGGTGATCACCCAGCCGTCTCCGTAGCCGTAGCCCGCCTCGTGCACCAGCCAGAGGCCGAAGACGAAGGCCAGGAGCGTGCCGATCAGGATCGAGGCGACCGCGATCCTGATCAGGCCGAAGAGGAGGAGGATCTCGCTCGGGCGGTCACGGCGCAGCGCGGCGATGTTCAGCGACCCTGCGACGACGCCGCCGCCGAGCAGCAGAAACGCACCGGTGACGTGCAGGAAGAGCAGCCACTCATACGTGCTCAAGGCGCGAAGACTATGGTCTGCGTCGGCTCCCTACAATCGGCTGGGTGGACGAGACCGCTCGGCACCTGCGTCTGTTGACCGAGACGATCGCCGTGGTCAACTCGACGCTCGATCTCGAGGAGGTGCTCTCGCTGGTCGCCCGCGAGGTGGCCGATGCGCTCGGAGCCGACGCGTGCTTCGTCTACCTCTACGACGAGCAGGCCGACGAGCTGGTGCTGCGCGCGACGCACGGCTCCAGGGTCGAGGAGATGACCGGTCGCCCGCGGATGCGGCCGGGCGAGGGGATCACGGGCACGGCGGCGTCGTCGCGCGAGCCGGTGATGATCGCGTCGCAGGCGCACCTCGACGAGCGCTTCAAGGCGTTCCCGAACCTGCCCGAGGATCAGTACGAGTCGATCCTGGCCGTACCGGTGCTGGCGCGCGAGAAGCTGGCCGGGGCGCTCAACGTCCGCACCAAGGCGCCGCGGGAGTTCTCGTCTGCGGAGATCGAGCTCTTGCTGGCGATCGCGGCTCAGGTCGCGCAGACGATCGAGCACGCGAAGCTCTACGCGCAGGCCCAGCGGCGGGTGGTCGAGCTGGAGGCGCTGGCGCGGATCTCCGAGGCGGTCACGGAGTCGCTCTACCTCGAGGAGTCGCTGGAGGGAATCGTGGCCGCAACCGTCGACGCGCTGGACGCCACCGGTGCGGCGCTCGTTCTGGAGGACGGCGACGTCGTATGGCCGGACGGCCGCGCCGGCACCTACGCCGTACGGGTGCCCTTGCGCTGGAAGGGCCGGCAGGTGGGCGAGCTGGTCTGCGACCGCGACCGGCCGTTCACGCCCGACGATCACGCCTTGCTCGGCTCGATCGCGAGCCATGCCGCGGTGGCGCTCGAGCACGGCCGAGCAGTGCTCCGCGGTGTGCTGGCACAGGAGATCCACCACCGGGTCAAGAACAACCTGCAGACCGTGGCCTCCCTGCTGCGGCTCCAGGCGCGGGCCGAGGAGGTCGACCCCCGGAAGGCGCTGGACGACTCGGTCAACCGGATCCTCGCGATCGCGGCCGTGCACGAGGTGCTCACCGAGCGGCGTGACGAGGATGTGAAGCTCGAGGAGCTGCTCGACCGGTTGCGGGCGATGCTCGTGCAGGGGCTTGGGCAGGCGAAAACGGTCGAGGCGACGCTCGAGTCGGTCTCGCTCGCCGGCAATCGCGCGACCGCCCTGGCACTCGTCTTCTCCGAGCTGCTTCAGAACGCCCTCGAGCACGGTGGCCAGTGCGTCCGGATCGAGCTTGCGCGGCGCGACGGCGACCTGGTGCTCGCGATCGCCGACGACGGTGGCGGCGTGGACGGCGAGCCGGTCTCCGGCACTGGGCTGTCGATCGTTCGGGCGCTCGTTCGTGACGAGCTCGACGGGACGCTCACGCTCGAGTCCAACGGCGGCCTTCGGGCGGAGGTCGTGTTCCCGTCCTGAGCGGCGGCGGATCGGTGTTTCGCTCTCGACACGGTCGAGCCACCCGCGAGCTTTGGCCCGCGAGCCGTGGGCCTCTCCTACGCCGTCGTCTGAGAGCGCTCGAACACGGCGATGCGCCAGATACGGCCGGCGTGCTCGTCCAGGACGAGCGTCAGACCCGAGCGCTCCGCCGCACTCACGATCCGCGCCGGCGGATGCACGAACCCCTCGATTCCGCCGCTGAGCCGGAACCAGACGTTGGCCAGGCGGAAGCCGAGCCTCACCCACCAGGTGCCGCGCGGAAAGGTCAACGCGAGCAGGCGTCGCGCGTGTTGTGAGGCGGCGCCGACCAGCCGCTCGGGATCGGGGAAGCAGCAGACGACGCGGTGCATGACCACGAGGTCGGCAGCCTCGACCTGCGCCTCCTCTTCGACGAAGTCTCCATAGCGCCGGTCGATCTGCTGCTCGGCTCCTGCCTCGCGCGCGAGGGCATTCGCCTCCTCGTCGTAGCCGTGCGAGAGCTCCACGATCGTGGCGCGTCTCACCCCGCGCCGCAGCAGCTCGAGCTCGATCGCGCCGACGCCGCCGCCGACCTCGAGCGCGGATGCGCCTGTGACGCCCCGGGCCGCCAGCTCGTCGACCAGCCGCTGGCCCGCATCGTCCAGGCCCTTGCGACGGTACCGTCGGGCATCGCGTCGCGCCTGGCGCCGGCCGAAGGTCTTCTCGTACCCACGTGCACAACAGGTGCCCACGCCCGCGGAGTCTACGATCCGCTGATGAGGATTCTCGTCGCCGAAGACGAGACGATCATTCGCCTCGACCTGCGCGAGCTGCTCGAACGCTCCGGTTTCGACGTCTGCGCGGAGGCGAAGGACGGGCTCGAGGCCGTGGAGCTGGCTCGAAGCGAGGAGCCTGATCTCGCCGTGCTCGACGTGAAGATGCCTCGGCTGGACGGCATCGAAGCGGCCCGCCGCATCCTGGACGAGCGCCCGATTCCGATCGTGATGCTGACCGCCTACGGCCAAGACGAGCTCGTCTCGCGGGCGATCGAGGCAGGCGTCTTCGGCTACCTGGTCAAGCCCTTCCGGGAACAGGACCTGCTGCCGGCGATTCGGACCGCGCGCGCCCGGCACGAGGAGTTAAGCGCGCTGCGCGAGCAGACGGACTCGCTCGCGGAGGCGCTGGCAGCGCGCAAGTCGATCGAGCGGGCGAAGGGCCTGCTGATGGAACGTGAGGGACTGAGCGAGGACGAGGCCTTCGGGCGCCTGCGCAAGGCGAGCCAGCTCTCGGGTCGGCCGATGCGCGTCGTCGCGGAGGCCCTGATCGCGACGTTTGACGAGGGCGACGCCTAGCGCAGGCTCAGGCCTGCGCCTCCTCGAACAGGCGCTCCCAGCGGGAGATCAGCCCCTGCAGCTCGTCGCGCGCGCTGCGGTGGGCCGCCAGTGTGGAGACGTCCGACCAATCCTCGGACAGGCGTCGCTCCAGCTCCGCGACCGCCGCCTCCTGCCTGGAGATCTCGCCTTCCAGTCTCTCGAGCTCGGACGGACGCGGAGCGCGCGGCCGCTGCGGCTTCGGCCTCTCCTTGCGCGGTCGCGCCGGTTCTGCCGGTGCCTCCGGGGGCTCAGCTCGGCGCTGCGCGTACTCGGCCCAGCCGCCGTCGTAGGAGTTGATCGCCATTTCCTCGATCGCAAGCAGCCGCTCAGCCACGGCGTCCAGCAGCGCGCGATCGTGCGAGACGAGCAGCACCGTTCCCGGGAACGCGTCGAGTGCGGCCTCCAGCGCCTCCCTGCTCTCGAGATCCAAATGGTTGGTCGGCTCGTCGAGCACGAGGAAGTTCGCGCCGGAGGCGACCACGAGGGCCAGCGCGAGCCGCCGCCGCTCGCCGCCGGAAAGCGCGGTGACGGGCTTCTCGTGCTGCTCCCAGCCCGAGAAGAGGAAGCGGCCGAGGAGATTCTGTGCCTGAGGACGCGGCAGCCCGGTCGCCCGCTGGGCGCAATCGAGGACGCTGCCGCGCTCGTCGAGCTCGACCTCGTGCTGGGAGAAGTAGGCGGGCACGACCCCGTGGCCGAGCCGAACCTTTCCGTCCCTCGCCTCGCGTGCGCCGAGAATCGTCTCGAGGAGGGTCGTCTTGCCGGAGCCGTTCGGCCCGACGAGCCCGACGTGCTCACCGCGCTCGAGCGCGAAGGTCGCGGCTGTCAGCAGCTCCTTGTCGCCCGCGCCGACCTCGAGCGCCGTCGCCTCGACGACGGTGCGGCCGCTGCGGGCGGGCTTCAGGAAGTCGAATCCGAGCGAGCGGCTCCGCCGGTTGAGGAGCTCCAGCTCGCCGGCCGCGCCGGCGCGCTCCTTCTGCAGGCGCTCGATCTGCGTCAGCTTCGCCTGGGCCTGCTTGGCCTTGCTCTTCTTGTACCGGAAGCGCTCGACGAAGCGCTCGAGGCGTGCGATGTCCACGCCGACGCGCTCCGCGGTCTTGGCGGCCGACGCCGCCCGCGCCGCCCTCTCGATCCGCCAGGTGTGCCAGGGGCCCGGGAAGAAGAGGGAACGGCCGGCCTCGAGCTCGAGCACGCCCGTGGTGACCGCCTCCAGGAACCAACGGTCGTGCGCGACGAGGATGACGCGCGGCGTCGAGCGACTGGAGCTCCTGCTCGAGCCACTCGAGGTTCTCGACGTCGAGGTGGTTCGTCGGCTCGTCCAGGAGCAGCAGGTCGGGATCACCGGCGAGGGCGCGCGCCAGGGAGGCGCGGGTCAGCTCGCCGCCGGAAAAGGTCTCGAGCGGCCGGTCGAGGTCCGGCTCCGCGAAACCGAGTCCTCTCAGCGTCTGGGCAGCGCGCTCGCGCCAGGTGTAGCCGCCCGCATGCTCGAGCCGCGACTGGGCGTCCGCGTAGCGCCGCAGCGTCCCGGGCCCGTGGTCTCCGGCGGCCATCGCCTGTTCGAGCGAGCGGAGCTCCTCCTCGGTCTCGACGAGGTCGCGCGCGCCGCTGAGGGCGTACTCGCGCAGGCTCAGCCCGTGCTGCAGCGGCGGCCGCTGGTCGTGGAGGGCGATGCGCGTCCCCTTCGCGAACGCGAGCTCGCCTCCGTGGCGTTCGCTCTCGCCCATGAGCATGCGCAGCAACGTCGTCTTGCCGGCGCCGTTTGGCCCGGAAAGGGCCAGTCGGTCGCGGCGCTCGACCGAGAACGAGACGCCCTCGAACAGCAGCGAGCCGGCAAGCTCCTTGCGCAGATTGGAGGCGGTGACGACTGCCATGATCGAAGCCTAGTCCTGGCGGCGTAAGGTGCCGAGCCATGCACGTGCTCGCACTCGATGTCGGGAGCTCTTCGGTTCGGGCACGTGTCTACGACGAGCTCGGGCGGGAGCTGGATGCCGCTGCACAACGGCTCTACACCGCCGATTACGGCCGGGACGGATCGGCCGTGCTCGATCCCGAACGCCTCGTCGAGGCCTCTCGGCAGGTGCTGGACGAGGCGCGGGCCGAGGCGCCGCCGGTCGACGCGATGGCGATCTCCTGCTTCTGGCACGGCCTGCTCGCGCTCGACTCCAGCAACAGCCCGCTCACGCCGGTGCTGCTCTGGCAGGACCGCCGCTCGGCCCGCCAGGCCGCCGAGCTCGCCCACCGGCTCGACCCGGAAGAGGTGCACCGCCGCACGGGCTGCGCGCTGCACACGAGCTACTGGCCGGCGAAGCTCGCCTGGATCGCTACGGAGCAGCCGGATATCGCCGCCAAGGCCGAGCGCTTCGTCTCGTTCGCCGACTTCCTGTTCTTCCACCTCACCGGCGAGCTTCGGACGAGCCTCTCGACCGCCTCGGGAACAGGACTGCTCGATCTCCGCGCCGGGAGCTGGGACTCAGCCCTGCTCGAGGTTCTCCACCTGGAAGCGGAGCAGCTCCCTCCGATCTCCGACGAGCCGAGCTCGGCGCAGGAGCCCGTCTTCCCGCCGGTCGGCGACGGCGCCTGCTCGAACCTCGGCGCCGGCTGCACGGAGCCGCACCGGGCGGCGCTGATGATCGGTACCTCCGGCGCCTACCGCGTCCTGCGCGAGACCCGGGATCCCAATCCCCGGCCTGGTCTCTTCTGCTACCTGCTCGACGACCGGCACACGGTCGAGGGAGGCGCCGTCTCGGACGGGGGCAACCTCTACGCGTGGCTCACCCGCACCCTGAAGCTGGACGGAGCGAGGCTGGGGGAACCCGACGGCCACGGGCTCACGTTCCTGCCGCTGCTCGGAGGGGAGCGGAGTCCCGGGTGGAACACCGCCGCGACCGGCGCCGTGGCGGGGCTGACCTTCGACACGCGGCCGGACGACCTCCTCCAGGCCGCGCTCGAAGGCGTCGCATACCGGTTCGCCGAGCTCGCCGAGCTCCTGCCCGAGGTGCGAGGAGATCGTCGCCACCGGGCACGCGCTGCTCGTGAGCCCGGAGTGGGTGCAGCTCTGCGCCGACGTTCTCGGGCGGCCCGTCACGGCGTCGGCGGTTGCGGAGGGCTCGGCGAGGGGCGCCGCCGTCTACGGCCTGCAACGGCTCGGTGCCGAGCCCGAGGCTGCACAACTGGGGCGCGTGTTCGAGCCGGATCCCGAGCGCGGCGAGATCTACGCGGCTGCCCGCGAGCGGCAGCGCGACCTCTACCGGAGACTCTTCTAGGCCCTGATCGGCGTCTCGACGAGAGCCTGAGCGGCCTCGACGATGTGCTCCGCGTCGATCCCGGCCGCAGCAAGCAGCTCGGCCGGCTTGCCCGATCCCGGGAGGTCGCGAACGGCAAGCCGCACGACCCGCGCCGGCGCCTCCCCGTCGGAGAGCGCCTCCAGCACCGCGTCGCCGATGCCTCCCTCGGACCAGTGGTCCTCGACGGTCAGGATCCGGCCCCCGGTGGCCTCGGCGGCCGCCCGCAAGGTCTCGCCGTCGACCGGCTTGACCGAGTAGAGATCGATCACCCGCGCCGAGATGCCCTCGCTCTCGAGCTGCTCGGCGGCCTTCAGCGACTCGTGCAGCGTGATCCCGGCCGCGACGATCGCCACGTCGTCGCCCTCGCGCAGAACGCGCGCGCCTCCGATCGGGAACTCCTCCTCCGCGTCGTAGACGACGGGGGTCGCCGCCCGCGTAGTGCGCAGGAAGACGATTCCGTCGCGCTCCGCCATCTCCGCGACGAGCTTCGCCGTCTGGTTCGCGTCACAGGGATAGAGCACCGTCGAACCGTGGACGGCGCGCATCATCGCGAGATCCTCGAGCGCCATCTGCGACGGCCCGTCCTCGCCGATCGAAACCCCGGCGTGCGAGCCCGAGAGGCGGATGTTCGCCTGGCTGATCGCGGCCATGCGGACGAAGTCGTACGCGCGCGAGAAGAACGCTGCGAAGGTCGACGCAAACGGCACCCAGTTGCGTACCTGGAGGCCGACGGCCGCTGCGACCAGCTGCTGCTCGGCGATGAACATCTCGAAGTAGCGCTCCGGATAGGCCTTGGCGAAGAGCTCTGCGTGGGTGGAGTTGCTGACCTCGCCGTCGAGCGCGACGACCTTGCCGTTGCCCCCGCCCAGGGCGACGAGTGCCTCGCCGTAGGCCAGCCGCGTCGCCACTTCCTCGCCGAGCTCCCACGTCGGCAGCTCGAGCGGCCCGGACTCGAACACGTGGGGCTCGCCCTCGTAGTCCGGCTTGGCCGGCTCGACGACGATGTTCCGCTCGCCGCCGAGCTCCTCGATCGCCTGCTCGGGGTTGTCGAGTGCCTTGCCGTGCCAGTTCGGCTTGTTCTCGACCTCCTTCACGCCCTTGCCCTTGATCGTCTTGGCGACGATCACGGTGGGGACGCCCTCCGTCTCAACGGCCTCGGCGTACGCTCGGTCGATCGCCTCCACGTCGTGTCCGTCGATCTCGATCGCCTTCCAGCCGAAGGCTCGCGCTCGGTCGGCGTAGGAGTCGAGATTCCAGCCGTGCATGGTCTCGCCGCGCTGCCCGAGGCGGTTGACGTCGATGATCGCAGTCAGATTGTCGAGCCCGTAGAACGAGGCGTGCTCGAACGCTTCCCACACCGAGCCTTCCGCGATTTCGCTGTCGCCGCACAGCACCCAGGTGCGGTAGGGCAATCGGTCGAGCTTCTTGCCCGCGAGCGCGATGCCGACGCCGTACGGCAGGCCCTGACCGAGCGATCCGGTGGCGACGTCGACCCACGGGATCGCCGGGGTCGGATGGCCCTGGAGCCGGCTCCCGAAGACGCGGAAGGTGAGCAGCTCCTCATCGGTGATCGCGCCCGCCGCCTTGTAGATCGAGTAGAGCAGCGGTGAGGCGTGGCCCTTGGAGAAGACGAGGTGGTCGTTGCGCGGGTCGTCCGGCGAGCCGAAGTCGTAGTGCAGGTACTTCGCGAGCAGGACCGCCATCAGGTCCGCCGCGGACATCGACGAGGTCGGGTGACCCGACTTGGTCACGTTGCTGCTGCGGATCGAATCGACGCGCAGCTGCTGTCCCAGTTCCCGCCAGAGCTCGGTCTCGTTCATCGCGCCGGACCTCCTTGGACGACGGCTCCCGGGTAACGTAACGGTCCTGATGAGAGTCGCGGTCGCCTTCGACCACCGCGGCGTCAAGCTGCGCGAGGAGCTGCTGGCCGAGCTGGCTGCGCTCGGGCACGAGACGGTCGATCTGGGCACCGACAAGGCCGAGCCGAGGATCGACTATCCGGACAAGGCGCGCGAGGTCGGCGAGGCGATTCGAAGCGGCGAGGCCGAGCGAGCGGTGTTCGTCTGCGGCTCGGGCGTCGGCGCATCCGTGGCCGCGAACAAGCTCGCCGGCATCCGTGCGGCGATCTGCCACGACACGTATTCGGCGCACCAGGGCGTCGAGCACGACGACATGAACGTGCTCTGCCTGGGGTCGGAGGTCGTGGGCGCCGAGCTGGCTGTGGAGCTGACGCGGACCTTTTTGGCCGCGCGTTTCAACGGCGGCGAGCGCTACGTGCGCCGGCTTGAAAAGATCGAAGAGATGGAAAGGGAGAAGACCTATGGCTAAATCGCGACTGCACCAGCTGTCCGAGCTCGGGCAGAGCGTCTGGATCGACTTTCTCTCGCGCCACATGCTCCAGAGCGGAGAGCTCGCGCGGATGATGGAGGAGGACGCCGTGGTCGGCGTGACCTCCAACCCGACCATCTTCCAGAAGGCGATCTCCGAGGGAGATCTCTACGACGACCAGCTGCGCGAGGTGCTGGCCGAGGAGGACGACGCGAAGGAGGTCTTCCTCAGGCTCGCGGTCAAGGACGTCCAGGGCGCCTGCGACCTGCTGCGGAAGGTCTGGGACGGCGGCGGCGGCCAGGACGGCTACGTCTCGATCGAGGTCGACCCGAACCTCGCGTACGACACCGAGGGGACGATCGCCGAGGCGCAGCGGCTCCACGAGCTCGTCGACCGGCCGAATTGCTTCGTGAAGATTCCCGCGACCGAGCCAGGGCTGCCCGCGATCGAGGAGATGATCGCCCGCGGACGCTCGATCAACGTGACGCTGATCTTCTCGCTGCAGCGCTACTCCGAGGTCGTCGAGGCCTTCCAGCGCGGGCTCGAGCGGCTCGTCGAGAGCGGCGGCGATCCCGGCCCGGTGGCCTCGGTGGCGAGCTTCTTCGTCTCGCGGGTGGACACGGAGGCCGACAAGCGGCTCGAGGAGATCGGCGCCCCGGACGAGCTGAAGGGGAAGCTTGCGGTCGCGAACGCGAAGCTCGCCTACGAGCGCTACAAGGAGCTCCATTCGGGCGATCGCTGGGAGGCCCTGGCCGCCAAGGGCGCCCGCAAGCAGCGCTGCCTCTGGGCCTCGACGTCGACGAAGAACCCGGCGTACCGCGACGTGATGTACGTCGAGGAGCTGATCGGCCCGGAGACGGTCGACACGATGCCGGAGGAGACGATCCGCGCCTTCCAGGATCACGGCGTAGGTCGAGCTCACGCTGGAGCGCGACCTGGACGAGGCGCGCCATCTGTTCGAACGGCTCGCGGAGGCCGGGGTCGACTACGACGACGTGGTCGCGACGCTCGAGCGCGAGGGCGTCGAGAAGTTCTCCGACTCCTTCCGAGAGCTGCTCGACGGCGTTCGGGCCAAGAAAGGCGAGCTGGTCTCGGCCTGAGCGTCACCGGCTCGGATCTGTACGCGGAGGTCGCCGGTGACGGCCCGGCGGTCGTCCTCATCCATGCCGGGATCTGCGACAGCCGGATGTGGGACCCCCAGTGGGAGACCTACTCTCGTGCTCACCGCGTATTGCGCTACGACCAGCGCGGTTTCGGCCGCTCGACGCTCGAGCCCGGCTCCTTCTCGCGCGGCCGCGACCTGGTCGAGCTGATCGAAAGCCACGGGCTGGAGAGCGCCTCGCTCGTCGGCGTCTCTATGGGTGGACGAGTCGCACTCGAGGTGGCAGTCGCGCGGCCCGAGCTCGTCGATGCGCTCGTGCTCGTGGGGTCGGGCCTGCCCGGACACGAGTGGTCGGAGGAGATGGACGCCGCCGATGCCGAAGAGGAGGCTGCGTTCGCCCGAGGCGATTTTGACGCTGTGGCCGAAGTAGCCGTGCGGACCTGGGTAGTCGGTCCGGGGCGACGTGCGGAGGCCGTCGATCCGTCCGTTCGCGAGCAGGTCGCCGAGATGGAGCGCCGCTCGTGCGAGCTGCAGTTCCCCGTGGAGGGTCCCGTGGAGGAAGAGCCGCTCGTCGCCGACCTCGCGGAGCGCCTTGGAGAGATCAGCGTCCGAACGCTCGTCGTGGTCGGTGACGAGGACGTGGCGGACATCCACCAGATCGCGGATCGGCTCGAGCGCGAGATCCCCGGCGCGCGGCGGGCGACGATCCCCGACACCGCGCACGTGCCCAACATGGAGCGGCCCCGCGAGTTCGACGAGCTCGTGCTCGGCTTCCTCGACGCGTGAGCGCCGTCGCCCCCGCAGAGGTCGTCGAGCGCATCTGGGCCCGCGACGCGACGCTCTGGACCGGACGCGACGAGGCCAAGTGGCTCGGTTGGCTCGACGAGCCGATGCGCATGCGCAGCCGCCTGGGCGACCTGCTCCGGTTCGTCGAGGAGCTCGCTGCCCCGGGCGTCGTCGACACCTTCGTCCTCCTCGGGATGGGCGGGTCGAGCCTCGCCCCGGAGGTGATCCGGCGCACCTTCGAGTCGGACTCGTTCCACGTGCTCGACACGACGCATCCGGCGGCGCTTCGCCGTGTGACCGAGACGCTCGACTTCGATGCGACGCTATTCGTCGCGGCATCCAAGTCGGGAACGACGCTGGAGACGCGCTGCCATCTCGACTACTTCTGGGAGAAGGCCGGCAAGCGCGGCGAGCTCTTCGCGGCGATCACCGATCCCGGCTCGGAGCTCGAGTCGCTCGCACGCGAGCGCGGTTTCCTCGGGATCTTCGACGGCGAGCCGACGATCGGCGGCCGCTACTCGGCGCTGTCGGTCTTCGGCCTCGTGCCGGCGGCCCTGATGGGCGTCGACCTCGAGCGCCTGCTCGAGCGCGTCGAGGAGATGGTGGACGCATGTCACGCGCAGGACGGCAATCCGGGTCTCGAGCTCGGCCTCGAGCTCGGCGAGGGCTGGCAGGACGGGCGAGACAAGGTGACGATCAACCCGAACACGGGCGGCTTCGGTCTCTGGGCAGAGCAGTTGCTGGCGGAGTCGACCGGCAAAGAGGGCAAGGGGCTGATCCCCGCGCCCGGCGAACCGCCGGACGGGCCCGATCGGCAGGCGCCCGAGGTGCGGCTGAGCGCGCCCTACGAGCTCGGCCAGGAGTTCTACCGCTGGGAGTTCGCGACGGCCGTGGCGGGCTCGATCCTCGAGATCAACCCGTTCGACCAGCCCAACGTGCAGGCGGCGAAGGACAAGACGAACGAGGTCCTGGCCGCGGGCGGCAACCCGGACGTCGAGCCGAAAGGCTCGCTCGAGGAACTACTGGCGCAGGCGGAGCCGGGCGACTACGTGGCGGTGCTGGCGTTCGTCGACCCGGAGCGCGAGGCCGAGCTGGAGCCGCTCGTCGAGCGCGCTCGGGCCGAGACCGGCTGTGTCGTGACGCACGGCCTCGGGCCGCGCTACCTGCACTCGACCGGCCAGCTGCACAAGGGCGGGCCGAATACCGGGCTCTTCGTCCAGGTCGTCGACGACCCCGGCGAGGAGGTCTCGATCCCCGGCCGCAAGTTCGGCTTCCGGCGGCTGATCCAGGCCCAGGCCGCGGGCGACTTCTCGTCGCTCGAGGAGCGGGGGCGGAGAATCGTGCGAGTCAGATTGGAGGACATCTAGTGGAAGTGGGGATGGTCGGCCTCGGCCGCATGGGCGGGAACATGACGGAGCGCCTGCGCGCGGCCGGTCACGACGTGAAGACGTTCGACCCCCACGTCGAGTCTACGGCGTCCTCGCTCCAAGAGCTGGCTCAGCAGCTCGAGTCCCCACGCGCGATCTGGCTGATGGTGCCGGCGGGGATCGTCGACTCCGTCGTCTCGGAGCTCGCGCCGCACCTCGAGGACGGAGACACGGTCGTCGACGGCGGCAACTCGTACTACGTCGACGACCTGCGCCGGTCGGCCGAGCTGCGTGAGCGTGGGCTCCACTTCGTCGACGTCGGCACGAGCGGCGGCGTCTGGGGGCTTCGCCGCGGCTACTGCCTGATGGTCGGAGGTGATGACGAGGCGGTCGCGCGCCTCACGCCGGTCCTCGAGGCGCTCGCGCCCGGCGTCGAAGCGGCCGAGCGAACGCCCGGCCGCGAGGGCGATCCGACCCCCGAGGAGCACGGCTGGCTCCACTGCGGTCCATCCGGCGCGGGCCACTTCGTCAAGATGGTCCACAACGGGATCGAGTACGGGCTCATGCAGGCGTACTCGGAGGGGTTGAACGTGCTCAAGCACGCGAACGTCGGGCTGCACGAGCAGGAGTCGGACGCGGAGACGACGCCGCTCCGCGACCCCGACCACTACCGCTACGAGCTCGATCTCGCGGCTGTGACGGAGCTCTGGCGCCGCGGCTCGGTGATCTCGTCCTGGCTACTCGACCTGACCGCACAGGCGCTGCACCAGTCGCCCATGCTCGACACCTACGCCGGCCGCGTGAGCGACTCCGGGGAGGGACGGTGGACGATCCGAGCGGCGGTCGACGAGGGTGTGCCGGTCCCTGTCCTCGCGGCCTCGCTCTTCGATCGCTTCTCTTCGCGCGGCGAGGCCGAGTTCGGCAACCGCATCCTCTCGGCCATGCGGCAGGCCTTCGGCGGGCACCTGGAGAAGGGCGAGTGACCGAGACCGCACAGCCGGCGGCGCACGAGAACCCGCTGCTCGAAGGGCTAACCATCAGGCGCATGGCCGACCCGTGCGCGTTCGTCATCTTCGGCGCCTCCGGCGACCTCACTCGCCGAAAGCTCTTCCCCGCCCTCTACTCGCTTGCGCTGCGGCGCATGCTCCCGGAGCAGTTCGCCATTGTCGGCGTCGCGCGCTCCGAGGAGACCGACGAGGAGTTTCGTGAGCGCATGAAGCGCGCGGTCCAGGAGTTCGGCCGCGACGACTTCGACGACGAGGTCTGGGAGTGGCTTGCCGCCGGGATGCGCTACGTCGCCACCGATTTCGCCGACGAGGCCGGCCAGGACCGTCTGCTGGAAGCGCTGACCGAGCTCGACGAGGCCCGAGGCACGGCCGGGAACCGCGTCTACTACCTCGCCGTTCCTCCGGATGCGCTGCCGGTCCTCGTGCGCTCACTCGGCAAGCGACGCTCCACCGGCGGCTGGACGCGCGTGGTCGTCGAGAAGCCGTTCGGCCGCGACCTCACCTCGGCGCGGGAGCTGAACGCGAAGCTGCTCGAGAGCTTCGACGAGTCGGAGATCTTTCGGATCGACCACTACCTCGGCAAGGAGACGGTCCAGAATCTGCTCGCGCTCCGCTTCGCGAACGGGATCTTCGAGCCGATCTGGAATCGACAGTTCGTCGACCACATCCAGATCACGGTCGCCGAGACCCTCGGCATCGAGGGTCGCGCCGCCTTCTACGAACAGGCGGGGGCAATCCGTGACGTCTTCCAGAACCACCTGCTGCAGCTGGTGGCGCTGACCGCGATGGAGCCGCCGGTCGACTTCACCGCCGAATCGGTCCGGAACGAGAAGGTGAAGGTGCTCCGCGCGCTGCACACCCCTGGACCGAAGCACGTCGTCCGCGGCCAGTACGGCCGCGGCTACATCGAAGGCGAGGAGGTGCCCGGCTACCGCGAGGAGCCCGGCGTCGACCCGAACTCGCTGACCGAGACCTACGTCGCGGCCAAGCTGTACGTCGACAACTGGCGCTGGGCCGACACGCCCATCTACGTCCGCGCGGGCAAGCGGCTCGCCCGGCGCGAGACGACGATCGCGATCGAGTTCCAGCGGGCTCCGCATCCGCCGTTCGAGCAGGCCGACTCGGAAGGGCTGCGACCGAATGTGCTCGTCGTCCACATTCAGCCCGACGAGGGCGTCTCGCTCGAGTTCGCGGCCAAGGTCCCGGGCCAGGGGATGATGCTGCGCACGGTCCACATGGACTTCCTCTACGGCGGCACCTTCCGGACGGGGATCCCCGAGGCCTACGAGCGACTCATCCTCGACTGCCTGCGCGGCGACGCCACCCTGTTCACCCGGGCCGACGAGGTCGAGGAGCAGTGGTCCCTCGTCGATGCGATCGTCGCGCTCTGGAAGCGCGACCGGCCCTCGTTCCCGAACTACGCGGCGGGCACGTGGGGCCCTGCGGCCGCAAACGAGCTCATGCGACGGGACGCACGGGAATGGCGACGGCACTAGGGTCGGTCGCCGAGATCGACCGCGAGCTCGCCGCGAGCCGGTTCGACCCCGAGTCGGGCGAGCCGTACCAGCGGACGAGCGTGATGACGCACCTCGCCTGGGTGCCGGAAGCCTGGGTGGAGGCTGCCGAAGACGTCCTCGCCGGACTTGCCGAGCGGCATCCGTCGCGCACGATTGCGCTCTTCCCGCGGCCGGACGAGGACGACGGCATCGAGGCGAGGGCCGAGGTGGAGTGCTTCCAGTCGGGGGTCGGCAGGCAGATCTGCACCGAGACGATCAGGATCGAGCTCTGCGGGAACCGGGCGTCGGTGCCGGCGAGCATCGTCCAGCCGCTGCTGCTCCCAGACCTGCCGGTGTTCCTGCGCTGGCGCGGAGTGCCGCCGTTCGGCGAGCAGCCGTTCGAGGAGCTCCTGGACGTGGTCGACCGGCTGATCGTCGACAGCACCGAGTGGCCGGGTCTGCCCGGACCCTACGCTGCGCTAGCCGACGTGTTCGATCGCGTGATGGTCTCTGACATCGCCTGGGCACGAACCAGCCGCTGGCGTCCCCAGCTCGCCTCGCTGTGGCCGGGGATCGCCGAAGTGAGACGGATCAAGGTCACGGGCACCGAGGCGCAGGCCTTTCTGCTGGCTGGATGGCTGCGCTCGCGGCTCGATCGCGAGATCGAGCTCGAGCACGAGCCGTCCGACCGGCTGGTCAGCGTCGAGGTCGATGGCGAGCCGGCGCCGTTCCCGCCGGGCGATCCGCCCGATCCCGCCGACCTCCTCAGCGACGAGCTCGATCGCTTCGCCCGCGACCGCATCTACGAGCAAGCGGTCCGCGCGGCGTGATGTGACGCCGCGGGGCCGCGGCGGCGTATAGGTCTCGTGAAGGCGAGGGCGAGCGCGGAGGACTTCGCCGAGGCGGCGACGCGCCACCTCGACGACGTGCATGCATTCCTCGTGTACCTGACCGGAGACCGAGCCGTGGCCGAAGACCTGACAGCCGAGACGTTTGCGAGGGCGCTGGAGCGCTGGCACCGCTTCGACCCGCGCCGCGGCGGGCCGCGCACGTGGCTCTGCCAGCTCGCGCGCACGACGGCGCTCGACCACTTCCGAAGCGAGGAGCGCCGCCGCAGGCGCGAGGGGCGCTACGCGGTCGCCGAGGTGCGCGAGAGCGTGGAGCCGGTGTTCGGCGAAGGGCTGTCGCCGGCGCTGGAGCGCGCTCTGGCGCAGCTGTCGGCCGCCGAGCGCGAGGTGATCGCGCTGCGGGTCGTGCTCGAGCTGGACGGCGAGGCGACGGCGCGAGTGCTCGGGATCAGCGTGAGCGCGTGCTCGACGCGCCTGAGCCGCGCCCTGCAGAAGCTCGAGAAGGAGGTGAGCGCCGGTGTCGCCGCTTGAGCTCGTAGACGACCGGTTCGGGGAGCTCGCGCGCGAGTTACGGGCCTCGCAACCGAGGGCCTCGGCGGAGCTGCGGGAGCGGATCGAAACGCTTGCACCGCCTCCGTCGCGCCGAATGCTTCCAAGCCTGCGGCGACTCGCTCCAGCGGTTGCGCTCGTTGCTCTGGCCGGGTCGCTCTGCGTCGCGGCCGCGATTGGTCTTGTCCACTCGGGCTCGCGAGAGCACCAAGTCGGCGCGTCCGAGACGAGCACGGCCGCTCGGGACACGCAGGCCGGCATGTCACGCTCTTTCCCAGTCCCGGCCTGGAAGCTCCAGGCCAGGAGTGGCGCTCTTGCGCCAGCTCGAGACCGCCTGCAGCAGTACGACGCCGCCCTGACCTTGCGGGTACACGACGCGGACGAGCTGTCCACCCGCACGCAGCAGGCGATGCGGCTGGTTCGCTCGCTCGGCGGTTTCGTGGTGAGCGCTTCGTTCGATGTGCCTGGACGCCGCGGGGTGTCCACGCTCGTCCTGCGGGTGCCGATCGGCCAAGTGCAGGCTGCGATCGCCGATCTCTCGGGCTACGGCACGCTGCTCGCGCAGAAGATCTCCATCCAGGACCTCCAGCAGCGAGCGGATCGGCAAGCAGCTCGGATCGCTGCTCTCAGGCGGGCCATCTCCGCCATCGCGGCTCGCCTTCGCGGGCCCCTCAGTGTGAGCGAGCGGGCCAGGCTCGAGCAGCAGCTCGCCGTGGACGAGCAGCGGCTCGCCACGATGCTGAAGCGACGCGCGGGCACCGTGCGCCGCGCCGACCTCGCTCGCCTCAGTCTCACGCTCGTGACGCCGAAGCTGAAAGCGGCCGCGGCATCGAGCCGCCTCGACCGGACGCTCGACGACGCGGGCTCGGTGCTGGCCCGCGAGCTGCAGATCCTGCTCTACGCGCTGATCGTCGCCGGCCCGCTGCTCCTACTGGGCGGACTCGCCCTCGTCGCTGCGCGGACGCAGCGCAGCCGGTCGGATCGGCGGCTCCTCGAGCGCAGCTAGCGAACGACCCGGAAGCGCGGCTTCGTCACGACGAGCCGCACCGGGTCCGACCACGACATCTGCGGCTTCGAGCCGGCCATCAGGAAGTCGAGGCCGCGCACGCGGTAGTACCACGTGCCGGGGGAGAGCGGGAGCGTGAGTGACGTCCCCCAGGTGAACTGGGTCCCCGCGGTCTTCCACGGGTAGAGCTTCGGGCTCCATTGCACCTCGTACTGATCCGCGCCTGCCGCCGGCTGCCACGCGACGAGCGGCTGGCCGTAGAAGCGAGGCCGGGCCCCGACCGCGGCGACGAGCTTGCCCTCGGGCGAGAGGCCCGAGGCGAACGGCGCCGCCGAGCCGGTGACGACCGGCTCGCTCGACTTGCCGAAGCTCATCCGGCGGCCGCTGGCGCAGGCATCCTGCGTCAGCTCCGCCTCGCGGTAGGTGACTCCGCCGCCCGCGCGGACGACATCTTCGCCGGCGCTGTGGAGGGCGCTGAGGCCGGAGGCCAGCGTGATCGAGTTCCCGACGATCGACTTCACGACGGCGTTCTCGCCGGCGGGGGAACCGACCTTGAGGGCGTCACCGGCGACGATCCCGGTGCCGTTGGCGACGGTGATGGTCGTGTCTCCCGCGAGTGCCGCGTTCGCGAGCGTCGTCGTGACCGTCGTTGCCGGCACGGCGTTGATCGGCATGACCGTCCAGTAGTAGCGGCCGCCGGACCAGTTGCTGTCCCAGAGGTCGATCTTGGCTCCCTTGACGACCTGGGCCGCCGGGAGGCCGGTGTGCCCGCCGTCCGTCGGTGCCGCGGAGACCTCCGACTCGTTGCCCTTCACCGAGATGTAGTCGTACGTGTACGAGTCGGGCTCGGTCCCGTCGGGCAGGAACACGCTCCGGGCTGCCGTGATCGAGGTGACGTCGGTCGGCAAGCCGAGAGGTCCTGTCGGGCGCGGCACGTAGGCCGGTGCGCCGGTGATCGCGCCGCGGAAGACGGTGTTGAGGCAATCCTCGTCGGTGAAGACCTCGACGCGGTAGAGCTCCTGCGTCGTGTTCCAGATCGACGTGTTGCCCCCGTAGACGAACGCGGGCATGACCTCGTGCTCGCGCGCGTGGCTCGCGTCGGAGACGACGTTCGAAACGGTGGCGAGGTCGGTCAGCGGGCCCGTCGCGAACGGCGGGTTGTAGTTCGAGTAGATCGGGCTCCAGGGTCCGTATGAGACCGAGGGCAAGCCGTTCTCCGTCTCGCCGTAGAGCCAGCGAACTGGACGAACGCGCCAGTGCACGACGCCGCTGTAGGCCGGGTCCTGGTGGAAGGTGTAGTACTCGCGCTCGTCCGCCATGTTCGAGCGCGTCGAGAACCACTTGCCGGCGTCGACGAGCCAGACCATGTAGGCGTTCGCGCCGGGGACCGTGCTCCAGTGCAGCAGGCCCGGGTACGCGGGCGTGACCGGGGCCGGGACCGCCGACCAGCGCATGTTGAACCCGAACGGGGCGCTCCAGGCGGTCACGCCGCGGCGCGTGAGCGCGCGCACGTGCGCATAGAGCGAATAGGGGTTGCCGGTCATCCAGGGGAGTGAGATCGGGACCGAGACGGCCGGGCTCTTCAACCCCTTGCTCGACCAGACGATGCCGCTGTCCGAGAAGTTCTTGCTCGTCGAGAGCTCGAAGCGGTACGTCACCGCGCCGGCGACGGGGTTCCAGGCAAACGACGGGGTGCGCGAGAAGGTGTGCACGACGGGCTCGTTCGCACGCAAGGTGAAGGCGTGCAGCCCCTGCGGTCCGCGGTTGGCGGCCAGGGCCGAGCCGGCGGGCGCGGCGACCGCGAGCGCGGCAACGAACGCAGCAGTAAGACGGGCGCAGACCATCAGCAGAAGTTGTCGGCACCCGCCCTTCGCGCGCAGTCACTCGTTCGAGTGACGTCAACCGAGTGACAGCGCCCGCTCGAGCGCGGCGCCGGCGGCCAGGACACTGGCGTCCTCGCCCGGCGGGGCGGCCAGCTGGACGGAAGCGGGCAGCCCGTCGTCGGCGGCTCCGCACGGAAGCGCGAGCGCCGGCCAGCCGGTGGCGTTGAAGGGGAGCGTCAGAGAGGTCAGCCGAGAGCGAATCGCGAGCTCGTCGGTGGGAGCAGGCGGAGCGACGCGGACGAGCGTGGGCGTGAGCACCAGGTCGACGCCCGCCGCAGCCTGCTGGAACCGCTCGCGGTAGCGCTCCCGCTCGGCTGCCGAGGACTCGTACTCGGCATCGCTCAGCGCGAGGCAGCGCTCGACCTTCGTGCGGACGTTCTCGCCGTACGACTCTGCGTGCTCGAGGAAGAGCTCGCGGTGCACGTCCGCCACTTCGCCCATGAAGGCCCCTTCGACCTTGTGGGCGAGGGGCAGCTCGAGGCTGCGCGTGCGTGGAAACCGCGCGGCGGCGGCCTCGACCCGCTCGCGGACCATGGGCTCGGCGTGCTCGAGCCAGGCGACTCCGACCTCGACGTCCCCGAGGTCGAGCTCCGCAGGCTCGAAGCCGGGAGCCAGCGCCTCCAGCATCGCGGCGCAGCCCGCGACGTCGCGGGCCATCGGCCCCGCGTGGTCGAAGCTCGGCGCGAGCGGGAAGCAGCCCAGCATCGACACGAGCCCGTAGCTGGGCTTGAAGCCCACCACGCCGCAACACGCGGCCGGAATCCGGATCGAGCCGCCGGAATCCGTGCCGAGAGCCGCCTCGGCGAGGCCGGCCGCGAGCGCCGCTGCCGAACCGCCGCTCGAGCCGCCGGCGATGCGGCCCGGCGCGACCGGGTTCGGAACCGTCCCGAAGTGGGGGTTCTCGGAGGTCGTCCCGTACGCGAACTCGTGCAGGTTCGTCTTGCCGACGTCGGCGTACCCGGCCGCCTCGAGCCGCTGAACCGCCTCCGCGGTCACCGTCGGCACGTGCTCGTCGAAGAGGATCGAGCCGTAGGTCGTGACCAGGCCCGCCGTGTCGAACAGGTCCTTGACCGCGAGTGTGATCCCTTCGCCCGGGGTATCGGGCCGAGCGAGGAAGATCCCTTCGAGCGGCGTCACAGGTTCGGCGCACATTCGGCACCCACTGGTGCGGAAATTCTCGTTACGGTCGCCTCGGGGAGGAGGCCGGGAGAACCGCAGTAAGAGAAAGCATCGCCTGTAATTCGCCGCGACGACCGGCCGCCGGAGCCGGGCTTTGCCCGGCGGGAGGCACATCACCGCAAAAGACGCTTGCAGATTCTTGCCCGCCGCCGGCTCCGGCCACGCGCGGAGCTCGAAGTCGTTCGCAAGGAGGGGGCTCACGGGGGAACCAGGGGTTTCCCCGTGCCGCTCAGTCGACGGCGAGGTAGATCAGCGCGACCACGACCGTCAGGCCGAACAGGAGCACGAAGAGTCCGAAGAGCGCCCAGCCGAGACGCATGTTCTTCCGCTCGAGCTCGTGCTCGCTCATCCGATCAGCGGGTCCACCGCGAGCGCCACGAACAGCAGCGCGAGGTAGAGGAGCGAGTACTTGAAGAGCACGCCGGCGCGAGCTGTGGTCGTCTCGCGGCGCAGCCGCCAGGCGAGGCGGAGGAAGATCGCTCCCAGCAGCAGGGCCGCCGAGAGGTAGAGGACGCCAGCCGTGTGCCACGCGAACGGCAGCAGCGTCACCGCGACGAGCACGATCGAGTACCAGACGATCTGGCGGGCGGTCTCGCGGTCTCCGCGCACGACCGGGAGCATCGGGATCCGGGCCGCCTCGTAGTCCCGCTTGATCACGAGCGCAAGGGCCCAGAAGTGCGGCGGTGTCCAGAAGAACACGATCAGGAACAGGAACAGCGCCGGCAGCGTCAGGTTCCCGGTGGCGGCGGCCCAGCCGACGAGCGGCGGCACCGCTCCCGCCGCGCCGCCGATGACGATGTTCTGCGGTGTCGAGCGCTTGAGCCAGCGGGTGTAGACGAGGACGTAGAAGAGGTTGCCGACCAGCGCGAGCACCGCGGTCAGGACGTTGACCATCGAGGCCAGCAGCACGAACGAGAAGGCCGAGAGCGCGAGCCCGAACTCGAGCGCGCGGGCCGGGGTGACCCGTTCCTCCGCGACCGGGCGGTGCCCCGTTCGGCGCATCAACCGGTCGAGGTCGCGGTCGAGGACGTGGTTGAGCGCGCTCGCTCCGCCGCAGGCCAGCGCCAGGCCGACCATCGTCACGACGAAGGTCGAGAGCGGCGGCACGCCCTCCGCGCCGACGAACATCCCGGCCGCGCCGGTCAGCAGCAGCAGGGTCATGATCCGCGGCTTGGTCAGGGTGACGTAGTCGCGCCACGATGCGCTCGCCACGGGCTCGCCGCGGAAGCACCAGGCCGCGGCCACGAGCGCCGAGGCGAGCGAGAGGCCCGCCAGCGCGAGGTGGGCCGGCCGGGTGATCACGAGCGCGGCAGCGAGGAACGAGACGAGCGCCCCGAGCGCCGGGAGCAGCAGCCGCCGGTGCGCGACCCAGGCCGCGGCGACGAGCGCGGCGAGCGGCGGCAGCGCCACGGCTGCCAGGCCGCGGTGCGCGGCGCCGAGCTCGAGCGCGCCGCTCACGACCGCGGCGCCGCACCCCGCGGCGGCCACGATCGCGGTCAGTCGCAGCCACGGTCCCGGGGTCACGTCAGACACGGGCCTCGGCGATCCGGCGCCGGAGATCTCGGAGGGGTCTCGGGCTCGACACGTAGGGAACCTTGTCGAAGTTGTGCGGCGGGGGCGGCGAGGTCGTGTACCACTCGAGCGTGTCCGCGAGCCAGGGGTCGTTGACCGCGCGCGGTCCCGAGCGGGAGGTCTTGAGGATGTTCCAGGCGAATACGAGGATTCCGAGGGTCATCACGCCCGAGCCGATCGTCGACGTCAGGTTGTACCACTCCCAGAGACCGCCCTCGGTGTACGTGTAGATGCGCCGCGGCATTCCGAGCAGGCCGAGCATGTGCATCGGGAAGAAAGTGAGGTTCATGCCGGCGAAGATGAGCCAGAAGCTGATCTTGCCCAGCCGCTCGTCGAGCATGCGGCCGAACATCTTGGGCCACCAGTAGGCGAGCCCGGCGAAGATCCCGAAGAGCGACCCGCCGAAGAGCACGTAGTGCAGGTGCGCGACGACGAAGTAGGTGTCGGTGGCCTGCCAGTCGAACGGATAGGCGGCGACGAAGATCCCCGAGAGCCCGCCGATCGTGAAGACGGCGATGAAGCCGAGGGCGAACAGCATCGGCGTGTCGAAGTGGATGTTCCCGCGCCAGGTCGTGGCGAGCCAGTTGAAGATCTTGATCCCGGTCGGCACCGCGATGATCATCGACGAGATCATGAAGAATCCCTGCAAATAGCCGGGTAGGCCCACCGCGAACATGTGGTGGGCCCAGACGAGCATCGAGTAGAACCCGATCGCCACCGTCGAGAGCGCGATCGCCGTGTAGCCGAAGATCGGCTTCCGCGAGAAGACGGGGATGACCTCGGAGATGATCCCCATCGCGGGCAGGATCATGATGTAGACCTCGGGGTGCCCGAAGAACCAGAACACGTGCTGGAAGAGCACGGCGTTGCCGCCCTTCTGCGGGAAGAAGAAGTGCGTTCCCACCTGGCGGTCGAGCAGGAGCATCGTCAGCCCGGCCGAGAGCGCGGGCAGCACGACGACGAGCAACGCCGCGTAGACCTCCATCGACCAGACGAACAGCGGCATCCGCATCCAGGACATCCCCGGCGCGCGCATGTTGTGGATCGTGACCAGGAAGTTGATCGCGCCCGCGAGCGAGGAGATGGTCAGGACGTGGAGCGACAGGATCCAGAGGTCGATCCCGTGGCCCGGCGTGAAGGGCGCCTCGGTCAGCGGCGCGTAGCCGGTCCAGCCGCCCTTGGGCGCCCCGCCCGAGGCGAACCAGCTCGAGTAGAGGATGATCCCGCCGAGCAGGAAGAGCCAGTAGGAGAGCGCGTTCAGGCGCGGGAAGGCCATGTCGCGCGCGCCGATCATGAGCGGCACGAGGTAGTTGCCGAAGCCCGCGAGGATCGGGACGACGACGAGGAAGATCATCGTCGTCCCGTGCATGGTGAACAGCTCGTTGTAGGAGTTCTTGGTGACGAAGTCCTCGTTCGGCGTGGCGAGCTGGGCCCGCATCAGCAGCGCCAGGATGCCGCCGAGCCCGAAGAAGGCGAGGCTCGTGACGATGTAGAGGATCCCGATCCGCTTGTGGTCGACGGTCGTCAGCCAGCTCGTGACCGGGCCGCGCGAGACGACGATCGAGGCGGGTGGCCGCTCTGCCCTAGCCGCCACTGCCGGCTCCCTGTCCGAAGCGCCGGTTCAGGTACGCGAAGAGCGCCACGAACTGCCTCGCGGGCCAGTCCTTGCCCACCGCCGGCATCTGGCCGACGCCGTTTCGCAGCAGCGTCGCCAGAGCCACACGATCTTTGAGCAGCGGGCTCTGGGCGATCGGCGGGCCGATGTCACCCTCGCCCGCGAGACCGTGGCACTTGGCGCAGACTCCATCGAAGGTCTCCTTGCCCAGAGCGAGGAGGGAGCTCCGCCGCGTACGCACGAAGGCGTCGTACTGGGCCCGGGGCAGAACCTTGACGTGGGCGATCATCGCCGCATGCTGGATTCCGCAGAACTCGGCGCATTGGCCGGTGAAGGTGCCGAGCTTGTCGGGGAGGAAGGACAGGTAGTTCACCTTGCCGGGAATCGCGTCCCTCTTCCCGTTCAGCGCGGGGACCCACCAGCTGTGGTTGACGTCGTCGCTGACGATCTGGAGCCGGACGTTGCGGTTGTACGGGAGCCGCAGGGTGTCGATCGAGATGGCTCCGTTGGGATAGACGAACTCCCAGTAGAACTGGTGGCCCTCGACCCGCACCTGCTCGGCCGCCGTCGCGCCCTGCGCATTCGTGTTGTCGACACCGGCGATCTTGTAGAAGACGAAGCCGGCGATGATCGCGAGGATCACGACCGGGCCGACGGTCCAGGCGAGCTCGAGGTTCGTGTGGCCTCGCACCTGCGGCCCCTCCGCCTCGCGCGGCCTCCCCTTGCTGCGGTACTTGATCACGAACAGGAACAGCGCGCCTTCGACGAGCACGAAGATCGCGCCCGTGATCAGGAGGATCAGCCAGTAGATGTCGCGGATGTCGGCCGCGTTCGGGGAGGCGGGGCTCGGAGGCGCGAGGCCTCCGTTGCCGGCAGCGGCGAGCCCGGCGTACACGAGCGCGAGCAGCGTGACGACGGCTGAGGCGGTGACGAAGCGGCGCACGGGCGGTGGCATTCTATGAGCGTGGTTGAGCAAACGCGCGTCGCAACTTCCGGCGGCCGTGGGCGAGCGCTTCGAGGTCTTCGTCAACGGCGTCGCGCAGCAGCCCGGGCGGGACTTCCGGCGGGAGGGAAACGACCTCGTGTTCGAGCGGCGCCTCGCCCGCGAGGGGCGGCTCGGCTTCTGGCGCTGGACCTCGCTGTTCCTCGGCGTCGCCGGGACTTACCGGCAGAACGACAGCGTCGACGTGGTGTACGAGCACGGCGGCCGTCGGATCGTCGCGGCGGCGCTGCCCCTGATTCCGGAGGACTAGGAGTCGGGAAGCTCGACGGGCGCGTCGTCGACGAGCACCCGGGGCTGCTCGAGCTGCTGTTCGGCCGCCCAGCGAGCGACGGCGAGGAGCACGGCGTCGAGCTCCTCGTCCGAGCTGTCCTCGATGCAGACCTCGCAGCCTTCGCCTCCGAGCGGACGCACGTCGCTGCGCGCGAACGGGAAGAGGTCGCGAACGAGCTGGGTCGCGGCGGCGGTCGTCGGCGCCTGAATGCTGATCGTGCGGATTGGCGGCTCCTCAGCGGCGGAGCGTCAAGGCTAGCTCAGTCCGCGAGGGATAGCACTTCGTCGAGTGACCCCGAGGCCCTCGTCGAGCTCCTCGCGCGTGATCGTGAGCGGCGGCGCCACGATGATCACGTTCCAGTGGGTCATCAGGTAGAGGCCACGCTCCATCGCCGCCTTCATGATCTTCCCGATCGGGGCCGCCGCCTCGCCGGTGGCGTTGAACGGGACGAGCGGCTCGCGGGTCTCGCGGTCGCGGACGAGCTCGATTCCCCAGAAGAGGCCCTTGCCCCGCACCTCGCCGATCGACGGATGCCGCTCCTGGAGCCGCGGCAGCTCCTCCGCCAGCACCTTGCCCATCGCGGCCGAGTTCTCGACGATCCCCTCCTCCTGGAACGCCTCGATCGAGGCGATCGCCGCCGCGCACGCGAGCACGTGGCCCGAGTACGTGAGCCCGCCCGCGAAGTACTTGTCCTGTACCCAGTCGGCGATCTTCTGGTTGATCACCATCGCCCCGAGTGGCACGTAGCCGGAGTTGATCCCCTTCGCGAGAGTGAGGATGTCCGGGACGACGCCCCAGTTCTCGCAGCCGAACCACTTGCCGGTGCGCCCGAAGCCGGCCATCACCTCGTCGAGGATCAGCACGATCCCGTGCCGGTCGCACACCTCGCGGATCGACTCGAGGTAGCCGTCCGGCGGGACGATGATCCCGTTCGTCCCGACGATCGTCTCCATGATCACGGCGGCGACGTTCTCCGGGCCCTCGTACTGGAGGATCTCCTCGAAGTGCGGCGCCCCCGAGCAGACGGGGCAGGGGTCGGGATGGCCTGCCGGGCAGCGGTAGGTGTACGGGTCGAGCATCCGCACGACGCCCGGGATCCCGGGCTCGGCGGGCCAGCGCCGCGGGTCGCCGGTCAGCGTGATCGCGCCCCCGGTGGCTCCGTGGTAGGAGCGATAGCGGGCGATCACCTTGTGGCGGCCCGTGTACCAGCGCGCGAGCTTGATCGCGTTCTCGTTCGCCTCCGCGCCGCCGTTCGTGAAGAACGACATCGTCAGGTCACCGGGGGTGACCTCCGCGAGCAGCCGCGCCAGCTCGGAGCGCGTCTCGTGGGCCATGGGCGGCCCGATCGTGCAGAGCTTGTCCGCCTGCTCCTTGATCGCGGCAACCACCTTGGGGTGCTGGTGGCCGATCGAGACGTTGACTAGCTGCGAGGCGAAATCGAGATAGCGGTTGCCGTCGTGGTCCCAGAAGTAGCGCCCCTCGGCCCCGGCGATCGGCAGCGGCGAGATCTGGCTCTGAACCGACCAGGAATGGAGGACGTGTTGCTTGTCCAGCTCCTGGATCCGCTTGGCGTCGAGACCCTCTGAGACGGCCATGCGGCGATCCTACCGCTGCCGCGCTAGGCTGGCACCGAATCGAAGGAGGCCGGCATGACCGAGGTTGCGGAGCAGTTCACCGAGAACCAGGCGGGTGAGATCGCCCGCATCACGCACTGGATCGACGGCAAGCCCGTCGAAGGCACCTCCGGGCGCAGTGGCCCCGTCTTCAACCCCGCAACCGGCGCCCAGAGCGCCGCGGTCGACTTCGCGAGCCGGGAGGAGGTCGACGCGGCCGTCCAGGCGGCCAAGCGCGCCTTCGAGGGCTGGCGCACGATGTCGCTCTCGCGCCGCACCGAGCTCTTCTTCCGCATCCGCGAGCTCGTCCACGACCACTCCGACGACCTCGCGCGGCTGCTCACGCTCGAGCACGGCAAGGTCCTCTCCGACGCGAAGGGCGAGGTCGCGCGCGGCCTCGAGGTGATCGAGTTCTGCTGCGGCATGCCGGAGCTGCTCAAGGGCGGCTACTCCGAGCAGGCCTCCACCGGGATCGACGTCTACTCGATCCGCCAGCCGCTCGGGGTCGTGGCCGGAATCACGCCGTTCAACTTCCCGGCGATGGTGCCCATGTGGATGTGGGCGCCCGCGATCGCCTGCGGGAACACGTTCGTGCTCAAGCCCTCCGAGAAGGATCCCTCTGCCTCGATGCTGACGGCCGAGCTGCTGAAGGAGGCCGGTCTTCCCGACGGTGTCTTCAACATCGTCCACGGCGACAAGGTCGCGGTCGACTCAGTGCTGGAGCATCCGGAGATCGCCGCGGTCAGCTTCGTCGGCTCGACCCCGATCGCGCGCTACGTCTACGAGACCGGCACCAGGCACGGCAAGCGCGTCCAGGCGCTCGGCGGGGCGAAGAACCACATGATCGTCCTCCCGGACGCGGATATCGACATGGCGGCGGACGCAGCGGTCAGCGCCGGCTACGGCTCGGCGGGCGAGCGCTGCATGGCGGTCTCGATGCTCGTGGCCGTCGGCCACGCGGCCGACGACCTCGTCGACGCGATCAAGGAGCGCCTGCCGAAGGTGAAGGTCGGCGACGGGATGAACCCCGACTCCGAGATGGGCCCGCTCGTCACGCGGGAGCACCGCGACAAGGTCGCCTCGTACATCGAGAAGGGCCGCGAGGAGGGCGCGACGATCGTCACCGACGGGCGCGAGAGCGCTCCCGACAACGGGGGGTTCTTCCTCGGCGTGACGCTGCTCGACGACGTCAAGCCCGAGATGGACGTCTACAAGGACGAGATCTTCGGGCCGGTGCTCGGAGTCACGCGCGTAGAGACCTACGACGAGGCGGTCGAGCTCGTGAACGGGAACCCGTACGGCAACGGCGTGGCGCTGTTCACGCGCGACGGCGGGGTGGCGCGGCAGTTCCAGTTCGACGTCAAGGCCGGCATGGTGGGCGTGAACGTCCCGATCCCGGTGCCGGTCGCCTACTACTCGTTCGGCGGCTGGAAGAACTCGCTCTTCGGCGACCTGCACATCTACGGCCCGGAGGGGATCCAGTTCTACACGCGCGGGAAGGTCGTCACCTCGCGCTGGCCTGATCCGGCCACCTCGAAGGTCGACCTGGGCTTCCCGCAGACTCGGTGATCGTCGGCGTCGCGCTCTTCGCGGGCGCCGAGGAGCTCGACTGGGCGGGGCCGTGGGAGGTGCTGGCCGCCTGGGCCGAGCAGTGGCCCGACGATGACGTGAGAGTGTTCACGCTCGCGCGCGAGGAGGGGCCGATCACCTGCGCCAAGGGATTGCGCGTCCTCCCGCACGAGACGTGGGAAACGGCGCCGCCGCTCGACGTGCTCGTCTATCCCGGCGGGCGCGGGACGCGGAAGGAGCTTGCGGACGAGGCGGTGCTGGACTGGATCCGCGGCCTCGCCGGCAACGGGGCACTCATGACGAGCGTCTGCACCGGCTCGCTCGTGTACGCGGCCGCGGGCCTGCTCGACGGCAAGCAGGCGACGACGCACTGGGGCTCGCTCGAGCTGCTGCCGACCCTCGGCAAGGAGATCGAGGTTCGGCCCGACGACCGGTTCGTCGACACCGGCCAGGTGATCACCGCCGCAGGCGTCTCGGCCGGTATCGACATGGCGCTCCATCTGGTCGCCAGGCTCCATTCGCCAGAGCGCGCCAGGGAGGTGCGGCGCTACATCCAGTACGACCCCGAGCCGCCCGTTTGAAGCGGAAACCGGTGTTCGACTGGGAATTGGCAGCTTTCGTGAAGCTTGGCCAGGGTGGCAACGCGGACTTCTACGCCGCGCCGCCGCCCTTCGTCAGGTCTGCTTGAACGAGAGCGCCGGGCCGAGCCTGGTTGTGCCGTAGAAGAACGTGACGCGGTAGGTGCCCGGACCGCGGTTCGGGTAGTTGGCCTTCCAGAGCACCTTCGCCTGCATGAGCGGCCCAGCCTTGCGCAGCTTGAAGCCGTGGCAGACGCGGGCGGCGCTCGGGTCCTTGACGCAGATCTTCACGCGCCCGCTGAAGCTGAACGTCCCGACTCGCAAGTAGCGCACGCCCTTCAGCTTCGCGACGGAGGTGCAGACGTCGCCGGAGGGGCTGCAGTAGCTCAGCCTGGCCCCCGCCGGGGCGGCCACGACGAGCGCCGCGAGCACGGCGGCGGCCGCGAGCAGCGCTAGGCGACCGCGGTTCTCGACTTCAGTTCCTCCCCGAACTTCGCCCGCGCCACGTACTGGCCGATCCCCGGCGAGGCGACCAGCTCGTCTCCTTCGACGAGCACGTTGCCGCGCAGCAGGACGAGCTCCGGAGAGCCGGTCACCTCGGTGCCCTCGTACAGGTTGTAGTCGGTCTTCGAGTGCTGGTTCGCCGCCGTGATCGTCAGCTTGCTTCTCGGGGTCGAAGACGACGATGTCCGCGTCGGACCCGACCGCGATCGTGCCCTTGCGCGGGTAGAGCCCGAACAGCTTCGCGGGGCTCGTCGCCAGCAGCTCGACCATGCGGTTGAGCGAGATGCGCCCGGCGCGCACGCCGAACTCGTGGATCATGTGGAGCCGGTTCTCGAGCCCGGGGCCGCCGTTCGGGATCTTCGAGAAGTCGTCCTTCCCGAGCGTCTTCTGGCCGTCCCAGAGAAAGGCGCAGTGGTCGGTCGAGATCGCCGAGAGCTTGTCGGTGCGCACGGCGTTCCAGAGGTGCTCCTGGTTCTCCTTCGCTCGCGGCGGCGGCGTGTAGACGTACTTCGCGCCTTCGAAATTCGGCTTCTCGAGGAACGAGTAGTCGATGAAGAAGTACTGCGTGCAGGTCTCGCCCCAGACGTCCCAGCCCTTGTCGCGGGCGAGCTCGATCGGCTCGATCGCCTCCTTGCACGAGACGTGGACGACGTAGAGCGGGGAGCCCGCCACCCGCGAGAGCTGGATCGCGCGGTTCGTCGCCTCGCCCTCGGTCTCGGGCGGGCGCGTGAGCGCGTGGTATTTCGGGTCCGTCTTGCCCTCGGCGAGCGCCTGCTTGACGAGCACGTCGATCGCGTCGCCGTTCTCGGCATGCACCATCACGAGCGCGCCGGTCCGGGCCGCGACCTCCATCGTCCGGAAGAGCGTCTCGTCGTCGACCATCAGGGCGCCCTTGTAGGCCATGAACAGCTTGTACGAGGTGATCCCCTCGTCCGGCAGCGAAGCGAGCTCCTCGAGCGTCCCGCCTTCGGCCAGGTCGGTGACGGCCATGTGGTAGCCCATGTCGATCACCTGCTTGCCGTTGGCCTTCGCGCGCCATTCCGCGACCGCGTCGGCGAAGGTCGAGCCCTGCGGCTGGATGATGAAGTCCACGTGGCAGGTCGTCCCGCCGAAGGCGGCCGCGGTCTGGCCCGACTCCACGTCGTCGATCGTGGTCGTGCCCCCGAACGGCATGTCCAGGTGGGTGTGCGGGTCGACCAGGCCCGGCAGCACGTACTTGCCCGTCGCGTCGACGACCTTGTCGGCGCCGACGTCGAGCGACTCGCCGATCAGCGTCACGGTCTCGTCTTCGACGTAGATGTCGGCGACGTAGTCGTCGGCGGCGGTGATGACCCGCCCGCCCTTGATCAATACAGACATCGCGGCCCTCCTCTGGCGATCAGGGCGAGCGTAGAAGAAAACGAGGCCTCCCGTGGGGAGGCCTCGTGCAACCTGCGTCGGGTTGGACTCAGGACCCGCCTGGTGTGACCTTGATGTTCTCCTTCTTCCAGTCGCTGCCGTTGACGTCGACGCCCTCGGCGTCGAGCTCGTCCACCGCGTCCTGCGCGATGTCGGTCCGATAGGCGTCCGGGCTCGGCGCCTTCGAGATCACCTTGAACTGCTGCGCGATGTTCGCCGTCCGGTCGAACGCAGCCTTGTTCATCACGCCGATCCCGTCCGGGGCCGGCCAGACGAGCGCGTTGATCTCGTTCATCTGCCACGTCTGATGACCCTTGCCGAGCGTCGGCCCGTTGTTCAGCACGATCTGGACGCACTCGTTCAGGTGGTCGCGGCAGTAGGCCCAGCCCTTGAAGCTCGCCGCAAGGAACTTCTTGGCCGTTGCCTGGTTGTCCTTGTTCGAGATCCAGTCACCGCGGACGAACACGCCGTCCTCGAGCATTCCGGTTCCGACGTCCTCCATCTTGATCACGTTGAGGTCGCTCGGCTTGTAGAGCTGCCCGGTCTTCGGGTCCTTCGTCTCGAGCACCTGGGCGAGCTCGTTGTAGGTCATCGCAGCCGCCGCTTCGACGTCCTTGTTCAGGAACAGGTTCATGTTGAACGGCTGGTTGACGATCGTGACGCCGGTCTTCGGGTCGATGTTGTTCTTGTTCAGCGCCGCGTAGAGCTCGTTCTCGTTCCCGCAGCACCAGACGCCGACCTTCTTGCCCGCCATCTGCCCGATCGTGGTGATGCCGGAGTCCTTCCACGTGAGCTCGGTCATGCCGCTGCGTGTGAAGACCTGCGCGATGTTGACCAGATCCTGGCCCTTGTCGCGTGAGGAAAGCAGGCTCGGCAGCCAGTCGATCCCGAACTCGGCCTGCTTGCCGAGTACGACCTGTTCGGGCGTGATGCTCGGCCCGCCGACCTTGAGGTTGACGTCGAGGCCCTCCTCGTCGTAGTAGCCCTTCGCCTTGGCGGCGTAGTAGCCGGCGAACTGGGCCTGAGTGACCCACTTCAGCTGGAGCGTCACCTTCGTCTTGGCAGCGCTGCTGCCGCCCTCGGTCTCCGATGACTTGCTGCTCCCGCCGCCGCACCCGGCGACGAAGACGCCCACGAGAACCGCCAGCCCCGCGAGCAGGAACCTTCGACTCTTCATCCGCTCCCCTTTCCGATTTGACGACCTCGGTCCGATCCGCGCCATTGTGACGCGTGGTCACTCCGTGTGGAAGTCCCGCCTCGACGGATCCCAGGAGGTCGTCAGCCGCTCGGCGAGCGCGACAGCGCTGTAGAAGAGGATCCCGAACGCGCTCGCCAGCACGATCCCGGCCCAGGCGACCGGAAAGTTCGTATACGCGGACGCGTTGAGGATGGTCACGCCCAGCGCGGTCGTCGGTCCGCCGAAGTACTCGCCGACGATCGCGCCGATCATCGAGAGCACACTGGCGATCTTGAGGCCGGCGAACATGTGCGGCAGCGACGCCGGGATGCGCACCCGCCGGAAGACCGTTCGGCGATTTGCGGCGTAGGAGCGCATCAGCTCGATGGCGCGCGGATCGACCGACGTGAGGCCGCGCAGCGTCGTGATCAGCACCGGGAAGAAGCAGAGCACCGCCGCGATCGCCATCTTCGAGAACGGGTTCAAGAGGCCGAACCAGTCGTTCATGATCGGCGCGAAGGCGATGATCGGAATCGCGTTGGCGGCGACCGCGTAGGGCATGAAGGCCGTGCCGAGCGGGGCGTAGGCGGCGAACAGGAGCGCGACGAGGATTCCGAGGCCCGAGCCGAGGGCGAAGCCGCCGAGCGCTTCCTTGAAGGTGTAGATGCCCGCGTCCCAGAGCATCCCGCGCTCGTCCCAGAACGTGGAGGCGATCACGGTCGGCTTCGGAAGCAGGAACTCCTGCACGTGGAAGGCCGCCACGAGGCCCTGCCAGGCGAGGATGCCGAGCACGAAGACGGCGAGAGCGGGCGCCCACTCGACGGCTCGGCGCTGGACGGCGGCGGAGCTCAGGAGGCTTCCACCTCCGCCTCCGCGGCGAGGACGTCGGCGCCGCCGGCGGCGAGGCGCTCTCGCACCTCCGTCACGAGCTCGAAGAAGTGTGGATCCTCCCGCGTCCGGGCGGTTCGCGGCTGCGGCAGGTCGACCTCGACGATCCCGGCGACGCGGCCCGGCCGCGCCGACATGACCACGACCCGCGTCGAGAGGAAGACCGCCTCCGGGATCGAGTGCGTGACGAAGACGATCGTCGACCCGCTCGCGTCCCAGATCCGCAGCAGCTCGAGGTTCATTCGCTCGCGCGTCATCTCGTCGAGCGCGCCGAACGGCTCGTCCATCAGCAGCAGCGCGGGGTCGAACGAGAGCGCGCGCGCGATCGCGACGCGCTGCTGCATGCCGCCCGAGAGCTGCCACGGGTGGTGATCCTCGAAGCCCTCGAGCTCGACGAGGTCGAGCATCTCCTTCACGCGCGCGGAGCGCTTCTCGCGGCTCCACTTGAGCAGCTCGAGGGGCAGGGCGATGTTCTTGGTGACGGTGCGCCAGTCGTAGAGCACCGCCTCCTGGAAGACGATCCCGTAGTCGTGGTCGAGCCGCGCGCGGTGTGCCGGCTTGCCGTTGACCTCGACGGTGCCCTCGCTCGGCTCGATCAGGTCGCCGATGATTCGCAGCAGCGTCGACTTGCCGCAGCCGGAAGGGCCGATCAGGGAGACGAACTCCCGCGGCCGAACGTCGAGGTCGATCCCGATCAGCGCGGTCACGCCGGCCTTGAACTGCTTCGAGACGCCCGTGATCGAGACTGCGGGTCGGCTCTCGTTCACGCGAAGTGCTCCGGGGCGCGGCGCAGGACGAGCCGTTCGGCGATGACGATGATCGCGAAGAACACGAGCCCGAGGACGGCACAGACGATGTTGGTCGCCCAGAGCCGCTCGGGAGCCGGTCGAGTAGTACTGGTTGAAGTTGACGATGGCGCCGCCGAGGCCGTCCTGGATCGATGCCGGCGTCTCGCCGATGATCGCGCCGATCACACACGCGGTCGCGGAGATCTTCAGCGCGGTGAACACGAACGGCAGCGAGGCGGGCAGGCGCAGCTTCCAGAGCACGTCGTTGCGGCCGGCCGCGTAGGAGCGCATCAGCTCGAGCGAGCGCGGGTCGGGGGAGAGCAGCCCGCGCAGGGTGTTCACCGCCACCGGAAAGAAGGTCAAGTAGGCGGCGATCACCGAGACCGAGACCCACGGCTCGACGCCCTTGGAGCCGAGGCCGACGACCACCATCGGAGCGACGGCCAGGATCGGCACCGTCTGGGAGATGACGATGTAGGGCAGCAGGCCCCGGCGCAGGATGCGCGAGTGGGCGAGGAGGACGGCGAGCCCGAAGCCGATCGCGCCCCCGAGGAGGAAGCCGACGACCGCCTCCTTCGCGGTGAAGAGCGCCCAGTGCCATTCGTAGTGCAGGAGCGTCGGTCCCCCGGGCTGGAGCGGCTTCGTGAACGCGCTCAACATCTCGTGGATGTGCGGCATGTTGACCTCGTCGACCGTGAACGGCCACGTGATCCCGAGGCTCTCGCCGATCCAGCGGTAGGCCTCCCAGAGACCCCAGAACACGGCCAGTCCGACGAGCACCAGCCCGACCCGCTTCGCTCCCCGCGCGGCGTCGGCGCTCCGCCTCTGCCGCGGTTGCTCGATGGCAATCGTGGCCATCGGCGATGCTTACCACACTCCGGCGGGCGGAGGTTAGAGTCGCGCCGTGCCTCTCGACCCCGCGCGAACCGTCGCCGAGCTGAAGGAATTGCGTGAGCTGACCGGCGACGAGAACGGCGCCCAGCGGGTCGCCTGGACCGACACCTGGGAGACGGCGCGCGGCTGGCTGCGGGAGAAGCTCGCCGGGCTGCCGCTCGACGAGCAGATCGATGAGGCGGGCAACCAGTGGTGGACGCTGCGCGGGGCGAGTGAGCGCGAGGTGCTGATCGGCGGCCACATCGACTCGGTCCCGAACGGCGGCTGGCTCGACGGCGCGCTGAACGTCGTCGCCGGGGTGGAGGTGGTGCGGCGGCTCGCCGAGGAAGGCGAGCCCGCGACGAGCGTTCGGCTCGTCAACTGGGCCGACGAGGAGGGCGCGCGATTCGGCCGCTCGCTGTTCGGCTCGTCGGCGGCCGCGGGCTCGATGGACGACCAGGACGAACTGCGGCAGCGGCATGACGCTGACGGGAGCGTCCTGCCCGAGGTGCTGGCCGCGCGCGGAGTGGAGCTCGACCGGGCGCTCGAGGCGCGCTCCCAGCTGGAGAACGCCGCCGCCTACCTGGAGCTGCACATCGAGCAGGGGCCCGTGCTCGAGTCGATGGACCTTCCGCTCGGGGTCGTGCTCGGGACGTTCGGTGTCGAGCGGCACCAGGTGACCTTCACCGGCCAGGCGGCGCATGCCGGCTCGACGCCGATGGACAAGCGGCGCGACGCGCTTGCGGGCGCTGCCCGGCTCGAGCTCGAGATCCGGCAGATCGCCGAGCGCACCGGCGAGGGCGCCGTCTGCACGATGGGCGGCGTGGTGACGAAGCCCGGGA
This sequence comes from uncultured Actinomycetes bacterium, assembly GCA_963754265.1. Taxonomy (GTDB): domain Bacteria; phylum Actinomycetota; class Thermoleophilia; order Gaiellales; family Gaiellaceae; genus AC-32. The sequence continues at coordinate 184,983 of CAVWFB010000003.1, read as the reverse complement.
TCGTGACCTCGGTCGTCGAGACGGCGGAGTGCCTACTCGACCAGCGCCACCTGGACGCGACGAAGCTGGCGGAGATGCTGAGCAACGCCGAGGCCGCCTCCAGGCGGTTCGCGCAGGAGGAGGACGTCGAGGTCGCGTGGGAGCGGATCTGGAACATCGAGCCGATCCTGTTCGACGAGGCGCTGATCGAGCTCGCGGACGAGTCGATCCGCGAGGTTTCGGGTGAGTCCCACCGGCTGCCGAGCGGCCCGCTGCACGACGCGGCCGAGGTGGCGCGGGCGGGCGTCCCGACGGTGATGATCTTCGTCCAGAGCCTGCGCGGCCTCTCGCACACGAAGCTCGAGGACACGAAGGAAGAGCACTTGGAGCTGTCGGTTCGGGCGCTCGACCGGCTGGCGGACAAGACGATCGCCCGCGTCGCCGCCGGCTAGCAAGCCGTTTCTCTTTCGGCACGAAGGTGTCACCCACGCATCGGCGGCCCGGCGTTTCCGAGCTCGAGCTTCGACGACCCGTCCGTGCGGCCGCGGTTGGAGGTGACCTACGTGAGCTAGAAGAACCGGACCATCGCAACCCCGGCGCCGAGCTCTCGCGTTTCGATCAGGGTGATCACGAGCAGGGCGAGAATTCCGACGCTGAAGGAGATCAGCGAGGCTCGGATCGGCCCGCCCACCCAGGTCGCGAGCCGTGCGTTGAGGCCCGCCTGAATCGGGAACGCGGCGCCCGCGGCGATCACGAGGGCGAGGAACGCCAAGGCCATGTGCCAGCGGTTTTCGGGACGATATGCTCGTTCCCTTGCCACCGACCGGGGAGGCACAGATGCTGAGCTTCGGGGTAACCGTGCTGCCTGATCCGCCGTACACGCGGCTCGTCGAGGTACTCCAGAACGCCGAGAAGGAGGGCTTCGAGTACGGCTGGACCTACGACTCGCACATCCTGTGGCAGGAGAGCTACGCGCTGCTCGCCATCGCCGCGACGCAGACGCAGAAGATCAAGCTCGGGCACTGCGTCACGAACCCCGGCATCCGTGACCCGACGATCACCGCGAGCTGGTACGCGACGATGCAGGACATCTCGAACGGCCGCATGGTGATGGGCATCGGCCGCGGCGACTCCTCGCGCCGGGTCGTCGGCCTGAAGCCCGTCAAGGTGGACGAATTCGAGCGCCGCCTGCGAATGATCAAGGATTTGATGAACGGCCGAAAGGTCGACTGGAACGACAAGGAGCTCGAGCTCACGTGGGTGCGCGACGAGCTCCCGGACGTGCCGATGCACGTCGCCGGTTACGGGCCGAGGGCCCTGGGAGTCGCCGGCCGCGTGGGCGACGGCGTGATCATCCAGCTCGCCGACCCGCAGATCATCCAGTGGATCATGGCCACGGCTCGCGAGGCCGCGGAGGCGGAGGGACGCGATCCCGACGCGCTGCAGTGCATCGTCTGCGCCCCGAGCCACGTCTCCGACAACCTCGCCGAGGCGCGCGAGCAGGTGCGCTGGTTCCCGGCGATGGTCTCCAACCACGTCATGGACCTGGTCGAGAAGTACGGCGCCGACTCGGACGAGATCCCGACCGCGCTGACCGACTTCGTCAAGGCACGGAAGTTCTACGACTACAAGGATCACAGCCGGGTGGGAGCGAAGCACGGCGAGTTCGTCACGGACGAGATCTGCGACCGCTTCTGCGTCCTCGGCAACACGCAGCAGGTGACCGAGAAGCTGCGTGAGCTCGAGTCGATCGGCGTCGACCAGTTCGACATCTACCTGATGACCGAGGGGGCGGACGAGACCCTCGCCGCCTATGGCAAGGACGTCATCCCGCAGTTCAGCGGGGTTGCGGCGTGAGGGCACCGGCGCTCGTCGCGGCCGCTGCGCTCGTCGTCCTCCTGGCCGCCGCGTGCGGCTCGTCGAACAAGAGCTCCTCCTCGACCACGACGGCTGCGAGCGGCGCGAGCTCCTGCACCCCAGACCAGCTCACCCTCGTCAAGAAGGGCCAGCTGACCGTCGCGACGGACAATCCCGCCTTCCCGCCGTGGTTCGGGGGCGGCACCCCGAAGGGCTCGACGTGGAAGTTCAACGATCCGACGACGGGCAAGGGCTACGAGAGCGCCGTCGCCTATGCGGTCGCGAAGAAGCTCGGCTTCCAGCGGAGCGCGGTCAAGTGGGTCGTCGTCCCCTTCGAGCAGCTGTTCAAGCCGGGAAAGGCCGCCTACGACTTCGACATCAACCAGGTCTCGGTGACCCCGCAGCGCAAGCAGAGCGTCACGTTCAGCGACTCCTACTACAACACCAATCAGGCGCTCGTCGCGATCAAGGGCACGCCGATCACGAAGGCGAAGACCCTCGCTGACCTGAAGAAGTACAAGCTGGGCGCGCAGGTCGGGACGACGAGCTACGACTACATCGTCAAGAACATCAAGCCGGACGAGCAACCGGCGGTCTACAACAACTCGAACGACGTCAACTCGGGCCTGAAGACGCACGCCATCGACGGGATCGTGGTCGACCTGCCGACGGCGTTCATCATCACGGGCGCCGAAGAGGTGCCGAACAGCGTCGTCGTCGGCCGGTTTCCGGCCATCGGCGGCGGCGACCACTTCGGGATGGTCTTCGCGAAGGGCAACGACCTCGTCACCTGCGTGAACAAGGCGCTCTCGGAGCTCAAGGCCGACGGCACGCTCAACCAGCTGCAGGACAAGTGGATCTCGTCCGTCGGCGCGGCGCCGGTCCTGAGGTAGCGCCAGCCGAGTGAGCGTCGGCGCGGATCCCGGCCGCGGCTCCAAGATCCTGGGTGACCTGAGGGGCAGCGGTCAGGGCAGCGTCTGGGTCGCGCTCGCCAGCACCGTCGTCTTCGCGGCGATCATCGTCGCGGTCGTGGTCACCTCACCGGGCTGGCCGGCGGTCAAGAAGGCGTTCTTCAACCGCGAGATCTTCGTCGACTCGTTCCCGGAGATTGCGCGGGCCTTCCTACTCAACATCCGCATCTTCCTGATCGCCGAGGCGGTGATCCTCGTCTTCGCGCTCCTGATCGCGGTGCTGCGCGGCCTGCCCGGCGCGATCTTCTTCCCGATCCGCGCGCTCGCGGTGATCTACACGGATCTCTTCCGCGGCGTCCCCACGATCCTCGTCATCTACATCCTCGGCTTCGGCGCGCCGGCGCTGCAGCTCTCGTGGCTGGAGCGGTTCACGCCGCTCTTCTGGGGGATCGTCGCGCTCGTGCTCGTCTACTCGGCCTACGTGGCCGAGGTCTACCGCGCCGGGATCGAGTCGGTGCACCGGAGCCAGGAGGCGGCCGCGCGCTCGCTCGGGCTCTCGCAGCCGCAGACGCTCCGCTTCGTGATCATCCCGCAGGCCGTCCGCCGCGTGATCCCGCCGCTCCTCAACGACTTCATCGGGCTGCAGAAGGACACCGCGCTCGTCGCGTTGATCGGCCCGATCGAGGCCTTTCGCCAGTCACAGATCGACGTGGCCGCGACGTTCAACTACACGCCGTATCTGTGCACTGCGCTGCTGTTCGTGCTGCTCACGATCCCGATGGCGCGCCTGACCGACTGGCTGATCGCGCGCGACCGCAGGCGCCAGCTCGCCGGAGCGGCATGAGCGCGAACGGCCAGGCGCTCCGGCTGGAGGGCGTGCGCAAGTCCTTCGGCAAGAACGAGGTGCTGAAGGGCATCGACCTCGACCTCGCCGAGCACGAGGTCGTCTGCCTGATCGGCGCCTCCGGCTCGGGCAAGTCCACGCTGCTTCGCTGCGTCAACCTGCTCGAGCCGATCGACGAGGGCAGGATCGTCGTCCTCGGCGAGGAGATCACGGCTCACGGCGTCAAGGTGAACGAGGTTCGGCGCCGGATCGGGATCGTCTTCCAGTCCTACAACCTCTTCCCGCACATGAGCGTGTTGCGGAACGTCACGCTCGCGCCGCGCCGGGTGCTGGGCGTCTCGAAAGACGTGGCCGAGGCTGAGGCGACGGCGCTGCTCGGGCGGTTCGGGCTCGCCGACCGGCGGGACGAGTATCCCGACCGGCTTTCGGGCGGGCAGCAGCAGCGCGTGGCGATCGTGCGGGCCCTTGCGATGCGGCCGGAGCTGATGCTGCTCGACGAGGTGACGAGCGCGCTCGATCCCGAGCTCGTGGCCGAGGTGCTGAACGTCATCCGCGAGCTCGCCGAAGCCGGCATGACCATGCTGATCGCGACGCACGAGATGAGCTTCGCCCGCGACATCGCCAGCCGCGTCTGCTTCCTCGACGCCGGCCGGATCCTGGAGCAGGGTCCGCCGACCGAGATCTTCTCCGACCCCAAGGAGCCGCGGACGCAGCAGTTCCTCGAACGGATCATCGAGGCCGGACGCCTCTAAGCTTCAGGACGTGGCCGAGCTCGTCGTGTTGGAGGTGGTCGGCTCCGAGCCGGAGGCCGAGCTGATCTGCTCATTCCTGCGGAGCGCGGGGATCCCGTGCATCCAGCAGCCGACGAACTTCGCCGTCGGCGCGGGCGACGGCCTGGCGGTCGTCGGACCGCGGGAGATCGTCGTGCGCGAGGAGAACCTCGACGAGGCGCGGGACGTCCTCCGGCAGCAGCGGCCGCTCGGCACCGACGACATCGACTAGGAGGTGCGACATGGAGGCAGGCGTTCCGACTGGCTACCCGGTGGCGTTCTCGGTCGACTACCCGGACCGCCCGCTCAGACCGCCTGACGACCGGGTTCCGAATCTTCGTTGCGATCCCGATCCTGATCGTCGCCGCTACGCTCGGCGGCGAGGGATCGAGCTACTACGGTAGTGCCGGAGGCGAGCACTGGGCCTGGGGCGGGGGCGGAGCCGCCGCGGTCCTCGTCCTCGGCCCGCTGCTGATGATCCTGTTCCGCCAGAAGTACCCGCGGTGGTGGTACGACTGGAACCTTGAGGTGCTTCGGTTCGAGAACCGGATCGCCGCCTACCTCGCGTTGATGAACGACCGGTACCCGTCTACCGACGAGCATCAGTCCGTGCATCTCGACTTCGCGTACCCGGACGCACAGCACGACCTCAACCGCTGGCTGCCGCTGGTGAAGTGGCTGCTCGCGATCCCGCACTACATCGTGCTGTTCTTCCTCTGGCTTGCCGCGCTCGTTTGCATCGTGATCGCGTGGTTCGCGATCCTCTTCACGGGGCGCTACCCGCGCGGATTGTTCGAGTTCGTCGACGGCGTGCTGCGCTGGGGGAACCGCGTGGTCGCGTACGCGTTCATCCTCGTCACCGACGAGTACCCGCCGTTTCGGTTGAGCCCGTGAGCTAGGCCGCGGCAGTCGAGACGCCGTCGAGCAGCGCCCAGTTGGCGGCCAGTGCCGCCTCGGCGAGGCCGACCAGGCGCGCGTCCTCGCGCTCCTCCAGCCGCGTGCGCGCCTCGGCTGCATGCTCGTGGTCGCGCTCGCCGTGCAGGACGAAGTACTCGACCGCCTCCGAGCCTTCGGCGAAGCCGTAGTGGTCGACGAGCCCGCGGAGCTTCGTCTCGGAGATCGCGGGCTGGCCCGACTCGATCGCATAGAGGATCGCGGCGGCGCCGAGCTCCTCGTCCGCGGCCGCCCAGGCCGACGCGCAGCAGCGCGTCTCGGGGAGCGGCTCGGCGGCCTTGGTCCCGAGCGCGGAGGCGAAGTCGTCCCATAGAGCGATGTGCTGAGCCTCCTCGTCGGCGTGCAGGCCCGCGGTCCGCGCCGCGCGCGCGAGCGCCACGACGGCGTGCCGGTACTCGCCCGCGTACCGGGCCAGCTCCTCGTGGGTGAGCTCGCCCTTCTCCCAGCGGGTGTAGAAGGGATGCTCGAGCACGTTCCAGCGCTCTCTCGCTGCGTCGATCCCGGCGATCACGTTCATGTGGCTCCTCCCGTCGCTCGATCCGGTCTCACGATCCTACAACGACCCACCGACGCTCTCGCTGTCTCGGCCGCGAACCCCGTCCCCGCGACCACCGGCGCCGCGCGCGGGCGATCAAGCCGGACGAGGGCGACCGCCGAGCCGCCCTCGTCCTCGTGCACACCAACCTGCGGCTTACTCGTACTGCAGTGCCGAGAGCACGTCGAGCCTCGAGGCCCGCCGGGCCGGCGCAACCGCCGCCAGGATCCCGGCCAGGATCGCCGTCACCGTGAAGGCGACGATCGAGACGACCGGGAAGGAGAACGCGACGCCGTACTTGCCGATCGCGTGGGTCACCGACGCCGCCAGCAGGATCCCGAGCGGGAGCCCGAGCGCAGCGCCGATCAGCGCCGTGATCACGCTCTCGTGCCGCACCATCCGCCGGGTCTGTCGCCGCGTCAGGCCGACCGCGCGCAGCATCCCGAGCTCGCGCGTCCGCTCGAAGACCGAGAGGACGAGCGTGTTGACCATTCCGAACAGGCTCACGACCACCGACAGCGCCAGCAGCACGTAGAGCAGGTTCGTCATCGTCGAGATCCAGGACGACTGGCTCGTCACGTACTCCGCCTCGGTCTCGATCTTCGTGTCCGGGAACGAGGCCAGCGACCGCTCGAGCTGCGACCTGGAGACGTTGCCGTCGATCAGTGTCAGCTGGTTGCCCGGCCGGGCGAAGTTGCGGTCGAACGCCTGCTGGGAAACGACGATCCCGCCCAGGAGCTCGTACAGCCTCGGCGGCTGGAAGACGCCGACCACGTTCAGGTGCATCGGCTTCCCGGCGGGTGTCCTCAGCGTGAACGCGTCGCCCAGGTGCAGGTCGTGCTCGTTCGCGAACGAGCGCTTCACCAGAGCGCCGGTCTCGCCGAGCCTCGCGAGGCTGCCGTTCGACGAGCCCTGCTTCCAGGTGAAGTTGTAGAGCCCGGAGACCGTTTTCGGGTCGACGCCGTTGACCGTCGCGTTCGCATTCTTGACGCGGCCGCGATCGGAGCGGATGCTCGTCGAGCGGGTGATTCCGGGCGTCTTCTCGGCCGCGGCGCCCGCCGCCGCCGTGAAGGCCGACCAGCCGTTCTTGGAGCTGATCACCCAGTCCGCGCTGACCTGCTCGTGCAGCGCCCTGTCGACCGAGCCGTGGAGGCCCTTGCCGAGCACGGCGACGAACGAGACCAGTGCGAGGCCGATCATCAGCGCGGCGGCGGTCGAGGCCGTGCGGGCCGGGTTCCGGACGGCGTTGCTCGAGGCCAGCTGGCCGGCGGGGCCGCCGAGCGACCGTGCCGGGAAGCCGACGAGCTTCGCGAGGCCGGAGACGAGCGCCGGTGCGAAGCCGGCCACGCCCAGCAGGCCGATCAGGGTGCCGGCCGCGAGCGCGAGCAGGCTCTTGCCGGCGCCGAGGTTCCCGCCGAGAGTCGCGTACGCGATCAGCGCAGTCGCGATCCCGAACAGCACGGCCCCTGCGATCGGCCCGAGCCGCTTGCGCCGTTCGAGCACCGCTCCTTCGCGCACGGCCGCGATCGGAGGCACGCGCGTGGCGCGCACCGCCGGCCAGAGGCCCGCGAAGAGCGTGACGAGGACGCCGAGCAGGAGCGCGACCACGAAGGTCCTGGTCGCGTAGACCGGCGAGCTCTGCGGCAGCGAGAGGCCCATGACGTCGAAGAGCGCCGTCAGCCCGCGGGCGAGGCCGATGCCGGCCGCGATCCCGATCAGCGAGGCGAGCACGCCGATCGCGAGCGACTCGACGATCACCGAGCGCAGCACCTGCCGCCGGCTGGCGCCGAGCGTGCGGAGCGTGGCGAGCTCGCGCGTGCGCTGGGCGATGGTGATCGAGAGGGTGTTGAAGATCACGAACGCGCCCACGAAGAGCGCGATCCCGCCGAAGCCGAGCAGGAAGCCGCGGATGAACGAGAGGAACGTGTCCACGTTCTTCTTGTCCGCCTTGGCCTGCTCGTCCGCGGTCTTGACCTGGACGTCGCCGGGGACGACGGACTGGATCTCCCGCACGAGCCGGTCCTGCGAGACGCCCGGCTTCGCGGCCACGGAGATCGCGGTGAAGCCCTTCAGCTCCAGCAGGTCCTGCGCAGTCGGGATCGTGAAGACCGCGATCGTCGCCCCGCCGAGGGTGTCGACGTCCCCGTACTTGGCGATGCCCGAGATCTGGAAACGCTCCTTCGGCCCCTTCGCGGCGGCGTCGATGAAGTCGCCGACCGCGAAGTGGTGCTTCTTGGCCGTGTTCGAGTCGATCACGACCTCATGCCGCCCGTGCGCCCACGTTCCCGCCACGAGGTGCAGCGGGTTGAAGCGCGGCCTCGAAGGATCGACGCCGAAGCCGAAGGTCGGGTTGCCGTTGGCGTCGATGGCCTTCCCGTCCCGGTCGATCAGCTTCGTGTTGGTGGTGTCGTTGTTGAGGTCGATGATCGAGCCGGCGGCCGCCCCGACCTCGGGCAGCCTTTGGATCTTCACGAGCAGGCTCTGCGGAACCGTGCCGTTGCCGCTGTTCGAGTAGTCGACCAGCGACTTCTTGCTGACGACGGCGTCGGTGTGCGCGTACGAGCTGGTGAAGATCGTGTCGAACGCCTTCGTGATCGTGTCGGTGACCACGAAGCTGCCGCTGACCATCGCCACGCCGAGCACGATCGCGAGCGCGGTCAGGACGGCGCGAATCGGGCGGGCCGCGAGGCCCTTGAGCGAGACGCGGATCATCGGCCGGTCACCTCCTGCATCGCAGCGAGCACCTCCACCGCGGTGGACTCGGAGATGTCCTTGACGATCAGGCCGTCGGCGATGAACAGGATCCGGTCGGCCATGGCGGCCGCGCGCGGGTCGTGCGTCACCATCACGGTGGTCTGGCCGAGCTCGTCGACCGAGCGGCGCAGCAGCTCGAGCACCTCGCCGCTGGAGGCCGAGTCGAGGTTGCCGGTCGGCTCGTCGGCGAAGATCACCTTCGGCTTCGTGACGAGCGCGCGGGCCAGCGCGACGCGCTGCTGCTGCCCGCCGGAGAGCTGCGCGGGCTTGTGCGAGCGCCGATCGGTGAGGCCGAACGTCTCGAGCAGGCCGTCGACCCACTCGCGCTCCGGCTTGCGGCCGGCGATCATGAGGGGCAAGACGACGTTCTCCTCGGCGGTGAGCATCGGGAGGAGGTTGAAGAACTGGAAGACGAAGCCGATCTTGTCCCGCCGGAGCATCGTCAGCTTCTTGTCGGGGAGGTTGGTGATCTCGACGCCGTCGAGCAGCACGCTGCCGCTCGTCGGCCGGTCGAGCCCGGCGAGGATGTGCATCAGAGTCGACTTGCCGGAGCCCGAAGGGCCCATGATCGCGGTCAGCTTGCCGTCGGCGACGTCGAGCGAGACGCCGCGCAGGGCCTCGACCGAGGTGGCGCCCTCGCCGTACCGGCGGACGAGGTCGGTGGCGGAGGCTGCGACGAGAGGCTCTGCGGAGACCTCCGGAAGGACTTCGGCGGCGATTGCGGTCGTGGACATGGCTTTCCTCCTACTGGGTCTTGGTAATAGCCGCAGTCTTCGCGCGCGCAGGTGTCCTTCGCATTGGGGGCGCCCCTAAACCGACCCCCAAGGTTTCGTTCGTTTGGCTCTACAATTGGCGTTTCCGGGTCGTCGATCGGGGATCGAAACGTGAGCGTTCCTGCAATTCGTGAGGCTTCAACTGGCCTGCCCACGGGCACGGTGACCTTCCTGTTCACCGATATCGAGGGCTCGACGCGGCTGCTCAAGAGCCTCGGCCGCGACCGCTACGGCGAGGTTCTCTCGATGCACAACAAACTGCTGCGCAAGGCCTTTACCGACGCGGGCGGGATCGAGATCGAAACCAAGGGCGATTCCTTCTTCGTCGTCTTTCGCAGCGCGGGCGCGGGGGTCACGGCCGCCGGAGCCGCCCAGGCCGTCCTGGCCTCGCATGAGTGGCCGGAGGGAATCGCCCTGCGCGTGCGTATGGGCCTTCACACCGGCGAGGCGAATGTGGGCAGCGACGGGTACGTCGGCTACGCGGTGCACCAGGCGGCGCGCATCGGCGACGCGGGGCACGGCGGCCAGGTGCTGATCTCGAACACGACGGCCGGCCTCGTGCGCCACGACCTGCCGAGGGAGCTCGAGCTGGTCGATCTGGGGGAGGTCACGCTGCCCGACTTCGACCGTCCCGAGCGCCTCTACCAACTGGCCGGCCCGGGCCTGGAGGACGAGTTCCCGCCGCTATCCGTGCGTGAGCTGACTAAGGCCAGGCCACGCGCGCCCCGCAGGCGGACCGAAGTTCAGGTCTCGCGCGTCCCGCTGCTCGAGCGCGAGGCCGAGCTCGCCGCCATGAACGCCGTGGTGGACGCGGCGTACTCGGGAGCCGGGCGGGTGATCGCGATCGAGGGCCGCGCCGGGATGGGCAAGACCCGGCTCGTGGCCGAGGCGCGGGCGCTCGCCGCCGAGACAGGCTTCGAGGTGCTCGTGGCGCGCAGCGCGGATCTCGAGCAGGAGTTCGCCTACGGCGTCGTGCGCCAGCTCTTCGAGCCCTACCTGGCCTCGCTTCCGCTCGACGAGCGAGAGGAGCTGATGGCTGGCACCGCCGGGCTGGCGGACCGGCTCTTCGGCGACGAGGAGCTGACCGGCGCCGCCTCGGGTGATGTCTCCTTCGCCGTCCTGCACGGGCTCTACTGGCTCGCGGCGAACCTGGCTGCGCACAGTCCGACGGCAATCGTGATCGACGACCTGCACTGGACGGACGCGCCCACGCTGCGCTGGCTCACCTACCTCGCACGCCGGCTCGAGGGGCTGCCGCTGCTCGTCGTCCTCGGCCTGCGCCCACCCGAGCAGAGCGTCGAGAAAGAACTGCTGACCGAGCTGATCGCCGATCCCTCGGCGCTGGTGATCAGGCCGACCGCGTTGAGCGTCACCTCGGTCGCCTCGCTGGCCCGGGACGAGTTCAAGGTCGAGCCCGAGGAGCCGTTCGTCGTCGCGTGCCACGCGGCCACCGGCGGCAACCCGCTGTTCCTGCGGGCGATCCTCGACGCGATCCACGGCGAGGGCTTCTCGCCGACGGCCGAGAACGCCGGGCGGGTGCGCGAGATCGGGCCGGAGGCGGTGACGCGCGCGGTGACGCTGCGGCTGTCGCGGCTTCCCACCGAGGCGAGGCGGCTGGCCGTTGCGGTCGCCGTGCTCGGCGACGGCGCCGAGCTCCAGCATGCGGCCGAGCTCGCGGAGCTCGACGACAAGCACCTCGCGTCGCTCGCCGCGAGCTCGCTCGCCCGCACCGACCTGTTGCACGTGTCGACGCTGAACGTCGAGTTCGTCCACCCCGTCGTGCGTACCGCCGTCTACGAGTCGATCGAGCCGACTCAGCGGCTGACGGCCCATCGCCGGGCGGCCCAGCTCCTCGACGAGAGCGACGCCGAGCCGGAGCGCGTCGCCGCCCACCTCGACCTGGTGCCGCCCGCGGGCGACGGCTTCGTCGTCGAGACGCTGCGAATCGCGGCCGACCGCGCGCTCGTCCGAGGGGCTCCGGAGGCCGCGGCCCGCTACCTGCGGCGCGCGCTCGCCGAGCCGCCGGCGGAGGAGGTGCGCGTGGACACGCTCCTCGAGCTCGGCCTCGCCGAGCAGCGCGTCGACATCTCCGCGGCGGCCGAGCACCTCGCCGAGGCGCTCGAGTCGATCGAGGAGCCGCTGCGGCGGGCCCGGGTCGGGCTCGAGCTCGGCCGATCGCTCTTCCGCCTCAATCGCGGCCCCGAGGCCGTCCGCGTCCTCGACGATGCGATCGCACGCTTGGACGACTCGGAGCCGGAGCTGCGCGAGCTGCTCGAGGCCGAGCTGATCAACTCGGCCGGGTTCGACACCGCTGTGATCGACGTCTCCCGCGAGCGGATCCTGCGCATCGACGAGGACGCGCTCGTAGGCGAGGTCGGCAGTGCGGTGATGACGGCGACCCTGCGCTACTTCGACGCCCGCCACGGCAGTAACCGCGAGGCCGTCAGCCGGGTCGCGGAGCCGAAATCCATCGCGGCGCTGATCAACAGCATGCCCTCGGTGGCGATCTCCTGTGCCGCAACGGCCCTGATGTTCGCGGAGAACGACGAGGCCATCGACCGTTTCTTCGACGCGATGATGACGGCGGCGAAGGAGCGCGGCGAGCTCGTGACCCTCTCGAACATGCTCTGCTTCCGCGGGCTGACGCTCGCCCAGCGCGGCGACCTCGACGCGGCCATGTGCGACCTGCGCGAGTCGGACAACCTGGTCCCGTACCTTCCGACCCAGCAGGGCGCGATCTACTTCCACTCGTACCTCGCCGACGTCCTCACGAACCGCGGCGAGCTCGAGGCGGCGGAGAGCACCCTGGCCGAGCTCGGGCTGCCGGAGGAGGTGGCGCACAGCGGGCACCTGATCTTCTTTCTCGGAGCGCGCGGCTGGGTGAGGCTTGCGCGCGGGAACGTCGAGGGCGCGCGCTCCGACTTCGAGCGCCTGGGCAACTGCATGGAGGCCTTCGAGCTGCGCAATCCGGCCATGGTCGCCTGGCGATCCCACCTCGCGCTCGCGCTGATCGGGCTCGACCGGCGAGAGGAGGCGATCGAGCTCGCCGAGGAGGAGGTCGAGCTTGCCCGCGAGTGGGGAGCGCCCCGGCCGATCGGGGTTGCGCTCCGCACGCTCGGCCTCGCGCAGGGCGGTGACGAGGGGATCGCGACCCTGCGCGAGTCGCTCGAGGTGCTCAACCGCTCGTCCGCCAAGCTCGAGCGCGCGCGCTCGATGGTCGAGCTCGGTGCTGCCCTGCGCCGCGCGAACAAGCGCGCCGAGGCTCGCGAGCTGCTGAAGGAGGGCATCGACCTTGCCGTCCGGTGCAGCTCGCAGCCGCTCGTCGAGCACGCGGAAGCGGAGCTGGCCGCGACGGGCGCGCGGCCGCGGCGGCTGCTGCTCTCGGGCGTGGAGTCACTGACCGCCAGCGAGCGACGCGTAGCCGACTTCGCGGCGAAAGGCCTCTCGAACAAGGACATCGCGCAGACGCTCTTCGTGACGACGAAGACCGTCGAGGTGCACCTCAGCAACGTCTACCGCAAGCTCGGCATCGGCTCGCGGAACGACCTCCCGCAGGCGCTGGAAACCTAGTGCGACTACGCCGCAAGAACGACGACGGGCTCGCGGTGCGCCGGGTCCTGGTGGCGACGGACCGGTCCGAGACCGCCGAGCGCGCGGTCCGGTTCGCGACCGAGATGGCCGAGCGCTACGGGGCCGAGCTGTTCGTCCTGCGCGTGCTGCTCTCCGACGACGGGACGCGCGCCGAGGCGACACGAGAGCTGGCCGAGTACGCGGAGAGCCTGGCCGGAGAGCGGGGCCGCTCCTCCGTCGTCATCGGCGCGGATCCGGCCGAGGCGATCGTCGAGTCCGCCCGCCGTGAGAAGGCGGACGTGCTGGTCGTCGGGAGCGTCGGTATGACCGGCCGCCGCGAGTTTCTGCTGCACAACGTTCCCAACCGCGTCTCGCACAATGCGCCCTGCACCGTCGTGATCGTCCACACGCAGCGAGGAGGCTCGTGAGCGCCGCCGCCGACGAGCGCCTGCTCGGCCGGGCCGCGCGGATCGCGACCGTGCTCGGCAAGTACGGCTTCAACGAGGCCCGCCGTGACACCGACCCGCCCGAGGCCCGAGCACGCCGGCTGCGCCAGGCCCTGGAGGAGCTGGGTCCGACCTTTGCCAAGCTCGGCCAGATCCTCTCGACGCGCCCCGACCTGATCCCACCCGAGGCCGTGGCCGAGCTCGCGGCGCTCCAGGACCAGGTGACCCCGCTGGACGAGCACGAGGTCGTGCTCGTGATGGAGCAGGAGCTGGGGGTGCCGTGGGAGGACGTCTTCGCCTCGGTCGAGCCGGAGCCGCTCGCCGCGGGGACGATCGGTCAGGTCCACCGGGCTGTCCTCGACAACGGCGAGCGCGTGGTCATCAAGGTGCAGCGGCCGACCGCCGAGAGCGACATCATGCGCGACCTCAGCCTGCTCGAGCTCTTCGCCCAGAAGACCGCGAATCGCCAGGCGCTCCGGAAGATCGTCGACCTCCAGGCGGCGATCGAGCACCTCTCCGAGTCGCTGCGCCGGGAGCTCGACTTCGAGCTCGAAGCGAAGAACGTCGAACGGCTGCGAGCGGCGCTCGGCGCCTTCCCGCGGCTCGGCGCTCCGCGCGTCTACGAGGAGCTTTCGACGAGCCGCCTGCTCGTCCTCGAGGAGATCGCGGGCGTTCCGGTGCGCGAGATCCCCGAAGGGCCCGCGCGCGGCGAGTCCGCCCGGCAGCTGCTCGAGTGCTATTACCGCCAGATCCTCGTCGAGGGGTTCTTCCACGCCGACCCGCACCCCGGGAACATGCTCTGGTGGAACGAGCGCATCTACTTCCTCGACTTCGGCATGGTCGGCGAGCTCTCGCCGGAGATGCGCGGCCAGCTCCTGCTCCTGCTGCTCGCCTTCTGGCAGGAGGACGTGCCCTTCATGACCGAGGTCGTCTTGATCATGGCCGGCCCCGAAGCCGAAGAGGCCGACGCCGCGGGCCTCGAGGCCGACCTGACCCAGCTCCTGCGCCGCTACCGTCACGCCTCGCTCGGCGAGATCTCGCTCGGGCCGTTGCTCCAGGAAGTCGCGCACACCTCGACCCAGCACGGCGTTCGGCTGCCCGCGTCGCTCGTCCTGACGGGGAAGGCGCTCGCGCAGATGCAGCTCGCGGCGACCGAGCTCGACCCGGAGCTCGATCCCTTCTCGGTCGTCGGGCGCTTCCTGATGAAGAACCTCGTCGCCCGCGCCCAGGCCGGCGCCGACCCGAAGCGGCTCTTCTACGACGTCCAGAAGCTGAAGGTGCGCGGCGAGCGGCTGGTCGAGTCGTTCGAGCGGATCTCGGGCGCGCGGCCCGGCCAGCGGCTGCAGGTGGACGTGCGCGGGATCAGGCCGCTGGAGCACACGGTGACGGTCGCGGCTAGACGACTGGCGCTCGCGATCACCGCCGGCTCCGCCCTCGTCGCCACCGGGACGACCGCCGCAGCGCAAAACGTCGAGCGCTGGGTGCCGTCGAGCCTGGGGGCGCTCGCCGGAGGCCTGACGCTGCTTCTGCTGCTCGACCTCTTCCGTGGCCGGAAGGGCTAGCGCCGCTTCGCCAGCGCCTTGACGATTCGGCGCTCGACCAGAAAGGCCACCGCGCTCATCAGCACGCCCAGGATCGCCCGCTCGAACCGTCTCCGCATGCGGCGACCCTAGCCGAGCTCGAGCCCGCTGGTCCCGCCGAGGTCGATCCAGGTGCGGGTCGGGCTGCGGACGATCCTGATCATCACGTTCTCGCAGTGGCGGCAGCGGACGACGACTCCGGGGGCGTGCAGGTAGACGTCGAGCCGCGCCATCTCCTCACGCGCCCCGCAGCCGGCGCAGACGCAGGGGGCGGCCGTCAGCTCGGTGCCGAAGAGCTCGTGGAGGAGCCCGCCGATCGCGTTCCCGTCGAGAACCAGGTCGCGCATCTCCATCAGCCCGTCGCTCCGAAGCGCTCGGTCCGGATCCAACGCGGGTCGTAGCCGAGGCGGACGAGCCCGTCCGCTCCGGCGTCGACGAAGCGGGTCGAGCCGCAGACGAAGACCTTCGGCTCGTCCGCGGCGGGCCAGGCTACGTCGCGGAGCAGGTCGTCGTCGATGCGCCGGCTGTAGCCGCTCCAGTCCGGCGGTTGCTCGCGCGTAAGGGTATGCACGACCTCGAAGCCGTTGCCGGCGAGATCCTCGAGCTCCTCGCGGTAGATCACGTCCTCGAGCGTGCGCGACGAGAAGAGCAGCCGCATCGGCGTGCTGCTTCGGTCGCGGGCGCGAGCTCGCGCCATCGACATCAGCGGCACGACGCCCGAGCCTCCGGCGACGAGCAGCACCGGCGCGGGGTCGTCGGGCTCCCAGACGAAGTAGCCGCCGATCGGGCCGCGCACCTCAAAGGCGTCCCCCTCCCGCGCCTCGTCGACGAGGTACGGCGAGACCTCGCCGTCCGCGAGCCTCTCCACGGTGACCGCAAGTAGCTCGCCAGGAGCCGATCCGACCGAGTAGCTCCGCTCCGCCTGGTAGCCGTCTTCCGCGGTCAGGCGCACGTCGAGGTGCTGGCCGGCCACGTGGCCCGCCCAGCCGGGAACCTCGAGCTCGAGCGTCCGCACGCGCGGCGTCTCCCACCTGCCGCCGGCCACCGTGGCGGCCAGCCACGTCAGTCGCCCCAATAGCGCTGTTCCAGCCAGGGGTCACCGCGAATGTGGTAGCCGTTCGTCTCCCAGAAGCCGGGCTCGTCCTCCTCCCGGAGGCTGAGGCCGCGCACCCACTTCGCGCTCTTCCAGAAGTAGAGGTGCGGCACGAGCAGCCTCGCGGGCCCGCCGTGCTCGGGCTCGAGCGGCTCGCCGCCGTAAACGAATGCCACCCACGCCTTGCCGTCCGTCACGTCCTCGAGCGGCAGGTTGGTCGTGTAGCCGCCGTCGCAGAACGCCAGCATGTACTCGGCATCGTGCTCGACCTGGTCCAGAAGGGTGTCGACCGAGACGCCCTCCCAGACCGTGTCGAGCTTCGACCACTTGGTGACGCAGTGGATGTCCTTCGTGACCGTCTCGCTCGGAAGCTGCCGGAACTCGTCCCAGGTCCAGCTGACCGGCTCGGCGCCGCCCTCGATCGAGAACGTCCACTCCTCGAGCGGCGTGTGCGGCGTCGGCCCGGCAGAGAGCACGGGGAAGTCGTCGGTCAGGTACTGGCCGGGCGGGACCCGGTCCGGCGGGCCGTCCTGGCGCCGCCCTTTGAAGCCTCGCGAGAAGATCATCGGCTAGCTTGCCGCGATCCCGGCGACGGTGGCCGGGACCCCCTCGAACTCGCCCACGGGCGCGAGCCGGCCGTCGCCGCCGACCGTCCACCCGTACACCCGCTGCGCGTCCGCATCGATCGCGTACAGGTAGCGCCCGTCGCGGCTGATCGCCTCGTCGCGGATGCCCTTCTCGCCACTGCGCGTCGAGGCGGCGACGGGCTCGAGCAGCTCGATGCTGCCGTCGCCGCCGATCGCGTAGCTGGAGATCGTGCCGTCGCCGAAGTTCGTCACGTAGGCGAAGCGGCCGTCGTTCGTGATCGCCGCCCAGCACACCTCGCTGCGCGTGTCGCCGATCGAGGCGCTGACGGGTGCGAGCCGCCCCGGCTCCGCGAGCGAGTACGACGAGGCCGCCGCGGCGCCGATCTCGCCGCCGAAGGCCTCGGTCACGATCACGGCGTCCTCTGCGAAGTCGAAGCCATAGGGAGTCGTGCCCGACGACGCGATCGTGGCCGGCCCGTCCGCGTAGCCGCGGTCGTCGACGGTGAACGCGCTGATGCGTTGGTGCCGCGCTCGGTGATGACGATCGTGCGACCGTTGGGGCTGAAGGCGATCTGCGCGGGATCGGCGGCGGGGTCGAGCGGCCGTGAGGAGCCCTCGATCGGGGCGAGGCCACCGTTCGAGAGCGAAAAGCCGCTGATCCCGGGCTGGCCGTTGTTGAGGACGTATGCGAGCTCGCCGTGTACCGCGATGCTCGTCGGGGTGCTTCCGCCCGACGGAGCCTGCGCCACGAGCAGTAGCCCGTCGGGCTCGACGGTGAACAGCGAGATTTCGTCGCTGCCGGCATTGGCGACGAGCAGCAGCGTGCCCTCGCCGTTTAGCACGATCGAGCTCTGTGAGGCGAGGTGGGGCTTCCCGGTCCCCCGCCCGCCGGTGTCGAAGGTGCCGAGGCGCTCGAGCCGGCCGTCGGCCGAGCGGTCGAACGCCACGATCTCGTTTCGCTCCGCGTCGTTGGTCTGTACGTAGATCCGTTCGCTCATGTCATCCCTCCGCGACCCCGTGATTGTCCACCCTCAGTCGCGGCTGCGGGCGGAGCGTTACGCATCTACCGCTTCGGGACGATGAAGGCTGCGCTGCCGAGAGTCCGGTAGCGGGCGAACGAGCGCTTGCCGATGCCCTCCCACACGTACCAGCGGTAGCGGGCGGGGCCGAGCTTGTAGCGATGGCCGGCCCAGCGCCACGCCGCCGGAAGCGTGAGCTCGTTCGCTGCTCGGCCAGGCGGCGAGAATCCGCTTCTTTCCCCGGAAGAGCTGGACGTGGTAGTACGTCGCGCCGCGGATGGCGTCCCAGCGGAGCACCGGATTGGCCGCGGCCCGAGGGGTGTAGGGCGTCTTGCGGAGCGTCAGCACCTTGGGCAGGGCGACCGCCGAGACGACCTTGGACGCGTTACCCGCCTGGTCGTAGGACTGCAGCGAGTAGACGTACTCGAGGCCGCGCTGGATCTTCTTGTCGGCGAAGCTCGAGGCGGCGCCCCGGAACACCGTCGGGTCCGCCTTGTTCCCGCGAGCCGACCGGTGGACGACGATCGTGTCCGCCGGGCTCGTCGACTGCCAGTGGACGAGCGCCGAGGCGGCGCGGCTCGCCACCTCGACCTTGCTCAGCGTCGGGGCCGTCGCGTCGTAGCTGAGGCCGAACGCGTTCGAGCCGGTGTTGCCCGCCTTGTCGCGGCAGCTTCCGCCCACCGCCGCGCTGCCGTTGTCCGGGCCGCTGTAGGTCGCTACCGAGCAGCTCGCGAGCCCCGAGCCGCCGTCGGTGCCCGCGAACGAGAACGCGACCGGGTGGTTGTACCAGCCGTTGTAGTCGGGCGCCCGCGCCGGAGACGCGGTCGTGACGAGGCGGTGCCACCCTGTCGATCTTGATCGTGACCGGACTGACGACGTTTCGATCGTACCGTCGGTGGCCGTGCAGGACTGCGGTGCTGCCGTTGGTGTCGCTGAGCAGCGTCGTCGAGACGCAGCCGCCGCGTCGCCATCCCGTCCGTTCACGACCCAGACGATGCCGACGTTTGACGCGGTACCAGCCGTTGTCGCCCGTCGTTCCGCTCAGGGTGTAAGAGATCGACCGGGCCGGCGGCGGCGGCTGCGGAGACGATGACGCCCGAGAGGATCACGAAGCGCAAGCGCAAGCGGAACCCGTGTCGCGATCCGCCGCAGCAACGGAGACGGACTCCTACGCATGGCGCTCTCCTCGCCTCGTTTTCCCGGCTGCAAAGACTAACTCGCTGCAAATGGCGCCGTCCACTACTGCCTCGGAGCCGGCAGCGGCGAGGGCGCCGAGCCGGCGCCGCCGGGTGCGGGCAGTGGAGCGACTCCACTAGTGGTGGACACGGGCCGGGCCGTCGGCTGCTGCCTCGGGGTCGAGATCACCGGCGTGGAGATCGTCTGGGAGGCAAGCTCGCCGCGAGAGCCCGAGGCAATGACGCCTCGGTAGCGCGGAGTGTTGGCGCGAACGATGGGTGCGCGGTGGTTGCTCCGCCGCGTCGTCCGTGCCGGCTTTGGCTTCGCCTGAGCATTGGCTGGTGGGGCAAGCGCGCGCACGACGTTCCGGGCGCTGGGCGCTCCGGCCGCCTCCCTCGTCGGCGCAGACGCCTGGGGCTGGAGCACGGCCCCGCTCACGCCGAACAGCACCGCGGCGAACGCGGCAGCCGTGGCCGCCCAGGTCAGATGCGGCCGCAGCGAACGCGGCCGGCGCCGCCGTGGCGCCGTGCGGGCCGTCCCGGAGAATCCGAGCTCCGAGGCCCAGGAGCGAATCCCTCCGTAACGGCTCGCCGCCACGTAGAGGTCCGAGTGACCCGCGGCCTTGAACTCACCGGCCGACGGCCACGTCGTCCGTCCCGCGCAGAATTCGACGAGCGCGCCGCGAATGCGCTCGTTCGTCCAGCGCCGGTGCGAGGGCTGAGACCGCCGGGTTCGGCGATACCGGGTCGAGCGGCCTCCCCCGAGACGCTCGAGGAGACCGGCGTCGACGAGCTCGGCGAGGTCGTAGGCGGCCTGCGACCGGCTCACCCCTGTGAGCTGCTGGTACTCCCCGCGCGTGAGCTCCTCGGCCGACCCCTCGTTCAGGGCCGCTAGGGCAGCTCGTTGTGCGGGCTTAAGCTCGTTTCGACCGGCCCTGTGCGGCATCGTGCCCTCCCCAGGTCACGCAGCAGCCGTGCTTGGCCCTCACTGTAGCGCAGTTTCGGCCGAGCGATAGCCCCAGGCCATCGCGAGCCGTTGAAATCGCGATTTTCACTGCATCCCGCCCCGAAACCGCGCATTCCTTGGGCTCTGTGAGCCATCGTCCAATGGCCATCCTTCTTCCGTCCAACAAAATTCGTTTTGCAATGTTCTGCGTTGTGTGCCTCGTCGCGAACCTTTGCTCCGAAAGTTAGAATTCTGGAAAAGATCGGTGGAAATCACCACGCCGCTATGGTAGCGTCAATTACGGCAAGCCAAAGCTTAACTGCGCGCGTGAAAACAATGCATCCGACTTCCTCGCCCCATCTGCGCCATCTCGGCTGGCGAGCGCGTTTCGGCCTGGTGGCCGGGATCTGTGCGTTGTATCCGCTCGCCGTGGCCGGCACCGCGGCTGCGGACGACCTCGTCACGCCGATCGAAATTCCGGCCCAGACCGCCACGACGGACCAGTCGGCGGCCGCAAACGGCGTGGCTACGCAGGATTCGCCCACCAACATGGTCATCTCGGTGCGGATCGACAGCCCCGGGAACAACGGTGCGATCTCCCAGTCGAACGTCGCCGTCGTGGGCGTCGGAGCCGGAAACGGCAGCGACACCTCGCAGGCGGGCGCGGACGAGCTCGGCGGAGCACAGCAGGCCTCGACCGGGCAAGACGCAGCGGCGACGGGCGAGGGAACGCAGTCGCATCCCGTCAACATCGTCGTCTCCATCCGGATCAACAGCCCGGGGAACGACGGCCCGATCTCGCAGACGAACGTCGTCGGCGTTGGAGTCGGGGCAAACAATGGAAGTTCCACGTCTCAAACGGGCGCAATGCCCGCGGGGAACACGCCGAGGGTTGCAGTACCTCGAGCGCATGCTCTGCGGCCCGGAGCCGCGCCAGCCGAGGCCGCGCAGGGCAAGACGGCTGCGAACGATCGCAGCCGCCAGCCGGCGCCTCGGCGGAGCGCGCCCGCGTCCCGTCCCGCCGACATGACGGCGGAAAAGTCGCTCGGGCGGCCGGTCAGCGGAGCCGCAGCCGCTCATACCGCCGGTTTTCCGGCGGCGGCCGCCCGGGCGCCGGACACCAAGCCGATCGGGAAGCGGCATTCCGAGCATGCCGGCGGCCTCCAGCGGGCGACGAGCGTCTTCGCTCGCGTCGCGCACGCGCCTCTTCCGGCGGTCTCCCCGCCGGCTGGTCAGCGGGCCGCGGGGGCCGGCCTGCTGACCGTTACGGTGATCGCGCTGCTCGGCGCCCTCCTGCTGTGGCTCTCGTCGACCTGGATCGGGCCCGTTCGCACCGCCTGGGGACGTCAGTCGTGACCCGGCAGGCCGGTTGGACGAATCGGAGCGGCCAATTGGACGAATCTGGACGAAATTCCGGCAGCCAAGCCGATTTCACCCCCGGTTGCAACGTGTTCGCTCGGGTCTTCGTGCTCGTCGTGGCCGTTCTCGTCGGCGGAAACCTGCACGTCGGCTCCGCGCGGGCGGCGGGCGAATCCGTACCGACCGATCTCTCCGCGCAAGTCGACGGGATCGTCTCCTCTGCGCTCGGCGCCACGCAGCAACAGCCGGTCCAGGCCCAGGAGACTGCGAACGCGATCGTCGAGCAAGCTCTGACGCTTGCCCACACCGCCACAGCGGAGGCTCACGCCGCCGCTGCGGCACCCCTCGCGGCCCAGAGCGTCGACGGAGGGCCGGCGATTCCGGCCGTCGCCGCGGACAGCAGCGAGCTCGGTCCCCCGGAACGCACGCCGCCTGCTCCAGCGCGCCACGCGCGCGTGAAGAAGAAGGCACACGTCCGGAGTGCACAGGTTCCCGTTTCGCACGCCAGGCCCCGACCGGTCGTCGGCGGTCTTCGGTACGACGGCTCGAGCGACACGATTACCCCCTCCCCGGCGAGGCCTTCGCCGGCCGCCCCGGCCAAGGCCTCGCCTCGCCCAGAGCGCTCGGCTCCGCCGCAGCCGCCGCGACTTCCCGGGCCGATGCCGCCGCGACCGGATGCGTCCTCATCCGGCCAGGCCGGCGGCCAGAACGCGCCGGTGCCGCTGTTATTCGCGACGCTCTTGGGCGTCCTCGCAATTTTCGCTTTGCACTTCTTGCCTCGTCTGCTTCCGTTATTGGCCTTCCGGAAGCCGAGGCGCATCGTTCTCCCTTCCTGGCATCCGGGCTGACGCCCTTCTCCGGCCATACGGAGCGTGCCGTTCTGCGACGGCGCGCCGACGTACACGCGCTGTTCTGCGACAGCGCGTCGCCCCAACTACCAAGGAGAAGGGATGAAAGCCATAGGAATGGGCGTGGCCGTAGTGCTTGCCGCACTCGCCATCGCTCCCGCGGCGTTCGCCGACGGCTCCGGTGGTCCCGGTGGTGCTCAAGCCGGGGTCCAGGCCGCGTCGACCGCTCAGGGAGCGCTCGGCGTGGCGCTGAGCCACCAGAACGCGGTCAACGCCAACGTGCCGGTCTCGATCGCCGGAGGGAACATCACCTCCGGGCCGAGCTCGGCCACACAGACGGCCACTTCGAACGCGAATGCTGACGTCTCGAACAAGGCCAAGACCGATCAGGATCAGACGCTGAACCAGAACATCGGCGGCTCCGGCTGTAAGGCCGGATGCGGCGGTGCGGGTGGATTCCAGGCCGGGGTCCAGGCAGCCGACACCAAGCAGATCGCCGTCGGGGTCGCCAAGAGCGACCAGAACGCAGTGAATGCCAACGTGCCCGTGAACATCGCGGGCGGAAACGTCAACTCCGGCCCGAGCTCGGCGACGCAGACGGCGACCTCGACGGCCAACACGGATGTCAAGAACAAGTCGAAGACCGATCAGGATCAGACGCTCAACCAGAACATCGGTGGGAGCGGTTCCTGCAAGGCCGGTTGTGGCGGTGCCGGTGGATTCCAGGCTGGAGTCCAGGCTGCCGACACGAAGCAGGCCGCAGTGGGAATCGCCAAGAGCGACCAGAACGCAGTGAATGCCAACGTGCCCGTGAACATCGCGGGCGGAAACGTCAACTCCGGCCCGAGCTCGGCGACGCAGACGGCGACCTCGACGGCCAGCGCTGATGTGAAGAACAAGTCGAAGACCGACCAGGATCAGACGCAAAACCAGAACATCGGCGGCTCCGGCTGCTACGCGGGTTGCGGCGGTTCCGGCGGCTTCCAGCTCGGTGTGCAGAAGGCCGACACCGGGCAGCTGGCGCTCGGACTTGCGAAGAGCGACCAGAACGCGGTCAACGGCAATGCGCCCGTCTCGATCGCCGGCGGTGACATCACCTCCGGCCCGAGCTCGGCCACGCAGACGGCGACGTCCACCGCGGACACCGACGTCAAGAACAAGGCCAAGACCGATCAGGACCAGACGCTGAACCAGAACATCGGCAGCGACGAGAAGTCCTGCTCCTGCGAGGGGAGAACGCCTCAGAAGGACGACTCCTGCTCCGCCGGTTGCGGAGGCGCAGGTGGGTTCCAGCTCGGCGTCCAGAAGGCCGAGACGAACCAGTTCGCGCTCGGTCTCGCGAAGAGCGACCAGAACGCCGTCAACGGCAACGCGCCGGTCTCGATCGCCGGGGGCAACGTGACCTCCGGCCCGAGCGACGCCACGCAGACGGCGACCTCGACCGCCAACGCGGACGTCAAGAACAAGGCCAAGACGGACCAGGACCAGACGCTCACCCAGAACATCGGCGGCTCAGGCTGCTACGTGGGTTGCGGCGGTCCCGGCGGCTTCCAGCTCGGTGTGCAGAAAGCCGAGACGAATCAGGCGGCCATCGGCGCGGCGCTCAGCGACCAGAACGCGGTCAACGGCAATGCGCCCGTCTCGATCGCCGGAGGGGACATCAACTCCGGCCCGAGCTCGGCCACGCAGACGGCGACGTCCACCGCGGACACCGACGTCAAGAACAAGGCCAAGACCGATCAGGACCAGGGGCTCGAGCAGAACATCGGCAACAGCGACATGAAGGCCCCGGTCCTGTGCTCCTGCGAGGGAGCAAAGAAGGACAAGGTCGGCCGTCAGGATGACCGGAAGAGCGGCAAGTACGGCAAGAAGGGCCGCAAGAGCGGCTCGCCCAGCCGCACGGCCAGCCCGACCGGGAACAACAGCTCGGTCAGCCCCACCGGGAACAACAGCTCGGTCAGCCCGACCGGCAACAGCCGCACCGCCTATCCGCTCGGCAACAGCCGGACGACCGACACGCTCGGCAGCAACGCGAACCGGAGCGGGACGCTCGGCAAAGAGGCCAGCAAGGGCAGCCCGAACGACAAGGGCAGCGGCAACAACAGCGGCTCCGGCGGCATCCCGGACGCCAAGAGGGACAGCCGGAAGGGCAGCTGCCTCGTCGGTTGCGGCGGCGCGGGTGGGTTCCAGCTCGGGATCCAGAGCGCCGAGACGAAGCAGGGTGCGCTCGGCATCGCGAAGAGCCACCAGAACGCCGTCAACTCGAACGCGCCCAGCTCGGAAGCCGGAAAGGACATCTCCGGCGGCCCGAGCAATGCGACGCAGACGGCGACCTCGTCCGCGAATGCGGACGTCAAGAACAAGGCGAAGACGGACCAGGACCAGGACCTCCACCAGAACATCGGCGGCTCCGGCTGTAAGGCCGGATGCGGCGGTGCGGGTGGATTCCAGGCCGGGGTCCAGCTGTCCAAGACGAAACAGCTCGCGCTCGGGTTCGGCATCAGCGACCAGAACGCGGTCAACGGCAACGCGCCGCACTCCGTAGCCGGAGGGAACATCTACGACGGCGGGAGCAACGCGACGCAGACAGCGACGTCGACTGGTAACACTGACGTCAAGAACAAGGGCAAGACCGACCAGAACCAGTGGGAGGATCAGCTGCTCTGATCGGGTAGGGAAGCGTGGAGGGCCGCACGCCGCAGCGGCCCTCCATCTCTTATCTCCGGGCCACGGCGATCAGGGTAGGTGTTGTCCTGCCGCCCCTTCGGGGACGCAGGATCGTCACGTACGCGGTCGTGGCCGAGAGGGCGGTCGTCCAGAGGATCCGCGTGGTCGGCTTCGGCCGGTGCGGGCAGGGCAGGCGCTCGCCTTGCTCCGTGTGGCCCGGCTCGTGCCCGCGGTCCTGGCCGGCGAGCGGCGGGAGCTTGTAGAGCACGCGCTCCTTGCCGCCGTGCAGCGGGCCGAGGCGCAGCTCCTGCGCGCAGCGTGAGGTGCGTACGTAGAGGAGGCTCCCGCCGAGCAGGGAGGGGTTGAGCAGCTGCGCGTCCTTCGCGTAGCGCACCCGGTCCCTGGCTCCGGTGGCGACGTTCACGGTCGTCAGCCAGCTGCCGGAGGGAGTGGCGTAGTGGTAGACGACGAGATCGCCGTCGAGCGCCGGCCGGCCGAGCTCAGCGAACCGCTTGGCCTTGACCACGAGTGCGCTTCGGGTCGGGTCGCTCAACGGCTGGACGCGGATCTGCAAACCGCTGCGCCAGACGAGCCAGCGGTCCGTGAGCGCGAGCTTCTGGACGCCCGCGAGCGGCTCCTGGAGCATCGGCGTGAGCGTGTCGCGGGAGGCGACGGTGACGTTCGGGCCGTCGTGCCAGGCCACGAGCGCGCCGCCGATCGCCGGGTCGTTCCCCGGAAGCCGAGTCTTGACCCCGTTCCGGAGCAGGAAGCCGCCGACGCCCGGCTGCTGCCAGGCGAGCTCGACGTCGGCGGCGCTCGGGTCGACCCCCGTCGTGGCGACCGTGACCGCGGCCCTCGCTTCGCCCGCGGCCAGCGCCAGCACGAGCGAGGCGGCGATCAGCACGCGCAGCGCGCGCAGCCCCTGCGGCCGCTCGGCGAGGGCCGTCTCCTCGCCCCGCACCGCGAGCAGCAGCACCGGCAGCGCGCGCCCGACGGCGAAGCCGAGCCCGATTGCGAGCGACGCCGCAACGTCGCCGACCGCGAGCCCGAGCGCGGGGAGCGCCCAGGCGGCGGTCGCGGGCACGTACGTGGTGAGGCCGGCTCCGAGCAGAAGGCCGTAGAGGAAGAGCGCCTGGGGCAGAGGCATGGTCCGGCGCCAGCGCTCGGGCACCTGGAAGCGAATCTGCGGCCGGACACGCAGGCCGGCCGCGTCGCTCAGGATCGCCGCGGCGGCGACCGCTACGGCGGAGACGACGAGGACGCGCGAGTGCACGGTCTCACCGAGCAGGCCGAGAGCCCCGAAGACGAGCGTCGCGCCGAGCGCGAGCCCGGTCGCGAATGCTCGCCGCCGTCAGCGCGAAGGCCCGTCGTCCGTCCTGGCGAGCGGCACCCACGGTGCCGACCATGGAGAGGCTTCAGGGCGACCAGGCGCCCGCGAGGCCGACGAGCAGGCCTGTCAGCGACAGCGCGGCGGTCAGCACTTGATCTTCGTGTCGTAGTACATGACGCAGAACACCCGCCGGCCGCTGTAGCAGTAGCCGGTGAGCGCGGCATCGCCGTTGATCCGGTTCCGGACGGCGCCGCAGCAGTCGACGAGCTTGCGCACGTGGCCGTTGCAGCACCGGTACCAGGCGCCGTCGATCTGGGGGCGGAAGCCGAACTCGCGTCCGGCCGCCGTGCAGACGCGCGTGCGCGGCGCCGGCGGGAGCGGGTTTCCGTCCGGATCGCGCAGCAGCTCGCCGCGGGGATCCACGGGCCGGCCGACCGCGTCGATTTGCCGCCCGAGGTCGTCGACGGGCTTCCCGTCCACAGCCCGCAGCGGAAAGCCGTTGCGGTCGATCCTGGGCAGGCCGACAGGGTGGGGGCACGAGCCGGTCGTGTAGATGTGGCCGCAGAAGTGGTAGGCCTCGGCCTTCTGGGCGCGCAGGGCGGCGGCCAGGAAGCCCCCGCCGCTGACGCCGAGGAGCAGCCGCCCCGCCCGCGCGAGGAACCCTCGGCGCGAGGTCGACGCGGCGACGGCCTCGCTGAGGCTCAGCTCAGGCACCCACGGGCCCGGTCGCGTGCGCGATGAGACTCTCCAGCTGGAACAGCGAGTTGAACGTGCCCTTTGCGAGCACCTCGCCGTCCCGGCCGAGCACGACCGCATACGGGCTGCCAGGTATCGCCAGCGACGACCAGGCCTCGGCGTCGACCTCCTCGTCGAAGAGCTCGAGCTCCACCTCGGGATCGTTGGCCACCAGCCGCAGCGAGGGCTCGAGTGCCCGGCAGAGCGCGCAGCCCGCGGAGGTGAAGACCGCGATTGCGAACGGCGCTCGGCCTTCGAAGCGCTGGATCAGGGCGACGCGCCCGCCGACCTCCGGCCCCTCGTGGTCCAGCGAGAGCGCGGCCTGCGGCGCGATCGCGAGGCGAAGCTCCCCGAGCTCCCGGGCCAGTGCGAGCAGGCCCACGGAGAGTGCGGCCAGCCCGACCAGCGCCACGGCCAGGCCGATGCCGAGCCACGCCTCGGTCGAGGGTTTCGTGTCCGGGAGGAAGACGAGGGCGGCGGCGACCACTGCCAGGAACGCCGTCCGGGCGAGGGCGGGCCAGCCGATCCGCGACCCGGCGCCGAAGCATCCGCAGGGCGCGCCCGCCCGGCCGCGGCGAATCGCGACCGCCAGCGCAAGCGCGAAGATCCCGAGCAAGGTCGCGGCCGCTCCGGCGGCGCCCGGGACGTCGGCCGCGAGCCCGACCGCGACGGCGGTCTCCGCGGCGATCACTCCGCCCCAGAGGGCGTCGCGTGCTCGCGCGGACTCGAGCCCGTACGAGCGGAGCGCCTCGCGGCCGGAGCGGCCCGCGGCGAGCTTCGCCACGGCTGAAGCCAGCAGCACCGCGGCCAGGAGGAACCGAAGGAGACCCACGACCGTCAACGGGGCAGTGAGGATACATAGCGCCCGTGCGCTTCCTGGCCCTTCTCTCGCTCGCGCTGCTGCTCGCCGGAGCGGCGGCCTCGAGCGCCGGGGTGCGCAGGGTCGTCGTCGGTCGTTCGCTCCAGGGTCGGCCGATCGCCGCCTACGAGCTCGGCGATCCGAGCAGCGCGCGCAAGGTGCTCGTCGTCGGCTGCATCCACGGCAACGAGTGCGCCGGGATCGCCATCCTCGACCGGCTGCGTCGTCTCGGCCCGCTCGCCGGCGTCGACCTGTGGCTCGTTCCGGACGCAAACCCCGACGGGCTCGCTGCGGGGACGCGCGGCAACGCGCGCGGAGTCGACCTGAACCGCAACTTCCCCTGGCGCTGGCGGTCGCTCGGCGGCGTCAACTTCTCGGGCGCCGGACCGGGCTCGGAACGCGAGACCCGCATCGCGATGAGCCTGATCCTGCGCCTGCGCCCGAAGGTCACGATCTGGTTCCACCAGCACCTGAACATGGTCGTCCTCACCGCCGGGAACCTCGGCCTGCAGCGCCGCTTCGCACGACTGGCCGGTCTCAGGGCCGGCTGGCTGCCCCGTTATCCGGGCACGGCGACCGGCTGGTCGAACGCAACGATCGCCGGGACGACCGCCTTCGTGGTCGAGCTTCCGGCCGGGCGGCTGTCGCCGAGAGCGGCCGCTCGGCTCGCCCGGGCCGTGCGCGAGGTGGCGAGGTAGTTACCGCGCTCCTCCCGGCGGTGTAGAGGAGGCGAGTGGTGGGCCGACCGCTGCCGGAGTCAGAGCTCCTCGATCTCGCGCGTGGAGGTGACGAGGGAGCGTATGGAGCGCTCGTCGAGATGCACGAACACATCGCCTTCCGGGTCGCCTACGCGGTGCTCCACGACGCCGCGGAGGCCGAGGAAGCCGCCCAGGACGGGTTCGTGAAGGCATACCGCGCGCTGGGGCGCTTCCGGCGCGGCTCGCCGTTTCGGCCCTGGCTGCTGCGCATCGTCGGCAACGAGGCGCGGAACCGGGTGCGGGCGAGGTCCCGCCGGGAGGGGCTCACGAGACGTGTGGCGGGCGCAGATGTCTCGGGCGGCGCGGCCCCGCCGCCCGAGGCGGCAGTCCTCGAGCTCGAGCAGCGCGAGGAGCTCTTCGCCGCTATCGCAGCCCTGCGTCCGGATGAGCGGCTCGCGGTGATCGGGCGCTTCTTCCTCGGACTCACCGACGAGGAGGCCGCGGCGGCGCTCGGAGTTCGCCGCGGCGCGGTCAAGATGCGCGTCTTTCGCGCACTGGAGCGGCTGCGAGTGGAGCTGGAGGGACCGGCGTGACCGAGCTCGAGCAGCGGCTCGAGGCCGCGGTGGGCGCGTACCCGTTCCCGCCGACGCCGAGCCTCCGCGAGTCGGTCGTCCGCGACCTCCCTGGCCGCCGCGGCCGTCCGTGGCCGAAGGTAGGCCTCGCCGTTGCGCTGGCCGCGTTGGCGGTTGCGCTGACGGCGGTGTTCTCTCCCTCGGCGCGAAGCGCGTTCCGCGACTGGTTCGACTTCATCCCCGGCGTCCACGTCGAGCGGGTCGAGAAGCTCCCGCCGAGCGCGCGAATCTCCGCGTTCGACCTGGGGCGGCGAGTGTCGCTCGACGAGGCAAGGCGGGAGGCGAGATTCGCGCTACGTCTTCCGAAGGGCGTCGGGAAGCCGAGCCGGGTCTTCGTCGATCGCGACGGCGCGGGCGGGGTGGCGGTGACCGCGGTGTACGGCAGCAGCCTCGTCCTGACCGAATGGCGGTCGAACCACATCTTCTTCTACAAGCTGCTGGGGCCGGGCACGAGCACCGAGATCGCCGACGTCCACGGCGTGGACGCGCTCTGGCTCACGGGCGGCGATCACGCGGTCTTCTATCGCGGCGCGGACGACGTCGAGTACGAGCGCGACGGCCGCCTGGCCGGGAACGTGCTGCTCTGGCAGCAGGGCCGGACGGGGTATCGCCTCGAGGCGCGGATCCCGCTGAGCCGCGCGCTCGCGCTGGCCCGGTCGCTGGAGCCGTGACCAGCTCGAGCTGGAGGTGTATCTCCCGCATGCCGGCCGGGAACGCGACCTTCGCGTCAGGGGAACGGAGACCCCGAAGGTGAGCGCGACGAACGCATGGAGGCGCCTGCCCCTTCGCGTCGTTCGCCTTAGTGCACACACCTTCCGCGCACGGGTCGCGATCCCGGCCGCCGGATCACAACGAATGCAGCACGTAGGCCTCGATCGGCTCCTCCTTGCCCTTGACCTGCAAGGAGGGGAGCCGCTCGAGCACCGCGCCGGGTGGCAGGGCGGCTGCGGTGTCGGCGCCGACGACGACCTTGCCGACCGGAGCCTCGGCCTCTAGGCGCGCGGCGAGGTTGACGGTGTCGCCGACCACGCCGTGCTTGCGATGCCCGCTCGGGCCGCCGACGAGGCCTGCGAGGACCTCGCCGCTGTTGACCGCGGCGCGGAATCGTGGCCAGTCGGGGTGGGTCGCCGCCACCTCGGTCGCCGCGGCCTGGAACTCGAGCGCCGTTCTCGCCGCCAGCGCGGCGTGGTCCGGCTGGTCGCCACGCTGGTTGAAGATCACCATCACCGCGTCCCCGACGATCTGGTGGACGACGCCGCCATGCTGCTCCAGCAACGGCACCAGCCGTCCGAAGTAGCCGTTCAGCATCGCGGCGACGCGCGCCGGGTGCGTCTGCTCCGAGAACGACGTGAATCCCTGGAGGTCGGCGAAGAGGATGCTCGCCTCGCGGGTCTCCGCGAGCGTCTCGTCGAGGTAGAGCGGGCTGAAGCGCTCCTCGTGCCACTCGCCGCGGGCGCTGACGGCGATCGCGACGAAGGCGATCAGCATCAGCATGTGCCACTCCCACCAGGAGACCCGCCAGTTCCGGGCCCACGCGATCACGAGCATCGCCTCGGCCAGGAGCGAGAACGCGAGTGCGACCCCGAGCAGAAACGGGGCGCGGCGGCGCCGGTAGAGGCGGAAGTAGCCGAAGGCGGCAGTTGCGTAGAGGGCGACTCCCACCGCCGCGAGGGTGATCTGCCAGCCGTCGAGCTCTTCCGCGCCGAGCTCGCCTGCGAGCGGCTCGACCCCGGAGAGGGAGACCGCGGCCCAGCCGGCCAGCAATGCCGAGAGCGCCACGATCAGCGGCACCGACCAGCGCAGCACGCGCTCGGCCGCCGCGGGTCGGAGCGGCAGCCCCGAGGCCGCCGCGAAGACCCCCGCGACCGCGAGCCCGAACGGCGTCGCGAGCTCGAAGCCGGCGTTCTTGCCCAGCAGCACGCCCGGCGTGGCGAGCGCGTGGAGCCCGAGGAAGGCCGCGGCCGAGACGAAGGCGAGCGAGACCAGGAAGAGGCGGGCGTCGCGGCGGCGCCGAGCGGCGGCTCCGACGGCGTAGCCGAGGCCGACGCTGAGCGAGGCGGCTGTGAGCACGAGCCAGAAATGCGCCGGGTGGTTCTCCCAGCTCTCGTCGAACCCCGGATGCACGAGCAGGAGCACGAGCATCCCCGCGCCCACAAGAAACGCAAGGCCGGGCCACAACCTCGGCGCTCCCGCGTCCACGGCGGCGCGGGCGGTGTCGGTCATCGTTCGATCTGACCGTGCGACTCGCCGTACTCGGCGAGCAGATCCAGGAACGGCACCGCGTCGAAGGCCTCGGGGCCGAGGACGCCGGCACCGCTCCAGGTGCCGTTCGCGAGCAGCTCGAGGGCGACGACCGGGTTCAGCGCCGTCTGGAGCACCACTGCCTGGGCGCCGTATTCGCGCATCGTCTGCTCGTTGTCGGACACGTGGTAGAGGTAGGTCGACCGCGCCTCGCCGTCCTTGCCCCGCCCGGTGACGAGTGTGCCGGCGCAGGTCTTGCCGTGCATGCGCTCGCCGAGTGTCGCCGGGTCGGGGAGCGCCGCCGCCACCATGTCGCGCGGTGCCACCTCTGCGCCGCGCACGGAGACCGGCTCCTTCGAGTCGAGCCCCAGCTTGTGCAGCGTCCTGAGCACGTCGATGAACTCCTGGCCGAGGCCGTACTTGAAGGTGACGCGCTTGCAGTCGACCTCGCGCGGGACGAGCACGACCTCCTCGTGC
Source organism: uncultured Actinomycetes bacterium (assembly GCA_963754265.1). Taxonomy (GTDB): domain Bacteria; phylum Actinomycetota; class Thermoleophilia; order Gaiellales; family Gaiellaceae; genus AC-32. Next base: position 153,344 of record CAVWFB010000003.1, on the reverse strand, counting down.
TCCACGTTGACGCACTCGACCGGCCCGATTCCCTCCGGGAAGTCGAACACCTCGGGCTCCGAGAAGGGCTCGGTCGTGAAGAAGCCCCGCTCGCGCTCCCAGACGAGCGGTGGGTTGAGGCACTCCTCGATCGTCGTCCAGATCGAGAAGGTGGGCGCGAACTCGTAGCCCTCGACCACGAGGTTCGCGCCGTCGCGCACCGCGACCTCGTCGATCTCGGAGAAGAGGTGGTCGGCGGCGTAGCGGGCGAAGACGTCGGAGAGGCCGGGCTCTACCCCGATCCCGACCAGCGCGAGCAGACCCGCCTTCTGCCAGCGCTCGTGCTCGGCGAACTGCGCGTCTCCGAGCTTCACGCCGGGCTTGGAGTAGGGCTCCTCAGGATGTGGCTCGGACAGCGTCATCGCCATGTCCAGGTACGTGCAGCCGGAGTCGAAGGCCGCAGCGAAGATCACGGGGTTGAAGCGCGGGTCGGTCGCGTTCAGCACCACGTCCGCGCCGCGTCCCAGCGCCGCGACGCCGGCGGGGTCGGAGGCGTCGACCTGGCCGGCGACGAAGCGGGGGTCGTCGAAAAGCGCGACGAGCTCTTCAGGACGGGCGGGATCGAGATCGGCGAACGTGATCCGCTCGAAGAAGTCGCGGCGCTGGGCCACGGCGGCCACAGCCGCTCCGACTCCCCCCGTGCCGACGACCAGGATCTTCATCGGCCGTTTCTTATCACGCTCCTAGTCGAGGACGTGCCGCTCGCGGAGAAGCTCGAGCACCTCGTCGTGGGGCAGGCCGCGCACGACCCGGCCGTCGCGGCCCGAGACGTCCGGCGCCGCCCAGAGCGCGTTCAGCACCGCCTCCTCGGTCGACTCGACGGCCGCGGCGAACAGCTCGTCGAGCACGTCGCTCTCGAAGCTCGCCGCATCCGGGGTGGTGGAGAAGGCGACGAAGATCTCGCCGCTGCCGTGGTGGGCGACCGAGCCCGATCCGTGCGAGGCCCAGGCCCGCGCGGCGCGCGACGCGCTCGAGGGCGGCGGCCGGCAGCGGGGCGTCGGTCGCCAGCACGACGATGCAGCTGCCCGCCGGCTTCGGCGGGCCGGCCTCCTCGGCCAGCAGGAGGCCGACCGGGACGCCGGCCACCCGCAGCTCGCGGGCCGAGCCGAAGTTCGCCAGCACGAGCGCTCCGAGCGAGTAACCCGCGGCCGACCGGCTCGCCGTGCCGATGCCGCCTTTCCAGCCCAGGCAGCTCATGCCCGTGCCCGCGCCGACGGCGCCCTCTGCGATCGGCCACCCCGAGGCGGCCGCGACCGCGCGGGCCGCGTCCTCGGCCTCGACCTGAACCGTGCGTGCGTCGCTGAGATGGCTGTCGTCGCACTCGCCGACGACCGGGATCAGGACGTCGTCCACCCCCACGCGCGGATCGGCGGCCACGGCGACCGAGACGGCGCCGTCGTAGATCCGCCCGACGGCCATCGTGGCGGTCAGGTAGACGGGCGTCTCCATCTGGCCCCATTCGCGGATCTCGTGCGAGGCGGTCAGCTCGCCGGCTCCGTTCAGGACGGCGACCCCCGCCGGCAGCGGGAGGCGGCTCGGCACGACGGCCGTCACGCCCGTGCGTGCGACGCCGCGCCCCGCGGGCGGCTCGGGCTCGTCGCGCCAGACCGTCACGTGCCCGACCGTCACGCCGGGAACGTCGGCGATCGAGTTGCTCGCGCCCGGCTCCAGGCTGCCGACGCGCAGCCCGAGCTCCCTCGGTCGTGGCCCGCGCGGCTCGGGAGGCTCGCTCACGGGAGGAGTGTAGAGTCGGCCGGTGGAGCTCTCGATGCCGGTCGTCTGGAGCGATCGCTGCCTCCTCCACGAGCCGGAAGCGGAGATCTGGGTAGGCGTTCGCACCCCGGCGACCGAGGTTCCCGCGCGCATCACGGCCATCCGCGACACCCTGGACGCCCGGGTCGTCGACGCCGACCCGCACCCCGACGACGCCCTGCTGCAGGTTCACGACCCGGAGCTCCCGGCGTACCTCGCCTCTGCGTGGGACGAGTGGGAGGCCGCGGGCCTGCCGAAGGATCCGGGGCAGAGCCGGGTCGTCCCGTACGTCTTCGCACACGCGGCGCTGGGCGCGCGCCGGGATCCGGCCGCGGTCTGGGCCAGGCCGGGCCACTTCGCCTACGACACGATGACGCTCGTCGGCCCCGGGACCTGGGAGGCGGCACGCGCCGCCGTCGACTGCGCCCTGACCGCCGTCGACCTCGTGCTCGCGGGCGAGCCCGTTGCCTACGCGTGCACGAGGCCGCCGGGCCATCACGCCACCCGGGCCTGCTACGGCGGCTCCTGCTACCTGAACAACGCCGCCGTCGCCGCCGCCGCGCTCGTCGCCGGGCTCGAGGGCCCAGTGGCGGTGCTGGACGTCGACGCCCACCACGGCAACGGCACGCAGGAGATCTTCTACGAGCGTCCCGACGTGCTGGTCGGCTCGGTGCACGTCGACCCGGGCGCCGGCTGGTTCCCGCACTTCCTCGGCTTCGCGGACGAGACCGGCGACGGCACGAATCGCAATCTGCCGCTGCCACCGGGGACGGGCGACGAGCCTTGGCTGGCGGCGGTCGCCGAGCTGGCCGAGTGGGCGAAGGGCCTCGCCGGGCTCGTCGTCGCGCTGGGCGTGGACGCCGCCGCCGGCGACCCCGAGAGCCCGCTCGAGGTGAGCGAGCGCGCCTTCCGCTCGGCCGGTGCGCTGCTCGGCGGCCTCGGCCTGCCGACGGTCGTCGTCCAGGAGGGCGGCTACGACCTCCAGCGGATCGGGCCGCTCGTGCGCGAGGCCCTGCTGGGGCTCGAAGAGGGCCGAGCCGCGTGATCGAGATCTCGCCCGAGTACCTGCGGCACGTCGTCGAGCGCCTCGAGTCGTTTCGGTCGCATCCGCTCGGCTTCCGCGTCGCCGGCACACCCGAGGAGCGGGCGGCAACGGCCTTCGTGGCCGCGGAGATGCGGAAGCTCGGGCTCACCGGGGTGACCGAGGAGCCGGTGCCCGTGGACGGCTGGCGGCTCCGGGAGGCCTTCGTGGAGCTGGCCGACGGCACGCGGTTCGAGTGCGCGTCGTTCGGCGGCGTCCCCGAGACCGGGCGCAAGGGGATCAAGGGCGAGCTCGTCCCGGTGGGACGTGGCGGCCGGAAGCAGCTCGACCGCGTCGACGTGCGCGGCAAGGTCGCGCTCGTCGAGTGGCAGGTGGCGCGGCTCTGGCCCTACCACGTCGGGCTCGAGCTCGGCCTGCGCGGCGCCGTCGCGATGGTCGTCTACTCGCCGCCGGGCGGCCCGTACTACCAGGCCCCGGGTGCGCTCGGCACCTTCGACGGGATCTGGCACGCCGAGGGCCCGCCGTGCGTGACCGCGACGAAGGAGGACGGCGCACTGCTGGCCGCCCGGGCCGGAGAGAACGTGCGCGTCGTCCTCTCGGCGCCCCTGACCCGCGGCGCCGAGGCCGCGAACGTGGTCGGCGAGCTGCCCGGGCGGCAGCGCGGCGCTCCCACGATCGTCGCCGGCCACCACGACGGCTGGTTCGGAGCCGCGTTCGACGACGCGACCGGGGTCGCGGTCACGCTCGAGCTCGCCCGCGCCATCACCGAGGCGGGGATCCGGCCGCGGCGCACGATCGCCTTCGTCTCGCACACCGCGGAGGAGTACGGGATCGCCGAGTCGGCCTACGACTGGTGCTACGGCGCCTGGTACCAGGTCGTCGCGGAGCACCGCGAGTGGTCGACCGGCTCGCCCTTCTACCTCAACGTCGAGGGCTCGGGCCGCCCCGAGCTGTTCACGCTCGACGTTCCGCCCGAGCTCGCGGGCTGGGTTCGCCGGGCCTGCCGGCAGGCGAGCCGTGACGGCCTGCTGCCCCACGGCTACCGCCTCGCGCCGCCGAACACCTGGACCGAGGTGTGGCCGTTCCTCGCGGCCGGGATCCCGGGAATCAACGTCTCCACGTTCACCACCGAGTTCGACCGCACCGAGTACCACACGCAGTACGACACGACCGAGAAGGTCGACTTCGAGTACCTGGCTCGATTGACCGAGGTCTGCGCAAGGCTCCTGCTCGACGAGCCGGAGCTCGACTTCGCCGCGCGGGCGAACGACCTCCGCCGGTCGCTGAACGGGAAGGTGCCGCGGAAACTCGAGCGGGCGCTCGGCGGGCTCGCGAGGGCGGAGGGCCGGAAGCGCTTCACCGCTGTCGGCCGGGGGCTGCACGGCCTCGACGCGATCGACGCCCCGCGCTATCCACACGAGCAGACGGCAGCCGACGTCGAGCTGCTCGAAGCGGCGCTCGCGGATCTTCCGAACGCGGCGAAGCCGCTGGCCCGCGTCGGGCTCAACTGGCTCTGCTCGGATCTCTCCCACGAGGCCTTCAGGCGCGAGCGGGCCCGCCGGAGCCGCACCGCGCCGCGCGCCTCCTGGGGAGGCCAGGGCGACGCCGACCCGGGGCCCGACCTCTGGCGAGAGCTCGCCTCTCTCCGCGGCGAGCCGGGGGCACGGCCGCCCGGGCCCTGGCTCGAGCGCAGCCTGCGACGCCACCTCGAGCGCTCCCGCCGGCGAGCTCGCCCGCCGGCTCGACCGGATGGCGGAGGCCGCGGGCGGGCGCGTCTACCCGCTTCGTCGTCCTCGCCCGGTCGATCTTCCGGTACAAACGCGCACATGAAGCCGCTGCCTCCGGGAGGGACGATCGGCGTCGCCGCTCCCGCGAGCCCCTACGACGCGCGCTCCGAGGTGCTGCGCGGGGTGGAGTGGTGGCAGGCCCAGGGCTACCGGGTCAAGCTCGCCGACGGCGTCTTCGCGCGCGACGACTACCTGGCCGGCGACGCCGAGCAGCGGGCGGCCGACCTCAACGCCCTCTTCTCCGATCCCGAGGTCGACGTCGTGCAGGCCCTCCAGGGCGGCTACGGCTCGGCGCAGACGATTCCGTACCTCGACTTCGACGCCATCGCCGGCAACCCGAAGCCGTTCGTCGGCTTCTCCGACATCACGGCGCTGCACGTGGCGATCGGCCTGCGCACCGGGATGCCGACCTTCTATGGGAACGGCCTCGTGGGCGTCGGCGACCCCGAGTCGACGGACTTCACGCGCGCCCGGCTGCTGCAGGTGCTCGCCGGCGACGCGACGGGAGAGGTGCCGCGCAACCCCGACGACCCGTACGTGCGCGCGATCCGCGGCGGGAAGGTGACCGCCCCGCTGGTCGGAGGCTGCCTCTGGCTGCTGCTCCAGACGATGGGCACCCCCTGGGAGCTCGAGCTCGAGGGCTCGATCCTCTTCTTCGAGGACTACAAGGCACCGCCGTACTACGTCGACGGGATGCTCACCCAGCTCGGCCACGCAGGGAAGCTCGAGGGCGTGACCGGCGTCGTCGTCGGCGAGATGAAGGACTGCGACTGGGGAGACCAGCGCCAGGCCTCGGACTGGGCGCGGTCGCGCTCGCTCGAGGACGTGTTGGAGGAGCACCTCGAGCCGCTCGGCGTCCCGTGTGTCTACGGGCTGCCGCTCGGCCACGGCAAGCACCTCGCAGCCCTTCCGCTCGGCGTTCGGTATACGCTCGACGCCGACTCGCGCACGCTCGTCGTCGACGGCTCGCCGTTCGCGGACTGAGGCAAGGAGGGCAGGATGAGAAAGGGACTCGCGGCCGTGGCAATGCTGCTGCTCGCCGCGTCGGTCGTCGCAGGCTGCGGAGGCTCCAAGAGCTCGAGCAGCGGGACGACGGGAAGCGTCAAGGAGGGCGGCACCCTGCGGCTCGGGACGAGCTCGCGGATCGACTCGCTCAACCCCTACGTCGCCTTCAACCAGGACGCCTACTCGACCTTCATGTACATCTATCCCTTCCTGGTCCAGTACGACAAGGACCTCAACTTCACGCCCGAGTTCGCGACCAAGTGGGAGACGTCGAAGGACGGCCTGACCTGGACGTTCCACACGGTCCCGAACGCCAAGTGGTCCGACGGGAAGCCGCTGACCGCCGAGGACGCAGCCTGGACGATCAACACCGACGTCAAGTACCAGGGCACCGGCGGTGCCAACACCGCGGGCCTGATCGCGCACATCAAGAGCGCCTCCGCGCCCGACCCGAACACGCTCGTGGTCAAGTACGAGAAGCCGGTCGGAAACGTCCTCTCGCAGTTCCAGCAGCTGGCGATCCTGCCGAAGCACATCTGGGCGGGCTACACGGGTCACAAGGGCGCCGACCTGAAGACCTTCCCGAACGCGGCCCCGATCGTCTCGGGCGGCACGTTCATCCTGACGAAGTTCAAGAAGGACGAGATCGCGCTCTTCGAGCGCAATCCGAGCTTCTACGGGCCGAAGCCGCACATCAAGGGCTTCGGGCTGCGCATGTTCTCGAACGACGACGCGCTCGTCTCGGCGATGAAGTCGGGCGAGATCGACGCGATCGAGTCTGTGCCGCCGACGGCGATCGACACGCTGAAGAAGGCCGGTGTGATCGTGTCCATCGTCCCCGGCGTGACCACGAACGACTTCATCTTCAACGCGAACACGAAGAAGACGAACCACCGAGAGCTTCTCAACCTGAAGCTGCGGGAGGCCTTCGCCCACGCGATCGACCGCGACAAGATCATCAAGGTCGCCTGGCTCGACACGGCGAAGCCGGCGACCTCGTTCATCCCGCCCGCGACGGGCGACTGGCACAACCCGAACCTCAAGCCCGAGACATTTGATCTGGCCAAGGCGAACCAGCTCCTCGACGAGCTCGGATACAAGAAGGGCTCCGGCGGGATCCGGACCGCCGACGGGCACAAGATGTCGTACGAGGTGATCGCGCCGAACGACCTCACAGGCCTCGACCGCACCTTCCAGATCATCCAGGCCGACTTCCACAAGATCGGCGTGGAGCTGAAGCAGCGCTCGCTGGACTCGAGCGCGGCCTTCGACGTCATCACCGCGCCCGACGGGAAGTACCTCAACTTCGACCTGGCGATGTGGGACTGGGTGCCGCTGATCGACCCCGACTTCATGCTCTCGGTCGTGACCTGCGCCCAGTACAACGGCTGGAGCGACTCCGGCTACTGCAACAAGGCCTACGACGCGATGTACTCGCAGCAGGGCACGACGCTCGACCAGGCGAAGCGGCGCCAGGTCGTCTGGGCCATGCAGGACAAGCTGTTCAAGGAGCGGCCGTACATCCTGCTCAACTACGAGAACTGGATCTCGGCCCACAGCAAGGGCTGGACCGGCTTCGTCTCCTCGCCGCAGGGCGACTTCAACTCGCTCTCCAAGGAGAGCTTCACGAAGGTGCACCAGACGAGCTGAGGAACCGTTGCGCGGCGCCGACTACGTCATCAAGAGAGTGGCGTTCGCGGTCATCACCGTCTTCATCGCGCTGGTATTGAACTTCGCGCTCTTCCGGCTCGCCCCGGGGAGCGCGGTCACGAACCTGTCGCGCGTCCCACACGCGACGCCCGAGACGAAGCACGCGATCGCCAAGCAGTTCGGGCTCGACAAGTCCAAGGGCGAGCAGTTCGTCATCTACCTGAAACAGCTCGCGCACGGAAACATGGGGATCTCGTTCGAGAACTCGCAGCCGGTCAGCAAGAACCTGCGGACCGCGCTCTCTAACACGCTGCCGATGGTCGGTTTGGGGACGCTGTTCGCGATCGTCTTCGGGACCCTCACCGGCGTGATCGCGGCCTGGCGGAGAGGCACGACGACCGAGCACGTGACCATCGCCACGGCGCTCGGCTTCTACGCGATGCCGACGCACTGGCTGGCGCTGATGCTCGTGATCATCTTCGCCGGCGTCTTCCCGTCGGGCGGCATGGTCGACGACTTCCTGATCGACCCGACCTGGTTCCAGCACGTGAAGGACGTGCTCTACCACATGACCCTGCCCGCCTCGACGCTCGCGCTCGTGCTCTACGGCGAGTACACGCTGATCGTCCGCTCGGCGATGCTCGAGACCCTTGGCGAGGACTACATCCTCACCGCGAGAGCGAAGGGGCTGAAGCCCCGGGCGATCGTCCGCAAGCACGCGCTGCGAAACGCACTGCTGCCGATCACGACCCTCATCGCGATCTCGCTCGGCTACATCGTCGCCGGCTCGATCCTCGTCGAGACTGTCTTCTCGTGGCCCGGGATCGGCCGTGCCGTCTACCAGGCCGTGCTCCAGCGCGACTATCCGATGCTGCAGGGGGCCTTCCTCGTCCTGGTCCTGTCGGTCGTCTTCTTCAACCTGGTGGCCGACCTCCTCTACTTCAAGCTCGACCCGCGGATCGCCGAGTGAGCCTGCTCCTCCAGGAACCGGGCCTACTTGCCGGCGACCGGCCCGCCCGCTCTCGCACCGGCCTGCTCTGGGACGTGATCAAGAATCAGCCGTCCGCGACGATCGGCGCGGTCATCCTCGGGATCTTCATCGTGCTGGCGGTGCTCGCCCCCGTGCTCGCTCCCTACGGTCTGCACGAGCAGGTCGGGCCGGTCTACGGACACCCCTCCTGGGCGCATCCGCTCGGGCTCGACGACGGCGGCATCGACATGGTCACGCTGCTGATGTGGGGGGCACGGATCTCGCTCGTGGTGGGATTCGCCGCGACGTTCGTCTCGATGGTGATCGGCGGGACCGTCGGCCTCGTCTCCGGCTACTTCGGCGGCAGGACCGACACCGTCCTGATGCGGATCACGGACTACTTCCTCGCCATTCCGGACGTGCCTCTGATGATCGTGGTGGCGGCGATCTGGGGGCCGAGCCTCTTCCACATCATCGTTGTCATCGGGGTGCTGCTCTGGACGGGCACCGCCCGGGTCGTGCGCGCCCAGGTCATGAGCGTCCGCGAGCGCGCCTACGTCAAGCGCGCCCGGTCGCTGGGCGCGGGAGACCTGCGGATCATCCTCCGCCACGTGCTCCCTCAGATCTCGCCCATCCTGATCGCGAGCACCGTGCTCACGATCGCGGTCGCCATCTTCGACGAGACCGCGCTCGCCTTCCTCGGCCTCGGCGACCCGAGTCGGATCTCCCTCGGGAAGATCATCGAGAACGCCTTCCAGCGGACCGCGATCAGCTCGGGCGCCTGGTGGGCGATCGTCCCGCCCGGGGCGGCCGTCGCCCTCTTGATCCTGTCCTGCAGCATGATCGGGCGGGCGATGGAGGACGCGCTCAATCCGCGCCTGAGGGTGTCGCACCTGTCGGCCAAGGGCTTCCGCCTCCGCCCCCTCGTCGGCCGCGGCCCCGACGCCGTATGAGCTCTCTCCTAGAACTCGAGGAGCTGAACGTCTGGTTCGACCTGCCGCGGGGCGGGACGCTGCACGCGGTTCAGGGCGTCAGCTTGACGCTCGACCGCGGCGAGCGGCTCGGGCTCGTCGGGGAGTCGGGCTCGGGCAAGAGCACGACCGTGCTCGGGCTGCTGGGCCTCCTGCCGCCGACCGCGACGCTCTCCGGGCGCTGCCTGCTGAACGGGGTCGACATCCTGGCCGAGGGCGAGGAGACGGTCCGCCCACACCGCTGGGTCGACCTCGCGATCGTCTTCCAGGGTGCGATGAACGCCCTCAACCCCGTCCAGACGGTCTCCTCCCAGATCGTCGAGGCGCTCGAGCTGCACGGGCTCGCGAGCGGCCGGCAGGCGAAGGCCCGGGTCGGCGAGCTGCTCGAGTCGGTCGGGATCCCGCGCGACCGCGGCGATCGCTTCCCGCACGAGTTCTCGGGGGGGATGCGCCAGCGGGCAGCGATCGCCATGGCGCTCGCCTGCAATCCGAGCGTGCTCGTGGCCGACGAGCCGACCACCGCGCTCGACGTGATGGTGCAGGCCCAGATCCTCGAGCTGCTGGACGCGCTCTGCCGCGATTTCGGCCTTGCGCTGCTGCTCGTGACGCACGACCTGCCTGTCGTGGCCCAGCTCTGCGATCGCGCGGCCGTGATGTACGCCGGCGAGATCGTGGAGCAGGGTCCGGTCGAGGAGCTCTTCCACGACCCCAGGCATCCCTACACGCGCCTGCTCTTCGCGGCGACGCCTGATCTGTACGGCGAAGGCGTGCCGGTCTCGATCCCGGGCACGCCGCCGCGGCTCGACCGAACGCTCGAGGGCTGCCCGTTCCACACGCGGTGTGACCGTTCGTTCTCGCGGTGCAAGGACGAGAGGCCGGTCCTGCGCGAGGTCGCCGGCGGCCGCTCCGCCGCCTGCCATCTGAACGACGTGCCGGCGGAGGTGGCGTGAGCTCGAACGGCCTGCTCGCGGTCGAGGATCTCGTCGTCCACTATGTGGTCCCCCGCGGCCTCGTCGGCACGATGGCGCGGCGGCCGCAGAAGCTGGTCAGGGCCGTGGACGGCGTCTCGTTCTCGGTCGGACGCGGGGAGCTGCTCGCACTCGTGGGCGAGTCGGGTTGTGGCAAGACCACGACGGCGCAGACCGTGCTGCGGCTGCTCGACCCGGTCGCGGGCCGCATCAGCTTCGACGGCGAGGACATCACGACGCTGCCGAACAGCGCCCTGAGGCCGCTGCGGAGGCGGATGCAGATCATCTACCAGGATCCGTACGAGTCGCTCGACCCGCGCCTCACGGTCAAGTCGACCGTCGAGGAGCCGCTGCTGATCCACCGCTCCGGCTCGAAGCGCGAGCGGGCCGAGCTCGTCCGGGACGCGCTCGCGCGCGTCGAGCTGACGCCGCCGGACCTCTTCCTCGAGCGTTTCCCTCACGAGCTCTCCGGCGGCCAGCGGCAACGAGTCGCCATCGCCGCGAGCATCGTGCTCGGGCCCGACCTGCTCGTCGCCGACGAGCCTGTCTCGATGCTGGACGTATCGGTTCGGGCGGGTGTTCTCCGACTGCTCGACAGCTTGCGGGAGGCGGGTCTCGGGATCCTGATGATCACGCACGACCTGTCCACGGCGGCGCGCTTCGCCGACCGGATCGCGGTCATGTACCTGGGTCGGATCGTCGAGGAGGGGCCCGCCGAGGCGGTGGTGCGCGACCCGCAGCACCCGTATACGAAGGCACTGCTCTCGGTCGTCCCGCGGCGCGACCCGCGTGACCGCTCGCGCCCGCTGATCCTGACCGGCGAGGCGCCCGACGCGATCCGGATCCCTCGCGGCTGCCGTTTCCACCCGCGCTGCCCCTTGGCGATCGCGGATTGCCGCGAGATCGACCCTGCTCTCGAGCGCCACGGCGCCGCGCCGGGGCACCGGGCCGCTTGCATCCTCGCTGGCTGAACCGCAGCGTCGGCGGGATCGGCGCCGCGAGCTTCTTCTCCGACGTCGGGCAGGAGGTCGTGACCTCGCTTCTGCCGTCGTTCCTGACCTCGACCATCGGCGCGCCGGCAGCCGCGCTCGGTGCGATCGAAGGCGTTGCCGACGGCGTCGCGGGCGCGGCGAGGCTCGCGGGCGGCGCGCTCGCCGACGACCCTGCCCGCCGGCGCGCGACGGCGATGGGCGGCTACTCGGCCACCGCCGTCCTGCAGGCCCTGATCGGCATCGCGACCGCGGCCTGGCAGGTCGGCGTCCTCCGAACGGGCGCCTGGTTGACGCGCGGGCTGCGCACGCCCTCGCGCAACGCGCTCCTGACCGACGTCGTGCCGCGCGAGGCGTACGGGCGGGCCTACGGCTTCGAGCGCGCGATGGACAACTTCGGCGCGATCGTTGGGCCGCTGCTCGCGCTCGGGCTCATCGCGGTGATCGGCGTGCGCGAGTCGATCCTGCTCTCGGTCGTTCCGGGCTTCCTGGCCGCCGCCGCGATCTTCATCGCGATCACATCCGCGCCGAAGCTCGAGCGGCACGAGCGGCCGCCTCTGCGGCTGCGCGTGCGGCCGGTGCTACGCGGCGAGCTCGGGCGCCTGCTGCTGGCCGTTTCGGCCTTCGAGCTCGGCAACGTCGCGGCCACGCTGTTGATCCTGAGGGCGACCGACCTGCTCACCCCGGAGCGAGGCCACGACTCCGCCGTCAAGGTCGCGCTCGTCCTCTACGCGGCCTACAACCTCGCCGCCACCCTCGCCAGCATCCCCGCCGGCCACGCCACCGATCGGCGTGGTGGGATCGTCGTCCTGCTCGGCGGGGTGCTGATCTTCCTCGTCGCCTACGGCGGCTTCGCCTTCACGGGCTCGAGCGTCGCCGTGCTCGCGCTCCTGTTCGCGGGCGCCGGCGTCGGGATCGGCCTGACCGAGACCGCCGAGCATGCGGCGGTGGCGACCCTCGCGCCCGAGAACCTGCGCGGTTCGGCGTTCGGTGCGCTCGCGGCGGTGCAGAGCTTCGGCAACCTCGCGGCCTCCGCGGTCGCGGGGGCGCTGTGGACGCTCGTCTCGCCTCGCGCGGCGTTCCTCTACCTCGGCGCGTGGATGCTCGTCAGCGCGGTCGCGCTGATCCCGCGTCTCGACTAGCGGCCGGCGGCGGCCTGGCGCCGGCGCGCCACGGTGTCGAGCGTCACGGCCGCGAGCAGGATGACGCCGGTCGTGATGAACTTGACCGCGTCGGTGTAGCCGACCAGGTCGATCCCGTTGGCGATCATGCCGATGATCAGCCCGCCGAAGAGCGCGCCGCTGACCCGGCCGCGGCCGCCGAAGAGGCTGACCCCGCCGATCACCGCCGCCGAGATCGAGTCGAGCAGGATCGTGCCCCCGCCGGCGGTCAGGTCGACCGAGTTGAGGCGGGAGGCGAAGATGATTCCGCCCATCGCCGCCATCGAGCCGGAGATCATGAACACGAAGATCCGGATCAGCTTCACATTGATGCCTGCTCGGCGCGCCGCCTCGGCGTTCCCGCCAACCGCGTAGACGTGGCGGCCGAAGGTCGTCCGCCCGGCGACGTAGGCGCCGAGGACGGTCAGGAAGAGGACGATCAGCCCGACCAGGGGCACGCCCCGGTAGTGGTTGCAGACCGCGACCGCGGCGAAGGCGAGCCCCCCGAAGAACACGACCCGCGCGATCGCGACGATCACGTTGCCGGCCGGCAGCCCGGCGCGCCTGCGGCTCAGATAGGTGCCGAAGACGGCAAGCGCGTAGCCGACCGAGAACACGATCGCCACGATCCAGCCCGTGTTCTTCGTCAGCACGTAGTTCGCGACGTCGTTGATCTGGTGGTCCTGGATCCCGATCACGCCCTCGGACCCGAGCGCTTTGAGGATCACGCCCTGCCAGATGAGCAGCCCGGCCAGGGTGACCACGAAGGAGGGCACGCCGATCAACGCGACGAACGAGCCCTGCAGGGCGCCGATCGCCGCGCCCGCTCCGATCGCCGCCGCGAGTGCGATCAGGCCCGGGTAGTCGTGGCTCGAGCCGGGCACCTGGAGCTCGGCGACGATCACGCCCGCGAGGCCGCTGACGTAGCCGATCGAGAGGTCGATCTCGCCGATCAGGAGCACGAAGACGACCCCGATCGCAATCACGGTCACACCCGCCATCTGCTGGATCAGGTTCGAGAAGTTGACCGCGGTGAAGAAGATGCTGCTCTTCGAGGTGAAGAAGATCGTGATCGCGATCACCCCGACGATCACCGGCGCGCTGCCGACGTCTCCGCCCTTGAATGCCTCCCAGCGCGCGCGGAGGAGCCCGCCGAGGCTGGCGTCTTCGGCGGCCGCTGCCACCTCGGCCGGTGCGGCGGTGCTCAGGTCGCGACCTCCGTCTCCTCGTGCGCTGCTCCGAACGTGATCGCCTGCACGATCTCCTGCTGGTTCGTCTTGTCCCTCTCGTAGACGCCGATGTTCCGGCCGAGACGCAGGACCGAGATTCGGTCGGCCACCTCGAAGACGTCGACGAGGTTGTGCGAGACGAGCACGACGGCGATGCCCTGCTCGGCGAGTCGCTTGACGAGGGCGAGCACCTGCCGGGTTTGTGCCACTCCGAGCGCCGCGGTCGGCTCGTCGAGGAAGACCACGCGGTTGTTCCACATCACCGACCGCGCGACCGCGACCGACTGGCGCTGGCCGCCGGAGAGCGTCGCCACCGGCTGGCGGACCGACCTGATCGTCGTCACCGAGAGCGACGCAAGCGTTTCGGCGGTCTTCTGCTCCATGGGCGACTCCTTCAGCCGGAAGAAGAAGTCGCGCTCCTCGCGGCCGAGGTACATGTTCTGAACGACGTCGAGGTTGTCGCAGAGCGCAAGGTCCTGGTAGACGACCTCGATCCCGAGCTTGGCCGCGTCCTTCGGGCCGTGGATCGTCACGCGCCTGCCGTCGAACAGGATTTCGCCGCCGTCGATCGAGTAGATCCCAGCGACGCACTTGATCAGGGTGGACTTGCCGGCGCCGTTGTCACCGACGAGCGCCATCACCTCGCCGTCCCGAACCTCGAAGTCGACTTCCTGCAGCGCCTGCACGGAGCCGAAGTTCTTGGAGACCCCGCGAAGCTCCAGCGTCGGAGGAGACGGCTCGCTCACCCGGGGTTTGTACCACGGCTGGGGCGCTCCGAGGAGCGCCCCAGCCACGGAGGCCTGTTACTTGCAGAGCTTCTTGTACTGCCCGATGCAGACCTGGCTCCTCTTCAGGAAGCCTTCCGTGAAGAGCAGCTTGTAGTTCTTCTTCGTTACCCAGACCGGCTTCAGGATGATCGACTTCGTCCCGCTGACGTTGCCGTTGACGCCCGGGACCTTCTTGCCCTTGACGATCGCGATCGCGGCTGCCGCCGCGGCGTTCGCCTCCTTGCGTACGGACTTGTAGACCGTTCCGCTCTGCCAGCCGGCGAGGATGTACTGGACGCCGGTGGGCGTCGCGTCCTGGCCGCTGACCGGAATCGGCTTGAGGCCGTGGGCCTTCAGCGACGAGATGATCGCTCCGGCCAGGCCGTCGTTGGCGGCGATCGAGGCGTTCACCTTGTTGCCGTTGCGCGCGAGGATCTGGTCGAAGATCCGGCGGCCCTTGATCGCGTCCCAATCGGTCCACTGGTCACCCGACGCCGCCTTCTTGAACGTGCCGTTCTTGAAGAGCGGGTTCAGCACCGAGTCGTAACCCTGCTTGAACTGCTTGGCGTTGTTGTCCTTGATGTCGCCATTCAGCTCGGAGACCACGGGGTGCTTGCCGTAGATCTTCTTCGCCTTCATCGCGGCGATGATGCCCTTGGCCATCAGCTTCCCGACAGTCGGGTTGTCGAATGACACGTAGTAGGACGCCTTGCTGCCAACCACGAGGCGGTCGTAGTCGATGACCTTGGCCCCGCCGGCGACGAGCAGGTCGGTGATCGACGCGCCCGAGGCCGGGTCGAGCTGGTCGAACAGGGCGACCTTCGCACCCTGGGCCAGGCACTGCTGCGCCTGGGACTTCTGCTTCTGCGGGTCCTTGTGCGCGTTCAGGATGAGTGCCGGAACCCCGGCCTTCTTGAACGCCGCTTTCAGGTACGGCGCGTCGAACAGCGTGTAGCGCGTCGACGTCACGGTGTCAGGCAGCAGCACGCAGGCCTTGATCGAGGCGGCCTGTTTGGCCGGCGAGCTGGTGCGGGCGGACGCGGTTGCGGCGACCAGCCCCACCAAGATGACCCCGGACAGTGCGGCTATCGCCAGGCGGCGTGGATTCCTCATATGCGACTCCTTTTCTTGCTGTCGGAAAATGTTGGTACCACGTTTCAGACGCCAGGACAAGCAAGAAGTTCGTGCTTGTAGGCGCTTGAAGGTGGTTGACTTGAGCGCGTGAGGCCCGCCGAGCTGCTGCCCAGGGAGCTGGAGCGCTTCGAGCGCGAGCATCCGCGCTCGCGGGCGCTCGCCCTGGAGGCCGAGGAATCGCTCCTGTCGGGGGTGCCGATGCCGTGGATGACCCGCTGGGCAGGAGGCTTTCCGGTCTTCGCGGCCGAGGCCGAAGGCGCGCGGTTCCGCGACGTCGACGGGCTCGAGTACGTCGACTTCTGCCTCGGCGACACCGCTGCGATGACCGGTCACTCGCCGGGGCCGACCGTGCGGGCGCTCGAGGAGCAGGCGCGCCGCGGGATCACGCTGATGCTGCCGAGCGAAGACGCGATCTGGGTCGGGCGAGAGCTGGGCCGGCGCTTCGGCCTGCCGCGCTGGCAATTCGCGCTCACGGCCACGGATGCGAACCGCTTCGCCATCCGCCTCGCCCGCGAGCTGACGAAGCGGCCGAAGATCCTCGTCTTCAACTGGTGCTACCACGGCACCGTCGACGAGACGTTCGCCACGCTCGAGGACGGCTCGGTGACATCGCGGGAGGGCAACGTCGGCGCCCCTGTGCCGCTCGCCGAGACCACGCGCGTGGTCGAGTGGAACGACGGCGAGGCGCTCGAGGCCGAGCTCGCCTACGGCGACGTTGCGTGCGTTCTCGCCGAGCCCGCCCTGACCAACATCGGGATCGTCCTGCCCGAGCCTGGCTTCCACGACGCGTTGCGGGCCGCCACGCGTCGTCACGGAACGCTCCTGATCATCGACGAGACGCACACCATCTGCGCCGGCCCGGGTGGATACACCGCCGCCTACGGTCTCGAGCCCGACCTGCTCACGATCGGCAAGCCGATCGCCGGCGGCGTCCCGGTTGCCGCGTACGGGTTCTCGGCCGAGGTCGCAGGACGGCTCGAGGAGCTGCTGCCGCGCGACGAGCGGGCCGACGTCGGCGGGATCGGCGGCACCGTCGCCGCCAACGTGCTCTCGCTGGCGGCGACTCGCGCCACGCTGGCCGAGGTCCTCACCGACGAGGCGTTCGAGCGGATGATCGCCCTCGGTGAGCGCTTCGAGTCGGGCGTCGCAGACGCGATCGAGCGCCACGACCTTCCCTGGCACGTGACGCGGCTCGGCTGCCGGGTCGAATACCTCTTCCGTCCCGAGCGGCCCCGGAACGGGAGCGAGGCAGCCGCCGGCGGCGACGCCGAGCTCGACCGGTTCATCCATCTCTACGCGCTGAACCGCGGCATCCTGCTGACGCCGTTCCACAACATGGCGCTGATGTCGCCCGCGACGACGGCGGCCGACGTCGACCGGCACACGGAGGTCTTCGGCGAGGCCGCCCGCGAGCTGTCCTCGGCAGGCTGGGGCTAGCCGCTTCTGACGACTTTGTCGGCCCGCCCGCGGCTCTGCTCCACGAGCTCCGCGTTGGGAAGCTCGCTGCCGTCGACCTGACGGATGACGTCTTCCTCGGAACGGCCTGCGGCGAGGTGGCGTTCGAGCAGCCTCTTCCGCAGGAGGTCGCGCGGGGCGTCGACGTACCAGACGGCGTCGAGGAGGGGCCGCACCTCCCGCCATCGCGACCGGGCGAGGAGCAGGTAGTTCCCCTCGACGATCACGAGCTTCGCCTGAGGCGTGATCGCGATTGCCGCCGGTGTCGGCTCGTCGAGCTCCCGTTGGAACTCGGGCCACAGCAGCGTCGTCTCCGGCTCTTCCCGGACCCGTCGCAGGTGCTGCACGAACCGGTCGACGTCGAAGGTCTCGGGCGCGCCCTTCACCGGGCGCAGCCCGAGCGCGTCGAGTACCGCGTTCGCGAGATGGAATCCGTCCATCGGCGCGACGACCGCGAAACCGTCGCCGCGCGCGCGGGCGATCAGCTCCGCCAGCGCCGCGGCCAGCTTCGTCTTTCCCGCGGCCGGCGGGCCCGCGATGCCGAGCAGGAAGCGCCCGGGTGTCGAATCGACGGCGGAGAGCAGGTGGCCCGCCAGGCTCTCTACTCGGTGCTCGAAGCGGCCCAGAGGTTGATCCCGCTGTCGGTGGCGTACCGGTCGATCTCGTCCAGCTGCTCGGGGCTGAACTCGACGTGATCGAGGGCCGCGACGTTCGCCTCGAGCTGCTCGACGCTGCTCGCTCCGACGAGGGCCGAGGTCACGCGCGGGTCGCGAAGCACCCAGGCCACCGCCATCTGGGCGAGGGTCTGACCCCGCAGCCTCGCGATCTCGTTCAGGGAACGGATCTTCTCGAGCACCTCGGGGGTGAGGAGGTCGGGCGAGAGGGTGGCCGACCGGCTCGCGCGAGAGCCCTCCGGAATGCCGTCGAGGTACTTGTCGCTCAGCATCCCCTGGGCGAGCGGGGAGAAGACGATGCAGCCGATGCCGAGGTCTCCGACCGTGTCGAGCAGCTCGGGCTCGATCCAGCGGTTGAGCATCGAGTACGACGGTTGATGGATCACGCACGGAGTCCCGAGCTCGCGCAGGATCTCCGCCGCCTCGCGGGTCTTCTCCGCCGAGTAGGAGGAGATGCCCACGTAGAGCGCCTTGCCCTGGCGCACCGCCGCGTCGAGGGCGCCCATCGTCTCCTCGAGCGGTGTCTCGGGATCGAAGCGGTGCGAGTAGAAGAGGTCGACGTAGTCGAGCCCCATCCGGCTCAGGCTCTGGTCGAGGCTCGCGAGCAGGTACTTCCGCGACCCCCACTCGCCGTACGGCCCGGGCCACATGTCATAGCCGGCCTTGGTCGAGATCGCGAGCTCGTCGCGGTACGGGGCGAGGTCGAGCGCGAGCATGCGGCCGAAGTTCTCCTCGGCCGAGCCGTACGGCGGTCCATAGTTGTTGGCGAGGTCGAAGTGGGTGATCCCGAGGTCGAAGGCGCGCCGCACGATCGCACGGCCCGTCTCGAAAGGGTGGTCGTAGCCGAAGTTGTTCCAGAGTCCGAGTGAGATGGCCGGGAGCTGCAGGCCGCTGCGGCCGGAGCGGTTGTAGCGCATTCGCTCGTAGCGGTCCCGGGCCGGGACGTAGGTCATGAGGCGCTCCCTTGACTCGTGGGGGTGGGCAGGTCGACGGGGACGGTCCCGGCAGCGGAGCGGTAGAGCGCGTCGATCGCGCGCGCCTGGCCGAGCGCGTCGTCACGACCGAGCAAAGGCGCCGCAGCGCCCCTGATCGCCGCGCACACGTCCTCGAGCTCGAGCCGGTACGAGTTCGTGGGCTCGATCGGGATCGGCTCGACCCGCGGCGCCCCTTCCCGCCGCAGCTCGATGCCCGGCGAGCGAACGTGCCAGGGATCGCCGACGACGAGGCTTCCGTCCTCGCCCACGACCTCGAGCGCTGCGCGATCCGGCAGGACGAAGCCGCAGTCGAACTGCGCGAGGACGTCGCCCGCGCACCGAAGCGTCCCGGCAAAGACGACGTCGACGCCGCTCTCGCCGAGCGCCTGCTCCCCCTGGACGCGCTCCGGCTCGCCCGCGAGGAGGCGAATCGCGTTCACGCAGTAGGAGCCGACATCCATCAGCGAGCCGCCGTCGAGCTCCGGGCTGAAGCGCGTGTCGTCGGGGCCGTGGACGGAGGCGAGCTGGAAGCCGAAGGAGGCCCGGACGAGCCTCAGCCGGCCGACCGCGCCCTCGGCGGTCAGCGCGGCGAGCGCCTTCGTCTGGGGGTGGTGTCGCCACATGAACGCCTCCGAGAGCACGAGCCCCTTCGAGTCGGCCAGCGCGAAGGCTCGCTCGACGGCCTCGGGGCGACGAGAGAACGGCTTCTCGCAGAGCACGTGCTTCCCCGCCTCGAGCGCTCGCAGCGTCCACTCGACGTGCAACGCGTTCGGCAGCGAGATGTAGACGGCTTCCACGTCGAGGTCTTCGAGCAGTGCCTGGTAGCTCCCGTACGCTCTCGGGATTCCGTGCTCGCGCGCGTAGCTCTCGGCCCGCTGCGCATCACGGCTCGCCACGGCGACCACGTCAACCTCGCCGGTCTCGGCCGCCCCTTCGAGCACGAGGCGATTGATGCGCGCCGTGGAGAGCAGGCCCCACCTGATCACTGCGGCTCCACCTGGGTGTCCTTGACGAGCGTTCGGTCGACCTCGCTCTGGGTGGCGCCGGTCATGATCGCCACCGCCTCCGGCATCGTGTGCGTGTGCGGCGTCACCATCGCGACGCGACGGCCGAGCCTCATGATCTGGATCCGGTCGGCAAGCTCGAAGACGTGGGGCATGTCGTGGCTGATCAGGATCACCGGCAGCCCGCGGTCGCGGACACGCCGGATCAGGTCGAGCACCTGGCGCGTCTCCCTGACCCCGAGTGCTGCGGTGGGCTCGTCCATGATCGCCAGCCGCTGGGCCCACTTCGCGGCCCGCGCCACGGCGACGCCCTGACGCTGCCCGCCGGAGAGGTTCTCGACGGGCTGGGTCATCGACTGGACGCCGATCTTGAGGTCGCTGAAGTGCTGAGCCGCCTCGCGCCGCATCGCGCGCTTGTCCAGGATTCGAAGCGCAAGCCCCAGCGGTCCGCGCCGACGAGCCTCTCTGCCGAGAAAGATGTTGGACGCGATGTCGAGCGCCGGTGCGACCGCGAGATCCTGGTAGACGGTCTCGATCCCGGCCCGCCGCGCATCGCGCGGGGATCGGAAATGCACCTGCTTGCCGTCGAGCCGGATCTCACCCTCGTCCGGCTGGAGCGCCCCCGAGAGCGCCTTGATCAGCGTCGACTTGCCGGCCCCGTTGTCTCCGATGATCGCGAGGATCTCGTCGGGGAAGAGGTCGAAGTCGGCTCCGTCCAGCGCCACGACCTGGCCGTAGCGCTTGACGAGCCCCTGCGCCTCGAGGATGGGCTGCCGCTGGCTCACAACCGCCTCCGGTGGGTCAACTGATCTACCGCGACGGCGAGGATGACGAGGATGCCCGTGACGAGGTACTGGTAGATCACCTCGACGCCGATCAGGGTCAGGCCGTTGCGGAAGACGCCCACGATCACCGCTCCGATCAGCGTTCCGATCACCGTCCCCCGCCCGCCGAAGAGACTGGTGCCGCCGAGGACGACGGCGGTGATCGCGTCGAGGTTCTCGGTGGTCTGGCCGGCGTTGGGATCGCCGAGCTCGGTTCGGCCTACGAGCAGCAGCGCGGCGATCCCGTAGGTCAGGCCGGCGAGCGCGTACACGCTGAACAGGACTCGGTTGACGTTGATCCCCGTCAGCCTCGCGGCCTCCGGACTGTCGCCCACGGCGTACACGTGTCGGCCCCAGGCCGTCTGGCTCAGGCCGAACCAGGCCAGGGCGTACAGGACGAGCATCAACACGACGCCGTACGTGAAATCCGCTCCGGCGAGCGTGAAGGTGCGGCCGAAGAAGAGGAGCTCGCTCGGAAGTCCCGAGAAGGTGAGGTCGTTCGAGACGATGTGGGTTAAGGCAAACGCGATGTTCAGCGTGCCGAGCGTGACGATGAAGGCCGGCAGCCGCAGGCCCGCCACGAGCCCGCCGTTCAGCATTCCGAAGCCCACGCACGCGAGGATCCCCAGCAGCAGGGCCTGGAGGGGCGGCACGCCGCTGGCCACCGCGAGCTTCGTCATCACGATCTGCCCGAACGCCATCACCGTCCCGCACGAGAGGTCGATTCCCGCCGTCAGGATCACGAAGGTCTCGCCGATCGCCAGCACTCCGACGACCATCACCTGCTGGAGGACCAGCGAGAGGTTCTGCGTCTGCAGGAAGCGGTCGCTCTTCAACGAGAAGAACGCCATCGTCAGCAGAAGCGCGATCAACGGGCCGACCGCCGGGGCGGTGGCGATCCTGCGGAGGAGCTGAAGCGCCGTCGGCCGGGGCTGCTCGGTTGAGGTCGTGTCGACTGTGCTCACTCGGCTGGAATCGAAGCGATCCTAGACCCGACCGAAGTCCCCCGCGACCGGAACGGAGTCGCTCCGGTCGCGGGTACGAGGAGGTCTCTTGCTAGCCCCAGCAGTTGGCGAGACCGTAGGCGACGGTCTTGGACTTGACGCCTGCCACGGCCTTCTTGGCGATCAGGTTGACGCCGGTGTCGGTGTAGCCCTTCGCCTTCTTGCCGGTCTTTGCGTACGTGACGACCGCCTTCACGCCGAGTGCCGCCATCTTCAGCGGGTACTGCTGAGATGTCGCGTCGATGATCCCGGCCTTGATGTTGCGGACGCCCGCACAGCCGCCATCGACCGAGACGACCGTGACGCCGCTCTGCTTCTTGCCGGCGCTCTTGAGGGCGTTCCATGCGCCGGCCGCGCTCGGCTCGTTGATCGTGTAGACGACGTTGATGTTCGGGTTCTTCTGCAGGCAGTTCTCCATCGCCGTCTGCGACGGAGCCGTCTGGCCCTCTCCGTTGCCGACGCAGGCGATCAGCTTGCTGCTGCCCTTGATGCCGAAGCCCTTGAGGAAGCCGTTGTGGCGAAGTGCGCCGACCGAGGAGCCTGCGTGCTCGTCGAGCATCCCGATCGTGACGCTCTTGCCCTTGGTCGCCGCGCGGGCGTACTTCCCGATCAGGACGCCGGCGTTGAAGTTGTTGGTCGCGAACAGCGCATTGGTGGCGCTCTTCGGGGTGGTTGGAGAGTCGAGCGCGATCACGAGCACGCCCGCCTTACGGGCCTTCGCGATCGCGGCGTTCTCAGCCTTGCCGTCGGCGACCGTGATCAGGATCCCCTTCACTCCCTGAGTGGTCATGTTCTCGATCGCCGTGATCTGCCCGGCGTTGTCGGAGCTGCTCTTGCCGGCCGCGTACTTCAGATCCGCGCCGAGCTTCTTCGCCTGAGCTTGCGCTCCCTGTTTCATCTTGACGAAGAACGGGTTCGTGACGTCCTTCGTGATCAGGCCGACCTTGACCTTGGCGGTTTTCGATCCGGTCGTGGCCGATGCCGCCGCCACGATGGCTGCCGTGCCCCCGACGAGAACGAGAAATGCGAGCGTCAGTCGGAACGTGCGCCGCCTGGAACTCGATCGAGGACGTTCATGCGGATGACCCATGCCTGCTCCCTTCACTTGCCCCCGGTTGCGGGTGGTGGTTTAGTTACCGATAACACGTTCTGATGCTTCAAGTCAAGCCAGCAGACCCGACAAATGAGCCAGCTCCGGCGTTCTCTGTGGTAGCGCTAACAAGGAATCGATGACGACGACAGCGGCAAATGTGACCATCAAGGACGTCGCGCGGGTGTCCGGCGTCTCGTCGATGACCGTCTCGCGCGTGATCAACGACAGCCAGCGGGTGAGACCTGAGACGCGGAGGCGGGTCGAGGAGGCGATTGCCGAGCTGGGCTACGTGCCGAGCCGTCTCGCCCGAGGGCTGAGCCGACGGCGCACCGGGACGCTCGCGGTGATCGTCCCCGACGTTGCCAACCCGTTCTTCACCATGGTCGTTCGCGCCGCCGAGGAGGTGGCGCGCCGCGGCGGGTATCGGGTCATCCTCTGCGACACCCGCGCGGATCTGCGCGTCGAGCGCGACGTCGTCGAGGAGCTGATCGCACACCGGGTCGAGGGGATCGTGATCGCCCCGGTCAGCAACGCCTCGGCGGCGCACCTGCGGCGGATGGACAGCTTCGGAGTGCCCTGCGTGCTAGTCGACCGCACGCTGCCGGGCGTCGACACCGACGCGGTCGTCGGCGACAGCGTCGGGGGAGCCCGTCGGCTTGTCGAGCACCTGATCTCGCTCGGCCACCGACGCGTCGGGCTGATCGTCGAATCGGATCAGGTCTCGACCGCGCGCGACCGCCGGCGCGGCTACGAGGAGGCTCTGGCCGCTGCGGGCGTTCCGGTCGACGACGATCTCGTCGTGGAGACGACCGTCGACCCGGACGGGGGCGCGGAGGGCATGCGGCGGCTGCTCGAGCTCAACAAACGCCCGACCGCGGTCTTCACCGTCAACAACCTCGTGGCCCTGGGTGCGATCGAGGCCGTGCGTGACGCGGGTCTCGAGGTTCCCGACGACGTGGCGCTCGTCTGCTTCGACGACATCGAGTACGCCTCCCGCCTCTATCCGTTCCTCACGGTGCTCGAGCAGCCGGCCGAGACGTTCGGGACCGTGGCCACACAGCTCTTGCTCGAGCGCATTCACGGGCGTGGGCCGGCGCGGCGGAACGTGGTCGTCCTGCCCGGCGAGTTCGTCGTCCGCAAGTCGTGCGGCGCCTCGAGCCGCTCGGAGCACGCGTGAGCGTCTACGGCGGGATCGAGACGGGGGGATCGAAGTGGGAATGCGCGCTCGGGACCGGCCCAGAGGACCTCCGCGCGACGGAGACAGTGCCGACGACGACCCCGGGCGAGACGATCGACCGCGTTGTCGCCTTCTTCGAGCGAGAGGGACCGGTCGACGCGATCGGGATCGGCTCGTTCGGCCCGCTCGACGGCAAGGTCGCGTCGCCGACCTGGGGTCACATCACGACGACGCCGAAGCCGGGGTGGGCACACACCGACGTGGGCCAGGAGATCCGCCGGCGGCTCTCGGTGCCGGTCGTCTTCGACACCGACGTCAACGCTGCCGCCCTGGGCGAGCACGTATGGGGTGCGGCTCAGGGCCTCGACACCTTCTGCTACATCACGGTCGGCACCGGGATCGGCGGCGGTGGGATGTCCGGTGGGAAGCTGCTCCACGGACTCGTGCATCCGGAATTCGGGCACCTGCGCATCCCCCACGATCGGAATGCCGATCCGTTCGCGGGCGTCTGCCCGTACCACGGCGACTGCTGGGAAGGGCTCGCGTCCGGTCGGGCGATCGAGGCGCGCTGGGGCCGGTCTCCGGCAGCGCTGGGCGAGGACGAGGCGGTCTGGCAGCTCGAGGCGCGCTACCTCGCACTCGGCCTCGTCTGCGTCATCTGCATCCTTTCGCCGGAGAGGATCGTGCTCGGAGGCGGCGTCATGCACGAGCCGCGTCTGCTGCCGCTCATCCATCGGGAGGTGAGCGCTCTCATGAACGGGTACCTCGATCACGCCTCGATCGGGGACGGCATCGCCGACTACGTGACCCTGCCTCGTCTCGGCTCCCGCTCGGGCGTCCTGGGCGGGATCGCACTTGCGCGGACGAACGCGGGGTAGCGTTTCGCGCGTGCGGCTCGTCTCCGGGGGTTTGGTCCTGCTTGCGGTGCTGGCCGTGCCCGCCGCCGGAGGGACACGCGGCGTCAGCGTTCCAGCCGGCTTCCGGGTCGAGACCTTCGCGCGCGGCCTCGCCCACCCGACGGCGATGGCCTACGGGCCGGACGGGCGAATCTACGTGACGCAGGACGGCGGCACGCTCGTCGCGATCCGGCGCGGCACGCGTTCTCCGCAAGTGCTCGTGCGCGGCCTGCGGACGCCGCTCGGGCTGGCGTGGAGCGGGAGCAAGCTCTTCGTCTCGGAGCAGGGCCGGCTCGAGCGGTTCGAACTGCGCGGACGCCGGCTCGAGGGCCGGCGCGTGCTTGTTCGCGGCCTGCCGTTCGGCCGCCACCAGCAGGACAACGTGGTCGTCGGCTCCAACGGGCGCCTCTACTGGGGCAACGGGTCGACCTGCGACGTGTGCCGTGAGCGCGACCGGCGGAGCGCGACCGTCCTCTCGCTACGCAAGGACGGCAGCGACCTGCGGGTGGTTGCGCGCGGCTTGCGCAACCCGTACGGGCTCGCGTTCCAGCCCGGGACGGGGCGTCTCTACGCCACCGTCAACGGCCAGGACGAGATCGGCACGCCGAGCGATCCCGAGCCCGCCGAGATGCTCGTCGTCGTCCGCCGCGGAGCGTTCTACGGCTGGCCGCGCTGCTGGCCGAACGCGCGCACGCTGCGCCTGAGCGGCAAGCTGCCGCGGGGTCTCGGCGGCCGCCGCCTACCTCGAGCCGCACTCCTCGGCCGACGGCCTCGCGTTCTACACCGGGCACAGCTTCCCGCGTGCATACCGCGGCAACGTCTTCGTCGCCGAGTGGGGTGAGTACCTGAGCAACCGCTTCGGGCGCCGGGTCGTACGGGTGGAGCTGGCGCCGAACGGCCGCGCCCGGCGCGTGAGCGCCTTCGCCTCGGGATTCGGCCACCCGCTGGCACTGCTGGTCGATCCGGGCGGCGGCCTGCTCGTGGCCGATTGGGGCCGCGGGGTCGTCTACCGGATCCAGGCGCGCGGCCACAGCTAGCCGGCCGCCGCGAAGTTTGGGTCTTCTCGTCGGCAGGCGTATCCTCGGCTGTGGGCGCTTCTTTACAGATCGGAGCCGGGCTGGCTACTACCGCCGCTGTCGCATCGCTCGGCCGACCCAACGTCGGCCTTCGACCCAACCTGCTCGCGCTCGGAGCAATCGCGGTCGTGGGGTGTGCCCTTCCCATCCGCACGGCCGTGATCGCGTCCACCACCAACGACGTCGACCTGGTGCAGGTCGCGCTCCTCGACTGGATCACCATCCCGTTCGTCCTGGCCGGTCTGGTCGCCTGGTGGCGGCGCCCCGACAGCCGCCTCGGCCCCCTCATGATCGCGGGCGGGTTCGCGAGCGGCCTCTCGGCACTGCAGCTGACCCACATCGATGCGCTCTACACGATCGGCGCGGTGTTCGACATCCTGCCGGCGGCCTTCTTCCTCCACGTCTGCCTGGCCTTCCCGGACGGGCGGTTGAGGTCGAGATTCGAGCGGGTGCTGGTGATCGTGGCGTATTCGGCTGCGCTCGGGCTTCAGCTCGTCAAGATGGCGCTCGGCGCGTTCGGGCCGACCAACCTGATCGCGCTGGGGTCCTGGCCGAGCGCGGCGGCAGACGTGCAGCACGTCCAGCTGCTCACGATCAGCGCGACGTGCGTGGCCGGCGCCTTCGTTCTCGTCAACCGTCGCCGGCAGGCGGGCCGGCTTCGCAGGCACTCGCTCGGGCTCTTGGTCGACTCGTTCGCGATCGGCCTCGTCATGATTGCCGCCCTCTTCGTCGACGGCGATCTGGACGGCCCGGCGTTCCAGCAGCTCCAACGCGCAACCTTGATCGTGGTCGGCCTCTCGCCGATCGCCTTCCTGCTCGGCCTGCTCGACGAGCGTCTCGGGCGCTCCGCGGTGGGCGACCTGATGCTCGAGCTGCGCAGCGACCCGCCACCTCGGCAGGTCCGCAACGCCCTCGCCCGCGCGCTGCGGGACCCGAGCTTGACGCTCGCCTACTGGCTGCCCCACTTTCACACGTACGTCGACCTGGACGGCGAGCCCGTGGATCTTTCGCAGGAAGAAGGAAGGACGGCGACGGTGCTCGACCGGAACGGGTCCCGCGTCGCCGCCCTGGTCCACGACAAGGCCCTCGACGACGAGCCCGAGCTACTCGAGGCTGTGGTCGCCGCGGCCGGCATATCGCTCGAGAACGCCCGGCTGCAAGCCGAGCTCCAGGCTCGGCTCGTCGAGCTCACGGGCTCTCGGGCACGGGTGATCGACGCCGGCCAGAAGGAGCGACAGCGCCTGGAGCGCAACCTCCACGACGGTGCGCAGCAGCGGCTGATCGCGCTCTCCCTCCAGCTCAGCCTCCTCGAGCAGAAGGTGAGCGAGCAGCCCGAGGTCCGCACGGAGCTCGATCAAGCCCGGCGCGAGATCGCCCTTTCTCTGGAGGAGCTCCGCGATGTCGCCCGCGGCATTCACCCCGCGGTCCTGACCGGACACGGCCTGAAAGTGGCGCTCGAGTCGCTGGCCGCCCGGGCGCCCTTCCCGGTCCGGCTCACGGTCGACCTCGACCAGCGGCTTCCGGAGAGGGTCGAAGTGGCGGCCTACTACGTCGTCTCCGAGAGCCTCACGAACATCGGCAAGCACGCGGCGGCGCGGGATGCGAGCGTTCGCGTGGCGAGGACCGACTCGAGACTCGTCGTCGAGGTCGTCGACGACGGCATCGGCGGCGCCGATACCGAAGGCGGGTCGGGGATCCGCGGGCTCGCGGACCGGGTCGAGGCCCTGGGTGGCCGCCTCCGCATCTGGACTCCACGCGGCGGCGGCACGCGCGTGGAAGCGGAGATCCCGTGCGCGTAGCGATCGCCGAGGACAGCGTGCTCCTGCGTGAGGGCATCGCGCGCCTGCTGGACGACGCCGGCTTCGAGGTGGTCGCCCAGTGCGAGAACGCCGACGACCTCCTGCTCAAGGTGCGCAGCTACTCGCCAGACGTCGCGATCGTCGACATCCGGCTGCCGCCGACGCACAACGACGAGGGCCTGCGCGCGGCGCTCGAGATCCGCTCGAAGCATCCATCGGTCGGCGTGCTCGTCCTCTCGCAGTACGTCGAGCTCGGGCTCGCGCTCAAGCTGCTGGCGGACTCGGCGGAGGGGGTCGGCTACCTGCTCAAGGACCGGATCAGCGACGTGGACGAGTTCGTCGACGCGCTCCGGCGGGTCGCAGACGGCGGATCTGCTCTCGATCCGATCATCGTGTCGACGCTCGTCTCGCGTCAGCGGCCGGACGACCCGCTGTCGCAGTTGACGCCGCGAGAGCGGGAGGTGCTCGAGCTGATGGCCTCGGGAGCGTCGAACCAGGGGATCGCGAACGCCCTGGTGATCACCGTGCGGGCCGTCGAGAAGTACGTCTCCAGCATCTTCGGGAAGCTCGGGCTGCCGTCGACGGGCAGCGAGTCGCGGCGGGTGCTCGCCGTGCTCACCTTCCTGCGCTCCTGACGCGCGGCGAACCGAAAGACACCAGAAACCCGCCCCCCGGGGCACCAGTCTCCCGTCTTCTCCGCCCCGACCGCGGCTGCGAGCTTGAGCGAGACCCCGTCGGCGAAGGGAGCCGCCATGAAGACACGAGTCATCCAGGACGAGCCCGAACCCAGCAAGCACCACAAGAACCCTGCCGACCTGGCCTCGGCGCAGATGCAGAAGGCGATGAACGTCGCCGGCCGGATGGGCGGCTGGAGCGCGCGGCACTGGAAGACAGCCGTCTTCGGTTGGCTCGCTTGCGTGATCGCTCTCTTCGCGTTCGGCAACATCGCCCTCGGCTTCAAGCAGATCGACATCAACGACGCCGGCGTCGGCCAGTCGCACAAGGCCGACCAGATCCTTGCGAAGGCCTTTCCCGAACGGCGTCCGCAGACCGAGTACGTGCTCGTCCAGAGCACGAGCCGGACGGTCGACGACCCGGCCTTCCGCTCGACCGTCGACGACGTGATCGCGTCGGTCGAGTCGAGTCCCGCGATCAAGAATCTCGATTCCCCCTACGACCCCCGCAACGCGAGCCTGATCAGCGACGACCGCCGCGCGGCGATGGTCCAGTGGGAGATGAAGGGCGACGCCGATCTAGCGCAAGAGAAGATCGACGCGCTCTCCGCTGCGACCACGAACGTCGGGAAGCAGCATCCCGAGTTCTTCGTGGGTCACGCCGGAGTCAGCTCCGACAAGGCGCTCGACAAGATGTTCGCCGATCAGCTGAAGCTGGCCGGCGAGCGTTCGATCCCGATCACGATCGCCGTACTGCTGCTCGTGCTCGGGACTCTGGTCGCAGTCGGAATTCCGATCCTGCTCGCGCTGACGGGCGTCATCGGCACCATCGGCCTGGTGGCGATCACGAGCCACCTGGTCCCAGCCGACCAGAACGTCAACGCCGTGATCCTGCTGATCGGCCTTGCGGTGGGCGTCGACTACTCGCTCTTCTACATCAAGCGCTGGCGCGAGGAACGGGCAGCAGGGCGTGAGCCCGCCGCGGCTCTCAATGTCGCGGCCGCCACGTCGGGCCGCTCCGTGCTCATCTCGGGATTCACGGTGTTGATCGCGATGGCGGGCCTGTTCTTCGCCGGCGACAAGACCTACCTCTCGTTCGGGATCGCGACGATGATCGTCGTCGCGGTCGCCATGCTCGGGTCCCTGACCGTGCTCCCGGCCCTGCTGTCGAAGCTCGGGCCGCGCGTGGACAAGGGCCGGATCCCCTTCGTGCACCGCTTCCGGAACGACGCGGAGGGAAGTCGGTTCTGGAGGGCGATTCTCAGGCCCACTCTCCGTCATCCGGTGATCGCGGTGGTCCTGGCCGGCGGGTTGCTCGTCCTACTGGCGCTGCCGGCGTTCCACCTGCACACCTCGCAGAGCGGTCTCGAGGCGCTCCCCAAGAGCGCACCGACCGTGGACACGATCCAGCGCATCGAGGACTCCTTCTCGAACGGCAACGTCTCTCCCGCGATCGTGGCCGTCCGGGCGAACACCGATTCGCCCGCGACGCAGCAGGCGATCAGGTCGCTGGGGGCCAAGGCGCTCGCGAGCGGCCAGGCGAAGAAGCCGATCGACGTCGAGGTCAACGCGTCTCATGACGTCGCCCGCGTGACGATCCCGCTCGTCGGCAACGGCGTCGACGAGGCCTCCAACGACGCGCTCGCGACCCTGCGCAACGAGATCCTGCCGGCCACCATCGGGACGGTTCCGGGCGCGACCTTCGCTGTGACCGGCAACACGGCGCAGTCGGTCGACCAGAACGCGCTCCTGAAGAGCAAGGCGCCGATCGTGTTCGGGTTCGTCCTGATCTTCGCCTTCGGACTGCTCCTCGTCGCCTTCCGCTCGATCGTGATCGCGCTGAAGGCAATCGCGCTCAACCTGCTGTCGGTGGCCGCGGCTTACGGCGTGTTGGTCCTGGTCTTCCAGTACGGCTGGGGTGAGAGCCTGTTCGACTTCAGCTCGAACGGCGGCATCGCCTACTGGCTGCCGATCTTCCTGTTCGTGATCCTGTTCGGCCTGTCGATGGACTACCACATCTTCATCCTGACGCGAGTCCGCGAGGCCTATGACCGCGGGCTCTCGACCCAGGAGGCGGTCGAGTACGGGATCAGCGCGACCGCCGGCGTCGTCACGAGCGCGGCGCTCGTGATGGTCGGCGTGTTCGCCTGCTTCGCGCTCATGCCGATCCTCGACATGAAGGAGATGGGCATCGGCCTGGCGGCGGCGGTCCTCATCGACGCGACGATCGTGCGGGCCGTCCTGCTCCCGGCCTCGATGAAGCTGCTCGGCGACTGGAACTGGTACCTGCCGAGCTGGCTCGAGTGGCTACCGCGCCTGGAGCCGGGCGAGCCGGCGGACCGGGTCGAGACGCCGACTGCTCCGGCCCTGCCGACGAGCTAGGCGGGTTCCACCTGACGACGGGTGCGCCGCACTACGGGGCGCGCCCGTCGTCGATTTTGCGAGTAGGGGTTGTGTTCTCGCCGTCCCTGCACTGAATAGAGATAAGGCTGCGCCCAGAAGCGAGGGAGAGGGGGAGCTTCCGGGCGCAGCTAAGTCTTTCCTGCTTTCGCTCCAATGTCACGTCCGTGGCGTCTCGCATGGCGTCACGCCACCTCGAGGTAGTCACGGAGATCCGGCCCTAGCGTGCGCATCTTCTCGAGCGCCCTGACCTCGAGCTGGCGCGCCCGCTCGCCCGTCACTCCCAGCTCCTTCCCGATCTCGACGAGGGAACGCGGCGTCTGTCCCGAGAGACCGAACCGCAGTTCGAGCACGAGACGGAGGCGATCGTCGAGGGACTTGAGGATGGTCGCGACCGCCTCTCTCTGCTGGCGTTCGGCCATGGTCGATTCCGGATGAGCCGACCTCGTATCCTCGAGCAGCTCGTTCTGAGCCCGTTGCCCGTCTTCCGGCGAGGATTCGAGGCTGATCGGGTACTGCTCGTAGTCGAGGAGCTCGGCGACGCGGTGCGCCTCGAGCCCGGTCTCCGCCGCGAGCTCGCTGAGCAGTGGCTCGCGATTCAGGCGCTGGAGGAGAATCTGGCGCGATTGCCGCACCGCCCGCATCTGCCTCCAGACGTGGATTGGGACCGGAACCGCGCGGCCATGGCGCTCAGCCGCGCTTTCGACCGCCCACTTGATCATCTGGGTGGCGTACGTCGAGAGCCTGAAACCCAGCCGGGCGTCGAACTTCTCCACCGCCCGGGTGAGCGCGAGGTTGCCTTCCTGGATCAGGTCGAGCAGGGGAACGCCGCGGTGCGCGTAGCGCCGGGCGATCCAGATGACGAGACGCAGGTTGGCCTCGATCAGTAGCTGCTTTGCCTGCTCGTCTCCGGCGTCTCTGCGGCGGAAGAGCTCGCGCTCCTCGGCCGGCGTGAGAATCGGTACCCGTCCGACGCCGCGGGCGTACAGGGCGAGCGAGTCCTCGAACCCGGAGTCCGAGCCGTTGGTGCTTGCAGTGCTGCTGTAAGTCCGACCGAACTGTCGTTCTGCAAGGTCGATGCTCATTGAAAGCCTCCTTTCGCATTTCGAGTCGTCCCGTCGCGGAGGCAGCCGAAGCGGCCCCGCAACGCGGGCTGGCTGGCCGCTAGGCCTTAGCCAGGACGCTCGAGCGAAAGGACGAGCAGCGGGCCGTGAACGCGCTGCTCAGGAGGCGTGACCCGACGCGTGCTCTGAAGGAACGTGAAGCCGAGCAGGACGGCCATGAGAGCCAGGAGGCCTCCGTTGTGGAAGCCCCCGGAGCTGCCGAACCCGAAGAAAGCGCCGGGAGCAGTTGGTCCGTCGGGCTGATGATTCGGCGCGGGTGGTGGGATGGGAACTCGTGGGGGCTGCGCGCCTTCGGTCCGGTCGCGGTCTCCTCCCGACCTCGAGCCCCGCTGCGTCGACGACGCCTCGCGGAGTGGCCACGAATTGAAGAGGGCCTGCGCAGACTCGAACGGCGACCTCGCCAGAAGAGCCGCGCCGCAGAGAACGCTGAACCGACAATCGTCGAGCCAGGAATTCCGGACGACCGCTCGCAGCTTCGCCGCGGTCAGGGGAACGGCACGATCGTCACTCGTTCCGGGCCGGTGAGCTGCGGTGAGCCCAACCCGGTGCTTACATCCGCGTTCGGCGGGTCTGGTCGAAGCAGGCGGCGAGTCGTTCGATGCCACCGGGGGCTCGGTCGTGGCGCTCGACGGCGGCGCGATGTCGACCGTCTTTGAATCCGTCGCGGGCGACGAGGTGTCTGTCGAAGCGGTCGGCGGGTGTCGGTCGAAGCGGTCGGCGAGGTGTCTGGCGAAGCGGTCGGCGAGGTGTCGGTCGAAGCGGTCGGCGAGGTGTCTGGCGAAGTGGTCGGCGTCGGGTCTGCCGAGGCGGAGCGGGCGTCGAGGTCTCTGTCGAGGCGGTGGGCGGCGGAGTCTGGCGGGGGGGTCGGCGGGTTCGTCGCAGCCGATTGGGTGTCCGCTGACGACGGGTGGCGACTCCGTCGTGAGCGGCCGACGGATCCGTCGAAGAGGTCGTGGGGTCCGTCGAACCGGCCGGGGGGTTCGCCGCGGCGGCCGGTGCCGGATCATCGGCCCGCGCCGTGCCTACGAATGCCGAGGCAGCCACGGAAGCGGCTACCAGGGCCAGCAACAACCCGAGAGGCCTGAGCGACCGACGCCGACGACTAGGCATCCGATTGCTCAGAACGACGACCCATCTCCCCTCATGACCGCACTCCCTCACCATGGCCTGTTCTCTACGGACGGTGGGAGTATCGCACTTGGCACCCGAGAAGACCACCTCAGCTGGCACGCGCGCCACTGCCGTGGGCTAGGACGTGAGCTTGTCCGGGCGGCGGCGGTCGGTCAGCTCACCGTTCGGAGTGCCCCCGGCAAGAATCGAACTTGCGCACGTGGTTTAGGAAACCACTGCTCTTCCACTGAGCTACGGGGGCGCCATCCGAAGTGTAAGAGCGGTCAGGACGGACGGCTCGCGAGCTGGACCTGGACGCTGAGGGTCTTGCCGTCGCGGCGGATCGTCAGGGTCACGGTTTCGCCGGGCTGGTGGGAGTCGATCGCCTGCGAGACGCCGTCGGAGGTGTCGACCTTCGTGTCGCCGATGGCGGTGATGACGTCACCGGCGCGCAGCTTGGCCTTTGCGGCCGGCGTGCCCGGTCGCACGTCGCCGACCCGCGCGGCCGTCGAATTCGGGTCGAGCCCGATTCCGAGGTAGGCGTGCTGGGCCTTGCCGCTCGAGATCAACTGGCTTGCAATGGAGCGCACGGTGTCGGACGGGATCGCGAAGCCGATGCCGTCGCTACCGCCGGAGTCGCTCCGGATCTGGGCGTTGACCCCGACCACCTGGCCGTTCGAGTCCAGGAGCGGGCCACCGGAGTTGCCGTGGTTGATGGCCGCGTCGGTCTGGATCGAGTCGATGATCCTGAAGCCCTGGTTGAGCGAGGCGATCGAGCGATGCAGGGCGCTGACGATTCCGCTCGTGACCGTCTCCTCGAGCCCGAACGGGCTTCCGATCGCGACGACCGAGTCGCCGACCTGGAGGTCGCTGGAGACTCCGAGCGAAACCGGGTACAGCTGCGAGTCGGGCGCGTCGACCTTGATCACGGCGAGATCGGTCGAGCTGTCGGTGCCCACGACCTGCGCGTCGTAGGTCTTGCCGTTCCAGAACTTGACCGAGATCGACCGAGCGCCGTCGACGACGTGGTCGTTGGTGACGATGTGTCCGCTCGAGTCGTAGACGAAGCCCGACCCCTCCGCGGAGCCCGAGTCGGTTCGGACCGTGATCTCGACGACGCCGCGGTAGGCGCGCCTGTAGATCGAGTTCACGGACATGGCCGAGGCGCTGGCGGTGGGCTCGGCGTTCTGGACGGTGACCTGCCGAACGACGGTGTTGCCGTCGGAGAGCGCCGAGTAGGCGACGGCCCCGCCGCCGGCACCGAGGCAGGCCACTGCTACGAGGGAGGCGATTATCGGAGTGCTTGGGCGGCGGGGCATGGGGAGGTCCTTTCGGGTCGGGGAGCCTCCATGACACCAGTCGCTTTTAAGACCAGGCTGAGACGAGGCTAAGAACTCGCTGAGACGAACCTAAGAAGTAGCTGAAAAAAGACCCCGCTGCCTGCGGGCTGGTGCGTCGCGGGCAGCGGGGCCGATGTAGTCGCACAAGGGTGGGGATCCCTTATTCGATGACGTGTCGATCAGATCAGCCCAGGTTAAGAGCGGGCTGAACGTTTCCTAAGAACTCCCTAAGAGCCTGCTCTGAGCAGGGAATCTCAGGAACTTCTCACGCTGGTCGCGCACAATGCGCACGTGAAGATCCTGGTCGTCGACGACGAGCGCGCGGTACGAGAGTCGCTGCGCCGGGCCCTGGAGCTCGAGGGCTATGCCGTCGAGCTGGCCGAGGACGGGCGGCGAGGCGCTCGAGCGGCTCGACGAGGAGGCCCAGCCGGACGCGGTCATCCTGGACGTGCTCATGCCGGGCATGGACGGCCTCGAGGTCTGCCGCACCCTGCGGAGCCAGGGGAGCCGGCTGCCGGTGTTGATGCTGACCGCGCGCACCCAGGTCGAGGACCGGGTCGAAGGGCTCGACGCCGGCGCCGACGACTACCTGACGAAGCCGTTCGCGCTCGAAGAGCTGTTCGCCCGCGTTCGCGCGCTGCTGCGCCGCTCCGGCGACGACGGCGCGGACGGCGAGACCCTGCGCTTCGCAGATCTCGAGCTCGATCCCGGCACGCGCGAGGTCCGGCGCGACGGCAAGCGGATCGAGCTGACGCGGACCGAGTTCTCGCTGCTCGAGCTGTTCCTGCTCAACCCGCGCCAGGTGCTGACGCGGTCGGTCATCTTCGAGCGCGTCTGGGGCTACGACTTCGGCTTCGCCTCCAACTCCCTCGACGTCTACATCGGCTACCTGCGGCGCAAGACCGAGGCCGGCGGCAAGCCGCGGCTGATCCACACGGTCCGCGGCGTCGGGTACGCGCTGCGCGAGGAATGAGCTTTCGGGCCAGGCTGGCGCTCGTCGCCGCGGCGGCCGTCGGGCTCGCGGTCGTGGTCGCGTCGGCGGTCGTGTTCGTGGTCGTCCGCGACCAGCTTCGGAGCCAGGCCGACGCGACCCTGCAGTCGCGCGCCGACGAGATCCGTCATGCGCCGATCCGCCCTGAAATCGGACCGAATGGGACGGCGTATCTCGACGTCCCCCCGTTCATCTCGGCCGTGCATATCGAGGTGGTGAACGCGAACGGAAGCGTGCTCCGCCCCTTCGGCCAGCGGGGTTCGTTGCCGGTGACGAAGCGCATTCTCGGCGCTGCTCGACAAGGCACGAACCCCTTCTTCAGCGATGCCAAAGTCGACGGCCAAGACTTCCGCGTCTACACGTTGTCCGGCGCCGGCTTTGCGCTTGAAGTTGCGCGTGACATGGGTGAGGTCAACCGCACGCTGCACCGGATCAAGCTGTTCCTGATCCTGATCGCGGCCGGCGGCATCGCAATCGCCGCTGCGCTCGGCTTGGCCGTTTCGCGCGCGGCGCTCAGGCCGGTCCGTCGGCTGACCGAGACCACGGAGCGCGTCACCGAGACGGGAGATCTCTCCCAACGCATCGAGGCGACCAGCGAGGACGAGCTCGGCCGGCTCGCCACCAGCTTCAACACCATGCTTGCCGCGCTCGAGGACTCGAGCCGGGCCCAGCGGCAGCTCGTCGCCGATGCCTCGCACGAGCTGCGCACGCCGCTGACGAGCCTGCGGACGAACATCGAAGTCCTCGCACGCGAGAACGAGCTGCCGCAGGCGGAGCGTGAGCAGCTCCTGGCCGACGTGGTCGAGCAGATCGGCGAGATGACCGCGCTGATCGGCGAGCTGATCGAGCTCGCGCGTGAAGACAGTGCGCAGGCGGAGAAGCCCGAGGACGTGCGGCTCGACCTGATCGCCGCAGACGCGGTCGAGCGTGCCCGTCGCAACCGGCCCAGCGTCGCATTCTCGACGGACTTCGAGGAGTCGCTCGTCCACGGGGCCCCGTCGACGATCGAGCGCGCCGTCGCGAACCTGCTCGACAACGCCGCGAAGTGGAGCCCGCCCGGCGGCGAGGTCGAGGTCGGCGTCCGCGACGGCGAGGTCTCCGTGCGCGACCACGGCCCCGGAATCGACGAAGAGGACCTGCCCTTCATCTTCGACCGCTTCTACCGCGCCCGCACGGCTCGCGGCCAGCCGGGCTCGGGCCTCGGCCTCGCGATCGTCAAGCAGGTCGCGGACACCCACGGCGGCCAGGTCGTCGTGGAGCGTGCCGAGGGCGGCGGCACGCGCATGCGCCTGCAGCTGAACGGCCGCAGCGGCTCTTAGGCACTTTTCACGCGCCTCTCAGGTAGCTCTTACGGCGCGCTGATCTCCTTGGAGCGTGACGAAGTCTCCGACCAGGATCGAGGCCGCCCGCCGTCGCGCCGCCGGCGTCAAGAGGGCGGCCGTCGTGGCGAGCGCCGTCGCCTTCCTCTCGCTCGCCTTGCTCGCCCGCGTGAGCCATTCGGGCCAGGCGAGCGGGTCGACGTCGAGCGGTGGCTCGGGCTCGAGCTCCACCTCCCAGTCGGCTGACGATGGCTTGGGCTTCGATTCCGGGTCAGTCGCGCCCTCCACCGCCGCCCCCGATGTCCACTCGAGCGTTTCCTGAGCCGCGCTCGTTCCGCGCGATGGGCGTCGACGTCGTCGTCGGCGGTGCCACCGACCGGGAGCTGAAGGAGATCGCCCGTCTCTTCGAGGGCTGGGACCGCGTTTTCTCCCGCTTCAGGCGCGGGAGCGAGCTCAACCGCGTCAATGGCGACTCCGCGCCGGTGCTCGTCGTCTCGAAGCTCTTCGCGTCGGTCGTCCGCGATGCACTCGGCGCCGCCTCGGCCACCCGCGGGCTCGTCGACCCGACGCTCGGCCTCGCGATCGAGGCCGCCGGCTACGACCGTGACTTCTCCCTCCTGTCGGACGACG
The DNA here is from genome assembly GCA_963754265.1 of uncultured Actinomycetes bacterium. Lineage (GTDB taxonomy): Bacteria > Actinomycetota > Thermoleophilia > Gaiellales > Gaiellaceae > AC-32. Next base: position 116,317 of record CAVWFB010000003.1, on the reverse strand, counting down.
AGGAGCGGCCGGCCGGCCCGACGGCGCGCGGTCGCTGGCGGGCACTCCGCCTCTCCGGGCGGCTGCTCTCGCGTCCAGCCGGGCTCCGGCTCGACCTCAACGGCGTGGCGAAGGCTCTCGCCGTGGACGCCTCGCTCGACCTGATCGGCGGCGACGGCGTCGTCGCTGCGGGAGGCGACGTCGCCGCGCGGGGCGGCGCCGTCGTCGGGCTCCCGCACGGCGGCTCGCTGCGCCTGCTCCGCGGTGGGGTCGCCACGAGCGGGACGACGCACAGGCGCTGGCGCCGCGGCGGCACCTGGCAGCACCATCTCCTTGACCCTCGCACCGGCCGTCCCGCCGAGTCCTGCTGGGACGAGGTGACCGTTGCGGCCGCAACCTGCTTAGGGGCGGACGTTGCGGCCAAGGCCGCGTTCCTGCTGTCGCGCGAGGGCCCGAACTGGCTCGACGAGCACGGGCTTCCCGGCCGGTTCGTCGCCGGGGAGGACATCGTCGAGAACCGCGCTTGGTGCGCGGTCCTCGGGCGTGTGGAGACGGCGGCCGCTTGACCTGGTACGTCGCACGGGCCGGCGGGATGCTCGCCTACCTGCTGCTGAGCTCGTCCGTCGTCGTAGGCCTGATGCTCTCCGGCAAGACGCACCGGAGGCGCTGGCCGCGCTTCGCTCTCGAGGACGTGCACCGCTTCCTCGGGCTGCTCACCGGCGCCTTCGTCGTCGTTCATGGCGGAGCGCTGCTCCTGGACGGGTACCTGCCGTTCTCGCTCGGCCAGCTCCTTGTTCCCGGAACCGCGCCGTACCGGCCGCTGGCAGTCTCCTTCGGAGTCGTCGCGGCCGAGCTCCTCGTCGCGCTGGCGGTCACGAACCGCTATCGCGCGAGGCTTTCCTACCGATTCTGGCGGCGCGCGCACTACCTCAACTTCGCCGTCTGGCTCTTCGCGCTCGTGCACGGCCTGACTGCCGGAACCGATGCCTTCACCACCTGGGCGTTGATGCTCTACGCCGGCTCGGCCTGGCTCGTGCTCGCCCTGACCGTGCATCGGGCGACGGCTCACCTCGGCGGCCAGGCCGCACGCAACTAGGAGGGCTTGACGAAACGCCGTCTGTGTCTCCGAAGCACGCTGCTCGCCCCGATGCGGCGTCCTCAGTCGCGCCCGTATCCAGTGGATACGAACGCTCCCTGCGTCCTTGCCTCGGAACGACCAGCGCACTCCGGCGACGAGCGCCGTTCCACCAAGCCCTCCTAGACGGCTGGCGGCTCGGCGACCAGGTCGCGCGCGAGGCTGTCGAGCATCGCCCTCACCTCGTCGTGCTCGTCCGGCGCCCAGCCCTCGAGCAGCTCGGCGAGGCCCTCTCGGCGTGCGGCCAGAACGCGCCGGTAGACCGACTCGCCGGTGGCGTCGAGGTGGGAGTTCTCGATTAAGCCCCGCTCGCGAAGCGACGCACCGGCTGCAGCGAGCCTCGGATCGCCGAAGTCGATGGCCGTCCCTTCCCCCAGCCGCGCAAGCACCCACAGCTCGGCCGGGTCGAGATCGACCCCGGCCCGCTGGGCGAGCCGCTCGTAGACGCGCCAGTGGTTCTCGCGGCGCGCGAGGGTGGCCACGATCCGTTCCAGCTCGGGCAGCGACTCCGCCTCGCGTGGCATCGCGAAGCTTTCCCCCACGCCCTCCGCCGCTGCGCTCTTGCGGAGAGGCACCTCGCGCAGCAGCCACGTGAGCAGGAAGGCCAGGAGCGAGACTCCCGCCGCGACGGCGAAGACCGGCCTCAGCGCCGCCGCGAAAGCGTCGATGTATGACGCGTGAACGGCAGGCGGGAGCTCCGCCACGCTCTTCGGGCTCGCGGCAGAGGGAAGCCGGATCCCGGGCGGGATCTCGTGGGCGAGGTTTGCAGCCAGCCGGTTGGCGAAGATCGCGCCGAACAGCGAGACGCCGATCGAGCCGCCCACTTGCCGGAAGAGCGTCGAGCCCGAAGTGGCCACACCGAGGAGCTCGTAGGGAACGGCGTTTTGCGCCGCGAGCACGAGCACCTGCATCGTCATTCCGAGCCCGAGGCCGAGTACGACCATGTAGAGCGCCGTCTGCCAGGTCGGCATCGAGACGCTGATGCCGGAGAGCAGGTACATGGCGAGTGTCATCAGGGCGGTGCCGGCGATCGGAAACGGCTTGTAGCGCCCCATGCGGCTGATCAGCTGCCCGCTTCCGATCGACGTGACGAGCACGCCGGCCATCAGCGGCGTGAGCAGAAGCCCCGACTCCGTGGGGCTGTGCCCCTTCACGATCTGCAGGTAGAGCGGGAGATAGGTGATCGCGCCGAAGAGCGCGAAGCCGACGATGAAGCCGACCGCGCTCGTGACCGTGAAGGTGCGGTTGCGGAAGAGCTCCAGCGGCACGACCGGCTCCGCGGCTCGCCCCTCGACGAGCACGAACGCTCCGAGGAGCGCGACGCCGAGCACTTCCAGCCCGACGATCTGGCTCGAGCCCCACGCCCACGTCGTCCCGCCGAGACTCGTGAAGAGCACGAACGCCGACAGCCCGCCGGCCAGCAACGCCGCGCCGAGGTAGTCGATCTTGTGCTGGACGTGCGTGGCGCGGCTCTGGAACGCCACCGCGATCACCGCCAGCGCGAGCCCACCCAGCGGCAGGTTGACGTAGAAGATCCAGCGCCAGGAGAGGTGGTCGACGAAGAAGCCGCCCAGCAGGGGGCCGATCACCGTCGAGACCCCGAAGACCGCCCCGAACAGGCCCTGGTACTTGCCGCGCTCGCGTGGCGGCACGATGTCGCCGACCACGGCCATCGTGGTCACGATCAACCCGCCCCCACCGATCCCCTGGAGCGCGCGGAACGCGATCAGCTGACCCATGTCCTGCGCGAGCCCGCAGAGCGCCGAGCCGATCAGGAAGATCACGATCGCCGTCTGCAGGACGATCCTGCGCCCGTAGAGGTCGCCGAGCTTTCCGTACATCGGCCCCACGACGGTCGAGGCGAGCAGATACGCCGTCACGACCCAGGAGAGATGCTCGATCCCGCCGAGATCGCCGACGATCGTCGGCAGCGCCGTCGAGACGATCGTCTGATCGAGCGAGGCGAGGAGCAGCACGAGCATGAGCGCCCCGAAGATCAGGCGGAAGCGCCGGGTCTGCTCTACGGCCTCTGCCTGACGAGCGCTCACGCGGAGACACATTGCCACCGGACGCGGGGAGACGCGCCTTCTTAGGCACTTCTTACGCCGTTCTCACCTATGTCTCAGGGCAGGCGTGTTTGCTGGGACCGACCACGCAGCGAAAGGAGATTCGATGGACGTCAAGCGAAAGGTGATCGCGGGCGCGGCCGCGGCGCTCGCGGTCGGCGGAACCGGCGCGGGAATCGCGGCAACCAAGCTCAATGACTCGCCGAGCGCCGAGAGCAAGGCGATCGTCGAGGACGCCGCGAAACAGCTCGGCGTGCAGCCGCAGGCGCTGAGCGACGCGATCAAGAAGGCGCTCGGCGACCGGGTCGACAAGGCCGTCGCGGACGGGAGGCTGACCAAGGAGCAGGGCGCGGAGCTGAAGAAGCGGATCGCAGCCGACGAGTTCCCGCTCTTCGGACCACCCGCCTTCGGGCCGCATTTCGGCGCGCCGCACCCGTTCTTCCACGGGCTCGACGCGGCTGCGACCTACCTCGGGCTGACCGACGCCCAGCTCCGGTCACGCCTGAACAGCGGCAAGACGCTGGCCGAGATCGCCAAGGCGGAGAACAAGTCCGTCGACGGCCTGAAGACGGCCATGCAGAAGGAGGCAAAGGACAAGCTCGACGCCGAGGTCAAGGCCGGGCGGCTCTCGAAGGACGACGAGACGCAGGTGCTCAAGGATCTGAACAGCCGCATCGACGATCTCGTCAACGCCCAGCTGCGGATGCAGTTCCGCGACCATCGCGGCTTCGGCGGCCGCGGCTTCGACCGCCGCTTCGACGGCGACGGTCCGCCCCCAGTGATGCCCGGCTCGGACGGCGCGGCCGCCGCCTAGCCAGGTCGTTTGCACGCACGCGCCCGGTACGCTGGGCGCGTGCGTGAGCTCGCCGAGTCCATCCAGCGCTGGCGGTCCCGAGGCGACCGGGTCGCGCTGGCGACGGTCGTCGCGACGCGACGTTCCGCGCCGCGGCCGGTCGGGGCCAAGCTGGCCATCTCCGAACGAGGAGAGCTCCAGGGCTCGGTCTCCGGCGGGTGCGTCGAGAGCGACGTCGCCGTCCAGGCGGCCGAGGTGATCGCCGAGGGCACGCCGCGCCTGCTCACGTACGGGATCACGGACGACATGGCCTGGAACGTGGGCCTGCCGTGCGGGGGGGAGATCGACGTCTTCGTCGAGCGCTTCGAGGGCGAGCTGCCGGAGTCGGACGAGCCCGCGGTCTCCGTGACCGTGCTCGAGGGCGAGCGAGCCGGCGAGCGGCGGCTCCTCGGCCCGGACGCGGTCGAGCCGGGCGCGAGCCGGGTGGTCGAGCTGGACGGGGAGACGGTCTTCGCCGAGATGCTCGGTCCGCCGCCGCGGGTGGTCGTGATCGGCGCGATCGACACCGCCGAGGAGCTTTGCCGTGCGGCGAAGAGCCTCGGCTGGCACACCGTTGTCACGGACCCGCGTCCAGCGCTCACGACGAGGGAGCGGCTGCCGAGCCCGGACGAGCTCCTGGTCGCCTGGCCGGACGAGGCGCTCGAGCAGCTGGCGCCGGACCGCGACACCGCCGTGGTGGTGCTCACCCACGAGGAGCGCCTGGACGTGCCGGCGCTCACCTCGGCGCTCGAGGCCGAAGCCTTCTACGTCGGCGCGATCGGCTCCAGGCGCACCCAGGCGAAGCGGCGCGAGCGCCTGCTCGAGGCGGGTGTCGCCGAGGAGCAGCTGGAGCGGCTCTCCGGCCCGGCCGGGCTCGACCTCGGCGCGCAGACCCCGGCGGAGACGGCTGTGTCGATCCTGGGCGAGATTCTCGCCGTGCGCGCGGGCCGGTCCGGTGGGCGGCTCCGCGAGGGCAGCGGGCGCATTCACAGCACGGCCTGAGTGCTCGCCGTCCTGCTGGCGTGCGCCTCGGCGGCGCTGTTCGGCGCCATGGCGGTGGCGATCCGCTTTGCGTTGAGGCGCACCAACGACCCCGTCCTCGGAGCCCTGGCGACGACCACAGTGGCACTTGGCGTCACCCTCGCGATCGGGATCGTCGCCAGCGCAGGCGAGAGCCTCCACAGCTCGGATCTCTGGCCGTTCCTGCTCGCCGGCGCTCTCGCGCCCGGGCTGTCGCAGGTGCTGTTCACACACGCGGTGCGCGACGCCGGCGCGGCCCGGACCGCGGTGTTGATGGGCACGGCGCCCCTCGCCTCGGTGGCGCTCGCGCTCATCGTTCTGAACGAGCCTCTGCAGGGGCCGCTTCTAATCGGAGCGGCGCTGATCGTGGCCGGCGGGGTCGCCCTGGCGGGGGAGCGGGTGCGGCCGGAGGACTTCAAGCGCCTCGGGATCGTCTTCGCCGTCGCCGCGACGGTCATGTTCGCGATCCGCGACAACCTGCTCCGCTGGCTGGCCGGCCACACCGACGCGCATGCGCTCGTCACCGCACCGGTGACGCTGCTCGCGGGCGCGGGGACGATCACGCTCTACCTGCTCGCCACCCGCGGCCGCGGCTGGTCGACCGGCTTCGGGCAGACGATCCGCGTCTTTCTCCCCGCGGGCCTGCTCTTCGGCCTCTCGTACGCGGCCCTCTTCGAGGCGTACTACCGCGGTCGGGTGAGCGTCGTCGCGCCGCTTGTCGCGACCGAGTCGCTCTGGGGCGTCCTCTTCGCGTCGCTGTTCCTGCGGCGGAGCGAGCTCGTTGGGCGCCGGCTCGTGCTCGGCGCGGGACTGATCGTGGCAGGCGGCGTGCTCATCGGCGTGTGGCGATAATTCCGGCGTGGGCTGGCTGAGCGAGCTCGTCGAGGAACGGGGCGCCGAGGCGCTCGACCTCCACGCGCAGACGATCAACCCGCAGTTCGTGCGGCTGCTGCGGACGATCGGCTTCGACCGGCGCTGGGACCGCGCCGAGGGCGCGTACCTCTGGGACTCCGACGGCAACCGCTATCTGGACGTGCTCGGCGGGTTCGGCATGTTCAACGTCGGGCGGAACAACCCACGGATTCGCGAGGCGCTCGTCGAGGCGCTGGAGCTCCGCCGGCCGGGATCGGTGCAGCTCGGGGTCGACGTGCTCCCGGCGCTCCTGGCCGAGGAGCTCTTGCGCCGGGCGCCGGCGCGCCTGGAGCGCGCGCTCTTCACGAGCTCCGGCGCCGAGGCGGTCGAGGCGGCGCTCAAGCTCGGCCGCGCGGCGACCGGCCGTTCACGGGTGCTGTCCGCCGAGCACGGCTTCCACGGTCTCACCCTCGGCGCGCTGTCGGCCAACGCGAGCCCGGAGTTCACGGCGCGCTTCGGCCCGCTGCTGCCCGGCTTCGAGCGGGTGCCCTGGAACGATCTTCGTGCACTGGAGCACGAGCTCGCCCGGGAGGACGTTGCGGTGTTCATCGTCGAGCCGGTGCAGGGCAAGGGCGTGAACGTCGCGCCGGCGGGATACCTCGAAGGGGCGCAGGAGCTTTGCCGCCGCTACGGGACGCTCTTCTGCGTCGACGAGGTGCAGACCGGGCTCGGCCGCACCGGGCGGATGCTCGCGCTCGAGCACTGGGGGCTGGAGCCGGACCTCGTCACCGTCGCGAAGTCGCTCTCGGGCGGCTACGTGCCCGTCGGGGCCCTGCTGATGAGCGCGCAGGTCTACGACGGGGTCTTCGACTCGCTACCGAACGCCGTCAGCCACGGCTCGACCTTCGCGCCCAACGACCTGGCGATGGTGGCCGGGCTGGCGACGCTGCGGGAACTCGACGAGCAGGGCCTGGTCGAGCGCTCGGCCCGCCTCGGCGAGCAGCTGCTCGAGCGGACGAGGCCTCTGGTCGAGCGCTCGGAGGTGGTTCGCGACGTGCGCGGCCTCGGCCTGATGTGGGCGATCGAGTTCGAGGAGCCGCCCGGCGGCTCGCGGACGTGGAAGCTGCTCGAGCGGATCCAGCCCGGGCTGTTCTCGCAGCTCGTGGTCGTCCCGCTCTTCCGCGACCACCGCATCCTGAGCCAGGTCGCCGGCCACGGGCTGAACGTCGTCAAGGCGCTGCCGCCGCTCGTGGTCACCGAGGACGACCTCGACTGGTTCGTCTCTGCCCTCGAGGAGACGATCACGCGTGCCGAGCGGATGCCGCGCGCACTGGTTCGCTTCGCCCTCGGCGCGGCCCGGGCGGGCCGGACGCCGCGGCGGCGCCTGATGCGCGCCTAGACCTCTGTCGCCCGCTCGGCGAAGCACGAGCGCGCCCAGGCCTCGGATGCCTCGACGAGCCGGCCGCACATGACGTCGAGCTCGTGCTCGTCGTCGGGCAGCTGGTCGGACGAGATCTCGACCCGCACCTGATTCAGGGAGACCTCGCTGTCCCCGCTGATCTCGTGGCGCTCCTCGGCCACGATCGCGACCTCGCCCACCTTGGGCAGGAGCGCCTTGGCGAGCTCGTCGATCTCGGCGGGAGTTGCTCTCCTCCCTGCGAAGACGCCGAAGTTGACCCGGACCTGGACCCCTGCCGGTTCGGCCTCTCGCAGGCAGAAGGCGATCTGCGGCTCGCCCCTCATTGCAAATCGTATTACCGCTCGGCCGCGAACCTAACCCTCGTGCGGCTCCCAGCGGAAATACCGCAGCGCGACGACCACGCCGACCGCGCCCCAGGCCGTGATCACGGCGACGTTCGTGCCCTGGGTCCAGATCTCGTGGCCGTGCAGCATCACGTTGCGCACGAGCCGGAGGAAGTACGTCAGCGGCAGCACGTCCGCGATCGCGCGGAGCACCTGGGGAAAGTGGCGAGGCGAGAAGAAGGCGCCCGCGAGGAAGGCCGCGGGCAGGTAGATCGCGTTCACGACCGCCGAGGCGCCCTCGGCGCTGCGGATGACCGCCGTCAAGCCGACTCCGAGGCCGCAGAACGCGACCGCGCCGAGCAGCAGCGCGAGCGCGAGCGAGCCGAGGTGATCAGGCACGGGGATCCCGAAGAGCACCCGGCCGAGGAGGATGATTCCCACGACCTCGACCGCGAAGGCGAGCAGAAACGCCGACAGCAGAGCCGAGATGTAGGCCCAGGCCGGCAGCGGCGTCGCCCGGAGGCGTTTGAGGATCCCGTTCTCTCGCCGGATCACGAGCACGATCGCGAGGCCCGCGAAGGCGATCGAGATCGCGCCGTACCCGATCATCCCCGCCTCGAGGAACCTCGATCCCTTGACGCCGTCGACCGTGTCGTTCCCGTAGGTGGAGCCGAGCAGGACGAAGAAGATCATCGGCAAGAGGAAGGTGAAGAACGCGAGCTCGCGGCTGCGCGTGTAGAGCAGCAGCTCGGCCTTGACCTCGTGCCAGAGGAGCCTCATCGCGCCTCGGCCTCCTCGGTCAGCGAGAGGTAGACCTCCTCGAGGGTCGGCCTGCGGACGAGTAGCCCTTCGAGCTCCCGTCCCTGGCCGAGCGCCTGCTCGGTCAGCTCGTGCAGCAGCCGCGTCGGCTCGTCGGTGTGGAGCACGACCTCGCGGCCGTTCTCGCGGTAGCGGATCTCCGTCTGGCGCGCGGTTCCGGTGAGCTCGGCGGGTGGGCCCGAGGCGACGATCTCCCCGTGCCGCAGGACGGCGACGCGGTCGGCGAGCTGCTCGGCCTCGTCGAGGTAGTGCGTGGTGAGCAGGATCGTCTTGCCGAGGCTGCGCAGCCCGCGGATCGTCTCCCAGGCGCGGCGCCTCGCGCCCGGGTCGAAGCCCGTCGTGGGCTCGTCAAGGAAGATCAGCTCGGGGTCGCCGACGAGCGCGAGGCCGAGGTCGAGTCGGCGGCGCTGCCCGCCGGAGAGTCGGCGCACGCGGGTGTCGCGCTGGTCCTCCAGGCCGACGAGCGCGACCACCTCGTCCAGCGGCCGCGGCCGGCGGTAGTAGCCCGCGAAGACGCCGAGCATCTCCGCGACGCTGAGCGTCTCGTACATCGCCGAGGACTGGAGAACCACGCCGATCCGCTCGCGCCAGGCACCGTCCGCCGTTGCCGGGTCCGAGCCGAGGACCTCGACCTCGCCGGCGTCGCGCTTCCTGTAGCCCTCGAGAATCTCGACAGTGGTCGTCTTGCCCGCACCGTTGGGGCCGAGCAGCCCGAACACCTCGCCGCGCGCGACTTCGAAGCTGATTCCGCCCACCGCCTCGAGCGCGCCGTAGGACTTCCGCAGGTCGCGGACGGCGATCGCGTTCATTCAGAAAGGTCGATCGCGACCATGCCGCCCGGCGGGAACGCGGGCTCCGGGCCGCCCGTGAGCGCCGCGGCGATCTGTGAGCAGTCGGGCTGGTGACCGACGACGACCACGATGGTGCCGCGCTCGCCCGCGGCAGCCCTGACGGCGGCGGCGGTCGCGCCCGGCGCGAGCCGCTCGTCGGGCTCGGCCTCGATGCCTGCCGGCCGGGCCAGCTCCTGCCCGGTCTCGCGCGCCCGGAGGAGCGGGCTCGTCAGCACCGCGTCGGGCTGCACGCCCTCCTTTGCGAGCCGCTCGCCGAGCGCGCGGGCGGTCTCGCGGCCCTCGGCGGTCAGCGGCCGGAGCTCGTCGGGCTCGCCGTCGGCAGCCTCCGCATGGCGTACGAGGTAGAGCTGCACGCGGCGGAGCATAGTGGCCACGCTTGGGCACCAATACGCTTTCCGGCTAAGAAGTTGACCGGAGCCGGCCGGCGCCGACAGTCTGGGCGGCAGTGGGTCGTGTCCTTCGCACCGGGATCGTCATACGGTCACCTTCAGGGGGCAACCGCACGGGCCTCTAAGCGCAAGCTCCGCGTCCGTTAGGGGAATTCGCGGCGAGGCTCGCCGACGTACTCGGCTGAGGGCCTGATGATCTTGTTGTCGGCCTGCTGCTCGAGCACGTGCGCCGACCAACCCACGACGCGGCTGGCAGCGAAGAGCGGCGTGAAGAGGTCGTTCGGAACGCCGAGGTAGCGGTAGACCGAGCCCGAGTAGAGGTCGACGTTCGGGTAGAGGCCCTTTTCCTCGAAGACGGTGCGCTCGGTCGCCTCGGTGATCGCGTACCAGTTCGGCTCGCCGGCGTCCTCGGAGAGCTCCTGCGAGATGCGCTTGAGGATCAGGGCGCGTGGGTCGTAGGCGCGGTAGAGCGGATGGCCGAAGCCGTAGAGCCTTTCACCCCGCTCGAGTGCTTCCCGCACGTCGCCCGGAGCGCGATCTGCCGAGCCGATTCGCTCGAACAGGGCCATTGCCGCCTCGTTCGCGCCGCCGTGCAGAGGCCCGCTGAGGGCGGCGATCGCGGCGACCACCGCCGCCGTCAGATCCGCGCCCGTGCCCGCCACCACGCGCGCGGCGAAGGTCGACGCGTTCAGCTCGTGCTCGGCGTGCAGGATCATGGCCACGTCGAATGCGCGCGCGTCGCGCTCGCTCGGCCGCGAGCCGTGCAGCATCGAGAGGAAGTTCTCCGAGTAGGTGAGGGAGGCGTCGGGAGCGACCGGCTCCAGGCCCTCGCGCCGCCGGTGGTAGCGGGCGACGATCGTCGGCAGCTGCGAGATCAGCTGCGCCGGCGTTGTCTCGCGCAGCGTCGAGACCGCGGTGCGGAGCACGTCCATCGGCGCCGCTTCCCCGGCCTGCCGGTCGATCGCCTCCTCGGTCTCCGCCGGCAGCTCGCGCAGGTCCGCGAGCTCGCGCCGGAACGCTTCGAGCGCTTCCGAGGAGGGCACGTCGCCGTCGAGGAGCAGCAACGCAGTCTCCTCGTAGGTCGAGCGCTCCGCGAGCTCCGCGATGTCGTAGCCGCGGTACATGAGGACGCCCTCGTCGGGGTCGATCGAGCAGATCGCCGACTCGGCGACGACGACCCCGGAAAGCTGCACAGACTTCTTCGGCACGCGCGCAAGGCTATCGTCGGCCCGTGCGCACCTTCCGCTACGTCATCGCCGACGTGTTCACCGACCGCCCGCTGACCGGCAACCAGCTCGCCGTGTTCACCGACGCGCGCGGGCTCGAGGACGACGAGATGCAGGACCTTGCGCGAGAGATGAAGTTCAGCGAGAGCGTCTTCGTGCTCCCGGCGGAGGGGGACGGGCACGCGTTGATGCGGATCTTCACCCCCAGTGACGAGATTCCGTTCGCCGGACACCCGACGCTCGGCTGCGCGTTCGTGCTCGCCGGGCCGATGCAGCTGCCGGAGATCCGGCTCGAGACGAAGGCCGGCGTCGTGCCGGTGGCGCTCGAGCGCGAGCAGGACCGGATCGTCTTCGGCCGGATGGAGCAGCCGCTCCCGACCTGGAGGGCCTACGAGGACGAGGCCGTCGTGCTCGCCGGGCTCGGAGTCGAGCGCTCGGAGCTCCCGGTCGAGCTCTACGACAACGGCATGCACCACGTCTACGTGACGCTGGGCTCCGAGGACGAGGTGGCCGCGCTGAGACCCGATTTCTCGGCGCTTGCCGGTGCTCCGGCCGTACTCGGCATCAACTGCATCACCGGGTCGGGCACACGTTGGAAGACGCGCATGTTCAGCCCGGGCGGCGGCTTCGCGGAGGACCCGGCGACCGGCTCGGCGGCGGGCCCACTCGCCGTCCACGCCGCCCGCCACGGGCGGATCGGCTTCGGCGAGGAGATCGAGATCTCCCAGGGCACCGAGATCGGGAGGCCCTCGCTGCTCTACGCGCGCGCCGACGGCTCGGCCGAGCAGCTCGAGCGGGTAGAGGTCGGCGGCTCGGCAGTGATCGTGGCGCGCGGCGAGTTCAGGCTTCGATAACAGTCTGTTACTTGGATCTCACGTGAAGGCGACGGCTCGGATCTCGGGCAGCTCGACTACAAGGGCCCGCCAGAAGCGACCCCCGTCCTCGGAGAGGTAGAGGCGGTTGCGGGCCGCGTAGAGCATCAGGTCGGGGTCGTCGTCGGCGACCGCGACCGCTCGGCCCGGCGGCAGGCCTCCGCCGGACTCCCGCCACGTGCGGCCCGCGTCGTTCGACACCACGAGGGGCGGGCGCCTGTCGATCACGGCGACCACGGTGGATCCGGTGGCTGCACCGGCGACGAAGAGCGGCAACGGGATCTCGAGCCGCTCCGGCCGGATCTCGCCTTCGACGGAGCCGAGCACTTCCTCCTCGGCGAGGTCGACCTCGAAGACGCCGTCGACCGTCTGGACGAGCGCCCTCACGGGATCCGGCGCGCCAGCAGGCCGGCCACGAGCGCGGTCGCCCTCCGCGCGGCCGCCGCCGGGGCGTGCCCGCTCGAGCGCGAAGCAAGGTAGACGGCCGAGAACGCGTCGCCTGCACCGGTGGGATCGACCTCGCCCGCCGCCTGCGCGGGAACCTTCTCCAGCTTCCCGTCGGCGAGCACGAGCGAGCCCTCGGAGCCGAGCGTGACCACGACCTCCGGCACGCCGAGCGAGCGCAGCGCGCTCTCGTCCGGCTCGCCGACGAGCGTCCGCGCCTCCTCCTCGGCGAGCTTGAGGATCGACACGTGGCGCAGCACCTCCGGGTCGTAGGCCGCGTCGAGCTGCAGCGGGCCGGTGCGCTCGGGCCGGACGAGGCCCTGGCCGTCGAACGAGACGCGCCGGTCGCGACCCAGCTCCGCCAGTGTCTCGGCGGGAAAGTCCGAGCGAGCAAGCGCCCCGACGTGCACCCAGTCCGCCCGCTCGAGCCCGTACAGGTCGGCCGGGCCCCAGGGATCGCCGAGCGCCTCGACGACCATCACGCGGCGGTCGCCCTCGTAGCGGAACGAGAACGCCGCAGTCGAGGAGCCGCCGCGCCAGAGCACCGGCAGCCCGAGCCGCACGAGTGGGGTCAGCAGCGAGTCGCGGTCGGAATCGGCGCACTTCGCCCCGACGAGAGCCGGCTTGCCGAGCACGCGCAGCGCGCGCGCCGCGTGGAAGGGAGCACCCCCGGCCCGGGGCGGTGACCCGTCAACGAGGTCGCGCGAGAGGTTCCCGACGACTGCGAGCGGCCGCACGCAGCGAATCTATCCACGCCGCGAGCATCGTCAGGCTGAAGGCGACGGCGAAGCTCGGCAGCGAGGCCGTCAGCCGGGCGTGTCCGGGGTTCACGTGCTCCACCAGGTCGGTCCACCAACTCGGGCCCTGCGGCGAGAGCCACTGGTAGAGGCCAAACCCGACCACCCACGCCACGAGCCGCTCGATGCGCACCGACGGCGCGTCGAAGATGTCTCGCTCCGTGTAGTGGGCGCCGCGCACCAGCCAGTCCGCGAGCAGTACCGCGAACAGGGGCACGAACACCGAACCGAGCAAGTAGAGGAAGGTCAGGTAGTTGCCCAGGTTGATCACGATCGCCCCGCCGGTCGCGGTCACGGCGACGATCACGATCAGGAGCCGCTGGGAGACCCCGGGCAGGAAGTTCTGGAGCGATACCGCTGTCGAGTAGATGTCCGCGAACGCCTCGTCGCTCTCGTCGACGGTCAGCATCAGCAGCGCGACGACGGCAAGGGCGCTCCCACTCGCGACCGCGGTCGGGATCTGCGACGGCTCGCTCAGGTCGCGCGAGAGCACCAGCAGGGACCCGAGCCCGAAGCACCAGAGCGTCGGCAGCAGGTAGCCGACCCCGGCGCCGAAGAAGGCGCTGCGGCGGTCGCGGGCGAAGCGTGTGTAATCGGCCGCGAGCGGCGTCCAGGAGACGATGTTCGCGATCACGAGGTCGACGCCCTGGCCGATTGAGACCCCGCCGGTTCCGCCGGTGTCCCAGAGCGCGTGCAGGTTCGCCTTGTCGAGCGCCCACCAGGTCAGGTAGACGATCGAGGCAGCAACCGCCCAGACGGCGAACTTCTTCAGGTAGCGCCGGACGAACCCGATCGGGCCGAGCAGCCCGAGCGCGAGCGACACGGCGCCGAACACGAGCGCCCAGAGCCAGCGGGCCTCGAAGCCGAAGACGCGCTGGGAGAGCGCCGCGGCCGCCGTCGAGATGATGATCAGCTCGAAGGTCGACCAGCCGAGGTTCTGCGCCACGTTGAGGACGGTCGGCGCGTACGAGCCGCGGCGTCCCAGGGGTGCGCGCAGCAACACCATCCCCGGCACCCGCCCGTCGGCGCCGATCATTGCCGCGAGCCCGAGCAGGATGTTGCCGGCGACCGCGCCGATCACGATCGCCAACATCGCCTGCTTGAGCGAGAGCATCGGCACGAGCCCCGCTGCGGCGACGATCACCAGCAGGCTCACCGACAGGTTGCCCCAGAGCAGCGTCAGGTCGAGGAGCCCGAGCACCCGCAAGCGCTCGGGCACCGGCGTGATTCCCCACGAAGGCGTGCGCTCGTCCACCGCGAGGCGAGGCTAGCGCGCGCCGCGGGTTGCGCGCGCCGCTCCTAGGTCTGCTTCGCGGGCGCAGACAGCGCGGCCACCGCGCCGAGCCCCACGAACACCGAGCCGGAGACGTAACGCTGGATCTTCGGGAAGCGGGCGCTCCGGCGCAGGCGGTCGCCGAGCGTGCCTGCAACGAGCGCCCAGCAGCCGTCGCTGAGCGCCCCCAGGCAGGCGAAGATCAGGCCGAGGACGAGGATCTGCGCCCAGACTGCGCCCTGCGCCGAATCGATGAACTGGGGCAGGAACGCGAGGAAGAACAGCGCCGTCTTCGGGTTCAGCACGTTGACGACGATTCCCTGGCGGAAGAGGCTGGCGTGGCTCCGCGTTCTCGGCGCCCCGTCCTGTGTCGGGCGCTCGAGACCGGCCAACCGACGGATCCCGACGACGATCAGGTACGCCGCGCCGAGGTACTTGACGACGTTGAACGCAACCGCGGAGGAGGCAAGCAGGGCCGACAGCCCGACCGTCGCCGCGGCGATGTGGACGAGCGTCCCGGTCGTGATCCCGGCGACCGAGGCCAGGCCCGCCCGGCGGCCGTGCGAGACGCTTTGCGTGACGATGTAGAGCACCGCCGGGCCCGGCACGACGAGGAGCAGGAGCGCCGCACCGACGAAGAGCGCCATCTGCGACGGATCGAGCATGCAGCGACGATACCGTTCGCGCAGTGGCAGAACCGACGATCGTTGCGATGGGCGGCCTCAGCTGGGACGACGCCGAGCGTCGCAGGCTCGAGGACTACGTGTTCGGACTGACGGGCCGCGAGCGACCGCGCGTTCTCGTCGTGCCGACGGCCGTGGCCGACGACTTCGAGGCGACGCTACGGCTCTTCACACAGATCGGCGATCGCGCCCAGGTCTCGTACCTGCCCTTCTTCCCCTGGCCGCCTTCCGACCTGCGGCAGCTCGCGCTCGAGCAGGACGCGATCTACGTCACTGGCGGCAACACCGCGAACGCGCTCGCTATCTGGCGCACGCACGGCTTCGACGAGGTCCTGCGCGACGCGTGGGACGCGGGGGTGGTGCTCGCGGGCTGGAGCGCAGGGATGCTGTGCTGGTTCGAGGCGGCCGTGACGGACTCGTTCGGCCCCGAGCTGCACGGGATGCGCGACGGGCTCGGCTTCCTCCCCGGGAGCGCGTGCCCGCACTACGACGGCGAGCCCGAGCGGCGGCCCGTCTACTCGAAGCTCGTGGCCGACGGTTTCCCGTCCGGGCTGGCCGCCGACGATTGCGTTGCCCTGCGGTTCGAGGGGCCGGAGCTCGTGGAGACGATCAGCGTGCGCCCCGGCGCGCGCGCCTACCGCGTCACCCCGAGCGGCGAAGAGCCGATCGAGCCGCGCCTGCTGCTCAGCGCGCCGTGAACCTCGTCGCCTCCTCGGAGCCGCCGGTCGCATCACCTGCGCTGTAGGAGTGGGCGCCCGCACCGGCGAGTCGGCCGGCGTCGACGATCAGGTACTCCTCTCGGATCGGCCGCCCGTCGAACCAGCACTCGAGGATCTCCCGCGTGCCGGCCGCGTACCGCGCCTGGGCGGAGAGGCTCGAGCCAGAGATGTGCGGCGTCATGCCGTGATGCGCCATCGTCCGCCAGGGGTGATCGGCAGGCGCGGGCTGCGGGAACCAGACGTCACCAGCGTATCCGGCCAGGTGTCCCGATTCGCAGGCGGCCGCAACCGCGTCGCGGTCGCAGATCTTGCCGCGTGCGGTGTTGACGAGATAGGCGCCGCGCTTCATCCGGCCGATTAGCTCGGCGTCGAAGAGGTGCTCCGTCTCCGGATGGAGAGGTGCGTTGATCGTGACCACGTCGCACACCTCGACGAGCGACTCGACGGTCGGGTGATGCGTAACCCCGAGCTCCGCCTCGGTCTCCGCTGGGAGACGGTGCCGGTCCGTGTAGTGCAGTCCGACCTCGAACGGCTTCAGGCGCCGCATCACCGCCGAGCCGATGCGGCCTGCTCCCACTGTTCCGACCTGCATGCCTTCCAGGTCGTACGACCGGGAGACGCAGTCGGCGATGTTCCAGCCCCCGTCGACGACCCGGTGGTAGGAGGGGATGTAGTTGCGCACGAGCGCCAGGATCGCCATGACCACGTGCTCGGAGACGCTGATGCTGTTGCAGTAGGTGACCTCGGCGACGGTGATCCCACTGTCGATCGCCGCCTGGAGATCGACGTGGTCCGAGCCGATCCCGGCGGTGATCGCGAGCTTGAGGTCACGTGCCTTGGCGATCCGCTCGGCGGTCAGGTACGCGGGCCAGAACGGCTGCGAGATGACGATCTCGGCGGACGGAAGCTCACGCTCGAAGGCGGACTCGGGCCCGTCCTTGTCGGCCGTCACGGTCAACTCGTGCCCGCGCTCCTCGACGAAGCCCCGTAGGCCGAGCTCGCCGGAGACGCTTCCGAGCAGGTCCCCCGGAGTGAAGTCGATCTCCTCTGGAGTCGGCGTGGTCTGGCCGTCGTAATAGCCCCCGATCTTCGGGATCCCGTCCCGCGCGTACTCCGGTGGATAGCCGCCGACGGGATCGTCGTAGAGGACGCAGAGGATGTTCGCCATCGGGTTCTATTCCTCCCTCGGAGTTGGCGTTGCGAGGTCGAGCCGGGGCACGTCCGGTCGATCGTAGTGGCCCACGGCGCGGAAACGCCGGCTCGATCGAAGCTGGTTTACTTCGCGGGCCGATGCGACCCGAGGACGTCTACGAGCTCCGCTGGGCCGCCGATCCCCGGATCGCGCCCGACGGCAAGACCGTCGCCTTCGTCGCCTGGAGCGTCGACCGCGAGGAGAACGACTACTCGAGCTCGATCTGGCTCGTCCCCGCCGACGGCTCCGGGCCGGCGCAGCCGTTCACGGCGAGCGGCAAGCAGGACGCCGCTCCTCGCTGGTCCCCGGACGGAAGCCGCCTGGCCTTCGTGTCGAACCGGGACGGCAAGACGAAGCAGCTGTACGTGATTCCCGCCGCGGGCGGCGAGGCGCGGCGGCTCACCGATCTCCCCGAGGACGTGACCGAAACGGTCTGGTCGGCGGACGGGACGCGGCTCGCGTTCACGTCGAGGGTTCGTGATCCCGAGTACGACGAGGAGGACGACAGGCGCCGCCGTCCCCGCCGGTTCACGCGGCTGCAGTTCAAGCTCGACAGCGAGGGCTGGATCGGAGACCGCCGCCGTCACGTCTTCACGGTTCCGGCCGATGGCTCGGCGCCGCCCACGCAGCTCACGCACGGCGACTACGAGGACCAGAGCCCGCAGTGGTCGCCGGACGGCCGGCGCCTCGTGTTCGCCTCCGCGCGCCAAGAGGACTGGGACGTCGAGATGTTCCGCGACCTCTACGTCGTCGGCGCCGAGGGTGGCGAGCCCGCGGCGCTGACCAAGGGCGATGCGTGGTACGAGGCGCCCTCCTGGTCGCCGGATGGGTCCGCGATCGCCTGCCGCTTCGGGAAGGGCGACTTCGACTTCCCGCGCCACGGCCAGATCGCCGTGCTCGACCCGGAGACCGGCGAGGCTCGGCTTCTCACCACCGCGCTCGACCGGAACTGCGCTCCGTATCCCGAGG
The DNA here is from genome assembly GCA_963754265.1 of uncultured Actinomycetes bacterium. Classification (GTDB taxonomy): domain Bacteria; phylum Actinomycetota; class Thermoleophilia; order Gaiellales; family Gaiellaceae; genus AC-32. The sequence continues at coordinate 98,456 of CAVWFB010000003.1, read as the reverse complement.
TCCGCGAGCCGGTCTGGGACGGGGACTCGCTCCTGTTCGTGCTCGAGGACGGCGGCAACAGGACGCTCTACCGCGTGCGCGCGGACGGAAGCGCCGCGCCCGAGCCCGTCGTGGACGGCGAGCTGAGCATCGTCGGGTTCGACTGCGTCGAGGGGCAGATCGTGCACGCCGCCTCGCTCCCGACCGTGCCCGCCGAGCTCTATGCGGGAGAGGCCCGGCTGACCGAGGTGTCGGCGCCGTTCACGAGCGGGCGCGAGCTCTCCGAGCCGGAGCGCTTCACGGCGGTGTCGGCCGACGGCTCGGAGGTCGAGGCCTGGCTGATGCGCCCGCTCGGGTTCGACCCCTCGCGCCGCTACCCCGTTCTGCTGAACATCCACGGCGGCCCCTTCTCGCAGTACGGGAACACGTTCTTCGACGAGTTCCAGGTCTATGCCGAAGCCGGCTACGTCGTCGTCTACTCGAACCCACGGGGCTCGTCGGGGTACAGCGAGGAGTGGGGCAGGGCGATCCGCGGGCCGGTCGAGGACGGCCCCGGCTGGGGGACCGTCGACTACGAGGACGTGATGGCCGTCGTCGACGAGGCGCTACAGCGGTTCGACTTCTGCGACCCCGAGCGCCTGGGCGTGCTCGGGGGCTCGTACGGCGGCTACATGACCTCGTGGATCGTGGGGCACACCGACCGCTTCCGCGCGGCCTGCTCCGAGCGGGCGGTGAACAACTTCGTGCTCGAGGGAGGCTCGAGCGACATCAGCCACGCGACGAAGAGCTTCGTCGGCGCTCACTGGTTCGAGGCCCCGGAGGCCTACCTCAAGCTGTCGCCTTCCACCTACGCGGCGAACATCACCACGCCGCTCTTGATCCTGCACTCGGAGGACGATCTCCGCTGCCCGATCGGGAACGCGGAGGATCTCTTCGGGATCCTGCGCATCCTGCGGCGGGAGGTCGAGCTGGTGCGCTTCCCGGTCGAATCGCACGAGCTGACGCGCGCGGGCTCGCCGATCCACAGGGAGATGCGCTTCGAGACGATCCTCGAGTTCTTCGGCCGGCACCTGAGCCCGGGCGAGGTGCGGGAGCCCGAGCGCTCGGCGGTCGGCTGAACGACCCTAGGCGCGGCGCTCGAGCCGGAGCACGTCGGGGCGGTGGTAGTGCCCGACCGGGTCGAAGCGCTGGCGTTCGGCGTCGAGGCGCGCCGGCTCGAGCTCGGCGTAGAGGATGCCCTCCTCGTCGTAGAGCGGGCCTGCGAGGTACGAGCCGTCCGGGCCGAGGATCGCGCTGCCGCCCCGGCCGATGACATCCGCACCGTCCAGCAGCGAGCGCAGCGGGAAGTCGGGCGGGTAGGCCGAGGCCCGCTGGAAGTGGGAAGGCGCGATCACGAACGCGCGTGACTCGCGGGCGATGTGGACGAGCGTGGACTGCCAGGCATCGCCGTCGTCGGCGGTCGAGGCGATGTAGAGCTCGACCCCGGACTCGTACAGCGCGAAGCGGGCGAGCGGCATGTAGTTCTCCCAGCAGATGAGCCCGCCGATGCGCCCTAGCGGCGTCTCGATCGTCTCGAGCCCGCTGCCGTCGCCCGGGCCCCAGACGAGGCGCTCGTGGTTGGTCGGCACCAGTTTGCGGTGCTTCAGCGCGAGCTTTCCCTCGGGCGAGTGGTAGAGGAGGGTGTTGTAGAGCGTCCCCGGCCTCGCTGGGTCACGCTCCGTCACGCCGGTGACGAGCCAGAGCTCGTGCTCGCGCGCGATCTCGCCCAGCTGCCGCTCGGCCGGCCCGGGGATCTCGACCGCCTCGCGCGCGAACAGCGCGAACGCGTCCTTGGCGCCGTCGTCGGACCAGCCGGCGAGCGCCTTCGCCCAGACGGAAGAGGGATAGGCGGGAACGAACGCCTCGGGGAAGACGGCAAGCTGCGCACCCTTACCGGCCGCTTCGGCCGCGCCCGCGGCGAGCTTCTCGATCGTCGCGTCGCGGTCGAGGACGACCGGCTCGAGCTGGGCGCACGCGACGGTGACGGGCTCGCGCATGCCGCAATTGTGGCGCGCTCAGCGCCGCACGCGCAAGACGGCCTGCATGCCGAGCGAGCGGTGATCGGCCACCGAGCACCAGAGGCGGTACCTACCCGGCAGGAGCGCTACCTCGATCGTCCTGTGGCGGCCGGGCTTCGTCATCGGCATCGAGTACGTGCGGGTGCCTCCGATCCGGCGGAAACGGAGGTCGTGCACGTCTTCTCCGTCGTTCTGCAGCTCGATCTCGACGCGCCCGGCCTTCACCGACGGCCTGGAGAGAACGAGGTGGAACTCCTGCGCGCTCACGCCGAGCCGGGCGGGGGTGGGATGCCAGCCGAGCGCCGCGGCGAGCACGATCGTGCCGAGCAGCTTCGTCATGCGAGCAGGGCCGGCCGCGCGAACGAGCGCGCGTTCGGGATGATCCCGCCGGCATCGGCGCCGAGCCACTGTTCGAGGAGCGCGGAGTAGAGCCCGCGGAAGTCGGAGGTCGGACGGAGGTTGCCGTCCTCGTCCAGGTTCTTCAGCCCGGGGAACTCGCCGATCATCTGACCCCGTACGCGGGTGCCGATCAGGAACGCGCTCCCGGCGGCGCCGTGGTCGGTGCCGTCGCTCCCGTTCTCCTCCGCGCGGCGTCCGAACTCCGACCAGACGAGGGTCAGCACGCGGTCGGCGAGACCGCGCGCCTCGAGGTCGCGCTGGAAGGCCAGGAGGCTCCGGGCCGTGACGTCGAGGCCCTCCGCCAGCGCCTGCGGCTGCTCCGAATGGGTGTCGTACGCGCCGGGGGCGGTGATGGCGATGCAGCGCAGTGGGAGGTTCGCGGCGAGCATCGCGGCGAGGCCTGCGAGCTGCTTCGGGAAGCCGTCGTCGACGTCGGGGTAGGCCACCGGGCTGCCGAATCCCTTCTCGCTTGCGGCCGCGAAGGGCGCGAGCTGCCTGCGCAGGCGGTCGGATTGCGCCGCCGCTTTCGCCGCCTGGTTCAGGATCGGATCGGAGCGGCGCGCTCCGAGCGGTCTCAGCGCCGCGAGCATCCGGTCCTCGACCTCGCCCCAGACTCCAGGCGCCCAGAAGGTGTAGTCGTTGGGCGACGCCAGCGAGGCGACCGGCACCTTGGTCGAGGCGAGCGACGGCTGCAGCTGGTAGTCGAGCGAGAGCCCCTGGAGCGGATTCTCCTTGCTGCCGACGCGATCGAGGTAGCGGCCCATCCATCCGCTGGCCAGCCGCGCGTCGGTGGCGCCGACCTCCCAGAAATGGCGCGAGGTGAAGTGGGACTGGTCCGGGTGCGTGTAGCCGACCGCCGGCAGGACGGTGACCTTCTTCTCTCCGTGGAGCGTGGCCAGCGGCTTCAGCGAGGGGTGCCAGTAGAGCCGGGTGTCCTCGGTGAACTGGGGCCCGGCGGCGGCGTCGAGCGCGAGCTTCGGGCGCAGCTTCCGGTACGTATCGTCGAGCGCGGGATACAGAACCGAGAGGGAGTCCGTGCCGCCCGGGAGGAAAACGGAGACGAGCACGGGCTTCGCCGGCCCCGAGGCCGCCTGGGCGATGCCCTCCTCGAAGAGGCCGAGCTTGCCCAGCCCGTAGACGGAGAGCGCGAGCCCGAGCGTTCCCGTGACGAACGTCCTCCGGTCGAGCCCGGTGCCCGCGGGCATCGGCATCCCCGGCTCGATCGCCGGCAACCCGCGCCCGGCCTCGGCGGCGGCCTTGCGGACGAGCGTGGCCCGGGAGAACTCGTCGCAGTGGTGGCAGGAGTCGGCCATCAGCAGGTCTGGAGGTCGGGGGAGGAGGCGAGCAGCTGGCGAAGTGCGTTCTCGACCAGCGCGGGGTACTGCTCCTTCTTCCAGGAGGAGTGCGCGTCGGACAGCGCGCGCTTCGCGAAGTGCTTCAGCTCCGCGTGGGTGTGCGCGGTCAGCGAGGGCTCGCCGAGGAAGGCCTCGGCGCGGCGGAGGAGCTTGTTGGCGTCGTACGGCAGCTTCGCCTTGCCGCTGTCGAGGACGTGTGGCCGGATCGCATAGGAAGCGATGATCCACCGCGCCCGGTAGGTGGCGGTGTCCAGCCAGCGGGTGTCGTCCCAGCCCGCGACGTTCGGCGGGTAGAAGAGCTGCTGGCCGGCGAGGCTGAGGAGCCACGTCCACGAGTCGGTGTCGACGCCCCGCTTGAGCGAACGCAGGAGCCCGGCGAGGTAGACCACCGGCGGCTTCACCATCCGTGGCCCCTCGTACAGCGCGGGGTGGCGGAGGATCGCTTCCACGACGGGGCGGACCTCGTGGCCGCTGCGGACGTAGAGCCGCTCGAGCGAGCGCTTCGTCGAGGCCTTCGGCGGCACGGGGACGAAGTAGCTCCAGAGCTTCGTCACGAAGAAGGAAGGGTGCAGCCGGTGATGGACGCAGAGCCGGCCAGAGTCGCGCCAGTCGTACCGGCCGCGGTGTCCGAAGATGGTCTTGAAGCCGGTGTCGTGCCGCTCCTTGTCGAAGCGGAAGCGGACCGGGCCGAGGTTCCTGCTCCAGTCGTTGCGCCAGCCGGTGAGTGCCCGGGCCTGCTGACGCACGTCGCGCTCCGTATAGCCGCGGCCGGCACCGAGCGTGAACAGCTCCATCAGCTCGCGCGCGTAGTTCTCGTTGGGCGACCAGCGCGTGTTCTCGGTCCCCGAGAGCCAGACCAGCATCGCCGGGTCCTTGGTCACGGCAGCGACCAGCTCGGAGAAGGAGCCGAGCCCTTGCCGCCGGAAGAGCTGGTTCTGGCGGAGCATGAGGCGCGCCGAGTCGACGCCCTCGCGCGAGGTCGCGAACCAGTCGTGCCAGACGAGGGCCATGCGCTCCACGAGGGGGCGGCTCGTCCGGACCATGCGGTCGAGCCACCAGAGCTGGTCGTGCCCCCACCTGTCGTAAGGGGCGAGGCTTCGGCCGTCGCCGTCGTGGGGCCTCGGGCCGCGTAGCCGCTCGCGCTTCGGGTGGGTCAGCGACCGAACTGCACCGTCGAGGCCGAGCCGGGCGAGTCTCTCCGCTTCTCCCGGGCGCGGGCCGAAGCCGGCACGCCAAAGAAGCCTTTCGGCCTGCGGCTTGCCGAAATGTCCCCGGTATACGGGAGGCGGCATGGTTTCCTTATCGGCGCCAGGCGTCGCCGGTTGAGCGCCCGTTCGGGCTAGAGCGCCAGTTCCCTGCGCAAGACCGCGGCCACCGCGGTCAGTGCGAGGCGCGTCTCCTCGTCGCTGGGCTCACGCGTGGTCACGCGCTGGAGCGCCAGCCCCGGGAGGAGAAAGATGCGCGCGACCCGGGAACGCGAGGCCTGGAGGAGCTGCCAGAGCTCCATCGTCAGGGCCAGCGAGACGAGTGTCACGGCAAAAGGCGTGTAGAGCGCCGCGGGGAGCGGCCAGACGCGGTCGGCCACGAGCGAGACGGGAACGACCAGCGCCGCGAAGTTGGTGCCGCAGCGAGGAGCGAAGCGCGAGGGTTTCGCCTCCGCCTGCCAGGTCGCCACCAGCCGCCGTTCCTCGGCCGCTGCGATCGCCCGGTGCTCCGCGCCGTGCAGGAAGAGCGTGCGGCCTCGCAGCATCCACGCGAGCAGGAAGACCGCGGTCCCCACGCCCACCGGCAGCGATGCCGAGTGGGGCAGGAAGACCAGCGAGAGCGGGGCGAGCAGGGCCGCGATGAGGACGATGCGCTCGCCTCGCCCGGCGACTCCCGCGCCGCGGAAGAGCGGCGCCAGCGCCGACGAGAGCCGGACGAGCCCGCGCACGAGCGGCACCCGGCGGAGCAGGCGCGGCGGCGACGGCATCGGGCCCTCGAGGAGCGAGCCGTCCCGTCCCGCGAAGGCCCAGTTGTCCCCGCTCGCGATCACGACGCCGTCGGCGCGGGCCATGCCACCGAGGCGCGGCAGGTCGACGGTCGCGTCGGCCCTTGCCAGCAGGTCGAAGACACGTGCGCGATCCACCTGGTCAGGATCGCGCGAGAACGGCCGCCCGGCAAGTGCCGGGCGGCCTACCAGCGCTCTAGATGAGTCCTACCAGCGGCCGCGCGAGAAGAAGCCCAGCAGCAGGAGCACCAAGACGACGATCAGGATGATCCAGAGAATCGACACGGAGAGCTCCTTTCTTCGATGGTTGTCGGAGAGACAACGCTCCGACGGGCGGCGCGGTTACGGCGGCTCGGCTTAACGCAGACTTAATGCGGCGCAACAGGGGCTGAACATCACGTGGTTAGAACTACGCAGGTGGCTGGACGCTTGCGCCTGATGTACGCCGCCGGGCTCGTGGTTTCCGCCGTCATCGGTGGAGGCCTCGCGCTCGGCGGCGCGGCGCTATTGGGCGGCATCGGCACCTCGACCACCACGGTGCGCGAGGTCGTCCCGGTCGCCGCCGAGCCGATTCTGGCCGCGAACGGCTCGAACAAGGGGCTCACGGTCAACCAGATCTACCGCCGCGCCGCGCCCGGCGTCGTGCAGGTAACGGCGACACAGGTCGTGAGCGCACCCTCGGTGGATCCCTTCTTCGGCTCGCCGTTCCCGCAGACCCAGCAGGCCAAGGCGCTCGGCTCCGGCTTCGTGATCGACAAGGCCGGCCACGTGGTGACGAACTACCACGTCGTTGCGAACTCGCGCTCCGTCCAGGTCAGCTTCTCGAACAACGAGAGCCTCAAGGCCCGGGTCGTCGGGACCGACCCGTCGACCGACATCGCCGTTCTCAAGGTCGACGCCCACTCGCGCGCGTTGACGCCGCTCCCGCTCGGGAACTCCGACGTCGTCCACGTCGGCGACTCGGTCGTGGCGATCGGCAATCCCTTCGGGCTCGAGCGCACCGTGACGACCGGCATCGTGAGTGCGCTCCAGCGCGTGATCCAGGCGCCGAACGACTACTCCATCGACCATGTGATCCAGACCGACGCCGCGCTGAACAAGGGCAATTCCGGCGGCCCGCTTCTGGACGCGCGCGGCAACGTGATCGGGGTCAACTCCCAGATTCTCACGGGAGGCACCGCTGCCCAGGGAAACGTCGGCGTCGGCTTCGCGGTCCCGATCAACACCGCGAAGTCCGTCGCCGCGCAGATCATCCGGACCGGTCACGCCGAGCACGCATTCCTCGGCATCACGGCCCAGCCGGTGACCGCTTCGGCTCACAAGCTCTTCCGCCTGCCCTCCGGCCACGGCCTGCTCGTCGAGACCGTGCAGCCCGGCAGCTCAGCCGCGAAGGCCGGCCTTCGCGCCGGCAAGCAGAAGGCGATCGTCGCTGGCACGACGTATCCGCTCGGCGGCGACCTGATCGACACCGTCGACGGGACGCCGGTCTACTCGATCGATCAGCTCCGCGACGCGATCTCGGGCAAGAAGCCGGGCGAGAAGGTCGAGCTCGGCGTCTACCGCGGCGACAAGCAGCTCACCATCACTGTCAAGTTGGGACGGCAGCCATCGACTCCCCGTAGCTGACCGCCCATTCCGGCCCCACCCCTGGGGCCCGGTTCCCGGCCCAGGCCGTTCGCCAGCATGGCCGGCTGGGATCACGCAAGAGAGGCCCGCAGCCTGCCCGGGCCTCTCTTGCCTTTTTCAGGCGATGACCACGATCACGGTCGCCACTCCGAGCACCAGGCCCGCCGCGGTGAACCCGAGCGCCGCACCGCGTCCGAAAGGCGCGAAGCGCCCCTCGACCAGCGCCGCCTCCATCTGCTGATGGCGGAACAGGCCGTAAGCGATGAACGCGATTCCCAGCAGCGCGTAGCCGACGCCAACGATCTCGTAGCCGACGGAGGATCCACTTGTCAGCTGGGGGACGATCTTCCCGACGCCGAGACTGACCGCGAAGGCTGCAAGCGCGCTGCGCCACCAGGCGAGGTAGGTGCGCTCGCTCGCGAGCCGTGTCCGGCGAGTCGCGTCGACGACGCCCTCGAACCGCTCTGAATCCACGAGCGCGAGCCTAACCGTCGACGAGCGTACGCACGACCCGGGCCGGGCTGCCGACCGCGAGCACTCCCGGCGGTAGGTCCTGGGTGACGACGGCGCCAGCGCCGACCACGGTGTTCTCGCCGATCATGACCCCGGGGCAGACGATCACGCCGCCGCCCAGCCACGCGTTGTCGCCGATGCCGATCGGCTCGGCGGCCTCCCACTTCTCAAGCCGCGGGCCCGGCTCGAGCGGGTGCGTCGGCGTCAGGAGCTGGACGGCCGGCCCGATCTGGACGTCGTCGCCGATCCTGATCTCGGCCACGTCGAGCGCGTAGAGGCCGTAGTTCACGAACGTCCTCGCGCCCACGTGGAGGTTGTAGCCGTAGTCGCAGTAGAACGGTGGCCTCAGGTCCGTTCCCTCGCCAATCGAGCCGAGCAGGTCAGCCAGGATTCGTGCGCGTATGGCCGGGTCGGGGGGCGAGGAATTGTAGGCCTGCGTTAGCTCCTCCGCGCGCCGATTTTCCGCAGCCAGCTGCGGATCGTGGGCCAGGTAGAGATCGCCCGCGAGCATGCGTTCTCGCTGAGTCCGGGTGTCCTCGGTCATGCAAGGAGCACGATAGTCCGACTCGATCCCGACGACCTGCGCGGCTGCGTTTTTCGGGCCGATGTAACCCGCCGTGTGACCACCCTCGGCTCGGAGTCGTTTGCAACCGCGCGCAGGTCAGCGCAGGGTCAGCGTCGATCTAGCGGCGGTCGGTCGGCCAAACACCGGGCGAAGTTTGTACAGCTTGGGAAACGGAAAGGAGACCGCGGCTCGCCTGCTTTGAATAGAGGGGTTCACGCAAGGCGTAGGCGCGATCTGGCCATTGCGCCCCGCCCACCCTTTCTGCGGCGCGAGCGTCAGAGGCGGCTCGGGCCTGGGGGGGTCAGTGGGCCGCCTCACCCTTTCACCGGGTCCGAACGTGCAAGCGCCCCAGCGGGGTCAGGCCGGGGCGCTCGCCAAACCGGGCCGAAGGACGCTTCACTTTCGCAAGCCCCGAGTCGCGTGGGGCTGCATGAGGGGGCGCGACTCCGACCCATGGCCGAGTAAATCACTCTGGAGCCGGCTATGTGATCCTCAGTCTTGGCCTACGGCGAGGGCTCGAGCGAGGCAGTGCCCTCCATGGCGTATGCGTGTCCGTCGACCGCCACCTTCACCGCGGCGATTGCATGCTCGTCCAAGCAGGCTTTCAGGGCGGTCAGCAGATCCGGGAGCTCGGGAGAAGCCGGTCTCGAGAGGTGAACAGACCAGCGCCCGCCGTCTTGCTCGACGCTGCCGCCGTACTGGGTCAGCGCGGCAGAGATGCACTCAGCGTCTCGCTTCTTGCTCGTCGTGATCTGAACGCCCTGCCGCATAGACACATTCATTGGCACGCGCCGAGGTTCGTCAATCCCGCCGTCTGCAGGTTTCGGAAGGGCCTCTCGGGTAACTGCGTCCAAGACACACGAACGCGACCAGCGAGGGAGGTTCGAGGATGGGTCTTGACGACATGCTCAAACAGCAAATCCGTGACCACGCGCCGGAGCTGAAACAGAAGCTCGTCAACGAGTTCGACCAGGTGACGCAGAAGGACATGGACGAGGCCGGGGACGATCCCGACAAGATCGTGGACAAGGTGCAGAAGAAGACCGCCCAGCCGCGCGAGCAGGTTGAGCAGCGCGTCAATCAAGTGATGCAGAAGAGCTAAGGGCGGTCTGAAAATGGCCAATCCAGTTCCGGCCGGAAGCGACGTTTCGTCCGGCACGTACAACTGCACAAGCTGCGGGAACAAGATTGACGTCGGCTCGACGAAGCACCTTCCGCCTTGCCCTTCCTGTGGCAATGGAATGTGGGAGCCCGTCTCCGGCGGCGACAGCGTGAACGACCCCTATCCCGATCGATAGTTCCGTCCTCAACTGAACGAGGGTTCGAAGGTGAGAGGCGGCGAGGCCCCCGATGTACTCGCCGCCCTCTGCTCTTACGATCCGATGCGTGAGCGCGCCGAGCAAGTCGCTTCGATCCTGTGGTGCGGCCGGCTTAGGGGCGACAGCGCATGTTCGGGAAAGAGCAGACCGGGGGAAGAGGCTCTTCGCGATGGATGAGCGCTCAGCGAGGCTGGCCAAGAACGAAACGATCTTCCGAGCCGGGAACGAAAGCATTGACAAAGCGGCCGCAGGCAAGGTGGAGAAAGCGCCTTACCTGTGCGAGTGCGGGGAAAAGACGTGTCTCGCGCGCGTCGAGCTCACCCCGACCGAGTACCAAGCAGTCCGTACCCACCCGGCCAGGTTCTTCGTCGTTCCCGGCCACGAGGACCTGACCGCAGGAGAGGTCGTGGTTGAGCAGTACGACCGCTTTACGGTCGTCGAGAAGCAGGGCGAGGAGCGGAAAATCGTCGAACGCGGAGCCCCACAGGTCTCGTAGCGATGCCAGGCGACGCTCGAGAAAGGAACGAGGCCCTCTTCCGGGAGGTCAACGAGCGGATCGAGGACGTAAGCACGACCCTTGCGCCCGACGACGTGCCGATGCAGTTTCTCTGCGAGTGCGACGACCCGGATTGTCTCGAGAAGATCAATGCAACACGACCCGAGTACGAGACAATCCGTGCCGTGGCGACCCAGTTCGTCGTGCTGCCTGGGCACGAGGATCCTGCCGTCGAACACGTCGTCCAGCAGGCCGAAAGCTTCCTGGTCGTCGAGAAAGAGGGCCAGGCCGGGCACGAGGCTCAGGAAAGCGACCCGCGAAAGACGTAGGCAGCCTGAGGCATCCCCACACCCCGCCCCCGGGGCGTTCCTAGTGGGTCCTCCTGCACGACGACCCCGGGCGGCTCGTCGGCATCGACGCCTCGTACGGCAACGACGCGCATCGTCTTTTGCCCGAAGTGAATCGTCGCGCCCGGACCACAGTTCGGCACCGCGCTGCTGAGCGTCGAAGGCTCGGCCGGCGCTCCGTCTGTCGTCTCGAGCTTGAACAGAAACCCTGCCATTCGGCTCTCCCTTCCGTTGTCGGCTGGGCCGAACAGCAAGGCGTCTAACGCAAGACCATCCGTTTGACCCTGGAACTTCGTACCTCGCGCGCGAGACGCTGCACAGACAGATGGATGAGGAGCAGGAGGTCCTGAGGACCACTAACGAAGAGATCCGAAGGCTGACCGCCGACCTGGGCGCGGACGACGCACACTTCATCTGTGAGTGCGGCCAGCCCGGCTGTCTCGAGCTCATCAGTCTCACCCTCGAGGAGTAATGTCTCGCCGCGCTCGTTAGGGTGCATGCTCTCCCAGGCATCGCGGTAGCAGACGCTCGTCCCTTCGAGCGATTGGCGGCCGGTGAAGAAGCGCACGCTTGCCGCGTCCGGATCGGCGGTGAGGTCGCCGGCGAGGACGACGTGGGTATCGAAACTGCCGGCGAGCTCCTCGAGGACACGCGCCGCCGCGACCGCCTGCAGCTCGCGCTCGCGCTCGAACTGCAGCTGCCAGTTCGGCATGTGGTTCGCAAACAGCAGGGGAGCGTGCGGCTGTGGTGCCAGGACCTCGGCTACTAGCGTCGTGCAGGCGAAGTCGGCGGTACGAGGCGTGACGTGCAGGTCGACCTCGTGTCGCTCCCCGAGCCGCCAACGAGTTGCGATCACGGCCCCGTCGCCGTTGTCGTGGCGCGTCGCGGCGTGGAAGAGGTGGTACTCAGATCCAAGCAAGTCGGCGGCCTGGTCGTACTCGGAAGTCTTGATCGCCTCGACGAAGGCGACGAGGTCCGGCGCCAGCTCACGAAGGCCCGCTGCGATGACCGCGCGGCGGCTCTGCCAGTCGCCGCGAAGCCCCCAGAGGTTCTGGACGACGACGCGCACGTTCGTCCAGGTATAGCGCCTTCGTCTCATGCCCGCCTGGCGGCCGTTGTTGAGGCTCACAAAGGAGCGCCATGCGGCCGATGGGAGAGCCCTCGAGTCTTGATCTGGTTCCTCTCCGAAACGTGAGGATGGGGCGTTTGACGGCTGTCGCGCACCTGTCGGCGCACCTCTCGATTAGCAGGGCTTTTCTGCCCTTACCCGGTTGAGTAGACACGGGTTTTGATCGAGGCGTTGCGGAAACCACTTAAGAAATCCGAAAGGAGCGAGATGGGTACCAAAGTTGCAGATGTCATGACGCAGAGACCCCGTGCCGTGACGCCTCAGACGCCTTTGACCGAGGTCGCCAAGGTCATGGAAGCCGAAGATGTGGGAGCGGTTCCGCTCGTCGAAGGCGATCGGCTTGTGGGGATCGTCACAGATCGCGACATCGTGGTACGCGCCATCGCCAAGGACAAAGATCCGAGCGGGATGCCGGCGTCCGAGGTCTCCTCGCGCGAGCTCGTCACCGTGAGTCCCGACGACGATCTTTCGGAGGCGCTCAAGGTTATGGCGCAATACCAGGTGAGGCGTCTGGCCGTGACCGCCGAGGACGATCGCCTCGTCGGGGTCGTTTCGCAGGCCGACGTCGCCCTGCAAGGGAAAGACAAGGACACCGGAGAGGTGGTCGGGGGCATTTCGCGACAGCCACAAGGCCCACGCACTCCTTGATCTACGCGCTCGAGTAGTTGTTAAGCGAGGCGCCTTCGGGCGCCTCGCTCGCTAGTGGGGCGTCGATCTGCCGGCCAAGCGCCGCCCGCCCCGTCGAGCCCTGCGCGCCGGCTCTCCTGCAGGAGCTGCGGGTCGTCGGCGAGGTAGAGGTCGCCTGCGAGCATGCGTTCGCGCTGGCTGCGGGTGTCCTTGGCCATGAAGACAACGCTAACCCGATGAGTTTTGGCTTGACCGGACGTCTGAGCAGCACAACCGATCCACCGAAGGAGGAGACATGCTCGCCGGAAGCTGCGAATGCGGCGCCGTGCGCTATCGCGTCGCCGACGAGTTCCTGTACGCCTCGAACTGCCACTGCTCGCGCTGCCGAGCGGCGACCGGCTCGGCCTTCAAGCCGTTCGCGGGCATCGAGCGGGACAAGCTCGAGCTCACCGAGGGCGGGGCGGGGCTCTTGGTGGTCGGGGACGACGACCTGAACGACACGCGCTGTGCCCGGTGCGGCTCGCTGCTCTTCTCGATCGTGCGCGACGGGGAGTACGTGCACGTCGCTCTCGGCTCGCTGGCGGACCCGCCGACCTTGCGGCCGACGAAGCACATCTTCGTCGGCTCCAAGGCACCGTGGTTCGAGATCACCGACGACCTGCCGCAGTTCGAGGAGCACGCGGGCTAGGCATCGCCGCCTAGTGGCCTCGTGCCCGAGCTCGAGTCTTCGACCGGCACGACATTCAACCGGTGGATCGCCGACTCCGCAGCGACTAGTCCAGCAGCAGGCCCATTCCAATCGCATCCGGTGCCGTCTCGGCGAAGCCGTGCCGCGCGTAGAGCGGGCGCCCGGGCGGATCGGCGAGCAGGTTCACGTATGCGCCCCGCGGCGCCCGCCGGCGGACCTCCTCGAGGAGGTCGTCGAGCACCGCGCTCCCCAGGCCGTGCCGCTGGTGTTCGGGCAGCACCGCCATGTCGACGACGTGGAAGTACCAGCCCCCGTCGCCGATCAGCCTTCCCATCGCGACGGCGTGGTCGTCTCCGTCATGAAGGACGTGGCAGGCCGCCCAGCTACCGGGCAGCGATGCGGCTGCTTGGTCGTCTCGCTTGGGCGAGAGGCCGGCGCGCACGCGGAGCTCCAGGTAGTCAGTGACCGAGGGCGGGCCGTCGACGAGCCGGTACCCGTCCGGAAGCGGGTTGCTCACTCCGTCGACGGCGTCGCCGAGGGCTGGCGGCCCCAGCTCACCGCTGTTCGGACGGGCTCTGGAGCGGCGTCGGCCAGCTGCTTGTCCGGTGCCGCGCCGAGAGCGTCGTTCACCGTCGACCAGGCGAGGCGCAGCGCGATGAACGCGGTAGCTTCGAAGATCTGGCGGTCGTCGAGCCCCACCTCACGCAGGCGCTCGACCTCGCGCTCCGTGGTCGCGTTCGGGTCGTGCACGACCTGGCGGGCCCAGGCGGCGAGTGCCCTCTCCCGCTCGGTCAGCCTGGCGGCAAGGGTGCCCGCGATGACCTGCGCGGCGGTCTCGTCGTCGCTGAGCTTCGCGAGACGCGGGCCCCAGGCGAGCGAGCAGTACGAGTCCCCGCGCTGCGCAGCGCTTGCGGTCACCAGGACGGCCCAGTCCCGGTCGGTGAGCCTCGAAGAGGCCATCAAGTGCGTCCGTTGCGCCACGAACGATTCGTAGAGATCCGGGCGCCACGACCAAAGGCGCGTCAGGTTCCCGACGTAGCCGTCCGACTCCCGATCCGCCTCGTAGGCCTGAGTGGTCGCCTCGTTCGCCGGCGGTTCGCCGAGAAATGTCGGCTGCTCGGACACCCCGGAAGTATTCAGACGATCGGCGGGCGCGTCCACTGGTAGCGAAGCCCGGATACGTGTCAGAACGTGTCGAGCGTGGGAAAGGCGGTGGACGCGGTGACGCAGCTCTCGAGGTAGAGGGCGGTGCCCGGGTCGCCGGACCAGAGCGAGTGGCGTCCGCGGCCGTAGTCCGCGGTCGCTCGCTCGACCTGTTCGATCGCGTGCATGGCGAACGCGCGAGCCCGGTCGAGCCAGAGCTCGTCTCCGGTTCGCTCCAGGAGCTTCAGGAAGGCGTAGCCGTTGCCCCCGGTGCCGTGGCAGAGGTTCGCTCCTTTCCTGAGCGGCCCGGCCTGCCACGTCAGCTCGCCGCCTTCGACGAGGAGCTCGGTGAGCTGGGGATCGCCCGGCGCGACGGCCGCGAGCGAGGAGACGATCCCCGGAGCCCCGTGACACCACTGCGTTCGGATCGCAGCGGGCTGTGCGGGGGGCTCGAGCGTCGCCGGCCACTGAGCCAGGCCGCCTACGCGTCGAGCGTGCCTCGCGACCGCCGCGACGGCCCGGCGCTCGAGCTCGCCCCGCCGCTCGGAGTCGAGCAGGTCGCCGCGGGCGAGGACGTAGACGTTTCCGGCGAACCCGTGCGCCGGCCCGAGGATGTGACGGCGGTACCCGTAGATGTCCTGGTACCACAGCTCATCGGCCCACTCGGCCCAGAGCCGATCGGCGGAGGCGTTCCAGGCCTCGGCCCATGCCGGTGCCTGCGTTCGATCGTGCATCACCTGTGCGGCGAGCATGGTGCCCGGCGCGCCCCACATCAGCTCGAGGGTCGGGTTGCCGACGTTCGCGCGGACGGCCTCCAGCAGCCAGTCCTCCAGCGAGGGGCTCGGTGCAAGCGAGTGCGCGACCAGGAGGATCCCCGCCTCGCCGAACGAGAGCGAGGGCACGACGCCCTGCTCCGGAAAGTCCGGCTCCTCCCGATACGACTCCAGGAGGCCAAGTGCGACCTCGGACCAGTCCCGCCTGAGCTCGACGACACCAGCGCGTTCCAGCGCGTGCAATGCCCAGATGACGCCCGCCGCTCCGAGGTAGAGCGTCCTCGTCCGCCCAAGCGGCGGCTCGTCGTCGTCCTCGTCGAGCGGATGAGGATCCCAGAGCGAGTCGTGCGCGAACGCGCGCTCGGTCTCGGCCACGATCGCGCCGATCGCCTCGAGCGCCCGGTCCGCGTCCCAGGCCGTCTCCGTCAGCGGCTCGTGAGCGCGAGGGTCGTACAGTTCTGGGTGGTCTTTCGCCGTCGTCATCTGGCGCCCGTTGCGAGGACAACCTATCGCTGTCCGAGCCGGGGTAGGATCCCTCCGTGCCCGACCCGAGCCTGGACCTGATCCGCGGAGTGCCGCTCTTCGCCGAGGCTGACGACAGCTTCCTTCAACGCCTCGCCGGTGAGTTCATGGAGCGAACGTACGCCGCTGGGGGAGACCATCGCCGAGGAAGGCGAGGCCGGCCGCACGTTCGTCGTCATCGAGCGCGGTGAGGTGACCGTGACCGTCCACGGCGAGGAGGTAGCCCGGCTCGGCCCCGGCGACTCCTTCGGCGAGATGGCGCTGATCGACAAGTCCGCGCGCAGCGCGACCGTCAAGGCCGACACCGAGGTGCACGGCTACCAGCTCCCGGTGTGGAGCTTTCGACCCCTCGTCGAGAGCCATCCCGAGATGGCCTGGGCGCTGCTCGAAGCTCTTGCACAACGCGTCCGACAGGCCGAGGGGCGCATCCCGCCCGCCGAGTCGTGACGATCACTCGGCCGGAGTAGGCTCCGCCTGTGCGGCAGAGCGTGAGCCTCGTCACCCTTGGCGTATCCGACTACAACCGGGCCAAGGAGTTCTATGAGGGGCTCGGATGGTCTGTCACCTGGGAGGCTCAGGAGACGGCGTTCTTTCAGGCGAACGGTGTCGTTCTCGTGCTCTGGGATCGGGAGAAGCTCGCCTCCGACATGGGCATTCACGACGAGCCCGCCCGCTGGAGCGGCATCGCGCTGGCTCACAACGTTGGCTCCCGCGAAGAGGTGCGCGAGATCATCGAGCTGGCGAGAAGCACCGGCGGCGAGGTCACACGAGAGCCGGCGGAGACGTTCTACGGCGGGTACGCCGGTGCGTTCCGCGACCTCGACGGCCACGCCTGGGAGATCGCACACAACCCCGGCTTCGGCTTGAAGGATGACGGGAGCGTCACGCTCCCGTCGAATGGTCACTAGCCTAGGTTTCGCGGCGATGGCCACCCGAGATGCAGCCTGTCACTGTGGGCAACTTCGCCTGGAAGTGACGGGCGATCCGTTCGCCGTCTCCATCTGCAACTGTCTTGCCTGCCAGCGCCGCACCGGAAGCGCCTTCGGGATGCAGGCCGGATTCAAAGCGGATCAAGTGCAGGTCGCCGGTCGCTTCAGCGACTACGCGCGAATCTCGGACGAGGCGGACAGAAAGGAGCACGTCTTCCACTTCTGCCCCGACTGCGGCTCGCAGGTCTTCTACACGGAACCCACGGAGCCGGACCTGATCGTCGTCTCGGTCGGCTCGTTCGGCGATCCGTCGTTCCCGCCGCCGACGGAGTCGGGCTACGACTCTCGCCGTCACCACTGGGTGGGGCTGCCCGACTCGATCCAGCGTCATGCCCCCGAGCTGTGGGACGAGGTGCGACCTCTCTTGGACGCCGGCCGGTACGCGGAAGCAGCGGACAGGGGCCGCGAGCTCATCGAGGCCCGCCCCGACCAGGGGTACCTCTACTACAACGTGGCGTGCTGCGAGAGCCTCGCAGGCGAGACAGCCGACGCCGTCGAGCATCTACGCCAGGCGATCGACATCTGGGAGGGCTGCCGGGAAATGGCGAAAACGGACTCGGACTTCGATCCGATCCGGAATGAGCCCGCTTTCGAGGAGCTAGTCGGCGGCTGAGACCGCCTGATTTCGAGGGCTGACGTGTTTCCGCGGCATCGGCTGCGCTCAGGCGAGCCGGTAGGCGAGGGTCCAGTAGTTGTCGTACTCGGCCCACGTCGGCTCGACCGCGCGCGGGCCGAGTACCTCCAGCGCCTGCCCGCGGGTGGGGAAGTTCTTCAGCACCTCGTGCACGGTGCCGTCGTCCAGCGTGCGGCGCTGGTACGTGTTGCCATCGGCGTCACGCCGGCTGATCGGCGTGCTGCTCGTCTGGACGTACCCGTTGTCCAGCATCACGACCTGCGCACCGCTGTCGAGTCGTGCGTGGAACGCCTCGAGCCAGCCTGCCAGCCGTCTCAGCGGCACATGGCTCCACCAGCAACCGGTGAAGGCGCCGTCGAAGGGGCCGTCGTCCACCCCGACGAGCGTGTACGCGTCCGCGGTTGCGAACCGCACGCACGCCGGCATCGGCTTCCGACGAGCCACCTCCATCGTCCCCGGATTCAGGTCGGTGGCGAGCCAGTCGAGGGCGCGTCGTGCGCCGTGCTGCGTCCACCATCCGGTACCGCACGCAAGCTCCAGCACGCGCCGTCCCTCGAACATCGACGGCAGCCACCGCTCCATCGCCCGGAGATCCGGCTGGCGCTCGGGTCGGAGGTAGACACGCTCGTAGTACTCCGCGCGCTGCGCGTAGTAGTCGCGCATCGAGTCAGGCGTACTCGCTTCACCCACAGGCCGACAGTATGTGGTCACGAACGACCCCTGGAGCTAACCGCGGAAGCGGCGTAGAAATCGCAACTGGCGCTCGAGCGCCGGCGCGGCGTCTGGGCGTCGGGCGACTGCAACCATGAACGACGCGGCCAGCCAGGAGGCATACACCGGGAGCGCCTGCTCGAGGATGTCCTCGTTGTAGGGGCCGTACGCGGCGATCGCCGGCCGAGCCTCCGGATCTGGACCTCGCGAGCGGTCGTCCAGGACGAGCGCGGCCAGGTCGTATTCGCGTGGGCCGCGGCACGCGGTCTCCAAGTCGTGCCAGACAGGCCCGGTAGCGGTCTGGATGCAGTTGAAGAGGTGGGCATCGCCGTGCAGCGCCTGCCCTTCGGGAAGCTCGCGCGAGGCCAGTTCGCAGACGAGCTCGACGTCGTCCGAGGGCGCAAAGGGCGCCAGCATCGCGCGCACCTGCGCTGCGCGGCCGCCACGGGGAAGGTCGCCCTCGTAATCCACAAGCGAGTCGTGGATCCTGCGGAGCCCTCGGCCGGCGGCGGCCGGGTCGAGCTCGCCGGTCCGCGCGAGGTAGCGCCAGAAGACGAGCGTGTGTCCGTCGCGGCGATGCGGGCCAGGCGGAAGCAGGTCGCTCGGCTGGACGACCGGCGCGCCCGTGCGAGCAGCGTGACTGGCGACGGTCAGCTCCCGTTCGACGTCGGCCGGATCCACACCGGGAGCGCCGCTCGTTACGCGCGCCACGACCGGCGACGGCCACAAGTGCACGAGCACATGCCACGCCTCGCCCAACACAAGGGGCTTGTCGCACCGCACGCCATGGGCCTCAGCGACTGCGACCGCGGCATCGACCGCACTCACGTCGCGATCCTAGACCGGCGGTCCGGTCCCACCAGCTGATCTTCGCGCCGGCCGAGGAAAAGTCGCGTGGATAATCGCCTCGCCTGGGCGAGTGTTCACGAATGAGGCCTGCAGGAATCTACGCCCAGGGCAGGCGAGCCCAGTTCGGCGGCCGCTCTCGCCGGAACGGCTCGACCGTCGCGTACGCCTGCCTCCAGTCGGAGGTCTCCTCCGCCACGCTCGCGCCGTAGCGCGCCGCGAGCTCCGACACGGGGTAGTGCACTTCCGGGCCCGAGCGCGAACCGACCATCAGGATCACACACGGCCCCTCGCCAGCGCCCACGAAGGCGTGCTCGGTCCACGGGGAAGAGTGGAAGAAGTCCCAGGGCCGCAGGCGTCGCTCCTCGTCCTCGACGAGCAGCGCGCACTCCCCTGAAAGGACGAGGTACGCCTCCTGGTTCTCCTCGGCGTGGTAGAGGCCGGTCTCGCCGGGCTCCAAGACGGTGAGGTTGATCCCGAGCTGGGCGAACTCGACCGGCGCATCGCCGTACTCGTTCTCGAAGCCGCACCTCGCGCCCCTCCTCTCCGAGTTCCACCACTCGGCGTCGCGCACATTGACGACGAACCAGCCCTGGGTCACGGGCGTGAGCCCCGATCCGAAATCCTCCAGCTGTGCTTCGGGCACGGACGCGATTCTCGCACGTCTGGACGGGTCTCCGACGTGGGCCAGCGTTCGGGACCGGGACCACATCACCGGAGATCGAGCCGACGGAGTAGCGCTAGGTCGGCCGCGGACTGACCGCCGCGCCTGATGATTGTCCGCCTGACCTAGGCTTCGCGTGTGGTCAAACGAGTAGCTGACTGGCTCTGAGGCGATGCGGCCCGACGTCCACTACGCCCGCAACGGCCGCGCGCTGGGATTCGAGATCAGAGCAGGCGTCCACACCGGCGAGGTCGAGGCCGACGTCGCTCGCGTCCGCGGCGTTGCCGTTCACCTCGGCACGCGCATCGCCGCAGAGGCAAGAGCCTCGCAGGTGCTGGTGTCATCGACGGTGCGCGACCTTACCGCGGGGAGTGGCCTCATCTTCAAGGACGCAGGGGAGCACCGACTGAAGGGGTTTGAGCAGCCCTGGCAGCTCTACGTCGCAAGTACGTCTGCGAATCCGGCGACAGCGCCCGTCGACGAGCATGGCTAAACGGAACTATTTGGTGGAGGGCTTATCTGGTGCCGGTAAATCCTCGGTCTACGAGGAGCTGATCCGACGCGGCTACAAGGCCATCAGTACCGACCGTGCTTGGGCCTACCATGCCGACCCTGACACCGGTCTCCCAGGTGGGCCCATTCATCACGACAACTTCATGTGGGACCAGCAAAAAGCTGTCAGCGAGCTCGAAAGCCCGGAACCAGAATTGTTGTTTGTCTGTGGAAGCAGCCGTAATCGCGACCGCTTTCTGCCCTATTTCACGAAGATATTCAACCTCCGCATCGACGATGACACCATGCGTCGCCGCCTCCAAGAGCGCACCGATGACGACTGGGCGCTTGGCCAAGAGGGAGTCGAACTTATGCTCAGGCTAAATCGGAGCGACGAGAAACCGGCCGGAGCCATAGATGTGGACGCTGCCCAGCCTCTTGACCGGGTGGTCGACGAATTGCTTCGCTTGGCGAATTGAACAAGTGCCCCTACCCCATGACGCTGCGCGTCCATGCCGGCACAGCCGCGGCTGTGGCCCGCTCCGCCGCCGCCTTGACTCCCTCGCCGAAGGTGGGGAAGACGTGGTGCATTGCCGCCAGGTCGTCCACGGTCGCGCCCAGGCGTACTCCCAACGAGAACCCCTGGACGACGTCGCTCGCGCTCCGGGAGACGACGTGCAGGCCGAGCACGCGCCGATCCGCTCGGTCGAAGACGATCTTGAAGAGCCCGTGCTTGGCGTCGATGTACGAGAAGCGGCGCACGTACTCGTTCGTGACCGCCTCGAAATCGTAGCCCTCCTCCTTCGCCTGCTCCTCGGTCAGCCCCACCCCCGCGAGCTCGGGGTCGGTGAAGATCGCCGTCGGCAGCACCGAGTAGTCCGCGGCCGGGGCGTCCTCGCCGAACATGTCCTCCACCGCCACCCGCGCCTGGTACTGCGCGATCGGCGTGAACTGCGCGACCGCGTTCACGTCGCCCGCCGCCCAGATCCCGGGAACCGAGGTGCGAAGGTGCTCGTCGACCGCGATGCCCGCCTTCGAGGTCTCGACGCCGACCCCCTCGAGGTTCAAGTCCTCGATGTTGGCCACGCGCCCCGAGGCGAGCAGGATCTGCGTCGCGCGCAGCTCGTACTCGTCCGAGCCGTCGCGCGGCGCGATCGACGCGACGATCTCGTCGCCGTCCCTGCGCACGCTCTTGACGAACACGGACACGGCGATGTCGATCCCCTCCTCCTCGAGCGTGGCCGCGAGCGTGGCGGAGGCCTGGGCATCGGAGGCGGGACAGATCCGGTCGGCCGCGTCCACGATCGTCACTTTCGAGCCGAGGCGCGAGAAGATCTGGCCGAACTCGAGGCCGACCGCGCCCGCGCCTACCACCAGTACCGACGGGGGCAGCTCCTGGAGCTCGAGGGCCGAGATGTGGTCGATCCAGCCCACCTCGTCGATCCCTCCGATTGGCGGGACCGCCGTTCGTGAGCCGGTGGCGATCAGGATCCGGTCCGCTTCGAGCTCGACGTCGCCGACCCGGACCGTGTGTGCGTCGACGAGCGTCGCCTCGTCGGTGTAGGGAGTGAACCCCTGGTCCCGTAGGTCTTCGACCCACCTCTCCTGCGGCTTCTTCAGCGACTCCTTCCAGGCGTACAGGCGTGCCATGTCGACCGTTGCCGGCCCGGCCTCGACCCCGATCCTCGGCGCGAGGGCATTCACGTCGTGCGTCAGCTCGGACGCGACCACATAGGCCTTCGTCGGCGTGCACGCCACGTTCGGGCAGCTACCGCCCCAGCGTTCCTTCTCGATCAGCGCGACGCGTGCGCCGTGCTCGTGAGCGGCCATGTTGGCTCCGTCGCGCGCCGCTGATCCTCCTCCGATCACGATCAGGTCGAACCGGTCACTCATCGCGCCTCCTCTCCGTGGTCCTCGATTGTGTCGCGAGAACGCCCTTCGTTACAGTCGCCGCGTGGCACTGGCAGGGGCAGCCGAGTCAGAGCTCCTCGAGGCGCTGCGCGCGGGGGACGAGGACGCCTTCGCCCAGCTCGTCCGCGAGTACCAGCCTTCGCTGGTGCGCGTGGCGCGGATCTACGTCCCGACGCAGGCAGTCGCGGAAGAGGTGGCGCAGGAGACGTGGCTCGGCGTGCTCAAGGGGCTAGATCGCTTCGAGGGCCGCTCCTCGCTGCGAACGTGGATCTTCCGGATCCTGACGAACATCGCCAAGACGCGGGCCCAGCGGGACGGCCGCACGCTTCCGTTCTCGGCGCTGCAGGACCCGGGTCGCGTGCCAGAGGCGGCGGTCGACGCCGACCGCTTCCTCGACCCGGAGCACCCGCGCTGGCCGGGCCACTGGGCGGCGCGGCCCTCGCCCTGGCCGGAGGACGCGCTGATCTCGGCCGAGACGCAGGCGGTGATCGAGGAGGCGATCGAGGCGCTGCCCGCGAACCAGCGGGCGGTGATCTCGTTGCGCGACATCGAGGGCTGGAGCAGCGAGGAGGTACGTAACGCTCTCGAGCTCAGCGAGACCAATCAACGGGTACTGCTCCATCGCGCCCGCTCGAAGGTGCGGCGAGCGCTCGAGTCCTACCTCGGTGACAGCGAATGACCGACCAGGCCGACCAGACCACGCAGCTGAGCTGCCAGGAGCTCGTGGAGCTCGTGACCGACTATCTCGAGGGTGCGCTCTCCCCTGAGGCGCATTTTCGCTTCGAGGCCCACATCTCGAGGTGTGACGGCTGCAGCGTCTACCTCGAGCAGATGCGAACGACGGTCAAGATGCTGGGGAACCTGCCTGTGGGGGCGTTACCTGCCGGCGCCGAGCGGGAGCTGCTCGACGCCTTCCGCGGCTGGCGCTCCTCCTGAGCCCTGCCGGTACGTTACGCGGCTTGATCGAGCAGCATTTCGGAGAAAGTGCTCCCTGGTCGCTCGGGCTCGAGGAGGAGGCGATGATCCTCGACGCCGAGACGTACGCCCTGTCGTCGAGCGTCGAGGCGCTCGTCGAGTGGGCGGAGGGCCGTCAGCTGCCGGGCGTGCTCAAGATGGAGCTGCTCGCCTCGATGGTCGAGCTCGCGACCGACGTCTGCGACTCACCGCAGCAGGCGCTTGCCGCGGTTCGTGAGCTACGACGAGCGGCTGCCGAGGCCGCCCGCGAGAACGGCCTGCGCGTCGCCGCCGCCGGCACCCATCCGTTCAGCATCCCCGAGCAGCAGGACATCGCTCCCGACAAGCGGTACCGCCAGTTCGTCGAGTACGCCGGCATCTCCGCGCGGCGGCAGGCCGTCTGCGGGCTGCACGTCCACATCGGGATGCCCGGCCCCGAGGAGTGCATGCGGGCGCTCGAAGGCGTCCTGCCCTGGCTCCCGCTCCTGCTCGCGCTCTCGGCCAACTCGCCCTACCTCGTCGGCGAGGAGACCGGTCTCGCGTCCGCGCGGGCGGAGGTGCTGGCGCAGCTGCCTCGCGCGGCGGCGCCGCCGGTCTTCGCCTCGTACGCGAACTGGGAGGCGTTCGTCGAGCGCTACGTGCGACTCGGGCTCGCCGACGGCTACACGCGGTTCTGGTGGGATGCGCGTCCGCACCCGAAGTTCGGGACCCTGGAGATCCGCGCTCCCGACCAGCCGACCGCGGTTGAGCTCTCGGGCGCGTTCACCGCGCTGCTCCAGGCGCTCTGCAAGACCTCCGTCGAGGGCCCTCCGCCCGCCCCCGCGGATCGCGGCGACTACGCGCAGAACCGTTGGGCAGCGCTCCGTTTCGGCCCCCGTGCAGAGCTCGTCCACCCGAAGGGCGACCGCCTCGCCACGGTGCCGGAACTGACGACCGAGCTGCTCGAGCTGGTCGAGCCCGCGGTGCGCGAGCTCGGCACCGAGGAGCTGCTCTCGGCCTTGAGCCCCTCACGCTGCGAGGGCGACCGGCAGCTCGAGATCGGCCGCACGGAAGGCCTGAAGGCGGTTGCCGCAGACGTCGCCGAGCGAACGCTACGATCGGCCTAGATGGCGACCCGGTCGGAGACCATCCAGATCAGCGGCATCCGCTGCGAGCGCTGCGTCGGAAGGCTCGCCGGAGCGTTGCGCGGCCACGACGGGCTCGAGTTCGCCAACGCCAACCTGATGGGTCAGGTCCAGCTCGAGTGGGACGACGAGCGAACCGACCGCGACTCGATCCTCGCGGCGATGGCCAAAGCAGGGTTCCGGCCGCTCGAGCCGGTCTAGGGCCCTTCGTGCGAGTCGCTCGGGATGATCTGGCGGCCCCGTGGACCGGACGACTCCTCGTGTCTCAGCATCCTGGCGCGCCGCTCGGCAGCGGGCTCACGGCCCGCCCGTAGGTCGTCGGCCTCCTCGGTCGACTCCGGGTCATCCGGGTCGATGTCGCTCGGCGCGTCCACCAGGCCGTAGTGGATGGCGATCGCCTCTCGGTCGAACTCGCCGTCCTTGACCTCGGGCGCCTGCTCGATCAGCTGCTTCGAGATCGACAGGCGGACGACGTGCTCCGAATCGTCGGCGTGGGCGAACGCCGTCGGGACGGCGTAATGGTGCTCCTTCAGCAGATGCTTGTGCTCGACGATCATGAAATCCGGGTCGGCCTTGACGACCTCGCCGAGCACCTCGTCCTCGCTGGTGATGACCTGGTAGCCCTCCATGTTCCTCCTCTGTGTCTCCGTGTCGCTCGAAGTAAACGGGAATGGAGGGGTGCTTGCGCGCGTTTCAGCGTAAAACCGGCAATTGCTAGGGTGGCCGCGATGGGCGAGACCACTCCCGAAGCGGAGCCGAGGAAGCTAGCTGAGGAGGCCCGTGACCGAGTCCATTTCGAGGAGGAAGCCCTCGAACTGGCGGATCAGGTCTACCGGGTCGCCAGGAGGCTCGTGTCCACCCGAGAAGAGGCGGAGGATTTGATGCAGGAGACGTATTCGCGCGCTTTCAGGGCCTGGCGCTCGTTCCAGCCGGGCACGAACCTGCGCGCGTGGCTGCTTCGGATCCTCACGAACCTGAACATCGACCGCGGCCGCCGACAGCAGCGCTCCCCGGACATGCAGCCGCTCGAGGAAGGCGACTACTTCCTCTACAACAAGCTCGAGGAGGCCGGCCGCGAGTCGAACATCGAGCAGGAGCGCGTGGACGAGCGGCTCTCGCAGGACGACGTCGTCTCGGCGCTCTCGGAGGTTCCCCACGACTTCCGCGACGTGATCCTGCTCGTCGACATCGGCGACTTCAGCTACGCCGACGCGGCGCAGATCCTGGAGATTCCGATCGGCACCGTCATGTCGAGGCTGCACCGGGGGCGTCGCATCCTCAAGAGCCAGCTCGCCGAGCAGGCGGTCAGCGCCTGATGGCTCCGGGGCTCGAGGCCGACCCGTGCGCGAAGTGCGAGGAGATGCTTCAGCCCTACCTCGATCGTGACCTCACCGACGCCGAGCGCGCGGAGGCGGAGGTCCACCTCGACGGGTGCAGCTACTGCAGGAAGCGCTACCGGTTCGAGGCCGAGCTGCGGCGGTTCGTCCGCAACGCGGTCTCCGAGGAGATGCCGCCGGATCTGAAGCGGAAGCTCGCCGACCTGCGAACGCCGCTGTTCTGACGGAACCTCAGCGGGTCGACGGCCCGGCCGTTGAATCGCAGCTCGAAGTGCAGGTGGGTGCCAGTGCACGAGCCCGTGCAGCCGGCCGTTCCGATCCGCTGGCCGGCCTCGACCATCTGACCGACCCTGACGCGCCAGCCCGAGAGGTGGGCGTAGAGCGCCGTGTAGCCGTCGCCGACCGCGACCTGGACGACGTTGCCGTAGCCCTCGTACCCGTAGCGCTCGCCGACGGCGACCACGCGGCCGCGCTCGGCCGACCGCACGGCAAGCGAGCGGAGGATGCCGATGTCGATTCCCGGGTGCCGCCGCCCGGCGTCATAGCCGAACGGCGAGGTCACCGTCCCGCTGGCGGGCCAGGCTGACCACGCGGGGCCGGCCGGTTGGGCGACCAACGGCGCGCGCGCAAGGGCTAGGGCGAGGAGCAGGGCCAGCACGAGAAGCGGGAACTACTAGCAGGTCGCGCGGGCCGGGCCTACGATCACGACGAGGCGGCGAGGGTTGTTGCCACCGGGAAGCGGGCTCGTTTTCCCGCAGCCGATCTGGGTTGCGAGCCTCTGGGCGAGGGCCGCGCCACCGGGTTCGAAGTAGACCGCAGTCGCCTTGTAGTCGAACCGGTTCGCCTTCGTGACGTGCTGGATCCGGTAGCCGAAGGAGCCGACGCGGCTCGCGACCCGGCGGGTGTAGTTGATGTCGCCACCGCCGTTCAGGACGTCGACGGCCACGTTCCACGGCGGGGTCAGCGACGCGGCCTGCCGCTCGGCGGCCGAGGTGCCCCCGCGGCCGAAGGCGAGCACGAGCGCGAGCGAGGCGACGGCGACGAGCACCGCGGCGGCGCCCGCCGCGATCCAACGGCCGAATGCACGCGGCGCCGGCGGCTCGACCGGCATTCCCGAGAGCTTGCGCGCCTCGCGGTGGTCGATCCCGAGCGCGGTCGCATAGCGGAGCAGCGCCATTACCGCGGCCTCGTAGCCGGGGAAGCGATAGAGCCGGCCCTCCTCGAGCCACTCCACCTGCTCGGGCCAGAGCGCCGACCGCTTCGCCGCCTGCTCGACCGTCAGCTTGCGCTGAAGACGCAGGGCGGTCAGCGCCGGGCTCTTCTCGGCGGGGGCGGCTTCTAGTGGTCTGGCTAGCTCCACGGATTCAGTCTCTCGGGCACCTCATCGGCGAAATCGACGTCCCCTGGAGGTCCTAGATCGTCGCAGGCAACGAGGACGGCGTCGAGGGTCTTCGCTCCCTCGTCGGGGATCTCCTCCCACACCTCGCGGGCGACCAGCACAGGATGGAGGCGGATGCCGCCGTAGGTCGCCGCGACGACGGGCTCCGAGCCTCCTCGCCAGGCCTCGATCACGCGGTCGATTGCCTCCGGCGCAAGGTCCGGCCCGTCGGCGAGCACGACCACCGCTGCCTCGACCTCGGGCGGAAGGCTGCTCAGCCCGCAGCGCAGCGAGGCACCCGGACCACGCTCCCACTCGGGACAACGCACGGCGGGTGCGCTCGGCACGAGCTCGTGGGCGCCGAGGACGACCACGACGTCGTCGACGGAGCTGCGGCGCACCCGCTCCAGCACCGGTTCGACCAGGAGCCGCTGCTTGGGTGAGCCAAAGCGCGTCGAGGCTCCCGCCGCGAGCACGACGCAGGCGACCACGGGCCTAGGCGCCGACAGCCTCGAGCGCGCGGCGGATCAGCGGGCGCGCGAGGTCGACCTTGAAGGCGGTCCCTTCAAGGGGCGTCGCGCGCTCCAGGTCTTCGGGCGAGTCGAGTCGCCAGGGGATCGGCGCCACTCCGGCGAGCGCGAGGCGGACGCCGTCCGAGCCGCGCGCGGCCCCGACGCCGACGAGCGGGAAGGAGAACGTCGTCCGGTCCATCGCCTTCAGGTACGTGCTCGCCTCCGGCCTGGGGACGTCGAGCTCGAGGATCAACTCTCCCGGCTCCAGCGCGGTCACGTCCCGATCGTCCTCGGTCGGGAGTCGGTAGAGCTCCTCGAGCGGTAGCTCGCGCCGGTCGGTTCGGAGCGTCGCACCGAGCGCGAGGAGCGCCGCGGCCGGATCGGACGGGTGGGCCGAGGCGCAGCGGTCGTTGCCGAAGACGGCGTGCTCGCGATGTGCCCCCTGGCGCGCGTGACAGCGGTTGCCGCCGTGGAGAAAGCACGGGAACTTCAGCCGCCAGTACCAGCAGCGCGTCGCCTGGAGCAGATTGCCCCCGATCGTCCCCATCGAGCGCAGCTGCGGCGAGGCCGCCAGCGAGCAGGCCTCGCGGAGTGCCTGCGGGATCTCGTGGTCGGACTCGAGCTCTGCGAGCGTCGTTCCGGCACCGATCCGGCTACCGCCCTCGCGCACCCCGCGCGGTACGACTCGGCGCAGCTCGACCAGCGTCTCGGCCTCGACGATCCGGTCGCGCAGGAGCGGAACGAGATCGGTGCCGCCGGCGAGCGCGACCGAGCCGTTTCCGAGCTCGGCGGTCGCGCTGTCGACCGAGTCAGGCCGGAGCAGCTGCAAGCTTCTTCTCTCGCTCGCGCGCCTCTTCGAGCGCGCGGAGCATCTCCTCCCGTGTGACCGGCAGCGAGCGGACGTCTGCGCCGGTCGCGTCGCGGATCGCGTTCACGATCGCGGCCGCGGTGGGCACGATCGGCGGCTCGCCGAGCCCCTTCGAGCCGATGTTCGTCAGGTGCTGATCCGGAATGTCGAGCAGCTCGACCACCATCTCGGGCACGTCGGCGATCGTGGGCAGCTTGTAGGCGTCGAGCGTCTGGGTGAGCACGGTTCCGCTGGCCGGGTCGACCAGCCGCTCTTCCGAGAGCGTGTGGCCGACGCCCTGGATGATTCCGCCCTCGACCTGGCTTCGAGCGCCGAGCGGGTTGATCACGCGGCCGACGTCGTGGATCGCCGCGATCCGGTCGACCCGGACCTCGCCTGTCTCGACGTCGACCGAGACGTCTGCGACCTGGATGCCGAAGGTGAGCACTCGCATTCCCGTCGGGTTCGGCCCCCGGGCCCCCTTGCCGAGGATCTGCGCGTCCTCGAGCAGCCCGGTCACCTCCTCGAGCGGCCAGGAGCCGCCGTCGGCGGAGACGACGTTCCCGCCCTCGAGCGAGAGCACGCGCTCCTCGAGGTGGTAGCGCTGCGCCGCGATCTCGACGATCTGCCGTGCGGCGTCGGCGGCGGCCGCGCGCACGGCCGGGCCCATCGAGGGAGTCGTCGACGAGCCGGCCGAGATCGAGGCGTACGGGCCTCGCGCCGAGTCGCCGAGCTCCACGCGGACGCGGTCCAGGGGCAGGCCGAGCTCCTCCGCGGCGATCTGCGCCATCGCCGTCCGTGTGCCCGTGCCGATGTCCTGCATCGCCGTGATCACCGCCGCCCGTCCGTCCGAGCCCAGGCGCACCCAGGCGTACGAGGGCGGCCCGCCGCCGCCGTACCAGATCTGGCTCGCGAGGCCGGTTCCCCGCTGCACCGGGCCCTTCGAGCTCGCGCGAACCTCGTCGCGCCTGCCCCAGTGCGGCTCCGCGCGCCGGTAGCACTCGAGCAGGTTCTTCGACGAGAACGGCCGGCCGTCGGCGAGGTCGTGGTCGGCGTGGTTGCGCCGCCGCAGCTCGAGCGGGTCGAGCTCGAGCCGTGCCGCGAGCTCGTCGAGCACGCACTCCAGCCCGAACGTCCCCTCGACGAAGCCCGGTGCGCGGAAAGCGGCGTTCGGCGGCAGGTTGAGCTTCGTGCCGTAGGTGAGCGTGCGCACGTTGTCGCAGGCGTAGAGCATCTCCATCGGCCCGTAGGTCGGCCCCGAGAAGCCGGCCCAGCCGACGGCGTTCACGAATTCGCCCTCGAGCGCGACGAGCGTGCCGTCGGAGCGCGCGCCCACGCGCAGGCGCTGGATGGTCGAGTTGCGGTTGCCGGTGGCCAGGTTCTCCTCGCGGCGGGTGAGCGCGCAGCGAACCGGGGCACCGGTCTTGCCGGCCAGCGCGATCGCGACGTAGGTGTAGTCGCCCGGGCTGTTCTTCGACCCGAAGCCGCCGCCCATGAAGTTGCACACGACGCGCACGCGATCGGGGGGCAGGCCGAGCTGCCCGGCCACCGAGTCGCGGACGCCCCAGATGTACTGCGTCGAGATGTAGACCTCGAGCGTGTCGCCTTCCCAGCGGCAGACGGACTGGTGCGTCTCGAGCGAGTTGTGCAGGACTGTCTGGGTTCGGTACTCGGCCTCGACGACCACCTCTGCCTCGGCGAGACCGGCCTCGAGGTCGCCGCGTTCGTAGCGGCGCGGTTCCTCGAGGAACGACTCCTGGCGGACAGCCTCCTCGGGGTCGAGCAGCGGCTCGAGCTCCTCCCACTCGACGTCGATCAGATCGAGGGCCGCTCGCGCCCGTTGCGGCGTGTCCGCGGCGACGGCCGCGACCGGCGCGCCGTGGAAGCTCGGCTCGAGCGTGAGCACGTGGCAGTCGTCCGGACCGATTGCGCCGAGGACGCCGGGAGCCTCCAGCGCGCGGCTCAGCTCCAGTTTCTTCACGCGCGCGCGCGCGAAGGGGCTGCGCAGCACCGCGGCGTGCAGCATCCCCGGGAGCGCGAGGTCGGCGGTGTAGAGCGCCTGCCCGCGGGCGCGCTGGTGCCCGTCCTGCC
This sequence comes from uncultured Actinomycetes bacterium, assembly GCA_963754265.1. Classification (GTDB taxonomy): domain Bacteria; phylum Actinomycetota; class Thermoleophilia; order Gaiellales; family Gaiellaceae; genus AC-32. The sequence goes on along the minus strand of CAVWFB010000003.1, from coordinate 68,438 downwards.
GCGGCGCCGGCCGACCCACGACGGTGCGCGGCCCCTCCGGCCACTGCTCGAGCGCGTCGTCTCCCTCGACGACCACCCACTGCTCGGTGTAGTTGCCCTCGACCTCTTTCTCGGTCCTGATCAATCGCGCCACGTGAGTACGGCCTCCTCGATCCTGGGGTAGGCGCCGCAGCGGCAAAGGTTCCCGGCCATCGCGTGCCGGATGCGCTCGACGTCCGGATTCGGCTCCGCCTCGACGAGAGCTGCGGCCGAGACGATCTGGCCGGGCGTGCAGAAGCCGCACTGCAGCGCGTCGGTGCGCACGAAGGCCTCGACGAGCGGGTGGTCCCGCAGGCCTTCGATCGTCGTGACCTCGCGGTCGCCCACGGTGTGGACGAGCGTGATGCACGAGAGGACCGGCGAGCCGTCGAGCTGGACGGTGCAGGCACCGCAGTGACCCTCGCCGCAAGCGATCTTCGTGCCGGTCAATCCGAGGTCCTCGCGCAGGGTCTCGGCCAGGGTGCGCCCGACGGGTGGGTCGACCTCTCGAACGCTCCCGTTGATCCTCAAGCTAAACACGCTACGCGTCCGGTTTCGCCGAAGGGATGTTTGTCATTGGCAGACCTCGCCGCCGCACACGCTCTGTATCGGTTGTCCTATGCACCTGACGTCACCGCAAAGATGTCCGCCAGGTGCACCAGCCGAAACGTCGTTCGGTGGACGATTCGCTGCTCGCCCTCGTCCTCGACCTCGGGAAGCGTCCGCCAGAGGTCGCGCGCGGTCGTCACCAGCTCGCGGATCTGCTCTCGCTCCTCCTTGTGCCCGTCGCGATCGGCGCACGCGTTCAGCGCGAGCCCGAGCACGCCGATCGTGTCCGGCTGCCGAGTCCAGAGGAGCGGCGTGGCCATCGAGAGGTACTGGTGGATCCGCGCGAGGGCGATCGGCTGCTCGAAGGTCGAGCTGCCGCGTGGCGCAGTCGGCTCGAGCGGCGGCTCGCCGTCGGCGATCCGGTTCGCGCTCCCGGCCAGCATCCCCCGCAGCTCCGCCTCGTCGAAGCCGGCCAGGACCGCCGTCCGCAGGGCGATCAGAAGGGAGCCCGGCTGTTGCCCGTAGGGATAGTCCGAGGCGTAGAGGACCTGTTCGGGCCCGACGAGGTGGTACAGGCTGAGCAGGTCGATCGGGCTCCAGACGGAGGTGTCGAAGAAGACGCCCGCCTTGCCGCCGAAGTGCGCAGCCAGCTCGGCGAGGTCGGCGATCCCGGCGTGGGCGATGATCAGCTGCGCTTCGGGGTAGCGCTCGACGAGCCGTGCGAGATGATCGGCGATCGGCGGCAGGCCTCGCCCGCCGTGGATCAGGATCGGGACGCGCCGCTCCGCAGCGAGGGCGAAGACCGGCGCCAGCCGCTCGTCGTTCAGCAGGAAGCGCTGCGCCCGCGGGTGGAGCTTGATCCCACGCGCGCCCGCGTCGAGCGCTCGGGTCGCCTCCTCGATCGGCTCTTCGCCGAGATCGAGCCGCACGAACGGGATCAGGCGGCCACCCGAGCGCTCGGCGAACGCGAGCGTGCGGTCGTTCGCGGCTCGGAAGGCCGGGTGCCGGTCGGGCTCGTCCATGCAGAACACGAACGCCCGCGAGATGCGGAAGCGCTCCTGAATCTGCTCGAGGTCCTCGTAGACGCCGGTGAAACCGTCGATGTCGTGGCCCAGGTGTACGTGTGCGTCGAAGATCTCGGCGTCGTCGGGCAGCTCGCGCTCTAGCTCCTCGTCGTAGCCGGCGATCAGCGCCTGCGCCCGCCGGAGCACGTCGTCCATCGTCGCCAGTCTACGTATGGCGCCATGGGCTGGCGTCGGCCTGACTCGGCGCAGTAGCATCAAGCTGCCGTCGTGTCAGATGTCCTGATTTACGCAGATTCGCTTCGCTCGCCCGAGATGCGGCACGAAGTGCCGATCGCGATTCCGGATTCGTTCCTCTACGCGGAGGGCGGCGGCGAGCGGCGTGTGGTCGCGAGCTCGTTCGAGCTCGACCGGATCGCGCAGGTCGCACCGGAGCTCCAGGTCACGCCGCTCGAGGAGTTCGGGATCGACGAGCTCTATGCGCAGGGCCTCACCCGTGACGAGATCGAGCTCGAGGTCGTCCTGCGGGCAGCACGGCGCTTCGGGATCGAGCAGGCCGCCGTTCCGCCGACGTTCCCGCTCGAGCTCGCCGACCACCTGCGTGCCAACGGGATCGAGCTCTCCTCGGACCGCGACCAGTTCGTGGGGCGACGCCGGGTCAAGAACGACGCCGAGCTCGCCGGGATCCGCCGCGCCCAACGCGCTGCCGAGGCCGCGATGACTGCCGCGCGCGACCTCCTGCGGGCGGCGGAGCGGCAGAACGGGGATCTCGTGCTCGACGGCGAGCCGCTCACCTGCGAGCGGATCAAGCTCGCGGTCGAGCAAGCGTTCACCGCCAACGGCGCCTTTGCCGACGAGTTCATTGTCTCGCACGGCCCGCAGACCGCCGTCGGCCACGACATGGGCTCGGGGCCGATCTCGCCCGACGAGCCCGTCTGCCTCGACCTCTTCCCGCGCGACCGCGAGTCCGGGTGCTTCGCCGACATGACGCGCACGTTCGTGGTGGGCGAGCCGTCCGAGGAGCTGGCCGAGTACCACCGGCTCTGTCGCGAGGCGCTCGACCGCTCGGTGGCCGCCGTGAAGCCGGGCATCGCCGGAAGCGAGCTCAACCGGATCTGCTGCGAGGTCTTCGAGGAGCACGGCTTCCCGACGCTGCTCTCCAAGCAGCCGGGCGAGGTCCTGAAGGACGGCTTCTACCACTCGCTCGGCCACGGGGTGGGGCTCGAGGTGCACGAGCAGCCGACGCTCGGCCGGGGCCCGGGCGAGCTCGTCGCTGGCGACGTGGTCGCCGTCGAGCCGGGCTTGTACCGTCACGGCTACGGCGGCTGCCGGCTCGAGGACATCGTCCTCGTGACCGAGAACGGAGCCGAGGTCCTCACCGAGTATCCGTACGACCTCCAGCCCTGACCCTTCCCCCGCCCTAGGGGGCACCGCGGCAGCTACTTTTTAGTAGACGAGTACATATCTATGCCCGACTCCTAATGGGCAGGCTGGGAGCCGGCAACCAAGGAGGTTGCCATGGCTGTTCTAGCCGAAGAAGGCCGCGGAACAACCCTCGTCGAGCTCGCGCCCGCGGCCGATCCCGCTCCACTCGGTCTCGCAGCGTTCGCGCTCACGACGTTCATGCTGAGCGGGCACAACGCCAGCTTCATCCCCGACATCTTGTGGGTCGGGCTCGCCCTCTTCTACGGAGGGCTCGTGCAGCTGCTCGCCGGGATGTGGGAGTTCCGCAACCGAAACGTGTTCGGGTCGACGGCGTTCTCGACGTACGGGGGATTCTGGCTCGCGCTCGGAGGCTTCGTCGTGCTGGCCGAGGCGACGAAGCTCGGGGGCACCCTTCTGCCGGCCGACGTCAACAACGGGCTGGCGTGGTTCGTGCTCTCGTTCGCAATCTTCAATACCTACATGATGCTCTGGGCTCTCCGGGTCAACCTCGCCGTCTTCGGCGTGTTCCTGACGCTGGAGATCACCGAGATCCTGCTCACGATTGGGTACTTCAGGATCGCCCACGGCGACAGCGCCTGGATGCTGCATGCCGGCGGTTGGGCGGGGATCGTGACCGCGGCAGTGGCGTGGTATGCATCGGCCGCCGGGGTCATCAACGGCATGTCGGCGACGTCGGTTCTGCCGGTCGGCCAGCCGTTGTGGAACCGGCTGCCGCTCGGCTCGCGGCAGCGTTCGCCGATGCCGAGAGAGCGGGCGGCCTAGGATGGCGCAGGTGACGAGCACCGGACCGGCGATCGAGACCATCCTCCTCGAGGAGCGGCGCTACCCGCCGTCTCCGGAGTTCGCGGCGCAGGCGAATGCGCAGCCGGAGATCTACGAACGCGACTTCGAGGAGTTCTGGGAGACCGAGGGCCGGGAGCGCGTGTCCTGGTTCGGGGACTTCCGCACTCTCTGCGACTGGGAAGCGCCCTACGCCAAGTGGTACGTCGGAGGCAAGCTCAACGTCGCCTACAACTGCGTCGACCGGCACGTCGAGGCGGGGAACGGCGGCAAGGTCGCCTACCACTGGGAGGGTGAGCCGGAGGAGGAGCGGCGAACCATCACGTTCGCCGACCTCCAGGCCGAGGTCGTCCGGTTCGCAAACGCGCTCAAGGAGCTGGGAGTCGCGAAGGGCACGCCGGTCGGGATCTACATGGGGATGGTCCCCGAGCTCCCGATCGCGATGCTCGCGTGCGCCCGGCTCGGCGCACCGCACACAGTCGTGTTCGGCGGCTTCTCCGCCGAAGCACTCTCGGACCGGCTGAACGACATGGGTTGCGAGCTCCTGATCACGCAGGACGAGGGGCTTCGCAACGGCGGCAAGGTGCCCTTGAAGGCGAACGCCGATGCGGCGCTGGCGGACGCGCCGGGCGTGAAGAAGGCGATCGTCTACCGGAGGACCGGCGAGGACATCGGCTGGACCGAAGGCCGCGACCTCTGGTGGCACGAGCTCGTCGAGCGGCAGGGGTCAGACCCCGAGACATGTCCCTGTGAGCCGATGGACGCCGAGGATCTCCTCTACCTGCTCTACACGAGCGGTACGACCGCCAAGCCAAAGGGGATCGCGCACACGACGGCCGGCTATCTCGTCGGCACCGCCACGACCCACTACTACATCTTCGACGTCAAGCCCGACTCGGTCTACTGGTGCGCTGCCGACATCGGCTGGGTCACCGGGCACAGCTACATCGTCTACGCGCCGCTCTGCAACGGTACGACCGGCGTCATCTACGAGGGTGTGCCGAACTACCCCGACAAGGACCGCTGGTGGGCGATCGTCGAGCGCTACAAGGTCGACATCCTCTACACGGCACCGACCGCGATCCGGACGCACATGAAGTGGGGGCCGGAGTACGCCGCCAAGCACGACCTCACGTCGCTGCGCCTTCTCGGCAGCGTCGGCGAGCCGATCAATCCGGAGGCCTGGGTCTGGTACCGGGAGCACATCGGCGGCGACCGGACACCGGTCGTGGACACGTGGTGGCAGACCGAGACGGGGATGATCATGATCACGCCGCTACCTGGGATCACGACGTTGAAGCCCGGATCGGCGACGCGGCCTTTCCCCGGGGTGGACGCCGCGGTCTACGACGAGCAGGGGAACGAGGTCGGCCCGGGCGGAGGCGGCTACCTCGTCCTGCGCCGACCGTGGCCGGCGATGCTCCGTGGCATCTACAAGGACGACGAGCGGTACCGCGAGACGTACTGGTCGAAGTATCCGGAGACCTACTTCGCCGGCGACGGCGCGCGGATCGACGAAGACGGCGACTTCTGGCTGCTCGGCCGCGTCGACGACGTGATGAACGTCTCCGGCCACCGGATCTCGACGATCGAGGTCGAGAGCGCGCTCGTCGACCATCGCGAGGTCGCAGAGGCTGCCGTCTGCGGACGATCCGACGAGCGCACGGGGCAGGCGATCGTCGCCTACGTCACGCTGAAAGGTGGCGAGGAGGGCTCTGTTGAGAAGCTGGAGGAACTTCGCAACCACGTCGCGGCCAAGATCGGCCCGATCGCCAAGCCGGCGAACATCGTCTTCACGCCGGAGCTGCCCAAGACCCGCAGCGGCAAGATCATGCGCCGCCTCTTGCGCGACGTCGCGGAGAACCGGGCGCTCGGGGACACGACGACGCTGGCCGATCCGGCGGTCGTGGAGGAGATCAAGGACCGCGCCGTCGCGGAGACGAACGAGGACTAGGAGGGCTTGGCGAGGAGCTCGGCGAAGCGCTCCTCGTCCTCGAACGGGCCGATCAGCGCGAGGTTGATCCCATTCGAGCCGATCACGTCCTGCGCCACGCGCTGGACGTCTTCGGCCGTCACCGCGTCGAGCCCGTCGAGTACCTCTTGCGGCTCGACCGCCTGCCCTTCGAGCACCTCGCGGCTGAGTCCGAACATGGTCATCCCCTGCGGGTTTTCGAGCCGGAGGACGAACCGTCCCTTCGCGAGCGCCCGCGCCTTTTCGAGCTCGTCGGCGGGCACTGCCTCGTCGGCGATTCGGCGGAACTCGCGCGCGATTGTCTCGACCGCCTCGTCACAACGGGCGATGTCCACCCCGGCCTGTGAGTAGAGCGAACCGGCATCGGTGTAGCTCTGGTTGGCCGCAAACACGTAGTACGCCAGCCCGCGCCGCTCGCGCACCTCGGTGAAGAGTCGCGACGACATGCCGGTTCCGAGAATCGTCGCCAGCATCTGGAGCGCGTAGCGGTCGGGGTGGACGAACGGATAGCTGCGCACGCCGAGGCAGATGTGCGCCTGGTCGGACTCCTTGTGGTGGATGGTGACGCGAGGCCCGCCGTCGCCGTTCAGTTGCACGGGCTCGGGCGCGGGTGTCTGCTCCCGGTCCAGGTCGCCGAGCAGACGCTCGACCGTCGCGAGCGCGTCGCCCTCGAGCCGGCCGCCGAGGCCGACGACCATCCGCACCGGCTTGTACCAGCGTCCGACGTAGTCCAGGAAGGTGTCGCGGGTCGCAGCTCGGACCGTCTCCTTGCGCCCGATGATGTCCCAGCCGAGTGGCTGGTCGCCGTAGAGGAGCTGGTCGTACACGCCGCCGATGAAGTCGCGCGGCGTGTCGTAGTACATGTTCATCTCCTCGACGATCACGCCTTTCTCGCGCTCGATCTCCTCGGGCTCGAACTTCGAGTTGCGGAGCATGTCGACGAGGACATCCAGCGCACGATCCCGGTAGTCCGCGGCGCACTTGACGTAGTAGCCCGTGTACTCCTTGCTCGTAAAGGCGTTGAACTCGGCGCCAAGCGAGTCGACCTCCATCCCGATCTCGCGGGCCGTCGGACGGCGCTCGGTGCCTTTGAAGAACATGTGCTCCGCGAAATGCGCGATCCCGTTTGTCTCGGGGGTCTCGTAGCGGGAGCCGGCGGCGAGCATGATCATGCAGATGACCGACTGCACCTGCGGCATGTCGGCGGTGATCACGCGCAGGCCGTTCGAGAGCTCGTGTCGCTCGAAAACGCTCATCAGGCGGCCAGCCTCTCGCGCCAGTCGTCGGGAATCGTCACGGTCTCTCCCTTGTCGTAGTCGTAGCCGACCAGGACGCTCTTGGCCTGGGCGACTACCTCGTCGCCGACGCGGAGCTCGTAGTCGAGGTCGAAGCTCTTGTCACCGAAACGGCTCGTTCGTACACCGACCTCGACCTCCTCGCCAAAGGCGACAGGGGCGCGGAAGTCGATCTCTATCCGAGCAACGATGATGGATATGTCCTCCAGCGTGGCAGCCGCGCCCAGGTCGACCAGAAACGCGACGCGGGCCGACTCGATGTAGGTCAGGAACACCGCATTGTTCACGTGGCCCATCGCATCGAGGTCACGGAAGCGGACGCGCTCGCGGTGGACGAACATCGGCGCGATGGTATCGGCGAGGGCGGTCCTCCCGGCGCCAGACGAAATGCGGGCCTCCCACTCGCCGTCGAGTACGCCTCTCCAGCATCCGCACGGACGGTACGGAATGCGAGATGCTGGGCGCGTGGCGGGAGACGAGATGCGCAGGGCGATCTCCGTCCAGCCGGAGTGGCTGGGCCGAGTGCCGACGGATCGGCGCCTCCCCGAGGGGCGGGTGCTCTACACGGGCTGCGGCACGTCCTTCCACGCCGCCCAGACCGGGGGCGCCGCCATGCAGGCGCTGGAGCTCGTCCTGGCGCCGCAGCAGGAGGCGGATCTTCTGGTCGCGGTCAGCCACGAGGGCGATACGCCGCTGACGGTCGAGGCGGCGCGCGCCTTCGCGGGGCCGGTCTGGCTCGTCACCGCGAAGCCGGAGAGCCCGCTGGGCGAGCTCGCCGAGGAAGTGCTCGTGGCCACGCCCGAGGTGGAGCGGAGCTGGTGCCACACCGTGAGCTACACGTGCGCGGTGGCCACCCTCGCCGCGCTGCGCGGCGACGACGTCAGCGGCCTTCCCGCCGCGGTCGAGACGGCGCTTCAGCAGCGGGAGCCGGTCGGTGCACAGGAGCGCTACTTGATCGCCGGCGCCGGGCGCGACTGGCCGACCGCGCAGGAGGCCGCGTTGAAGCTGCGGGAGGGCGCCTTCGTGGCGGCGGAGGCGCACGAGACGGAGCAGCTCCTTCACGGGCACCTGGCCGCGATCGACGAGTCGGTGCGGGCTTTCGTCATCGAAGGCGAGGGTCGAGCGGCCGAGAGGGCGGCAGGTGCGGTGCAGGCGCTGCGTGAGCTCGGGTGCGAGACGACGCTCGTCCCGAGCGTGCACCCCGTCGTCGACATCGTCCGGTTCCAGCTGCTCACGCTCGACCTCGCCGAGGCCAGAGGGGTCGACCCGGACAAGATCCGCCGTGACGACGAGCGCTGGGATCGAGCCCGCGCCGCCTACGACTGAGGGCGTTTCCCCCGGGGGACCCCACCGATTGTTCCCCCGTGAACAACGCTACTCGTCTCCGGCGCACGCGTGGGCGACGGCTTCGTGCCGAGAGCGGTGACTACTTGCGGGCGCGCCAGGCGCCCAGCAGCTCGGCCTCGCGCCCGGGCTGCATCCCCGCGGCTCCGAGCCGGTCGGTCTCGGCCACCAGCGGCGCGCCGGTCTCGCGCGCCCAGGCCAGTGTGTCGGCGACCGTCTCGGCAACCGGCCGGAAGCGGAGGCCCGCTGTCACCGCCCGTGAGACGTCCGCCTGAATGAACGCCGCCTCGGCGCCCGCGAGCCAGAGCGGCAGCTCCATCCACTGTCCGACCTCGCGCTCGAGCAGGAACGACTCGTCGACCCAGACGAACCTCGCGTCGCTCCCGGACACCTCGCGGCAGACCTCGAGCAGGTCGCCGAACGGCTCGGCGGGCCGGACCGCATTGAACGTCCCCGCGATGCGCTCCTCCGCGACGTGCACGAGCCATTCGCCGAGGTCACGCGCGTCGACGAACTGCACCCGCCGCTCGGGCGGTGCCGGGGCGAGCACGTCGCCACCCTGGGCGACTCGCAACGGCCAGTAGGTGAACCTGCCGGTGGGGTCGTGCGGTCCCACGATCAGTCCAGCGCGGACGCTTGCGTGTGACCCCGGCAACACCTCCGTGAGCAAGCGCTCGCACGCAGCCTTGAGCTCGGCGTACTCCTCGAGCACCTCCTCCGTGCGCGGCTCGACCTCGAACACCGGTGCGTCCTCGTCGAAGTCCGGCTCGTAGGGCTCGCGGTAGACCGACATCGAGGAGACGAACACGTAGTGGCCGACGGCGTCGCGCAGCAGCTCCGCCGAAGTCCGCAGAACGCGCGGGACGAAACCCGACGGGTCGATCACCGCGTCCCACTCGCGTCCCTCGAGCGCCGAGAGGTCGCCGTCGCGGTCGCCCCGGAGCTTCTCGGCCTGGGGGAAGAGCTCGGGATTCGTCTCGCCGCGGTTGAAGAGGGTCACCTCGTGACCCCGCTCGAGCGCCGACTCGACCGCCGCGCGGCCGAGGAACTTCGTCCCCCCCAGAACCAGGAGCCTCACAGCGCCCGCAGCTCTTCCAGCAGCCCGTCGACCTCCTCGGCGGTGTTGTAGTGGACGATTCCGGCCCGAACCCCGCCGTCGGGAAGGCCGAGGCGCTCCATGGCCTCGACCGCGTAGTAGTTCCCGTGCCAGACGGCGTAGCCGTGCTCACCGAGGCGGGTCGCCACCTCGGCCGGCGTGCGTCCCTCGACCGTGAAGCAGAACGTGGGGACGCGCCCGTCCATGGTCGGGAGGCCGTGGATCCGACACGCGCCCGGCAGGCCTTCGAGAAAGCGCGTGCCGAGCTCGCGCTCGTAGGCCACGATCGCGTCCATTCCGACCGAGTCCACGTACTTACAGGCCGCAACGAAACCCGCGAGCAGCTCGTGCGGCAACGTGCCTGTCTCGAACCGATGCCCGAGCGGCACCTCCGGGGCAGGACGCACCTTGTAGGGCCGCCAGCGCTCGAGCAGCTCGGCCCTGGCGAAGGCCATCCCGAGATGCGGCCCGAAGAACTTGTACGGCGAGCAGATCAGGACGTCGAGATCCGCGGCCATCACGTCGATCGGGCCGTGCGGGGCGTAGTGCACGGCGTCGACCCAGGCCAGCGCGCCCGCCTCGTGGGCGAGCTCGGCCACCCGTGCCACGTCCACCAGCGTTCCGACGGCATTCGAGGCCCAGGGATACGCGACCACACGCGTGCGGTCCGACAGCTGCGCCGCGAGGTCGTCGAGGTCGAGCGTCGTGTCGTCGCACATGTCGGCGAAGCGGACGACGAGGTCGAGATCGCGGGCGAGCTCGAGCCAGGGGGCGACGTCCGCGTCGTGGTCGAGCCGGGTCACGACGATCTCGTCGCCGGCCGCGAGCTCGCGCCCGAGCGTCCGCGTGAGAGCGAAGTTGAGCGTCGTCATGTTGGCGCCGAAGACGACCTCCTCGGGCTTGCAGCCGAGGAATTGCGCGGCCGTATTTCGGGAGTCGTCGACCAGGACCTCGGTTCGGCGGCTGGTCTCGTACGGGCCGCTGACGTTGGCGTTCGAATTCCGTAGGTAGTCGGCGATCGCATCGATCACCTCGTCCGGAACCTGTGTGCCGCCGGGGCCGTCGAAGAACGCCAGATCCCTGTCGAGCGCCGAGAAACGGCTGCGTGCGGCGGCGACGTCGAACGTTGTCGTGCTCATGGTGAGACGCTATCCGATAGAACGTTGTTATCAGTTTCAATCGGTGAGACACTCCCGCCGGACCGGGGGTCGACTACGAGGGAGGGCTATGGAAGCCGCCGCAGTTCCAGCAGTGGAGGCAAAAGAAGGCGTGCCCGCAGCCGTCGTGGCTGCGCGCGACCTGACGCGCCGCTACGGAGAGGGCGACACCGCAGTAGACGCCTTGCGAGGAGTCGAGCTCGATGTCCAGCGTGAAAAGCTGACCGCCGTCATGGGCCCGTCGGGCTCAGGCAAGTCGACGTTGATGCACATCCTCGCGGCGCTCGACAAGCCGACGTCCGGCACCGTCTGGATCGCCGGCACCAACGTCGGCGAGCTGAACGACACCGAGACCACGAAGCTCCGGCGCGAGCACATCGGGTTCGTCTTCCAGTTCTTCAACCTGCTCCCGATGCTGACGGCTGAAGAAAACGTCGTCCTGCCGCTCACCATCGCCGGCGAGAAGCCGGACAAGGAGTGGCGCGAGGAGCTGCTGAAGAAGGTCGGCCTGCAGGACCGGCGCACGCATCGCCCCGCCGAGCTCTCGGGCGGCCAGCAGCAGCGCGTGGCAATCGCGCGCGCGCTCGTCTCCCGGCCGACGGTCGTGTTCGCGGACGAGCCCACCGGCAACCTCGACTCGAAGACGAGCGGCGAGATCCTCGAGCTGATGCGCGACTCGGTCGACGCTCTCGGCCAGACGACGGTCATGGTCACGCACGACCCGCACGCGGCGGCGATCGCCGACCGCATCCTGTTCCTCGCGGACGGCCTGATCGTGCGCGACATGCCGCGATCCGATCCGGGCGACGTGATCGCCGCCATGGACGAGCTGACGCAGGCCTGATGCTCGTCGTCGCGTTGAAGGGCCTCGCCGGCCGGAAGGTCCGCGCCTCGCTGACCGCGATCGCGATCGTGCTCGGCGTCGCGATGATCAGCGGCACCTACATCCTCACCGACACGATCAACAACGGGTTCAACACGATCGTCGTCAACTCGTACAAGAACGCCGACCTGGTCGTCTCCGGGCAGGCCGCGTTCAAGAACACGAACGGAAACGGCGTCGAGACGCCGACCTTCCCGGCCTCGGTGCTGACGAAGGTGAAGGCCCTCCCTGACGTGGCCGCGGCCGCCGGCTCGGTGACGAGCGACAGCGTCAAGCTGATCGGCAAGGACGGGAAGGTGATCAACACCGGCGGCGCCCCGTCGCTCGGCTTCTCCGTCGATCCGCGCGAGCAGCAGTTCAACCCGACGAAGCTGACCGCCGGCTCCTGGCCGAGCGGGTCCGACCAGGTTGCGATCGACAAGGCGACGGCCAAGCACGAGAACTTTCAACTGGGGGACACGATCAGGCTGCAAGCGGTCGGCCCGCAGCGATCGTTCAAGCTCTCGGGCATCGCGGAGTTCTCGGGCGTCGGCTCGATCGGAGGCGCCACCTTCGCCATCTTCGATCTCCCGACGGCGCAGCGCGTGTTCGACAAGCCTGGTCAGCTCGACGTGATCCGCATCCAGTCGAAGACGGGCGTCAGCAATGCGAAGCTCGCCTCGGAGATCAAGCCGCTGCTGCCTCCGACGGCGACCGTCCGCGACACGAACGCTCAGGTCAAGGAGGACAAGAAGGACCTGTCCTTCGTCTCGTTCTTCAAGTACATCCTGCTCGCATTCGCAGGGATCGCCCTGTTCGTGGGCGCGTTCGTGATTGCGAACACGCTCTCGATCACCATCGCCCAGCGGATGCGCGAGTTCGCCACGCTCCGAACGCTGGGAGCGTCGCGCCGCCAGGTGCTGTGGTCGGTGGTGGTCGAGGCCCTCGTGATCGGCATCCTCGGCTCGCTCGCCGGGCTCTTCCTCGGGCTCGGCCTGGCGAAGCTCCTGAACAAGCTGTTCGTCACCTTCGGGATCGACCTTCCGCAGGGCCAGACGATCTTCGCCACGCGCACCGTGATCGTCTCCGTCCTCGTGGGCACGATCGTGACGCTCGTCGCCAGCATCCGCCCGGCTCGCCGGGCGACGCGCGTGCCGCCGATCGCCGCCGTGCGCGAAGGCTCGGTGCTCCCGGTCTCGCGGTTCGCCAAGTACGGGCCGGTGACCGCGCTCGGCATCCTGGCCGCCGCGATCGCGCTCGTGGCTCTCGGGTCGCTGGGCAGCGGAATTGCCACCGGGCCTCGGCTGCTTGATGATCGGCGTGGGCGTGCTCCTGCTCTTCTTCGGCGTCTCGATGAACGCGGCGCGGGTCGTCCGCCCACTCGCGGCCGTGCTCGGGGCTCCGGCCCGCGCGATCGGCGGCGCGCCGGGGATCCTGGCGCGCGACAACGCCACGCGGAACCCTGCGCGGACCGCTTCGACGGCGTCCGCGCTGATGATCGGGCTCGCGCTGGTTACCTTCGTGGCGATCTTCGGACAGGGCGTGTTCAAGTCGTTCGAGGACGCCGTCGACCAGCTGTTCGTCGCCGACTACGCCATCACGGCGACCAACACGTTCAGCCCGATCGACGTCGCTGCCGGAAAGTCGCTCGTCGGGAAGCCCGGTGTCAGCGACGTGACGCCGATTCGCGCCGGTTCAGCCCATTTCCTCGGCAGCGACCACGACCTCACGGCCGTCGAGCCGAACGTCGCGACCGGGATCCGCATCGACTGGAAGGAGGGCGGCAACTCGGTTCCCGGCCGGCTCGGCACGGACGGCTTCTTCACCGACAGCGACTACGCGAAGAGCCAGCACCTGCACATCGGCTCGCCGGTGAGCCTCGAGTTCCCGAGCGGCAAGCGGGTGAACGTACGTCTGATCGGGATCTACGACCAGCCGAACGGCGGCTCGCCCTTCGGCGACGCGACGATCTCGACCACGCTCTTCGACCGGTACATCCCGCGGCCGAGGGACGAGATGGTCCTGGTCAACACCCCCGACGGCGTCAGCGCCGCCAACACGCAGACGCTCGAGGACGACGTCTCGGGGTTCGCCGACGCGAAGGTGCAGACCCGCGACGAGTTCAAGACGAACTTCATCAAGCCGATCAAGAAGATCCTCAACCTCCTCTACGCACTGCTCGCGCTCTCCGTGATCGTGAGCCTCGTCGGGATCATCAACACGCTCGTGCTGACCGTGTACGAGCGGACGCGCGAGCTCGGAATGCTGCGCGCGGTCGGCATGACCAGGCGGCAGGTGAGGATGATGATCCGCTACGAGAGCATCGTCACGGCGCTGATGGGCGCGGCGCTCGGCATAGTGGTCGGCGTCTTCCTCGCCGCGCTCGTGACGCATGCTCTGTCGGATCAGGGCATCGTCTTCGCGATTCCGTGGATGCAGCTCGTCTACTTCGTCCTGGCCGCGATCCTCGTCGGCATCCTGGCCGCGGTCATACCCGCCCGGCGGGCCTCCCGCCTGAACGTGCTCAAGGCGCTTCAGTACGAGTAGATCGATCCGTCCGGGGCCCTGCATAGGCTCCGCTCGTGCGACGCCTGCGACCGTTGAGCGAGGAGGAGTGCTACCTCCGGTGCTACGGCTCCTTCGAGGCGACGGTGCGGCTGGTGCAGTTCGAGCCGCGGCGCCCGCAAGGGCTCGCGCGCATCACCGGCGAGGAGCTGCGCCGGCTCTTCGAAGTTCGGCTGGACGCGCGTGAGGCGGAGCTCGCCGCGTGAGGGCCTGCCCGAGCTGGACCCGCTCCGGGCGAGGCGGAACCTGGCGCTCCTGGTCGCGGCGCAGGCGCCCCAAGCCGCTTGGCCATGAGCGGCCCTGCACACCGCGCGCGCGGCGCAGGGGGAGCTGCACCTAGCGCGGTCCCGGACGTCCTCGGCCCCGGTCTGGACGTCGTCTTCTGCGGGATCAATCCCGGCTTCGTCTCGGCGGCTGCCGCCGCACACTTCGCCAATCCGCGGAACGACTTCTGGCGGCTGCTCCATGCCGCCGGCTTCACGCCCCGTCTCCTGCGCCCGGACGAGCAGTTCGAGTCGCTCGACTACGGGATCGGCCTGACCAACGCTGCGCCTCGGACGACGCGCGGTTCCGGCGACCTTCGGCGGGGCGACTTCGCGGGCGCGGCCGCCCGGCTCGAGCGGCTCGCGCTCGAGTTCGCTCCGGGCGTGATTGCCTTCGTGGGCAAGGAGGCCTACCGCGGCGCGTTCGGCGAGCGGCCGGAGCACGGGCTGCAGGAACGGCGCCTAGGTCAGACCCGGCTTTTCGTCCTGCCCTCGACCTCCCCGGCGAATGCCGCCGTGCCCTGGGACGAGCGCCTGCGCTGGTTCTGCGAGCTGCGGAAGCTCGTCTAGCTTTCTACGCCGATCGCTAACCGCGCCAGCGGTTGGTGATCGGCGTGCGCCGGTCGCGGCCGAAGGCCTTCGGGGTCAGGCGGACCCCGGGCGGAGCCTGGCGTCGCTTGTACTCGGCCCGGTCGATCAGCGCGAGTGCGCGCTCGACGACGTCGCGGTCGAAGCCGTCGGCGGAGAGCTCCTCGCGGGAGCGGTCCTGCTCGACGTAGGCCTCGAGCACGCGGTCGAGGGCGGGGTACGGTGGGAGCGAGTCCTCGTCCAGCTGGTTGTCGCGGAGCTCCGCGGTCGGCGCTCGCTCGATGATCGACGCGGGAATGAGCTCGCGGCCGACCCGCTCGTTCAGGTGCCGGGCGAGCCGGAAGACGTCGGTCTTGAAGACGTCCTTCAGCAGCGCGAAGCCGCCGGCCATGTCGCCGTAGAGCGTCGCGTACCCCACGGAGAGCTCCGACTTGTTGCCGGTCGCGACCACGAGCCAGCCGAACTTGTTCGACAGCGCCATCAGCAGGACGCCGCGTACCCGAGCCTGCAGGTTCTCCTCGGCGAGATCCGTCGCCAGGCCGGCGAAGCTCTCGGCCAGCACCCGCTCGAAGGCGTTCACGATCTCGCCGATCGGCAGCTCGCGGAACTCGGTGCCGAGGCTCTCGGCGAGCAGGCGCGCGTCCCGTCGGGTTTCCTCCGATGAGAAGCGCGAGGGCATCGAGACGCAGTGCACGCGCTCGGCTCCGAGCGCCTCGACCGCAAGCGCGGCCGTGAGCGCAGAGTCGATCCCGCCCGAGACGCCGACGACGACCTCGCTGAACCCGTTCTTCTCGACGTAGTCACGCAGCCCGAGCTCGAGCGCGAGGCGCATCTGCTCGAGCTCGTCGAGCGGTGCCGCCAGCTGCGGCTCGACCGGGTCGGCAGCGGTGCCGGGCACGCCCACGTGGACGACCGGCGCTTCGGGTACCGCGCCGCCTCGTTCGCGCACGAGGCCGCGTCGGCGCACGTCCCGCAGGCGCCGCCCGACGGCGTCGGCAGGGTCGATGTCCACGACGAGCAATGCCTCCTCGAAGCCCGGGCCACGCGCGAGCACGTGACCCTCCTCGTCGAGCACGAGCGAGTGCCCGTCGAAGATCAGCTCGTCCTGCCCCCCGACGCTGTTGCAGAAGGCGACGAAGCACGAGTTGTCCCGCGCGCGCGTGGCGAACATCTCCTCCCGCTCCCGGTCGCGCCCGACGTGGAAGGGCGACGCCGAGATGTTCGTCAACAGCTGGGCGCCCGCGAGCGCGAGATCGGTGGCAGGCGGACCGGGCTGCCACATGTCCTCGCAGATCGTGGGGCCGATCAGCGTGCCACCGTGCTCGAGCAGCAGCAGGTCGCGTGCCGGCGCGAAGTAGCGGTCCTCGTCGAAGACGCCGTAATTCGGCAGGAAGCGCTTGCGGTAGAGCGCCTTCACCTCCCCGGCGGCGCAGATCGCGCAGGCGTTGAAGAGATCGCGGTCGAAGTGGGGAACCCCGACGAGCGCGACGATCCCGTGCGTCGCTCGGGCGATCGCGGCGAGCGACTCCTCTGCGGCTCGTAAGAAGCCCGGGCGGAGCAAGAGGTCCTCGGGCGGGTAGCCGGTGACGGCCAGCTCGGGGAAGAGCACGAGGTCCGCGCCCGCCGCCTTCGCCTCCTCGAGCCGGTCCAGGATCAGATCCCGGTTGCCGTCGAGATCGCCGACGGTGGTGTTGATCTGGGCGAGCGCGAGTCTCATTAGCAGGTTTTAGACTATCAGTCGAAAACCAGGTTCAGCGGCGCAGGCGGATCGCGTTCAGGTCGTCCCGCACGATCTCGTCGGAGCGGGAGATCAGCTCTTCGATGTCGTCGTGCTCGGCGTGCAGGTACCGGCCGGCCAGCGCATCGGCTCGCCCGGAGGCCAGCACCCGGACGAGGCGCGGCGCCAGCTCCGGCGGCGTCCAGGGCGCATCGTCCGAGATGCTGCCGCCAGTCATCTCGGTCTTGACGAGGCCCGGGCTGAAGTGGAAGACGGGAATCCGGCCCTCGAGCTCGTTCGCCAGCGTCTCGCCGTACCGGCAGACGGCCGCCTTGCTCGCGGAGTACGCGGTGCCGGTGGAGCCTGGAAGGTATGCCGCCCCGCTGCCGGTGATGACGATTCGGCCTTCGCCGCGTCCGAGCATCCCTGGGATGACGGCTCTACT
Organism: uncultured Actinomycetes bacterium; assembly: GCA_963754265.1. Taxonomy (GTDB): domain Bacteria; phylum Actinomycetota; class Thermoleophilia; order Gaiellales; family Gaiellaceae; genus AC-32. Next base: position 51,319 of record CAVWFB010000003.1, on the reverse strand, counting down.
GCAGAGGTGCACGCCGAGGACGTTCACCTCGAGGACGCGCCACCACGTAGCCGGATCGGCCTCCCACGTCGCGCCGCCCTGGTTGCCGATGCCGGCGTTCGCGACCAGGAGGTCGATCGGCCCGAGCTCGCGCTCGACCTCGGCCACCGTTCGCTCGACGGCCTCCCGGTCGGTGACGTCCAACTCGAAGGCGAGCCCGCCGGTCTCGTCCGCGACCTGGTCAACCTGGGCGCGAGTTCGTGCCGCCACCGCGACACGTGCGCCGGCTGCGGCGAGCTCTCGGGCGATTCCGGCGCCGATCCCGCGGCCGCCGCCGGTGATGAGGGTTACCTGTCCGTCGAGTCTGTCAACCGGTTGCGACACGTTCGATCTCCTCCAGGGTCTCGGGGTTCTCCAGCGACGAGAGGTCGCCGGGATCGGAGCCGAGCGCCTTGGCGCGCACGGCCCGCCTGACGATCTTGGCACTGCGGGTCTTCGGCAGCGCCGAGACGAAGAGCACCCGCTCGGGCGCGAACGCCTTGCCGAGCTCGCCCGCCGCGGCGGCCCGGAGCTCCGCGGCCAGTTCCTCGCTCGGCTCCACTCCGGGCACGAGGGCGCAGAAGACCCACGCGACCTCGCCCTTGACCGCGTGCGGCACGCCGACCGCCGCCGCCTCGGCGACCGCGGGGTGGGCGACGACCGCGGATTCCAGCTCGGCCGGGCCTACGCGCTTGCCTGCGATGTTCAAGGTGTCGTCGGAGCGGCCGTGCAGGAACCAGTAGCCGTCCTCGTCCACGGAGGCCCAGTCGCCGTGCACCCAGATCCCGGGCAGGCGGCGCCAGTAGGTGTCCAGATACCGCTCACGGTCGCCCCAGAAGCCACGCGTCATCCCGGGAAACGGCTTGCGGCAGACGAGCTCGCCGACCTCGCCGCGAACCGAGTGGCCCTCGGCATCCACCACGTCCATCGCCATTCCGAGCGCCGGCCCGCCGAGGGAGCAGGACTTGATCGGCGCCGCGACCGTCGGCGAGAGGAAGCAGGCACCGACCTCGGTGCCGCCCGAGCAGTTGATGATCGGGCAGCGGCCGCCGCCTACGTTCTCGAACAGCCAGCGGTAGGGCTCCGGGTTCCACGGCTCCCCGGTGGTGACGAGCACGCGAAGCGACGAGAGGTCGTGCCGCTCGACGAGCTCTTCCCCGTGGGGAATCAGCGCGCGCGTGAGCGTCGGCGAAAGGCCGAGGATCGACACTCGCTCGCTCTCGACCAGGCCCCAGAGCCGGTCGGGCTCGGGCCAGTCGGGCGCGCCCTCCGCGAAGACGATCGTGCAGCCGAGCGCCATCCCCCCGACCACCTCCCACGGGCCCATGATCCAGCCCATGTCGGTGACGAAGTGGATCACGTCGTCTGGCCGCGCGTCCGCCTGATAGGCGACCTCGCGGGTGATCGAGACCAGGAAGCCGCCCTGGACGTGAAGGACGCCCTTCGGCGGGCCGGTCGTGCCCGAGGTGTAGGTGAGCAGGTAGGGGTGCTCCGAATCGACCTCGAGCGGCGCGAGCTCGCCGGGCGAGTCCGCCACGGCGTCTTCCCAGAAGAGATCGCGGCCGGTGAGCATGGGCACGTCGTCGTGCCCGAGCCGGCGCCAGACGACGACGTGCTCGACCGACGGCGACTCGGTCAGCGCCTCGTCGACGAGTGCCTTCATCGGCACCTCGCGGCCCCGGCGTAACGAGCCGTCCGCAGTGACGACCACCTTCGCCTCGGCGTGCCGAAGCCTCGCCGCGATCGCGGGTGCGGCGAAGCCGGAGAAGACCGGAACCTGAATCGCCCCGAGGTGCGCGCACGCGTGCGAGGCGACGGCCACCTGGGGCGACATCGGCAGGAAGATGGCGACGCGATCGCCGGGGCCGACGCCGAGAGCGGCGAGCGCCTCGGCGAGGCGCGTGACCGCGTCGGAGAGCTCGCGGTAGGTGAGTGCCTGCCGCTCGCCGTCCTCGCTCTGCCCTACGGCTGCTTCGGCGTCGGCCCGGTCCCCGCGAGCCCAGCGGTGTACGCAGTTCTCGGCGAGGTTGAGCTTGCCGCCGACGAACCACGTTGCCCACTCGGGGCCGTTCGACGTGTCCACCACGGCGTCCCACGGCTGCGAGAACTCGAGGCCCATGTCCTCGATTGCCGCCGGCCAGAACCGCTCCGGTTCCTCCTGCGAGAAGCGCACGAGCTTCGCGTAGTCGTCGAACCCGAGCTTGCGCGCGAGGCGGAGCGCGTTCGAGCGCTCGCGCACCTCGTCCGTCGGTGTCCAGATCGGGCCCACGGCCGGCAAGCCTAACGAGCTTGACCGCCTAGCTAGCGGTGGCTAACCTAGTGAGGACTAACTTATCGGCGAGGCGAGGAGAGGGACGCGTGCGCGCACGGATCTTTGCGGAGGAGAACAAGAAGTGGTGGACCCTGGGAGCGGTTTCGTTCGGGCTCTTCATGATCATGCTGGACAACACGATCGTGAACGTCGCGCTGCCCTCGATCCAGCGTGACCTGAACATCGGCATCTCGGAGCTCGAATGGGTCGTGAACGGCTACGCCCTCACCTTCGCAGTGCTCATGCTGACCGGAGGGAAGCTCGCCGACCTCTTCGGCCGGCGCCTGCTCTTCATCATCGGCCTCGCGATCTTCACCGGCGCCTCGCTCGCGTGCGGTCTGGCGCCCGACGCAAACGTGCTCATCGGCGCGCGCGTCGTACAGGGCGTGGGCTCGGCCATGATGAACCCGGCCACGCTCTCGATCATCACGGCGACCTTCCCGCCCCGTCAGCGCGGGATGGCCATCGGGATCTGGGCGGGGGTCTCCGCGCTCGCGCTCGCGATCGGCCCGCTCGTCGGCGGCCTGATCACGCAGCACATCAGCTGGAACTGGATCTTCTTCATCAACGTCCCGGTCGGGCTCGTCGCGATAGTCGTCGCCCGGCTCGTGATCAGGGAGTCGCGTGACACCTCGGCCGAGCAGCGCCTCGACCTGCCGGGCCTGCTCACCTCGGCGATCGGGCTCTTTGCGCTCACCTACGCGCTCATCGAGGCGAACAAGTACGGGTGGACCTCGCCGCGAATCCTCGCGCTCTTCGCTGTCGCCGCGATCGGTCTGACAGCCTTCGTGCTGCTCGAGCTGCACCAGCGCGTGCCGATGCTCGATATCTCGCTCTTCCGCAACGCGACCTTCGCAGGGGCGAACACGATCATGCTCCTCATTGCGCTCGCGATGTTCGGCGTCTTCTTCTACGTCTCGCTCTACGTGCAGAACGTCCTCCACTACTCGCCGACGCAGGCCGGCGCGACCTTCCTGCCGATGACGCTCTGCATCGTGTTCCTCGCGCCGGTCGCAGGGAAGCTCAGCGACCGCTTCGGTCCACGGTGGCTGATCGCCTCGGGGATGGCGCTGGTCGCCGGCTCGCTCGTGATCTTCGCCCAGCTCGACCAGAGCTCGACCTTCTGGGACATCTTCCCCGGGCTGCTCGTCGGCGGCGCCGGCATGGCGATGTCGATGGCACCGACGACGGCGACCGCGATGCACGCGGTCCCGGTGGACAAGGCCGGCGTCGGCTCGGCGGTGCTGAATAGCGCGCGCCAGGTCGGCGGGTCGCTCGGGATCGCGATCATGGGCGCGATCGTCGCGTCCTACGTGCACGTGCAGCCGCCCGCGCCTCAGGCCGTCGACCAGTTCGTCCAGGGCTTTCAGCGCTCGCTGATCGTCGCAGCCGGGATCGCCTTCGTCGCGGCGCTCATCGCGGTGGTGACCCTGCGCAAGCCCGAGGAGGCCGAGGAGCCGGCGCAACTCTCGGAGCTCGCGGCTTGACCGAGGCTCGGATCCGCCTGACCGCGACCGAGCGGCGCGCGGCGGTCGTCGAGACCGCCTGCCGCGTTTTCGCGAAGAGCAGCTACCGCGGCTCGACGACTGCAGAGATCGCGCGCGCAACCGGCGTGACCGAGCCCGTGCTCTACCGGCACTTCGCCTCCAAGCGCGAGCTCTACCTCGCCTGTCTCTCCGCCGCCTGGGATGACCTGCGTCTGCTCTGGAGCAAGGCGCTCGAGGACGAGGAGGATCCGGGGATGTGGGTGGCGACGCTCGGCCAGACGTACCTCCAGGCCAGGGCCGCTGATCGCGTCATCCTCATCGACCTCTGGATCCAGGCGCTCAGCGAGGCAGCCGACGACCCGGAGATCCGGCGCGGCCTGCGCGAGCAGGTTCGCGAGGTGCACGCCTTCGTGGCAGACGTGATGAGGCGCTCCCAGGAGGCAGGCGGCGTTTTGCCCGACCGCGACGTCGACGCGGAGGCATGGATCTTCATCTCGCTGGGCCTGCTCTCGACGATCGACCGTCGCCTGAGCGGCCTGGTGGGCGACGAGTTCGACCGGATCATCGCATCACGCCGAGCCTGGATGACGGGTAAGTCGGCCTAGCAGATCGCTCTCGAGAGACGGAGCGTGCAGCGTAGGCGGCCCGATCCTCGAAGCGATAGCTGTGCGCGGGTCTGGAGTTCGGTCTAGGTCACGCGCCGCTGGCACTACGACGCAAAAAAAAGCCCCCGGCTGCGGCTCCGGGGGCTTCATCATTTTGTGCCCGCCTTCTTTAGAGGGCGACGACCCGGAGGCCTTGGCTCTGCGGCCCAGCCACAACCTCCGGGCGTTCGTCGCCTTCTTTGGCGCGCCCCTTGCATCCCATAAGCCTGGCGTCCGGCTGGGTGCAAGGTGGACGGACTATAGACCTGCCCCTAGTGGTAGTCAAGTAGCTCGATCAAGTGATTTTGAGATCCGCCAGTTCACCCGGTTTCTCTAGAGGTCATGCCCTTTTTGGGGGATATTCGGGAAGAGCTACTTGCGCAGCAGTCAAGTATGCGTTTCACTGCGCCTGTAGTCGTCATGCCGCGTGTATCCCTCAGCGACCGTACTCGCACGACCTCCCCGGGCTCCCGCCTGGGCGAGCGCGTGCGTCAGCTGCGGGTGGCGGCGGGCCTGACCCAGACCGATCTCGCGGGCGAGCGCTTCTCGAAGGAATACGTCAGCCAGATCGAGCGGGGCAAGACCCGCCCCACGCGCGAGACGATCGAGTGGCTCGCTGCGAAGCTCGGTGTCGACGCCGGTTTCCTCGAGCGCGGGGTCTCCGCCGACGAGCGGAGCCGCGTCGAGGCAATGCTGGCTCGGGCCGAGGCGCTTGCGAATGCGCACCGGTACGACGAGGCGGTCGAAGAGCTCGAGAACTCCCGCACCGCCGTCCTGGCGACGGGCTCGATCGAGCTCGAGGCTCGCGCCCTTTCGACCGAGGCGTGGGCGCGGATGGAGCGGGGCGAGCTCAAGCCGGCTCTCCAGCTCCTGGAGCGCTGCCGGACGGTCAACGAAGGCCCCGGCTTCTCGGACGTCGACCGGGCACAGGTTCTCTTCCGGATGGCCGTGTGCCGCTACCACCTGTCGAGCATCGCGTCGGCCGTCGCGCTGTTCAGCGAGTCGCTGAAGCTCGCGGAGGGCTCCGGCCTTCCCTGCGACCTGCTTCGCTCGGAGATCCTCGGCTGGCGCTCGCGCTGCTACCGGCGCCAGCGTGACTTCGAGGCCGCGCGCGAGGACGTCGAGCGCGCGCTGGAGCTCGCGCAGTCGCTCGACGACCACCGCACGATGGCGAATGTCTACTTCCAGGCCTCGCTCGTCTCCGAGCGCATGGGGCACTGGGTGCTCGCCCGCAGCTACGCGGAGCGCGCGAAGGCCTACTACGAGCAGCTGAACGACGAGCGCAACGTCGGCCGTCTCCTCAACAACCTCGGCGGGCTGAACTTCCAGCTCGGCAAGCCCGAGAAGGCAGTCGAGGACCTGAAGAGCGCCTACCGCGTCCTGCTCGACAAGGGCAGCGAGGCCGAGGCGGCGAACGTCGTCTCCTCGCTCGCGCACGTGCACCTGATGACCGGTCAGGTGGACTCGGCCGAGGAGGAAGCCCGCCACGCGCTGGATCTCCTCGAGGGCCGCGAAGATTTCCTCCTCGACATCGCACCGACCCAGCTCGTGCTCGGCCGCTCGCTCATGGAGCAGGGCCGGCTCGACGAGGCGCAGGAAATGCTGCGCACCGCCGAAGCGAGCGCAGAACAGCTCGAATCGATCAGCCATCGCGCCGCCGCGTGGATGGCACAAGGCGATCTCGCCGCCCGCCGCGGCGAGGACGCTACGGCTGCGCGCCTGTACCGCAAGGCCGCAGAGGCTCTACAGGATGTCCGCTTCTAAGCCGAGAAAGGAGGTGACGATGAACAAGGCACGCCTTATCTCCCTGATGGTCTCCCTGTCGCTCGTGGCGTTCTACCTCGAGGGTTTTGCCAGGGGCCTCCGCTTCCTCGGCATCCCGGGTAGCTGGTTCGACGGTCATTAAACGACCGTGAGCGTGCGCTCGGGCGCAGGGGTCCCCCAGTGACTCTCCCGGCGCGCACGCTCGACCGCGGTGCGGCCGCACTCCTGCTCAGCGGCGTCACACCCACCGGCGTTCGGGGGTTTCTGGCTAGATAGACTCGGCGCGTGGGTCGTCTCACCGCTGCGGTCGTGATCGCAGCGGCACTCCTCGCCGGTTGCGGCGGTTCCGGGTCATCGTCATCGGGCACGCTCGTCGACCTCATGAAGCGGCCGGGCCCCGACGTGTCGGTCACCCCTGGGGCGTCCGAGTTCGTACCAGGGTCGGTGCGCTATCCGTTCCTGGTGATCAGGAACGACGCGCGGCCGGTGGAGCGCGGCGCGGCGAGCGTCTGGCTCGCTGCCGGCCGGGACGAGAAGCCGTTCACCCGGGCCACCGCCCGGCTCGAGCCGATCGGCGTGCCCGGTCGCTCGGCTCCTGCCTTCGGTGACGTCAGCCGGATCTACGTCGCCCATCTGCGGGTGCCGCGGCCCGGCCGCTACTGGCTCGTCGCCGAGCCGGACGGCGCGAAGATCCAGGCGATCGGCACCCTGGACGTCGTCGCCCGTGCGCCGAGCCCGGCTGTGGGCGCCCTCGCTCCACGGTCGGCGACGCCGACTCTCGCCACCGAGAGCGCGGCGATGCTCACGACCAGGCGGCCCCCGGACCTCGGGCTCCTGCGCTACTCCGTGGCCGGGGCGCTTGCCGCCCACCGCCCGTTCGTCGTCACCTTCGCCACGCCGAAGTTCTGCACCAGCCGGACCTGCGGGCCCGTGGTCGACGTCGTCGACGCCGTGCGCAAGCGCTTCGCTTCGAGCCCCGTAAGGTTCATCCACGTCGAGGTGTACCGCGGCAACGACCCGACCAAGGGCTACAACCGCTGGATGCGCGAATGGGGTCTGCAGAGCGAGCCCTGGACGTTCGTCGTCGGGTCCGACGGGCGCGTGAAGGCCAAGTTCGAGGGCTCGGTGTCTGTAGCCGAGTTGAGCGCGGCCGTGCGCGGGCTGCTCTAGGCCCGGATGATCGCCGGCAGTCGTACCGTTTTGGTGGGATACGTTCGATGCAGGAGGGAGCGATGCCTGACGACGGCTATGCGAAATCGGTGCTCGTGACCACGGAGTGGGTGGCCGAGCACCTGGACGACCATGGGGTAGTCGTGGCCGAGGTCGACGAGAACCCCGACGTCTACGACGAGGGACACATCCGGGGCGCGGTCAAGCTGCACTGGCGAGACGACCTGCAGGACCCGGTCGAGCGCGACCTGGTCTCGAAGGACGTCTTCGAGCGGCTGCTCGGAGAGCGCGGGATCGGCAACGACACGATCGTCGTCCTCTACGGCGACAAGAACAACTGGTTCGCCGCCTTCGCCTACTGGTACCTGAAGATCTACGGCCACGAGGACGTCCGCATCGTGGACGGCGGCCGCCAGAAGTGGATCGACGAGGGCCGTGAGCTGACGACCGAGGCGCCATCGCCGGAGCGGATGCAGTACCACGCGAAAGAGCGCGACGAGACGATCCGCGCGTTCCGGGACGCCGTCGGCGAGGACATCTCGGCAGGCGAGAAGGCCCTGGTCGACGTCCGTAGCCCGCAGGAGTTCTCGGGCGAGGTGATCTCGCCGCCGGGGTACGAGCAGGAGGGAGCGCAGCGGGCGGGGCACATCCCGACCGCGCAGTCCATCCCCTGGGCCCAGGCCGTGCGCGACGACGGCACCTTCAAGTCGCCTCAGGAGCTGCGCCGGCTGTACGAGGCCAAGGGCGTCACGCCGGACAAGCAGGTGACCGCCTACTGCCGCATCGGCGAGCGCAGCGCGCATACGTGGTTCGTGCTACGGGAGCTGCTCGGGTACGAGGCCGTCAAGAACTACGACGGTTCCTGGACGGAATGGGGAAACCTCGTCGACGTCCCGATCGAGAAGGGCGCGTAGCAGAGCGCAGGAATCGCGCCGATCGTCACGAATCCGGGGGAGCAACCCAAAGCTCCTCCTCTCCCCTCGCAACGGCGGCTTCGGCCGCCGTTGCCCATTGCTCGTTTCGGGAATACCTGAGGACCGCAGAACGTAGATGGACGAGAGTCGACTCGATCCCTACAGTTCCCGCAACCGAATTCAGGGAGAAGCCGCCTTGAACCTGAGCACCGGCACTGTGAAGCTGACGGACCTCGCCTCATGCGGCGGCTGCGCCGCGAAGTACTCGGCCGCCCGGCTCGAGCAGCTGCTCGCCGGTTTCGTCCCCGCCGAGGCGGAGGACCTGCTCGTCGGGCTCGCCCCCGCGGACGACGCGGCCGTCTACCGGCTCGACGACGAGCGGGCGCTGATCTTCACGCTCGACTTCTTCCCGCCCGTGGTCGACGACCCGGCCGACTACGGGGCGATCGCCGCGACGAACGCGCTCAACGACGTCTTCGCGATGGGAGGCACGCCGCTGCTTGCGCTCTCGATCGCGGCCTTCCCGGAGGAGCTGCCGATGGAGATGCTCGCGGCGATCTTCGCCGCAGCGGATGCGCAGGTGCGCGCGGCGGGCGGCCTCCTCGCCGGCGGTCACACCATCCGCGACGCAGAGCCGAAGTACGGGCTCGCCGTCGTGGGCACGGTCCACCCCAAGGGAATCTGGCCGAAGAACGGTGCCCAGCCGGGCGACTCGCTCTTCCTGACGAAGCCGCTCGGCACCGGGCTGATCATGACGGCGCACAAGAGCGGCGACGTCGGCTCGCAGCAGCTCGAGCGCGCGATCCGCTGGATGCGGACGCTGAACAACGAGGCCGCGGACGTCCTCCGTGGCCTCGAGCCGAATGCCGTCACGGACGTCACGGGCTTCGGTCTCTTCGGTCACGCGCACGAGGTCGCCGAGCGGAGCGGCGTACGGCTGCGCCTCGAGTCCGGCCGCTTCCCCGCGATCGACGGAGCCCTCGACGTGGCCCGTCACGGTGTCCGCACGAGCGGCGACCCGCGCAACCGCGACTTCGCCGGGCCTCACGTCTCGCACGAGGGGATCCCGGACACGCTCGTGGCGCTCGGGTACGACCCTCAGACGGCCGGGGGCCTGCTGGTCTCGCTTCCCGGCGAGCGGGGAGCGGCACTCGAGGCGGAGTTTGCGTCGCGGAAGCTCTTCGTCCGCCGGGTGGGCCGGGTCGAGGAGGGCCACGGCGTCGTCGTCGAGTGAGCTCCCGGGGGATGATCCACGGGCGCTTTCAGCCCTTTCACAACGGCCACCTCGAGTACCTGAAGGGCGCAGCGGCCCGCAGTGACGAGCTGTTCGTCGGGATCACGAATCCCGACCCTCGGCGGATCAGGCCCGAGGACTCGGATCCGTTGCGCCATCTGCCCGAGTCGAATCCCTACAGCTACGTCGAGCGTCTGCTGATGGTGAAGGCGGCCGCCCTCGACGCGGGGCTCGAGCTCGACCGCGTGCACGTGATCCCGTTCCCGGTCAACGAGCCCGAGCTCTGGCCGGCCTACGTGCCCGAGGACGTGACGCAGTTCATCCGGCTCTTCTCCGACTGGGGCGGCACCAAGCTCGACCGGTTGCGGGAAGCAGGTTACGAGGTCGTGGTGCTCGACGAGGGCGCGGAAAAGGCGATTTCAGGCGTCGACGTGCGCGCGGCGCTGCGGGAGAACGGCGACTGGGAGGCCCTTGTCCCGCCGGGGGTGGCCGTAGTGTTGAACGGACTTGAGCGCTCACTCGTGTAAGGGTCGTGTAAGGCGCGGAAAAGGGTCGTGTAAGGCCGCGAAACTTTTCTCCGGTACCCGCGTTTACACCGAATACAGCCGCAAAGAACCCAGGGGGTTCCGCAATGCGAATCTTCGTACTCTCGACGGTCGCCGTGCTGGCGCTGGCGATCACCGGGGCCTCGCAACCGGCCTCGACCGCCACCAAGGCGGTCAAGATCACGGCCAGCGCGTTCTCGCCCAAGAACGTCACCATCAACACGGGCGACGCGGTCAAATGGACGAACAGCGACACCAAGAACCACCAGGTGATCGCGAACAACGGGGCGTTCGCCTCGGGCACGATCGGGCCTGCCAAGACCTATAGCCATACGTTCAACACGGCGGGCACCTTCAACTACCACGACGCCCTGCACCCGGCTCTGACCGGGAAGATCGTCGTGAAAGGACCCGCGCCGGCGGTCACGATCGGCGCGACCACGCCGCTTCTGACCTACGGCCAGGCCACGCACATCTCGGGCGCGGTCTCGAACAAGAGGGCCGGCGAGCAGGTGACGCTGTGGGCGCAGCCCTACGGCCAGACCTCGCCGGTGCAGATCGCCACGGTCCTGACGGCAACAGGCGGTGTCTGGGACTTCGTCGTCAAGCCGACGCTCCTCACCGCGTACGAGGCGCACTGGAAGACCCTGGTCAGCTCCAAGATCAGCCTCCAGATGAGGCCGAACGTCCTCTTCTCCGCCTCGAAGGGGATGGGGTTCGTGAAGGTCAAGTCGAGCCACTCTCTGCAAGGGCGGAAGATCTACGTCCAGCGCTTCACGCGCTTCGGGCAGTGGGTGAAGATGAAGAGCGTGATCCTCGGCCGGAGCTCGCAGAAGCTCTTCTACCTGCGGCTGCCGCGCGGCACGTACACGCTGCGGGTCTTCATGTCGTACAACCAGGTCGGCGCCGGCTACCTCGACGGCTTCAGCTCGACCCGCACCTACAAGCGCAGGTAAGTCCTCCGAAGCACGGCGCGGATAGCCTCCGCGCCGTGCTTCCCATCGTCGTCTTCCTTCTCGACGGGCTCGCCGACCGCGCGCACGAGGCTCTCGGCGGGCGAACCGGCAACGAGGCCGCGGCCACGCCGAATCTCGACGCTCTCGCCGCTCGTGGCTCCTGTGGGCTGCTCTACGCGATCGGCCCGGGGCGGGCGCCGTCGAGCGAGGTCGCGCACTGGTCGATGCTCGGCTACCGCCCCGACGAGTTTCCGGGACGGGCGGTCTTCGAGGCGCTCGGGCGTGGGCAGGAGGTGAGCGCCGACGACGTCCACGTCTATGCCGCCCTACGCCCGGCCGAGCGGCGCGAAGACGGCTGGTGGCTGACCGGAAGGCCCGACCCCGAGCGCGACGAGGACGAGGCCCGGGCCCTCGTCGAGCGCTGCGACGGGATCGTCGTCGACGGGTTGACCTTCTCGCTCGCGCACGTCTGGCGCGGCGAAGCGGTGCTCCGCATTACGGGCGGGGCGGACGAGCGGGTCACCGACACCGACGCCTTCTTTCGCGATCGCCATCCGCTCCTCCGGCCTCGACCCGTCGTTGCGGAAGCCGAGGGAACGGCGAGAGCCTGCGAGGAGTGGACGCGCGAGGTCATGCGCCGCCTGGAGGGCGAGCGGTTCAACGTGATCACGCTGAAGTGGTTCGGCCGCGCGCGCCCCGTGCCGAGCTTCCTCGAGCGCCACGGTGTAACCGGCGCCTTCGCGGCCGAATCGGCGTTCTTGCGGGGGCTGGGCCTCGCGCTGGGGCTGGAGGCGCTCGATTCGCCGGAGACCGACGACCCGGTCGCCGACCTGCTCGGGCGCGTCGAGCTGGCAAGGCGCCGGCTCGACGACGGCGACACCTTCGTCTTCTGCCACCAGAAGACGACCGACGCGGCGGGCCACACGAAGGACCCGCACGTCAAGCAGGACACGATCGAGCAACTCGACACTGCGCTGGGCGATCTCCCGACCGACCGCGCGATCGTCTGCGTCACCGGCGACCACGCGACGCCTGCATCGCCCGATGTCATCCATTCCGGCGATCCCGTGCCGCTGCTCGTCGCGGGCCCGGGAGTTCGAGCCGACGGCGTCGAGCGCTTCGGAGAGCTCGACTGTGCGGCGGGGATCCTCGGCCAGCTGCGCGGTCCCGACCTGATGCCCGTGCTCCTCAACGCTGCGGACAGGCCGCTCTTCCTGGGCTCGCGCCCGACGCCCGTGGACGGCGCGGACGGCTATCCGGCCGTGCTCGAGCCCCTTCTCTAGCATTCGCCGCATGCACGTCGAGGCCACGACCCTCGGGCGGCTGCGACGGCTCGAGCTCACTCCGGTGCGCTTCTTCCAGCTCGCGCTCCTGAACGTGGGGATGCTCTGGCTGATCGTCGTGACGGGCGCCGCAGTGCGCCTCACCGGCTCCGGGCTCGGCTGCCGACACTGGCCGGGGTGCGAAAGGGGCCACCCGCTCCCGGAGAAGGACTACCACGCCTACGTCGAGTTCGGGAACCGCCTCGTCGGCGGCGTGACGATCGCGGTCACGCTGCTCGTGGCGCTCGCCGCCTTGCGGGCGCCGGCGCTGCAGCGCTGGGCGCGACGGCTTGCGCTGGCGATCTTCCTCGGCACGCTCGCGCAGGCGCCGCTCGGCTACCTCGCGGTCAAGACCGACCTGCGCTGGCCGGTCGTGGCCACGCACCTGCTGCTTTCGATGGTCGTCCTGGCCGGAGCCGTCGTGCTCGCGCTCGAGGCCTACGGCGCGCGCACCGGCCGGGCCGAGCCGGTCGTGCCGCTTGAGCTCCGCCGCCTGGGGATCCTCGCCGCGGGGTCCTGCCTGGTGCTGCTCTTCAGCGGCACGCTCGCGACCGCGGCCGGGCCGCACTCGGGTGGCGGCGCCGAGCACGTCGACCGGCTCTGGCGGCTCCAGCCGCTCGTGTTCGTCCACGCGTTCGCGGTCGGCGTCTTCGGGGTCGCGCTCGTCTTCGTGCTGGGCTACCTGGCCGCCCGTCGCGAGCAGTGGCCTCGCGTCTTCAAGCTGGGCCTGGCGGTGCTCGCGGTGCTGCTCGCACAGATGGTTCTCGGCGAGATCCAGTACCGGACACACCTGCCCTGGGGGCTCGTCCTGGTGCACGTCGGCTTCGCCGCGGCGGTCTGGGGAGCGGTGGTCGCCTTCGTCACGGTCCTGTGGCGGCCGCCGGCGGCTTTCGTGCAAGGCCGCACGTAGACTGCGGTTAATGGCCGATGAGCTGCGCATCCACAGCCGGCCCGAGCTCGAACGGCCGGTCCTTCTGGCCGCTTTCCGCGGCTGGAACGACGGTGCGCAGGCAGCGTCGCTCGCGGCCGGCTACCTGGCGAAAACCTGGGGTGCGGAGCAGTTCGCGGAGGTCGATCCCGAGGATTTCTTCGACTTCCAGGCCACGAGGCCGCACGTGTCGCTCGAGGACGGGCTGACGCGCCGGATCGACTGGCCCGAGACGGGCTTTTACCACGCGCGGCCGGAGGGGCTCGACCGAGACATCGTGCTCCTGCTCGGGATCGAGCCGAACCTGCGCTGGCGCACGTTCACGGATCTCGTCGTCGGGCTCGCGCAGGAACTGGAGGTCGAGCTGATGATCACGCTCGGCGCGCTCCTGGCCGACGTCCCGCACACCAGGCCGGCACCGGTCACGGGGAGCGCTTCCGACGAGGAGCTCGTCCAGCGCCTCGGGCTCTCGGCCTCGCGCTACGAAGGGCCGACCGGGATCGTCGGCGTCCTGCACGACGCCTGCCGTCAGGCCGACATCCCCTCGGCGAGCCTCTGGGCGGCCGTCCCCCACTACGTCTCGCTGACACCCAGCCCGCGCGCCGCGGTGGCGCTCTGCGAGCGGCTCGGCAGCCTGATCGGCGTCGAGGTCGACGTGGACGAGCTCGAGGAGGCGGCGCAGTCCTACGAGGAACAGGTCAGCGAGGCAGTGGCCTCGGACGAGGAGACGGCGTCCTACGTCGAGGAGCTCGAGCGCCGCGCCGACTCGATCGAGGAGAGCAGCGACCTTCCGTCCGGCGACGCGCTCGCGGCCGAGCTGACGCGCTTCCTGCGCGAGCGCGACGAAGAGGACGGCGGCGGCGAGGATGCCGCCCGCGAGCAGTAACTCGGCCTAGCCGAACGTAAAGGCGTAGCCCGAGACCCCCGGGCTGAAGCGGAGCTCGAGCTCGCCCTCGCGCAGGTTCGGGTAGCTGAGCAGCGTGTAGAGCCTGCTCAGCCCGCCGACGCGGACGGTGCGGACGGGCTTGCCGTCGACGAGCACGTTGACCGTGCCGCGGCCGCTCATCACGAGGTACACGTTCTGGGCCAGGAAGTGGAGGCGGAGCCGCGCGCGCTGGACGGCATCGATGCGCTGCCGCTCGACGCGCCAGAGGCCGTCGTAGGCGAGCGTGTTCAGCGCCAACGATCGCGGGAACTTGTACGGGACGATGCGGTCGGGCACGAGCTCGGAACCGGAGTAGCGCTGCAGCCGTTCCCAGCCAAGGTAGGACTCGGGCGTGGTCGGATGCTCTGGCGTGGTGTCCTTGACCGATGCGAGCTGCGCCTGTGCGGGCTCGCCGAGCAGCTTCCTGATCGTGCGCTCGGTCTCGTCGTAGGTGCCCTCGCCTTCCTTGATCTCGCGGATGTGACCCTTCCGGTCGATCAGGTACTCGGTCGGCCAGGCGCCGTTCTGGTAGGCGTCCCAGGTCTTGTAGCCGTCGTCGATCGCGACCGGATAGTCGACGCCGAGCTCGCGCGTGGCCTTGCGGACGTTGGACGGGACGTGCTCGAAGGCGAACTCGGGCGTGTGGACGCCGACGATCGTCAGCCCGGCCTTGCGGTAGGCCGCGTCCCAGGCCTTGAGGTGGGGCAGCGTGCGCAGGCAGTTGATGCAGGAGTAGGTCCAGAAGTCGACGAGCACGACCCGGCCTCGAAGCGACGCGATGGTCAGCGGCTTCGAGTTGATCCACGTCGAGATGCCGGTGAAGGGCGGTGCCGGCCCGTAATCCTTGAGCGCCGAGCTCGAGGCCGGCTGCGAGGTCAGGCACCGCTGCCCGAGCTGCTTACGGGTGTAGCAGCTCCGTTCGGCCTTCTGGAGGAACGGGGTGTAGTCGCCGACCTTGGTCTGCAGCGTCTTGTCGACGTTGAAGGCGATCAGGAGCGCCGAGAGCGCCAGAACGCCGCCCAGCGCCGCTCGCACCGCCGGGCGCTGCAGGTTCATCGACCGCATCCGACCCGCGGCGCGCTGGCCGCCGAGCGCGAGCAACAGCATCGGGAGCGCCGCTCCGAGCGCGTAGGCGACGGCGAGCCCGACGCGTTTGCCGCCGGCGAGGCTCGCGGTCTGGGTCGTGATGAATCCGAGCACCGGCCCGCCGCAGGGGACGAAGAGCAGCCCCAGGCTGGCCCCGAGCAGGAAACCGCCGCCGAGATCGCCGGACGGCCGTCTCGTCAGGCGGAGGAAGGGCCGCTCGACCGCGCGCGCAAGCTGCGGGATCACGAGGGTGGCCGCGAACAGGAGCAGGAACGCAATCGAGACCTTGCGGAGGAAGTCCTGCGGAAGCCCGAGCTGGTCGAGCACCCAGCCGACGAAGAGCAGCGAGAGGACGAAGGTGACGACGAGCCCGGCGATGATCGCGTAGGGCCGCCGCCGCCCGCCGCTCGCTCCGCCGGCGAAGATGATCGGGAGCACGGGGTAGACGCACGGTGAGATCGCCGTGACGACTCCGGCCAGGAAGGCAATCGCGTAGAGGAGCATCCGCTGTCAGCGTAGACGCGCGGAAGCGGCCGACGTTAGGCCTCGGCCGCCGGTGCCTGCTGGGCCTGCTCGGCCTTCGGCTCCGGCTTCGCGCCGTCCTGCGTCTGCTTCTTCCTCTGGTTCTGGTTCTGGTTCTGCTGGCCCTGCGCCTGGCCCTTCTTCTTGCGCTTGCGCCTACGTCGCCGTGAGCGGCCCGTCGACGCCTTCGGCGCGGGAAGGTTGTCGGCCAGGGCGTTCGCGACCTCCTGGATCGTCCCCAGCCGCTCGCGGGCCGCGTCGATCAGCTGGTTCGCGCGCGGCGTGTAGCCCTCCGCCGACGCAAGCAGTGCGGCGCCGACCTCGCGCGGCAGGTCGAGCGCCGCGTTCACGAGCTTCGCCGCGTTCTCCTCGTGCCGGTGCCCCCGCGAGTTGGCGAGGGCGCCGAGCAGGCGCTTTGCCTCCGGGAACTCGGCGCTCGCCCGGCGATCCTGCACCTTGCGGGTGGCCCGTGCGAGGCGCCACGTCCAGCGGGCGAGGATCTGGTCGGGCGCGTCGACCTTGCCGTCGCCGAGCGCGCGCAGCAGCGTGCGAACGCCCTGAGCGCGGTCCTTCTCCCAGGTCGGGGCTTGGGTCACGAGGGTCACGAGGTCGTCGAAGCTGGCCCGGTCGACCATCATCGAGACGCGGTCTGCGAGAGCCGTCAGCCGCAGCCGCCGGTTCGGGTTCTCCGCTGCGCAGGCGCTCAGGAACTGCTCGAGCGCGGCGCGGTTGGCCTTGCCCTCGGTGAACTTCTTCACGAACTCGACGCGTTCGTCGAAGCGGACGTTGCGGCCGGCGATCGTCGCCCAGTAGAGCTGCTCGTCGTCGTCGAGGAAGCGCGGGTCGGTTCGCTGCCATTCGCGCGTGATCACCGCGAGGCGGCGCTTGACGTCGGGCGTGACCGGGACGAGCCACGGCGCCGGCGAGAGCTTCCTCCGGGCCCGGCGCTGGATGCGGCGCCGGGGGGCGGGCGTGACGCGCGCGCCTTCGCGGTAGAAGTCGGCGTCCAGCAGGCTGTGCAGCGAGACGACACGCTCGTTGTGGGTCGCTCCCTTCGGAACGAAGTCGATCACGACGCCGGCTTCCTTACGCGGGTGCATGCGCATGATCCGGCCGATCCGCTGCTGGTAGACGCGGCGCGAGGCCGTCGGCGCGAGGTGCATGCAGACCGTCGCACGGGGCGAGTTCCAGCCCTCGGCGAGCAGCATCGCGTTGATGAGGACGTTGATCTCGCCGCGCTCGTAGGCCGCCAGCGTCTCGGCCAGCTGAACCGGAGGCGTCCGGCCGCTGACGGCCTCCGCCTTGAGACCGACCGCGCGGAACTCCTTGGCCAGGTTGTACGCGTGCTCGACCCCGGCGGCGTAGACGATGCCGGGCGTGTGCTCGAAGCGCTCGCGGTAGAGGCTCGCCGCCGCCTGGTTGAGCGCCTTGTGGTCGAGGACCGCGGCCAGCGCGCGCTCCTCGAAGTCGCCGCCGACGATCGGCACCGACGAGATCGCCGCCGCCGGAGGAACCCGGAGGCAGCGCAGCGGCGCGATCAGGCCGCGACGAGCGGCGTCGGCGAGCGGAAGCTCGTCGATCGAGGCCGGGAAGACGTCCGAGACCTGCTTGGCGATCAGCTGCTCGGTCGCCGTCATGCCGATGTAGATCGGCTCGGAGAAGCTGCGGATCGCCTGGCTCGTCTTCTCGCCGAGAGCCGTATGCGCCTCGTCCGCGATCACGAGGTTGTACGCCTCGGGGTCGAGGTCCTGCCAGTGGCGCGCGAACCAGGCGTACGTCTGGACGGTTACCGGGTTCGGCCGCTCGGGCCTCTTGCCCTTCAGGATCGCGTCCTCGAAGCGGTCGCCGTAGCCCTCGTTCGTCAGCTCGCGGTGGAACTGTGTGACGAGCAGGCGGCGATGGGTCAGGATCAGGACGCCGAGCGTCCGCGCTGCCTCGACGAACCCGGCGGCGGCGATCGTCTTGCCCGAGGCGGTCGGATGGCGGAAGCGGTAGCGCCTGCTCGCACCGGGGTCCTTGCCGCGGTGCTCGGCCGGGAGCTCGAGCTCGTCGCCCGGCTCTTCCAGATGAACGCCGAGATCATCCTCTTCTTCCTCTTCTGCTTCCACGTCGGCGGCGCCGTTGCCGTTCAGCTCGGGCTCGACCTGGGTTGCGGCGATCAACTCCGTCAGCATCCCCGCCAGCGCGTCGATCTGGTGGCGGCGCAGCTCCGTTCCGGAGGCGAGCCGCGGAGGGCGCTCGCTGAGCACCCGCTCGAGGCCGAGCATCAGCGCGTAGCGGATCTTCCAGTCGTAGGACGCCTCGCGTGCGCCGGCCTCCATCTCGGCCAGGGCGTCGTCCAGCGCGCGCCTGCGGGCGGTTTCGGGTGCAAGCGCGATCGCCGGATCCTCGTCCGGGTGGAGAAAGGGCTCTCCGGCCCAGGATTCGGCGCGGAGGGCGGCGGCAGCGAGGCCGTCCGTAGCCTCCGGCGCCAGCGTCGGGTGCTCGGTGGTTTCCTGCATGTCTGCAGCACTTCTCGTGCTGCGAAATCTCAAGTAAGAGAGCGCGCTCGCGGGAACCCCGTGGCGAGCGTCGCACCCCGAAGCATAGCCGATTCTGCGGCCGCTACCTAGCTTCCGAGCCCGCCGAAGAGCGCAAATGGGTTCTGTGGAGCCACTTCCCAGACGACCTCGCCGCCCGGCTCGGCCTCGCCGTGCACGCGGCGTGCCAGCTCTCGCGCCTGCTCCTCGGTGCCGGCGCCCACGATCAGGAACCGCCAGCGGCGCACGACGTCGAATCCCTCCCGCTCGAGCGTGTCCGCGAGCTCTTCTGCCTCGGCGTGCGTGTCGAGCTCGACACGCACCTCCCAGGGCGCGTAGCCGTGCCGGACCTCTTCCTGTTCCCAGGTCTCCTGCGGCGGGTCGCCCGACCAGCGCTCCTCCTCGGGGAGCCAGCGCTCGACCTGAGCCTTCGCGTCGATCCCCTCGTCCGCGAGCTCGGCGTCGACCATGCGGCGGGCCTGCTCCGCCTGGGCCTGCGACTCGGCATAGACGAAGACGACGTCGTCGTCGCGGGAGACCGCGAGACGGTGGCCTTCGAGCTCCTTCGCGAGCCGCTTCGCCTCGTCGGATCCGAGGTCCAGCCCGAGGCGGTCGAGCAGGCTGCTCGCGTGGCCCTCCTCGGGGAGCTCGATCTCGATGCGCCAGTTGTCGCTCATGTCGTGGGTGCTCCCGCTCCGGCTTCCGAGAGCGGGCGCCCGAACATCTTCTCCGAAATGCCGACCTGGTCGAGGTACTTCGTGATCCCGCCGAGCCAGAAGGGCCAGCCCGCGCCCAGCAGGAGCGCGGTGTCGACGTCCTTCGCCTCCGCAACGACGCCCTCCTCGAGCAGGTGCCAGATCTCGTCGGCGACCGCCTCGAGGGCCGACTCGAGGATCTCGTCCAGCGATCTCGGCTCGTGTTCTCGGAGAGCGATCTCGTCCTTGCCCTCGGCGTAGTTGGCCAGGGTCCGCGAGAGGGGAAAGCGGTCGGGATAGGCGGTGTGCAGCGTTTCGAGCACGTGGTTGGCCACGCGCGGCCCCACCATCTGGAGTAGCACGGACGGGGCCATCGGCAACCCCAGGCGGAGGATCGCCTCGTCGGCCTCCTCCACGGTGTTGCCGTGCTCGAGCGCGTCCAGCACGACGCCCATCAGGCGGGTGAGGACGCGGTTGACGACGAAGCCCGGAGCATCCGCCACGAGCACCGGCGTCTTGCGCAGTCTCGCGGCGAGCTCCCACGCGGTCGCCAGCGTCGCGTCGTCGGTGTGGGGCGTCCGGACGAGCTCGACGAGCGGCAGCACCGCGACCGGGTTGAAGAAGTGGATCCCGACGTCGGCGCCCATCTCGGTGACCGAGAGGCTCGAGGTGTTGGTGGCGAGGACGCAGTCGGGCTTCACGTGCTCGCGCAGCTCCGCGAAGACGTGCCGCTTGAGCTCGGGCTCCTCGAAGACCGCCTCGAGCACGAGGTCGCAGTCGCCGAAGCCCTCGTAGCCCGTCGAGGTGGAGACGAGAGAGGCGAGGAAGCGCGCCTTGCCCTCGTCGTAGCGGCCCTTGGCGACCTGCTCCTGCAGATCGGCCTCGATGCTCTCGCGGGCCGCGGCCAGGGCTTCTTCGCTCACGTCGCGCATGACGATCGGGACCTCCAGGCGGCGCAGGAAGAGCCCGGCCAGCTGGGCGGCCATCAGCCCGGCGCCGACGAGCCCGACCTTCCTGATCGGTCGTGGGTCCGCGGCCGGCCGGCCCGGCTGTCGTTTGGCGCGCCGGTCGACGAGGTCGAAGGCATAGAGCGACGCCTTCGCCTGGCGCCCGGGAAGGAGCTCGCCGACGGCCTCCTCCTCGGCGCGGTAGCCCTCCTCCAGCGACCAGCCTGAGCAGGCGCCCTCGATCAGCTCGAGCGCCTTGTACGGGGCGGGCGCGGCGCCGTGCACCTGCCCGTCGAGCCGGGCCCGGGCTTTCCGTAGCGCTTCCGTCGCACCGTGACTGCCACCGTGACTGCCACCGTTGGCCTTGCTCGTCGCCAGCTCGAGCGCGAAGGCGATCGACTCGTCCAGGAACTCCACGGGCTCGAGCAGCCGGTCGGCGAAGCCGAGCTCGTGGGCCTGGGGCCCGGTCAGCATCCTGTTCTGGCGCATCGGGTTGGCGACCACGAACTTCACCGCCGCCTCGACGCCGACGAGGCGTGGCACGAGCTGCGTTCCTCCCCAGGCCGGCACGATGCCGAGGAAGCACTCCGGGCAGGCGAAGTGACGAACCGCCGTCGAGATCGTCCGGGCGTCGCAGTGGAGCGCGATCTCGACCCCGCCGCCGAGGCAGGCGCCGTTGATCGCGGCCACGGTGGGGAACGGGAGGCTGCGCAGGCGCCCGAAGAGCTCGTGGCCGGCGCGGCTGCCCTCGATCGCGAGCTCCCGCGTGGCATCGGGGAACTCGGTGATGTCCGCGCCCGCCGCGAAGACGAACGGCTTTCCGGTCAAGACCAGCGCGGCCCAGTCGCCCTCCTCGAGCTCGGGCAGCAGCCGCTCGAGTGACTCGAGCGCCGAACGGCCGAAGAACGTCGGCTTCGTGTGGTCCTCACCGTTGTCGATCGTGATGAGCGCCAGCGGCGCGGATCCCGTCTCGACCCGGGCCAGCTTGAACTCGGTCTCAGGCAGCGACGTTCTCCCAGATCAGCGCCGCGCCCATGCCCATTCCGACGCAAAGAGCGGCCAGTCCGTAGCGGGCGTCGGGCCGCTCGCTGAAGCCGTAGGCGAGCTGGGCCAGCAGTCGCACGCCGGTCGCCGCCAGCGGATGCCCGCAGGCGATCGCGCCGCCGTACGGGTTGAGACGCTCGTCCTCGGGCTCGACGCCCAGCCCGTCGCACCAGCTGAGCACCTGCACGGCGAACGGCTCGTTCAGCTCGAAGAGGCCGATGTCGTCGAGGGTCAGCCCGGCGCGGTCGAGCGCCTTCTTCGTCGCTGGAACCGGGCCGAGTCCCATCAGCTCCGGCTCGACACCCGCGAAGGCGTGGGAGACGAGTCGCATCTTCGGCTCGAGCCCGTGCGCCTCCGCGGCCTGCTGCGAGGTGAGCAGGCAGACGGTGGCTCCATCGGTCAACCCCGCCGAGTTGCCTGCGGTGACCCGGCCACCCGGCCGGAAGGGCGTGGGCAGGTCGGCCAGGCCCTCCATGCTCGTGTCGGGGCGGAGGAACTCGTCGCCGTCGGCGACGCGCCACCCGTCGGCGGTGAAGACGGACATCGGCACCACGGTCTCGCGCATGACCCCGTTCTCCCACGCGAGCGCCGCCCGGTGCTGGGAGCGAACGGCATACGCGTCGGCGTCGTCCTTCGTCAGCTGCGGGAGGCGGTCGTGCAGGTTTTCCGCCGTCGCGCCCATCGTCACGGCCGAGGGATCGACGAGCCGCTCTGCGACGAAGCGCGGGTTGAAGTCGACGTCGGCGCCCATCGGGTGGTGACCCATGTGCTCGACACCGCCCGCGAGGACGAGGTCTGCCGCGCCCATCGCGATCTCGCCTGCGCCGGCCGTGACCGCGGTGAGCGCTCCAGCGCACATGCGGTCGACTGCGAAGCCCGGGACGCTGTGCGGCAGCCCTGCGAGGAGCGCGACGTCTCGTCCGAGGGTCAGGCCCTGGTCGCCGACCTGCGCAGTGGCCGCCATGACCACGTCGTCGATCCGGTCCGGGGGCGCCTGCGGATTGCGGCGGAGCAGCTCGCGGACGACCTTCACCCCCATGTCGTCGGCGCGCGTACGCCAGAAGACCCCGCTCGGGCCTGCCCGCCCGAACGCCGTGCGGACGCCGTCGACGAAGTACACCTCGCGCAGCTCACGCACGCCGAGGACCCTAGTCAATCGTCACGCTCTCGCCACGGTCCCGTCACCCATCCGCGCGTTGCGCCTCGATACGATCGTCGCGGGGAGGAGGTTGGGTGTGCCTGAACCAGAGGGCGACGGGCGGAACGAGGATTGGGCCGTCCGCCTGGAGCGCGAGCTGGCCCGGTACGCCGACGGGGAGGCGCGGCTCGGCCATGCGGCCGACGACGACGCTCGACAGCGCCAGCTGACGCGACTCGGAAACGCAGCGGGAGGCGCGGGGCTCGCGCTTCTGATGGAGGGTCGGCCCGGGGAAGCCGCGAGATGGTTCGAACGCGCGGCAGGCCGCTACCGCGAGAGCTTTGCCGACGCGCCGCCCGGCAGCTGGGGCCGGCCGATCGGAGCGATCAAGTCGCTCGTGCTCGCCGGCGACTGGGCGGGCGCCGAGGATGCCGCTCGCTGGGCGCTCGACGAGGGCGCCGCCAAAGCGGAGTCGCCGATCGGCCGCTACGCCGCGGTGCTCGCGCTGCTCGTTCTCGGCCGGGACGAGGAGGCGCGCTCGCACGCCGACGCGATCCGGCTCCGCGACGACTTTCCCCATGCGGTTGGAGATGCGCTGGCGTTCATCTCCTCCCGTGACGCGATCGGATACACCCATGCGGTCGAGGCCGTGCTGGAATCCTTCGAGCGGCGCGACGAGTATCTGGAGAACATGCCGGTAGCGGACACGGTGATCGTGCTGCAGGCTCTCGCTGCCCGCCGCAACCTCGCGGCCGACCTGGAGTCCTCGGTTCTGCCCTCCTAGCCGTTCGTGGGCGGGTGGAAAACGGTCGTGATGATGAGCGGCTCGACGTCGGGCTCCTCGAGCTCGCGCGCCCTCTCCGCCAGCTCGGTGATCAGCTCCAGCGCCCGCTCGGGCCGAAGCCGTGACGTGATCTGCGCCGCACGGAAGGTGCCCGCCGACCCGTGCTCGCCCCAGCCGCGCTGAACCTCCTCCAGCATCGCCGCGCGCAGGTCGCTGGTGAACCCCGAGGCGAGGAGTTCGGGTGCGACCCGCACGGTCCGCGCGACGGCCCGGTACGGCTTCTCGCGGCCCTGGCCGCCCTCGGCGAGCTCGATCAGCCCCGCCTTGAGGAGCATGCGGACGTGGAAGTGGAGATGCCCGGGGTCGACGCCGAGCTTGTTCGCGAGCTCGCGGTTCGTCAGGTGCTCGTCGCTACCGGTGCCGAGCGTCTCGAGCACTCGGAGTCGCAGCGGGTGGCCGAGTGCTTTCAGTTGCTCGGGCCGCTGGAGCGTGAGCACGTCCAGGAGGGGTCTGGACTGAGCCGCGGACATTGGGCGATTGTCGCCGGGTCGTCCTGCCTTGTCTAGTCGAGCAACTTCGCGGCGGCGGCGAGATCGGCCACAACGCGCGTGGTCCCGGCCTTCGAGCGGACCAGGCTCGCCGGTGTTCCGGGGTCGGAGGGTCGCCCGAACGCCCGTTCGGCGGCGTCCGCCTTGTCGGTCCCCGTCACGATGAAGACGACCTCCGGGGCCGAGGCGAGCACCGGGATCGTCATCGTCACGCGATCGACGAACGGCTCGAGCTTGGCCTCGGTCGGCACGGCCCGCCGCTCGCGCTCCTCGAGGGCGATCGTGTTCGGGAAGAGGGACGCGGTGTGCCCGTCGGCGCCCAGGCCGAGCAGGACGAGATCCAGCCGGACGTCCCGGAGGAGCGCGTCGTATTCGTCGGCCGCAGCCTCGGCGCCGAGCTCGCCTCGGATCCGGTGTGTCTCCGCCGGCTGGGCCTCGAGCCGGTCGAGCAGGTTCTCGCGCGCGAGACGGTAGTTCGAGCGCTCGTCGTCGGGCGGGACGCAGCGGTCGTCTCCCCACCAGAGCGAAGCCTTGCTCCAGTCCGGCTCCAGCTCGGCCGCGAGCTCGTAGGCGCGGCCGGGGGAGTGCCCTCCGGTGAGGGCGATCGCGTGCCCCGCCCGAGCGGCCTCGACGAGCGTGTCGGCGAGAATCGAGGCTGCCTGCCCGGGATCGTCGGCGACGAGCAACTCGACGCCGTAAAGGGTCATTCCTGCTCTGCTGCGAGCTCGCGCGAGCGCTCCATGGCTGCCTCGATCGCGTTCAGGAAGGCCGCTCGTACTCCGGCGAGCTCGAGCTCCCGGATCGCCCGGATCGTCGTGCCGCCGGGCGAGGTCACCTGCTCTCGCAGCTCGACGGGATGGATGCCCTCGTCCCGCAGGAGCCGGGCGGTGCCGAGCATCGTCTGCACGACGAGCTGTGTGGAGATCTCGCGTGAGAGCCCGAGCAGGATGCCCGCCTCGATCATCGCCTCGGCGAGCAAGGCGAAGTACGCAGGCCCCGAGCCCGAGACTGCCGTGACCGCGTCCATGTAGCGCTCCGGTACCTGAACGACGGCCCCGAGGTGGCTGAGCGCCTCCTCGGCCAGACGAAGGTGCTCTTCGCCGGCGTGCGCGCCGGCGCAGATGCCGGCCATCCCCTCGTGCACCGTCGCCGGCCGGTTCGGCATCGAGCGCACTACCGGCACCCCCGGGGCGATCTTGCTCTCGATGCTCGAGGTGGGGATCGCCGCCGCGACCGAGAGCACGGTCTGTTCCGGGGTGAGGACGCTGCCGATCTCGCCGAGGAGCGTGTTGAAATCCTGCGGTTTGACCGCGATCACGACGAGCTCGGCTCCCGAGACCGCCTCGGTGTTCGAGAGAGTTGCCCGCACGCCGTGGCGCTCCGACAGCTCGGCGGCCCGGTCCTCGTCCCTGACGGTGACGACGATCTCGTCGGGTTTCCGCCAGCCGCCGCTGATCAGGCCACGCAGGAGCGACTCGCCGATCGTGCCGGCGCCGAGGATCGCTACGCGCCGCTGCTCCACACCGCGAGTCTAAGCCGCGGCGGTACCAGGGAGCGAGACGAGGCCGAGACCGGACGCCACGAGCAGGTAGACGCTCGCAAGGCCGGCCCACTCGCCGTAGGGCTCCAGCAGCTCGGCTGTCTCCCAGCCTTCGACCCACCGCCCGCGCATGGCCGAGAGGAGCTTCACGAGCCCGAGGTCGGCGACGAGTCCGCGGTCGTAGCGCCCGAGGCCCTCCAGGAAGACCACGCCGACCGACCACGGGCCGAGCCCCCGCTCGCGCAACAGACGGTCTGCCGCCGCCGCGCTGGGCTGGGCCCGGAGCCGCTCGAGCTCGACCGAGCGGCAGAGCCGCACGAGCGTCGCGGCTCGGCGCATCCCGAGGCCGGAGCGGCGCAGCTCCACGGGAGCGAGGCGGCCGAGGCTCGCACAGTCCGGGGGCGCGTTGAGCGGCGTACCCGCCAGCGTCGGAGTCGTCGCCCGGATCACGCTCCGCTCGATCGCCCGAGCGCGCCTGGCCTGGATCAGTTGGCCGCAGACGGCGCGCAGGAGGGCATGCGCCACGGTCGGCGTTCGCACCGGCCGCAGTCCGCGCACGCGGCGAGTTGCCTCGCCGATCAGCGGATCACGGGCGAAGCGCTTCAGGAACTCCGAGTGGTCGTCCTCCAGGGCGAGAACGAAGCGGAGCTCCTCGATCCCGGCCTCGCTCGGAGCCCGCAGCTGGACGGTGCCGTTCGCCTGCTGCCAGGCGCGCCCCGCGCCTCCGCACGCGAGCGCGGCCACGAGCACGCCGTCGGTCACGGTGCGCGTGGCGTCGCCTGCGTGACGCAACGAGAGCCGAAGGGAAAACGGGCCGCGCGGCCGAATCGCGGCCGAGATCACTGCTGGGCGTCGTGTGGCTGCGGGCCGCCGGCCGGTTCTGCGGCAAGGTTGTCCGCGCGCTCGAGCGTCTCGAGCGCCTCGCCCTCGCGTCCCGCGCGGCGGAGGAACGCTCCCCACGAGCGGTACGCCTCGAGGTGGTCCCGTCGCAGGCCGTGCGCGCCGAGCAGCGCAGTCGCCTCGGCGTAGGCATCGTCGGCGGCGTCGACGTCGTCGGTGAGCGACAGCCCCTCCGCCAGAGCCCACAGCGCGTTGCCCTTTTCCGCGAGGTAGTCGTCGCCGGCGGCGTCGAGCGCCGCCCTCGCTCGTGCGATGGCCTCCTCGGCCCGACCGAGCCTGACCGCGAGTCTCGCCTGG
Organism: uncultured Actinomycetes bacterium; assembly: GCA_963754265.1. Lineage (GTDB taxonomy): Bacteria > Actinomycetota > Thermoleophilia > Gaiellales > Gaiellaceae > AC-32. The sequence goes on along the minus strand of CAVWFB010000003.1, from coordinate 25,081 downwards.
TCGGTGTAGAGATTGGTCCGATCCTCGGGCTCTGGATTCGGGCCGAACAGCTTCTCGGCGAGCTCGACGTGGCGGACGGCCTCGTCGGTCCGGCCCTGCGAGAGCATGATCGAGCCGCAGAGCAGGTGGGCCCGCCCCAGGTGGAGCGTGTCGTCGGTGACCTCGAGAAGCGCGATCGCCCTGCGAATGTAGCCGAGCGCCGCGACGGACTTGCCCTGGAGCTCGGTGAGCCGAGCGAGCGACCAGTACAACCGCACGCGCGAGTAGGGGTCGGCCAGGTCCTCGGCCTTGTCCAGCACGTCGTCGAGAACTTCCTGCGCCCGCTCCAGGTCTCCGCGGTCAGTGAGCGCGTAGCTGAGGTAGGTCGTGAAGCGCAGCCGCGCGGCCGTGTCATCGGGGGCGCTCGCTTCGAGCTCCTCGAGACACCGCTCGAACAGCTCGACGGCCAGGTCGGGCCGCCCGCTCGCCGAGTAGGCCCGGCCGAGGGTCGCGTAGACGTCGGGACGGACGCTCGGAGAGAGCTGGAAGCCTGCGAGACCGGCCTCCAGGCGCTCGATCGTCGCCGCGGTGCGTCCGGTGCTCGCAGCCGCCAAGCCGAGCGCGATGTTCGCGCGCGCAGCTGCGACGGTGTCGCCCGCGTCCACGGCATCGTCACGCAGGACGGCGAGCTTCGCCTCAGCCTCGTCAGGGTGCTCCGCGAGGCGCAGCTCGAGCTCGGCGTCGGCGATCTTCAACTCGCGCTCGTCCGTGTCGCGCAGCTCGGAGCCGGTCTCCAGGTAGTCGGCCGAGACTCCGAGCTTTCGCGCGAGCATCCGCAATGCCTTGACCGAAGGCCGCCGCGCGCCCGCCTCGATGCGCGAGATGTAGGCGTACGAGACGCCTGGGCTTGCGAGCTCGCGCTGGGAGAAGCCGCGCTCATGGCGCAGGCGTCGCAACCGCTGGCCGATCGTCTCGGCCTGCCCCTCGTGACCTCCGGACGCCAAGTCGATTCAATCTTGGACTCCGCCGAAGACACCGTCAAACGGCCTCGGTGGCGCCAGGTCTTCGACCACGGCTGGGATAATCACGGCGTGAGCGATGGGTCGAAATCGTCGCGCTCCTGGCGGGAGGTCTGGGCCAAGCGCCTGCTCGTCGCGATCTGCGCGATCGTGTTCTTGATCGGGGTCGGATTTCTCGGAGCGGCGTTCCTGCCGCGGTGGTGGGCGCACAGGGTCGGCGACCAGGTGAACGGGAGCATCGGTGCGGGCGTCGCCGTGGGGCTTTTCTACGGCTTCGTCTTCACCGCGATCCCGCTCGCCGTTCTTCGCTATGCGTTTGACAAGCGCCGCGCCTGGTCGACCTGGGGGATCCTGTTCGCGATCGCGATCCTCCTCGCCGTGCCCAACCTGCTCACCCTCGGGGTCGTGCTCGGGAGCGGCAACGCCTCGCATGCCGGGGAGCGCACCCTGGACGTCGAGGCTCCGGCGTATCGCAGCGCGGCCCTCGCCGGGGCGATCCTGGCCCTCCTGGCCTTCGCGCTCCTCCAGTACCTGCTCGTCGCGCGCAATCGCTCCCGCCGCGAGGTGGAGCGCCTGCGAGAAGAGCTGAAGGCGAGCAAGCAGGAGAGCGCATCGGCGCCCAGCTCCCAGCCTCCCGTCGGGCTCCCACCCGGGCCGGATAGCGGCCAGTAAGCTGAGGCTCAATGAGCGAAGCCGTCGGAAACGACGCGGCCAAGACGAAGCGCTCCATCGACCCTCGCGTCGACATCGGGCACGTCCACCTCAAGGTGGCGGACATCGACCGCTCGCTCGGTTTCTACCGCGACATCCTGGGCTTCGACGAGATGCAGCGGCACGGCGACCAGGCGGCTTTCATCTCCGCCGGGGGATACCACCACCACCTCGGGCTCAACACGTGGGAGTCGCGCGGCGGCTCCCCGCCCCCGCCGGGCACGACGGGGCTCTACCACGTCGCGATCCGCTACCCCGACCGCCGCACTCTCGGCGACGCGCTGCGCCGGCTCGTCGACGCGAAGTGGCCGATCGACGGCGCCACCGACCATGGCGTCTCCGAGGCGGTCTACCTCCGGGACCCGGACGGAAACGGGATCGAGCTCTACCGCGACAAGCCCGAAGAGGAGTGGCCCCGGCCCGAGAAGGGTGAGGGCGTCGCGATGCACAACGCGCCGCTGGATCTGCAAGCGCTCCTGTCCGAGGCGGGCTGATGGCGAAGGGCTACGCAGAGGGGCCCGCAGCCGAGGAGGCGGAGCGGCGGCGTGAGGAGCTCGAGCGCGGTGTCGACGAGCCGAAACGCGAGCAGCGGCTGGCTGTCTACGGCTCCACCCCCGACCGGCCGGAGCGGCACTTCATCGGCTGGCAGGACGAGGTCGATCCGGACGAGCTCTTTGCCTCGGGCGAGGCATGGGGGCTCACGGTGGTCCGCGCTACGGTGTAGCCGGTGAGCAAACAGGTCGAGCAGCTCGAGCAGGTGACGATCCGCTTCGCCGGCGACTCGGGCGACGGAATGCAGCTGACGGGTGGCCGCTTCACGAGCGAGACCGCCCTGCTCGGAAACGACATCTCGACGCTCCCCGACTTCCCGGCCGAGATCCGCGCGCCGGCCGGCTCGCTGCCCGGCGTCTCCGGGTTCCAGCTCCACTTCGCCGACCACGACATCCTCACGCCGGGCGACGCGCCCGACGTGCTGGTGGCCATGAATCCCGCGGCGCTGAAGACGAATCTGCGTGACCTGCCGAAGGGCGGCACGCTGATCGTCAATCGCGACGCCTTCACCGACCGGAATCTCGACAAGGCGGGCTACGCGGAGAGCCCGCTCGAGGACGGGTCGCTCGCCGAGTTCCACGTCCACGAGGTGCCGCTGACGACACTGACGCTCGAGGCGCTGAAGGACGCGGACGTGACCAAGCGCGAGGCGGAGCGCTCCAAGAACATGTTCGCCCTCGGCCTCATGTCCTGGCTCTACCACCGGCCGACCGAGGGCACCATCGCCTTCCTCGAGCGCAAGTTCGCCTCGAAGCCGGAGATCGCGGCGGCCAACGTCAAGGCCTTCAAGGCGGGCTGGGCGTACGGCGAGACCTCCGAGGACTTCGTCGTCTCGTACGAGGTCGCGCCCGCGCAGATGGCGCCGGGCACCTACCGCAACATCACCGGCAACCAGGCGCTCGGCATCGGGCTCATCGCCGCGAGCGTCAAGAGCGGGCTCCCGCTCTTCCTCGGCGCCTACCCGATCACGCCCGCCTCGGGCATCCTCGAGGACCTCTCGCGGCACAAGCGCTTCGGCGTGCGCACCTTCCAGGCCGAGGACGAGATCGCGGCCGTGGGGGCCGCGCTCGGCGCGAGCTTCGGCGGGGCGCTCGGCGTCTGCACCTCGAGCGGACCCGGGGTCGTCCTGAAGAGCGAGACCGTCGGGCTTGCGGTCGCGCTCGAGCTGCCCCTGCTGATCCTCGACATCCAGCGCGCCGGCCCCTCGACCGGCATGCCGACGAAACCCGAGCAGGCCGACCTGTTGATGGTGCTCTTCGGGCGCAACGCCGAGTCGCCCGTGCCCGTGGTCGCGGCCTCCACGCCCGGTGGCTGTTTCGACGCGGCGCTCGAGGCGGCGCGAATCGCGCTCAAGTACCGCACGCCCGTTTACCTGCTCTCCGACGCCTACCTGGCGAACGGCTCGGAGCCGTGGCTCCTGCCCGAGGTCGACTCGTTGCCGGAGATCCCGGTCGAGTTCGCGACGGAGCCGAACCGCGACGGCGAGTTCTGGCCGTACGTGCGCGACCCGGACACGCTCGCCCGTGCCTGGGCGATCCCGGGCACCCCGGGGCTCGAGCACCGGCTCGGTGGACTCGAGAAGGAGGACGAGACCGGCAACGTTTCCTACGACCCCGACAACCACGACCTCATGGTGCGCCTGCGTGCTCAGAAGGTGGCGGGGATCGCGGCCGACATCGCCGAGCTCGAGGTGGACGACCCGGACGGGGCGAGCCTGCTCGTGCTCGGCTGGGGCGGGACGTACGGCTCGATCGCCTCGGCGGTGCGGCGGCTGCGCAAGGAGGGCAGGCAGGTCGCCCAGGCCCATCTGACCCACCTGAATCCGTTCCCGCGCAACCTCGGCGAGGTGCTCGCGAGCTACGACCGGGTGCTCGTGCCGGAGATGAACCTCGGTCAGCTGCTGAAGCTCATCCGTGCCGAGTTCCTCGTCGACGCGGTGGGCTACAACCAGCTCCGCGGCCAGCCCTTCCGCTCGGACGAGCTCGCGGCCGCGATGGAGACGATGGCGTGACCGAGAACGGCAACGGTGGCCCGCTGACCGCGAAGGACTTCAAGACCGACCAGGAGGTGCGCTGGTGCCCGGGCTGCGGGGACTACGCGATCCTCGCCGCGGTGCAGAGCTTCCTGCCCGAGCTCGAGGTGCCGCGCGAGCGCACGGTCTTCGTCTCGGGAATCGGCTGTGCCGCGCGCTTCCCGTACTACGTTCAGACCTACGGGATCCATTCCATCCACGGGCGCGCGCCGGCCATCGCCACCGGCCTTGCTCTGGCACGACCTGACCTCTCCGTCTGGGTCGTGACCGGCGACGGCGACGCGCTCTCGATCGGCGGCAACCACCTGATCCACGCGCTACGCCGCAACGTGAACGTGAAGATCCTCATGTTCAACAACCAGATCTATGGCCTCACGAAGGGCCAGTACTCACCGACCTCGCCGCTCGGCACGGTCAACAAGACGACGCCGATGGGCTCGCTGGACTGGCCGTTCAACCCGGTGGCGCTGGCGCTCGGCGCGGAGGCGAGCTTCGTCGCCCGTTCGATCGACACCGACCGCGCGCACCTCACCGAGACGCTTCGGCGTGCGGCGAAGCATCCGGGCGTGGCCTTCGTCGAGATCTACCAAAACTGCAACGTCTACAACGACGGCGCCTTCGACGCGGTGCGCGAGGAGAAGGAGAACCGGATCCGGCTCGAACACGGCGCGCCGATCCGCTTCGGGTCAGAGGACGAGCGCGGAGTGCGGATGCGCGCCGACGGCTCGGCGGAGCTCGTCGAGGTCGCCGACGCAGGGGAGGACTCCCTTCTCGTGCACGACGAGCACCTGGAGTCGCCGAGCCTGGCCTCGGCGCTGGCCCGCCTCTCGCACACGCCCCACGGCCCGACGCCGATCGGGATTTTCCGCGACGTCGAGCGACCGGTCTACGACCGCCTGATGAGCGATCAGATCGAGAGCGCCCGCAGCGAGCAGGGTGACGGCGACCTCGCCGCGCTCTTGCACTCGGGCGACACCTGGACGATCTCTGCCTAGAGCCTCGGCAGGCCCTCAGCCGAGCGAGTCCCAGTACCGCTGCTCGTCACTGACCGCATAGCCGAAGAGCGCGACGCCCGTCGCGGCCCCGAAGCCGCCCATCACCGCCCACTTCCAGAAGCCGAAGTCGCGGTCGAGCGCGATCGACACCATCAGCATCGGGAAGTAGATCCAGAGAACCGAGAGCCCAAAGCCGCAGGCCAGGCACGCGCCGAGGAGCTTCAGCCGGTCGGCGCTCGTCGGGATCAGCAGGTCGCGCTGGCTCACCTGCTTCGGGCGGAGGACAGTCCATCGTGAGACCGGCCGGTCCTCCGACTCGCTCAGATCGCGCTTGTACCTGCGCCACGAGTCGACCACGCCTCGGATCGTAATCACGAGAATGCGCGCGTGGAAGGCCGTCTTGCGTTTCGTGAGTTCGAGACCTGGTACCGCGTGGTCGGCGACGTGGAAGCGCCCGGTCGCCTGCCCCTGCTCGCGCTGCACGGCGGGCCCGGGAGCTCGCACGACGCGCTCGAGGGCCTGGGCGCCCTGGCGGAGCAGGGGCGGCGCGTCGTCTTCTACGACCAGCTCGGCGGGGGCGACTCGGACAAGCCGGACGACCCGGCGCTCTGGACGGTGGACACCTTCCTCGAGCAGCTGCGCTCGGTGCGAGAGGCGCTCGGGCTCGAGCGGCTGCACCTGTTCGGCTCCTCCTGGGGAGGGATGCTGGCTCTCGAGTATGCGCTCACCGGTCCGGAAGGGCTTGCGAGCCTCGTGCTCAACTCGACTCCGACGAGCGCGCCGCGGTGGGCCGAGGAGACGCGGCGCCTGCGCGCCGAGCTGCCGCCCGGTCTCGACCGGGAGGCCGCGGAGAAGGAGTTCTGGCGCCGCCACATCTGCCGCGTCGTGCCCGAGCCCGAGTCGCTCGGCCGCTCGCGGGCGAAATTCGGGAAGCAGGTCTACGAGACGATGTGGGGGCCGAACGAGTTCACGGTCACCGGCACGCTCAAGGACTGGGACGTGATCGACCGCCTCGGGGAGATCGAGGTGCCCACGTTGATCACCTCGGGCCGCTTCGACGAGTGCACGCCTGCGCTCGTCGAGCCGCTTCGGAACGGGATCCGCGGCGCGGAGTGGGTGCTCTTCGAGGAGAGCTCTCACACGTCGCTCCTGGAAGAGACGGAGCGGTACCTCCAGGTGGTCGGCGGGTTCCTCGACCGTATCGAGCGCTGAACGGGCGAGGCCCGCCGGATGGGCGGGCCTCGAGGGTGGTTCTACCGGGAGCTGCGGAGAGCTAGTCGGAGCCGACCGTCACGGTCTTGACGACCTCGCAGTTGACCGTCGTGTCCGACTCGCCGGCGCGGAGCCAGGCGACGTCGTGATCTCCGGGGCCGCAGTCGAGGTGGTCGACCTGGCCATCGGCCGCGAGCGCGTGCAGGACGTCGTTGCCGTCGCCCCCGTACTCGTTGTCGACGCCGCGGCCACCCCAGAGGTAGTCGCGCTGGGGGCCGCCGTTGAGCGTGTCGTTGCCGGGTCCGCCATGGAGGCGGTTGCGGCCGGTGTTGCCGGCGTTGATGGTGTCGTTTCCGTAGCCGCCCCAGATCAGGGCGCCGTCGTCTCCGGCGCTGAGGGAGTCGTCGCCGGGCCCGCCGAAGATGCGGTCGAACTGCGGGCCGCCGTCGACGGTGTCGTTCCCGCGACCGGCGTAGACGATGTCGCGCCCCTCGGCGCTCGTAATCTGGTCGTTTCCGGCGAATGCGAGCACGAGATCGCGATGCACGGTGCCGGCGACCATGTCGTCACCCTTGGTGCCGCGGATGACGTTGAACCAGCGTGCGCTCGCAACACCCGTGACGGCGAGGCCGAGGGCTGGCGGCGAGCGCGAGAAGGATCAGCTTGCGTGCCATTGGACGGTTACCTCCGTAGAAGAGCCTGCTGGGCGCAGTAAAGGTGTCGCCGGTTAGGACACCGTGCACGAATTGGAAGGATTTCTTGAACAGCAGGTTTGGGTTTGGGCGCGAGGTTGGAGGTAGCGCCGAACGGAGATAGGACCGCGATGAGATTCGCATCGCCGTTCCGTCGCCGTCCCTCGCGCCGTCCGGTCGAGGCCGAGACCGTCGTGCAGGGCTGGCCCGCCGTCGAAGAGGAGGTCGCCGCGCCGGCGCCGCCGCCTCCGCCGCGAGCGCGCCCGCCGCTCCTGTGGCCGTGGCTCTTGCTCCTGCTGGTGCTCGTCGCCGGCGGCCTGATCGCGTGGTGGCTGCTTTCCCGGGACGACGGCGATCATGGCGGTACCACGAGCTCTTCGGCTGGTGCGGTCACCGTCCCCAACGTCATCGGGCAGCCTCGGCTCGAAGCGGCGGCGCGCGTCGATCGGAACGGTCTCGTGGCCCGGGTCGTGAGAAGGCCGAGCGGGGATGTTCCGCCCGGGCGCGTCTTCGCCGAGGCGCCGAAGGCCGGGTCCCGGGTCGCCCGCAGGACCGTCGTCACGCTCACCGTCTCCGCGCCCGCCTCTGTGACGGTGCCTGCGGTTGTGGGGCAGCGCGTCGCGGAGGCGACTCCCGCGATGCGGGCGCGCGGATTGTCGGTGCGGTACTCGGGTGTGCTCTCGAACAAGGCCCGAGGAACCGTGCTCGGCCAGCGCCCGGCGGCCGGAGCGAAGGTCGCCAGGGGCGCGACGGTCGTGCTCAGGGTCTCGCGCGGGACGGGCGCCGTCCCGTCTGTTGTCGGCCAGAAGCGGAGCGCGGCGATCGCAACGCTCGAGGCCGCGGGATTCGACGCGCAGGCCTTCGCGGTGCCGGCGGCGGAGCCGAGCGGGACCGTAGTGGCGCAGAGCCCGCAGGGCGGGACTCGCGTTCCGGGCGGATCGAAGGTGAGGGTGTACGTGTCCGCCGGGAGGGCGGCAACCGGGCCACCGCCCCCTCCACCTCCCGCGGGGTCCACGAAGCCGGCGACGGTCACCGTTCCCGACGTCACGGGCCAGCCGGAGGAAGTCGCGCAGCGCCGACTGAACTCCGCAGGCCTGAAGGCGGGCGTGGTCTACGTACCGTCCCAGGAGGAACAGGGCACGGTCGTCTCGCAGTCACCCGATTCGGGTGGGAAGCAGAAGCGCGGCACCCGTATCCAGTTGAACGTCTCGCTGGGACCGACGCCCGGTGAGCAGCGGGCCGTGCCGGATGTGCTGGGGCAGGCTCCGGCCGGCGCGAAGGCGACGCTGCGGGGCGCTGGCTTTCAGGTGCAGACGCTGCCGCAGGGCGTCACCGATCCGAACCAGGTCGGAATCGTGGTCGACGAGCAGCCCGCTCGGGGTAGGCGCGCGCCCGCCGGCTCGACCGTGACGATCTACGTCGGACGCGCCGCCTAGAGCCTAGGCCTGGTCGCCATCGACCACGTCCACCGAGACGATCAGGTCGGGGCGGATGAAGCGGCCGGCGTAGAACGGCCACTGGCTGTCGGTCGCAGTCGAGAACTGCTCGATCACTTCCTGGGCGCCTTCCATCGCGGTGCCGAAGTCGCGGAACGAGCCGACGACGACGCCGTCTCCTTCCTTCAGGCGGACGACGACGCAGAACTGGCCGCTGCGCTTCGGCGCGAAGAGCTCCTCGAGCTCAGTGGTAGCGACCGGCTCCTGAATGGCAAGGGGCTCGAGAGCGGGCATGTGTGCCTCGACCGTCTCGGCGATCAGCTCGAGCTCGTCCTCGGGCGTGAGCTCTGCCACTGGCTCGGGATCGGGCTCGACCTCGATCTCGACCTCGATCTCGACCTGAGCCACGGGCTCCGGAGCGACCTCGACCGGCACCGGGGCGACGAACGCCACGGGTGCAGCCTCGGTCACCGCCTCGGGCGGTGCCATCGTCGGCAGCTCCGCCACCGACACTTCGACGGCAGCGACCGGCTCGGCGAGCGGGATCGGCTGAATCTCGGGGAGCTGGACGGTCTCGGCCTGAGTCTCCTCCGCCGGAGCGACTTCCGGCAGCGTCTCGGCCGCCGGCTGAGGCTGGGCGAAGTAGTCGAGCACAGGCTCTTCGGCCGGCGCCATCGCCGGGAGCTCCGGCTCCGCCGCAACCGCCGGAGGCTCCGGCTGAAGCTGTACGGGCTCGGGCGCCGCGACCGGCTCGACCGGCTCGGGCTGGGCCGGGGCCGCCGGCGCCTGCTCGGGCTGGGCGGCCGGCTGGGGAACCTCGGCCTGAGGCGCCGGCGCGGCCGCGGGGACCGCGATCGTGCTCTCGGGGGGCCTAATCGCCGGTGGAGGCGTGGGGAGCCCCGACAGGCCGTCGTTCGCAGGCATCGCCATGGACGCGCTGGGCCCTCGCACAACCGGCGGGCTCAACGGAGGCTCCAGGCCAAGGCCAATCCCCGCAGTGATCTCGTGCGTGCCTAGTGCAGACATGTGCCAAACCTTTCCATTGGCCTCACAGGGCTCCCGAAGGAGCTTGCGAGCGCGCTCGGCCAGCTCCGGGTCCACGAGCATGAGCTCGGGGGAGAGGGAACGAACGACGGAATGCTCGATGAGTCCAATAGCCGCAGATTTCTCGTTACAACGCCATGCGGGGAAGACCCGCTCACGCAGTATCGGTGAGCCGTTTTGATCCGGTCATCACCCAGGCGAGTGATTGGCGCGGCGGCGGCGGCACCGCCGCCGCGCCTGGTCGACCTAGTGGTTCGAGCTCCCCGGTGTGGGGCTGGCGCTGACGGAGAAGTCCGCCGCGTTGTCGTTCGTGTCGTGCCCGTCCGGGAGGCGCACCGTGCTGCTGCCGGGCGCGGCCGTGGCCGGTGGGGCCGAGGCCGGATGGCTCTCCACGAACGCGTTGACGGCATCTCCGTAGCCGACGGAGTCGACGATTGCGCCGCCCGCATCTCGCAGCGCGACGCCGCCGCCGGTTGCCGCGATCGCCGCGGAGAAGCTCTGATCCGGTGCCCGCGTGCCGGCGTAGCCGCTTCCTGCGAGGAGGTAGAAGCCCCCGGCGGCGAGCGTCGTCCCTGTGGGGACGGTTGCCAGCGTGACGTCGCTCGTGCCCGCCGCAGAGCGGTACGCGAGCTTGAAGCCGCCGATGTCCGCGGCTGTCGTGCCGGTGTTCGCGATCTCCACGAACTCGTTCGAGGCCGCGCCGGTCGAGCCCGTCATCAGCTCGTTCACGTGCAAGGTCGCTGTGCCGCCGCCACCGGAGGCCGAGCACGTGATGGTCGCGATGCCGCTCGCGTCGTAGCTGAGCGCCGAAGTTCCCGCATTGCCGCCGGCGTGGCAGGCGAGGCCGTTCAGGCCCTCGAGCGAGGTGAGCCCGGAGCCCGCGGGCCCCTGTGGCCCGGCCGGGCCGGCGGGGCCGGCTGGACCTGCCGCTCCCGTTTCGCCGCGCGCACCCGGCTCGCCCTTCGGGCCGGCTGCGCCGGCGGATCCTGCGGGGCCGGTGGCACCTGCTCGACCCACGGGCCCCGTCGGGCCGGCGGGGCCCGGCTGTCCCTGGGCGTTCCACGCGAGCGCGAGCTCGTTCCGGCGGCACGAGGCCGAGGCCGCGACGATGCGGACGCGGCCGTCCTTCTTCTTCACGCACGCGTTGATGACGGCGTTGCTGGGCCGCCGGCCGCTCGGCTGCGCGGCCAGGGCGACGCCGGCGGCCAGCGCCAGTGGCACGGCGACCAGCAGCAGGCGTCTTCGGAGCAGGCGCATGTGAGTCTCCTCTCGCTCGGGGTTTCGCCCACGGATACAGGCGGGCGAAGGCCCGAACCAGGGGACGCGCGCCCTTCGGCACGCTCTCGGCACGGTTCCGTCTAGAAGTGCGCGCTGCGCCAGCCGCTGGCGATCACGATCAGGATCGCCGCCGCCAGTACGAGTCGGTAGATCACGAACGGCGTGTAGTCGTGGCGCCGGAGGTAGCCGAGCAGGAGCTCGATCGCCACGAGGCCCACGGCCGCCGCGGCCAGCGTCCCCACGATGAACGGGCCGACCGACCCCGCCGGGAGCGACTCGAGCAGGACGTGCTTGATCCCCTTGTAGACCACGGCTCCGAAGACGATCGGGATCAGCAGCAGGAAGGCGAAGCGTGCCGCCGCGTCACGATCCAGGCGGTAGAAGCGGCCCGTCGTGATCGTGATCCCGGAGCGCGAGACGCCGGGCATCAGGGCCAGGATCTGGGAGACCCCGATCAGGAATGCCGGCCAGAAGCCGAGCTGCCCGATGCGCCGCTCCTGCGGCAGGCGGTCGGCGAGCCAGAGCAGGATCGCGAAGACCGCGAGGAAGATCGCGATCTGGTACGGCTGGCCGAGGTGGCTCTCGATCGGCTCTTCGCCCACCGCACCGGCGATCGCGGCCGGGATGGTGGCGGCGAAGATCCACCAGGAGATGCGCTCGTCCGTCGTCGTCACGGCGCGCTGGCGGACCGAGTGGAACCAGGCTCGGAGGTAGCGGACGACGTCTTCCCAGAAGTAGGCGACCACGGCGACGAGGGTTCCGAGATGGAGCGCGACGTCGAAGGTCTTGTTGAAGCTCGGGTGCGCTTCGAGGTAGTGCCAGTCCGCGATCCATGGGACGAGGATCAGGTGTCCCGAGGATGAGATCGGCAGGAGCTCCGTCAGGCCCTGCGTGACCCCGAGGACGAAGGCCTGCCAGTCGGACAGGCGGCCCGCCTTCTCGCCGACGTCGGCGGCGGCGAGGATCGCGGCTATGAGGAGAAGGAGCGCCGCGACGCCGTAGACGAGCTTGGGGCGGAGGCGCCGCCCCGATTCGGCGGCTGTAACGGCCGTTGCGCCCACTCGCCGCACGCTAGCAAGGGCCGCGGTCAAAGCGCATGCTCGAGGTGGGCCCGCTCCGGCGGGCCCACCTAACTCGGGCTCTTCGACCGCAACGACCCGCGCTAGGCGGGCTGAAAGAGCTCGATCGGGTTGCCGGCGCTGTCGGCGAGCAGGATCTGTTGCCCGCCTGGGCCGGTCACGATCTCGTTCCTGAAGGCCAGTCCCTCCCGCTTCAGCCGGTCCACGGTCGCCTGGAGATCGTCGACCTCCAGGACGAGCCGGTTCCAGCCGCCCGGCTCCGGACGGCTGCCGTCGGGCATCGGCCGGGCCGCGGAGCTCTGCGGCCCGCTCAACCAGAGAACGAGGTCGTTGCGGGAGACGATCGCGAACGCCGGGCCCATCTGCTGCTCCACCGCGAACCCGAGGTGGCGGGTGTAGAAGGCGATCGCCGCCTCCACGTCGTCGACCAGATACCTGATGACTGCCACGGTCAGGGGCGAGAGCCTATTAGGCTCCCGGCCGTGGGTGGCGGTAAGGCGAAGATCGAGCAGACCGACGCGGGCGCGATCGTCGCCTCACCCGGCTGGTTCGTCCTGAACATGGCGGAGGTTGCTTGGATGCGCGACGCGTCGGGGCGCGGCGGGGAGTGGTCGAACCCCGAGCCGCCGGAGGGCGAGTTCGAGCAGTACGGCATCGGGATCCACGTCCTGCACCCGGGACAGATGAACGGCCTCTACCACGCCGAGAGCGTGCAGGAGGACTTCCTCGTGCTCTCGGGCGAGTGCCTGCTCCTGATCGAGGAGGAGGAACGCCCGCTGAAGGCCTGGGACTTCGTCCACTGCTCGCCCGGTACGCACCACATCTTCGTCGGCGCCGGCGACGGGCCCTGCGCCATCCTCATGGTCGGCGCGCGTGGTGAGGGCAAGACGCTCAACTACCCGCCGAGCGAGGTGGCCGCCCGCTACGGAGCGTCGGCCTCCGAGGAGACCGACAGCGGGCGCGAGGCCTACAGCGACTGGCCCCGAAACTTCGAGCAGGTACGTGCCACTTGGCCGCTCTAGTCTGGCCGCGCGGCTCGTCGTAGGCTTCACGGGTGGGCAGCCGCCGCCAGAAGCACCTCGTGCTCATCCTCGCGCGCGAGTTCGCCTCGAACCTCGCCACTCCGACGCTGATCGCGGACGCCGACGGCACGCTCGTCTTCTACAACGAGGCCGCCGAGGAGGTCGTCGGCCACAGCTTCGCCGAGAGCGGCGAGATTCCGATGGACGAGTGGACGTCGAGCTTCTCGCCGCGCGACGCGCAAGGCCGCCCGCTACCTCCTGAACGGCGGCCGGCGCGAATCGCGCTCGACGAGCGGCGGGCGGCACACGAACGCTTTCGGATCACGAGCCGCGACGGCGTCGACCGGGACGTCGCCGTGACCGCGTTCCCGCTCTTCGCTCACGCGGACGAGTTCGTGGGAGTGGTGGCGATCTTCTGGCGCTGCTAGCGGTGTCGTCGCTGCGCCTGACGATCTGGGGGTGCCGCGGGTCGGTGCCCACTCCGGGGCCGAAGACCGTGGCCTTCGGCGGGAACACCTCGTGCGTGGAGGTCGGCCTGGAAGACGGCGCCGTCCTCGTCCTCGACGCGGGAACCGGGATCATCGACCTCGGCCTCGACCTCGTCGACCGCGGCGTCCGGCGGCTCCATCTCCTCCTGACGCACCTCCACCTCGATCACCTCGAGGGGCTCCGCTTCTTCGCTCCGCTCTGGGACGAGCGGGTGACCCTGGACATCTGGGGGCCGCCGTCGCCCATGCTCGGGTTGCAGGAGCGAATCGCGCGCTCCTTCTCGCCGCCGCTCTTCCCGATCGAGTTGCGAGACGTCCCCGCCCGAGTGACCTTCCGCGACGTGCCCCGGGAGCCGTGGAGCATCGACGGTGTCTCGTTGGCTGCGGACCTGGTCGTCCACCCTGGGCCGACGGTCGGCTTTCGGCTCGAGACCGCCGGCTCGAGCTTCGCGTATCTCCCGGATCACGAGCCGGCGCTCGTCGGGATCGTCGAGCGGTCGAGCGACTGGATCTCCGGCGCGGCTCTGGCCGAGGACGTCGACGTCCTGTTCCACGACGCCCAGTACTTCGAGGACGAGTACGAGACGCGGGTCGGTTGGGGGCACTCGAGCGTGTCGGACGCCGTCGCCTTCCGGCGCGCGGTCGGCGCCCGGCGGCTACTCCTCTTCCATCACGAGCCGCAGCATTCGGACGACTCGCTCGAACGCCTCGAGGCCCATGCCCAGTCGATCGCCGCGCCGGACGAGCCCAAGGCCGAGCTGGCGCGGGAGGGCATGGTCATCGAGCTTCCATAGTGCCGCCGCCGGCTCCGGCCGAGGGTGCGGTCTACGCTTTGTTCCATGCAATCCACCGCAAGGCCGCTGGCACTGATCGGCGCGGCCGCTCTGGCCGTTACGCTCGCCGCCGGCTGCGGCTCGGAGAAGGCCGCCTCGCCGGTGGGCTCCACCGCCACGAACTCGACGACCACCTCCGAATCCCAGGATCCGCCGGCCGCGATCGTCGTCCGGAAACCGGTCTCGGGGGCCCGGGTCTCGAGCGGTTCGGTGGTCTCCGGGACGGCCAACGTCTTCGAGGCCAACGTGGGGGTCGAGGTTCTGGACGAAAACGGGCACGAGTTGGCCAAGACGTTCACGACCGCAACCTGCGGCACCGGCTGTGTCGGCAGATTCTCCGTCCCCGTTCGCTTTGACGTCGCACGCGAGCAGCCGGGGACGATCGTGGTGCACGACGACGACGCCGCCGGCACCGGCACCCCGCCGCATGTCGTGCGAGTGCCCGTCGTCCTCGTTCCAGGCACCTAGATCTTCGATCTGAGGCGCCGGGTTCGCTTTACTTGGCCTGCTCCAGGGACCGGGAAGCCGAAAGCCACCGGGAGCGTTGAGAACGCAAAAGGGAGGACGACGATGGCAATTCAGCTTGGCGACACCGCACCCGACTTCGAGGCCGACACCACCGAGGGGCCGATCCGTTTCCATGACTGGATCGGCGACTCCTGGGCGGTGCTCTTCTCGCACCCAAAGGACTTCACCCCCGTCTGCACGACGGAGCTCGGCTACATGGCCAAGATCAAGCCGGAGTTCGATCGCAGGAACGTGAAGGTGATCGGGCTGTCCGTGGATCCCATGGAGAACCACTCCAAGTGGGCGGACGACATCCAGGAGACCCAGGGGCACGCGCCCAACTACCCGATCGTCGCCGACGCCGACTTCGGCGTCTCGAAGGTCTACGGGATGCTTCCCGCCGACACGTCGGGCGATCCGGGCGAGCGGACGCCGGCCGACAACCAGACGGTGCGCAACGTCTTCGTGATCGGCCCGGACAAGAAGGTCAAGCTGATCCTCGTCTACCCGATGACGACCGGGCGCAACTTCGACGAGGTGCTGCGCGTGATCGACTCGCTCCAGCTGACGGCGACGCACAAGGTCGCCACGCCGGTGAACTGGCAGCAGGGCGAAGACGTGATCATCGCCGGGTCGGTCTCGGACGACGAGGCGAAGGAGACCTATCCGGACGGCTGGGACTCGCCGAAGCCCTACATCCGGATCGTCCCGCAGCCGCGCTAGCCGCTACGCGATCCGGATCTCCGCGGCCAACTCGGACGAGATCGCGATCTCGCGGCCGTCCGTGCGGAGCGCGAGCGGCCCCCGGAAAGGCGCCGCCTCGATCAGCTCGACCCGTTGCCCGGGGACGAGCCCGAGCCTCCCGAGGTAGAGGAGAAGCTCGCCGTCGCGATCGGGGATCTGCTGCACGGTCGCCTGCTGACCCGGCTCGAGCTGGGTCAAGGGTCGGGTGGGCAAGTGGGAGAGCCGGAGCTTGATGTCGGGGATCGGGTCTCCGTGCGGGTCCCGCGTCGGCCAGCCGAGCGCCTCGTCGATGCGCACCTCGAGCTCCTGGGAAAGCGCGTGCTCGAGGCGATCTGCCTCTGCGTGGACTGCGTGCAGACCGACCTCCAGCGTCTCCGCCAGGTACAGCTCGAGCAGGCGGTGGCGTCGCAGAACCTCGAGGGCCAGACGCTCGCCGGAACGGGTGAGCCGGACGCCGCGATAGGGCTGATGGTCGGCGAGGCCGAGGGAGTCGAGCTTTTTCACCATCGCGGTAGCGGACGGGGCGGCAACGCCCATCCGCGTGGCGAGCGTCGAGGTCCGCACCCGGCCGGTGTCGAGCTGCAGCTTGTAGATCTCGCGCAGGTAGTCCTGAACCGCCTCGCTCAGATCGGCCAAGCCGCCGCTCATCTCTACCCGACCAGGAGCCCGGTTGCGTACATGACGACGATCCCGGCGAGGTAGCCGCCGACGACGTGACCGGAGGAGAGCCCGCCTGGGGCTCTGCGCGCGACGTAGCGGCCGATCTCGACCACGACCTGAAGCGCGGCTCCGACGGCGAGGGCGAAGAAGAGGACGCCGAGCAGGTCGCTCGTGATGAAGCCGCCGATCCAGGCGCCGACGATCGCGGGCGCGCCGGCGATGAGCGCCAGGGCTCCGAGCCGCGGCAATCCCACCCGGCCACCGCTTGCGATCGGTGTCGCGATGCCGAGCCCCTCGGTGATGTTGTGCACCATGAACCCGACGATGAAGAACGTCCCGAGCGCGAGCTCGCCGAGCGCGATCGACGTGCCGATCGCGAGTCCTTCGCCGAGGTTGTGGAGCCCGATGCCGGCGGCGATCAGCCCGGCGAGTGCGGCTCCCTCGAGCGGAGCGCTCGTCTCCCGCCGGGCGCTGGCCGATGCGCGTTGCGCAACGAACGTCAAGCCGAGGTAGCTGGCTGCAACGCCGAGCAAGATCAGGCCGGTGCCCTGAAACCCACTCGGCAATGCAGCCTGGAGCTGCAGAGCCTCGCCGAGCGCATCGAAGGCGAGGAAGGTGAGGAGCCCAGCCGTGAGCGCCATGAACGACGCGAGCCAGCGCGCGTCGGCTCGTCTCAGCGAGGGCAACCAGGCGAGCCCGAGCGCCACGGGGACGATCCCGACCAGGAGGCCGATCAGCGCGTAGCCGAGGAATCCTCGTGGCGATGCACCACGCGACTCGACCGCGGCCGGCACCTCGAAGCTCGTCTCGATCCCACTCGAGCTCGTGACGCCGACCGTATACGGATCGTCCTCGACCCATTGGTAGGGGACGACGATCGTGCTCGAACGAAGCCGGCCGAGACTCGACGGGCCGTCGAGCCGGAAGGGCACGACCGCGTCATCGACGGTCACGGTGCCGATGGCGAGCTCTTGTCGCTGGGGATTCGTCACGCGGATCCTGATCTGCCCGGGCTTGAACTCGACGCGGCGGATGTCGAACTCGTCGCGGGGCGGGGGAGCCCGGCCGACGAGATCCAGCAACGAGGAGCCGGTCGATACGAAAACCGCCACGGTCCCGACGAGCAGGAGAATCGGCATGAGCGCCCAGAGCCGCCACGCCCGAAATGGGCCCCGGTTCCAGCCCGCGGCCGACCCGGCTTCCATCAGTCGACCACCTCGAAGAAGCCCATCCAGCCGAGCTCGGTGAACTCGGACTGGTGGGCGTGGAACATGAACCTGCCCGTGTGCGCGAAGTCGATCTCGATGATCCCCCGCTGGCCCTGGCAGAGCATCACGGTGTCCGTGTACTCGTAGTGATCGGTCGAGCCCGTCGGGTAGTAGCGGAAGAAGTCCCCGTGGAGGTGGAACGAATTGATCAGGTCGAACTCGGTCAGGTTGGCGAGGTAGATCCGCACCGTCTGCGACCGCCGCACCCTGATCGGGTACTTCGCGTAGTAGAAGGCCGGCCCGTTGACGCCGTAGAAGTTGTTCTCGCCGTCCCCGTCGGTGTCGAAGCCCGTCAGCACCATCACGAGCTCCTGTGCCTCCGGCCGGGGTTCGGGCGGGTCGATGATGAAGGCGCCGAGGAGCCCCTTTGCGATGTGCTTCTTCAGAGGCGTCGAGTGACAGTGGTAGAGGTGCATCCCGTACGGCCGTGCCGGGAACTCGTACGTGAAGCTGGCGCCGGGCTCGACGATCTCGAACACGCCGTCCATGTCCGCGGGGTGGATGCCGTGGAAGTGGATCGTGTGCGGATGCGACCCGCCGTTGGTGAACCGGACTCGCAGCAGGTCGCCCTCCGTCGCGCGGATCACGGGCCCGGGGACGGTTCCGTTGTAGGTCCAGGCCGAGAAGAACACGCCTTTGGCGACCTCGATCTGGCGGTCGACGGCGGCGACCGAATACTCGCGCACACGTCCCGGTCGGTGCGCCAGCGCGGCAGGCGGGTAGAGCAGCGCATCGCGCTCGTGTGGGCCCCCCGGCGCTAGAGCGTCGCTCCCGATCATCGCGGCGTGGCCCATCGCCGAGTGGTCCATCGCTGCCATGGACATGCCCGCGTGCTCGGCATGGTCCCCGGCCGCGAGGGCGAGCTTCGCGAAGGGCGTTGCTGCCACGACAGGGGCTGCAGCGGCGAGAAGACGCCGGCGGGTTACCCGATGTTTAGGCATATCTAAACATTAGTTTCGATCGCACTTAGAAATCAAGTCCGAGGCACTCGGCGGCAGGCCGCGGGCTGGCATGCTGACCGCGTGAGCGGGGAGCTCGCCATCAGGCTACGAGGAGTCGTGAAGCGCTACGGCCCGATCACGGCCGTGAACGGCCTCGACCTCGAGGTGCCCGAGGGCACGTGCGTCGGCCTGCTCGGCCCGAACGGTGCCGGGAAATCGACCACGATGCGGCTGCTGACGGCGCAGTCGATCGCCGACGAGGGCGAGCTCGAGGTGCTCGGGTTCCGGCTCCCGGGAGAGTCCAAGGCCGCACGCGCCCAGTGCGGGGTCGTGCCGCAGCTCGACAACCTCGACGTCACGCTGACGGTGGAGCAGAACCTCCTCGTCTTCACGCACCTGTACCGGATCGGCAGGGCCGACCGGCGCGATGCGATCGAGCGGGCGCTGAAGATGGCGAACCTCGTCGACCGGCGTGACACGAAGGTGAACAAGCTCTCCGGCGGGATGCGCCGCCGCCTCTTGATCGCGCGTGGGCTCGTGCACCGCCCGCGGCTCGTGCTCCTCGACGAGCCGACGGTCGGCCTCGACCCGCAGGTGCGCCAGGAGCTCTGGGCGCTGATCGACGCCCTTCGCGCGGAGGGCACGACGATCCTGATGTCGACCCACTACATCGAGGAGGCGCAACGCCTGGCGGACACGGTGCTGATCATGTCCCACGGCAGCGCGGTCGCCTCCGGCCCGCCCGCGGAGCTCGTCGTCGAGCACGCGGGGCGCGAGGTGCTGGAGGTCTACGGGCCGCCGGCGCGCCTCGCCGAGGTCGAGGCGGAGGCCGGCGCGGCGGGAATGCAGACCCGGCGCACCGGCACGAGCGTGTCGATCCTCGGCGTCGACCGGAATGGCTACCGGGCCGAGGGCGAACGCCGGCCGGCGAACCTCGAGGACGTCTTCGTGCTGCTGACCGGCGAGGAGATCGAGTGATGGCGGTCTCGACGGCACCTAGCCGGCTCGGGCGGCTGGAGCGGCCGGCCATCACCGGCGTGCTCGTGCGCGAGGTGGTCAACTTCTCCTCCTTCTGGCGCTCGAGCACCTTCTCGTCGACGGTCGAGCCGACGATCTACCTACTGGCGTTCGGCTTCGGCTTCGGCTCGCTCGTCAGCCGTGTCGGCGGCTTCTCGTACGTCGAGTTCGTCGGCACGGGCATTGTCGCGACGGCGGTGCTGTTCTCATCGGCGTTCCCGGCGATGTTCGGGACCTTCGTCAAGTACCAGTTCCAGCGCACCTACGACGCGATCCTCGCGGCGCCTGTCGACACCGAGGAGCTCGTGACGGCCGAGGCTCTCTGGATCGCGACGCGGACCGGCGTCTACGGCTGCGTGCCGATGGTCGTCGCGATCGCTTTCGGGCTCGACCCGTCCTGGGGCATGCTGCTGGTGCCGTTCATCGCGTGGGTCAGCGGCTACGGCTGGGCCAACTTCGGAATCATGGTCGCCGGGTTCGCCTCCAGCTTCGAGAACTTCAACTACATCGTCAGCGCGGTGTTGACGCCGCTCTTCCTGGTAGCCGGGACCTTCTTCCCGATCGGCAACCTCCCGCACTGGGCGCAGATCCTGGCCGAGTTCAACCCGCTGCACCAGTGCGTCGTGCTCGTGCGCCACGCGGTGTTCGGCTTCCACGACTGGACCGACCTGTATCGCGTCGGCTTCCTGGTCGGGTTCGGCCTGGCGATGTGGCGCATCGCCATCTACGCGATGGAGCGGAAGCTGATCGACTGAGCATGAGGCGCTCGCGCCGGGTGTACCCTGACCTGCATGTTGCGAAGGCGTGACGCCGACGCATCCGGATGCCGCCGTCGCGGGGTGCTCGAGCGGGTGCGGTCGTTCCTACGCCACACACGGAACGACGCCATCGGCTGTGGCGACTGGTTCGACGAGCCGCCGCCGGACTCGTTCGTCCGGGAGCCGCGGCGCCCGCGCCCAGGCGCTCCATCGACGAGCGCCGCGCTCGAGCTGCCGCCCGACCTCTACTAGAACGCCTCAGAACGGGTTGACGCAGCCGAGCGGCTCCAGGACGGAGGCGGCCCGTCGCCGCACCTCCTGGGCGCGTTCCGTCTCGCCGGCGGCCTCGAGCGCCCGGGCAAGGTCGAGCTCCAGGCACGCAAGCGTGTACCTGCCTCCGAGCTCACGCTCCCGCTCGCTCGCCGTTTCGAGGTGCTCGACGGCCCGAGCGGCGTCCGCACGCCGCGAGCGCGAGCAGGCCCTCTGCGGCGATCAGCGCCGTCTGCGCGCTTGCGGAGACATCCGGTGTTCTTCGAAGCGACTCGGCCGTGCGCGTGAGCAACTCCGTCTCGCCGGCTGCGGCGAGCGCGCGCACGATCGGAACCGCATCGAGCACGGCCGGCCAGCGCCGGTCGGCACTAGCAAGCAGGTCTTCGGTCAGGGACCGGAGCCGTTCGCGGTCGCCGCTGACCGCGAACCAGGGCAACGCGACGGAGGCCATCGGGATGATCCGCTGCCGCTCGCCGCTCGCGAGAGCGAGCGGCTGGAGCTCGTCGACGAGCTGCCGGGTCGACTCTGCTTCGCCCCGGCGGAGTGCAAGCGCGCCTGAGACGGTCAAGAACGCGAGTCTCGTCGTCGCCGCCATCCCGCCCCGGGCGACTTCTGCGAGGAGCGCATCTGCCTCGTCCCACCGGCCTCCCGGGAGCAGGACCCAGAAGGCGAAGGAGACATCGATGTACGGCCCGATCGACTTCGGCGGCGGAACGTCCGCGAGCCTGCGGCGACCCTCGGCATAGACGTGGTCGATCTGGTCGAGCGGCAGGAACCCGCTTGCGCTCCAGGTGAAGTTGGTAAGGGCGCGGTAGGCCTCCTCGTACTCGCCGGCCGTCGCGGCCTCATCGACGATCTGGGTGGTCTTGTCCGGATCTGGCGCAACCCCGCTCGTCGCGAGGTGCGTAAGGAGATTGATCCTGGCATTGACTTCTGCAAACGAGTCGCCGACGCGCCGGGCGACCTCGATCGCCTCTCGCGCGTAGCGGCTGGCCTCGGGCCGTTGTTGCAGCATCGCGATCTGCGACCGGCGAGCGAGCGCACGCGCGAGCTGAGGTGACTCCGGCAGACCGGCGAGTGCCGCCACGGCGTCGTTCGCGGAGGTGAGCGCCTCGTCCCAGCGGCCCGAGAGCCAACAGACCCTCGAGCGCCAGCCGAGCACGTCGGCGCGCAGTTCGGGATCGTGTGCGCCGACGATCTTCTCGGCGGCGTCGAGCCGCTCGAGGGCGCTGTCGAAGCGCGCTTCCGTCACGTCGAGCCGTCCGAGCGCGAGCTGGGTGGCTGCTCGCTGGCTGTCTTCGACCGCCAGGGGGGCTGCACGCTCGAGCTGCACCCTCGCTGCCTCGAAGGCCCCGCGGCCGAACGCCATCTCGCTCGCGGCCAGCAGCAGCTCGAAGGCGCGCTGCGAGACGCTCGGGTCGGTCTCGCCGTAGTCCAGCGCCTGCCCGTAGTGGTAGGCGGCGAGCTCGACGGTCTCGGCGCTCCGGTCCGGGGCGACGTCCTGGACCCACTCGCCGACCTGCCTGTGGAGGTCGCGGCGCTCGGGCCGCGGGAGCGACGCGTAGGCGACGTCTCGCGTGAGCGCGTGCTTGAAGGAGAACTCGCGCATCCCGGCCATCACGGAGTCGACGCTGTCGGAGACGAGACCGCTGCGTACGAGTGACGCGATCACCTGCTCTTCGACCTCGACGGCCGCCGGCCAGAAGCTGCGGCCGACGACCGAGCAGCGGCGCAGCGCGTCCCGCGAGCCCGTGTCGAGGAGGTCGATGCGGGCCGCGATCACGCCGTGCACCGAGTCCGGGATCGAGACGCCCGCGAGCCGGTCTGTCGAGACCCAGCCGCCGTTCTGGGGCTCGAGCGCACCCTGCTCGATCAGCATGTGGAGCATCTCCTCGAGGTAGAACGGGTTCCCCTCCGCGCTCGCCAGCAGCCGTTGGCGCACGTCGTCGGGGACGTGCGCCTCTCCGAGCAGGGACGACATCAGGTGTGCGGCGTCCTCCGCCGAGAGCGGTGCGAGCGAGAGGGAGGCCGCGTTCTGCTTGCCCGCTCCCCAGGTCGGTCGCACCTCCAACAACTCGAGCCTGGCGGTGCACAGCAGGAGCACCCGCGTGTCGGCGAGCTTCTCCGCGAGCTGCTCCAGCAGGTCGAGGAGCGCGCTCGAGGCCCAGTGGACGTCCTCGACGGCGACGACCGTGAGCTGTTCGCGTCCGAGGGCCGCCAGATACCGCGTCCATCCGTCCTGAAGCCGATAGAGGACCTCGTGCGGATCCGGCTGGGCGCTCGAGGCACCGGGAGCCGCGAGCCCGATCGTGCGCACGCGCCGCCTCCAGGACGTGCTCCGCCTGATCCGCGGGGACGACGGACTCGATCGCGGCGCGGAGCTTGGCGAGCGCGACCTCGGCGGAGTCGGTGTCGAGGATTCCCGCGTGCGTCTTCGCCGCCTCCGCGAGCGGCCAGAAGGTGACGCCCTCGCCGTACGGAGAGGCAGCGTCCCTTGACCAGGCGCGCGCCGGGAAGCCGCTCGACGAGCTCCGAGACGCAGACGCGACTTGCCGACGCCGGCGGGGCCGAAGAGCGTGACGAGCTGCGGCGCGCGCTCGCGCTCGACGCGGGCGGCCACCGCGGTCAGGACCGCCAGCTCCTCGTTTCGCCCGACGAGCGGTGCGCTCAGGCCCGCGACTCCGCGCGGCGGCGGCGCTTGCTCGTGGGCGGCCGATACGGCCACCCAGCAGGCGACCGGCTCGCTCTTGCCCTTGGCGTCCAGGGCCTCGTGCTCACGGTAGGCGATCGTGCGGCTCGTCGCCGCCTGCGTTCGCTGCCCCACGAGCACTTCGCCGGGGCTCGCGTGCTGCTGCAGTCGCGCGGCGACGTTGACGGCGTCGCCGCTGACCATCATCTCCCCGCGGGCGGCGGCTTCCCGCCCGGAGACCACCTCCCCGGTGTTGACCCCGATCCGGAGCCCGACCTCGGCGCCGTGGCGGCCGTGCACGCGCTCGATGAAGGAGACGAAGCGCTCATGGGCGGCGAGAGCCGCTCTGACGGCTCTCTCGGGGTCGTCCTCGTGTGCCTGCGGGATGCCGAACACTGCGAGCACCGCGTCTCCGGCGAACTTCTCGGTGGTGC
Source organism: uncultured Actinomycetes bacterium (assembly GCA_963754265.1). GTDB lineage: Bacteria > Actinomycetota > Thermoleophilia > Gaiellales > Gaiellaceae > AC-32. Next base: position 1,421 of record CAVWFB010000003.1, on the reverse strand, counting down.
CCCCGTACCGCTCGACCTCGGCGTTGATCAGGTCGAAGAGCTCACCCTGGAGCTCGCGCACGTCCTCTGGATCGAGCCTCTCGCCAAGCGCGGTCGACCCTGCGAGGTCGGCGAACAACACGGTCACGATCCGGCGCTCCTGGCGATCGCCCGCCGCGTCATCAGCCGGGCCGCGCCTCGTCGCGGAGGGCGATCCCGCAGTTGGAACAGAAGGTCGCGGCCGCCGGCTGCTGGGAGCCGCAGCCGGGACATTCGCGCTGGAGCGGAGCGCCGCACGAGTTGCAGAAGCGCGCACCGCTCGGTTGAACGGCGCCGCAGGAGGCACAGGCCTGTTCCACGCGCTAAGTGTCTACGACATCGGCGATCGCAATGGTTTCGCGCTTCAGGGCGGAGTCGGTTGGGTCGCCGGTATCGCGCCCGACTCGGCGGTTCGGCGGCGCAGCGCGAGCGCCGCCATCGGGAAGATGAGCACCGACAGCATGCCCGCCCCGATGAGCGCCGCCGCGTTCTCGGGCTTGATCCGGTCGGTGTCCAGCGCGATCGCCGTGACCGCGACGATGAGGGGCAGGGCGGTGGCCGACAGGAGGCCGAGTGGTAGCAGGTCGCTTCTCGGCAGATCGCGCGAGTACAGCAGCGCCGGCAGGCCGCGAACGAGCAGGAACAGGACGAGGAAGACCGGCAGCCGGACGGCGGTCGATGCGTGCTCGAAGAGCGCGTCGACGTCGAGCTTCATGCCGCTCGTGACGAAGAAGATCGGGACGAACACTCCGTATCCGATCGCATCCAGCCTGGTTCGCAGCGGATCCCCGAGGTGGCCCTGTGCGACCAGCCCGACGACGAGGCCCGCGGCGAACGCTCCGAGGATCACGTCGAGCCCGAACCGCGCCGTGATGTAGAGCAGCAGGACGAGCACCAGCCACGACAATCTGACCGCGAGCTGGGCGCTCTGCCTCATCGTCCGCTCGATCAGGAGGATGATCCGGGTGGGCCGCCAGCGCAGGGCGAGCACGGCTGCTGCCAACGCGATCGCCGTGAAGACGCCCAGCAGGAGCGCGGCCTTGCCGGCTCGGTCGACTCCGAGCAGCAGCGAGACGAGGATGATGGGACCGAACTCGCCGATGGTGCCGACACCCACCACGTACGTGCCGAAGCGCGTCTCGAGCAGTCCGGCGTCCTTGAGAATCGGCACGAGCGTTCCGAGCGATGTGGTGACGAGGCACAGTCCGATCACCAGGGTGGAGATCACCTTGCCTTCGGACTGGAGGATCGCGGCGATGCCGAAGCCGAGCGTGGCGGACGCGAGCCAGCCGACGGTGCCCAGCTCGAGCGGACGGCCGCGAACGCGGTCGAAGTTGATCTCCAGCCCGGCCAGGAAGAAGAGAAACGCGAGGCCGAACGTCGCGAGCGTGTCGACGATGCCG
>CAVWFB010000002.1:0-148651 GCA_963754265.1 uncultured Actinomycetes bacterium | reverse complement strand
CTCGGGTCGAGTCGCGGCTCGCAGATCCAGCACTGGCGTCCTTTTGCCGCCGCGGCCGACATGGCGGACGCGGCTTTGCTGCGGCCCTACTCGAACGTGACCCCGTCGAAAGTCGTCATGCCCGCGTAGCGGGCGGACTTTCGACGGCTACAAGACCGATCCGACACGGGACGGCAACCGTACTTCTTATGCGAAATTCAGCTCCGCCTGCTTTCCTTTGTACCTCCGCAGCACCCTCGAGGAAGGAGCGCGTCGATGACCGGGCCGTCCGAGGAGTTCGTCGTACCGTCCCCCGCCGAGGCGAAGGAGCGACTCGAACAGGCGCTCTTCGAGATCCGGCGCGTGATCGCTGGGCAGGACGCGATGCTCGAGCGGGTGCTCGTCTGCCTGCTCGCGCAGGGCCACCTGCTGATCGAGGGCGTTCCGGGTCTTGCGAAGACCCTGACGATCAAGACCACGGCCGGCGTCCTCGGCGGCGTGTTCTCGCGAGTCCAGTTCACGCCCGACCTCGTCCCCTCCGATCTCGTCGGCACGCGCGTCTACCGACAGGGGGAAGGCGTCTTCGACACGGAGCTCGGCCCGGTCTTCTGCAACTTCCTCCTGGCCGACGAGATCAATCGCGCGCCGGCCAAGGTTCAGTCGGCGCTGCTCGAGGTGATGCAGGAGCGCCAGGTCACGATCGGGCACGACACCCATCCCGTCCCGGACCCGTTCCTCGTGATGGCGACGCAGAACCCGATCGAGTCCGAGGGCACCTACCCGCTCCCAGAGGCCCAGGTCGACCGCTTCATGCTCAAGATCCTGATCGGCTACCCGGAGCACGACGAGGAGCTGACGATCGTCCAGCGCCAGCTCGTCGAGGCGCCCGAGCTGCGGCAGGCACTCTCGCTCGACGAGCTCAAGGCGCTCCAGGGGGCTGTCTTCGAGGTGTACGTCGATCCGGCGCTGGTGAGCTACGCCGTGGCGCTCGCGACGGCGACCCGGAGGCCCGCAGAGCATGGTCTGCCGGATCTGCAGGATCACATCGCGTACGGGGCGAGCCCCCGCGGGCCGATCAGCCTCGTCCAGTCCGCCCGGGCGCTCGCGCTCGTCCGCGGCAGGGACTACGTGCTCGCCGAAGATCTCGGCGAGCTCGCGAAGGACGCGCTGCGCCACCGGCTCGTGCTCACGTACCAGGCGCTCGCAGAGGAGGTGAGCCCGGACGCCATCCTCGATGCGGTGATCGCCGCCGTGTCCGTTCCGCAGGTCGACCTCGCACGATCGAGCGCCGCGTGAACGTCCTCTCCGCGCTCCGCGCCGCGCCGACGCCGGACCGGCCCGGTCCGGGCCCGATGCCAGATGCGCTCCTGCGCGCTCTCGACGTGAACATCCAGCGCAGGGTCGAGGGCCTGCTCGCCGGCGACTACCGCTCGGCACTGCTCGGCGACGGCACGGAGCTGGCCCAGGTCCGCCCGTACGTCCCGGGCGATGACGTGCGCTTGATCGACTGGAACGTCACGGCGAGAACCGGCGAGCCGCACGTGCGCGTTCTCTTCGCCGAGCGCGTGCTTGTCACGTGGGTCGTGCTCGACACGTCGGCCTCGATGGCATTTGGCACTACTGACCGGCGCAAGGCGGACGTCGCCGAGGGCGTGGCGCTTGCGATCGGGCACGTCGCGACCCGGCGCGGCAACCGGCTCGGCCTGGTCACCTTCGGAGACTCCTCGCCGCGCTCCTCCCCGCCGCGACAGGGGAGGGTCGGCCTGATCGGGCTCCTGACCGCGCTACGGCGGGAAGACGACGAGGCCCGAGTCGGCGCAACCTCGCTGGGGGAGGCGCTCACCCGAACAGGCGCGCTCGCCCGGCAGCGCGCCCTCGTCGTCGTCGTGTCCGACTTTCGGGGGCCGCAGGACTGGCGCCGGCCGCTGCTCGCGCTCGCGGGCAAGCACGACGTGGTCGCGGTCGAGATCCAGGACCCCCTCGAGCAGAGGCTGCCAAACGCCGGCGAGCTTTGGCTCGTCGACCCGGAGACAGGTCGCCAGCTCCGGGTCGATACGGGCGACCCGCGGCTCCGGGATCGCTTCGCCAAGGCGGCCGCCGAGGAGCGCAGCGGCCTGGCGAGCAGCTTGTCGTCCGCCGGAGTCCGCCACCTGGTGCTCGAGACATCCGGAGACTGGCTTCGCTCGCTGGCTCTGTTTCTACGGCGGAGGCAGTGACCTTTCAATCACCACTCGCGCTCCTCGGGCTCTTGGTCGTGCCCCTCCTTGTTGTGGCGTACGTGCGACACGAGCGCGGCCGTGGCTCGTACGTGTCCCGCTTCGCGAACCTCGCCCTGCTTCCCAACCTGGTCGACCGGGCACCGGGATGGCGCCGCCATCTTCCGGTCGCGATCCTCTTGGTGGCGCTGGCCGCGATGGTGGTCGGAGTCGCGCGCCCGCACGCGAACGTCAGCGTCCCGCGCGAGGAGGCGACCGTGATCCTGGCGATCGACGTCTCGCGCTCGATGGCCGCGAAGGACGTCGAGCCGTCGCGGCTCGGGGCCGCCCGCGCGGCCGCGAACGCCTTCCTGCGCAAGGTGCCGGAGAAGTTCCGCGTCGGCGTCGTCTCGTTCGCGTCTCGCGCCGTCGTGGCGGTGCCGCCGACCGCCGACCGGTCGCTGGTGCGGGCCGCGCTGGCCGCCCTGCGGCCGGGGGAGGGGACCGCGCTCGGCGACGCGATCGCGCTCTCCGCGCAGCTCGGGCAGCGGGAGCGCAGGGCCGACGGCACGAGGCCGCCGACGGCCGTGCTCCTCATCTCCGACGGAACGAGCATGGGCGGGCGGACGACACCCCAGGCCTCCTCGCAGCGAGCCCGCTCTTTGCACATCCCCGTCTACACCGTCGTGCTCGGAACGGAGAACGGCACCGTCGAGCAGACGCTCACCGGTGGCTTCCGCCAGATCGTGCAGGTGCCGCCGAGCCCGGACACGCTGCGTCAGGTGGCGCAGACGACCGGCGGGCTGTTCTTCACGGCGAAGAACGACGCACGCCTGCGTGACGTGTACGAACGGCTGGGCTCGCGGATCGGCCACCGGCGCGAGAGCCGCGAGATGACGGATGTCTTCGCGGGCGGCTCGGCGGCGCTCCTGCTCGCGGGCGGCGCCCTTTCGGCGTTGTGGTTCAGGAGGGTCCCGTGAAGGCGGCCCTCGGCGCCCTTGCCGTCGCCGTCGCCACGCTCGCCGTCGGTGCGGCTCCGGCCGCCTCGACGCCGAGAGAGTGCCAGGGCTTGATGGTCTGCGTGCCCGTCAAGGGCCCGTGGGTCGTCGTCCCGACCGCGCAGAGCGTGCCTCGGCGCCAGGTCGAGTACCAGCTCTCCTGCCCGCGCGGCTACGTCGTCGGAGGGCTCGACGCGGAGCTAAGCAACCGCGCCATCGACGTCAGCTTCCTCGGCAAGGTGGGGAGCCCGGTGAACCCCGGGATCACGACCTCGCGCGCGGCCGTCTTCATCGCGACCTACGTCGGTGCCTCGGCCCGCGCAGCGAGCTTCCGGCCTCACGTCGGCTGCATACCCGGCTCCGGCGGCGGGCGCGTCCCGACGGCGGACAACGCTTTCAGGCCCGGCCAGCCGCTCGTGCGGCGAGTCCTCACCGCGAGGATTCGACCCGCGACCGCGAACCGCTTCGGCAAGAGGTGCGTCCGCGGAGAGCGCTTGATCGGCGGCTCGCACGCGCTGGGCTTCTACACACCCAAGCCGCCCAGCGGAGCGCTGACGGCGACGGTGAGCGGCGCGCAGGCGCTGCGCCGCGACGGGGTCACGGTCTCCGTCTCCTCGGACGACGCCCTGTTCGGCGTTCGCGCCGTCGTCCAGGTCCACGCGCTCTGCTCGAGGGCGCCATGACGTTCGGCCATCCGCTGCTCCTTCTCACCCTGCTCGTCGTCCCGGCGGCGATCGGGCTCTTCGTGCTCGCCGAGCGACGGCGCATGCGCTATGCGGTCAGGTTCACGAACCTGGAGGTCCTGGCCGGTGTCGTGGGCGGCCGCGGCTGGCGTCGGTTCGTGCCGTTGGCGCTGTTTCTCCTCGCGCTCGCGGCGCTCTGTGTCGCCGTCGCCCGGCCGCACGTGCACCGGCTCGTGCCCAGGGAGCGCGCGACCACCATCCTGGTGATCGACGCCTCGCGGTCGATGGAGTCGCGTGACATCAAGCCGAGCCGTCTCGGTGCGGCGCAGGAGGCAGTCCGCACGTTCCTCGAGCGGGTGCCGAAGCGGATGCGGGTCGGCCTGATCGTGTTCGCGGGCGACGCGCAGGTGGCCGCCCCGCCGACCACCGACCGCGAGCTCGTCCGCGAGTCGGTCGCCGACATCGACAGGTTCGCCGGCTTCGGCGGGACCGCGATCGGCGACGCGCTGGCGGCGGCTGCCGAGCTCGGAGCCCAAGCCGTCGCGGACGGGAACGCCTCGGTCGCCGCGGCCGACACGCGCTCCGGGCCGACCCACGGCCTCGTCTCGATCCTGTTCCTCTCCGACGGTGCCCAGACCCGGGGCACGCTCCTGCCCCTGGAGGGCGCCGACCGCGCGAAGGCGGCGGGCATCCCGGTCTACACGGTCGCCCTCGGGACGCCGCACGGGACGATCGACCTCGGGGCAGGCGGAGGCTTCGGCGGCGGGGACTTCAGCGGTCCGCGCCGGGTGCCTCCCGATCCGGCGACGCTGAGGGCGATCGCGCAGCGGACGGGCGGTCAGTTCTTCGCCGCCCGCAGCTCAGACTCGCTGCAGGCCGCCTACAAGAAGCTCGGCTCGCGGCTCGGCCGCACGCCCGGCAGGAGCGAGGTCACCTTCGCCTTCCTCGCCGGCGCAGCGGTGCTACTGACCGCCGCGGGCCTGCTCTCCGCGCGCCGGTCTCCGCGGCTGCCCTGAGACGTAACGGCGACTATCGAGTGCGGCGGGTCATCACCCGACCACCGTCCAGGTGCGGCCGCTGTTGTGCTCGAGGGGTGTGCTGCGCGCTCCAACTGGTTCAAGGGTAGTCATTCGCACGCGTGACTTCGTCTGGCGTGCCTGGTCGAGGCGAGCATTCTTGCGCCGAGCCCGGGAGCGAGCCCCGAGTGCGGCCGGCTCTTCGCCCAGGTGTGTCCGTCGGCGCTCTCGTAGATCCCGTCCGACCCGAACGCCGCGTAGACCGTTCCAGAGGCATCCACGGCCAGCCCGGTCACGACCGCGTGCTGTGGGAGCCCCTCGCCGATGAACTGCCAGCTCTGGCCGGCGTTTGAGCTGCTGTAGACGCGGACTCCCACGGCGACGTAGATCTCTCCCCGGTTGGCCGCGAAGACGGCGACGTCGGCCTTCGCGTAGTCTAGGTCTCGCAGTGGCGTCCGCTTCCACGTCTTGCCGCCGTTGGTCGTCCTGTTGATCCCGGGCTCACTTTTTCCACGTTTCGGGCCCGACACGATGAAGGCCGCGTAGATGGCCGGAGCGTAAGGGGTCATCTTCAAGGCCATGATGTCGCCCTTTTGCCAGAGCGAGAGCACCGGTTTCCAGCTGTGCCCGCCGTCGATGCTCTTGCGGATGGTGTTGGCGTAGTCGTGTTCGTAGAGGACGTTGCTGTTCGTCGGGTCGACGGCGAGCCAGTTCACCCATCCCTCGCCGCGGTTGATACCCGGGGGCGGTAGCAGCCCTCGTTTCCAGGCTCGCCAGGTCCGGCCGCCGTTGGTCGTCTTGAAGACGGCGTTTCCGGTGCCGGCGTACAGCGTGCGCGGGCGCTCGGGGTCGGCGGCAGGACGCCGAGCCAGGTCCAGCGCCGCCCGGAGACCAACCGCCGTGCTGGCCGCTGTCGGTCGACTTGTAGACGCGGCCCTTGTAGGCGCCGGGAATCGTCCCGACGTAGACGATGTTCGGGTCGGTCGAGTTGAACGCGAACGAGGAGACAAGCCCGGCGTCCGCCGGCAGCAGGCGTGGAACGTTTGCCGACGATCGGCCGCCGCGGCAGGAAGTGCCGCCGCCGGCTGCCGCCAGCCCGCGCCGAGCGGTCGGGACAATCTCGCCGAGTTCGCCGTCGTAGCAAGCGCCGTGATCGCGAACACACCCAACAGAATCCCGGCCAGCGCCATGACGAAGGCTGCGCGTCTCATCCTTCTCTTCTGACTGTGCATCTCTCCTCCCTTGCGGTGCGGGTCTACTCTGTCTCCGCCGCTCCGAGCGGCCATCTCGGCGAGTCGCGCACGCCGGTCACGGGCGGTCACGCGCGTAGTCACCGGTAAAACCCCTGCTTGCACGCCAGATGGCGTGCGCTAGCGTGGCCAGCGGTGCCGCTCAGCTTCCGCATCCTCGGCCACTCGAGGTTCAGGAGACGGCCGGGAGCTGCCCTTGGGGACTGGCCGTCAACGCGCGCTGCTCGCGCTCTTGCTCGTGCATGCGAACGAGCTGGTCTCCTCGAGCGGCTGATCGAAGAGCTGTGGTCGGGTCGGCCGCCGCCCAGCGCGCCGAAGGCGCTTCAGGGTACGTGTCGCAGCTTCGGCGCTCGCTCCCCCAGGCACGATCCTGACCAGAGGGTCGGGCTACGTGCTCGTCGCGACCGACACCGACGCCGGCGAGTTCGAGCGACTCACCAAGCTCGCTGCCGAGCAGGACGCCGAACGAAGCGATCCTCACCCTTCAGCAGGCGCTTGCTCTGTGGCGCGGGCGCGCCGCTCGAGGAGTTCGAGTACGAGGATTGGGCTCTGCTCGAGATCGCCGGGTGACGAGCTTCGACTCCCGCTTCCGAGCCGTATCGAGCGGCGCTCGGCACTCGGGTCTTAGTCCATCTCGTGCCCGCTGACACCTGTCGCCGACCACCCCCTGCGGACACAACAATGCTGCAGCTGATCGCGCTCTGGCGTGGATCCGTCACGGCGCGTTCTACGTGCTGGGGCGAGGACGACGGGTGCTCCTCGGCGACTTTCGGGCTCGAGCCCAGCCCGTTCCATGGGACGAGCTCGAACGGCAGATCCATGAGGGACGACCCGACGCTCACCACACCGTACGCCGCCTTCTCCCCGTCGGCACCGTCACGTTCCTGTTCACGGACATCGAGGGCTCGACCGGCTCCTCAAGCAGCTCGGGCGAGCGCTACGCCGACGTCCTCGCCGAGCACCAACGCATCCTCCGAGACGCCGTCGAGCAGTGCGAGGGACGCGAGGTCGACAACCAGGGCGACTCCTTCTTCTTCGCCTTCGCGCCGCGCCAACTCCGCGCTCGCAGCCGCCGTCATCGCGCAGCGCGCTCTCGCCGAGCACCAGTGGCCGGACGGCGCGCAGGTGCGCGTGCGCATGGGCCTCCACACCGGCGAGCCCGCCGTCGGCGAAGAGCGCTACGTCGGGCTCGGCGTGCACAGGGCGGCGCGGATCGGCGCCGTCGGCCACGGCGGCCAGGTCGCTCCTCTCGAACGCCACGCGCGAGCTGGTCGAGGACGAGGTCGGCGGGCGTCAGTCGTGCGAGACCTCGGCACCTATCGGCTCAAGGACATCGACCGACCCGAGCCGTCTGTTTCAGCTCGACATCGACGGGCTGGCGACCGAGTTCCCGCCGCTCGAGCGCCGAGACGGTCGTCGAGCCGCGCCCGCTGCGGCGCCGCGCCCTGCTTGCCGGCGTGCGCTCGCCGTCGTCATCGCCGCAGCCGTCGTGAGTCGTGTTCGCTCGTCGCCGGCCACGGCCCATCAACGCACAGATGCTGCCCAACAGCGTCGTCCGGATCGACCCGAAGCACGCTCAAGGCGACCCAGGTGGCGCCGGTCGGCGACGCGCCCGATCTCGTGATCGCTCCGGCGGCTATCTCTGGGTCACGAACCACATCCTGCGCGACACCGTCTGCGGGCGGCATCCGAAACGCGGGCGATCACACGCTGACGCGGGTCGACCCGTCGACGGGCGAAGCCGTCGTGGTCGGTGGGGGCTCGCACCGTGGGTCACCGCCGTTCCTTCCGGCGACGTCTGGGTCGCCAACTGCTACCCGCCGAGCTCCGGGCACGCGACGACATCGTGCGGGTCGACGCGAAGACGCTCGACTTCAAGAAGACGCTGGCCTGTCCCCGGCGGCGATGGCTTCTTCCGAGGCCTCGCCTACGGCGGCGGCTCGCTCTGGCTCTCCCAGATCGTCGGCGGCGACGCGCAAAAGCGACACCGTCACGCAGATCGACCCGCAAACAGGTGCGCAGCGGACGATCCACCTCGCACGTGACGCGTGGGGCTTGCCTGGTCGGGCGGGTACGGCGACCTCTGGATCGACAACTTCGACGACGGAAGCCTCACGCGACTGCACCCGGCAACCGGAGCGGCCGAGAACCGTCGACATCGCAGGTCGCGATCCAACCCGACTTCCCTGGTCGTCGACGGCAACGTCGTCTGGGTCGGCAGACTGGTGCGTGCCGCAAGTCGTACGCCTCAGCGCGGTCGGATCGCCCCGGACCTCACCGCATCTCCCTGCCCACGGGCGACCCAGCGATTGGCGTCTGGACCGTCGCGGCAGGTGCAGGTGCCATCTGGGCGACGACGCCTCGAGACCGCGCGCTCTGGCGTATCGATCCGAAGACGAGCAGCGTGACACGCGTGAGCCTTCCCTACCTGCCGACCGGCGTCACCGCGACGCCAACGACGTCTGGGTGACGTTGCGAAGACAATGATCAACCGGGACGACCAAGGCGCCGGCCTCGGCCAGTCAACCGGCCTCTGCCCCTTGCAACAGCCGGCAGAACGTCGAGCCGTCGTCCAGCAGAGGCGTCGCCACTGCCACGCGAGGCCTTCGTCCCCTACTTCCACCCACGGAGCGGCGAGACACAGCTCACGCGGGCTAGCCCAGACTCCTCGCCACCTGAGGATGTTGATCGCCGGCCGGGTCGGCATTCGCGGGCTCGACTAGCCAATCGGCTAGCTTGAAAGCTAACCGGAAGGCTGGTAGACCCGTCCGGTGCGCCGGTGCTTTATCGCCGTCGTCGCGGTTGCCGCCCTCGTAGCCCCAGCCACTGGCCGTCCCGCAACGACGCTTCCGCAGAGCTTCCAGGAGTCGACCGTCATATCGGGCCTGTCGTTCCCGACCGCGGTGCGCTTCGCTCCGGACGGTCGAGTCTTCGTCGCCGAGCAGAGCGGGCTCATCAAGGTCTACCCGGGCCTCGGCGGGACGCCCACGATCTTCGCCGACCTGACCGCCGAAGTGACGATGACCGGCGACCGCGGGCTCCTCGGGCTGGCGCTCGACCCGAACTTCCCGATCACTCCGTACGTCTACGCGCTCTACACGCGCGATGCCCCGATTGGCGGAAACCCGCCGACGTGGGGAGACGACTGCCCGACCCCGCCGGGGCCTGAGACCGACGGGTGCATGGTGAGCGGGCGCCTGGTGCGCCTGACTGCAAACGGCAACATCGCCACCGGGTCGCAAGTGCTCCTCGATGGCTGGTGCCAGCAGTTCACGAGCCACTCGATCGGCGATCTCCACTTTGGGCCCGACGGTGCTCTCTACGTGAGCGGCGGTGACGGCGCGAGCTACACGTTCGCGGACTACGGACAGACGGGCCAGCCGAAGAACCCCTGCGGCGACCCGCCCGTGCGCAGTCGGCGGCAACCAGCGGCCGCCCGGCGCGGAGGGAGGCGCGCTGCGAGCACAGTCGCTCCGTCGACCCGCGGGCGAGCCGGTCCTCCTCAACGGCGCGATCCTTCGCATCAACCCGTCGACCGGCGCCGCCCTTCCCGACAACCCCCTCGCGGGAAGCTCCGACCCGAATGCGCGGCGGATCGTCGCGTACGGCATGCGCAACCCGTTCCGATTCACCTTCCGCCCCGGCACGAACGAGCTGTGGATCGGCGACGTCGGCTGGACCAGCTGGGAGGAGATCGACCGTGCGCCGAACCCGACGGATGGCGTCGTCGAGGACTTCGGCTGGCCGTGCTACGAAGGCAACGGCACGCAGAGCGGGTATCTGTCGGCGAACCTGAGCCTCTGCCAGAACCTCTACAGCTCGGGCATAGCCGTTCCGCCGTACTACACGTACAACCACTCGGACAAGGTCGTGAACGGCGAGAGCTGCTCGCCGACGCCCGGCTCGGCCATCTCGGGCCTGGCCTTCTACAACGGCGGGACGTACCCGACCTCGTACAACGGGACGCTGTTCTTCGGCGACTATGCGCGCAGCTGCATCTGGGCCATGGCGGCGGGCGCGAACGGTCTGCCCGATCCGACGAAGATCACGACGTTCGGGGCGGGCGCATCGACGCCGGCAGACCTCGAGATCGGGCCGAACGGCGACCTGTTCTACGCCGACATCGTCGGGGGGACGATCCGGGAGATCAAGTACCTGGGCGGGAACCGGCCACCGATCGCCAACGCGACCGCCACGCCGACGAGCGGCAACGCGCCGCTCACGGTCGCGTTCGACGGCTCGACCTCGAGCGACCCGGATCCCGGCGACACGATCTCGTATTCCTGGGACCTGAACGGGGACGGCGTCTTCGGCGACTCGACCAATCCCAAGCCCGGCTTCACGTACCAGACGCCCGGCTCGTACAACGTGCGCCTGCGGGTCACGGACAACCATCTCGCGTCCACGACCTCGAGCGCGATCACCATCTCGGTCAACAACTCGCCGCCGGTGCCGGTGATCCAGGCGCCGCTCTCGACGCTCAAGTGGAAGGTCGGCGACCCGATCTCGTTCTCCGGCGCCGCAACGGACGCCCAGGACGGCAACCTGCCGGCCTCGGCACTGTCGTGGACGGTTCTCATCCAGCATTGCCCATCGGACTGCCACACGCACCTCCTGAAGACGATGCCCGGAGTCGCGAGCGGTAGCTTCGCCGCGCCCGACCACGACTACCCGTCCTACCTGACGCTGCAGCTCACGGCGACCGACTCGACCGGGACGCGCGCGACCACGAGCATCGACCTGCAGCCGCAGACGGTCGACCTCACGTTCAACTCCTCTCCGAGCGGGCTCAGCCTCGCGGTCGGCCCGACCGCGTCGACGACACCGTTCACGCGCAGGGTGATCGTCAACTCGCAGAACTCGATCAGCGCGACGACTCCCCAACGCCTCGCCGGGACTGTCTACGACTTCTCCTCGTGGTCCGACGGGGGCGCGCAGACCCACCTGATCGTCGCGGGAGCGGCGCCGGCGAGCTACACGGCGACGTACGTCGTGAGCCCGAACCAGGGCGACATCAGCCCACCGACCGTCTCGCTGACCGCACCTGCGCCGAACTCAACCGTCTCCGGCAACGTCGCGCTCACGGCCAACGCGAGCGACGACGTGGGCGTCACCGGTGTCCAGTTCCAGGTCGACGGCCTCAACGTGGGGGCCGAGGTCCAGAGCGCGCCGTACACGACACAGTGGAACGCGGCCGGCCTGCCCAACGGGTTGCACACGGTCACCGCGGTCGCCCGTGACGCGGTCGGCCACACGACACAGTCCGCGGTGGTCACGGTCTACGTCGCCAACGGCATGGTCGGCGCTTGGGCCTTCGACGACGGCGCGGGCGCGTCCGTCGCGGACTCCTCCGGGAAGGGCAACACCGGGACGGCGGCCGGAACGACGTGGGCGGCCGGGAAGTACGGAGGTGCGCTGACCTTCAGCGGCGGGCCGACGAGCTGGGTGACGGTTCCCGACAACAACACGCTCGACCTCACCAACGCGTTGACGCTCGAGGCCTGGGTCAACCCGACCTCGCTCGGCACAGCGTGGCGCACGGTCCTCTTCAAGGAGCAGACCGCCGGACTGGTGTACTCGCTGTACGGGAACAACGGCACTCCCGCGCATCCGATCGGTCAGCTCAACATCGGCGGCGAGAAGAACGCCGAAGGCTCTGCGGCGCTCCCGCTCAACACGTGGTCGCATCTCGCTGCGACCTGGAACGGGTCCACGCTCAACCTCTGGGTCAACGGCGTGCTCGCGGGGACTCAGGCGGTCACCGGCACCCTCGCGAACTCCACGGGTGCCTTGCGAATGGGCGGGAACTCGATCTGGAGCGAGTGGTTCGCAGGTCGAATCGACGAGGCCCGCATCTACAACCGGGCGTTGACCCAGTCGGAGATCCAGTCCGACATGAACCGTCCGATCCGGCCCAGCGGGCCCGACACGACGCCTCCCTCTGTGACGATCACCTCGCCGGCGGCCGGCGCGCTGCTCCGGGGCAACGTCGCGGTCACCGCGTCCGCGACCGACGACGCCGGGGTCGTGGGCGTCCAGTTCAAGCTCGACGGCCAGAACCTCGGCTCGGAGGTCACGGCGCCGCCCTACTCGGTTACGTGGAACACGTCCTCGGCGAGTGCCGGCACGCATACGCTCACCGCTGTCGCGCGTGACGCGGCCGGCAACCTCGCCACCGCTTCCAACGTCCAGGTCACCGTCGACAACACTCCTCCGACGGCAACCGTGACCGCCCCGACAGCCGGGTCGACCGTCACGGGCAACGTGACGCTCACGGCGACGGCCACCGACAACGTCGGTATCGCGGGCGTGCAGTTCCGAGTGGACGGCGCGAACGTCGGGGCCGAGGACACGACGTCGCCGTACTCCGTCACCTGGAACTCGGCCAGCGTTGCGAACGGATCGCACGTAGTCACCGCCCTCTCCCGAGACACGGCCGGAAACACGGCGACCTCGGCGGGCGTCACAGTCACGGTCTCGAACGCCGCGCCCCCGCCACCGCCCCCACCTCCGCCGCCTCCACCCCCGCCGCCACCGCCGACGGGGCTCGTGGCCGCATACGCCTTCAACGAGACGAGCGGCACGAAGGCCAACGACGTCTCCGGCAACGCGAACAACGGGACGACGAGGAACGTCACGTGGACGACGGCGGAAAGTACGGGGGAGCAGCCACGTTCGACGGCACCTCGAGCTGGGTGACGGTGAACGACGCGAACACCCTCGACCTGACGAACGGAATGACGGTCGAGGCGTGGGTGTTTCCAACGGCCCTCGGAACCGCCTGGCGCACGGTGCTCATGAAGGAGAAGACCGGGGGCATGGTCTACTCGCTCTACGCCAACGACAGCACTCAACGCGCGCTGACGCAGCTGAACATGGGCGGCGAGCTCAACGCCTGGAGCACGACCCAGCTCCCGCTCAACACGTGGTCCCACATCGCCGGGACCTGGGACGGCACGACGCTGAAGATGTGGGTCAACGGCGCACTCGCCGGTACGGCCACGGTGGCGGGCACACTCACGAACTCGACCGGTGTGCTGCACATCGGAGGCAACGCGATCTGGAACGAGTGGTTCGCGGGCCGGATCGACGAGGTCCGCGTGTACAACCGCGCTCTCAGCCAGACAGAGCTACAGGCCGACATGGCGACGCCGGTCCACGTAGTGGACGTCCATCTCGCGGGACCCGGCGTCGATCCTGAGCGAATCGGCCGCAGATCGTATCCATCAGTAGATGACGCAGACGCGCCCGCCGAGGAATGGGGAGCCGCCGGTGTGGAGTTCGTCGAGCCGCAGGACACTTGAGGACATCGGGCCATCGGGCCTGTAACAGAGGCGTCGAGGCGGCCCGGTTCGACAACAAGAGATGCCGATGTGCAGGAACTTCTACGGGAGCGACGGGACTCGAACCCGCGACCTCCGCCGTGACAGTTCTGTCGGATCGCTAGCCGGTAGTCGCCAGTGGTGCCGCTTGACCACTCTCAGCGAGCCTTTGTTCAGGGAGCGGCGGCAGAAAATGGCCGAGCGTCGTCTCCTACCGTGTTCCACTGTCGTTCCAAGGAGGGATGAGCCTTGCGTGCTGCACGTTCGGGCCAGCCGGGCCGTGAACGCTCGGAGGCTATTTCACTTTCAGGTTCGCGTCTCGCGACGGCGCAGATGAGATTCCAATACGCCCCGCGAAGGGCGAGCTCGCCCTTTCAGGGAGGCTCGAGGCGGGCCGATCGCGGGTGCACAAGCTGCAGGCTCTCTCGCCGAATTGCGCGCTACGGGGTCGCGAGCTAAGTTCGCAGAGCGTTTCCTGCGAGTGCAAGTCAAAGGTCAGGCTCGTGCGCTTCGCCGTCGTTCTCAGCCTCGTTCTCGTTTTCGCCGCCTCGGGGGCGGCGCCGGCACTTGCCGGACGGAACCTCGTCGTCGGTGTCAATGACGACGCGGTCAAGTGGCGGCCGGGGATCTCCTCGATCGCGAACGACCTCGGGCTTGGCTATTACCGGGTGACCCAGGGTTGGCAACCGGGACAGACACAACCGAGCGCCTCGGACGTCGCGTCGATCGACGCAGCGATCACCAACGCCGGCTCGCAGAAGATCCTCCTGAGCGTGTTCGGGAGCTCAGGCTCGGCACCGCGCAGCGTTTCCTCACGGGCCGCGTACTGCAGCTTCGTCTCCTCGCTCCTGGACCGTGTCCCGCAGATCGCAGCCGTCAACATCTGGAACGAGGCCAACCTGAGCTACTTCTGGAAGCCGCAGTTCAATCGCAACGGCTCGAGCGCTGCGCCCGCCGCCTACGAGGCGCTGATGGCGCGCTGCTACGACGCGATCAAGCGCTCGCACCCGTCGGTCCGTGTCATCACCTCGATCTCGCCGCGCGGCAACGACAACCCTCGCGCCCGCTCGAACATCTCCCACTCCGCGAGGAACTTCATCAAGGAGATGGGGAAGGCATACCGCCGTTCGCACCGCCGGGCGCGCATCTTCGATGCCTGGGGCCAGAACGTCTACGGCTCGACCTCGAAGGAGCGTCCCTGGGCGCGCCACCGCCTCGACATCGGCGAGGGCGACTACCCGCGGCTGCTCTCCTATCTGAGGAGCGCCTTCGGAGGCACACGCCAGCCGGTTCCCGGCAAGAAGGACGTTCGCATCTGGTATCTGGAGAACGGCTTCCAGACCGGCGTCGCAACCAAGCGATCCTTCTACCAGGACAGCGAGACCGACCGCGCCGTCGTCGCGCCTGTCGGCCCGCCTCGCGGCCGACCAAGCTTCGCAGCTGACCGACGCGATCAGGCTCGCCTACTGCCAGCCGGCCGTTGGAGGCTTCTTCAACTTCCTCCTCGCTGACGAGTCCAACCTGCATGGCTGGCAGTCGGGCATCCTGTTTTCGGACTGGACGCCGAAGCCCTCCTACCAGGCGTTCAAGAGGGTGATCGCCGAGGTCAACTCCCGTCGCGTCGACTGTGCGAAGCTCAAGGCGCGGATCAAGAAGCTCGGCGGGTCGACCGACGGCCTGTAGCGTCGAGGCAGAACCGCTAGCAGAGAACCCGAGTGCTGACACCTCGCCGCGCAGATGCTCATCGACTAGGGCCTGCGTCCTCTCGTGCGCGACGACGATCGCGAGCTCTAGCCCGGCGCCTCCGGAAGCCAACCTTCCTCGTAGCGGCAGCGCGAGAAGCTCGGGAACGGCCCGTACGCCTCCTGGGGCTTGGTCGTTTCTTGCTCGACGCCCGCGTTGTGCGCGAGCGCGAGATCGTCGACCGGATAGACGATCCCCTTGCGTCCGCCGCGTCCTCCGACGGCGAGCACGACCGACGGCCCGTTCCCCGCGCCGACGATCATGTGGTTCGTGCCGCCGGGGCAGTGGAAGAAGTCCCAGGCGCGAAGCGTGCGCTCCTGCCCCTCGACCAGCAGTAGGCACTCGCCGGCGAGCACGAGAAAGTCCTCCTGCGCACGCTCGTGGTGGTACAGGCCGATCGGCTGCCCGGGCTGGAGAACGCTGACGTTGATCCCGAGTTGGCGGAAGGGCCGCTTTCCCTCGAAGTCGCAGTAGTGGCCGAAGTACCCGGTATTGCGCCACCGGCTCTCGCGCGCGTTGAGCACGAACCAGCCGTCGCCGTCGGCGACGAGGCCGAACTTCGTCTCGCGCAACGGCAGTTCGGGCACGGCCATGCTTGGCAGACGATATCCCTGTCTGCGCGAGGGATTAGCATCGAGCCGACCGAACACGAAGCCCGCGTCCCTATCCGACGTTTAGGGCACTGCTGAGCACGACCTCCCCGGGTAGTCGTGGCTCGACAGAGCGAGGTTCAGGCGATTTACGGGGAGTTCGAAAGACGGGAGCGACGGGACTCGAACCCGCGACCTCCGGCGTGACAGACTGTCCAGATCCCGATACAGCTGATATCAGGCGTGTCGAATCGGAGTTTCTTTGAGCAGTGGCGGCGGCAGCGGGCTACGGCGCCGCGCCCGTCGCAATTCGTCCAGCTCGATAGCCGACGCGCGGCGACGGAGTGCTACGGGCTGATCGCGCTGAACTCACGCAGGAGCGGCCGCATTGCCTCAGCGAGCTCACGCGGATGATCGTGATAGGCCGCGTGCGTACCCGGCTGTGGTCGTCGACGTTCACGCCTAGCCGCTCGCCGAGCTGGCGGGCGACCTCCGCGTAAGCCGGAAGGCCCTCAGTGCTGATGAGCAACCGCACCGCGCGGCGCGATTGCTGCGAGCGTTTCATCGTCCGGCAGATACCGCTCGTACGTTCCGAGCTCAATCTCGAACAACGTGCCGGCACTGCGCTCGCATCCGCTCGCGCAGAGCAGGCTCGAGCTTCGTCCAGCTGTCGTCTCCGGCCACGTAGCGCCACCAGGGCTCTGTCGCCGCGGGCGCCCCGCCGGTCTCCATGGCTGGCCGGACGCGCGCCATCAGCGGCGCTCGCACTGCGTCCAGGTCGTCAAGTAATGCGAACAAAGCCGCCTCGTGCAGGATCGTCCCCCGTACCGCTGCGCGATGACGGGCCAGTAGACACAACGCGAAGTTCGCGCCGCTGCTCGTGCCGAAGACCGCCGCCGGACCGGCTCCGAGCGCGTCCAAGAGCGCCGCGGCGTCATCGGCCTGTTCCTCCGGCGACGTCGTTTGCCACCCAGCCGGAACGTCGCTTGCGCCCGTTGCCGCGTCGATCGTAAGTCACCACCATGAACTCGTCCGCCAGCAGGTTCAGCCAGCACGTCGAAATGCCCACCGTCCCCCCTCCCTCCCATGATCAGCAGAACTGGCGGTCCTGTACCGCGGATCTCGTGGTAGAGCTCGGTCCCGTTAACGCTCAGTCGCGGCATATGACACATCCCGGTTCGGCCTCTGAGTAGATTCTCTGCCGTCACGCCGCAGGCGCGCAAGCGTCAGACGACGCCGATGCTCGTTTCCAGGAGAAACGGTGTCGGACACCGTTCGGGGTCAGTGTCCATTGCACCGCCCGTGTGACGCTCTCTCCACAAACGTACTTCGCCGCCGCGGCCGACATGGCGGACGCGGCTCGCCGCGGCTCTATCGAAAGATCAAGCCGGCCGAAAGAAGATGAAGCCGGCCGAAGTCGTCATGTCCGCGCAGCGAGCGGACTTCGGACGGCGGACGGGAGCGACGTTGCTCGAACGCACAGTTCCTGAACGTCCAGTTAGCGTCAGGTCGCACCGGCGCGGAGTGATCCTCGCACTACCTGGTGGATCAAGGAACCGCAGAGCAACTCGTGGTGGCAGCTAATGCAATTTCGATCGGGCGAGCGAAAAGTGTCGAGTGCCGAAACTGATCGCGCTGGGGCGCAGCAATCGTCGTTTGTCGGTCAGCAGGCAGTTGCGACTTTCTTTTCGGTAGGAGCTGCATCAGCTTATAGAGACGTAGTCAGCGATTGAGCGCCGAGGTGACGCCGTCGACGAGAGAAGCGGAAGTGGAAGCCGGCGTAGATCCGCGCGTTCTCGACCTGCAGGACAGCGGACGAGAAGGAGCTGAAGTCGCGCTCGACGCCGGGCAACCCGACCGAGGTGACTGTGAACGAGTGTCGTTGCCGTAGAAGGAGGCGAGCACCGATGTAGCAGCGCTGCTCACGCCCGAATGGGCGGAGGGGTACTCCTGGAACGCCGGCGTTGCGAGCAGCGGCGTCCAGGTCGGGTCGAGCGAGCGCCCTGGATCGCCGTGATCGGCCGCCATGAGTCGAAGTTGTTCTTCGCGTTCCAGATACCGATCGCGGCGTCGGCGAGCGCGATGTTCATCAACGCCAGCAGACGGGCGTTCTGCGTCAGCGTCGTGTCGTTCGCGTCGGCGAGATCGTCGGCGACGCGGTTCCACATCGCCGCGGGCGTGTCGACCTGCCAGAACACCGCAGTCTCCGTCTGATCGGGCGTGCGAGACGTGCTCGTCGCGCTGCCGAGCGTCTCCACCTCGCTGAAGTCCTGCGCATAGCGTGCGCTCGTCAACGGCGGCGGGCCCGGCGGCAGGAACTGCGAGGGCGAGGTCAGCGCGAACGGCGTCATCTTCGCGAACTGGCGGAACAGCGGCGGCCCGAACAGCGGCGGCGTCGGCTGCCAGTCGCCCGGTGCCGTGCCGGCGATGTAGAGCGGCAGCACAGCGTTGAAGCCGTCGCTCGCCCGCCAGGCGAGGATCTCGTTCGCGACCGTCTTCCCCCAAGCGAGACCTCGCACCATCGACTGGCCCGGGTCGGAAGGATCGTCGGAGATCTGCGCCAGCGTCGCCGCGAGCTGCTGATCGAAGATCGGCTTCTGCGCCGGGAACAGCGCCACCAGCGCCTTGTACGCAGCGCTTGCGGCCGCAGCGGCACGCGACGCACCGCGTGGCGCCGCCGGGTCAACGTGCAAGGCGTGTAGCGCCGCTCGATCCCGTTGACGGCGTCGAACACCGAAGTCTGAACGATCGCGCCGATCCGCATGGCCAGCGGCGGCGGCGAGTTCGCCGCCTCGAGCCCGGCGATCATCGTGCGGTTCCAGTCGGTGACGACGTCAGCCTTGGCGAGCCGGGCGCTCCGAGCGCAATCGCTGCTGCCAGCGTGATGACGAACGCGACCATGACTGTGATTCTCGATTTCATCGCTCCTCCTTTCGTGACGGGATCGCCTCGACGACACGGAGCGGCTCGAGCCCGGCCCGCTGGGCGACCAGGGCGGCCTCGCGGCCCGACGGCGCCGTCGAACGTGAAGAAGCAGATCTCGTCCTCGGGAACGTGGATCGATCCTTCGAAGCCGACGCGCGTCCCCTCTCGCGTCATCGCCTCGGCGGCCGAGCGCGCCCGCCGCTCACGCGCCTGCACGCTCACCTGCGGCGCCGCGTGCGAGGAACGTCTCGACGAGGTAGCTCGGCACGCGCTCGACGCTAGGCGAGCGCGCTCAGCTTGAAATCGCGAGTCCCCCTTAACTTTGCTCGTCCGGCCGATGACGTCGCGCGCGAGCTCGGCCCGCGAGCGCACGCCGAGCTTGGCGTAGACGTGGGTCAGGTGCGTCTCGCACCGTCCGCTCGCCGAGGAAGAGCGCGGCGGCGACCTCGCGGTTCGTGCGACCCTCGGCGACGAGCGCGGCGACGCGGCGCTCCGCGGCGTCAGGCCCTCGCTCGCGGGTGCGCCCGCCGATCCGGCCGAGCTCGGCGCGTGCCTTCTCGATCCAGGTCGCCGCGCCGAGCTCGCTCGAACTCGCCGAGCGCCGCGTCGATCGCGTCGCGGGCGGCGCGCTTCTGCCGCTGCGCGCCGGCGGACGACGCCGAGCGCGAGCAGCGCGCGGGCCCGCCCGAAGGGTCGCCGACGCGTCTCGTGCTGCGTGACCGCGTTCTCGAGGAGCGACGCGGCCTCGGTCGACGTCGCCGCGCGCGGCTGCCACGAGCCCGCGGCAGCGCGTCACGTGCGCGAGCACCCAGTCGCGTTCGAGTCGTCGCGCATCCGCCTCCCACGCGTCGAGGACCCGCATCGCGTCGTCCGATCCGATCGAGCTCGAGCAGCGCCTCGACGTGGTCGGGCATCCACCAGCGTTTGCCCGCCTCGCCCCAGCCGAGCCTCGTCGGCTCGCCGCTCGGCCTTGCCGAACCACGTCGACGGCCGTCGTGCGGGTCGCCACTCCTGAGTGCGACGACGCCCGAGCGTCGCCGAGATGCACGGGCGTGTGCAGCCCGATCTGCTCCTCCCCGAGCTGCAGGGCTCGCTCCGAGTGCTGCGCGGGCGATCTCGAGCTGGCCGCGATGGGCGGCGATCACCGCGATCGGCAGATGGATCCACGGCACCTCGAGCCCGTACTGGACGTTGATCTCGCATACGCGCGATCGGCGTACTCGGCCGCGAGCTGCCAGCGGCCGCCCCACAGCTCGACCTACGCGAGACGGCAGAGCGCGTCGCGGCCAACAGCTCGTCGCGCTCGTGCCACTCCTCGTACTCGCGCTCGAGGAGCGCACGCGCCTCGTCGACGTCTCCTGCGCACGTCGAGCACGCTCGCGATCGCGCCGTTCGCCTCGTGCAGCAGCTCGCGCGTCGCCGACGGCGGTCGCGAGGTCGTGCGCCCGTGCGGCGTGCGCCGGCGCCTCGGGATCGCCGACGGCGCAGCCGAGGAACGTGAGGATCGCGAGCGCGCTCGACGCGGAGCGCGTCGTCGTCGAGATCGTCGGCGAGCTCGAGCGCTGCGCGGGCGTGCTCGAGCGCTCCGACGAAGCCCTTCTTGAAGCGGGCCGCCCACGCGAGCTGGCACTGGATGACGCGCCTGCAGCGCCGGGCCGCGACGTCGCCTCGCGCAGGGCCTCCTCGAGCAGCGCGACGGCCCGGTCGAGGCCCTCGAGCTCGGCGAGGAGGACGAGAGCCTCGGCGCGCAGCGGGCCGATGTCCGCTTTCGGCCAGCAGGTCGGTCGCGATCGTCCGGGCGCGCGTCCATTCTCCGGCGGCGCGATGCGCACGAGCTGCAGCCAGCGCGCGACGATGGCGCTCGTCGCGCGCGTCCGGCGGCGTCAGCCGGAGCGCCTGCTCGGCGAGCTCGGCCGCGACGGCCGACGCGCCGCGCTCGGCCGCGAGCGTCGCGGCGTCGTCGAGCACGGCGGCGACGTCGGCGTCCGGCGCGTCGCTCGAGAGCGCGAGGTGACGGGCGCGGAGGAGCGGGTCCTCGACGATCGCCGCGATTCGTCGCGTGAACGCTCCGCCGCTCGCTCGCCCAGGTCGCGGTAGAGAACCGACGACAGCAGCGGGTGGGTGAAGCGAATCGTGCCGTTCTCGCGCTCGATCACGTGCGCGGCGACTGCCGGCTCGAGCGCGTCGGCCGCAACGCCCGCCCGCTCCAGGAGCGACTCCGACGGCGTCCCGAGTGCCGAGGCGAGCGCGAGCGCCTCGCGCGTGGCCGCGGGAAGCCCGGCGAGCCTCGCGCGGACGAGCTCGTCGAGCGTCTCCGGAACCGGGAGCGGCTCGAGCGGGTCGATGTCCACGTCGAGAACGCGCGCCAGCTCCAGCGCGAAGAACGGATTGCCGCCCGACCGCTCGTGGATGCGGAGCAGCGTCTGGCGGGCGAACGGCCTCCCGAACCGGTCGTGCAGGAGCCGATGGAGCGCGCCGACGCTGAGCGGCCCCACCGGCAGCCGCTCGACGCGCTCCGCATCCGAGCGCCTGCTCGAGCTCCGACGGCTGCGCTCCGTCGACGAGCCGCCGGGCGAGCAGCACGAGCACGCGGGCTCGCAGCGAGTCTTCGCAGCGCGAACGCAAGCGCGCTCGACGAGGACGGGTCGAGCCACTGGACGTCGTCGACCGCGACCAGAATCGGCTCTCGCTCGCTGAGCAGCTGCAGCACGTCGCGCACCGCCACGGCCGAGCGCGCGGTGATCGACGGGATCGTCTGACGCCTCCTCGAGGAGCAGCGCGACCTCGAGCGCGCGCCGCCTCGGCGTCGACAGCGCAGGCAGCACGTCGTCGAGGACGTCCTCGAACAGATCGCCCAGCCCGACGTGCGCGAGGCCGCGCTCGGCCTCCGCCGGTCGCGACGAGAGCACGCGCAAGCCCGCGCGCGCGCGCGTGCTCGACGCCCGCGAGCCAGAGCGTCGACTTCCCGATCCCCGCCTCGCCCTCGAGCACGAACCCGGCAGGCGCCTCCACTGGACGGTCGAGGAAGGCGTACACCGAGCCGAGCTCCTGCTCTCGCCCGAGGACGTCCCCTGTCATCGCGGTCGCACAGATTGTGGCAGCTCCAATCGCCGGCATCCCTGTCGCGAGCCCTCGTTAGGAGCTGACGCCATCGAAGCTGTAGTGGCGACGATGTCGAAGGCTTCTCCCCGCCCCACGCGGTCAAGCTCGCAATCGTCAGACGTCTTCGGGGAAGCAGCGCGGCAGCGCGGAAGGGCTCGGCCTCGTACAAGGACGACCGCGCCAGGTTGGAGGGTCAACGGGAGCGGCTGAAAGACCTCTACGTCTTCGGCGACATGACTAAGGACGAGTACGCGTACAAGCGCCAGATCCTTGAGCAGGAGCTTGCGCACTTGAGCCGCCTGTCGTGAATGAGGCCGAAGAGGCCGCAGCTGCTCTCACCAACTTCGCGCTCTTCTGGGAGCGCGAGCAAGATGCGAAGAAGAGAAACAAGCTCCTCCGCAGCATCTTTGAGAGCCTTACCGCCTCAGAGGGCGAACTCGTCGCAGTGACGCCACGCGCGGCGTTCATCCCCTACTTCTCGTTCGAAGTGGGCGGTCGGGAAAGACGGGAGCGACGGGACTCGAACCCGCGACCTCCGGCGTGACAGGCCGGCGTTCTAACCAACTGAACTACGCCCCCGGGAGCGGGCAACAGTGTAGCGCTAGCCGATCTCGGTCAAGCCCAGCTGCCGCAGCATGGTGATCGAGTCCGAGTACACGTCCTTGCGCGCAACCAGGCCGTCGCGGATCGGGATCACGTCCATGCCGCGGTACTCGACCGTCTTCCCCGTCGGGGCGACCTCGATCCCCGAGCGGGTCATCGTGCCCTCGTGCGTCCCTCGCGCTGTCCATTCCTGGACGACGAGGTCCTCGCGGATGTAGGCACGACGTGTCTCGAACGAGAGGTCCGGGAAGACGGAGAAGATGCCCGAGATCGCGCGGCCGATCTGCTCTCTACCGACGTTCACGTCTCCGGTGACGTGGTTCTCGAAGACCGAGTCCTCCGTATGCATCTCGACGATCGCGTCGACATCGTGGGCGCCCCAGGCGGCGTTGTAGCCGTCGATGAACTCCTGCAGCTCGGATCCGTCCACGGCGGCTAGCCTAACCCGCTCGTGACGATCGTCGACTGGCTGGCGCTCGCCCTGGTCGTGCTCGCGGCGCTCGGCGGCGCGGTGCAGGGCCTCGTCTGGAGCGGTCTCTCGCTCGCCGGGCTGATCGGAGGAGCGTTCCTCGGTGGGCGACTTGCGCCGCTCCTGCTCTCGGAGGGCTCGAGCTCGCCCTACGCGCCGGTCGTCGCCCTCGTCGCGGCCGTCGGGCTCGCGGTCACCTTCGAGGTGCTCGGCAGCAGCGTTGGTGCGCTCATCCGAGATCGCGAGCGGGCGCGGAGCCTGCAGCTCCTGGACTCCGTGGGCGGCGTGGCGGCCGGTGCGCTGATCGGGCTCGGCGTGGTGTGGGTGCTCGGGGCAATGGCGCTCCAGCTCCCGGGGCAGACCCAGCTGCGGCGCGCCGTGCAGCGCTCGGTCGTGCTACAGCGCCTGAACTCGATCGTCCCGCCGCGGACGCTCCTGAATGCGCTCGCGCGAATCGATCCGTTCCCGGGGCTGGCCGGACCGCCCGTGCCCACGACGCCGCCGGATCCGCGCGTGCTGAGCCGGCCCGGCGTGCGGGCCGCCGCACCGAGCGTCGTGCGGATCGTCGGCACCGCCTGCGGCCTCGGCATCGAGGGAAGCGGCTGGGTCGCCCGGCCGGGCGTGGTCGTGACCGCGGCGCACGTCGTCGCCGGCGAGGACGACACGACGGTCAGCTCGACGGACGGCACGTTTCGGGCTCAGGCCCTGGTCTTCGACCCGCAGAACGACATCGCCGTGCTGCGTGTCCCGGGACTGCGCGCGAGGCCTCTCCGCCTCGTCGATCCTCGCCCCGGCACGCCTGTGGCGATCGTCGGCTACCCGGAGAACGGGCCTCTCGCCGCGGTGCCGGGACGGATCGGAGAGACCGCGACCGTCTTCGCCGAGGACGCATACGGGCGCCGTGCCAGGCGCACGGTCACGAGCATCGGAGGAGCCGTGCGCCACGGCGACTCGGGCGGCCCGGCGGTTGACGCCTCCGGAGCCGTGCACGTAACGGTCTTCGCCGCCCGACTAGGCGGCCCCGGCGGCTACGGCGTGCCGGCCTCGATCGTCAGGCGAGACCTTGCTTCCGCGGGAGGGCCGGTCTCGACCGGGCCCTGCGCACGCTAGACGCCTCTCGGCCCGGCTCGTACCATCTCCAACGAGGGCAATGGCCATCACGGCCGCCGACGTCGTCGGCAGAGAAGACGAGCTCGCCGCCATATCCGACTTCCTGGACGCGGACGGGGCTCCCTGCGCCGTCATCGTCGAGGGCGAGCCCGGGATCGGCAAGACGACGGTCTGGCTCGCCGCGATCGAGCAGGCCGAGGCCCGCGGGCTTCGCGTCCTTCGCGCCAGGCCGGCCGAGAGCGAATCGAGGCTTGCCTTCTCGAGCCTCGCCGACCTGCTGGGGCCTGTGCTGCAGGACGTGCTCGGCGAGCTGCCGCCCCCGCAGCGCCGCGCGCTCGACGCCGCGCTGCTGATCGACGACGGAGCTCGCGCCGACCGGCGGGCGGTCGGGGCGGGCCTGCTGAGCGCGCTGCGCGCGCTGGCTGCGCAGAAGCGGCTGCTAGTGGCGATCGACGACTCCCAGTGGCTGGACCCGTCTTCCGCAGCGGCTCTCCAGTTTGCTCTCCGGCGCCTGCGCGAGGAGCCGGTCGCCCTGGTCACCGCGCGGCGCCCCGACGGGGCCTGGGAGCTCGAGCGGGCATTTCCGCCCGAACGCGTCCTTTGCGTGTCGGTCGGGCCGCTCGAGTTCCTGGCCCTGAACGCCGTGCTTCGCGCTCGCCTCGAGACGACCCTGCCGCGGCCGCTGCTGCGGCGACTTCACGAGCTCTCCGGAGGCAACCCCTTCTTCGCGCTGGAGCTGGCGCAGTCGCCCGACGCGCTGGGGGCGGGAACACTCCCGCCGTCACTCGACGCGCTCGTCCGCGGTCGCATGGCGACGCTCCCGGAACACGCACAGCTGGCGCTGCTCGTGGCGGCGGCCGCCTCGCAGCCATCGGTCGAGCTGGTCGAGAACGCGGTCGGGTCTCCCGATACGCTCGCCGCCGCCGAGGCCGAGGGAATCGTCGAGCTCGATCACGGCAGCGTCCGCTTCACACACCCCCTGCTCGCCTCGGGCGCCTACTCGGCCGCGGAGCCGTCCCAGCGCCGTGAGGCGCATCGACTGCTCGGCGGTCTCGTCCGGGACCCGGAGGAACGCGCGCGCCACCTGGCCGCGGCCGCGACCGGACCGGACGAGAAGGTCGGAGCGGCGCTCGAGGCGGCGGCCACGCGCGCCCGCGCGCGCGGAGCTCCGGCAGCAGCCGCCGAGCTGAGCGAGGAGGCGGCGCAGCTCACGCCCCCCGAAGGCGAGTCCGACCGCCGTCGCAGGCTGGCGGACGCCGGCTACTACCACTTCGAGTCCGGCGACAGCCGGCGCGCACTCGCTCTGCTCGAGGAGCTCGCGGCGCAGCTCCCCGCGGGCCCCGAGCGGGCCTCAGTCCTCACGCGACTCGCCCGCGTGCGTTCCTACTCCGACGACCTCGGGGCGGCCACCGAGCTCTTCCTACAGGCGGCCGTGGAGGCAGGAGACGACCGCGCACTCCTGGCGCGTGCGCACGAGGGTGCCGCGGGGCAGCTCTTCCGGCAGCGGAGGCGGCTCGACGAGTCCGTCGAGCACGCGCGGCGTGCGGCGGAGCTCGCGCGAGGGCTCGGGGACGACGCGCTGCTCGCGCTTGCCTTGAGCTCGCAGCTGCTGGCGGAGGCGACGCTCGGGCGGCTCGAGGCGCCGGAGACGCTCGAGGCGGCGCTCGCCCTCCAACCCGTGGTCGAGAACGAGCGGATCCTCGCGCAACCGGCGTTCGCGGCGGCGATCGCACGGATGTGGTGGGAGGAGCCCGGCGGCGTCAAGCCGACCGCCGAGCAGCTGATCGACCGCGGGCGGGCGGCGGGAGACGAGGGATCGCTCGCCTACGTGTACGTGATGCTGGCGCAGGCGGAATGCCTCCTCGGCGACTTCGAGCAAGGGTGGCGAAACGCCGAGGCGGCGAGGGAGATCGCCGAGCAGGCGGGACAGGAGGCCGTCGGCGGCTACGCGCTCGCCATGCAGGCGCTCGCGGACGCCCACCGAGGCCGCGAGCAAGACGCACGCGAGGCCGCTGCGCGCGCGCTCGAGCTCGGCCGGACGACGGAGCTCACGCCCGTCACGCAGTTCGCAAGGGCCGCGCTCGGCCTGCTCGAGCTTTCGCTCGGCCGTCCTGCCGAGGCCGCTGAGCACCTCTCCCCGCTCGTCGAGCTCGCCCGTACGGAACGGATCTGCGAGCCCGGCCTGACCCGCTACGTCCCCGACCAGGTAGAGGTGCTCGTCGAGCTCGGGCGGCTGGACGAGGCCGGCGAGCTGCTCGACTGGTACGAGGGCAACGCCGTGCGGTTGGGCCGGCGCGGCGCGACGGCCTCGTCACGCCGGTGCCGCGGCCTGCTGGCCGCCGCTCAGGGCGCGCTCGACGAAGCGCTCGTCCACTTCGAGAGCGCGCTCGCGGAACACGACGCGGTGCCGCTGCCCTTCGACCGGGCTCGGACTCTGCTCCTCTACGGCGCTGCATTGCGCCGGTCCAAGCGGAAGGCCGACGCTCGCGACCGGCTCGAGGAGGCCGTCGCCTCGTTCGACGAGCTTGGGGCCGCGGCCTTTGCCGAGAGGGCCCGTGCCGAGCTGGCACGCATCGGCGGACGCCGCCGCTCCGAGGGTGGCCTCACCGCCACCGAGCGCCAGATCGCCGGGCTCGTCGCTGATGGGCGCTCGAACAAGGAGGTCGCTGCCGCCCTCTTCGTAACGGTGAAGACCGTTGAGGCGAACCTCTCACGCGTCTACGCGAAGCTCGGCCTCCGCTCGCGCGCAGACCTGGCACGGCATATGGCGACGGACGAGCCTGCTCCCAAACCGTAGGGGTTTCCCCGATTTCTTTTCGTCCCCCGTGGCCGTAGCGTCGGTGCACGTCACACCAGAAAGGAAGGCCACCATGTACCAGCGGCTCCTCATCTCAGTGACCATCACCGTCGCGGTCAGCCTGGCCATTTTCGTGCAAGTAGCCTCCGCAAAGCCGATCCCTGCTCAGACCCCGTATCTGAACGAGGGGATCAGCGTGCTCGTGCCGCAGCAGTCCGATCCGCAGAAGCCGGCGAGCATGAGCTACGCCGAGTACCGGGCGCTGATGCTCCGTAGCGAAGGCCTCAACAAGACGTACGGCGTCGGGCAGGCGTCGAAGCCGATCGTGAGCGAGAAGATCGGCGGCCTGCAATTGCCGGCGTCGACGACGACGACGCAGATCGCCTCTTCCGGGAGCGAGTTCGACTGGAGCGATGCCGGGATCGGAGCCGGCGTCGTCTTCGGGACGTTGCTCCTTGGCGCCGGGCTGGTGCTGACGGTTCGGCGGCGCGACTTCCCCATCGCTCATTAGGGACGTCGTCTCACGACGAAGAGGCCGCCTCGGCGGCCTTTTCGTTTGCGGCCAAACCCTAGGGGTTTCTCCAATTTCTTTAGCGCTGCCGCGGTCGTACGGTCAGGACATGTCGAACACGAAGCACACGGAAGGGGAAGAGACGATGTTCACCCGAATCCTCAAGAGCATGACGATCGCACTGGCAGTCGTTCTCGTCGTTCCCGCAGCCGCGCTGGCGATGCAGGTCAGCGATGGCAGCGCTTTCTCGAACCAGTCGTCCAGGCCGCTGGTGAGCGAGAAGACCGTTGGTCTGTATCCGACGCAGGTCGGCCCGACCAAGGCCGAGTACCGGGCGCTGATGCTGAGGAGCGAAGCTCTCAACCGCAAGTATGGGCTCGGGCAGTACGTGCTTCCCGCTGCAGTCGTCAGCGAGAAGACCGCCGGCCTCCAGCAGCCCACGCAGACCGAGCCGACTGTCGTCGCGACGAGTGACAGCAACTTCAACTGGGGCGACGCCGGAATCGGAGCCGGCATCGTCGCGGTCGGGATCCTGGCGGGTCTCGGCGGCGCGCTGGCGGTTCGCCACCGGCACGATCCGCTCGCGCACTAGGCACAGCTGCTCCGGGGGTAGAAGAGGCCGCTTCGGCGGCCTCTTCGTTTACCCGAGAAGGTCGAGCGCCGCCTCTGGCTGCTTGAACGGGGGGATCACGTAGACGCCCGCCACCTTGTCGCGCGCCTGCGCATAGAGCTCGCGGGCGAGCGCCAGCCCCTCGGCGCCCGCGTTCGGTCCTGCCTTCTCCAGCCGGCGCTGCACCTCCTCCGGCACGACGATCCCGGGCACCTCGTTGTGCAGCCGCACGGCCAGCTGGTAGCTGCGCACGTAGAAGATCCCGAGCAGGAGCGGCACCGGCCAGCCGCCGATCAGCTCCTCGAAGCGGTCGAGGTAGGAGAGGTCGAACAGCGCCTGCGTCATCGCGAACCTCGCCCCGGCTTCGACCTTCCGGCGGAAGCGATCGGCCTCGGTCTCGAGATCGTCGGCGGACGGGTTCACCGCGACGCCGAGGTAGAACGAGGTCGGAGCGTCGATCCCCTTGCCGTTGAAGTCCTCGCCCCGGTTCAGCTTGGAGATCACGTGCGAGAGGCCGATCGAGTCGACCTCGTAGACGCCGCTCGAGCCCGGGTAGTCCCCGACCTCCGGAGGATCGCCCGTGACCGAGAGCACGTTCCGCACCCCTTCGGCATGGGCTCCGAGCAACTGCGACTCGAGCCCCATGATCGAGGTGTCGCGCGGCGTGACGTGCGGGATGGTCTCGAGCCCGCAGTCGCGCTCGATCGCCACCGCGGCCATGAGCGCGTTCGCCCGCGCGCGCGCCATCGGGTTGTCGTTGATGTCGACGAAGCCGACCTTCCCGGAGGCCCTGAGCGTTCTGGCGACGTTGAGCATCGAGTCGTAGGTCCCGCCCTTGGGCGGGTCTAGCTCGACGCACGTGACCCACTCTCCCGCGCGGAGCATGCGCGCGAGCTCGGTCTCCTCGGCTCCGCCGTCGAGCCGCGGCTCGGGCAGCGCCCGCTCCATCACGTCGAGCGGCGCGCTCGGCTCGCGCTCCTCTTCCACCGCCGAGGCGATCGCGGCGATCTCGAGGGGCGTCGTCCCGCAGCAGCCGCCGATCAGCCTGGCACCGAGCCGCCGGGCGTGGGCGGCGAACTCGGCGAAGTACTCGGGCGTCGCGTGGGGATAGATGACCCGGCCGCCGCTCAGGCTCGCGAGGCCGACGTTCGGGAGCGCGGCGAGCGGAGGGCCGCCGTCGCCGCCCATCGCCTCGAGCGCGGCCAGCGCTGCGTGCAGGCCTGCGCCGTGGTTCGCCCCGATCGCTGCCAGGTCCAGCGGGCGCAGGCGCTCGGCGGCCTCGGCGGCGGTGACGCCCGCGAGCGTCTCGGCGCCCTCGTCGAAGGTGAGGGTCGCGACGATCGGCAGGGACGAGACGCTCCGCACCGCCTCGATCGCGGTGACCAGCTCGTCGAGCTCGTAGAACGTCTCGATCATGAAGAGGTCGACGCCGCGTCCGTCCAGAAGCTGGGCCTGCTCGGCGAAGACCTCGCCCCGCTCGGGCGGAACTCCGGGGAGATCGCCCAGCGGGCCGATCGAGCCGGCGATGAAGACGTCGCGGCCGGAAACCTCCCGGGCCT
Organism: uncultured Actinomycetes bacterium; assembly: GCA_963754265.1. Classification (GTDB taxonomy): domain Bacteria; phylum Actinomycetota; class Thermoleophilia; order Gaiellales; family Gaiellaceae; genus AC-32. The sequence goes on along the minus strand of CAVWFB010000002.1, from coordinate 119,189 downwards.
CCCGCGCGAGCTTCACCGCTGCGCCGTTGATGCGCTCGAACTCCTCCTCCAGGTACTGGTGGGCGAGCTTGCGCCTGTTCGCGCCGAACGTGTTCGTCTCGATCAGGTCGGCGCCGGCACGGATGAAGCTCGTGTGCAGGGTGACGACGCTCTCGGGCGAGCGGATGTTCGCCTCCTCGGGGCAGCGCAGCCGCGGCACCGCGCTCGAGATCAGCACACCCATGCCGCCGTCGCCGACGACGATCGGCCCGGTGGCCAGACGCTCGTGAAATCGGTTGTTCATGCGGGTTCGACTCTACTTGCGAGTGAAGCAAGGTCGTCAACCGAGAACGAGGGATAGATCAAGTGACCGCCTTTCATCGATACTCCACCTGCAACGACAGAGCGCCCCGATGCGGCGGGGGCAGCTCATCGAAACGGAGCGGGCCCGATGCGGCGGGGCCCTCCGACCAAGCTACGGAGCGGGCCCGATGCGGCGGGGCCCTCCGGAGATGTGACTGCGGCTCTCTCTCACGGGAGACTCAGGCGGGCCCGGGCGGCGGGCCCGCCTGTAGTACGTCTGGGGACTCAAGTCTCGGTTTGGAGTTGCCGATTCCCGGACAAGACTCCTCTGCCGGGGACTGACGGCAATCATCCTGCGGCGTTCGGAGTTTTCAGACGGCGGGCTACGGCCCGCCGTCACTCTTTCCAGGGATCAGTCGTGGATGACGCGGCCTTCCATGCCACCGGCGACGGTCACGACCTGGCCGGTGATGTGGCCCGAAAGCTCGTCCGAAGCGAGCGCGACGACGACTCGAGCGACGTCGTCGGGCTGAGCCACCTTCCGTAAAGGCATCGTTCTCGTGATCCGCCCGAGGGTCTCCTCGTTGAGAGAGGCTCGTGTCATGGGGGATTGCGTCCAGCCGGGGGCCACTGTGTTCACGCGCGCGCGAGGAGCGATGCGCACCACCTCGTTCTTGAGGCTCAGCAAGAGGCCTTGCACGATGGCCGACTTGGCCGCGGCGTAGTCGGCGTGCCCGGCCTCGCCGAAGAGCCCCGCGGTCGAGCCGACGAGCACGAGGCTGCCGTGGCCGCTGCGCTCGACCCCGCGCAGGAAGCCCCGCGCGGTGAGGAAGGTGGCCGTCAGGTTGGCGCGCAGCGTCGCCTCCCAGCGCTCGAGCGGCAGCTGCCACACGGGCACGTCCTCCTCTGGCCAGACGCCGGCGACCGCAGCGCAGACGTCGAGCTCGCCTGCGGCCTCGAAAAGCCGGTCCGCCTCGGCCTCGTCGGTGAGGTCGGCGGCGACCGTGAGAGCTCCCTCGAGTTCCTGCGCCAGAGCCTCGGCTCGCTCCCGGCCGAGGTGGTAGTGGACGACGACCTCGCAGCCCTCGCCGGCGAAGGCGCGCGCGCAGGCCGAGCCGATTCCCCCCGAGGCTCCGGTGACGAGCACGCGCTTGCCCTGGAGTCCGCTCTCCACGAGTGAGAGGCTACAAGCGTGAAGGTCTTCGTCATCAGCGACATGGAAGGCATCGCCGGGATCGTCCGGCCCGAGCAGACGAACGCCGGCGAGGCACTCTATGAAGAGGGCCGCAAGCTCTACACGCAGGAGATCAACGCCGCCGTCCGCGGCGCGAAGGCGGGCGGCGCGACCGAGATCGTGGTGATGGACTGCCACGGCGCTGGCAAGGGGTACAACTTCAACTCGCTGCTGCCGGAGGACCTCGAGCCGGACTGCGAGTACGTCGTGCAGGAGGAATGGACCGAGTACACCGAGTTCCTGGAGCAGGGCGTGGACGCGGCGCTGTTCGTCGGGATGCACGCGAGGGCGGGCGCAGGCGGCGGCGTGCTCAACCACACGGTCTCGGGCCCGGACTTCCAGAATCTCTGGTTCAACGGGACGCTCGTCGGCGAGACCGGGATCAACGCCGCCCTCTGCGGCACCTGGGGCTGCCCGGTGCTGCTCGTCACCGGCGACGACGCCGCCTGCCGAGAAGGCACCGAGCTCCTCGGCGACGGTCTCACCACCGTCGAGGTGAAGCAGGGACTGGGCGTGAAGAGCGCGCGACTGCTGCAACCGGGCAGAGCGCGCGAGCTCGTGGAGGCAGGCTCGAAGCAGGCGCTCTCCGACCTGAAGGCGGTCGAGCCCTACGATCCGGGCAGGCCGTGCGAGATCAAGGTCGAGTACAAGTGGACGGCGCCCGCTGCGAGCCTTCGCTATCGCAGCGGGGTCGAGCTCCTCGACGCGCGCACGCTCGTCTCCCGCGCCGACGACTGGTGGACCGCGTGGAAGCAGTTCTTCTTCTGAGGCGATGACTGCGTCTGCCCTCGCCCGCGAGCTCGCCGAGAGGATCTCCTCGGAAGAGGCGGTGCCTGGCTCCGGCTGGGTCGCGGGCGTCTCCGCCGCGCTGGCCGCCTCGCTCGTCGCCAAGACCGCCGCCCGCTCGGACGGCTGGAGCGAGGCCGACGGAGCGAGGGCACAGGCGATCGACCTGCGGGACCGGCTGCTCGCGCTCGCGCAGCAGGACGCGCTGGCCTACGAGCGGGCGTTGACCTCTCTGGAGCGGCGCGACACGGGTCTCGCCCGCGCGCTCGCACGAGCCGCCGAGGTGCCGCTCGCGATCGGCGAGGCCGCCGCCGACACCTCGCTGCTCGCCGCCGAGGCGGCAGATCGCGCCGACGGCTCGGCTCGGGCCGACGCCGCCGCGGCCGCCTGCCTGGCTGCCGGGGCCGCGCAGGCCGCGAGCCGGCTCGTCGAGATCAACCTGGCGACGGTGGCAGACGACGATCGCCTCGCGCGGGCCCGCCGAGCCGCCGAAGCCGCTTCCGAGGCGGCGCAGCGGGCGCTCGCAGCCGAGGTCTAGCCCGAGCAGCGGCAGCAACTCCGTGTTCTAGGCTCGACGTCCATGGGCGAGATCACGCACTTCGGTCTGATCGTGCTCGTCGTCTCGGCGGTCTTCGCCCTTGCGGTTCTCTCGCACAAGCTGAGCGAGCGGATCCCGGTGCCGGCGCCGGCGATCTTCCTGCTCGCCGCGGCCCTGGCGGTGCATTTCATTCCGCGTCTCGGTCGCGAGCTCTCGATCAAGGACGTCGAGCGGATCGCGGTGCTCGCGCTGGTCGTGATCCTCTTCGACGGCGGGCTGCGCATCGGCTGGAAGCGGTTTCGGCCTGAGATCGGGATCATCTCGCTGCTCGGCATCGTCGGCACGTTCGCGACCGCGGCGCTGATGACCCTGGCCGGCCGCTACCTCTTCGACTTCAGCTGGACCGGAGCGGGCATCCTCGGCGCCGCTCTCGCGCCCACCGACCCGGCGGTGATGTTCTCTGTGCTCGGGCAACGGGAGGTCGGTGGGCGGACCGGAACCATCCTGGAGGGCGAGTCCGGGGTCAACGACCCGGTCGGGATCGCCCTGATGGTCGGGATGCTCGACTTCGCCACCCACGCCAACTCGACCTTCTGGGTCGTCGTCAGGGAGTTCGTCGTCGAGATGTCGGTCGGGCTCGCGATCGGCGTGGCGGGGGCGCTGGTCATGCTCGAGTCGTTCCGGAGGATTCACCTCGCGAACCCGGCGCTCTATCCGCTGAGGAGCCTCGCGGCCGCCGGTGTGATCTACGGAGTCGCGGCGGTCGCGCACGGCTCCGGCTTCGTGGCCGTGTTCGTCGCGGGAATCCTGATCGGCGACGCGAGCTATCCGCACCGGGAGGCCGTCGAGCGCTTCCAGACGTCGCTCGCCAGCCTTGCCGAAATCGTCGTCTTCGTCGCGCTCGGGCTGACCGTGAACAAGGTGAGCCTCGGGCCGGTCTGGGGCGACGCGATCCTGATCGCGCTGATCCTCGCCTTCCTGGCGCGGCCGCTCGCAACCGGCCCACTCCTTCTGCGGGCCCAGCTGCGTCCGGGGGAGCGTCTGTTCGTGATGTGGAGCGGCCTCAAGGGAGCGGTGCCGATCCTGTTGGCCGCCTTTGCCCTGCTGGCCGGGGTTGGTGGGGCCGACCGGATCTACGGCATCGTGTTCGTCGTGGTCGCGTTCTCCGTGATCGCCCAGGGCGTCACGATCCCGTTCGTGGCCCGCCGGCTCGGGGTTCCGATGCGAACCGTCTACCGGGACGACGGATGATCGTCGCGCACCTGGACCTGGACGCGTTCTTCGCCGCCGTTGAGGAGCTGGAGGCACCGGAGCTACGCGCGAAGCCGCTGATCGTCGGCGGCGACCCGCACGGGCGCGGGGTGGTGGCTACCGCCAACTACGTCGCGCGCAGGTTCGGCATCCACTCGGCGATGTCGTGTGCGGAAGCGCTGCGCCGGTGTCCGCAGGCGGTCTTCCTCACGCCGCGCAAACGGCTCTACTCGGACTATTCGAAGGCGGTCTGGGCGGCGGTGCGGGAGGTGGTGCCGACCGTCGAGCGGACGGGCATGGACGAGGGGTACCTGGACGTGGGGGAAGTGGCCGCCGATTTCGGTCGCGCCCGCGCGGTGGCGGAGGCGGTTCAGGCGGCGGTGCGTGGCGCGACCAGCCTCTCCTGCTCGCTCGGCGTCTCCACCTGCAAGGTGGTCTCGAAGATCGCGAGCGACCGGCGCAAGCCCGGTGGGATCACGGTCGTCCCGGCCGGAAAGGAAGCCGCCTTTCTTGCCCCGTTCCCGGCACGGCGGCTCCCCGGGGTCGGCCCGCGAGCCGAAGAGCGGCTCCGCCGGGCCGGAATCGAGACGATCGGGTCGCTCGCGGCGCTGGAGGACGACCGGCTGCGCGGCCTGCTTCCAGGCAAGCTCGGGCCGCTCCTGCGCGACCGGGCCCGTGGGATCGATCCCCGTCGGCTCGATCTGACCTCGGAGACCGTCTCGATCAGTGCCGAGGAGACGTTCCCGCGCGACGTGGCCGACGCGGAGCGGCTGCAGGAGGAGCTGCATCGCCTGTCCGAGCTCGTCGCCGAACGGCTGGGCGGCCAGACCGGCAGGACCGTCACAACGAAGGTCCGCTACACGGACTTCTCGATCCGGTCGCGCTCGATCTCGCTCCCGGTCGGCACCGACGACGCGACGCGAATCTGGGAGCTCGCCTGCGCGTGTCTCGACCGCGCGCTGGCCGACCGTCCGGGCGCACTACGCCTGGTCGGCGTCGGCGTCTCCGGCCTCGAAGCTCACCGGCAGCTCGAGCTGGTCTAGTCCTCCTCGGTGCTCCAGCGAGCCACGTCGCGGATGCTGACGATCCCGATCGTGCGGTCGTCCTCGACGATCGGGATGTGCCGGAACCGGTTCTCGAGCATGATCTCTGCCGCCTCGCTCGCAGCGGCGTCCCTCGTCAGCGTGATCGGGTCGGGGGTCATCCACTCGCGGACTCGTGCTTCGCTCGTGTGCACGCGGCCGGCGACCGCGCGCGTGAGGTCGCGCTCGGTGACGATCCCGATCATGCGGCCGTAGTCGGAGACCACCGCCGAGCTCACACCCAGCTCGACCATCTTCTGCGCGGTCTCGCCGATCGTGTCCTCCGGAGCGACGGTCAGAACCTCGCTCGTCATCAGCTCGCCGACGGTGCTCACGGGGCCGAGCGTACTACGCCTTGACAGCGGCCCGGGAGATAGCCGAATCTTGATCTAGACCCAATTTGCGGCAGCTTCGTGGCTCAGTAGCGCTTGGTGGGGGCCGACGGCCTCTTCCCCCGCTGCCTGCGGCCGAAGCCCGCGATCCCTCCGAGGAACGAGCTGCGCTCTCGTCCACGGGTTACTGGGCCCACATCTGGGGTCGGCTCCGGCGTGACCCGTTCGCGGTCATGGGCGGCCTCTACGTGATCTTCGTCGTGGTGATGTGCTTCGTCGTGGCGCCGATCCTGACCCACTTCCTGGGTCACGGGCCGAACGACTCCTTCATCCGCGGCGCCGACCTCACCCGTAGGCCCGTCGGGCCCTGGACGCACGTGCCGATCACCGACACGAACATCGGGCCGGTGCCGCGCGGGGCCGACCACACGCTCTTCGTCCTCGGCGGCGATGGACCGCTCGGCCGCGACGAATTCCTCCGGCTCCTCTACGGCGGCCAGGTCTCGCTCGAGATCGCGTTCGGCGCAACCCTGATCGCCGTCGGGCTCGGCCTTCTCCTCGGCATGTCCGCGGGCTACTTCGGCGGCTGGACCGACTCGGCCGTCTCGCGCGTGACGGAGTTCACGATGGGCTTTCCGGTGCTCCTCCTGCTGATCGCGATCGGGACGACGGTCAGCGACCGGTTCGACTTCATAACCCTGCACGGAGTCTTCAATCAGGGCGTGATCTCGCTCGCGGTCGTGATCGGCCTGATCACTTGGTTCTACCCGGCCCGGATCATCCGCGCCGAGGTGCTCCGGTTGCGCGAGCAGGAGTACGTCGAGGCGGCGCGCATGGTCGGGGCGAGCACCTGGTGGGTCATGCGCAGGCACCTGCTGCCCCACCTTGTGGCGCCGATCATCGTCTACTCGACGCTCACCCTCGCGACCGTCGTCGTGCTCGAGGCGTCGGTCTCCTTCCTCGGCCTCGGGATCAGGCTTCCGACCGCGAGCTGGGGGAACATGCTCTCGACGAACTGGGGCACGCTGCTCCAGCTGGGCCCCGGCCAGGCGCTCTTCATCGAGTGGACGACATCCGCCTGGACGACGATCACGCCGGTCGTCGCCATCGCGACGACCGTGCTCGCCTTCGCCGCCTTCGGGGAAGGCCTGCGCCGCGCCTTCGACCCCCGGTCGATCCAGTGACCGTGGCGTTCGTTCTCCGCCGCCTGCTTTCGGGAGTCCTGCTCCTGTTCGGCCTGACGCTGATCACCTTCGTCATCTACTTCAAGATCCCGGCCAACCCCGGGCAGTACTTCGCCGGGCCGGGCGCGAGCCAGCAGCAGATCGATGCCATCGACCAGAAGCTCGGGATCGACAAGCCGGTGATCTCGCAGTACGCGGACTTCGTCTGGGGAATCGTGCGACACGGGGACTTCGGCGACAGCTTCTCCGGAACGCCGATCAGCAAGACGTTGAAGGAGGTCGCGCCGGTGACGATCTCGCTAGTGATTGGAGGCGCGCTCGTCTTGATCCTCCTCGCCTTCCCGCTCGCGCTCCTCTCGGCCCGCTACGCGCACACCTGGATCGACCGGATGATCCTGCTGGTCTCGATCTTCGGCATCGCGCTGCACCCGTTCGTGGTCGGGGCGATCCTCCGCGGGGTTTTCGCCGGCGACCTCGGGATCCTCCCGCACGGGGTCTACTGCCCGATACGCGGCACGGCCACCGACTGGGTTCCGACCTCGCACGGCTTTCCGATCATCCGGGGGGCGCCGCCCACGTGCGGGGGCTTCTCGGACTGGAGCACCCACCTGCTCCTGCCCTGGTTCACGTTCGCCTTCTTCTTCCTGCCGCTCTACGTACGGATGATCCGGGCTCGCCTGCTGGAGACCATGAGCGAGCCCTACGTGCAGACGGCACGGGCCAAGGGCGCCTCGGAGCTCCGCGTTCTACGCAAGCACGTCCTCAAGGTCGCGCTGCTGCCGATCACCACGATGCTGGCGATGGACATGGGCACGGCGCTCACTGCTGCGATCTACGTCGAGACGGTATTCGGCCTGCACGGGCTCGGCCTCGCCGTGGTTCAGGCGATCAACGGCCAGACCTTCTACGACCTGCCGCTGATCGTGGCCGTCGTCTTCGTCGTCGCTGCGACGATCGTCGTCCTCACCCTGATCGTCGACCTCGCTTACGGATTCCTCGATCCACGGATCCGTCTTCGCGGGAGCTCGTCCTAGGCGCGGGGCCAGGGCAGGCGCGCGCGTGAGCGCCACCAGCAGCTCGGCGATCTGCTCCCGAACCTCGTCGTCCACGAGGTCGCCGTTCTCGTTGAAGCGGAGATACGCCTCGGAGACGAGCACCTCGGGCTGCTGGAGCACGAGCGCACCCGGAAACTCGAGCGCGTCCCGCAGTTGCTGCTGGGCGCGCGCCGTGCCGGCGAAGCCGGTCGTGGCGCCCATGATGGCCACGGGCTTGCCTGCGAGTGGAGACGCGAGCGCCGGGCGGGAGGCCCAGTCGATCGCGTTCTTGAGCACGCCGGGAAGGCCCCGGTTGTACTCCGGAGTGGCGATCACGAGCGCATCTGCGCGACGAATCGCGTCCTTGAGCTCGATGACGGAGACGGGATCGCCGGCAGCCTCGAGGTCGCCGTCGTAGAACGGCAGGCCTCTCAGGTCGTGCTCCTCGAAGACCGTGTCCGCGGGCGCCAGCTCGGCGGCGGCGCGCAGGAGGCCACGGTTGTAGGAGCCTGCTCGGAGGCTGCCGGCGAGTCCCAGGAGACGCATGTCGGTTACGCCTCTTCCTTCACGGCCGTGACGGCCGCGGTGACCTCGACAGTGAACGGGCCCCACACGAATGAGCCGCGTGCATCGACGACGAGCTGCTCGTTGCCGGTCTCGATACGGAGGCCGACGCCGCGGATCTTGCCCTCGAGCTCGACTTCGACAGGCGCGTCCTTGACGATCAGGTCGCCACGGACGACGAAGCGCTCGGCATCGAGCGGCTCGACGGACTTCGAGGCGAAATGGATCTCGGGGTACTTCTCCGCCTCGAGGAAGTCGGGGGAGAGAAGGTGCGCGTCGCGCTGCGCGTTGTCGGTGCGGAGTCCGGCGACACGGATCGTGCCTGCAATCACCGGCGTCTCACCGCCATCGAAGTGGCCCTCGACGTCGGTAAAGCGGCCGCTGGCGGTGCTGAAGCCCTCGGTCGTGTCGGTGACCTGGAAGCCGACGCTCGTGTGAACGGGGTCGATCGCCCAGGTCCCGGCGGGGATGATCGTTGTGGTTTCGGTAGCTGCCATTTCTGTCTTCCTTTCCTTCGGGTATACTTGAGCCGTCAACAATCGTAGCAAATAAGGTTGCGCTGTCAAATAATGAGCACACAAGCAAAAACACCCAAAATCGGCCCAACCACGCCGGAAGAGCGCGCCTGGGTCGCGCTCTTGCGCGCGCACGCGTCCGCGATGCGCCGTTTCAACGGCGAGCTCATGTCGGCTCACGAACTCACGCTGAACGACTACGAGGTACTGCTGCGCCTCGCCCAGGAGCCGGAGCGGATGATGCGCCGCGTCGATCTGGCGAAGAGCGTGCTCCTGACGCCGTCGGGGATCACGCGCTTGCTCGAAGGGCTCGAGCGCTGCGGCTACGTCGAGCGGGCTTCGTGCTCGAGCGACGCGCGCGTCACCTACGCGCTGCTCACGGACGAGGGCTACGAGAAGCTGCGCCAGGCTTCTTCGACGCACGTCGAAGGCATCCGGAGCCACTTCGCCGGGCGCTTCTCGGAAGAGGAGCTGGAGACGCTCGGCTCGCTGCTCTGCCAGCTGCCGCTCGACGGGCCCGAGGACCAAGGCTGCGGCGCGTAGACGCCCAAAAGAAAAAGGCCGCAAAGAGCGCGAACGCGTTTCGGCGGGGTCTTGTCCGACCCTGTCGCTCCCGCTAGGTTGCCGCTTGCGCCGAGCACGGAGCGCGAGTAGGTCGAAGCCCAGCCGGAAGGCCGTACGCGGAAGCGGAAGGTCAGTCGGTGAGGTGGACGAAAGCGAAACCGGCTCGGCGAATTTTTTTGGTCCGATGCAGCAGTGGTAGAGGCAGCCGCCCCACTCGCAGGCAGGACGGCCTGGGCACGACACCTGGCGGCACCGGTGCGCGAGTACCTGCGCACCGAGACCGGCGGCGCGCTGATCCTCTTCGCCGCGACGCTCGCGGCGCTCGTCTGGGCCAACGTCGACCACGGCTCATACGAGTCGGTCTGGACGACGAACCTCTCGGTCCAGCTGGGCGGAGAAGGCATCTCGCTCGACCTCCGCCAGTGGGTGAACGAGGGTCTGATGGCGCTCTTCTTCTTCGTCGTCGGGCTGGAGGCTCGGCGGGAGTTCGACCTCGGCGAGCTGCGCGAGCGGCGGCGGATCGCGTTGCCGGTGGTCGCCGCGCTCGGCGGTATGGCCGTGCCGGTCGCGATCTACCTGGCCTTCAACGCGGGGCACTCCAGCTCTCACGGCTGGGGTGCCGCCATGTCGACCGACACGGCCTTCGCCCTGGGCGTGCTCGCGCTCGTGGCGCCGGCGTCGACTCAGAGGCTCCGCTTGTTCCTGCTCTCGATCGCCGTGGTCGACGACGTGGTAGCCCTGGTGGTCATCGCCGTCGTCTACACCGGGAACGTCAAGCTGAGCGCCCTCCTCGCGGCGCTCGCGATCCTCGGCGGCGTCCTCATGATCCGCGCGGCGGGCGTGCAGCGCTCCGCGGTCTACGTCGTTTTCGGCTCCGCGATGTGGGTCGCCGTGTTCAAGTCGGGGATCGATCCCGTAATCGTGGGGCTGGCGATGGGCCTGCTGGCCTACGCCTACCCGGCGATGCGGCTCGACCTCGACCGGGCGACTGAGCTCTTCCGGGCCTTTCCGCGAGCAGCCGACCCCGGAGCTGGCGCGTGAGGCGCGGCTCGGCGTGGATCTCGCCATCTCGCCCAACGAGCGCCTCCAGCGCCTGTTGCACCCGTGGACGAGCTACGTGATCGTGCCGGTGTTCGCGCTAGCCAACATCGGGATCGTGATCGATCGCGGGCTGATCGGGGACGCGCTCACCTCGCCGGTCGCGCTCGGGATCTTCTTTGCCTACGTCGTCGGCAAGCCGGTCGGGATCGTCGGCAGCTCCTGGCTGGCCACGCGCACCGGGCTGCGGTTGCCGGTCACCTGGCCCGGTCTGGTCGGGGCCGGCGTGGTGGCGGGGATCGGCTTCACGGTCTCCATCCTCATCTCCACGCTGGCCTTCGACGGCCGCGAGCTGGAGGAGGCGAAGCTCGCCGTTCTCACGGCGGCCGTCTGCGCGTCGGCGCTGGGGTGGCTTGCTTTTCGGATGATCGCGCTCCTGCCGCCCGAGGTCATGACTCGCCAGTTCGCCAGGACGGCCGAATCGATCGTCGATCTTGCCGCCCCGGTCGACCCCGAGCGAGACCACATCCGAGGGGACGACGACGCGCCCGTCACGCTCGTCGAGTACGGCGACTTCGAATGCCCGTTCTGCGGTCGGGCAGAGCCGGTTCTGCGCCAGCTTCTGAACGAATTCGGGAACGACCTGCGCTTCGTCTTCCGGCACCTTCCGCTGTCGGACGTGCACCCGCGGGCACAGCTTGCGGCCGAGGCCGCCGAGGCCGCAGACGATCAGGGCGCCTTCTGGGAGATGCACGACCTTCTCTTCGACCACCAGGACGCGCTCGAGCCGAAAAACCTGGTCGAGTACGCCCGGGAGCTCGGGCTCGACGTCGACCGGTTCACCGACGAGCTACGGCGACACGAGCACGCCGGGCGGATCGCCTCCGACGTCGACGACGCCGACCTCAGCGGCGTCTCGGGCACCCCGACCTTCTTCGTCAACGGCATCCGGCACCAGGGCGCCTACGACATCGACACCCTCACGGCAGCGGTGCGCGCCGCCCACCGGCGCGCACTTGCTTCCTAAAAAGGTTCACCGAGCCGGTCTCGCTTTCGTCCACCGTCTCCGCTGACTTTCCGCCTCGGTCTTGCGACCTCCGCGTACGACCCTCGGTGACGGCTTCAACCTACTCGCGTCCCGTGCTCGGTGCACGCGGAAACCTAGGGACCGGCTCGAACGAATACAAGAGCGCTGAACGACGGAAGTTCGCAAACACCGCGAGATTTCGGAATACGATGGGTCACCGGGTCGTTCTAGATAGTGCCGGCGGGAAGCGGTGGCTTCTGCGACCCGGCACCTCCCTACTAGAAGGAAGTGAGGAAGAAACTGAGCACCACGCTTGAACTTGTTGTACCGGCGTTCCTCGAGGACGCCGAGGAGCACGGCTCGATCGAGGAGAACGCCCTCGAGGCGTTCGCCCATGAGCACGATCTCGACGAGGAGGAGCTCGCAGAGCTCCGCGCCGAGCTCGAGGCTCGGGCGGTCGAGATCGTCGTCCCGGCACCCGAGGAGCCGGTCGAGCAGCAGCCCGCGCGGGTCGAGGCCCCGGCCCCGACCGACGCGCTCTCGCTGTTCATGCACCGGGCCGGCCGCTTTCCGCTGCTCACCGCCGCGGAGGAGGTCGCCCTGGCCAAGCGCGTCGAGCGCGGCGACGCTGCCGCGAAGGAGCGCATGATCAACTCGAACCTGCGCCTGGTGATCTCGATCGCCAAGCGCTACCAGCGCAAGGATCTGCCGCTGCTGGACCTCGTCCAGGAGGGCGTGATCGGACTGAACCGTGCCGTCGAGAAGTTCGACTGGCGGCGTGGCTACAAGTTCTCGACCTACGCCACCTGGTGGATTCGCCAGTCCTGTCAGCGGGCGATCTCGAACCAGTCGGCGACGATCCGCATCCCGACTCATGTCAACGAGCGGCGTGTGAAGCTCGCTCGGGAGTCGAATCGGCTGGAGACGAAGCTCGGTCGCAAGCCGACCCGCGAGGAGCTGGCCGAGGCGACGGAGCTCTCGCTCCTGCACGTGGACGAGGCGCTCGACGCCGTCGAGGCCAACGTTTCGCTCAACCGGCCGATCGGCTCGGAAGAGGACGGCGAGCTCGCCGACCTGTTCCACGATCCGGCGGCCGACAGCCCCGAGGAGGAGGCAGTGGACTCGCTGCGGCGCAGCGAGGTCCGGCGAGCGATCGCATCGCTGCCCGAGCGCGAGCGCAGGATCATCGAGCTCCGCTTCGGCGTCGGCGGCGAGCCGGTTGCCCTCGAGGCGATCGGCAAGGAGCTCGGCATCACGCGCGAGCGTGTTCGCCAGCTCGAGCGCGAGGCGCTCGAGAAGCTCGAAGGCGAGCTGGCCGAGGCGGCGTAACACCCGCTGCCTCGGCCGGGCCCGGCCGAGGCACGAATGGTGCTGGTCCGGATCGGCACGCGTTTGCAGCCGCCGAGCGCTCCGACATACGATTGCCACCATGCTGCTGAGCGAGGTGGGGTACGCGCGGCCGGCGACGCTCGAGCAGGCTCTCGGCGTCCTCGGAGAAAACCTCGGCGCCCGTGCCCTCGCCGGTGGACAGACCCTGATCAACGTCATGAAGGCCCGCGCGGCCGCGCCGGACGCCCTGGTCGACCTCAACGGAATCCCGCAGCTGAAGGGAATCGAGCTCGGTTCCGACGGGACGCTCGAGGTCGGCCCGATGACGACCTACACCGAGCTGATCGCGTCGTCGGAGGCCCGGGCCAGGCCGATCCTCGGCGAGGTCTGCGCGCAGATCGCCGACGTGCAGGTGCGCAACCGTGGAACGATCGGCGGCAACATCTGCTCCAGCGACCCGACGAACCACCTGCCGCCGCTGATGGTCGCGATCGGCGCTCAGATGACGGTCGTGGGCCCGAACGGGGAGCGGACGGTCCCGGCGGAAGCGTTCTTCCTGGGCGTCTACATGACGGCGGTCGGCCCCGGCGAGCTGCTGACGAAGATCACGATTCCGCCCGGCCGCAGCGACGGGTTTGCCTCGATTCCGATCGGCGTCGACGGGACCTGCATCGTCAACGCGGCCGCCTCGGCCAACGGCGAGATCCGCGTTGCGCTCGGCTGCGTCGGGGCGGTGCCGGAGCTCGTCCGGCCGGCTTCCGCCGAGCCAGAGGCGGTGCGCGAGGCGGTGCGGAGCGCGGGGATCGATCCGCCCGGAGACGTCCATGCCTCGGCTGGCTACCGTCGCCACCTGGCCGAGGTGGTCGCGGCGAGGGCCGTCGAGCAAGCGTCGAAGAGAGCCAGGGAATAGTGGAAGGCAACGGCGCACACAGGGCCGTCGAGACGTCGAGGACGATCTCGGTCGAGGTCAACGGCACGACCTACGAGCGCGAGGTCGAGTCACGCCGCCTGCTCGTGCACCTGATCCGCGACGACCTCGACCTGACGGGGACCCACGTCGGCTGCGACACCGGCAACTGCGGCGCCTGCAGCGTCATCTTCGACGGGACGCTCGTCAAGAGCTGCATGCTCCTGGCGGTCCAGGCCGACGGCGCCTCGATCGAGACCGTCGAGGGGCTGGCCGAGGAGGAGCAGCTGAACGGGCTCCAGCAGGCCTTCAGCGACCACCACGCGCTGCAGTGCGGCTACTGCACGCCCGGGATGCTGATGAGCGCGACCGCGCTGCTCCGGCAGAGCCCGACCCCTTCGGACGAGGAGATCACGAGGGCGATCCAGGGCAACATCTGCCGCTGCACCGGCTACTGGAACATCGTCAAGGCGATCAAGGCCGCATCGGGTCAGGAGGTCTCCGAGTGAGCCGGCGCTTGCGGCGGCGACTTCAGGACGCGCCGGCTCTGCCGGGGCGTCCGTCTGCAATGACCGGTCCACCCGTCGTTCGTCAGGAGGTCTCCGAGTGAGCGAGAGCACCACCGTCTCCGAGCCGATCGTCGTCGAGGAACAGGAGACGAAGCCGGGGTTCGCGGGCCAGAACGTGCCGCGGAAGGAGGACAAGCGCCTCGTCCAGGGCGAGGGTCTGTTCTTCGACGACGTCAAGCGCCACAACATGGGCTACGTCCACTTCGTCCGCTCGCCGTACGCCCACGCGAAGCTCCGCTCGGTGGACGTATCGAAGGCGCTGGAGCATCCGGGTGTCTTCGGGACGCTGACAGGAGACGAGGTCGCGCTCCTGACCGACCCGTTCTTCCAGATCTCCTCGCCGCCGGGCGCGCACCTGAAGGACTTCTGCCTCGCCGTCGGCAGGGCCCGCTTCGTGGGCGAGCCGGTTGCGGCGGTGGTGGCCAACACGCGCGAGACCGCCCGCGACGCCGCCGAGCTCGTCGAGGTCGACTACGAGCCGCTGCCGGTGATCACCGACGCGCGGGAAGCGCTGACCGACGACGCGCCGGTCCTGCACGACGACGCCGGGACGAACCTCACCTGGGAAGGCGTCTACGAGTGGGGTGACCTCGACCAGGCCTTCGCAGACGCGGACCGCGTGGTGAAGATCTCGGAGCTCCACTTCGACCGCTTCAACTCGACGCCGCTCGAGTGCAACGGTGCGCTCGTCGAGTTCAACCGCGGCACGGGCCAGTGGACGATCATCACGAACAACCAGTTCCCCGGGTTCGCGGCGATCATGATGGGCCCGGCGATGCGGGTCGGGATCGACAGGCTCCGCTTCGTCACGCAGGACATCGGCGGCGGCTTCGGCAACAAGATCACCTCGCACCCGCAGCTCGTCGCCTGCTGCCTGCTCGCTCGGAAGCTGCGGCGTCCGGTGCAGTGGACCGAGTGGCGCACCGACTTCCACCTCTCGATGTCGCACGGGAACGAGCGCTGGTTCCAGGACACCGAGGTCGCGGTCAAGGAGGACGGCACGCTGCTCGGGTTCCGCACGACCGCGCTCGACGACGCGGGCGCGTGGCTGCGGTACGAGCCGCTCGGCGGCGTGATCTGGGCCCAGGTGACGCCTGGGATGTACCGCTGGCGGCACATCCGGGTCGACTTCAGGCAGGTCGTGACGAACAAGGCGCCGGTCTCGCCGAACCGCGGCTACTCGCGCATGCAGCACCTCTGGTTCACCGAGCGCGTGATCGACATCGTGGCCTCCGAGCTCGGGCTCGACCCGGTCGACGTGCGCAAGCGCAACTACATCAAGGCCGAGGAGATGCCCTACGAGACCCCGAACGGCTGCGTCTACGACTCCGGCGACTACGCGAAGATGCTCGACATCGCGCTCGAGCTGATCGGGCACGACGAGCTCGAGTCCAAGCGGGCGGACGCCGAGAGCCGCGGTCGGCTGCTGGGCCTGGGCATCGGCTCGACGCTCGACTCCGGCACGAACAACTTCGGCCAGTCGCGGCTGATCAACCCCGAGCTCCAGTTCTCGGGCAACAACGAGGTCGCGACCGTGAAGCTGGACATCTTCGGCGAGATCGTGGTCACGCTCGGCACGACCCCGCAGGGCCAGAGCCACGAGACGACGGCCTCGCAGGTCGTCGCCGACATCCTCGGCTGCTCGGTCGACGACGTGAACGTGCGCGCCGGGCATGACTCGTACTGGAACTCCCACGCCGGGTTCTCGGGCACCTACGCGAGCCAGTTCGCGGTCACCGGCCTCGGCGCGGTCAAGGGAGCGACCGAGCTGCTCGCGGGGGAGATGCGCAAGCTTGCCTCGGTCGTGCTCGGTTGTGCGGAGGACGACATCGAGCTCGCCGAGGGCCAGGCGCGCATGAAGGCCAACCCGGAGGCGGCGCTGCCGTTCATGGCGCTAGGGGCGATCATCAACGCGAACAACGCGGGCCTCCCGGAAGACCTCGACGTCACGCTCAACTGCCGCTACGTCTATCGGCCTCCGTTCGACCCGCCGGACGTCGAGCGCAAGTTCGGCAACCTGACGCTCACCTACGCGGCGCAGGTGCACGTCGCCGTCGTCGAGGTCGATCCGGAGACCGGCGTGTACGAGATCGTCGACTACGCGGCCGTGGACGACTGCGGCAAGCGGATCAACCCGCAGGTTGTCGAGGGCCAGGTGATGGGCGCCACGGCGCAGGCGCTGGGTGCTGCGACGCACGAGACCTTCACCTACGACGAGGACGGCAACCTGCTCACGCCCAACTTCTACGACTACCACGTGCCGCACGCACTCGACATGCCGCCGCTTCAGACCGGCAACATCGAGAGCCCCTCTCCGTTCACGAGCCTGGGCACGAAAGGGATGGGCGAGGGGGGCGGCGCCGGGATCCACGCGGTTTGCGCGGCGCTGCAGGACGCGCTCAGCTCCCGCGGGAAGCCGATCGTCCACGACAGCTGCAACCCGTACCACCGCGTCTGGGAGCTGCTCTCCGACCCCGAGTCGAGCCGGCAACGTGTCAGCGTGGAGGCGCGATGAAGGTCGAGGGGGAGCGGGCCTTCGACGCGCCGCGCGAAGCGGTCTGGCGCGTGCTGAACGACCCGGCCGCGATGGCGGCGATGATGCCGGGGGTCGAGAGCTTCGACGTCCAGGACGAGCACCACTGGCGCGCGAACGTGAAGATCCCGCTCGGGCTCGGCGCGCTTGGCATGAGCATGAACATGGAGAAGACCGAGGAGCGGGAGCCGGAGTTCGCGCGGCTCGCGATCAAGGGCAACGGCGTCGGCGCGATCCTGAGCATGAACACCGCCTTCAACCTCAGCGAGGACGGCGGTGGGACGAAGATGGACTGGGAGGCCGACGTGCGTATCGCCGGCCCGGTCGGCTCGATGGGCCAGCGCGTGCTCCAGCCGATCGTCAATCAGCAGGTTCAGAACGTCCTCGCTGCGCTCGACGAGCAGGTGAAGAAGGCCCGCGGCGCGCCGGCCGCCGAGGCATAGCTAGTGCCCCTCCAGGCGATACATGCCCGCTTCTGGCCCGCGATCACACTGCGCCACGAGCCACCCCCGCCCTTGCCAAGGCTGCCAGCCTTGGCCGCGGGCGAGTGCGGCCCCTGGCTTGATGCTCCCGACCCAGAAGCTAGACAGCATCACCTGAAGGGGCACTAGTGCCTCAGCCGTTCCGGATCGGGGTCATGCAGCTGACCATGGAGCCGCTCGACGAGATGGTGGCCTCCGCGCACGCGATGGACGAGGCCGGGATGGACACGATCTGGCTCGCCGAGGCCTATCCGTGGTGGCGCAAGCATCAGATGGAGGCGCGCTCCTCGACCGTCACCTCCGCGGTCCTCGCCCGTGAGACGAAGCGGCTCACGATCGGCTGGGGGATCATCTCCCCGTTCACGCGCCACCCCGTCCAGGCCGCGATGGACGCCCGCGTGGTGCAGGAGGCCGCGGGGCCGGGGCGGTTCCTGCTCGGCTTCGGCACCTCGAAGATCTTCCTGAACAACGCCCAGATGCAGACGAACAAGACCCTCGGGCCGATGCGGGACGCCGTCGAGATCGTGCGCGGCGTGCTCGGTGGCGGTGCCTTCGAGTACAGCGGCTCGACCTGGAGCGCGTCGGTACCGGCGCTCGACCCGGAGGCCGAGTCGCCGCGCGAGGTGCCGCCGGTCTACGTCGCGGCGACGGCGCCGAAGATGCAGGCGCTCGCGGGAGAGATCGGCGACGGTTGCCTGACGCCGTCGATCACCACTCCGCCCTTCGTCGGCTACACGCGCGAGAACGTCGGGCGCGACATCGACATCGGCTGCACGATCGTCGCCTCCATCCACGAGTCCGACCGCGACGCGGGTCGCGACGGCGCACGCGAGATTGCCGGCATGTACCTGGCGAACAAGGTGCAGAACATTCAGGGGTCGGCGGACACGCTGCTCGACCTGGCCGGGATCGAGCAGGACGAGATCAGGCCGGTCGCCGAGGCGATGGAGCGGGGCGGGCGGCTCGCGGCCAAGGCGGAGGTCACGGATGCGCTGCTGGACAAGTGCAAGCCGATCGCCGGCACGCCCGACGACTGCATCGCGGCGATCGAGGAGTACAAGGAGGCCGGCTGCACCCACGTCATGCTCGAGCTCTGGGGCGACAGGCGGCACGAGCAGATTCGGCTCTTCGGCGAGCGAGTCCTGCCGCACGTGCGCTGATGGCACTCGTGATCGACCGCGACCGGCTCGTCGACTGGGCCAGCAAGGCGATCTCGATCCCCAGCTTCACGGGGAGCGAGGAGGAGATGGCGCGGTTCGTCGCCCAGACGTTCGAGGAGCTCGGCCTGCAGGTGCAGTGGCAGCAGGTCGAGGAGGGCCGGGCGAACGTGCTCGGGACGCGCACCGGAGCGGGCGGAGGGCCGGCGCTGATGTTCAACGGGCACATGGACACCTCCTACTCCGGCCGCGAGCCGTGGCTGGCGCACGTCCCGGGGTTCCAGCCCGAGCCGTTCGTCCGCGAGGAGCGTCTGTACGGGCTCGGCATCTCGAACATGAAGGGCGCGCTCGCCTGCTACGTCGAGGCGGTGCGC
Organism: uncultured Actinomycetes bacterium; assembly: GCA_963754265.1. Classification (GTDB taxonomy): domain Bacteria; phylum Actinomycetota; class Thermoleophilia; order Gaiellales; family Gaiellaceae; genus AC-32. Next base: position 100,407 of record CAVWFB010000002.1, on the reverse strand, counting down.
GCGCTGCGGGACGCAGGAGTCGCGCTCAAGGGCGATCTCCTGGTGGCGGCGGTCTGCGGCGAGATCGAGAAGGCGCAGTACGGGGACGCGCGGGGCGCCGAGTACCGCGGCTATGCAACCGGCACCCGCCACCTCGTCACCCACGGCGGGCTCGCAGACATGTGCATCCTCGGCGAGCCGACCGAGGAGAAGGTGGTCCTCGGCCACTTCGGGTCGCTCTGGCTGCGCATCTCGACCCAGGGCAACTTCATCCACACGGCTTTCAGCGAGGGGAAGCGCGACCAGAACTCGATTCTGCGCATGCGCGAGGTGCTCGACGCGGTGCTCGAGTGGATTCCCTCCTGGGAGGACGATCCCGAGAACTCGTACCGCGGCGCCAATGCGATCGTCAACGTCGGCGCGCTCCAGGGCGGCTTCGGCTGGCGAGTGTCGCGCACGCCGCACCGGACCGACCTCTTTCTCGACGTGCGCGTACCGCCGACGAAGCCGATGCCGGTGGCCAGGCGCGAGGTGTTGGAGATGGTGCGCGGGCTCGGCGGCCGGTTTCCGGACTACGGCCTCGAGGGGGAGGTCTACGTCACCGCCCCCGGGGCCGAGATCCCGGAGGATCATCCGCTCGTGGCGGCAATCGACGAGAGCCACGCCGAGGTATTCGGGTCGCCGCCGGAGCGCGACGTGACGCGCTGGTTCTCGGACGCCTCCGCTCTCACCCGCTACGGCGTGCCGACGGTCAACTACGGCACCTCGACCGGGCTGCTGGACACCGAGTACGGCGAAAACCTCGAGATCGAGGGGCTCGTCCGAATGGCGCACGTCTACGCGCTGGCGGCCCAACGGGTCTGCGGGGTGGCATGAGGCTCGTCACCTACGACGACGGGTTGGTGGGCGAGCTCCGCGACGACCGCGTGGTCGAGCTCGACGCGCCGTCGATGCGCGAGTACTTCGAGCGCGCGGAGGTGCCACGGGCCACGGGCCGCGAGGTCGCGCTCGAGGACGTGCGCCTGCGGGCGCCGATCGTGCCGAAGAAGTTCTTCCACACGGCCGGCAACTTCCGCGAGCACGAGGACGAGTCGAAGAACGTGGCCTGGTCCCACGAGATCGCGCCGTGGATCGTGTTCTTCCAGAACGTCGACGCGATCATCGGGCCGGACGACCCCGTCGTCTATCCGGAGCACCTGACGGAGGAGCTCGACTACGAGCTCGAGCTGGCGGTTGTGATCCGCAAGGCCGGCAAGTGGTTTTCGGCGGAGGAGGCGGCCGACTACATCGGCGGCTACGTGATCTTCAACGACATCACGGCGCGCGACATCCAGCGGCGGGAGATGCGCTCCGGTGTCTTCTCGTTCTGCAAGGCGATCGATACCTTCTGCCCGCTCGGGCCGTGGATCGTGACACCGGACGAGATCCCTGATCCGCACGACCTGGCGATGGAGCTGCGGGTCAACGGCGAGCCGCGGCAGGTCTCGCACTCCAGGAACATGTCGGTGACGATCCCGGAGATCCTCAGCCACTACTCGGCGCTCGGCTACTCGCCGGGCGACGTGGTCTCGACCGGGACGGTCAGCGGCGTGGCCGGCTTCAGCGACGACCCCGCCTCGCTCTACCTCAAGCCGGGCGACGTGATGGAGGCGGAGATCGAGCGGATCGGCGTGCTGCGCAACCCGGTCGTCTCGTGGCAGGAGGCCCACGGCGAACCGGCCCCCGAGCGCGTCCACTGGTGACGGGCCCGCTCGCGCGCGACACTCCACACCCCCACCCTGGGTGGGGCTCTTCGGCACCCGCCTCCCTCGAGGTCGACGGTACCCGAGAAACGCGCACGTGTCTGCGACTCGGGTGCGCCGATAGCGTGACGGTGTCGTGAGCTGGCCCCGTGACGACCTGAAGCTCGAACGGGTGCGCACGCTCATGGAAGAGGAGGGGCTCGACGCCCTGGTCGTGCGCGCTCCCGACAACGTCCTCTACCTGACCAACTTCTGGCCGATGAAGGGCTACGACGCCGCCGTCTTCCCGCGTGAGGGCGAGCCGACGCTGATCTGCCTCGAGGCCTCCGCGGAAGACGCAGAGCGCGATGCCTGGACGGACGACGTTCGCTTCCTCCGCGGGTACGCCGACGACGACCCGCGGCCGCCCGCCGCCCGCACGCTCGAGCTGGCCCAGGAGGCAGCGCGCGGTCACGGCCGCGTCGGCCTCGAGCTCTCGCTGGGCACGCAGGCATCCGACCGCATGGTCGGCGAGCCGACCACGTTCACGGCAGCGTGGTTCGAAGGCTTCCCCGGGGCGGCCGACGCGACGCCCCTGCTCGCGCGGGCGCGAGCGGCCAAGACCGACCAGGAGCTCGAGCGCATGCGGCTCGCCAACGAGATCGCAGCGGCCGCAATGGAGCATGCGCGCGAGCACCTCCGCCCCGGCATGAAGGAGTCGCACGCGGCCGCGCTCTGGGGAGGCTTCGTCCACGGCGAAGGCACCGGCTGGAAGGGGAGGGTCGACTTGGCACTCGGGTTCTCGCTCGTCTGGTCGGGGCCTGGGATCAAGACGTTCACCGCGACCGGCGACCTGCCGGTGCAAGAGGACGAGCCGACGCTGTTCGAGATCTGGGTCTGCGCCGACGGCTACTGGTGCGACCACACCAAGAACCTCTGCCCCGGCGAGCTGCGCCCGGAGTACGCCGAGCTCGAGCGCCGGCTGCTCGAGGTCTACGAACGCGCGATCGAGCATTGTCGGCCGGGAGCGAGCCTCGCGGAGCTCGATCGGACCGTTCGCGAAGGCATCGCCGCCGCGGGCTACCCCGGTCAGCCGAGCCACCCCGTGTGCCACGGCGTCGGCGCCCGCGCGCACGAACCGCCCTACGCCCACCAGGCCGGAGGGGGGACGATCGAGGAGGGCATGGTGCTCGCGATCGAGCCCGGGATCTACTGGGAGGGCGGCGGCGGCCTCCGTGTGGAGGACAACTTCCTCGTCGGGCCGAACGGCGCCGAGAAACTCTCCTCCTTCCCTGACGGGGTTGTCTGCGGATGATCTGGACCGGCGAGCTCAACGATCCCTTCGGGCTCGGCGGCTCGGTCGGCCTCTACGACACGACCCTTCGCGACGGCGAACAGACGGTCGGCGTGGTGCTCGACCCCGAGCAGAAGCTGGAGATCGCCCGTCTGCTGGACGACCTCGGGATCGACCGCATCGAGGCGGGGTTTCCGCGCGTCTCCCAGGACGACTGGGACGCCGTCCGGCTGATCTCGGACGCGGGCCTGCGCGCCGAGATCTGGGGCTTTTCGCGCGCCGTGCCCGCCGATCTGGAAGCGCTGGTCGAGCTCGGCGTCCGGGCTTCCGTGATCGAGTCGCCGATCTCCGACCTCAAGCTCGACGCGATCGGCGTCACGCGCGAGAAGATGCTGGGACGAATCACGGACGCGATGCGCTTCGCGGCGGAGCACGGGATCCACGCGGCGTTCTTCGGCGTCGACTCGACGCGCGCCGAGCCGGCGTTCTACGAGCAGGTCTACCGGTCGGCGGTCGAAGCGGGCGCGAAGGAGGTGGCGGTCGTCGACACGCTCGGGATCGCCTCGCCCGAGGCGGTCGCCGACCTCGTCGGCCGGACGGTCGAGTGGGTCGGGCCCGACGTGCCCGTGCACTTCCACGGGCACAACGACTTCGGCCTCGCGACGGCAGCAGCGGTCGCCGCCGTGAGGGCGGGGGCGCGCTGGGTGCACGGGACGATCAACGGCATGGGCGAGCGGGCGGGCAACGCGAACCTCGGCGAGGTGGCGCTCACTTTGCGAGCGCTCTACGGTGTCGAGTCGAACCTCCGGCTCGAGCGGATTCGCGAGGTCTCGGAGCGCGTGAGCGAGCTCTCGGGCTACACGCTCGAGCCCTGGAAGCCGGTGACGGGGAGGACGCTCTTCCGGCGCGAGAGCGGCGCCGTCGCGAGCCAGTTCCACGACCCGCCCTCGATCGAGCCCTACTCCTCCGAGCTCGTCCACGCCGAGCGCGGGGTCGTGCTGGGCAAGAAGAGTGGGCTCGACTCGATCCGGATCAAGGCCGACGAGCTCGGAGTGGACGTGCCCGAGGAGCGGCGAGCGGAGGTGCTGGCGAAGGTGAAGGAGCTCGGAACCCGCAAGCGCGGGCTCGTCACCGACGACGAGTTCCGGGAGCTCGCCGGTGGCTGATCTCGACGCCGTCGTCGTCGGCAGCGGCGTCAACTCGCTCGCCTGCGCGGCGCTGCTCGCGCGCGGCGGCTGGCGTGTGCGCGTGCTGGAGCGCGAGGACGAGCTCGGGGGCGCGATCCGCACGGCCGAGATCACCGAGCCCGGCTACCTGCACGACGTCTTCAGCGCCTGGCATCCGCTCTGGGTCGGCGGCGCGGCCCACGCGGAGCTCGGCGGCGAGCTCGGCGCCCGGGGGCTCGAGTACCTGAACACCGACTTCCCGACAGCCACGCTCTTCCCGGATGGCGAGGCAGCCTTCCTGCTGCGCTCGACCGAGGCGAACGTCACCGAGCTGGGCGAGGAGTGGCGCGGCGCCGTCGAGTCGTTCTTCCCGACCGCCGACCTCGCCTTCGGCGTGCTCGGCACGGAGCTGTGGTCGCGGGAGGGGCTCGGCCTCGGGCTGAAGAGCCTGCGGCGGCTCGGGCGGCAGGGCGCGGTCGAGTTCACCGGCAACGTGCTTGTCTCCAGCCGCGACTGGCTCACCCAGACCTTCGCCTCCGAGCGGACGCACGGCCTGCTTGCGCCTTGGGTGCTCCACACCGGCCTCGGGCCCGACGCGGCGGCCTCGGGCTTCATGACCCAGGTGATCGGGGTCGCTGTGCAGGAGGGCGGGATGCCGATCCCGCGCGGGGGCGGCGCTCGGCTTGTCGATGCACTCGTGCGGCTGATCGAGGATCACGGCGGCACCTGCGAGACCGGCCGCGACGTCGAGCGCGTGCTGGTACGCGACGGGGAGGCGACCGGTGTCGGCCTCGCCGGCGGCGAGGAGGTCGCGGCTTCGCGCGCGGTGATCGCCAACGTCACGCCGACCCAGCTCTACGGCCGCCTGATCGACGGCCACGAGGAGCTCGCGAAGCGCTTCCGCTACGGCCGCTCGGAGATGCAGATCCACTTCGCGCTCTCCGAGCCGCCGCGCTGGGAGGGGGATGCGCGTCTCGGACAGACGGCGATCGTCCACCTCACGCCGGGCCTCGACGGTGTCTCGCGCGCCGTCAACGAGGCGGAGCGCGGCTTGCTCCCGGCCGAGGCGACCGTCGTCGTCGGACAGCCGTTGACGATGGACTCCTCGCGTGCGCCCGACGGCGCCGGGCTCCTCTGGATCCAGCTGCAGGAGCTGCCCTGGCGCGTGAAGGGCGACGCCGCCGGCGAGCTCGATCCCGGCGACGGCACCTGGACCGAGGAGCTGCGCGAGCGCTACGCCGACCGGATCCAGGCGCGCATCGCGGCGCACGTGCCGAACCTGGAGTCGGCGCTCCGCAAGCGCGTGACGCTCTCGCCGGCCGACCTCCAGGCCGCGAACGTGAACCTGCACCAGGGCGATCCGTACTCGGGCTCGCTCGCGCTCGACCAGAACCTGCTCTGGCGCCCTCGTCCGGAGAGGCCGGGGCACTCGACGCCGGTCAAGCGGCTATGGCACATCGGCGCGAGCACGCACCCCGGGCCGGGGCTCGGCGCGGGCTCGGGGACGATCGTGGCGAAGCAGCTCCTGCGCAGGCGGCTGCACTGGTGAAGATCTCGATCTCGGAGATCACGACCGTCGGCCAGTCGTTCGCGGACGATCTGGACGCGTACGGCGCGGCGGGCGCGGACGGGGTCGGGATCTGGGAGATGAAGCTCGGAGACGACTCGTTCGAGCGCTTCCGCGCCAGTGGGCTCGGTGCCGCAGCAGCCGTTCCGGCCGTGCCCTCGATCCTGCCGCTGCCGCTGATGGAGGGACCTGCCGATCCGGCCGAGCGGGTCGAGGCGATCCGGGGCGCCGTGCGGCGGCTCGCTCCTTTCGAGCCGGAGTGCGTGCTCTTTCTCACCGGTCCGGGCGAGGACCGCGAGACCATCGTCGAGGGAATCCGCGCGATAGGCGAGGAGGGCAGCGCCCAGGGCGTGCCGGTCGCGCTCGAGCCAACCCAGCGCGAGTTCGCACACTTCTGGTCGGTCGCCAGCTCCCTGGCCGAGGCCCAAGATCTGATCGACGAGGCGGGCGCCGACGTGGGCCTGATGTACGACACGTGGCAGCTCTGGAACGAGCCGCTGGCCGAGATCGAGGCGCATCGCGACCGGATCCGCGGTGTCCACCTCGCCGACTGGCGCGAGCCGACCCGGAACACGAACGACCGCGTGCTGCCTGGTGAGGGCGTGGTCGACTTCGGCCCGATCCTCGAGGCTCTCCGCTGGGACGGCTTCTACGACCTCGAGATCTTCTCGGACGCCGAGCTCGACGGGTCGCTCTGGCGGGAGGACCCGCGCGAGCTGGCCGCCCGCGGGGTGCAGCAGCTACGGAGGGTCGTATCGACCGCGTCTGCATAGTCGGCGCCGGCGTGATCGGCAGCCTCTACGCCGGCCACCTCGCCCGCGTCTGCGAGGTCACGGTGCTGTGCCGCCGCGAGGAGCACGCGCGCGCGCTCAACGAGCAGGGCCTGACGGTCTCCGGCCGGCACGCCTTTACCTCGCGCGTCGTGGCGGCGACCGACCCGGCCGAGCTGCCCGAGCCCGAGCTCGCGATCGTGGCTACCAAGGGCACGGAGCTCGCCTCGGCGGCCGCGCGGCTCGAGGGCCACTGGCCGGCGACCGCGGTGATGACCGTCCAGAACGGGCTCGGAGCCGAGGACGTCTTCCCGGGCAGGCGCGTCATCTCCGCGGTCACGTTCATGAGCGGCACGCGCCACTCCGACGCGCACGTCGAGTACATCCTCGACACCGAGACGTGGCTCGGCCCCTACGGCGACACGCCGTACGAGCTGGTCGAGGAGACTGCGGCGCTGATCGTCGAGTCCGGCCTCAAGGCGCAAGCCTTCCGCGACCTGCGGCCGGCACAGTGGTCGAAGCTGATCTTCAACGCGACGGTGAATGCGGTGGCGGCGCTGACGGGCCTTCCGCACGATCCCCATTTCGCCGCACGCGAGCAGCTCAGCGATCTCGGGTACCTCGTCCAGGACCTCATGGACGAGGGCAAGCGGGTGGCCGAGGCGGCGGAGGTCGAGCTGCACGAGGACCCGTGGGAGATGAACGTCCTCGCGACGCAGCGGGGAAGCCGCCACTACCCGTCCATGCTGGAGGACGTCGAGGCTCACCGGCCGACCGAGATCGACCACATCACCGGAGCCCTGGTGCGGGAGGCGGACCGACTCGGCGTGGCGGTTCCGCTGCACACCGCCCTCTACCGGCTCGTGAAGGCGCGCGAGGCCTCGTGGGAGCCCGATTGACCGCCTACCCCGGCGACGACTCGAATATCCTGTTGGCGACCGGGTTTCTCTATCGAGGAGGGTTCAGTGAGACGTGCGACTAGTTGGAGTGCTCTCGTGGTGCTCATAAGTGCGGCTGTGGCGATCGCCGCTCTCGCTGCCACGACCGGGGGGTCTGCCGCCTCGGCGGCGAAGAAGCCGATCGTGATCGGCTGGGCGTATGACCTGAAGGGGCAGATGGCGCCGTTCGACAATCCCGCTCTCGCGGCCGCGCAGATCCGCATCAAGCAGATCAACGCGAAGGGCGGCGTGGACGGCCGTAAGTTCGTGATCAAGACCTGCGACACGCAGAACAACAACGCGGCGAGGGCGAAGTCGTGTGCCCTCAGCCTGCTGGGCGGCGGCGCGAACATCGTCTTCGTGACCTGCGACGTCGACTTCGCCACGCCGGTCGTGCAGGAGACGATCAAGCGCGGGAAGCTCGCGATCGCTCCGTGCATCGGCACCGACCAGATGGGGCCGAAGCGTTTCAGCAAGCAGGGCAAGCTCGCGTTCAGCTTCGGCAACGTCGCTCAGGACGAGGGGTCCGCGATGGCGCAGTACGCCATCAAGCGCGGCTGGAAGACAGCCGGCCTGGCGACGAACACGCTGCTCGTCTACTTCAAGAACGTCGTGCAGGCCTTCGACAAGCGCTTCCGCCAGCTCGGCGGGAAGGTGGTCGACCGCGAGAGCTACGCCACCGGCGCGAACAACGTCAACACCGCCGTCAGCCGGTTGAACTCGCACAAGGCTGCGGTCTACGTGACCTCGACGGCGTTCGGCGAGCTGCCGGCATTCGTGTCCGGCCTCCGCTCGTTGCACAACAACACGCCGATTCTCAACTCCTGGGCCGGTGACGGCACCTACTGGAACACGTCCAGCCCGAAGGTGACGAACTACTACTTCGTCACCTATGCGTCGGTGTTCGGGGACGACCCGAGCAAGGACGTGCGCAAGATGATCGCCTCGCTCAAGGCGGCCGACCCGACGCATCGGGGCCCGGGCACGGGCGGGTTCCTCGGCGGGGCCGACGCGATCGACGGCGTCGCCCTCGCGATCAAGCGGGCCCACGGCTCGCTCAAGGGCTCCGCGCTCGCGGCTCAGCTCGAGAAGTTCCACCAGGTCCCGGTTCTCGGCGGGAAGATCAGTTTCTCGCCGAAGCTGCACACCGTCTTCGGTCGGCAGTACCGGGTGATCAAGATCCAGAACAACAAGGCGTCCTACGTGGGCCCGGTGACGGCGAAGGTCGTCCCGAAGCTCCCCTAGCCTGGCGCGAGCGTGCCGCGGACGGCGCTCGCGGAAGAAAGCGAGAGGAGGCCCGGAGAGACACTTCGGGCCTCCTCCGTGTCACGCTCTTTCGAGGGCGTCCAGGCGCTGCAGGACGTCTCGCTCGAGCTTCACCGGCACGACGTCGTCGGGCTGATCGGCCCTAACGGCGCAGGCAAGTCGACGCTTGTGAACGTGATCACGGGCTTCGACTTCCCCGACGAAGGCTCTGTCGAGCTCGCGGGGCGCACGATCACGCGCTGGAGCTCGCACCGACGCGTGCGAGCGGGCATCGCCAGGAGCTTCCAGCACAGCCGGTCGTTCCGTGATCTCTCGGTACGCGAGAACGTCGAGGTCGCCGCGCTCGGCTCGGGAGCTGGTCCGCGTGAGGCGCGCCGGCGCGCGGACGGGCTGCTCGACCTGCTGGGCCTCGCCGGCGTGGCCGAAACCCGGGCGGGCTCGCTCGCCCAGGGGGACGAGCGGCGGCTGGGCGTGGCCCGGGTGCTCGCGACCTCGCCCTCCTTCGTGCTGATGGACGAGCCTGCGGCGGGGCTCCCCGAGGCCGAGGTGCCGGAGTTCGCCGAGGTCGTGCGCTCGGTGCGCGACGACCATCGAGCCGGTGTCCTCCTGATCGACCACAACATGGCGCTCGTGATGGGTGTCTGCGACCGGATCCACGTGCTCGACCAGGGCCGCACCCTCGCGTCCGGAACGCCCGAGGAGATCCGCGGCAACCTCGACGTCGCGGCCGCCTACCTCGGCGAGACCGCGGTCCAGTCCGCCGATGCCTGACCCGGTCCTGGAGCTCGAGGGGCTCGAGGTGCGCTACGGCACCGTGGCCGCGGTGCGCGACGTCTCGCTCCAGGTTGCTCCGGGCGAGATCGTCGGGCTGATCGGCCCCAACGGCGCCGGTAAGTCGACGACCCTTCACGCGATCATGGGCGCTGTTCCGGCGCACGCCGGCGAGATCCGGCTGCTCGGGCGCTCTGTGCGCGGACGCTCCCCGGAGTCGATCGCGCAGCGCGGGGTCGCGCTCGTGCCCGAAGGCCGTCGCATCTTCGGCGACTTCACCGTGGAGGAGAACCTGCGACTTGGGCTCGCGGCCAACCGCGACCCCAAGAGCGGCTATCCCCTCGCGCGGGCGTACGACCTCTTCCCGATGCTGAAGGAGTTCCGGCGCCGGTCGGCCGGCGTGCTCTCGGGAGGACAACAGCAGCAGCTGGCGATCGGGCGGGCGCTCGTGGCCAACCCGGACGTGCTGCTCCTCGACGAGCCGTCGCTGGGCCTCGCGCCACGTGCGGTCGACGAGGTCTTCCACGCACTGCGAAGGATCCGCGAGCGGGGCGTGACCATCCTGCTCGTCGAGCAGCGCGCCCTGCACACCGTTGCCCTGGCCGATCGGACGCACGTGCTCGTCGCGGGAGAGCTGGGTCTGACCCTCGCCCCCGCCGACGCCAAGGACCCCGACAAGATCGTCGCTGCCTACCTCGCCTCGTGATCCTCGCCGCCCTCCACTTCCCCGACTTCCAGACCCTTTCGGACGCGGTCGGGCTGGGCGCGATCTACGCGCTGATGGCTGTCGGGATCGGGCTCGTCTTCGGGGTGCTCCGACTCGTCAACTTCGCCTACGGCCAGCTGGTGATGGCCGGCGCGTACACGCTGGCCTACACCTCGGGCTGGGCGACGTGGGAGAGCATCCTGGCCTGCTTCGGCGTCGTCGTCGCGCTCTCGCTGGCGATGGACTTGGTCGTGTTCCGGCCTCTCCGCGGCCAGTCGCCGGCGGTCATGCTCGTCACGACCTTCGCGATCGCCTTCCTGTTGCAGGCGGTCGCGCTGATCGTCGACCTGCGCGATGGCCTACTCGGGGAGGTGGCGCCCTCCCTCACCTCGCTCAGCCAGCCGCTCACCGTGCACGGTGTCGACATCCGCAAGATCACGCTCGTCTCGGTCGCGGTCGCGCTCTTCGCGATGCTCGTGCTCGTGTTGCTGCTCACGCGAACGACGATTGGCCTGCACACGCGCGCCGCGGCCAGCGACTTCCGTACGGCCCGGCTCCTGGGGGTGCGCGCGAACCGCGTGATCGCGTTCGCGGTCGTCGTGTCCGGCCTCCTGGCCGCGGCGGTCGCGGTGATGATGACCGTGCAGTTCCCGCTGGTGACGCCGGACTTCGCGCTGCACGACACGATCATCGTGCTCGTCGGCGTCGTCGTGGGCGGAATCGACCGCCTCTGGACGGCGACTCTCGGCGGCTTCACGATCGGATTCGCCTCAGGCGTGATCAACGGCGTGCTCCCGACCAACAGCACGGTCTACCTCCCCTCGGTCCTCTTCGCCCTCGTCATCCTCGTCCTGCTGCTCCGGCCGGCGGGACTCTTCGCCTGGGGCCGGCGGGCGGCCGTCGACCGCGTATGACGCGCTACGTCGACGCCGCTGTCGAGCTGCTCGGCCCGTCGGTGCTGGTGATCGCGGTCGGCCTCGTGGCGACCACCGCCTCGCTCGCGAACCAGGTCTACTTCCTGAACGCGCTCATCTCGGTGGCGATCGTGGTCGCGATCTACGTGTTCGTGGGTAACTCGGGCGTGGTCTCCTTCGGGCAGATCAGCTTCGTCGCCATCGGTGCCTTCGCCGCCGGGGTGATGACGGTGCCGCTGGAGTCGAAGAAGGGCGTGCTGACGACGCTCTTCCCGCTTCTGCGCGACCACACGATCGGCAACGTGCCCTCGCTCCTGCTCGCGGCCGCGTTCGGCGGCGTCTTCGCGTTCCTCGTCGGCTTGCCGCTGATGCGTCTCTCCGGCCTCGCGGCGGGAATCGCCACGTTCGCCGTGCTCGAGATCACGCACAACATCCTGCGCGAGTGGACGAAGATCGGGCCCGGCGCGACGACGCTCTCCCTGGTGCCCGAGTCGACCGGGCCGTTGCAGGGAACGCTCGGCGCTCTGGTCGTGATCGCGGTCGCCTTCGCCTACCAGCGCAGCCGCCTCGGGCGACAGCTGCGCGCCTCGCGCGAGGACCCGGCGGCGGCGCGTGGAGTCGGGGTACACGTGCACCGGCAGCGGCTCTGGGCCTTCACGCTCTCCGGCGCGCTGGCCGGGTTCGCCGGCGGGCTGCTCGTCCACCAGCTCGGCTCGATCACGACCGAGCAGGTGTACCTCGAGCTGACCTTCCTGACCCTGGCGATGCTCGTCGTCGGCGGGATCACCAGCCTCTGGGGGGCGGTGGTCGGGGCGCTGGCGATCAGCGGCCTCGATTCGTTCCTCACCCAGGCCGAACAGGGCATCCACGTCTTCGGCCACAAGCTCGACCTGCCGTCGGGCTCACGGCTGGTGTGCCTGGCGGCGATCATGGCGCTCGTGCTGATTCTGCGTCCATCGGGCCTCACCGGCGGGAGGGAGCTGCGGCTGCCGCGCCGGCGCCGACGCGCGGCGGAGGCGGGCGCGTGAGGGTCTGCATCGTCGGCTGCGGCGCGGTCGGCTCGATCTTCGCCGCGAACCTTGCCCGGCTCGACGACGTCGAGGTCTGGGCCTACGACCTCGCGCGCGAGCACGTGGAGGCGATCAACGCGAACGGCCTGCGGCTCTCGGGAGCAGGCGAGGTGGTCGGCAGTGTCCGCGCGACGAGCGACCCCGGCGAGGTGCCCGCCTGCGACTTCGGGATCGTCGCGACGAAGGCAATGCACACCGAGCCCGCGATCGCGGCGACGGCGGCCGCGTTCGCCGACGGCTCGGTCTGCTCGGTCCAGAACGGGATCGGCAACGAGGAGGCGCTGGCCGAGCACGTGCCGCGCGTGATCCGCGGCACCACCTTCCCCGCCGGCCGGGTCGTCGAGCCGGGCCACGTCCAGTGGGACGTGAAAGGCGACACGACGATCGGCCCCTTCGAGCCGAGCCCGCCGCCATTCGAAGAGGTCGAGCGCCTCGCCGCGGCGTGCTCCCGGGCGGGCCTGCCGACCGAGGCGGTCAGCGACGCCCGCGGGCCCCAGTGGCGCAAGCTCATCTTCAACGCCGCCACCAACCCCGTCGGCGCGCTGACCGGGCTGACGCACGGCCGCGTGTGCGAGAACCCGGGCCTCCGCCGGCTCGTCACGGGGCTCGTGGACGAGGGCACGGCGGTCGCCGCAGCCCAGGGCATCGAGCTCGACGCCGATCCCGAGGAGCTGATCGACCACGCCGCGAAACCGGAGGTCGCCTACGACCACAAGGCCAGCATGCTCCAGGACGTGGAGGCCCACCGAGCGACCGAGATCGACTACCTGAACGGCGGGATCGTCCGCTTCGGCCGCGAGCACGGCGTGCCGGCTCCGCTCAACGACGCGATACTCGCCCTGGTGAAGGGACTGGAGGCGTCGTGGTGAGCAGGGGAGAGATCGAGCGCCGCTACGCGAACGTCCGCGCGGCGCTGGAGCGCGACGGGCTCGACGCTGCGCTCGTCTGCGGGAGCGAGTACACGGGCTTCGAGGGCGCGGTCACGTACCTCTCCGGGTTCCAGATCGTCCACCGCTATGCCTACGTCGTGCTGCCGCGAGAGGGCGAGCCGGCGATCGTCTTCCCGAGCGAGGCCCGCTATGTCGGCGAGCACGGGACGAGCTGGATCGAGGACCAGGTGTTCGCCGACCGGCCCGGCGACTGGCTCGCCGACCGGCTGCGCGGCCGGCGGGTCGGCGTCTACGGGCTCGACTACGTGATGGCAGTGCGCGACCACGAGGCGCTCGAGGACCACGCCGAGCTCGTCAACTGGGACGTCGCCTTCGACCACGCCCGAGCGGTCAAGAGCGACGAGGAGCTCGAGTCGGTGCGCGAGAGCGTCCGGATCAACACCGACGGCTTCCACGCCTTCCACGAGGCCTACCAGCCCGGGCGCAGCGCGGCCGACGCCCTCGCTCCGGCCGAGAACCTGTTCGTCGAGCGCGGCTGCGGCCGGCTGACGATGAACATGGTGCTCGTCGGGGCCGAATTCGCGATCGCGCGCGCCGAGACGATCCTCGGCGACTTCTGCGTCCCGTCACTCGAGATCGCGGGCCCGGGCGGGCACTGGGTCGAGGTCTCCCGCGCGCTCGGGACCCCGAACGAGGAGGTGCAGCGCATGAACGAGGCCTACGACGAGTACTTCGAGGCCGCGAAGACCGCGCTTCGGCCCGGCGCGACCGCGCACGACGCCCACCGGGCGGTCTCGAAGGGGTTCACCGACCGCGGCTACCACCTCGGCCACGTCACCGGCCACTCGATCGGCATGACGATGATCGAGTTTCCGAAGATCGGTGAGGGCGTCGAGACCGAGCTCGAGGAGAACATGGTCTTCTCGATGCACCCACACGCGATCGCCGAGAACGGCCACGACTGCCTCTACATGCAGGAGACGTGGCTCGTCGGGCCGGACGGTGGAATCCCGCTCTCGGGTCTTCCCTCGCAGATCTTCGAGCCTGCCTAGCGCTTGGACGTTGTCGCCTACCAGGGCGAGCCCGGTGCCTACTCCGAGCAGGGCGCGATTGCGCTCTTCCCCGAAGCGGAGCATCGGCCGCAACCGTCGATCCGCACGGTGTTCGAGGCGGTCGAGGTCGGCCGCGCGGCCCTGGGGCTCGTGCCGATGGACAACTCGCAGGCGGGCAGCATCAACGAGACCTACGACCTCTTCCTGCGGCACGGCCTCCACCTCGTCGGCGAGACGATCGTGCGCGTCGACCACTCGCTGCTCGCGCTGCCGGGCTCGACGATCGACGAACTGGGCGAGGTGGTCTCGCATCCACAGGCGATCGCCCAGTGCGAGGAGTTCCTCAGCGCCCTCGACGTGACCGTGCGGGCCGAGTACAACACCGCCGGGGCGGCGAAGCAGATCGCGGAGAACCGGCTCGAGCGGACGGCGGCGATCGCATCCCGGCGCGCGGCAGAGCTGTACGGGCTGGAAGTCCTCGCCGACCGGATCCAGACGTACCCCGACAACTACACGCGCTTCGGCGCGCTCTCGCGCGACGCTTCGCCGCTCGCCGAGCCGGACAAGTCGTCGCTCGTCTTCGGAGTCGGTCACGTCGCCGGCTCGCTCTATCGCTGCCTCGGCTCGCTCGCCGAGCGGCACCTGAACCTGACGAAGCTCGAGTCGCGCCCGCGGGCCGGACGTCCGTGGGAGTACGTCTTCTACGCCGACGTCCAGGCGCCGGCCGACATGCCGGAGATGGTCGACGCGCTCGCCGAGCTGAGCCAGCACGCGACCTTCACCCGGCTCCTCGGCACATACGCGGCCGCGGTCCCGCAGAAGGGCTAACAGCTACGGCACGTACGGCTCGCTGAGCTCCGCGATGATCCGCTGGATCTCGGCCTTCATGTGGCGGGCGAGCTCCTCGACGGGCTGCGGCGCGACCGTGACGCCGTGGCTGACCGGGTCCACCGATCCCAGGACGAAGATGTTCTCGTCGTTGTAGTCGTTGGCGGGCTCGGTGTAGTTGAAGCTGCCCGCGACGACGATTCGCTCGTCGATCACCATCAGCTTGTGATGGAGCTTGCGCACGCCGGAGGTCTTCGTCGGCTGGAAGAGGCTGATGCTCGGGTCGCTCATCGTCTTCGGCGCGGCCCAGCCCTGAGCCGCCTGGCCCCGGTCGAGCGCGCCCGTGATGGTCATCCCGCCGCGTGCGAGGGAGAGCATCGTGTCGTCGATCCCGGAGGAGCCGGCGAACGTGAAGATCGCGAAGTAGACCTCGTGCTCGCCCTTGAGCATCTGCTTCATGATCTCGAGCTCGGGCGTGTGTACCGGTGCGAAGAGCACCTTCGTCGGTATGCCGCCGAGGTCGAAGACCTTCGGCACGTCGCCGTGGATCTCGCGGCCGAAGCGTCCGAGCTTCAGCTGCTCGATCTCGAGCTCGTACTGGCGGCAGACGTTGCTGTTGCGGAACACGAAGACGTGGTTCAGGTTCCGGTGGGTGTCCGTGAAGGTGAAGTTCGCCGACCCGGAGAGCAGCGCGGGGTTGCCGGGGGTGGTGGCCCGGCCGTTGCGGAAGTCGCGCAGGACGAACTTCTGGTGGAAGATCTTCGGGTTGAAGTCGCCCTTGACCTCGATGTCGGAACGGAGCAGGGCGGCGAGGATCCTGCGGTTGGCGGCGAGATCGGTCTCGTCCTCGTCCCACTGGACGCGGCGGAGGGCCTGCTCTGCCGTCTCGCCCGGCTTGGGCGCGGGAGCCTTCGGCGGCTTGCCGCGCAGCGGGCTCCGCAGGTAGTCCTGCTCGAGGAAGAGGTTGACGCTGACCCCGCGCCAGCGCGCGTCGAGGATCGCCTGGGCGATCGGCTCGGAGTCGAGCTCCTGCACCGCGATGTCGAGGGAGGAGCGCGCGCCGTTGAGGAAGTCGACGATCACGACCTCGAGGCTGTCCGCCGCGCCGAGCTCCTGCGGCCCGACGTAGGCCTCGATCTTGCCGTTCGCGAACGCCGCCACTAGGCCGGCTTCAGCAGCTCGCGGTTGCGCGCGAGCACGTCGAGCACCGCGCGGACGTCGTCGGCGGTGTTGTAGCAATGCGCCGAGATGCGCAGGTTGTCGTCGCGTGACGAGGTGACGACGTCCTCCGCAGCGAGCGCCGCGACGAGGGCGTTCACGTCCGTGGACGGGATGCAGACGAGCGCGCCGCTCCGTTCCGAGGCCCGTGGCGTGACCGCCCGGGTGCCGAGCTCCTCGAGGCCGTCGTGCAGGAGCGCGTTCAGCTCGCGAACGTGCGCCTCGGTCTCCGCGATCCCGATCTCCTGCATGAGCTCGATGCCCGCGATCGCCGCGTAGATCGGCGGGACCGGCGGCGTGCCGGCCTCGAAGCGGCGCGCGGTGGGAGCGGGGGAGTAGTCGTGGATGTCCATCTCGAAGATGTCGCGGTCGGCGAACCAGCCGGTCGCGCTCGGTTCGACCTCCTGCACGAGCGCCTGCCGGCAGAAGAAGAATCCGAGCCCGGCGGAGCCGAGCAGGTACTTGAGGACACCGGCGGCGAGGAAGTCGCAGCCGAGGGCGCGGACGTCGACCGGGAGCGAGCCGACCGTCTGGTAGGCGTCCACCAGCACGAGCGCCCCGCGCTCGTGTGCGATCCGCGCCACGGCCTCGACGTCGAGCCGGCTCCCGTTCCGGAAGCAGACGTGTGTCACCGCGACGAGCGCGGTCTGCTCGTCGATCGCGGCCTCGAACCGCTCGAGTGGGATCGTCCCGTCGGCCTCGGCCGGGACGTGCTCGACGCGCACGCCGCGTCGCTCCTGCGCGTGCCAGATCTGCCCGATCGTCGGGAACTCGAAGTCGCTGACGACGATCTTGTCGCGGCCCTCTCCGGGACGCAGGCCGCTCGCGAGCGCGCTCACCCCCGCCGAGACCGAGGTCGTGATCGCCACCTCGTCCTCGTCGGCGTTGATCAGCCGCGCGACGGTTCCGCGAACCGCCTCGAGCTGCTCGACCCAGTACTCCCACGGGGCGCCGTGCTCGTCCCAGTCGGCCAGGTAGCGGCCGTAGGCCTCGCGCACGGAGTCCGAGAGCGCGCCCTGGGAGCAGCTGTTGATGTAGACGCGCTGCCCGAAGACCGGAAACCGGTGCCGGATGCGCGTGGGGAGGGCGTCGACGCTAACGGCCAAGGTAGGCCTTTCGCAGATCCTCGTGCTGGATCAGCGTCGACGCGGCGCCCGAGAGCACGATCCGGCCGGTCTGGAGCACGTAGCCGCGGTCCGCGATCGAGAGCGAGACGTTCGCGTTCTGCTCGACGACGAGGATCGCGACCCCGGACTCGTGCACCTGCTGGATGATCTCGAAGTTGCGCTCGACGAGGATCGGCGCGAGGCCCATCGAGGGCTCGTCCATCAGGAGCAGCTTCGGGCTCGAGATGAGCGCTCGCCCCATCGCGACCATCTGCTGCTCGCCTCCCGACATCGTCCCGGCGAGCTGCTTACGCCGCTGCTTCAGCAGCGGAAACAGGTCGTAGACACGCGCGAGGTTGTCCTTGAACTCGCTCCGGTTCAGGTATGACGCCCATCTCGAGGTTCTCGTAGACGGTCATCGGAGCGAACAAACGCCGGTTCTCCGGGACGATCGCCATTCCCTTCCCGATCCGGTAGCTCGTGACTCGCTGGGTCACGTCCTCGCCCGCGAAGAGAACGCGCCCGCGACGCGGCCGCACGGTGCCGAGCGTCGTCTTCAGGGTCGTCGACTTGCCCGATGCGTTGCCACCCAAGAGGCAGACGAGCTCGCCCTCGTCCACCTCGAGCGAGATTCCTTGCAGGATGTGGATCGGACCGTAGTAGGTGTCGACGTTGTCGAGCCGGAGCAGCATCAGACCGCCTCCTCCTTCGCGCGCGCTCCCAGGTAGGCCTCGATCACGAGCGGGTGCGTCGCGACCTCGTCGAACGAGCCCTCGGCGATCTTGACCCCGTGATCGAGGGCGACCACGCGGTCGGAGATCCCCTCGACGACGTGCATGTCGTGCTCGATCACGAGAATCGAGTAGCCGGCCTGATCGCGGAGCTTGCCGATCAGCTCTGTGATCTCGTGCGTCTCGTGAGGGTTCATTCCCGCGGCCGGCTCGTCGAGGAGGAGCAGGCGGGCGTTCGTCGCCATCGCGCGGGCGATCTCGAGCCGCCGCCGGTTCGCGTAGGAGAGGCTGTAGGCGAACTGGTCGTGGCGGTACCCGGCGAGCCGCTGGCCGAAGAACGCGAGTTTCTCCTCGGCGAGCTCCCGGATTCGCTTCTCCTCCCGTCGCGCGCGAGGGAGCTGCAGCATCGATTCGAGGAAGGTCGCCTTCGTGTGTCCGTACTCGGCAGCCATGACGTTCTCCAGCACCGTCATGTTCAGGAACAGGCGCAGCGTCTGGAAGGTCCGGGCGATCCCCCGCTTGGTGATTGTGTGCGGCGGGAGGCCGGACAGCTTGCGGTCCTCGAAGACGATCTCGCCCGAGTCCGGATGGAAGATCCCGGTGATGAGATTGAAGACGGTTGTCTTGCCGGCGCCGTTCGGGCCGATCACGCTGACGATCTCGCCTTCGGCGACCTCCAAGTTCAAGCGGTCGACGACCTGTAGCCCGCCGAAGGCCTTGGAGACACCGCGAAGCTCGAGGAGGGCCATGGTCAGACGATCTCCACGCGGGACGTGCCGAAGATCCCCGAGGGCCGGACGTTCATGATCACCACTAGCAGCGCCCCGAGGAGGATCAGCCGCGTCGCTCCGGACACCTGCTGAACGAGCTTGTTCTCCCACACGAAGGCTGCGAGGTAGAGGGTGGGGATCAGAGCGATCGTGCGCCACCAGCCGTGCAGGAGCGTCAGCACGAGCGCCGCGACGATCAGCGCGAAGTACGCCCAGCCGGCGATCTTGCCCGTGTGGCTCGGGAGCAGCACCCAGTGCTCGAGCCCTCGCCCCAGAGGGCCGCCGCCCTCGATGTGGCCCGAGGTGCCCCGCGGCCAGGCCGCGCCCACGATCGCGTGGACGGCGAATCCGAACGCGACCGTCCCGAGGAAGACGATCACCGGCTTGTACCAGGGCTTGAGCGCGATGAAGAGCGCGAGCAGGATCACGCCGTAGAAGAGGAAGCGCGCGTTCGACGACGAGCGGAGCAGCTCCGGCGCGCCGTTGATGATCAGCGCACCGACCACGACACCGCCGATGCTGCCGAGTCCCCCGAGGATGACGATGGCGTAGATCGTGATCAGCAGGCCGACGTCGTAGTCGCCCGGGAACGCGCCGGACTGGACGGCGCCGAAGATCGCTCCGCTGAAGCCCGCGGTGGCTGCGCCGAACATGAACGCGAGCAGCTTCAACCGGTTGACCGGAATGCTCATCGTCTCGGCAGCCAGCGGATCCTCGCGCAGCGCGCGCCACGCTCTGCCTGTCCGGGAGCCGTTGACGAAGTAGAGCATGATCATCAACAGCGCCAGCGAGATCAGCGTGTAGAAGTAGTACTGCTTCGTCGTGGTGATCTCGTAGCCGAAGAAGTTGAGCGGGTCGATCTGGTCGAGCCCGTTCGCGCCCCCGGTCAGGTCGACCTTGCCGACGAAGGGATAGGACCAGTCGCTGGGGCCGCCGTTCGCGTTGTTGACGAAGATCACGAACGCCTGCAGGAAGAACAGCGTCACGATCGCGAGGTAGTCGCCGAGCAGCCGCCACGAGACGAGGCCGAGCAGGAGGCCAAGCAGCGCAGTCGACACCATCACGATCGGGATCGCGATCTCCGCCTGGAGGTGGTGTCCGGAATGCCCCGAGGCCATGATCCCGTAGAGGTACGCGCCGAACCCGAAGAAGGCGACGTAACCCAGGTCGAGTAGCCCTGCGAACCCGACCACGACGTTGAGTCCCAGCGCCAGCAGCGCGTAGATGAGCGTGATCAGCCCATAGCGAAAGAGGTTGCCCTCGTTCGCGAAGAACGGGAAGATTGCGAACGGCCCGAGCAGGATCACCAGCCGGCCGACCGGCGGAACGTGATCCCACGCGCGCTGGATCGCACCGGCGACGCCCGCCTGTCTCTCGCGGCGCTCCTCGGCCTGTGCGACCCAGTCGTCGACGCCAACCTGCTGCCGGTCGAGGGCGCCCGGAGGCTGAGGTACCTCGGCCGGCACGCCAGTCTCGCCGAGGTGTCCGTCGCCCATCGTGCTCACACCTTCTGGATCACGGGCGATCCGAGCAGTCCGCTCGGCCGGATGAGGAACATGATGATGAGGAGCGCGAACACGTAGAGGTTCGCGTAGGTCGACCCTCCGGGGAGGTAGCCGGTCGAGAACGCCTCCGCCAGGCCGATCAGAAACCCGCCGAGCATGGCGCCCGGGATACTCCCGATCCCGCCGACGACGGCAGCGGTGAAACCCTTCAGACCGGCTGTGAACCCCATCAGGGAGAAGATCTGGCCGAAGACGATCCCGAACATCACCCCGCCCGCAGCGGCGAGCGCCGAGCCGACGAAGAACGTGAACGAGATCACGCGGTCGACGCTGATTCCCATCATCTCGGCCGCCTCGCGGTCGAACGACACGGCCCGCATCGCTTTACCCGAGCGCGTGCGCGACACCAGCAGCGCGAGCGCGATCATCAGCGCGATCGAGGTAGCGATCGTGAGGATCTGGATATTCGAGATGAAGAAGTTCGCGCCGATGCTGTAGCTCTTGACCCCGATCAGGTCGAAGGTGCCGTAGTCCCGGAAGTCGGGGCCCCACAGGAGGAGCGCGCTGTTCTGCAGGAAGATCGAGACGCCGAGGGCGCTGATCAGCGGCGCGATCCGCGGTGCGTTGCGTAGCGGCCGGTAGGCGAAGCGCTCGATTCCGACCCCGAGCCCCCCGCAGACCACCATGGCCACCGCGAACATGATCGCGATCGCGACCCAGCCGTTGACCACCGTGTCCACCGGCCCTCCCAGCCACTGGAGGACGAAGAAACCGACGAAGGCGCCCACCATGTACACGTCCCCGTGGGCGAAGTTGAGGAGCTTCAGGATCCCGTAGACCATCGTGTAGCCGAGCGCGATCAGCGCGTAGATGCTGCCGAGCGTGAGGCCGCTCACCAGCTCGCCGAAGAAGAGACTCCAGTCCACGGAGGGAAAACGATCGCACAAACGCGTGCGGCCCACCGAGTGGTGGGCCGCACGTCGTTCAGAGCTCAGTTCGTCTCGGTTACGCCGACCCGGACGAAGACTCCGTTCTTGGACTGGTAGATCCCGAAGCGGTGCTGCTTGAGGTCGCCGTTCGCCGTCGAACGCGACGCGGCAGGCCGAGCAGCGAGGCCTTCAGCCGCGATGTTCGTCTTCTTGAGCTGTGCACGAACCTCCGCGCGGGAGGCCTTGCCGTCCTTGCACGCCCGGTCGATCGCGCCGGCGACGACCTGCGTCGCCACGTAGCTCGGGGCCCCGAAGAGCTCCGTGCCTTGTGGATCTTCTTGAACGCCTTGCGACCCTCGCGTCCCCCGGGTTGACCGGGAAGAACGAGTCGTACACGTGCGACCCGAGGGCTCGAGAACAGCGGATCGAAGAGACCGTCGGATCCCATCAGCTTGATGTTGCCCCGGCCCGAGGCTCTTCATCTGCTGGCCGAAGGCCTTGCCCTTGGGCGGCAGCTGCCATGGGATGTACACGAGCTGCGTGTTGCGCGGGATCTTGTTGATGATCGCCGAGAAGTCCGACTGCTGCTGGCTGACGCCGTCGCGAGAGACGCTGACGCCCTTCGCCTTCAGCTGAGTCTGGACCTCGTCGGCGAGGCCGATGCTGTAGGCCTCCTGGTCGTCGATGATGTAGACCCGCTTCGAGCTTGAGCTTGCTTGACGATGTAGGCGGTTACGTCTTGCTCTGGTCGGAGTCGGTCGGCACGGTGCGGAAGAAGTAGCCGCGGCGCGTACCGTCGGTCGCGATCGGACGTGTTCGTCGCCGAGCCGGAGACGAAACCGAGGCCTGCGCCCTTGAGAGCACCGGTCGTGGCCTTGACCTCGTTCGACCCGGCCGGGCCGACGACGGCCGAGGACCTTCGAGTTCGACCCGAGCGCCTGCGCGCCCTTGACCGCTTCGGCCGTTCCGTTCGCGGAGCCGAGCTGGGTGTCCTCGTTGACGAACTTGATCTTCGTCTTGTGCGTCCTGTTGTAGTTCGATTCTACGTAGAACTTGCCCAGTGGACCTGGTTGACTGCCGATCGACGCGGCCGGGACCGGTGAACGGCGCCATCAGCGCCGATCGAGCGAGTCTTGCCGCAGCTCACGAGCGCGCTGCCCGCATTCGCGGGTGCCGCCGCGCTGCTCGGCGATTTGACTCGACCCCAGAGCGGCCGTCGCCAGCGCGGCCACTCCTGCCGCGAGCACCGCGGCGACTACGAATTTCCTCATCTTGCCCTCCTGTTGGTTACCCGGTACCTGATTGAGACTCCAACTGACCTCATTCGTTTGCCTCGTACGCGCGCGAGGCCGGATCGCCTGCGGGGTGGAAGACCGCGACGACCTTCATCGGCGTGTCCCCGCCGTTTTCGAGCGAGTGCTCGCGAAGCGGCGGGAGATGGATGCACGTGCCGGCTGCGACGGGCTCGTGCTCTCCGTCGATATGCAGCGTCCCGACGCCTTCGAGCACGTAGATCACCTCGTCGTACACGTGGCTGTGATCCGGGGCGCGGCCGGGAGCGATCACGCCGAAAAACTGGGTGAGATCGGTGCAGCCGACCTCGTCGGTGACGAGGTAGCGGAACTCGCGGTCGCCGCTCGCGGGCAGGGACGGCTGGTCCTCGTAGCGGACGGTCCGGCGCCCGGCCGGCGGCGCGCCATTCTCGTTCGGCGCCGTCGCCGAGACGAGCAGCAGCGTGTCGGGCCCGGGATTCTCGACCTCGTAGGACTCGCCGGCGGCCACGTAGGCGCCGGTGCGGGGCTCGAGCTCGTGCGGCTCTCCGTTCACGAACAAGGTGCCTCGGCCTGAGACGGTGTAGATGATCTCCTGCAGATCCTGGAGGGCGCGGGGTTGGGAGCGGCCGGGGTCGTACCGCGTCACGTGGAGCTCGAGGCGCTCCGAGCCGAGCCCGGAGTCGATCGCGATCGCGCGCTCGGCCGTATCGCCCTCGGCGCGCGTCGGCTGAAGGTCCTCGGCCGCGATGGAATGACCCCGCATCTGCGCATTCTCACACGTCGGCGCCTCCGCTCCAAAGTACGCTCACGCGCGTGGACTATCGCGAGCTGGGCCGGACCGGCCTCGAGGTTTCGCGGATCGGGCTCGGCTGCGGGAACTTCGGCGGGGTCGGCTCGGCGCCGGAGCTCTTCGGCCAGGGCGAGACCGAGGAGGAGGCGTTCGCGCTCATGGATGCCGCCTGGGCGGCCGGGATCACGTTCTTCGACACGGCCGCCTCCTACGGCGGCGGACGCAGCGAGCGCTGGGTCGGCAGGTGGCGCAGGGAGCGCGGCGTGCCGGTCCTGCTCAGCTCCAAGGTCTACTGGTCGGTGACCGGCGATCCCGAGGACCGCGGGCTCTCCGGTGATCGGGTCCTGCGGGAGGTCGAGGGGAGCCTCGAACGGCTGGGCGTCGAGCGGCTCGACCTCTACCTCACACACGAGCCCGACCCCGAGACGCCGATCGAGGAGACGCTGCGGGCGCTCGACGAGCTCGTCCGCGCAGGGAAGGTGCGCGCGATTGGGGCGAGCAACCTCGACGGGGTGCAGCTCGAGGAGGCCCTCGAGACGAGCGAGCGGCTCGGTCTCGCGCGCTTCGGCTGGGTGCAGAACGAGTTCAGCCTGCTTCAACAAGAGGCGAATGGCGTTCTCCCGGTCTGCGAGCGCGAGGGCCTCGGGTTTACGCCGTTCAGCCCGCTTGCCGGCGGCTGGCTGACCGGCAAGTACCGGCGCGGCGAGTGCTATCCGGCCGGCTCGCGGATGACGCTGCGTCCAGGACCGTACGAGGCGCTCGCGAGGGACGAGACCTTTGACGCGCTCGAGGCGTTCGAGGCCGCGGCGGCGAGGCGAGGAGTCGAGCCCGCGACGCTCGCGATCGCGTGGGTGCTGAGCGACCCGCGGGTGACGGCGCTCGTCGTCGGGCCGCGCAACCCGAAGCAGCTCGACTCGGCGCTCGAGGGGCTTGTGCTCCGGCTCTCGCCGGCCGAGCGCGACGAGCTGGCGGAGCTCTTCCCGTGATCCCGCTCGAGGAGATCCGCCGCGCTCAGGAGTTGCTGGCCGGAAAGGTCCTGCGGACGCCGCTCGTCCGCCTGGACGAGGGTCCCTACCTCAAGCTCGAGAACCTTCAGCCGATCGGATCCTTCAAGCTGCGCGGCGCGCTGAACGCGATCGGCAACGCGCCGCCGGAGGAGCTGGAGGCCGGCGTCGTGACGGCGAGCGCCGGGAACATGGGCCAGGGCGTCGCCTGGGCGGCCCGGGAGCTCGGCCTGCCCTGCTCGGTGGTCGTTCCCGAGAACGCGCCGGAGGCCAAGCTAAGCGCGATCGAGCGGCTCGGCGGGCGGATCGTGAAGGTGCCCTACGAGCGCTGGTGGCAGACCCTGGCGGACTCTGGCTACCCGGAGCTGGACGGCTTCTTCGTCCACCCCGTGCAGGACGACCGCGTGATGGCCGGCAACGGCACGATCGGGCTCGAGCTGCTCGAAGACCTGCCGGAGCCGGACGTCGTGCTCGTTCCCTTCGGCGGCGGCGGGCTGAGCTCGGGGATCGCGAGCGCGGTCAAGGCCCTCCGGCCGGAGACGAAGGTCTACGCGGTCGAGCCGGAGACCGGGGCGCCGCTGACGGCGGCCTTTGCGGCCGGCGAGCCGACGACGATCGACTTCCAGGCCTCGTTCGTGGACGGCGCCGGCGGCCCGGCGGTCCTGCCCGGCATGTGGCCGCTCGTGCGCGAGGTACTCGACGGCGCGTTCGCGATCTCCCTCGACGAGACCGCGGAGGCGGTCCGCGTCCTGGCGCGGCGCGCCCGCGTGGTGGCCGAGGGAGCCGGTGCGCTCGCACTGGCGGCTGCGCTCGCCGGCCGGGTCGAGGGCGGCACCGTGGTCTGCATCGTCTCGGGCGGGAACATCGACGCGGCGAAGCTCGCGACGATTCTCGGCGGCGGGATGCCCTAGCGGTGCGCGCGCCGGTACTTGCCGGGAGGTAGGCCGGTGCGCCGCTTGAAGCTGCGAGTGAAATGACTTTGGTCGGCGAAGCCGGCCTCGAGCGCGAGCGCGGCGAGCGGCTCGTCACCGTGAACGAGCCGTGAAGCCGCCCAGTCCAGCCGCGCATTCCGGACGTACTCGCCGATCGACGCGCCGTAGCGCTCGTGGAAAGCGCGGGCCAGGAGGCGCGGGTCGACCTCCAGCTCGGCCGCGATCTCCGAGACCGAGGCGAGCCCCAACGCCAGCTCGCTGGCCCGTTCCAGCCATGCCGGCGCCGCCGAGCTACCGAGGCGCCGAGCCGCGGCGGCGAGCTCCAGTGCGAGGCCCTCGACCGCGAGCGGTGTGAAGGGATCGGGTGACTCGAGCTCTCGGGCGATCTTCGTCGCGATCAGCAGGCAGGCCCAGTCTCGTTCGAGCGCCACTTCCTCGTCCGCCGGGCTCTCGACGACCACGAGACGTGCCCCGACCCGGCCGAACGTGTCCACATGAGGCTCCTCAGGCGGCATCGTGATCACCGAGCCCTGGCTCGCGGTGTTCGAGACCCGCGCGAACGCCTTGTCCACGACACCCTCGACGACCACCGCGATGCAGCCCTGAGGATGGCTGTGCCGGGGCAGGCGCTTTCCCGGAGCGAAGGTCACGTCGCTCACGCGGAAGCCGCCGGCGTCGACGGACTCGTGCCGGACCGTCGACGCCGAGACCGGAATCGAGCGCTCGTCTCGCGCGAGTGCCGTTGCCATGCGTCCGTATAGACGGGCACGGCCGGCCGTCGTTAGGAGCTAGGGCCGGACCTGAACGTTCCCCTGGACGTCCCACGGCCCGAAGCGCGGCAGGTTCGGGCTGTCGCAGAAGGCCTCGTTGGCCGCCTCGTCGCCGAAACCGACCAGGCTCGATTGATCGGGGGCCGCATTGGGCCCTTCGCCGTTGTCGAAGACCTGGAACCAGGCGAAGGTGCCCGGTGGAATGGTCGGGTCGCTGCTGGACTTGACCACTCCGCCGATCTTGGCGCGGTCGCCGTCGTAGACGTTCATGCAGGTGACGTCGACGTTGAAGTCGAACGACGTCCCCTCGACGATCTGGTGGTACTCGAACCGGCCGCTCACGCTGCCGTCGGCGTACTTCCGGGCGTTGAAGGCGAGCGGTTGATTGACCACCTCGACTCCGAATGCGTTCGGTAGCGGGATCGTCCAGTGGATGCCGCCGCTCGCCGAGGCCACGGGGCCGCCCGGCGCCGCGAGCGCCGCAGGCACGGTGAGCGCGGCAACGATTGCGGCGAGCAAAAAGAACGAACGGATGTGCATGAGTCCCTCCCGGTCGCTTGTCTCGCTCGAGCATGCGGCGCGCCGGGAGGCACGTCTTGAACGCGGTGTGCGGTTTTAGAACGCTGCGGCTACCACTTGGAGCGGCGCCCGCGACGGCTCGTGTAGACGAGCTTCGCGGGAGCAGACCGCATCCCGGCCTGCTCGAACTGCTCACGGTGACCGAGGCGGCGGGCGACGCGGCTCGTCTCGGCCTGCTGCTCGGGGAGCACGAACGTGACCGCGGTGCCGCTGCGGCCGGCGCGTCCCGTGCGGCCGGTGCGATGGACGTAGCCCTTGTCCTCCTCGGGCGGATCGAAGTTGATCACGTGCGTGACGTCGTCGAGGTCGAGGCCCCTGGCGGCGACGTCCGTTGCGACCAGCGTCTCGACCTTGCCGCTCTCGAAGCGCGAGAGCGCCCGCTCGCGCGCGCCCTGGGACATGTCGCCGTGCATCGCGACGGCGCGCACGTCGTGCCGGGCGAGCTTCTGCACGAGCCGGTCGGCGCCGCGCTTGGTGCGGACGAAGACGAGGGTCGAGCCCGACGAGCGGATGTGCTCGACGAGCGTCTCCACCTTTGTGTCGGAGGTCACCGCCACGAAGTGATGCTCGATCTCGCCCGGCTGCCGAGTGGTCGAGAGCTCGCCCTCGATGTGCGAGGGGCTGTTCGTGTAGGCGCGGGCCAGGTCGCCGACGTGACCGTCGAGGGTGGCCGAGAAGAACATCGTCTGGCGGTTGCGCGGAAGCCGGCGCACGAGCTTGTCGACCTGCGGCTGGAAGCCCATGTCGAGCATGCGGTCGGCCTCGTCGAGGACGAACGAGCGCACCTTGGACAGATCGACGAGCCTTCGGGTCGCCAGATCTTCGAGCCGCCCCGGAGTGGCGACGAGGATGTGCGCGCCCTTGATGCGGTTGGCCTGCGAGCGGATCGGGACCCCGCCGTACGCGGCGGCGACGCGAAGGCCCTTGGCCACGGCGAGTGCCTCGAAGGCCTCGGTCACCTGGGCGGCGAGCTCGCGCGTCGGCACCAGCACGAGCGCCGAGGGGCGCCCATCGGCGGGCGTCGTCCGCTCGACGATCGGAAGCGCGAAGGCAAGGGTCTTGCCTGAGCCCGTGGGCGAGCGCACGAGGACGTCCAGCCCCTCGAGCGCGTCCGGCAGGACGAGCTCCTGGATGCTGAAAGGATGATGGATCGAGCGAGCGGCGAGCGCGGCCACGACGGGCGCGGACACGCCAAGCTCGCGGAAAGACTGGTTCGACATGAAGTTCGACTCCTTACGGGTTCGAGACTTGCCTACCTCGAAACACCCGAAGGAGGAACGAGAAGCTCATCTCACCGGTCGGCGGGATTGCCGATCGTGCTCACACAGTAGCAGCGATACCCTGGGGCGATGCCCAAGGACAAGTCCGAACCGTTGACGCTCGCTCAGAAGGAGCAGCTCGAGGCCGAGCTGGCCGAGCTCGAGGGCCCGAAGCGAGCCGCGATGGTCGAGGCGATCGCCACCGCCCGCAGCTTCGGTGACCTCTCCGAGAACTTCGAGTACCACGCGGCCAAGAACGAGCAGGGCCTGCTGGAGCGTCGGATCACGCTCCTGCGCGACCGGCTCGACCGTGCAGTGGTCGTCGACGAGACGGCCGCGACCAGCGGCGTCGTCTCGGTCGGGTCGACGGTGGAGGTCGAGGACGAGCTGGGCGCGACCATGCAGGTCGAGATCTCGAGCGTCGGCGGCGTCTCGCCCGATTCGCCGGTCGGGCGCGCGCTGATGGGCGCCAAGGCCGGCGACGAGGTCGTGATCGAGGCGCCGCGGGGCGCCTGGCGAGCCCGCGTCGTCTCGGTGTCCTAGTGTCGGGGCAGCACGTAGAAGGCGATCGTCGAGTACTGGAAGGCGACCGCCACGATCACGAGCGCGTGGAAGACCTCGTGATACCCGAACACGGCGGGAACCGGATCGGGGCGGCGTAGCGCGTACACGAGCGCGCCCGCCGTGTAGGCGATTCCACCGGCGAGCAGGAGAGCCGCACCTGCAATTCCAACGCCATCGACGATCTGGGGAAACACGACCACCGCGACCCAGCCGAGTGTGATTCCGATCGCCGCGGAAAGCCACTTGGGGCCATCTACCCAGAGAAACTTGAGGGCGATCCCCGCGGCGGCTCCGGCCCAGACGATCCCCAGCACCGCCGCCCGCCAGGCCCCGTCGAGCACCAAGAGGCCGACGGCGGTGTAGGTCCCGGCGATGAGCGCGTAGATTCCCGCGTGGTCGAGACGCCGCAGCCAGCGGCGCTTGTCGTCCGGCCAGGTGACGCCGTGATAGAGCGCGCTCGCGCCGAACATGGCCGCGGCGCTCGTCCCGAAGGCGATCGCGGCGATCCGACCCGCCGTCGTCTCCACCTCGAAGCTCAGCAGGACGGCCAGCGGAAGCGCGAGGAAGAAGGCGATGCGATGGGAAACGCCCCTGAAGCGGGGCCGTGCGAAGCTAGCGGCCGCCACGGTGGCGGAGGCGCGCACGACGGGGCGACACCTCTTCGATGAAAACCACGTTCTGGGCTTCCCGCCCGACGTCGGTGACGATGAGATCGAAGCTCACGACGGCCTCGGCGCACCGTCCTTCCGGCCTTTTCCCTTCGGCAAATCCGGTTCCCAGGACGGAGAGGCGCTCACCCTCCTCCGTCTGGATGAAGCCGAGATCCTTGACCTCGTTGAACCAGAGCATCGTTCCTCGCATCAAGTGCCTTTCGCCGGGAGCCTGGCCATGCCTACCACTGCTGAACGGGTAGATGGGGGCTTCGGGCCGGCCAGGTACGCGCTCTGTAGTGCCTTCAGCCTACCAGCGGGCCGTCAGGCCACGGCCTCTCCCATTTGCCTCGAGTTCACTCGTCGGGCGCAAGCGCTACCCCTTTTGGGAGTCATTTCAGCGAAAGACAGCCGCTCAGACCGTCCGTTCGGCCGTTGCTAGCCACTCCGCCTCCTTCGTAGAGTTCGCGTGCGACAAGAGCGGTCGATAGGCGCTCTCCAATCCTCCCGGCCGCTCTTAGTCGCCCAAACTCCTCAGGTTGTGCCGAATGCGTGGTGGGAGAGCCGGGCGACCTTTCTCTGCGGCTCATGTCGGGGCAACTAGGCGGCCCTAGCACCCACGGGAGAGAGGAGATCGAGGCACCCGGCTCCTCGCCTGTGTTCTCGCCGGGTCGCGAGTGCCCTTCTGCGGGCTCGGCCCGGGCGGCTCAGCGTGACGCTTCTCGAGCACGAACGAGGAGGCCGGCGGCGACGAGCATCCAGCCCGCGAGCCCGCACGCATGCATCGCAGCCTCGCCGGCTGCACGTGGCTCACCGGTCGGGAGCCCGTCGAGCGCGGCGAGCGCTCCCCCGCAGAACCTCGCCGCGAGGGCGGTGGCGAGCAACGCGGTGCCTGCGGCGATCATCGCCGACGCCGGTCGAGCCAAACGGAGCTCGAGCAGCAAGAGGACGGCCACCACGCCCAGCAGTAGCGTGTTCGCGACGAGCGGGACCGCACCCTCTTCGAGGCTCGTAAGGGCGCGGAGGTCGAGGTCGGCGGCGAGGCGCTGGTGCAGGCCCAGGGCGTTGTCGACCGCGATGTAGGCCAGCCCGATCGCGAGCAGGAGGCGCGGCTTCCCCCGCTCGCGCCTCGCCAACACGACCGCGCAGCCCGCCGCGATCAGGATGGCAAGGATGCTCGTCCACCTGAACGGGGATCGTTGGAAGGCCGGATTCAGCCACCAGGAGCGAGCGGCGAGCCCGGCAGCGAGCGCCAGGACGCCGACGACTGCCGTGCCCAGCCAGACCCAGGCGACGTGGTTCCCGCGAGACGGGCGCGTACGCTCCACGCCGGTCAGCTAGGAGGCCTTTGGGCCCGTGCGGCCTCGGGCCCGGCGTGCGAAGACGAGCGAGAGGAGCAGGGTGCTCGCCGCCATCGCCAGGGCGATCCCGAGGGAGACGCGTCGCAGGTCGTCTCCGGGCGCGAACACCACCACGCACACGAAGAGCGCCGCAGAGATCGCCCAGGCCACCGCACCACGCGAAGCACGGTCCATCGCGAGAAGCGCTTGTGAGATCGTCGCCGACGCGAGATAGCAGCCGGCTCCCAAGCCGAGCAGCGCGAGATCGGAGGCCGGTGCGTGGTACGCGGGCCCGTAGACGAGCCGCATCGCCGCCGGCCCGAAGGCTGCGGCAACCGCGATGATCGCCACCGTCGCTCCGGCAAAGACGAAGCACACGTGGGTCACGGTGCTGGTGAAACGCCTGTGATCGTCGGCGGCGTTCAGCCGTGCCAGGTTCGGCAGGATCGATCCCGCCACGCCCGAGAACAGAAAGACCGGGACGCGGACGAGCATCGTCGCGGCGAACACGACGGCAGCAGTCTTCGTCGCGTCGCGTCCGCCTGCGCCGATGACGAGCAACGGCGCGCCGTTGACCAGCAGCTGGTCTGCGCCGGCGATCACGGCGGCAGGGATGGCGAAGCGGAGCGCGGTTCGAAGCTGGAAATGCTCCCCGGTCGCGCCGAGCTTGAGGCCGGCGACCTCGGCCCGAGAGCGCCACAGCGGCAGGATCGCGCCGAGAAGGCCGGCGGCCGCGAGGGCGGCAGCCGCGGTCTCCTTCGACGCGACGGCGAGAAGGGGAAGCGCCACGAGTAGCCGGACCGAGCCGTCGGTGACGTGGATCCCGCTCAAGCCTCGGAAGCGGCGCATGCCTCCGAGGATGCCGCGGACGACGTACTGGAAGCCGTACCCCGCGATGCCCACAACGAGCATTGCCGTCATGAACGACGTTCCGTCGAACAGCCCATGCGTGAGCGTTCCCCAGGCGAACAGGGCCGTTATCCCGACGAAGACCAACAAGCACCCGTAGACGATCGCGACCGACCGGAGAACGGTTGTCGCTTCCTGCCCACGGGTGAGGCGATCGGCAACCGCCCGGGAGGTCGTCTGCTCGAGTGGTCGGAACAGCACGACCACCGCGATGAACAGGGCGGCCCAGAGCGCCGCGATCTGGCCGTACTCGTCGGTGGTGAGCGTCCGCGCGGAGAGGATGTGGAAGGCGTAGGCAAGTACGCCCGCGACCGCCATCGCGGCGGAGAGCAGCCCCGTGCCCGTCAGCTCGAGCCGCGGCGGGCGCGCAGGGGCTTGGGCGCGGTCGACCGTCGCCGCAGCGTGCGCGCTCATCGATGCCCCGGACGCCGCCAGCCCATGAAGTAGATGATGGGTTCCCGCCCGCAATCAGGGAAATCCCCGGACGGAGAGAGTTTCGCTGCGGCCCTACCCGATCGGCTAGCGCCCACGCGCGTGGTGGGTTTTTCGTTCCTGGTCTGGTTGCACCGCGCGGCTCTCCATACCCTCAACGAAACGAGCTTCGGGCTCGAGGGGAAGAGCGACTCAACGAGGGGAAGAATGGCGTCAGGCGGCATTTCCGCAGAAGCGGAACGACAGGGCTCGGCGACGGCCTGGAACGGCAATCCCGTCGTCGGCCACACGACGCTCGTGTTCGTCGTTCCGGTCTACAACGAGGCGGAGAACCTGCCCCGGCTGCTCGCCGACTTCGAAGCGCGTCCCGCGCTGTTCCAGAACGGCGGCCGCCTCGTCCTGGTCGACGACGGCTCGACCGACGGAACGCCCGGCCTTGTCCAGGCATATCGCGGTCCGGTCCCGGTCGAGCTCGTCCGATTGGAGCGCAACCAGGGGCCGGGCGCAGCTTTCCGCGCCGGCTTCGAGGCGGTGCTGGCCGACTGTGCGGACGACGCGCTCGTCGTGACGCTCGAGGGCGACACGACGAGCGACCTGGACGCCCTGCCGCTGATGCTGCAGAGCGCGGAGGCGGGCGCAGAGCTCGTGGTCGCCGACTGGCGGATGGTGAACGTGGGAGCGGTGCGCCGCCTCCTCAGCCATTCGGCCGGCTTCGTCGTGCGCCGGGCCCTCGGTCTGAAGGCCAAGACCGTGTCCTCGTTCTTCCGCGTCTATCGCGCGTCGACGCTCCGGCTCGGATTCGACCGCTACGGCGACGACTTCGTGCGTGAAGCCGGTTTCGCTTGCAAGGCCGAGATCCTGGTCAAGCTCACGGCTCTCGGCGTTCGCGTCGAGGAGGTTCCGGTTCCGCTGGACTGGAGCCGCCGGCTCGGCAAGAGCAAGATGCCCGTCGTTCGAACGATGCTGGCCTACTGGCGGATGCTGCTCCGCCTGCGGTGGGCCGGCGCCCTGCCATCGTCGTGAACGGCCCTCCGAGCGTCGCGATCGTCGGCGGGGGCATCCTCGGGATGACCGCTGCCTACCGACTCGCGCAGAAAGGCGTTCGAGTCGCACTCTACGAGCGCTCGTCCGACCTCGGCGGGCTCGTGGGGTCATTCGATTTCGACGGCTACCCCGTCGATCGCTTCTACCACGTCGTCCTCCCGACCGACGACCGCGTTCGCGGTCTCGCCGAGGAGCTCGGGCTCGGCGACCGGTTCCGCTTTCGCCCGACCAAGGTCGGCTTCTACGGCGACGGGCGGCTGTTCTCGATGACCTCGCCCAAGGAGCTCCTGACATTTCCGCTGCTGCGGCTGCACGACCGCCTACGACTCGGGGCGTTCGTCGCGCGCTGCCAGCTCACGAAGACCCACGACGAGCTCGACGAGACCCCGCTCCTCGACTGGCTCCGGCGCCGCTCCGGCAAGAACGTGCTCGAGCGGATGTGGGCCCCGCTGCTGGACTCGAAGTTCGACGGACGGTACGACGACCTGCCGGCCACCTACATCTGGGCGCGCACGCGCAGGATGTCCAAGACGCGCGACAAGTCGGGCGCCGAGGTGATGGGCTGGCTCGAAGGCGGCTACCAGACGCTCATCGACGCGCTCGAGCACAAGATCCGGGAGCTCGGCGGCGAGATCCACGCCGGCACGTCCGTGGAGCAGATCGTGGGCGGCGGCTCCGGCGGCGCGGAGGGCCTTGCCGTCGAGGGCGTCTTCCGGCCGTTCGACTTCATCCTCTGCACGCTCGCCCCGCCGATGGCTCGTAGCCTGCTGGCGCCGGAGCTCCTTCCGATGGCGCCGCCCGACCACTGCCGCTACCTCGGCGTCGTCTGCCTCCTGCTGCGGACGCGACGGAGCATCAGCCCGTACTACCACCTGAACATCACCGACCGCAGGGTTCCGTTGACGACCGTCGTCGAGACGACGCACGTCGTCGATCCGGACAAGGTCGGCGGCCATCTCGTCTACGTGTCGAAGTACGTCGATCCCTCTTCGCCACTCCACGAACGTCCGGCCGAAGAGATCGAGCGCGAGTTCGTCGCGCATGCGAAGACGATCTTCGACCTGCGCGACGAGGACATCCTCGCCTCGGTCGTCCAGCGCGCACGCGTCACCGAGCCGGTGCATACCGTCGGCGGCGCGAGGAATCTGCCCGACATGTTCTCCGTGCCGGGCCTCGCGCTTGCGTCGACCGCCCACGTCTACCCGGAGATCGTCAGCGGGCAGGCTGTGACGGGCGTAGCGGAGCGGGTGCTGCCGGGGATCCTCGAGCGGCTCCCCGCGCGAGAGAGGGCGGCGGCATGACCAAGGTCGGCGTAACCGGAGCGGCGGGCCTCGTCGGGTCGCACGTCTGCGAGGCATTGCTCTCCAAGGGCTTCGAGGTCGTGGCGGTGGACGACCTCTCGTACGGGTCCGTCTCCAACATCGCGTCGTTCCTGGACCACGAGCGCTTTCAGCTCGAGGTGTTCGACTGCGCGCGCCAGCGGGAGCTGCGCCGCGCGTTCTCGGGCTGCGAGGCGATCGTCCACCTCGCGGCGAAGAAGATCCCGCGCTTCGGGGGCACGCTTTCGACGCTCAACGTGAACGCCAAGGGGATGGAGGCGGCGTGTGCCGTCGCGCTGTCGCTGGACGCCGACCTCGTCTTCACCTCGACTTCGGACGTCTACGGCAACGGAACTCCTCCCTATTCGGAGGACGGAGAGCTCGTGATCGGTCCACCTACGACGAAGCGCTGGGCTTATGCCGTCTCGAAGATGTACGACGAGCACTACGGGCTCGCTCTCGCGGACGAGAACGGGCTGCGCATCACGATCCTCCGGCTCTTCAACGCCTACGGGCCGCGCAACCACCTGAGCTGGTGGGGTGGCCCGGTCGTGACCTTCATCGAGTCCATGCTGGACGGCGAGCCGATGGAGATCCACGGCGACGGCCGGCAGACCCGAACGTTCACGCACGTGCGGGACACGGCGGCCGGGATCGTGCGCGCGCTGGAACGGCCGGAGGCGCGAGGCGAGGTGATCAACCTCGGCGGCACGGAGACGATCACCATCCTCGAGCTCGCCCGCCTGGTTCAGGCCGAGCTCGGGTTGCCGCCGGAGCCGCTCCGGACACGGTTCATCCCCTACGAGTCGCTGCCGGGCAAGTACCAGGACGTCCGTCACCGAACGCCGGACACCGCGAAGGCGCGGCGGCTACTGGGCTTCGAGGCCCAGATCGGCCTCGCGGAGGGTCTGCGCGAGACGGTCGAGTGGCATCGGGCGATTCGCGAGGCCCGCGCCGCCGCCGGTGCGTAGCTCGTGAACGAGCTAGCCGGCGGGCGCAGTCGCGGCCACGGGTACCGACCGCCCGAGCAGTCGGCGCCGAATCCGCGAGGGCACCTCGACGGGTGCCGGCTCGCGGGCGTCCACGAGCTCCTCGATCGCCAGGGCCGCACGCCCACCGGCGAGACCGTCCCAGAGAGGCGGGACGACCGTCCGGCGAGTCTGGCGCAGGCGCCCCGGGATCTCCGCGAGCCGCTCGGGGCTCAGCCCGAGCACCACGTTTGTGCCCTGGGTGACGGTCACGGGCCGCTCCGTGTTGTCGCGGAGCGTGAAGCACGGGATCCCGAGCGCCGTCGTCTCCTCCTGGACGCCGCCCGAGTCCGTGACGACCGCCGCCGCACCCGTCTGCAGGGACAGGAAGCGCGTGTACGAGAGCGGCGCGACCAGCTTGACTCGCTCGGCGACCGCGCCGGCCGACTCCAAGCGCTCGCGTGTCCGCGGATGCACCGGGAACACGACCGGAATCTCGCGCGCGATCTCCTCGAGCCCACGGAGTGTCTCCCCGACCAGGCGCTCGTCGTCGACCAGCGCGGGCCGGTGCAGCGTGACGAGCACGTAGCCGCGGTTCGGCAATCCGAACTCGCGCCAGACCTCGAGTGCGCGGGCGGCCTCGACGTTCGCGAGCAGCGTATCGATCATCGTGTTGCCGACGAACGCGACCTTCTCGTCGGCGATCCCTTCGGCCGCCAGGTTGACGTTCGCATCCTCCGAGTGCGTCAGGAGCAGCGTCGAGACGTGGTCTGTCAGCCGGCGGTTGTGCTCCTCGGGCATCGTGGTGTCGAAGCTGCGCAGCCCCGCTTCCAGATGGCACACGGGAATGTTGAGCTTCACGGCCGCGAGCGCCGCTGCGAGCGTCGAGTTGACGTCTCCCGGAACGACGACCAGATCCGGCTGGAGCTCCAGGAACACGCGCTCGAGCTCGACCATTGCGCGCGCCGTCTGCTCGGCGTGAGATCCCGAGCCGACCGCGAGCTGCTCGTGCGGGGTCGGCAGAGGGAGCTCGGCGAAGAAGACGTCGTTGATCTCGCGGTCGTAGTGCTGGCCCGTGTGAATCAGGCGTTGCTCGACGTTTCCGAGCCGTTCGAGCTCGGCGTAGACGGGCGCGACCTTCATGTAGTTCGGACGCGCGCCGACCACGTGCACAACGAGTTGACGCCACACAACCATCCCTCGAATTGTTGAGCGCCCGGTCGTGCAACTCGACCCTCGATCGACCGGTCCGAGGAACGGGCTTCAGGTGCTGACTTCCCAGCAGATGAGCGAATCCTGGCCATCTGGGGGTGTCGCTCCGCTTCCGCGGGCGCGACGCTGATGGAGGTGCGGAGGTTGCTGACAGGCGTGGTCGCCCTGGGGCTCGCTGTCCTCGCGTGCCTGGCCGTATGGCCTGCGTTCGATGCTCCGGTGAAATGGACGCCGGATGGGCTCTACTACCAGGCGCGCGTGCTCGAGATCCGAGGCACGGGGCATGACGCCGCGCTGAGGCGGACGTTCGAAGGGCCGATCTCCGCGAAGCTGCGGGCGAGAGATCCGCAGAAGACGGGCAACCCCGCCTGGGTGAAGTACAACGAGCCCTTCTACGAGCGGCGCCTCGCCGTGCCGCTCGCTGCCGCGGCGCTGTACCC
The DNA here is from genome assembly GCA_963754265.1 of uncultured Actinomycetes bacterium. GTDB lineage: Bacteria > Actinomycetota > Thermoleophilia > Gaiellales > Gaiellaceae > AC-32. Next base: position 63,730 of record CAVWFB010000002.1, on the reverse strand, counting down.
GCTGGCCGGCGACCGTTCGCTGCTCTATCTCTCGCTCGGCGGTTACGTCGCGTCGATCCTCGCGCTCTTCGGCCTGCTGCTCCTCCGCTTCCGGCTTGCGATCGCAGCGGGGGTGGCCGCGGCCGCGGCGTTCCTGCCCCCGCTCGTCGACCATTCCTCGTATCCACTCACCGACAGCTGGGGGCTCGCGCTCGAGATCGTCGCTTTCGCGGCCGCCCTGCTGGCCCTCGAGCGGGGTCGACGCTGGCTGCTGCTCTGGATCGGTGCGATCGCGCTCCTCTCCCTCGTCCGCGACAGCACGTGGATCCCGGTCCTCGCGGCAGGCTGGTGCGCGCTCCGGTTCCGCACCCGCATGCCGGTGACGCTTTTCGTGACCGGGGTCGTCGCAGCGTTACCCGCCCTCCTGGTGTTCACGACGCCTGCGCGCGACCTGCTCGCGCTGCTCGTCAACAACTCCCAGGTGCCGAGCGACACCTCGTGGGCGTTCGTCGCGAGCCATTACCCCCACGCCGTCTTCGAGCTCGTGCGCGCGAACGTCGGCTTCCTCCGCCGCGGCGAGTGGTACACCGCGCTCTTCCTCGTCGGGGGCGTTGTCGCGCTGGTGCTGCTCGTCCGGAGACGGCTCTCAGAGGTCTGGCCCTCTTTGCTGACCGCCGGAGTCGTGGTCGCGTTCGGCTACGTCCTCGCGGCGCCGGTCTTCAGCGCCTTCCGGCTCGAGCTCGTGTTCGTGCCGATGGCCGCCTACGGGCTGGCCCTCGCGACCGAGCGTGTCGCCGCTCACGTCGGCGAGCGCGGCGGCGCGCTCGAACGCGTCGCCCTGCGCATCCCCGTGCGAACCCGGCGTTCCTGATGCGAATGCGACGTTCCTGATGCGAATGCGGCGCGGCAAGCCGTCTCGCCTCCGTGTGGAACCTCGACGCACGGCCAGGTCGGCCTGGACCTGCGGCCGTTGTCACCAACACACGCGCGGGTTAACAAAGGCAGTGTCGGCGGGGTCCCCGCCAGCTTGACCGTGCGGACAACGGCTGCCCACACCCAACGTCTCTGGCGGATGATCCCGTCGTGGCACCGCCTGGCGCTCGCCACGTGTGCGGTCGTCTTCGGGCTCATGCTGCTCGGCGGCTCGCGCGCCGCGGGCCTTCCTCCCGATCAGGTCGGACAGTGGAGCGCGCCGGTCTCGTGGCCCTTGGTTGCGGTGGACATGTCTCTGGAGCCGACGGGGCAGGTCCTCGCCTGGGACGGCTGGTGCCTGGCGCCGAACTCGATGCGCCTCTGGGATCCCTCGGGAACCTTCATCGGCGTCCCGTACTCGAGGAACCTCTTCTGCGCGGGCCACACCCAGCTGCCCAACGGCCGCACCCTGATCGCCGGTGGCCACATCGACTCGGACCTCGGTCTCGCGGACACGACGATCTTCGACCCGGTCTCGAAGACGTACTTCCGGGGGCCCGACATGACCGTCGGCCGCTGGTACCCGACCGTCACCCAGCTGGCGGACGGACGCGCGCTCGTCTTCTCGGGCGACAACATCGTCCAGGACCGCGCCGGACAGCCGCACCCGATGGAGGACGCAGCGGTCAACTCGCTGCCCGAGATCTACAACTACAAGACCAACACGTGGACCGACCTCACGAGCGCGAGGCTGACGTCGCCTCTCTATCCGTTCATGTTCCAGCTCTCGAACGGAAAGGTGTTCGACGCCGGCCCCGACACCGTCACGAGGACGCTCGACCCGAACACCGGTACCTGGACGACGGTCGGCACGAGCCCGTTCGACGGCATGAGCGCCGTGATGTACCGGCCGGACAAGATCATGAAGGCCGGAACATGGGCCGACCCCGATTTCAACGGCGCCAAGCTCTACAACGCCGACGGCCGCACCGCGGTCATCGACATGGGCGCGGGGACCCCGACCTGGCGCTCGACGGCTCCGATGGCGTTCGGCCGCGCGTACCAGAACCTGACGCATGCTGGCCGACGGCACCGTCCTTGCCAGCGGCGGGATGTCGACCTCGGATGGAACCGACCTTTCGAAGGCCGTGCTGCCCGCCGAGATCTGGAACCCCGACACGGAGACCTGGACGACGGTCGCCTCGCTCACGAACGGACGCGAATACCACTCGACTGCCCTCCTGCTTCCGGACGGGCGGGTGCTCATGGCCGGCGGCGGCGCGCTCCCGGGCCGCGCCACCGACCAGACCAACGCCGAGATCTACTCGCCGCCGTACCTGTTCAAGGGAACGCGGCCGACGATCAGCTCGGCGCCGGGCGGGGCGAGCTGGGGCTCGAGCTTCGACATCACCACTCCGGACGCCGCGTCGATCACGAAGGTGTCGCTGGTCAGGTCGCCCTCGGTGACACACGCCTTCGATCAGAACCAGCGGTTCCAGTTCCTCAACTTCACCGCGGGTTCGGGCAAGATCACGGTGCAGGCTCCGACGGGCGCGAACGTCGCGCCCCCGGGCGACTACATGCTGTTCATCCTGAACGGGAGCGGCGTGCCGTCCGTGGGCTCGTTCATCCGCCTTTCCGCCACTGGCGACGTCACCCCGCCGCCCGCGCCGTCGAGCCTCGCCGCGAATCCGTCGTCGGGGCAGGTCTCCCTGACGTGGAACGCCTCGAACGACCCGAGCGGCATCGCGAACTACAACGTCTACCGCTCGACCACTCCGGGTTTCACGCCGAGCACCGCGAACCGGATCGCCCAGCCGACCGCGACGAGCTACACCGACATCGGCAGGACGGCGGGCACCTACTACTACAAGGTCACCGCGGACGACACCGCCGGCAACACGAGCGCTCCCTCGAACGAGGTCACAGCCGTCGTGCCGAGCGGGCCGCTGCCCGGGCTCGTGGCGGCCTACGGCTTCGACGAGGGGACCGGGACGACGACCGCTGACCAGGCGGGCAACGCCAACACGGGCACGGTCGCGAACACCACCTGGTCGGCCGCCGGCAAGTTCGGCAAGGCCCTTTCCTTCAACGGAACGAACTCCTGGGTGACGGTCAACAGCTCTCCGTCCCTCGACCTGACGACCGGAATGACCGTCGAGGCCTGGGTCAACCCGACGACCCTCGGCAACGCCTTCCGGACGGTCGTCTTCAGGGAGGAGCCCGGGAACGAGGTCTTCTCGCTCTACGGCAACCAGTCCGGAAGCCCCCAGGCGCCGGTGGGAGAGGTGCGCGTCAACGGCTTCAAGGACGCGACGGCCTCCACCGGGCTCGCCACCGGCACGTGGACCCATCTGGCCGAGACCTACGACGGCTCGTCGGTGCGGTTGTACGTGAACGGCGCGCTCGTCTCGACCACCGCAGCCCCTGGATCGCTGGTGAGCTCGACGGCGCCGCTTCGAATCGGCGGCAACAACATCTGGGGCGAGTACTTCAGCGGCCTGATCGACGAGGTGCGTGTCTACAACCGCGCCCTCAGCGCGGCAGAGATCCAGCAGGACATGAGCACCGCGATCAGCAACCCCGACGCGACGCCGCCGAGCGCGCCGGGAACGCTGACGGCGACCGGGGGACTCGGCCAGGTCAACCTGAGCTGGGGCGCGGCGACCGACAACATCGGCGTGCTCCGCTACAACGTCTACCGCTCGACCACTCCGGGCTTCACGCCCAGCGCGGCCAACCGGATCGCACAGCCGACCGGAACGAGCTACACGGACAGCGGGCTCGCGACCGGCACCTACTACTACCGGGTTATCGCCGAGGACGGAGCCGGGAATCTCGGTCCGCCCTCGAACGAGGCGAGCGCGTCGGCAACCGCGGACACGACGCCGCCGAGCGTGCCGGGCGGCCTGGCGGCCGCGGCCGCAGGAAACACCGTCAACCTGAGCTGGAACGCGGCAACCGACAACGTCGGCGTCGCGCGCTACAACGTCTACCGCTCCACGACTTCCGGCTTCACGCCCAGCACCGCCAACCGGATCGCCCAGCCCACCGGCCCGAGCTACGCGGACAGCGGTCTCGCCCCAGGCACCTACTACTACAAGGTCACCGCGGAGGACGCCGCCGGCAACGTCTCTGGGGTTTCGAGCGAGGTCAACGCGACGGTAGCCGCCAACTCGGGCGCCGGCCTCGTGGCGGCGTATTCGTTCGACGCAGGTGCAGGCACATCCGCGGTCGACTCCTCCGGAAACGGAAACACCGGCACGCTGGCGAACGCGACCTGGGCGAGCGGCGGGAAGTACGGCTCCGCGCTCAGCTTCAACGGGACGAACGCCTGGGTCACGGTCAACAGCTCGACCTCGCTCGCCCTGACCAACGGGATGACGGTCGAGGCCTGGGTCAACCCGACGACCCTCGGCAACGCCTACCGGACCGTTGTCTTCAGGGAGCAGCCCGGAAGCGAGGTCTACTCCCTCTACGCCAACCAGTCCGGGAACCCGCAGGCGCCGCTCGGCGAGGTGTACGTCAACGGCTTCAAGGACGCCTCGGCCTCGACCGGGCTCGCCACCGGCAGCTGGGCGCACCTGGCCGAAACCTACGACGGCTCGTCCGTGCGCCTGTACGTGAACGGCACGCTCGTCTCGACCACCGCGGCCCCAGGATCGCTGGCGAGCTCGACGGCGCCGCTCCGCATCGGCGGAAACAACATCTGGGGTGAGTACTTCAGCGGCCTGATCGACGAGGTCCGCGTCTACAACCGAGCGCTGAGTGCCGCAGAGATCCAACTGGACATGAGCACGTCGATCACGCCGTCCGATGCCCAGCCGCCGACGGCTCCCGGGAGCCTGGCCGCGAACGGAGCGCTCACCTCCGCCAGCCTGACCTGGGCGGCGTCGACGGACAACGTGGGCGTCGTCCGCTACAACGTCTACCGATCGACCACCTCGGGCTTCACGCCCAGCGTGGCCAACCGGATCGCCCAGCCGACGGGAACCAGCTACACCGACAGCGGGCTCGCGGGCGGCACCTACTACTACAAGGTCACGGCCGAGGACGGCGCGGGCAACCTCTCGGCGCCGTCAAACGAGGCGAGCGCGCTGGTCGGCGACTCGACCCCGCCCTCGGCGCCCGGAACGCTGAACGCGAGCGGCGGCATCGGGAAGGCGACGCTGAGCTGGGGGGCCGCCACGGACAACGTTGGCGTCGTCCGCTACAACGTCCACCGTGGCACGAGCTCGGGCTTCACCCCGAGCGCGGCCAACCGGATCGCACAGCCGACGGGCACGAGCTACACCGACACCGGCCTCGCCGCGGGAACCTACTTCTACAAGGTGACCGCCGAGGACGCCGCCGGCAACGTCGGCTCAGCCTCGAACGAAGCGAGCGCGACGGCGACGGCCGACACGACGCCGCCGACGGCACCAGCCAACCTCGCGGCCTCGGTGGCCGGCGGCACGGTCAACCTGAGCTGGACTGCGTCGACGGACGACGTGGGAGTCGCCCGCTACGACGTGTACCGCGACACGACCGCCGGGTTCACGCCCTCGACCGCGAACCGGATCGCACAGCCCACCGGGACGACCTACAGCGACACGAGCATCTTCGCCCTGGGCACCTACTACTACAAGGTGATCGCCGAGGACGCGGCCGGGAATCTCTCGACCGCCTCGAACGAGGTCTCGGCGGCGATCGCCGATACGACTCCGCCGGGCGCCACGACCGGCCTGGCCGCAAACGCGTCCGGAACCTCGGTCTCGCTCACCTGGACCGCCGCGACGGACAACGTCGGCGTCGTCCGCTACAACGTGCACCGCTCGACCACCTCCGGCTTCACGCCGAGCACCGCGAACCGGATCGCCCAGCCGACGGGGACGAGCTACACCGACACCGGCCTCGCCGCGGGCACCTACTTCTACAAGGTCACCGCCGAGGACGCCGCCGGCAACGTCGGCGCGCCCAGCGCCCAGGCGAGCGCGACCATCGCGGACACGACGCCCCCGACCGCGCCCACCGGCCTGAACGCGACCGGCGGCGCCGGGCAAGCGGCGCTGTCCTGGACCGCGGCCACGGACAACATCGGCGTCGTCCGCTACAACGTGCACCGCTCGACCACCTCCGGCTTCACGCCGAGTACCGCCAACCGGATCGCCCAGCCGACGGGGACGAGCTACACCGACACCGGCCTCGCCGCGGGAACCTACTTCTACAAGGTCACCGCCGAGGACGCCGCCGGCAACGTCGGCGCGCCCAGCGCCCAGGCGAGCGCGACGGTCACCAATTCGGCACCCACCGGTCTCGTCGCGGCCTACGGTTTCGACGAAGGCAGCGGCACGACGACAGCCGACCGGTCGGGCAACGCCAACACGGGCACGCTTTCGAACGCGACCTGGTCGACGGCCGGCAAGTTCGGCAACGCCCTCTTCTTCAACGGCACCAGCGCGCGCGTGAACGTGAACGACTCGAACTCACTCGACATCACGAGCGGGATGACGCTCGAGGCCTGGGTCAAGCCGACGCTCGCGAACACGGCCTTCCAGACGATCATCATGAAGGAGCAGACCAGTAACACGGGCTACGCCCTGTACGGGAGCACCGATAACGGCCGTCCCGACACCGAGGACGTCATCGGCGGGTCGTACAAGACGCTCCTCGCCCCGAGCCCACTCGTCACGAGTGCCTGGTCGTATCTGACCGCGACCTACGACGGCTCCACGCTTCGGCTCTTCCTCAACGGGACTCAGATCTCGCAGCAGGCGGCTTCCGGAGCGATCGTCACCTCGACCGGCGCGCTTCGGATCGGCGGCAACGCCGTCTGGGGCGGTGAGTGGTTCAGCGGCTGGATCGACGAGGTGCGGATCTACAACCGGGCCTTGAGCGCCGCGGAGGTCCAGAACGACATGTTCACGAGCGTCACGCCGGACACGACGCCGCCGACGATCGTGACGAAGGCCCCGGCGGCAGGCTCGGCGGGCATCAACGTCGGCACGCCGGTCACCGCGACCTTCAGCGAGTTCCTGAAGGCGAGCACGATGACAAGCTCGAACTTCGTGCTGAAGGACTCGGGCGGCAACGTCGTCCCCGCCGGCGTGAGCTACGACTCGACCACGAACGTCGCGACGCTCGTCCCGCAGACCGCGCTGCAGTACGGCGCGACCTACACGGCGACCGTGAAGGGCGGCGCGGGTGGCGTCACGGACTACGTGGGCAACGCACTCGCCTCCGACGTCAGCTGGTCGTTCACCACCGAGGCCTCACCGCCGCCCCTGCTGGTGGTGGGCTCGAGCGCCAACCCATTCGGGATGTACCAGACCGAGATCCTGCGCGACGAGGGGGTCGACGCCTTCACGACGCTCGATGCCTCGCTGCTCTCGAGCTCGGTGCTGAGCAACTTCGACGTCGTCCTGCTCGGCGATACGGCTCTGAGCGCCGGCCAGGTAACGACGCTGACGAACTGGGTCAACGGCGGCGGCAAGCTGATCGCGATGCACCCGGACAAGCAGCTTGCCGGGCTGCTCGGGCTCAGCGACGCGGGCTCGACGCTCTCCAACGCCTATGTGAAGGTCGACACCACGAGCGGCCCGGGCGTCGGCATCACGGGCCAGACGATCCAGTTCCACGGGAGCGCCGACCGCTACACCCTGAACGGGGCGAGCGCGGTCGCGACCCTCTACTCGAACGCGACCACGGCCACGGCCAACCCGGCCGTCACGCTGCGTTCGGTGGGCTCGAGCGGCGGTCAGGCGGCCGCCTTCACCTACGACCTCGCCCGTTCGGTCGTCTACACGCGCCAGGGCAACCCCGCGTGGGGCGGCCAAGAGCGCGACGGCGTGGTCGGGATCCGTCCCGACGACATGTTCTACGGGGCCAAGGCGGGCGACGTCCAGCCGGACTGGCTCGACACGAGCAAGATCGCCATCCCGCAGGCCGACGAGCAGCAGCGCCTGCTCGTCAACCTGGTCACGCAGATGGAGCGGAGCAAGCTGCCGCTACCGCATTTCTGGTACCTGCCGCGCGGCGAGAAGGCGGTCGTCGTGCTGAGCGGAGACGATCATGCGCAGGGTGGAACGGCGAGCAACTTCGATCGCTTCAAGCAGCTCAGCCCGCCGGGGTGCGTCGTCGCCAACTGGGACTGCGTGCGCTCGACCTCGTACATCTACACGGCCAGCGCGCTCACCAACGCGCAGGCCGCGGGCTACCTCGCCGACGGCTTCGAGGTCGCACTGCATCCACAGGTGGGCTCATGCCCGACGACGTTGGTCTCGCCCGACGATCTGGCTGCGGCCTTTGACAGCCAGCTGGCCGCGTTCCAGGCGAAGTACACGAGCGTGCCGGCACAAGTGACGAGTCGCACCCACTGCGTCTACTGGCCCGACTGGGCCTCAGAGGCGAAGATCGAGGCGGCCCGGGGGATCCGGATGGACGGCAACTACTACCACTACCCGGCTGCGTGGATCGGGTCGAAGCCGGGCTTCCTCAACGGCGGCGGCTTCCCGATGCGGTTCGCCGATCTCAATGGGTCGATCATCGACGTCTACGAGGCGAACACGAACATGACGGACGAGTCGGGGCAGTCGTACCCCGCGACCGTGGACGCGCTGCTCGACAACGCGGTCGGGCCGCTCGGCTACTACGGCGCGTTCGGCACGAACATCCACAACGACTTCACCGCCCCGCAGCCCGACGACGAGGCGATCGTCGCCTCGGCGCAGGCGCGCGGGGTGCCGCTGATCTCCTACAAGCAGCTCCTCGACTGGACCGACGGCCGCAACGCCTCGACCATTCGCGGCCTGAACTGGAGCGCCGGGACGTTCACCTTCGTCACCACCGCCGGCGCCGGGGCGAACGGTCTCCAGACGCTCCTCCCGACGCAAGGCCCGACGGGCACGCTGAGCGCGTTGACCTGCGGAGGATCGCCGCGTTCCTACACGGTGCAGACGATCAAGGGCATCCAGTACGCGATGTTCGACACGATCTCCGGCACCTGTCAAGCGACCTACTCTTAACGTTTCTGCCGTATACAGTCCGCCAAACTGCGCGGACGACCAGGCTAGCCTCGACTTTTGCGTGGCGTGGGGCGGTACGCGCGGAGCGATCATATGAACATGCGTAGCCCGAAGGGGGCGGCGAGGTCGGCCCTGCGCGGACGTGTGTCGAGCGGGGTGATACGTCTCGCTCTCGCGTCGGCAGCGGTGATGATCCTGGCCCTTCCCGGGGCGGGTTCTGCGGTAGGCGGTCCGACGGGACTCGTCGCCGCCTACGCCTTCGACGAGGCCTCCGGCACCGTCCTCCACGACGGCTCCGGCAACGGCCACGACGGCACCATCTCCGGCGCCACCTGGACCGGCGGCCACGACGGCGGCGCGCTCTCCTTCAACGGCAGCAACGCCTCTGTCGACCTGGGCACGCTCGGCACCTTCTACCAGAGCGGCTTCACGCTCGAGGCCTGGGTGCAAAAGGCGGGTGCGAAGAAGGACGTCGGCGTGCTCGGGAGCTGGAACGGGAGCGGGCCGATGCTCTGGGTCGACCACCTGGGCGGCGACTACCAGCTCACGCTCGGCAGCAACGGCCTCTCCGGCTACCTCGACTCGGGCCAGACACCGACCGCCGGGCAATGGCAGTACCTGAGCGCCACCTACGACGGCAGCACCGCCCGCTTCTACATCGACGGCACCCAGGTCGCCAGCCGCAGCGTGACCGGCTCGGTCGGGAGCTCGAACGTCTGGCGGATCGGCGCCTACGGCTCGCCCGCGGGTGGCTTCTTCGACGGCCTGCTCGACAACGTGCGGATCTACAACAGGGCGCTGAGCGCGACCGAGGTGCAGACGGACATGAACTCGCCCGTCGGCGGCTCGGGTGCACCGAGCGGCCCGCCGGCGCCCTCGGGGCTGACGGTCAGCGCGAGGACGCAAACGTCGATTTCCCTGCAGTGGGCGCCTTCGACGGGGAGCAGCGGCTACAACGTCTACCTCGACGGCGCACAGGTCGGTTCGCCGGCCGCGACGACGTTCACCTTCTCGGGTCTGTCGTGCGGGACAAGCCATCAGCTCGGCGTCGAGGCCTTCGACTCCGTCGGCAACGTCTCCGCTCGCACGACGCTGGGCGCCTCGACGTCGCTCTGCGGCGCGGCTCCGGGACTCGTCGCCGCCTACGCCTTCGACGAGGCCTCCGGCACCGTCCTCCACGACGGCTCCGGCAACGGCCACGACGGCACCATCTCCGGCGCCACCTGGACCGGCGGCCACGACGGCGGCGCGCTCTCCTTCAACGGCAGCAACGCCTCTGTCGACCTGGGCACGCTCGGCACCTTCTACCAGAGCGGCTTCACGCTCGAGGCCTGGGTGCAAAAGGCGGGTGCGAAGAAGGACGTCGGCGTGCTCGGGAGCTGGAACGGGAGCGGGCCGATGCTCTGGGTCGACCACCTGGGCGGCGACTACCAGCTCACGCTCGGCAGCAACGGCCTCTCCGGCTACCTCGACTCGGGCCAGACACCGACCGCCGGGCAATGGCAGTACCTGAGCGCCACCTACGACGGCAGCACCGCCCGCTTCTACATCGACGGCACCCAGGTCGCCAGCCGCAGCGTGACCGGCTCGGTCGGGAGCTCGAACGTCTGGCGGATCGGCGCCTACGGCTCGCCCGCGGGTGGCTTCTTCGACGGCCTGCTCGACAACGTGCGGATCTACAACAGGGCGCTGAGCGCGACCGAGGTGCAGACGGACATGAACCTGCCGGCACCCGCGGCCGGGATCGATTCGACGCCGCCGACGGCTCCCTCTGCGCTGACGGCCTCCGTCGACCAGGCGAGCGCCAGCCTTGCCTGGGGCGCCGCAACCGACGACGTCGGCGTCGTCCGGTACAACCTCCACCGCGGCACGAGCGCCGGCTTCACGCCTACGACCGCGAACCGGATCGCGCAGCCGACCGGGACGAGCTACACCGACTCGGGGCTCGCCAACGGGACCTACTACTACAAGGTCACCGCCCAGGACGCCGCCGGCAACGTCGGGGCCGCGTCGAACGAGGCGACGGTCACGGTCGCGCTCGACACGACGCCTCCGACTGCCCCGGCCAACCTGACCGCGACCGGGGCGTCCGCACAAGCGAGCCTTGCCTGGGATGCGGCCACCGACAACGTCGGCGTCGTTCGCTACGACGTCTACCGGTCGACTACTGCAGGCTTCACGCCCGGCACAGCCAATCGAATCGCCCAGCCGACGGGGACGAGCTACATCGACAGCGGCCTCGCGCCCGGCACCTACTACTACAAGGTGGCCGCCGAGGACGCGTCCGGCAATGTTGGCCCGCCGTCGAGCCAGGCGTCGGCGACGGTGACCGGCGACAACACGCCGCCGGGGGTCTCGATCACAGCGCCGTCTGGCGGCTCGGTCAGCGGCATCCAGACCGTGGCCGCCACCGCCACGGCCGGTCAGGGGGTCGCCGGCGTCCAGTTCAAGCTCGACGGCCAGAACCTGGGCGCCGAGGACACGTCCGCCCCGTACTCACGCGACTGGGACACGCGCGCCGAGCTCAACGGCTCGCACACGCTGACCGCGGTCGTCCGGGACTCCGTAGGGACCACCGCTGCCTCGGCCCCGGTGTCCGTGACCGTGAGCAATTCCGGGGTCTCCACCGCAGGCCTGCAGGCTGCCTACAACTTCGACAACGGGCCGGTGGGAACCGCCATGGTCGACTCCTCCGGCAACTTCAGGACCGCGACGCTCCTGGGCGGCGACTGGACGAGCGGCGGCCGCTACGGCGGAGCGATCTCCCTCAACGGGACGAACAGCGAGGTCGACCCGCCTGCGCTCGGGACGTTCTACAAGAGCGGCTTCAGCCTCGAGGCCTGGGTCTACAAGCAGACCAGCAAGGTCGACGCGGCAGTCGTCGGCTCGTGGACGAGCAGCCAGAGCGGAGCGATGATCTGGGTCGACCACATCAGCGGCCACTACCGGCTGGCGCTCGGCGGAACGTTCGGCAATTACGTCGACTCCGGGCAGACGCCCGCGATCGGCCGCTGGCAGCACGTCGCCGCCACCTACGACGGCACGACCGCCCGGATCTACATCGACGGCGCGCTGGCCGCGAGCTCGACCTTCACCGGCAACGTCGGCGACTCCAACACCTGGCGGATCGGGGCCTACGGCTCGACCGCAGGAGGGTTCTTCGACGGCCTGGTCGACGACGTGCGCATCTACAGCCGCGCGCTCAGCCCGACCGAGATCCAGACCGACATGGCGTCGCGCATCCAGCCGGATCTCACGCCTCCGACCGTCACCGCCTTCACGCCCGTGAGCGGCAAGACCGGGGTGAACGTGGGTAGCACGGTGACGGCGACGTTCAGCCGCACCCTGCAGCCGTCGACGGTCAACGCGAACACGTTCCTGCTCAAGGATCCGGCCGGGAACACCGTCCCGGCGACCATCAGCTACGACTCGTCGGCGAATGTCGCGACGCTGGATCCGACGGCTGCGCTTCTCTACGGGACCGTCTACCGGGCCGTGCTGCCGGCCGGCGGAGTCAAGGACCTCGGCGGGAACCCGATCGCAGCGGACGCTCAGGCCTCCTTCACCACCGAAGCCTCGCCGCCCCCGGTGCTCGTGGTCGGCTCGAGCACCAATCCGTTCGGGATGTACCTGACCGAGATCCTGCGCAACGAGGGGCTCGACGCCTTCACGACGCTGGACGCAACGCTCCTCTCGAGCTCGGTGCTGAGCAACTTCGACGTGGTGGTGCTGGGCGACGTGAGCCTGAGCACAGGCCAGACGACGACCTTGACGAACTGGGTCAACGGCGGCGGCAAGCTGATCGCGATGAGCCCTGACAAGAAGCTGGCCGGCCTTCTGGGGCTGGCCACCGCTAGCGGCACCCTGAGCAACGCCTACCTGAAGGTGGACACGAGCTCCGGGCCGGGCGTGGGGATCACCGACCAGACCATGCAGTTCCACGGCAGCGCAGACCGCTACCTCCTCGCCGGTGCGACCGCGCTCGCCACCCTCTACTCGAACGCCTCGACCGCGACCGTCAACCCGGCCGTGACCCTGCGCTCGGTCGGCTCTGGGGGCGGTCAGGCCGCCGCTTTCACCTACGACCTGGCCCGCTCAGTGGTCTACACGCGTCAGGGGAACCCCGCCTGGGCCGGGCAAGAGCGCGACGGCGTCAGCGGTATCCGCCCCGACGACATGTTCTACAGCAACTGGATCAACACGAGCAAGATCGCCATTCCGCAGGCAGACGAGCAGCAGCGCCTGCTCGTCAACCTGATCACCCAGATGGAGCGCAGCAACCTGCCGCTGCCGCACTTCTGGTACCTGCCGCGCGGGGAGAAGGCTGCCGTCGTGATGAGCGGCGACGACCACTCTCCTGGCAACACGCCCGGCGGAACGGCCTTCCACTTCGACCGGATGAAGCAAGAGAGCGCTCCGGGGTGTGTGGTTGCGAACTGGGAGTGCGTGCGCTCGACGTCCTACATCTACCCCAACAGCGTGCTCACCCCGGCACAGGCCGCCGCCTACACCGCTGACGGGTTCGAAGTCGCCTTGCACCCGGTCGTCGCGTCGTGCCCGACGACGGTATTGACGCCGACGCAGCTAGCCGCGGTATTCGACGCGCAACTCGGGCAGTTCGAGTCCAGGTACTCGAACCTGCCCAATCCGTCCACGAGTCGTACCCACTGCGTCTACTGGCCCGACTGGGCCTCCGAGGCGAAGATCGAAGCCGCCCGGGGGATCCGGATGGACGGCAACTACTACCACTACCCGGGCACCTGGATCGGCTCGCAGCCCGGGTTCCTGAACGGCGGCGGCTTCCCGATGCGCTTCGCGGATCTCGACGGCTCGCTGATCGACACCTACCAGGAGAACACCAACATCACCGACGAGTCGAACCCGCCGCTGCCGGCGACGATCAACACGCTGCTCGACAACGCGCTCGGGCCGCTCGGCTACTACGGCGCCTTCGGGATCAACATGCACACCGACTATCCGAGCCCGAGCGTGGGCGAGGACGCGATCGTCGCGTCGGCGCAGGCACGCGGCGTGCCCGTGATCTCCTACAAGCAGCTGCTCGCCTGGACCGACGGACGCAACGCCTCGACGATCCACAGCCTCTCCTGGAGCGCCGGCACGCTCCACTTCGCCATCGACGTCGGCACGGGTGCAAACGGCCTACAGGCGCTCCTGCCCATTCAGGGCCCGAGCGGGACGTTGACCGGGATCACGCGCGACGGGTCGGCTGTGCCCTACACGGTCCAGACGATCAAGGGCATCGCCTACGCGATGTTCGACGCCGCGAGCACGACGTACACCGCGACGTACTCGTAGGACCCTCGAGCTAGGAGTCTTCCCGCCGTCGCTCGGCCGTGGTTCCGCTGCGTGAGAAGTCGAGAACGTAGTACCAGGCCACCTGCACGACGTCGCCGACGTAGGCCAGCTTGCGCCCAAGCGGCTCCTCGAGCCCGAGGACGGCTCTCGAATCGCGTGCGACGAGCCCGGCGGCCTCACGGGCCGTGCGCCGTCTGGTGCGGGACCGCCCCGCGGCGTCGGCCACCCGGCTCATGTCGATCAGGCGTCGCGCCCGCGCACGCGGGTCCTCGTAGTGGGAGTGGTAGACGACCGCCGCCGGCTCGTAGACGATCTTCCAGCCTGCTGCCACGACGCGCCGAGCCCACTCGAGATCCTCGACGGCGGGGAGCGTGAACGGCTCGGCTGCCCAGACGCTCCGCCGGATGCTCGAGGCGGCGTTGCTGAACAGGATCTCGTCGCCGTCTGCGCCCGAGTAGACGCGGGGAGTCGTCGTGAACTGGTCCTGCAGCCGGTGCACCTCCTGCCACGGCGCGTCCGGCCACGGCACCTGGCGCGCGGCGACGCCGGCCACCTTCGGGTCCTCGAACGGTGCGGTCAGTCTCTGGAGGAGGTGCTCGTCCGTCGGGATCGCGTGAGCGGACAGGCTCACGATCACATCGCCGCCCAGCTGCTCGATCCCGACGTTGAGCGCCCTCGAGTAGTCGAACTCGGTCGGAGCAAGCTCGAGGATGCGTGCCCCGCGATCGCGTGCGATCTCGAGCGTCGAGTCGGTCGAGCCGCTGTCGACAACGAGGACGTCCAGCTCGAAGCCGCCCTGCTGGCCGTGGAGCGTCTCGAGGCAGCGCCCGATCAGCTCGCTCTCGTTGAGCGTGCGGATGATGACGCCGATCGTTCCGTTGGACACGCTGGCATTCATAGCGCCGCGCCGGAGCGAGACCTAGCCGAACGGCTAGCTCGGCGCCACGAACCAGCCGTAGCGTGCGTTCAGGCGGCGCACGAACGGAACGTGGACGAGCAGTCGCTTGACTGCGGCCCTCCGCGCCAGCCGTCGCTCCCAGCGCTTCCAGTACTCGGCCTTTTCCTTGGGGGTCTTCGTGTAGTGAGGCCCGCCCGTGTGATGGACCCTGAGGTCGGCGAGCACGGCCGCCCGGAACCCGATCTGCTCGAGGTCGGCGATATACGCCTGGTCCTCGAGCCAGAACACCTGCTTCTTGTCCTGGCGGAACCCGCCGACGCGCTTGTTGAGCTCCCTCGAGGTGATCGCGCAACCGCCACCCGCGGGCCCGTGCAGCAGCTTCACGCCGTGCTCCTCGACGAGCGTGTACTCGTGAGGGCGGATGTGGTGCCGGTACCGGGAGGCGAGGTCATGCGGATCGTCCTCGAGGTCGGCGGCGAGGAAGCCGATGTCCGGCAGGCGCTTGAACGCATCGAGCATCGTCTGGTCCCAGCCCGCGGGCGCGTCGACGACGTCGTCGTCGAGCTCGATCAGATACGGCGCCGTGGTGAGGTCGAAGGCGCGCGCATACGCGTTCTGGCCGATGTTCTCCTCGCTGATCACGATGCGGATGCGCGGATCGGTCAGCGAGCGCAGGTACGGCTCGGTGGCATCGGGCGAGGCGTTGTCCCAGATCACGATCTCGCGTGTGGCGTCGGAGGTGCGGAGGAGGACGTTCTCCACGCACTTGTGGAGCAGGTCCACGCGGTTGTGCGTGAGAACGACGACCGCGATCCCCTCCTCGGGAGCGCGAACGTCGGCCGCCGCAGGCGTCGGTTGCTCGGTGATCTCCATCGCCAGGATCGTAGGAGGCGCTCCTCCGGCGGGCGACGGTCGTCAGACCAGAATCACCGGATGCGCACCTAGCCGAACGGCTAGCTCAGCTCTACCTGTCCGGTCGTGGTCGCCCGGGAGGCGCGGGGATAGCGTGGGGTTATGGGCTCGGCACCTTCGAATCGCGCCGACCTGCTGCTCGTCTGCTCCTCGGGTGGGCACCTGTTGCAGCTCGTCGCGCTACGCGAGTCCTGGGGTGGCTTCACCCGCGCCTGGGTGACCTTCGACAAGAGCGATGCCCGCTCGCTGCTCGCGGAGGAGCGGGTCACCTTCGCGCACGGGCCGACCAACAGGAGCATCCGGAACCTGGTTCGCAACCTGCTCGTCGCCTGGCGCGTCGTCCGCGACACGAGGCCCACCGTGATGCTGACAACCGGGGCCGGGGTCGCGGTGCCGTTCGCGTGGGTCGCCAAGCTGCACGGGGCCAAGGTCGTCTACGTCGAGAGCCTCGCGCGGATCGAGGGCCCTTCGCTCACCTACCGGCTGATCGCACCGATCGCCGAGCGCCGCTACGTGCAATGGCCGGAGCTCGCTCGCCTTCTTCCCGGGTCGCGGTTCGCCGGCAACGTCTTCGCGGCGGAGAGATGATCTTCGTCAGCGTCGGGACGAACGAGGCCCGGTTCGACCGGCTGCTCGGGGCAGTCGGCGCGCTCTCGATCGACGAGGCGGTCGTCGTCCAGCACGGCCACTCGTCGGCGACGCTCGCGCCGGATGCCGAAGTCGTCGACTTCCTCCCGTTCGAGGAGATGAACACGACGATTCGACGGGCTCGGGCCTTCGTCACGCATGCCGGTGTCGGCTCGATCATGGTCGCCCTGGCAAACGACAAGAAGCCGATCGTCGTCCCGCGCCGCAAGGCCTTCGGCGAGGCGGTCGACGACCACCAGCTCCAGCTCGGTCGCCGCTTCGCGGAAGCCGGGCTCGTGACGCTCGTCGAGGATCCGGACGGTCTCGGCGAGGCTCTTGCTCAGGAGCAGGTGAGAGCCGCGGTCGCCCAGGAGGCGAGCCCGCTCGCTGCGGAGCTCCTCCGGTTCCTCGAGCATGCGATCGCATCGCCGGTGCCCGTATGACGGGCGAGCTAGGCCCGTCCGAGCCGCTCGAGTCGCGCATCCGGAGCGGCGTCGCCTGGAAGGCGGCATCGCAGATAACCCTCCAGGTCTCGCGGATGGTCGTCGCGCTGACGCTGGCACGGCTGCTCGCGCCGGAGGACTGGGGTGTCGCGGCGATGGTGTTCGTCTTCTCCGGCTTCGTCGTGGTCTTCACCGACAACGCCTTGGGGACGGCGCTCATCCAGCGGCGCGAGCTGCAGAAGGGAGACCGGTCGACCGTCTTCTGGATCAGTGCCGGGGTCGGGCTCGCCCTCGCCCTGGCGGGCATCGGGCTCTCAGGCCCCCTCGCCGACTATTACGGCAAGCCTGAGGTCAAACCGCTGTTCGCGGCGGTCTCCGTCGGCTTTCTCGTGAGCGCCCTCGGGACGACGCACATGGCGCTGCTCGCGCGCGACATGCGGTTCCGCCGCCTCGAGCTGCGGCAGATCGCGGCGACCGTCGTCGGCGCCGTGGCCGGGATCACGATCGCCCTGAAGGGATTCGGCCCCTGGGCGATCGTCGGCCAGCAGCTCGCGGAGGCCGCCGTGTCGACGGCGCTCCTCTGGGTGCTGCTGCCCTGGCGCCCCTCGCTACGGGTCTCGGTCGCGAGCCTGCGCCGCCTCGGCGGCTTCGCCGGGAACGTGTTCGGCGAGAACCTGCTCTACCAGGCCGGGCGGAACCTGGGCACGCTCTTGATCGGCCGTTTCGTGGGTGCCGTCGCGCTGGGGGCGTACGCGCTGGCGACGAACGTGATCCTCGTGCCGTTCTCGCGCCTGGCCGGCCCGCTGCAGCAGGTCTTCTTCCCCGCGTTCTCGCGTATGGGCAGCGACCGCGAGCGGGTCGCCGACGTCTGGATCCGGGCGAGCCGGCTCGTGGGAGCCCTCGCGTTCCCGGCGCTCGCCGGCCTGGTCATCGTCGCGCCCGACTTCGTCCAGGTCGTGCTCGGGCCGCACTGGGCTCGCGCGACGCCGGTGATCCGGATCCTCGCGTGGGTCGGCCTGATCCAGGCGCTCCAGACCCTGAGCGGCGAGGTCCTCCTGGCCCTCGGGCGGGCAGGAACGCTCCTGCGCTTCACGGCGCTCTGGTTCGTCGCAACCGTCGGAGCGTGCGCGCTCGGCCTGCACTGGGGCATCGTGGGCGTGGCCGCCTGCACCGCCGTTGCGACGACGCTGGTCGAGCCGCTGCGGACATACCTAACGACGCGGGCGCTCGGAATCCCGTTCCTGCGGTTCCCGAAGGCCTTTTCCGGCGTCTCGCAGGCGACGGTCGCGATGGCTGCCGTCCTCGTGCCCACGCAGATGGCGCTGGTCTCTGCGGGCGTCCCGCCCGCTGGGCGGCTCGCGCTCCTCGTGGTGCTCGGCGCCGCCACCTACGCGGGCGCCTGCAAGCTGCGCGCGCCCGAGGTGACGAACGAGGTCAGCGGCGTCGTCAGGCGTAGACGGCGCACCGCAAAGCCGCGCGCCGAGCCGCTTGCGCCGCGATTGTCCGAGGACTAGCCGAACGGCTAGCGCCCGGGCGCCGAACGCTGTCCCATCGGGCGTGGGCGCCCGGCCTCTTGCCACCTAGCATCCATCCATGCTCGACGAAAAGGCGCACCGCCGCGACCAGACGGGCCTGCAGGCGCTGACACCGCGCGAGCTCGAGGTGCTGCAGCTGATCGCGTCCGGGATGACGAATGCCGAAGCAGGACGCCGGCTGCAGCTGAGCGTCCACGCCATCAAGTTCCATCTCGCCGCGGTCTACACCCAGCTCGGGGTCAGCAACCGGACCGAGGCCGCAGTGGCGTATCTGCGGCTCAGCAACGGAAGCCCGGAGGGAGGCTGACGTGGACTTCCGGCTGTACGCCCGCGTCCTTTGGCGATTCAAGATCATCGTCGTCACGGGGTTCGTCCTCGCGCTGGTCCTGGCGATGCTGTCGGTCGTTCGCATCAGCTCGCACGGACTGACGTACCGCGACTCGCAGTTGTGGTCGGCGAAGATGCGACTCCAGGTCACGCAGAGCGGATTCCCGGAGGGGCGTCTCTACGCTGAGCGGTCGGTGGGCTCCGGCACCACCGAGGGCACGCCTGAGCCCGTTTCGCCGGGAGAGCCGATCGTCGATCCGCAGCGGTTCGCGACGCTCGCGATCTACTACGCGGAGCTCATCACGAGCGATCCCGTCCGCAAGCTCGCGAACCGCGGCGACAACTTCCGCGCAGAGATCACCGCCACTCCGCTCAGAAACGAGCAATCCGGCGTTCTGCTCCCATTCATCGACGTCCTCGCGGTCGGCGCGTCGAAGCGCGGCACGATCGAGTACGCGGACCGAACCGCTCGCGCCCTGAACCTCTACATCTCGGACCGGCAGCGCGCGAACAGGGTGAAGCCGAGCGACCGCGCGATCGTCCAGACGATCGAACACCCTCACGGTGCAACCGTCTTCCGGGCCCGGCCCAAGACGATGCCGGTGGTCGTCTTCCTCGCGGTGATGTTCGCCACGATCGGGCTCGCCTTCATTCTCGAGAACGCAAGGCCGCGTCTGCGGGAGCGCGACCCCGATGCCCGGCCCGCGGTACGCGACGCCGACCACGAGACCGAGCAACGACGTACCGCCTAGAGCCATGACGCTGCCCACGCGTCCGACGGAGCCTCCGTCCTCCGTTTCGGCGACGGTCGTCTTCTCGGCTCTCGCGCTGCTCGCCTTCGCCGTCCTGGCGGGCGGATCGGTGCGTTTGGCCGGTGGACTGGTCGTCGTGGCGACGATCGCGGCGCTCGTCCGCCCGGTGCTGATCGGCTGGCCACGGTTGGTCGCGGCGCTGATCCTGATCATCATGTTCATCCCGATCCGGCGGTACACGCTCCCCGCCAGCCTGCCGTTCCAGCTCGAGCCCTACCGTGTGTTCGTCGTCCTGCTCGTCCTCGGGTGGCTCGCCTCGCTGCTCGTCGATTCGCGGATCACATTCAGGCGAACGGGATTCGAAGGCCCGCTCCTGATGATCGTGGGCGCCGCGTTCGCGTCGATCGTGGCGAATCCCGGCCGGGTCGCACACGTGTCTACGTTCGTGAACAAGAGCCTCATGTTCTTCCTGAGCTTCGTCCTGGTGCTCTTTCTGGTGGCGAGCGTGATCCGGCGTCTCGAGGACGTCGACTACCTCGCCAAGACGCTCGTCATCTGTGGAACGGTGGTCGCCATCTCCGCCGTCGTCGAGGCGCGGACGGGGTTCAACGTCTTCAACCACCTGTCTCGCGTCTTCCCCTTCCTGCACGGGGGGGCGATCAGCGGCCCCGAGTTCATCCGGATGGGAACCGGGAGGCTCCGCGTCTTCGGCTCCGCGGAGCACCCGATCGCACTCAGCGCCGCGCTCGTCGTGATCGTGCCCTTGGCCATCTACTTGGCGCGATGCCATGCGCAGCGCCGCTGGATCGCGTGTGCGCTGGCCCTGTCCATCGGTGCCGTCTCGACCGTCTCGCGGACGGGGATCGTGATGTTCGCGGTCATCGGCGTGGTGTTCCTGTGGCTTCGGCCTCGCGAGACCCGGCGCCTGTGGCCTGCACTCGTGCCGGCGCTGATCGTGATCCACTTCGCGGTCCCAGGCACCCTGGGCTCGATCAAGAACTCGTTCATGCCACCGGGTGGGCTCGTGGCCGAGCAGGAGTCCGAGGCCGGTAAGAGCGGCAGTGGGCGCCTTGCCGACCTCGGCCCGGGGATACGCGAATGGAAGCGTCAGCCGCTCGTGGGCCAGGGCTTCGGCACGCGCGTCGTCGAGTCGTCCGCTACGACCTCGAACAACAACATCCTGGACGATCAGTGGCTCGGGACGCTGCTCGAGACCGGCATTCTCGGCTTCTTCGGCTGGCTCTGGTTCTTCGCGCGCGCGGTGCGGAGATTCGGCGCCGAGGCCAAGCGGGACGCCGGTGCGCGAGGCTGGCTGCTGGTCTCGATCACCGCTTCTGTAGCGTCGTACGGCGTCGGCATGCTCACCTACGACGCCTTCTCGTTCATCCAGGTGACGTTCCTGCTCTTCATCCTCGTCGGGCTCGGCTCGGCCCTGGTCGCCGAACGGTCAGCTCCGGTAACGCTGCTGGCCAGGGCTCGGCGCCGGCGAGAGCCAGGAGCCTTGCCGGCGGGAGATGCACCCGGCGCGTAGCGTCAGTCGGCGCCGGACGCCACTCGCCGGCGGCGTCCCGCCGCCTCTGCTGCTCTGAGCGGCAACAGGCGGATGCTCTGCTGCCGTCGGAGGTATGCGCGGGCGGCCTCGTCCTCCAGGCGCGGCTCGCGCGCCAGCGCGGCCTGCGCATAGCCCCAGATCATCGCGAGGGCGGCAGGCCCTCTGCGAGCCTGCCAGAGCGAACGAAGGACGAGGTACCACGGCCGGTAGTAGAGGTAGTGGGCTGCGATGCCCTGGTTCGTGCGCGCCCGCCAGGCGCTTCCGTCGCGTTGGCCCTCCGGCCGGTGGTGGCGAAACGGAAGCTCTTCGAATGCCGTCGTGCGCCAACCGAGTGCGTTGGCCTTGAACTCGTCGATCCCGTCCCAGGCCAGACGCCGTTCGAAGGGCAGCACATCCTGGAGGCAGCGCCAGCGAAAGGCGCGTGACGCTCCCCACACGGTGGATCCCGTGACGTGCCTTCGCCGCCAGGTCTGCTGCTCCAACTCGTAGGCGCTGCCGCTCGCGATTCCGAGCGCGGGATCGGCCGCGAAGCGCGCCAGCAGAAGCTCGAAGTAGTCGGGCTCGAACGAGATGTCGGCATCGACGTTGACGACGATGTCGGGGGGATCTTCGGCAAGGGCTTCGATGCCCGCCTCCAGTGCCCGGACGATCGGCGCGCCACGTTCGGCCGACGTCGCT
Organism: uncultured Actinomycetes bacterium; assembly: GCA_963754265.1. Classification (GTDB taxonomy): domain Bacteria; phylum Actinomycetota; class Thermoleophilia; order Gaiellales; family Gaiellaceae; genus AC-32. Next base: position 41,796 of record CAVWFB010000002.1, on the reverse strand, counting down.
CCCGGGATCGTCAGGACGCGGGCCCACTCGTGGCGCTCGGCAAGCTCGCGGGCGAGGTCGAGCGTCCCGTCCGTCGAGCCGTTGTCTACCACGATCCAGTTCTGCGGAGGCACCGTTTGCGCCGCGAGGGCCGCCGCGAGTCGTCCCAGATTCGCGGCCTCGTTCCGCGCCGGCGTGACGACCGCGTAGCGCATCAGGCGACGGTGATGCGTTCAGCCTGGGGCGACGGGCTGCAGGCTGCGCGCGGGAGGTACGACGACAGCCAGACCTCCAGCATCAGGACCGAGAGTAGCGTGTAGGCATTGCTCGATCCCCGGCCGTCGGCGTGCTCTCTGACGAGCTCTTCGACGCACTGCCGGTCGAGCAGTTCCGCGTACTGCGGGTTCGGCCCGAGCAGGTAGTCGGAAATCGCGCCTTGGGTCTGGTTCCGGAACCACCCGTCGACGGACGCATTGAAGAAGCCCACCTTCGGCTTGTCGATGATCCGGTCCGGGATCAGGCCTCGCGCGAGGTTTTTCAGAACGTGCTTGGTGTCCAGTCGCCGGATCTTGTGCCGCGCCGGGATCGTCGCGCAGAGCTCGACTACGTGGTGATCGAGGAACGGGACGCGAACCTCGAGCGAATGGGCCATCGAGGCACGATCGAAGTAGTGGAGCATGTCGTCGACGAGCCCGAGCTGGCCGTCGAGATACAGCGCCGCCGGAAGCGGATCGTCCGCGACGGTGCCGAAGCGCTCGTGGAGGATCCGTGGCGCGCTCGACCCGTCGAGCGCAGCGAGCGGACCGCGCACGAGCTCGTTCCGAAGCCCTTCGGCGAGGTTGCCGCTCATCGCGAGCAGTCGCGTCGCGGGATCCGAGGCGCCCAGCGTTCGGGCGGCCCGGTCGAGCCGTGCAGGCCCGAGTCGCATGGTTGCGAGGCCGGCCGCTCGGATCGGTCGAGGCAGACGCTTCCACCCCGCTGCGATTGCTGCCGCCCGGTGCTTGCGGTAGCCGCCCAGCAGCTCGTCCGCGCCCTGGCCGGAGAGCGCAACGGTCACCTCCGTGGCAGCGAGCTGGGACAGCGCCAGGAAGCCGAGCGACGAGAGGTCGGCGAGCGGCTCGTCCAGGTGCCACACGAGCTCCGCGAGGTCGACCGCTCCTCCGGCGTACGACAGCTCGAGCTCGTGGTGATCGGTGCCGAAATGCTTCGCGACGAAGCGCGCATCCGCGAGCTCGTTCGTCTCGCCCGCCTCCGCGAACCCGATCGAGAAGGTCTTGACCGGTTCGCTCATCTGCCTCGCCATCAGCGCGACGATCACGCTCGAGTCGATGCCGCCGCTGAGCATCGCGCCGAGCGGCACGTCGCTCATCAGCCGCAGGTTCACCGACTCCTCGAGGCCTGCGAGCAGGAGCTCGCGCGCCTCGGCCAGGCTCATCTCGGCCGGATCGGGAGGCGGATACGACCAGTAGGCCTGCTCCTGCACGCCGGACGGGTCGATCACCAGGACATGGCCCGGCATCAGCTTCTTGACGGCCGCGAGAGGCGTCAACGGGCCTGGAACGAAGCCGAGCGTCAGGAAGGCGTCGATTGCCTCGTAGTCCAGATCGGTGGGAACGAACCCGCTTGCGAGCACGCTCTTCAGCTCGGACCCGAAGACGAGGAAATCGCCGACCTCGGCGTAGTAGAGCGGCTTGATCCCGAGACGGTCGCGTGCCAGCACCGCGCGACGCTCGCGCCCATCCCAGAGTGCGAGGCCGAACATCCCGCGGAGCTGTCTTGGAAACTCGGGACCCGCGTCTTCGTAGAGGTGCGGGATGGTCTCGGTGTCGCACCGGGTCAAGAACGTATGGCCGCGGCCTTTCAGCCGGGACCGGATCTCGCCGTGGTTGTAGAGCTCCCCGTTCTGCACGGCCCAGATCCGCCGGTCTTCGTTGGCGACGGGCTGGTGCCCGCCCTCGACGTCGACGATGCTGAGTCGGCGCACCCCGAGGCCGATGCCGTCGGCCAGATACGTGCCGCGGTCGTTGGGGCCGCGGTGCGTCATGACGTCCGTCATCCGATCGAGCCCCTCGGGCGCGATCACGGGGCCAGGTTCCCCACGCAATTGGACGACTCCGCAGATTCCGCACACGGCTCGTCCAACGCTAGTTGCGCAGCCGAAAGCGGGCGACGGCCGATCGGTGGGACCAGGCAGGCCCACCCTAGCCGGATGGCTAGCTTTGCGTGGGCTGTCTCACGGCCGTGCGCAGGGCTCGGAGATGGCCGGCGCGAGCGGGACCGCCGCCTCGGCCGAGGGCCGCGTGCGTGACCGCGCCGAGCGCGATTCCGGCGCGCTCGAGCAGCGCATACGTGCGACCGCGGTGCTTCGACGCATAGCGCAGTCGACTTGCGGCGAGCACCGGGAGGAGCTGGGCCCGCGGCGTCGAGGCGCCGCCCTCGTGCACGACCACCGCCTCAGGCGCAAAGAGGATCTCGTAGCCGGCGGCGCGGAGGCGCTTGCAGAGATCGATGTCCTCGCAGTACATGAAGAAGCCCTCGTCGAGCCCCGAAAGCTCTTCGAGCGCTCGCCTCCGCACGAGGACGCAGGCCCCTGAGACCCAATCCGGGTCAGCGCGCCTGCCGTACGCGGCGTCGTCGCGCACGAGCTCGTCCGTCCACGAGGCCGACGGGAAGATCCGGTGCAGGAAGAGCGCCTGCGCATAGGTCGACCGCAGGCGGGGGAATCGGCGTTGCGAGTAGTCGAGCGAGCCGTCCGTGTGGACGATGCGGGGCGCCACGGCGCCGACGTGAGCCTCCTCGCCCGCGGTGACGAGCGCCTCGAGCGATGCGCCGTCGATTCGCGCGTCCGGGTTCAAGAGCAGGACACAGGGGGCCGAGCCCGCCCGCCAGCCGGTGTTGACGCCATGCGCGAAGCCGCCGTTGTCAGGGAGCTGAATTGCGGTCACGTCGAGGTCTCGCACCGCCTCCAGGCTCCCGTCCTGCGAGGCGTTGTCGACCACGATCACGCGTACGTCTTCCAGCTCGAGCAACGGCTCGACGCACGCCCGGAGGCGTTCGCGGCTGTTGTAAGAAACGACGACGACGTCGACCTCGGGCATGCGCCGAGCGTATCTCGTCGCGGCGGCCATACTCCGTCGCGTGGACGTTGTCTACGGCGCGCCGAGTGGGGGAGGCTGGCATCCGGTGACCCACATGGTTCGCCTCCTGGCCGAGCTGCTCTCGGCGCGGCTCGTCGTGGTTCCGATCAACCGCATGGCGAACGCCGGCCGACGACTGGCGGCGCCGGCACCTCGGCGGCGAGGCCGTGGCACGTGCCTGGTCGTCGCCGCGTCGCCGCGCCATCTGGGCACGCTCCTACGCGGCGACTACTGGCTACGCGGCTACGGGCACGTGGCCGGCTGGGTGATCGACAGCTTCTGGGTCGATCGCATTCCCCGCGTTGCGCGTGAGCATTTCGATCAGTTGTTCGTGGCGGACAAGGAGGTCATCGACGTGTGGAAGGCTGCGACGGGCCTTCCTGTCACCTGGTTGCCCTGGGGGGCCGACGTGCTTCGGCTCGGTTCCGGCGATCCCGACCGGCCTATCGACCTGCAGCGCGTCGGGCGCCAACCGCCCGGATGGGAGGACGACGACGAGACGGGACTGCTCTGCGCCGAAGCCGGTCTGCGCTTCGAAGGTCGATTTCCGATGTACGACGATCCCGTGGCGAGCCAGACGTCGCTCATGGAGCGCTTGTCGCGCGTCAAGTTCACCCTGGCCTTCTCGAACGCTGTCAGCCCCGCCGCCTATACGCACCCGACCCGCGAGTACCTGACCGGGAGATGGACGGATGCCCTGGCCTGCGGCGCCGTGGTCGCGGGAATCGCGCCGGCCTGTGCCGCCACCGCAGAGCTGCTCTGGCGCGGGGCAACGCTCGAGCTCGATACGGTCGACCGCGCCCAAGGTATCCAGCGAATCGCCGATGCAGTCTCCGCCTGGACGCCGCAGACAGCGAGCGACAACCATCGTAGGGCGCTGCAGCGGCTCGACTGGCGCTGGCGCTTTCGAGAGCTCGCCGCATCGCTGAGCGTCGAGTCGGAACGGCTGGATGCAGAGATCGATGCACTCCAAGCGGCCTTGCGCTGACGCGTCCGGACACCGCTGTTACTCTCCGGGCCATCAAGAGACCGCCGCTCACCCCCCGAGCGCTGGCCGTCTGCCCGATCCTCGTCCTCGCTCTCGCGCTTATCCTCACCAGCAGCGCCTCACCGCGACGAACGGCAAATGTGCCGACCCTCTTCGTTCGCGTGTCCGGCTCGGACGCGGGACGCTGCACCCGGGCAGCGCCGTGCGCGAGCCTGGCCCGCGCCTACGCGCTCGCACGGTCCGGGACGATCGTGCGTGTGGGCGGCGGGAGGTACGGGGCGCAGACGATCGAGTCCAGGCCGGGCCTGACGCGGCCGCGCGTGATCTTCCAACCGGCAAGAGGGGCGAAGGTGACGGTGAGCGGCGAACTGAGGATCCGGGCGTCCCATCTCGAACTGCAACGGATGACGCTCGACGATCTCGAGCTTCCGCGTGAGGCCAACGACGTCGTCTTCCGCAACATCCGGAACCACGGAGTCTGGATGCAAGGACCGTCCAACATCGCGTTTTTCGGCGGAGAGGTCTCCTGCGGCGTCTGCGCCTTCCACTCGCACCTCGACGACGGCGGGCCTCCGGACTTCCGGCCGCCGCGCAACATCCTCTTCGACGGCGTGTCCTTCCACGACTGGCAGGCGGCCTCGGCGGGCCAACACACTGAATGCCTGCAGATCCTCGCCGGCAACGGGATCACGATCCGCAACTCCGTGTTCAGGAACTGTGCGACGGCGAACAACGGCCGCGGAGCCACTGCGAGCCTGCACGTCTCCTGGCTCGGCCACGGCCCAAAGACGCGAAACATCCTGATCGAGAACAACTTCTTCTACCGGTCGGGGAACACGTACGCGATCCAGGCGGGCGACTACGCCAACCTCAGGTTCCGTTACAACTCGATCGTTGGCCCGATTCTCGTGGCCGGCGGCTACGGAGACGGCACGCCGGTGGAGCTCGTCGGCAACGTGATGGGCTTTGCCGGGTGCAGCGCGGCCCGGAGCGGTCCGGGGCAGGTGGCGCCGCTTCGCTTCCTGCACAACGTCCTCGACGGGGGCAAATGCAGCGCGAGCGACATCAATGCCCGCAGCGGGTTCGTCAACCCGAATACGAACCTCCACCTGAGATCGCACGCGGCGGCGATCAATCGCGGCGACGCGAAGAGCTACCCGAAACGCGACATCGACGGCAGCAGGAGGCCCAAGGGCGGGCGGCCTGATGCAGGAGCGGACGAGGCCCGTTGAGCGCCGTTGGTCTCGCTCGGTTGCGTCGCTGCGTGCTGCTCTTCGTCGTGCTCGTCGGCATCCTCGGCCTGTCAGCCGCCCAGGCGCGGAACGATTCCGGTCGCCGGGCGAGCGCTGCGCCACAGCTTTGGGCCGTGGGGGTCGACCGGGCAAACCTCGGAACGCTGAGCGACCGGCTCGCACGTAAAGCACGGGGGCGCGTGAACGCGCTCCTGGTCGACAACCGGCACTTCAAGGCGAAGCAGCGCCGACGGCTCAATGGACTCGTCAAACGGTTCGGTTTCCGAAAGATCGTGCTGCCGCGGGTGGCGCTTCGGTCGGTCCGGCGCGGCGCGGCGTTCTGCGCGAAGGCCAAACACCGCAACCCTAGGAGCTTCTGCACCGTCCGCGCGGCCACGCTCGGCAGAGCGCGAGCGCTCGCGTCCTCTCCTGCGATCGACCGCGTCGTCGTGCGGTCGAGACGGTTGCCCGCCACGAAGACCGTGCAGATGGCCGGCATTCACGCGACCGTCGTCGTCCTGGTCGAGATCGGCCGCCGGCGATCGCTGAACGGCAACGCCTGGCGCCGGATGATCTCGCAGGCATCCACGAGTCCCTCCATGGATCTCGCGGTCGTTCCGGTCGGCCGATTCCGCGGACGCGCGCTCGCCGCCTACCTCGAGCTGGTCGGCAGCACCGACCCGGTGGCGCCGAACGTTCCCGGCGGCCTGACCGCGAGCGGCAAGACTCGGAACAGCATCACCCTGAGGTGGTCCGCGTCGAGCGATAACGTCGGCGTGGCCGGCTACGGCCGCTACCGGAACGGCTCGCTCGTCTCGAGCGGGACGGAGACGAGCTACACGTTCTCCGGCCTGACCTGCGGAACGAGCTACTCGTTGGCGGTCGACGCCTATGACGGGGCGGGCAACAGCTCGGCGAGGGCGCCGATCGGTGCGTCGACGAGCAGCTGTTCGTCATCGCCAACGCCGCCACCGCCGCCGCCTCCGGGACCGCCGCCGCCGCCTCCTCCATCCCTCCCGCCGGTGGGAACGGCAAACCTCTGGGTCTCGTCAATGGGCGGTTCCTGCTCGCGCCAGGCGGCTCCGGGAGGCTTCGTCGCGGCACAGGCCTGCTCCAGCTTCGCGGCGGCCTATGCCGCCGCTTCGTCGGGCGACACGGTAGGGGTGACGGGCACGCTCGGGTCTCAGCTGTTCGCAGGCTCGTACGACTCGAGCCAGGCCGCCGGCACCAAGACAATCACCTTCCGCGGCTCGGCCGGCAACCTGGTCCGACAGGTGCACAGCGGCTCACCGAACATCACCTACGACGGCCTGAACGTCGACGCGGGCGGCGCGGTGACCTCCGGAGCGGCGTTCGAGAACGGCGGCGGCGCGTTCGTCACCTTCCGCAACGGCCGGATCGGCAACGTCAGCAACGAGAAGGCCGCGCTCGTCGACGGCAGCCACGTGACCCTCCAGAACGTCGTCTTCCACGACGCCGTAGCGAAGCAGGACGGCGTGCACATGGAGTGCCTCTACGCGATCGTGGTCCCCAACCTGACCGTGACCAACTCCACCTTCTCGAACTGCGCCGTGATGGACCTGTTCTTCACCTACGGCGACTGGTGGACCCCGTTGCCGCCGCCGTACGGCAATGTGACGCTGGAGGGAAATCGGTTCGAGACGCCGCGGGACACGAACGGCGCCTGCTGCCTGTACTACGGGCTCTACGCGGGCAACACCGCCTCTCCTGCGCCCGGCTCGATCACGGGGTGGACGGTGCGCAACAACTGGTTCGAGAGCAGTGTCGCAGGCTTCGACAATCGCACCGTGACGGGCAGCACGTTCTGCGGCAACACCGGTGCGGCACCGACGGCCTGGCAGTCGGGCTGTTGAGCCACGCGTGCAGGTATGTGTGACCTCCGCTCGCCGGTGGCGCCCTCGTGAGCCCTGGTCTCTTCGGCCCCCTGCGTGACTGGGCCAGCAACAGCGACACCGTTCGCAGATGGCGGACACAGCGATATGAGCTGTTCGAACGTCTGTGCAATCTGCGGCCTGAGGATCGCATCCTCGATGTCGGCGCCGGCTGGGGTGCTGCGCTCGAGCGCTTCAACACCGTCAATCCCATCGTCGCACTCGACCTGAATCCGGTCGAGAGCGACTGGCTCGCGACACCGAACGTGACCGTCGTGCAGGGGGATGCCACGAACCTTCCGTTCGGCGACGCCGAATTCGACGTCGCGTTCTCGAACTCCGTGATCGAGCACGTTCCCCACGAGCTCCAGCCCGCCTTCGCCTCGGAGATCAGCCGCGTGGCCAAGCGCTACTTCGTGCAGACGCCCAACCGCTACTTCCCGATCGAGCCGCACTACCAGCTCCCCTTCTTCCAGTTCCTCCCCGAAAGGACTCGCCGAGCGCTGAATCGACGCTTCGCTCTCGGCTGGCAGGCAAAGGGCCAGTGGGAGCAGATCGACCTTTTGTCAAGCACGGATCTGCGGCGTCTGTTTCCCGACGCAGAGATTCACCGCGAGCGAATTCTCGGCCTGAGCAAGAGCCTGATTGCGGTGAAGAAGCACTAAACCGAAGGCGCTCCCAGGGCCTCGCCGGGCCTCACTCGATCTAAGGATCGTGGCCGGAGCCGGCCCTACCGATGAAGGCCAGCATGTGGGGAGCCGCCCCCCGCCGATGCCGCTCTCGGCTTCTGGTTCTCGTCGCCTTCCTGGTGGGGCTTTCGGCTGCGCCCGCCGCGGCGCGCGTCGATCTCGGCGCCCAGCACATGGCGTCGCCGACTGAGCTCTGGGTCATCGGGGTCGATCGGCACAACGTGGCAGCCCTGACCGATCGCTTCGCCCTGCGTGCCCGGCGGGCGCGCGTGAACGCTCTCGTCATCGACTGGCGAGGACTGACCCGGCGACAGTCGAAGCGAGTCCAAAGGCTCGTGAAGCGCTTCGGATTCCGGGCAATCGTCCTGCCGCACGCCACGACGATGTCGTCATCCTGCGCCGCCGGGAGACAGACCGATTCGACAGCGCTCTGCACCCTCCGCGCGGGCTCGCTCAGCAGCGCCCGCCGGCTCGCATCCTCCCCGAACGTCGACCTGGTCGTCGTACGGCTCAAGCATCTGCCCTCGACCGCAAGCGTGAAGGCGATCGGCGATGTGCATGCCACGGTCCTCGTTCTGGTGGAGATCGGCCGACGCCGCTCCTTGAACAGGAATGCCTGGCAGAAGGTGATCAGAGAGGCCGCCGGCGAGCGATCCTTCGTGCTGGGGGTCGTGCCGGTCGCGAGCGACCGAGTGCGTGCGCTCGACGCCTACGTGGGCCTGCTCGGCAAGACGCCGACGCCGCCGAGCGAACCGGACGGGCTCGTGCTCGCCTCCGCGAGCAGGAACTCGCTCAGAGTCCAATGGACTCGTGTGAGCAGCGTCAGCAAGTACGGGGTCTATCGCGACAGCGGCCTTGTGAAGAGCGTCAACACCAACTCCGCCACGCTCAGTGGCCTTGCGTGCGGAACCAGCTATCTCGTGGAGGTCGATGCCGCGGACAAGGCCGGCAGGCGCTCGGCGAAGGCGTCCCTGTCGGCGAGAACGACCGCCTGCGCGGACGCGTCCCCGCCGACGAGCCCCTCGGCGCTTGCGGTTTCGGCCGCAACCGATTCGTCGCTCACGCTCTCCTGGAGCGGGTCGCTCGACGACGTCGGCGTCATCGGATACGGGGTCTACAAGGGCTTGGTATCCGCTGGCTCGACGCCATGGACGTCGTACACCTTGACCGGGCTCGCCTGCGGGACGAGCTACACGCTTGCGGTGGACGCCTTTGACGCCGCCGGCAATCGCTCCGGCAAGGCCACGCAGAGCGCGTCGACCAGCGCCTGCGTGGACACCTCGCCGCCCACAAAGCCGGCGGGCCTCGCCGCCATTCAGGTGACCCAGACCTCGGTGAAGCTCACGTGGAGCGCCTCGAGCGACAACGTCGGCGTGACCGGGTACGGCCGCTACGAGAACGGCTCGCTGGTCTCGAGCGGAACGGAGACGAGCTACACCTTCTCGGCGCTTGCGTGCGGGACGAGCTACACGCTGGCGGTCGACGCCCACGACGCGGTCGGCAACGACTCTGTGCAGGCGTGGATCAATGCGTCGACGAGCGCCTGCTCGCCACCTCCGCCTCCGCCTCCACCACCACCTCCACCTCCACCTCCACCTCCCTCCACCACCTCCACCGCCTCCACCACCTCCACCACCTCCACCTCCGCCGCCCTCGGCCGGAAGCGCCAACCTCTGGGTGGACGCAAACGGCGGCAGCTGCCTGCGCAGCCCAAGCGCCGTTGCCTACAGCGATGCCCAGGCCTGCGGGAGCTTCGCGGCCGCCTACAGCGCTGCCTCCTCGGGCGATACGGTCGGGGTCACGGGCACGCTCGGCCCGCAGCTCTTCGCCGGCGGCTACAACGCGAGCCAGGCCGCGGGCAGCAAGACGATCAGCTTCCGCGGCGCCCCCGGCAACCTGATCCGCCAGCTGCACTCGGGCTCTCCGAACATCAGCTACGACGGGCTCAACCTCGACGCCGGCGGGGCCAAGACCTCCGGGGCGGTGTTCGAAAACGGCGGCGGCGACAACAACAGCTTCGTCAACGGCTCGATCGGCAACGTCAGCGACGAGAAGGCCGCCCTGGTCGACGGCGATCACTTCACCTTCGACAACGTGCGCTTCCACGACGCCGTCCTGAAGACCGACGGCGTGCATATGGAGTGCCTCTACGCGATCGTCGTCCCGAACATGACGATCAGGAACTCGAGCTTTGCCAACTGCGCCGTCATGGACCTGTTCTTTACCTACGGCGACTGGTGGAGCCCGCTGCCGCCCCCCTACGGGAACGTCACCCTCGAGGGAAACAGCTTCGCCACCCCGCGCAACAACAACGGCGCCTGCTGCATGTACTACGGGCTCTACGCCGGCAACACCGCCGCGCCCGCCCCGGGGCCGATCAGCGGCTGGAGCGTGCGCAACAACTGGTTCGAGAGCAGCGTCGCCGGCTTCGACGGCCGCAGCATCGGCGCCAGCAGCTTCTGCGGCAACACTGGGGCGGCGCCGACGGCCTGGCGCCCGGCTTGCTGAGCTAGCTAGTACGCGCCGCGGCGGCCGAGCACGACCGGGATCGTCTGGCAGAGGATCTTCAGGTCCCACCAGAGCGACCAGTTCGTGACGTACAGGTAGTCGAGCTTCGTCATCTCCTCAAAGGGGATGTCGTTACGCCCGAGCACCTGCCAGAGGCCGGTGAGCCCCGGCGTCATGTCGAGCCGACGCGTCGCCCAGCCGGTGATCCTGTCTGCCTCGTAGATGACGAACGGCCGCGGCCCGACGAGGCTCATCTCGCCCTTGAGAACATTCCAGAGCTGCGGCAGCTCGTCCAGGCTCGTGCGGCGCAGGAAGGAGCCGATCCGCGTCACGCGCGGGTCCTGGCCCTTGATCTTGAACAGCGGGCCGTCCACCTCGTTCATGTGCAGGACCTCGCTGCGCCGCTGCTCGGCTCCCGTGAACATCGTCCGGAACTTCACGATCCTGAAGGTCGAGCCGAGACGGCCGCGCCGCGGCTGCCAGTACAGAGCAGGCCCGGAGCTGTCGAGGCGGATCGCGAGCGCGATCAGGCCCAGGACCGGCGCCAGCAGGAAGAGAACAGCTGCCGAGAAGAGGATGTCCACCGACCGCTTGAGGACGCGTGCGCTGCGGCCGAGCCGCATCGGTGGCAGGGTCACGAGCGGCATCCCCTCGACGTCGTCGAGGATTGCGTGTGAGGTAAAGATCTCGAAGTAGCGCGGCACGATCGAGACCTGGACATCCGGACGCCGCACGGTCCGGACGAGATCCAGGGTTTCTTCGTGCGAGCCAACCGACGAGGCGAGCAGCACCCGGTCGATGTCGTACTCGTCGACCACGCGGGCGACGTCGCTCGGGCTCCCGAGCACCGGCCCGGGCGGCGGTTGCTCGGAATCGCCGTCCAGGAAGCCGACCACCTGGAGGCCGTACTCGGGGTGCGCCTTCAGCTTGCGGAAGACGAGGTTCGCCTCATCGCCGCTGCCGACGACGAGCGTTCGCCGCGGCTTCATGATCCGCGGGAACACCCAGCTGCGAACCGAGCCGCGGACGATCGGAACGGTCACAAGCGCGGCGGATAGGAACAGCACCGCTTCGGCAGGTGCGTAGATCCACCAGCCGAAGAAGACGCGCACGGCCTGGGAGACGATCAGGTAGCCGAGCGAGCCGGCGAGGATGGCGTGGAAGAGGTCGCGGACCTCGTCGAAGCTCGAGACCGAGATCTTCAGGCTGTCGTTCTCGTAAAGGTGATAGGCCGCGAAGATGCCGGCCCACACGACCGGAGCGGTGATCGCGAGGAGCGCGAGGAACCACGAAGGAGCCGACACGGGCGGCAGCGGCGCGATGTTCGCCGCGACGACGTAGGACGCCGCGTACGCGACGACGAGCGCGATGGTGTCGCCGACCGCGAGCATCCAGGTGCGCCCGCGGTGCAGCCCTGACGGCGCGACGAGCGCAGGTGCGCGCACTGCGCCGTCGACGCCAGCGCCGATTTCAGTCATCTGTCCCACTTCCACCTCCCTCGCCCGCACACGCGGGAGCACGGGTCTCACTCTAGGCGCGGACAGGCGGGCTTCTGTAGGCCAGAACGGGAAAACCAACCGCTCGAAGAGGCGTTTGGCCATAGTCCTGACCGAAGGGCTAGGGCCCCTGTCCCACGACCGGTTTCCTGGTCCCGCCTACCACGGCCGGTGGAAGCGCTCATAGGGTTTGCACGTGTCCCGACGCCGAGGTCGAGGGGACCTCGGGACTTCGTAGCGACCAGCTCGATGGAGGCGAGAACGAGATCGGTGCCACGGGCAATCACTGAGATCACAACGACGGAGCGCCCGTCGCCGGCGCCTGAGAGCCCGTGGCGCGGGCGCGCCCTCGGTCTCGTGCTCGAGTCATCCGAGCCCTTTCCGGGAGCGCAGGCTGCCCCGGGCGCGCACGCAGGTCGTGTGACGGCTTGGCGCGAGGAGTCGGCGGAGGCGATCGACAACAAGTGGAGGCTCAGGGATGGCGAATTGCTGCTCGACCGGCGGCACACCGACGGCCGCCTTTTCTTACGCGTCGACGGCCACGACGCGTTCGGGTTCCGCGTCTGGGCTCCGTACTACGGGAGACACCTGGTTTCCACGAACGGCAGCTCGATCGTGTCCGCGTTGCCCTCCGTGCCGCCGGCGCGCTGGCAGCGGTTGTTCTTCGCGCAGGTGCTCCCGCTTGCCTCTGCACTCAACGGCCTCTGTCTCTTCCACGGCAGCGCGGTAGCGCTGGGCGGACAGGTGGTCGCGTTCGTCGGACCGTCCGGCAGCGGCCGGACGTCGCTCACGGCCCAACTCGTCGCCCTCGGAGCCTCCTTCGTCACCGACGACGTGCTCGCTGTAGAAGAGGCCGATGCCAGTGTCGTGGTGCATCCCGGGCCGGCCCGCCTGAGCATCGAAGAAACCGAGCTCCGGCGCGTCCCTTCGACGCAGCTGCCTCGACTCGGCCCCTGTGTCGCCCGCAGCGACAAGCTCGTATGCGAGCCCACGCCCGTGCCGGGCCCGCTGCCGCTGGCGCGCGTTTACGTCCTGCGCCCGGGTGCCGACAGCACCCGGATCTCCATCGCCGAACGGGAGGCTTCCGCGCGCCGACCGGTGCTCGGCGAGAGCTACCTGGGCTATCTGCGCTCCACGGGCCTTTTGCAGCGCCACGCCGACACCTGCACTGCGGTCGACGCCTCGGTCCGCGCCTACGACGTCGTGCTTCCGACCAGCAGCCGGGCGCGCGATGCCGCAGCGCGAGTCCTCGCACACTCCGAGGAGCTCGTCGGAGCCCTTCGGCTCTGAGGTCGTCAGAAGACGGCGGCCGCCCCTCGACCAAGAAGAGGCGGCCGCGTACGCCGCATAAGGGCGTGCTTTCAGATCGTGCTCTTCGCTGCATGTAGCCATCCCTCAAAGGGGGTAAGCGGGCTTTCCCGCTTGGTCTCCGGGAAATCGCCCGCCTACCCGGCGCGGTTCCGCGCGTGGTGTGCGCCTGGCCCGCACCGCCAACGGCTCCCGGCCGCGGCCGGCCAGGAACTCCAGTCCTGACAGAGTACGAAAAAAACGGCCCTCCGCCTACTGGTCGGCAAGCCGGTTTGGCCTGCGTGAGCACGTTTCAGACCGGGTTCGATCAGGTGTCCACAAGGTTGTGGATGACCCGCCTTGACGGCTCAAGCGGGGTACGAGGTCTTTTCCACGCCTTTACACACAGCTTTGAATAGGTTAGAACAACAACAACTACTCTTTTAACCGGGAGAAAGGCGGCCCTTTCGATGAGCCCCGGAGATCGAACAGCAGTACTACTCGACCCCCATCCGCTGTGGCTGGATGCAGTCGAGCTTGTGTTGACCAGGAACGGCCTGGCCGTCGTTGGACAGGCCACCGATCCTGAACGAGCCCTTGCGCTCGTGGAAGAGCTTCGCCCGTCCGTGTTCGTCGCGGATGCAGCCGGCGATGGGTTCGCGTGCATTCGCAAGGCGTGCGCGACGGTGCCGGAACTGAAGGCGATCGTCCTCTCGTCTCCGGACGACGGGGCGCAGATCGAGGCTGCCTTCGCGGCAGGCGCCCACGCATACGTACTCAAGACCGCGCATCCGGATGATGTCAGTGTGGCCATCCGCCAGACGTTCGACCACTCGGTCTTCCTACCGGGTCCGGGCGCCGCGGCGGCACCGGCAAACACGCCCGTGGCCGTCGGCTCGGACGCAAGCGACACGGTGGCCTCACTCACGAAGCGAGAGCTCGAGATCCTGCAGCTGGTCGCCGAAGGGCACTCGAACAGCCAGCTCGCGAGAATCCTCTGGGTGACGGAGCAGACGGTGAAGTTCCATCTCTCCAACATCTACCGGAAGCTGGACGTGGCCAACCGGACCGAAGCGAGCCGCTGGGCGCAGGTGCACGGTCTCCTGAACCTCGCGCCTCCGGCAGAGGTTGGCAGCAGCGTCAGTTAATGCGCGACGAGGGAGATGGTGGGGTTGAAGGCGAGCACCATCGAGGCGATCTCGGGGATCATCTCGGCCAGCTCGACCGCTGAGCGATCTTTCCGGATGAAGCCGGCCGCGCCCTGACGCGCGAGCTCTGACTCGGCGCTCGCGTTCGAGCCGAGCAAGGCGAGCAGTCGAATCGAGGGGTCGGTCTCGCAGATCAGGCGGGTGGTCTCGACGCTGTCCTCGAGCGGCAGGTCGACGTCCAGCACGACTACGTCCGGGGACAGCTCCCTTGCCAGCGCGACTCCCTGGCTCCCGTCGTGAGCGACACCGACGACGTCGAGCCGCGAATCGGAGGCGAGCTTTGCTCGCAGGGCCTCGGCGAAGAGTTGGTGGGCCTCGACGACGAGAATCCTTATGGCGGCCGCGGGAGGGACGGCTCCCATGCCCGTACTATTGCGAATCCGGGCGGCCTTTGCGAGTCCGGCGAAGCCCGTCGCTTTAAGCCGTATCTGCTTCCCGCTCGTGCTCGTTGTAGACGGGAGGGGGAATGTGAGTTGAAACTGCGGTACGGCGTCCTGCTTCCGGTGGTGGCCTTTGCTGGGCTCGCCGCTGCGCTCTGCGTTCGGGGAGGGTGCCCGGGGCGATCTTCTGCCCACTTTGCCGACCACGCCGACATTGCCGGTGACGGTTCCGACCGTGACGACGACGCCGCTGCCGCTGCCACCTCCGCCGCTGCCACCCCCGCCACCGTTGCCGCCGCCTCCGCCGTTGCCGCCTCCTCCGCCCTTGCCGGTCGTCCCGCCTGCTCCACCTGTACCGCCCGCGCCGCCTGTCGCGCCGCCCCCTGCCGCCCCACCGGCCGTTCCGAGGGTCCTCCCGCCGCCGCCACCCGTTCCCGGTTCGCCCACGAACGTCGGTTCAGCGCTTCCGGGACCGGCCGGCGGCGCTACAGGCCCGGTCAGCGCCGCGAGCTCCGGTGCCGGAGAGCAGCCGTCGGCCGCCGAGCAGGCGTTGGGCTCGAGCATGTCTTCAGCGGCGGCGCGCGCCGCTCGGCCGCGGGCTTCGCGAACACGCTTCTCGACGCGCGGCCCGGCGGCCAGGCGAGGGACCATGCTCTTCTTCCGTCTCGGACGGCGGGCGAAGGTCGAGCTCGTCGTGCGCGGCCCCAGCCCGAGCTGCGCCGTCGCGGGCAAGCAACTCGTCCGCGGCCACCCGGGGCTGAACCGGGTCCACTTCTCGGGGCGCCTCCGAGGCCACCGCCTCGCCCCTGGCACCTACACGATCGCGGTGGTCGCCGTGCGCGGCGGAGCTCGGCGCCGCGTTGGGACGATCGGGATCGAGATCGTTTCCCCCCAACGTCGCCTGTCGAAGGCGGAGCGCTCGGTGCCGGTGAGCGCCTTCTGCGCCTCGAGGCCCCGCGCGATCCTCGCGAGTCTCGTCCTCCCGCCCGGCGGCACGGCTCGAGGCGGCCTTGCGCCAGGCTCGGCTCGGGACCGCAAGCCTCGGGACACCGGTGTCCTCGGCGCCGAGATCCCGCCTCGGATCTCGCTTCCGCACGCCTCGCTCCCGAACGGGCCGCTCGGCACGGTGCTGGCCGCGCTGATCTTCGGCCTGATCGGGCTCGCGTCGGCCACCCTGCTCGTCTACGTGACCCGCTTCCTGAGAGGGACCTGGAACCCGTAACGCGACGAGAAGAGAGGGAGCCGGGTGGACCGTTCTCGTTCACCTCGGGCTCTAGGGCCGCCTAGAACGGCGAGAAACGGGACCACCCGGCTCCCTTCGGCCACTAGACGCGGTTCGGACATACGATCTTCCCACCGGCTCTCGAGGCGACTAGCCTTCGCCCATGAGCCGGGTCTTTCGGTCGACCTACCACGACACCGAGGATCGGCGCCTGGGCCGCAGCGGCCTTTCTCTCCGACGACGACTCGAGAACGGAGCGAGCACGTGGGAGGTCGAGCTGCCCGAGGCTCCCGGCGAGGTGGCACTCGCGGCACCCGGCGGCCCGGTCAAGCCGCCGCAGCTGATCGCCGACCTGCTGCGGGCCGTCGTCAACGAACGGACGCTGGTCGAGGTGCTCACGGTTCGAACACGTCGCTCGGACGAGCTCATCGACCAGATCACCGTGCTCGAAGACGGCGCCGTGGTCGGAGAGTTCGTCCGGGACGGAAGGAACGGCGATGCAGGCCTCGACCTCCTGGAGGCACCCCAGCGGAGGTCTCCGGGCAAGACGGCGTCGCCACGCGAGCGCATCAAGGCTCGACTGCAGGAGCAGTACGAGGAGATCCTCGCCCACGACCCGGGGACGCGACTCGGTCGCGAGCCCGAGGCGGTGCACAAGTTCAGAGTGGCGGTGCGCCGAACGCGGGCGCTTCTCCGCTCCACGCGAGGCATGGTCGATCGCGTGTGGGCTGATCAGCTGCGGGCTGAGCTCGGCTGGTTGGGCCGGTCGCTCGGAGGCGTCCGCGACCTCGACGTCCTCCTGCTCACCCTTCGCGCGGACGCCGAAGCCCTCGACGCCGACGATCGCGCCGCGGCGCGCGGACTTCTGTCGCAGCTCTCGGGCGAGCGTGCGAGGGCCCGCGGCGAGCTCGAGCAGGTGCTTGCGAGTGGCCGCTACCTGACGCTGCTCGCGAGGCTCGAGGAGGCGGCGCAGGAACCGCGGTGGGCGGGAGCGGAGCAGCCTGTCGAGGAGCTCGCCGCAAAGGAGTTCCGGCGGCTGGAGAGGGCGGCACGGGCGCTCGGGAAGCACCCGAGTGACGAGCGGCTGCACAAGACCCGGATCCGGGCGAAGCGCGCGCGCTACGCGGCCGAGGTGGCGGAACCGGCCGTGGGGAAACCCGCCCGCCGTCTGATCGCGCGCGCGAGAGAGTTCCAGGACGTGACCGGAGCGCACCAGGACGCGGTCGTCGCCGAGCAGAAGCTCAGGGAGCTCGTCGAGAGCGAACCGTCCATCGCATTCGTGGCGGGTCGGCTCGTCGAGCGCCAGCGCGAGCGTCGTCGTGACGCTCGGCGCGAGATCGCGCCGGCCTGGGAACGCCTCGAGCGCGCCGGGCGCAAGGCCTGGCGCTAGCGGCGTGGCGCTGCTCGTCATCCGGCATGCCCGAGCCGGTCATCGGAAGAAGTGGGAGGGAGACGACGGTAAACGCCCCCTCGACGAACGGGGCTGGCGACAGGCCGAGGGGCTGGTCGAGCTACTGGCCCAGTATCCGCTGGACCGGCTGGTCTCGAGCGCTCATCTGCGCTGTACCCAGACCCTCGAGCCGCTGGCCGAGGAGCGCGGCCTCCCGATCGAGGAGCGGCCGGAGCTGCAGGAGGGAGCCAGCCGGGAGGAGACCGTCGCGCTGATGCACGAGCTCGGCGACCGCGCGGCGCTCTGCACCCACGGTGAGGTGCTCGAGGAGCTCGTCGGCGAGGCCGGCCAGAAGGGGTCGACGCGCGTCGTCGAGCTCCGCGACGGCGCACCTGTCGTCCGGGAGTACCTCCCGCCGCCGGCCTAGGCCGTTGCGGCTTCGGCCTCGAGCAAGCCGAGGCAGACGCCTTCGCGGACGCCCCCGTCGGCGACGCCGAGCGGGACCTGCAAGAGCGCCTGGAGGCCGGCGAGGATGATCGCCCCGGCCGGGAGCGTTCGTGCGCGTTCGAGGTCGACGTTGGCGTGGCGGGCGCGCGAGGCGGTTCCAAGCTCCGTGAGCGTTTCGATCGCTCGGGCCAGGCTGTCCTGGTCGAGCCGGTCGAGGCCCAGCCGTCGCAGGGCTCGAGCTGTCCCACCGGTTGCGAGGGCGACGGCCGGCAGCGGCGGCGTCAGCGGGGCCAGCGCGTCGGCGACCTCGGCGCGGGCGGCGAGCCAGCTCCTCCCGCGTGGGCGGATCGCTGCGAAGGCAGCGGTTGGTGAGCCGCAGGGATCCGATCTCGACCGAGCGCAGCCACGAGGGCTGCTCACGCGACCCGATCGCGACCTGGGTGGAGCCTCCGCCCACGTCGCAGACGGCGACGGGCTGCGGCTTCCCCGATGCACGGGACAGCGCTCCGACGAAGCCGAGCTCGGCTTCCTCCTCTTCGCTGAGCGCTCGAACGCGCAATCCCGTCGCGTCCTCGAGCGCGGCGACCAAGTCGCGCCCGTTGTCCGCGTTGCGCCACGGGGACGTGACGACGATCTCGATCCGGGCCGCCCCGAGCTTGCGTGCGCGTCGTACCTCCTTGCGTGCCGCCTCGGCGGAGCGTTCGATCTTCTCGCCGGTCAGTCGCCCGAGACGCTCGACGTCCTCGCCGAGCAACGTGCGGCGCCGTTCCTCGCGTATTCGGGTCAGGCCGGCCGCGCTGGCCTCCGCGACGAGGAGCCGCAGCGTGTTGGCGCCGACATCGACCACCGCGACTCTCACCTGCGGGATTCTGCTGCCCGCGCCGGTCGGCAGCCCGAGCGAGCTTGCGACCTTTCGGACTAGGAGGCTGGCTTGGGCGAGCGTCGCGGTTGCCGTGCCCTCGTGCTGCGCATCAGGAGGGTCTGCGTGTCGCGCTGCCGCTCGCCCTTCTTGGAGCGCAGCCGTTGCCAGTGGCCGTCGCTCTTCAGTTCCCATGCGTGGACGTTGGACGAGACAATCGTGTCGAAGGAGCGCTTCAGCTCTTCCCGGGCGCGCTGATCCTCGACCGGAACGACGGCCTCGATCCGGTGATCGAGGTTGCGCGGCATCAAGTCGGCGCTGCCGAGGTAGTACGAGGCCTCCTCGCCGGCTTCGAAGATGAAGATGCGGCTGTGCTCGAGGAAGCGCCCGAGCACGCTGAGCACGCGGATGTTCTCGCTCAGGCCTTCGACGCCGGGCCGGAGCGTGCAGATGCTGCGCGCCACGATCTCGACCTGGACGCCCTGCTTGCCGGCCGCGTAGAGCTCCTCGATCACGCGCTCGTCGGCGAGGCTGTTGACCTTGATCCTGATGCGCGCCGGCTCGCCGCGCTTGGCGGCCTCGCCGGTCGCGCGGATCTTCTCGATCAGGCGGTCGCGCAGGTCGAACGGCGCCACGAGCAGCTTCCTGAAGCGCTTCGGCCTGCTGAAGCCGGTCAGGAAGTTGAACAGGTCGGCGACGTCGGCCGTGATCTCCGGGTCGGCCGTGAAGAGGCCGAAATCCTCATAGCTGCGCGCGGTGGCGGCGTGGTAGTTGCCCGTGCCGATGTGGGCGTAGCGACGTAGCTCCTTGCCCTCGCGCCGGACGATCAGCGTCGTCTTGGCGTGGATCTTCAAGCTCGGGAACCCGTGGACCACGTGCACGCCCGCCTCTTCGAGTGCGCGGGACCATTCGATGTTGCGGTGCTCGTCGAAACGGGCCTTCAGCTCGACCAGGCAGACGGCCTGCTTGCCGGCCTCCGCTGCCTCGACGAGGGCCGGCACCAAGGGCGACTCGTCGCTCGTGCGGTAGACCGTCGTCTTCAGACCGAGGGTCTCGGGATCGGTTGCCGCCGAGCTGACGAACGCCTCGAAGCTCGTCGTGAAGGAGTGGTACGGGTGGTGGACGACGACGTCCTCTTCGAGGATCTCTCCAAAGAGGTCGTCCGCCGAGGAAACACCGGCGAGCCGGGGGTGCGTGAGCGGGAACCACTGCTCGTTCTTGAGCTCTGGACGGTCGAGCTGAGCGAACTCAGCGAGGCTCTCGAGGTCGAGCGGGCCCTGGACGAGGTAGACCTGCTCGTCGCCGAGGCTGAGGCCGCGCTTCAAGCGGTCGAGCATGCGCTTCGAGGCCGACCCCGCGACCTCGACCCGCACCGCATCGCCGAAGCGCCTGCGACGCAACTGGCTCTCGACCGCGATCAGCAGGTCGTCGGCCTCGTCGGAGAGCTCGAAGTCCGCGTCGCGGGTGACCCGGAAGGCGCAGCACTCCAGGATCTCCATCTTCGGGAAGAGCCAGCCGAGGAAGTGCCTGATCACCCGCTCCAGCGCAATGAAGAGCCCGCGCTCGCCGACGGCCATGAAGCGCGGCAGGAGCTCGGGCACCTTCACCCGCGCGAAGCGCTCCTCGCCGGTGTCGGGATCGCCGACGAAGAGGCCGAGCGACAGCGAGAGCCCCGAGATGTACGGGAACGGCTGGCCGGGGCCGACCGCGAGCGGCGTCAGGAGCGGGAAGACCTCGCGCCCGAAGCGCTCGGTCAACTCCTCGAGCTCGTCCTTCGTGCAGTCCTCGACCTGACCGACGACGATCCCGGCTTCTTCCAGCGCCGGGGAGAGATCCCGCTTCCAGAGCTTCGCCTGGCGCGCCGTGAGCTCGAGCGCCTGCTCGCGGATCTCGTGCAACGTCTGGTGCGGTGAACGGCCGTCCGGAGAGGTGACGGTCACTCCGGATTCGATCTGGTCGAGCAGGCCCGCCACCCGGACCATGAAGAACTCGTCGAGGTTCCTGGAGAAGAACGAGCAGATACGCGCACGCTCCAGCAGCGGCAGCGACGTGTCGGAGGCGAGTGCGAGGACGCGCGCGGCCCACGACAGCCACGAGAGCTCTCTATTGAGCAGGGCCTCATGGCCGCCGCCGGTCTGCTTCTTCGCCGCCGTCGTCGCCAAGTCGCTATCTAACCCCACTTAAGCAGGAAATGGGGTTACACATGTCTTAACGGCGGCGAGAGCCCGGGTCCGCCGGGCTCTCGCCTTCCGCTCTCCCGCGGCCTCGGCGGCGGTGTGCGGAACTCCAGCCCTCCGCGACGTTAGGTCGTCCGGGCGCGACGGTGGGTTACGTGTCGGTTCGGCTTCGGTGACGATCCTGTGACCGCGACCCGCCACCT
This sequence comes from uncultured Actinomycetes bacterium, assembly GCA_963754265.1. Lineage (GTDB taxonomy): Bacteria > Actinomycetota > Thermoleophilia > Gaiellales > Gaiellaceae > AC-32. The sequence continues at coordinate 20,702 of CAVWFB010000002.1, read as the reverse complement.
CGGCGGGTGGATGGGACGCGCCACTTTTTCACCCGTCCGTAACCGCCCCGAAGCCCATGGAATGGGTCGATCGCGCCACAGTGTCGAGACGATGCGTGTCGCGATCGTCGCCCATCGTCCCAGCGCCACGAACCTCGCCCTCGCGCGTCGCGGCTGGAACGGCGCGCAAGTCGAGTTGCTGTCGCCCCGCGAGGCGCTGCTCTCGCTCGGGCGCGGCGACCTCGTGCTCGGTCGACTGGACGTACGCGACGATCTCGATGGCGTCGAGGAGGGGCTGTGGGCGCTGGAGCGGCTGCTCGAGGCGGGAGTGACGGTCCTGAATGCCCCGCCGGCGGCGCTCTACGCCCACGACAAGCTGCTGACGGCACGGAGCCTGCGGCGTGCAGGCCTGCCTCACCCGCGCACACGGCTGATCGAACGCTACGACGAGCCGCCGGACATCGACTACCCCGCCGTGCTCAAGCCGCGCTTCGGCAGCTGGGGCCGCGACGTCGTGCTCTGCCGGGATCGACGCGAGCTCGAGTGGAGCCTCGAGACGCTCTCGTCTCGGCCCTGGTTTCGAACCGGAGGCGCCCTCGCCCAGGAGCTGATCCCCCCGCTCGGGCACGACCTGCGACTGATCGTCGCGGCCGGCGGCGTCGTCGGCGCCGCCAAGCGCACCGCTCCCCCCGGGGAGTGGAGGACGAACGTCGCACTCGGCGCCTCGATCGAGCGCGTCGTCCCTCCGCCCGTGGCGGTGGGGCTTGCCTGTGCGGCCGCGGATGCCTCGGGTCTCGACCTCGTCGGTGTCGACCTTCTTCCGACCGGGCCGGGAGGGTTCTGCGTCATCGAGCTGAACGCAGCAGTCGATTTTCGCCCTGTCTACTCGTTCGTCGGCCGCGACGTCTACGCTGACGCGATGACGGCGCTTGCGGGGTACCAGCCGAGCGACGAGCAGCCCGGCGCACTCGCGGCCGTCTAGCCGCAGGTGCTGATCGCGCAGATCTCGGACGTGCACGTCGGAGGCGGCCGGTACCGCGAGGACCTGCTCCGCCGGGCGATCGAGGAGATCAACGCCCAGGACCCGGATCTCGTCGTGATCGCGGGCGACCTCACCGACGACGGCTACCCCGACCAGTACCCACTCGCGTTCCAGGAGCTGGGGAAGATCGCCTGCGAGCACGTCGTGGCCGTCCCGGGCAACCACGACGCGCGAAACGTCGGCTACCTGCGCTTCGAGGACACGTTCGGCCCTCGCGACACGCGGCTTCGGCTCGAGCTGCAGCAGCTGGAGGTCGCGCTCGTCGCCGTCGACTCGTCGAAGCCCGACGTCGACGAAGGCGAGATCGGCCGGGAGCACTACGGCTGGGTCGAGGAGGGGTTCCGGGGCGAGGCAGATCTCCGCGTCTTCGTCTGTCACCACCACCTGATGCCCATCCCCGGCACCGGGCGCGAGCGCAACCAGGTGCGCGACGCGGGAGACGTGCTCTCGCTCCTGCGCCAGTGCCGGGTCGACCTCGTTCTCGCCGGCCACCGCCACGTGCCGTACGTCTGGCCGGTCGGTGGGATGCTGCTCGTCCACTCGGGCACCGTCTCGACACAGCGAACCCGTGGGTTTCCGCATCCGGCCTACAACCTCGTGCGCGTGGAGAACGGCCGGATCGACGTCGAGCTTCGGATCCCGGGCGGAGAGCGCAGGAGCCTCGGTGACTATCCCCGGGACTGGCCGGAGGAGATCTCGGCTCGCCATGCCGATCCGTTCGTCCGCGCACAGCGCAACATCTCGCTCGCCGACGATCAGGACTGAGTCGCGCCTCGGCGTGTGGCGTCGCGGTGTGAGGCGGCGTTCGGTCCCCGCGGTCTAAGCTCATTCACCGTGCGCCGACGGAGCGGTAGCCGCGGTCTCGTACTTGTAGGGCTTGCCCTTGCAGCGTCCGCCGTCGGGCTCGGGGCATGGGCGATCACGAGCGGCTCGAGCTCGACCAGCGACGAGCGAGGGCGTTCGGGGACCACCGTCGCAGCCGCGCGCCCGAGAGGCCATCCTCGCTCTACGAAGGCATCCTCAGTCCACCTCGTCGAGCGCCGTACGGGCTCGCTGCCCTCCGCGCTGCAGGACCCGGCACCCGCAGCCCTGGGCGGCGGCCGGGCCATGCTCCTCGGCGGGCTGACCGCGCAGGACACCTCGACGAACACGATCCTCGTCGCCCGTGCGGGGGGCGCCGGCCAGCGGGGACGGCTCCCCGGGGCTCTGCACGATGCCGCCGCGGTCCGCCTCGGTCGAGCCGTGTACCTGTTCGGAGGTGGCAATGGGCTGAGCCAGCTGGACTCGATCGTTCGGGTGGATCCCGTCTCGGGTGCCACGGCCGACGCGGGTCGGCTGCCGGCGCCGAGCTCGGACCAGGCGGCCGCCGCCGTGGGGCAGACGGCGTACGTCGTGGGCGGCTACACGGGCCGGCAGTGGCTCGACACGATCGTCGCGTGGCGGGCGGGCTCGCCCGCTCGCATCGTCGCGCGCCTGCCCTCGCCGGTGCGCTACGCCGCGGTGACGGCCGTGGACGGCCAGGTCGTGATCGCCGGCGGCTCTCTCCCGAACGGAACGGCCAGCGCGGCAGTGCTGGAGTTCTCTCCGGCCACTGGCAAGGTGACGAGGATCGGGCGGCTCCCGGCGCCGACGACCCATGCCTCGGCCGCGAGGCTGGGCGATGTCGCCTACGTGATCGGAGGCCGCGGCGCCGCGGTCGGAACTCCCACGGCCAGGGTGGTCGCCGTCGACCCCCGGCGCGGACAGGTCCGGCGGTCGGGCCGGCTCGCGAGCCCGCGCTCCGATCTCGCGGCCGTCGGCCTCGGCAACGAGATCCTCCTCGCGGGAGGTCGCGGGCCGGGAGGCGCCGAGTCCGGGCTGAGCGAGCTCGTCCCCACCGCCGTGCGGGCACACGCGCGTCGCGCGTCATCGGGAACGGTTTCCGCTACGCCGAAGGGCAACGTCTACGCCTTCGACGGAGCGAACATGCTCGCACCGGCCGCCCGCACCGCCCTGCCACGCATCTATGTGCCTAACAGCGAGAGCGGAAGCGTGGACGTGATCGACCCGCGTACCTATCGGGTCGTCGGGCACTTCGCGGTCGGTGCCCTCCCGCAGCACGTCACGCCTGCCTACGACCTGAAGACGCTCTACGTCACAAACGACCTCGGCAACAGCCTGACGCCGATCGATCCACGGACGGGCAAGCCGGGCAGGCCGATTCCGGTGGAGGACCCCTACAACATGTACTTCACTCCCGACGGGCGCTACGCGATCGTCGTCGCAGAGCGGCTGAGCCGGCTCGACTTCAGGGACGCCCACAGCTTCCGGCTCCAGCACTCTCTCGAGGTTCCCTGTGCCGGGGTCGACCACATGGACTTCTCGGCCGACGGCAGCTACCTGATCGCGAGCTGCGAGTTCTCGGGGCAGCTGATCAAGGTTGACGTTCAGCGCCAGCGCATCGTCGGCGTCCTCGACCTGCCGGACGGTCGCTCGGGCATGCCGCAGGACGTCAAGCTGTCTCCGGACGGCAAGGTCTTCTACGTCGCCGACATGCGTGCGAACGGGCTGTGGGAGGTAGACGGCCGGCGGCTGAAGGTGACCGGCTTCCTCCGGACCGGGCAGGGCGTCCACGGCCTCTACCCGAGTCGAAACGCGAAGCTCCTGTATGCGACCAACCGCGGCGAGGGCTCGATCTCGGTGATCAGCTTCCGGCGGCGCAAGGTGGTCGCGAAGTGGTGGATCCCGGGCGGCGGCAGCCCCGACATGGGCGGCGTCTCGGCAGACGGGAAGGTGCTCTGGCTCTCCGGGCGCTACAACGCCGTTGTTTACGCGCTCTCCACGCGAAACGGCCGGTTGCTCGCAAGGATCCCGGTCGGTCGAGGGCCGCACGGCCTCTGTGTGTGGCCGCAGCCGGGCCGCTACTCGCTCGGCCACACCGGGATCCTCCGCTGAGGCGAACGACCTGCGTGGCTGCCTGAGGTGGAGGGCTACGCTGAAGTCGTGTCAGGGGTCGGGATTCTCGTCGTGGACGACGATCCGCCGATCCGCCGCATGCTCGAGCGGACGCTCGTCGCCGAGGGATACGAGGTGAGGACGGCGGCGGACGGAGGCTCCGCCCTGGTCGAGGTCGAGCGCTCGGCTCCCGATCTCCTCGTCCTCGACGTCGCGATGCCTGGTCTCGACGGACTCGAGGTGTGTCGTCGCGTCCGGGCCAAGGGCCTCGGCTTTCCGGTGCTGCTCTTGACGGCGCGCGACGCCGTCGGCGAGCGCGTGGCCGGGCTGGACGCCGGCGCCGACGACTACCTCGTCAAGCCGTTCGCCGCGGAGGAGCTGCTCGCTCGCATTCGTGCGCTCCTGCGCCGCGGCCGAGAGCCCGCGGAGGTGCTCGCCTACGGCGATCTCGTCCTCGAGATCTCCACACGCTCGGCGCAGCGCGGCGACCGACATCTGGCTCTGAGTGGGCGCGAGGCCGCATTGCTCGAGCTGCTCCTGCGCAACTCGCGGCAGGTGGTCAGCCGTGAGCTCGCGCTCGAGCGCGTCTGGGGAGGGGTGACCGCGGCGAGCCCGAACGTCGTCGACCGCTACGTGTACTACCTGCGGCGCAAGCTGGGCGAGCCGCCGCTGATCCAGGCCGTGCGCGGCACCGGGTTCATCCTCGGCCGGTGAGCCGGCGCTCGATCCAGGTTCGGGCAGTCGTCGCGGCGGCCGTCGCGATCGTGCTCGTGCTCGTCGCGGTGGGTGCGGCCGTCGATCTTCTTGTAGCCCGGCATCTCCACAGCTCGCTCGATCGGACGCTGCGGCAACGTGCGGTCGAGGTCTCGCAGCTGAGTGCCTCCGCGCCGGCGCTTCTGACGAGGCCGGGAGCGCTCGACTCGCCTGTCGGAGGTACGCAGCTGTCGGTCGAGGTCATCGACCGGCGCGGACGGATCGTCGCGCGCTCGCTGGCCCTCGGCGGGCAGGTTCTGCCGCTCGGCGGGCTCGTGGGCTCGGCCATCGCGCATGGTGCTTCGGGCTATCGAGACGCGATGCTCGGGACCGATCCGGTGCGCGTGTACGTGGCGCCGCTCGCGGAGTTCGGAGGCAGGGCAGCGGGCGGGGCCGTGATCGTCGCGGCCTCGACGCACGACCTGGGGGAGACCGTTGCGAGCCTGCGCCTCATCTCGGTGCTGGCGGCGCTCGTGGCGGCGATCCTGGCAGCGGGGCCGGTGGCGCTGCTCATGCGGCGAGCCCTCCGGCCGCTCGGGCAGCTTGCAAACGCCGCGTCGGAGATCGAGCGCACCGGCGATCCGCGTCGCCGCCTGCCCGAGCAACCCGCCGCGGACGAGGTGGGCAGGCTGGGGACGACCCTGAACGCGATGCTCGCGAGCCTCGAACACTCTCGTGACGCGGAACGGCGCTTCCTCGCGGATGCCTCCCACGAGCTGCGCACGCCGCTGACCGCGCTGCGCGGCAACGTGGCGTATCTGCGGCGGCACGGTCAGACGCCGGAGCTCGTCGAGGAGCTGGAGCGTGACGCCGAGCGTCTCGCAGGGTTGGCGGACGACCTGCTCGTTCTGTCGCGTGAGGAGGCTGCCGAAGCTCCGGTCGAGGAGGTCCGGCTCGACCTGCTCGCGCGGGCCGCTGCGGAGGCTGACCCCGCCGTGGAGGCTCGTGCGCCTCGGCCGGTGCGGGTGCGGGGCGAGGGTGCGGCGCTCGAACGTGCGCTCTCCAACCTCGTCGAGAACGCGCACCGACACGGCCGGGAGGGCGGCACGATCACCGTGGCCGCGAGCGAAAACGAGGGATTGGCCGTCCTCAGCGTCTCCGACGAGGGGTCGGGACTTCAGCCCTACCAGGCCGCGCGGGCGTTCGAGCGCTTCTGGCGGGGTGGAGGCGGTGGTCCGGGCTCGGGCCTCGGCCTCTCGATCGTGCAGGCGATCGCGGAGCGACACGGTGGCCGTGCCTTCGCTGAAGGGGCGGTCTTCACGATCGAGCTGCCGGCTCTCAGAGATCTCTCAGAGTCCGCCGGTACAACGAGCGGTGGACAGCCCGAGAAAGGAACGCCGTGAAGCTCCTCCGCACGCTCTCCACTCCCCGCTTGGCCATGCTCCTCGCCGGCGTTGTCGCGCTGGTCGTGGTCGCCGCCTCGGTTGCGGTCGCCGCGAGCGGCGGCGGTGGCCCGACGCCTCCCCCGAAGGCTCTTCCCCAGGCGATCCACGACGGTCTCGCGGCCTCGAAGCCGGACGGAATCACCGCGCGCATCAAGTTCACGAATCGGCTGTTCCCGTCGGGTGACCTGCTCGGGAACGTCGGCTCGGCGCTGATGTCGGGCGCCTCCGGACGCCTCTGGCTGACGAACGCCGGGAAGGGCCGTCTCGAGCTGCAGTCCAACGCCGGGGACGTGCAGGTCGTCTGGAACGGGAAGCGCGTGAGCGTGTACGACGCGTCGTCCAACACGGTCTACAAGGCGACCCTCCCCGGGCAGAGCAAGGAGGCGAATCCGACTCGCGACGCGGGTGCGCCGCCGGCGCTCTCCGAGATCGGCGACTTTCTCGCGAAGCTCCGCCAGCACGCCACGCTTTCCGGTGCGCAGCCGACCGACGTGGCGGGGCAAGCCGCCTACCGCGTGCACATCTCGCCCAAGCACGACGGCGGACTGCTCGGATCGGCGGAGCTCGCCTGGGACGCGGCCCGCGGCGTTCCCCTCGACGTGGCGATCTTCGCCCAGGGCAGCTCCTCGCCGGTGCTCGAGCTCCAGGTGACCCACATCTCGTACGGCGCGGTCCCGGAGAGCGACGTCGCGATCTCCCCGCCGGCCGGGGCCAAGACGGTCGACCTCGGGTCGACGGCGAGGGCGGCCGCGCACTCGACGAGAGAAGCCAAGCCGGTGAGCGGCCTCTCGGCGGCCCAGGCTGCGGCCGGGTTCGCGGTCGTCGCGCCCAGCAAGCTGGTCGGACTGCCGCGACAGGACGTGCGGGCGGTCGGCGGCGCCGACTCGAAGGCGGTTCTCGTGGTCTACGGCCAGGGCCTCGGCGCGATCGTCGTCCTCGAGCGGAAGGCTGATTCGGCAGCCCAGCAGGGCGGAGTGCTCTCGAGCCTGCCGAGGATCTCCATCGACGGCCTCACCGGCCACGAGCTCGCAACGCAGCTCGGGACGGTCATCCAGTGGCAGCGCAACGGGGTCTCCTACGTCCTCGCCGGCTCCTTGCCGCCGGCCGCGGCCGAGACGGCTGCACGCGACCTCAAGTGAACGACGCACTTCCCGTCACCGCGCGCGGTCTCGTCAAGCGCTACGGAGAGATCGTCGCCGTCGATCACGTCGACCTGACCGTCGAGCCGGGCGACGTCTTCGGCTACCTCGGTCCGAACGGCGCCGGCAAGACCACGTCGCTGAGGATGATGCTCGGCCTGATCCGCCCGAGTGAAGGCTCGGTCCGCCTGTTCGGACGCGATCCGCTCGCCGAAGGAGCGAAAGCGCTCGCCGGCGTCGCGGGCTTCGTCGAGGAGCCCCGCTTCTACCCGTACCTCTCGGGTCGCAAGAACCTGCGGCTGCTCGCCGACTACGACGACGGGGACTCCCGCACGCGGATCGAGGAGATGCTCGAGCTCGTCGACCTGCGCGACCGGGCGAAGGACCGCGTCGGTGGCTACTCGCACGGGATGCGCCAGCGGCTTGGCATCGCGGCCTCGCTGATCCGGCAGCCGCGTCTGCTCCTGCTCGACGAGCCGACGACCGGGCTCGACCCGGCGGGCATGCGAGACATGCGCGAGCTCGTGCGCAGGCTCGCGGACGAAGGGATCACCGTGCTTCTCTCGAGTCACCTGCTCGGCGAGGTGGAGGACCTCTGTAACCGCGTTGCGATCGTCCGCAAGGGCCGGATCGTGTACGAGGGCGCCCTGAAGCAGCTGCTCGCGACGGCGTCGGCGGGCTACTGGATGCGAACCTCCGAGCCCGAGCGTGCGCGGGTGCTGTGCCTCTCGCAGCCCGGAATCGAGGAGGTCACGCTCGACGGCGCGGAGCTGGCGTTCAAGGCTGACGAGGACGCGGTCGCCGCGCTCACGATTGCGCTCGGCCAGGCCCGCATCGGGCTCACCGGGCTCGTCCCGGCCACCGCGAGCCTCGAAGAGCTGTTCCTCGGGCTCACCGGCGGCGAGTCGAGCGACCACGACCGCGCTGAGGTAGTCGCCTGATGAGCGCCGTCGCCAGGGTCTACCGCTGGGAGATCGCCAAGCTGCTCGCGCAGAAGCGGACCTATCTCGGGATCGGCACGGCCGCGCTCGTCCCGGTCATCTTCGTCGTCGTGCTCGTTCTCCAGAGCGGCGGCCCCAACGACGTCCCGCTCGGTCGCTACATCCGCGACACCGGTCTCGCCGTTCCCTTCGTCGTCCTCTTCTTCATGTCGATCTGGGGCTTTCCGCTGATCACCGCCCTCGTCGCCGGGGACATCGTCGCCGCGGAAAGTCACAACGGGACGCTGAAGACGATCCTCACCCGCTCGCGCGAGCGCAGCGAGGTGTTGACGGGAAAGGTGCTCGCCGCGATCAGCTACACGCTCGCTGTCATCCTCGCCATGGGCCTCGTTGGCCTCGTGGCCGGCAGTGTCGCCTGGGGCTTTCACCCGCTCACCTCGCTCTCCGGGACCAAGATCTCGGCCGGCCATGGGCTCGGCCTGCTCGCCGCGAGCCTCGCGATCTACGCGCTCCCGCTCGTGGGCGTCGCCGCCTTCGGGCTGATGCTGTCGACGATGACGCGGAACAGCGCGGCGGCGGTCGTCGGGACGCTGATGTGGGCGCTGCTGATGCAGCTTCTCGGCGTCCTCCCGGGGACCGAGAGCTTTCGCTCCTACCTGCTCGGCACGCAATTCGACGCGTGGCACGGGTTTCTGCGGGTCCCCGCCGACTGGACTCCCGTGATCAGGGCGGTCTGGGTGTGCGGTCTGTACATCGCGCTTCCGCTCGTCGCGGCATACGTCGTCTTCCTGCGCCGCGACGTCGCGGGCGACTAGAGCGGGATGCGGTCGGGCAAGAGGTAGGCGCACACCGTCAGCGCCAGCACCCAGGCGAGCCGGTCCTCCTCGATCGCAGCGAGCGGGACGATCCAGACCGCGTACCACGGCAACACCCAGGGGCTCGCGATCACCATCAGCCCGGTGGCGAGTGCGAGCCGTGGACGCCCGGCGCGCGCGTCACGCAGGAGCCACGGGAGCGCCAGGAGAAGCGGGGCCGCCGCCGACAGGTCTGCGAGCGGGCGGGGAAGGCCGAAATCGACGAGGCGCGAAGGGAGCGAGAAGCCGGCGTGGTGCCGGGCAAGCGGCACCAGCGCGGTCAGCCAGGCCGATCCGAACGCGAGGGAGGCGCCGGTGACGATGGCGGCCAACGTGACGAGGAATCCGGCGGCGACCAGGCGCGCGTAGCGCCCACGGGCTGCGACCAGGCTGAGAGGCAGGAGCACGAGCGGCACCCACTTCACGCCGACCGCAAGAGCCCAGCTGGCGCCGGCCAGCACCGGCCGACGTCGCGACGCTAGCGCCAGCGCGCCCAGGACGAAGGCGACCATCCAGACGTCGTTGTGCCCGCCGCCGGCGAAATCGAGGGCAAGCATCGGATTCCAGCCGACGAAGGCGGCAGCGAACGCGGGCACAGGCGCAGCGACCACCGCCAGGCCGACGACCGCCAGCATCCCCAGGGCAGCCAGCAGCCGGTACGAGAAGGCCGTCGTCTCGGCGGATCGTCCCGTCGCCTTGGCGAGGCCCGCCGAGGCGGCCGAGAAGACCGGACCGTAGACGGACGTGGTTCCTCGCCAGGCGGGCGCCATCTGCCGCTCGCCGGGATCGGCGCTGTACGTCGAGGGAGGAACAACGTACGGGTTCACGTCGTGGGCGGTGACCAGGCGCCCGTAGGTCCAGTACGCGTAGACGTCACGCGAGAGGAGCAAGGGCCCGGCCAGCGGGATGAGTTGGATCGCGGCGGCGACGCAACACACCACGACGAGGCTCGGTCCGCGCCTGCGAATGACGACGATCGCGAGGACGTAGAGGGCGAAGGCGGCCCCGGCCGCCACCAGGAAGACGACTCCGGGGAGGTCGCTCGACTCCGGTCGACCCGGCGGGAGCGGCGAGCCCGATGCCGAGGCGGCGACGACCGCTAGGCCGAGCAAGCCCACGAGCGCGAGGCCGAGACCCACCGGCGGCACCCGGAGTCGAGAGGCGGTCACTGCCGCCATTTTCGCGGCCGCGCAGGATCGCGTAGGAACGAATGTCCCTCCCTAGCGAGCGCGAGCCGCGCGGCGCCGGATCGCGGCGAGCCAGCTTCGACGGATCGCGCCGCTCCCGAGCCGGATTGCAACCCAGTAGCGCAGCAACGCCCGGGTCGCCTCGGGGCTCGTGCCCGCGACGCGGGTCTCGGTGACCACTCGGCTGCCGCCGCGCTCCGGGCGCACGAGGAACGCGATCGCCGCCTTCGCGTATCCGGGCCCCGCGAACGAGAGGAAGTCCTCGCGCGTCCGCACCGCCGCCGGCTCGTTGCCGGCCCACCGCCAGAAGCGGCCGATGGCTCCGGCGGCGATCTCGGTGCCGGGACGTTCGCCCAGGGGGACGACCCCCACGGTGAACGCCTCGAGGACGGGTGCCGAGCCGTCCGGCCGGAAGGCCGCGCGTCCCGTCAGCAGGCTCGGCAGCCCCCGAAGCGTCTCCAGCGGCGTCAGGAGGCGTACCTCGCGCACGGTCACCTCCTTCACCGCCGCGAACGCGACGTCCGGCTGGGCCGGGATCCAGAGGTCGTGCACTTCACCGGCATCGAATCGCGGCAGGACCTCGTCGAGCAGCGGCCGCATGCGCTGGACGGGCTAGGCGGCGGACAGAGCGCGTCGCCGTTCGAAGCGCTCGATGCGCCCGCCGCTCGCAACGGCTCGCTCACGCCCGGTGTACGCCGGATGGCAGTTCGAGCAGACGTCGATCGAGAAGGCTTCCGCGGTGGAGCGGATGCTGAAAGGCGCGCCGCATGACGAGCAGCGCACGTCGATGCGGTGCATGTTTGGATGCTTCAAGAGTCCCTCCTTGTGACGATGCGGGCACGTTTCGCCCGCACTAGATAGAACGTCGGAGGAGTCGTAGGTGTTCCAGATCGACAGGACTCTCGGCGCCCGTGACTCGTCGGACTCTCGGCCACGCTAACGTTGCGTGATGGATTCTGAGCGGGCTCGCGAATTGCTTGCGCAAGAGCGCGAGCGAATCGAGCGGTCCCTCGCGAGGCTCGGGCACGAGGACACCGGCGAGCCGGCGGACGAGAAAGACCCCGCCAACCAGGCGTCCGACCTCTATCAGGACGAGCTCGACGAAGGTCTGGCAGACGACCTACGCGAGGAGCTAGCGGCCGTCGAGCGTGCCGAGGCCCGCCTCGCCGCCGGTACCTACGGCCGCTCGATCGAGAGCGGCGAGCCCATCCCGGACGAGCGACTCGAGGCGCTTCCGACGGCCGAGCGGACGGTCGACGAGGAAGCGCGCTGAGCCGCCCGCGTTCGGCCTAGCCTCAACTCAGCTCCCCTCTCGGCCGTCGATCCGCGAACGGGCTGCCGTCGCGTACGAATCGGTGCTCTCGGTCTCAACCCGGGGGACTCCTGCGGCCGCGTAGGCATCGTCCTCGTCCAGGGTCTCGTGCTCGAGCAGCGCGTTCGCGAGTGAATCGAGCTTGCCCCGGTTCTCCCGAAGCAGGGACAGGACCTCCTCGTGCGATTCCTGGACGATGCGGCGCACCTCCTGATCGACCAGCCGTTGGGTGTCGGACGAGACCTCGGCGGCGCCCGGAAGCAGGGGACCCGAGCCGTCCCGCTGGATCACCGCCACCGGGCCGATCGCGGGGCTCATGCCCCAGCGGCCGACCATCTGGCGCGCGATCTCGGTGAGCTGCTGGATATCCGACTCGGCGCCCGTGCTCGTCTCGCCGAAGACGATCTCCTCTGCCGCCCGGCCCCCGAGCGCGACGTTGATCTTCGCGTGCACCTCGGGCTCGCGGTAGTTGAAGCGGTCGCTCTCCGGCGCCGCGAACGTGACGCCCAGCGCGACCCCGCGGGGGATGATCGAGATCTTGCGCACCGGATCGGCGCCCTCGGTGAGCATGCCGACGATCGCATGCCCGCCCTCGTGGTAGGCGGTCCGGCGCCGGTCTTCGGGGCTCATCAGCACCTGCCGCTCGGCGCCGAGCACGATTCGCTCGAGCGCGTCGGTGAAGTCGGATTCGTCGACGACCTCGTGGTTCCGCCGAGCCGCCAGCAGAGCGGCCTCGTTGGCGAGATTCGCGAGATCCGCCCCGACCATGCCCGGGGTCGTCGCCGCGATCCGGCCTAGATCGACGTCCGGCCCGAGCGGCAGGCCACGCGTGTGCACCTTGAGGATCGCCTCGCGTCCGGCACGGTCGGGCGGCTGCACCGCAACCCGGCGGTCGAAGCGGCCGGGGCGAAGCAGCGCCTGGTCGAGAACGTCGGGCCGGTTGGTCGCACCGATCACGATCACGCTGATGGAGGAGTCGAACCCGTCCATCTCGGTGAGGATCTGGTTGAGCGTCTGTTCGCGCTCGTCGTTGCCGCCGCTGAAGCCGGCGATGCCGGACGTCCGCGACCGGCCGATCGCGTCGAGCTCGTCGATGAACACGATCGCGGGGGCGGCCTCCTTGGCCTGCGTGAAGAGGTCGCGCACGCGCGATGCCCCGACGCCGACGATCGCCTCGACGAACTCGGAAGCCGCCAACGAGAAGAACGGCACGTCCGCCTCACCCGCCACCGCCCGGGCGAGCAGCGTCTTGCCCGTCCCCGGCGGGCCGGAGAGCAGGACGCCGTGCGGAATCCGTCCGCCGAGCTTCTGGTACTTCTCGGGATGACGCAGGAAGTCGACGACCTCCGTCAGCTCCGCCTTCGCCTCGTCGATCCCCGCGACATCAGCGAACGTGACCTTGTCGCCGGCCGGCTGATATCTCCGGGCTCGCGAGCGGCCGAACGAGCCGAGGACGTTCTGAACGTTCCCGGCTCGGCGGAGCAGCCAGAACAGCAGGAAGAGAAAGAGGATGGTCGGCCCGAAGCCGAGCAACAGGTTCTGCCACCATGGCGCTCCGGTGTCCAGCGGCTCGGCGTTGACGACCACGCCCTTCTGCTGAAGCAGGTGCGAGAGGGCGTCGGTGTCGGCGAACGCGGGAACCTCGGTGCGGAAGCGCGTCGTCGGCTTCGAACCTGCGTACCGTTCCTTGTGCGTGAAGGTGCCCTGGATCGCGGTGCCCTTCGAGGTGATCTCCTTCACGTCCCCCGCCTTCACGTGCTGGAGGAAGAACGGGCTGTACGGAACGCGAACTCGCGAGGCGGGCTGCATCGCACGCGAGCCGAGGTAGAAGTTGAAGGCCAGCAGCGCGAGCCCGAAGATGATCCAGCGGCGACTCAGGCGAAAGCGGGGCTGCTCGGGCGGCGGCGAGGACCCGCGCGGCGCCGGCGGCGGGGTCGCGCGCTGGTCGCGATCCTCGCGGGTCGCGTTCACCGCGGCGGGCTCACGCTCCTCACGCAGAGAGACTAACGCTGTCTCAGCCGTTGGCGGCGAGGCTCGCCGGGAATGTCCCGCGCTGGCTGCATCCAGACGACCGGCGACCCTCGGCGTCGCGAATGGGCGCCTTGCCCTATCGCACCCACTCGGCAGTGTTGGAGACTCGGTGCGAAGCTCGCGGCTCGGCCGGCGATAACCGACGTCTATCCTGGTTCACATGGAGAGTGAGAGGCCTCGGCCCATGCCGGTCAATGCTCTCGGTGAGACGGCGGTGGCCCCGGAGGTTGCGGCTACGGAGGCGCGCCCCGCCGGCCGGTTCTTGAATCGAGAACTCTCGTGGCTGGACTTCGACGAGCGCATACTCGCGGTCGCCCAGCGGCAGTCGTTACCCGTCTTGGAGCGGGCGAAGTTTTTCGCGATCTTCAGCGACAATCTGGACGAGTTCTTCCAAGTGCGGGTGGGCAGCCTGAGGATGCAGCTCGACGCGGGGCTGAGGGCGCAGGACTCGGAGGACGAAAACATCCGCCAGAGGCTGGACAAGATCAGCGTCCGGGTTCGGGAGCTCGTCGCGAGGCGAGACGCGGCATTCGCCGATCAGCTTGTGCCCGATCTGGCCGCGGCCGGAATTCGGCTCTCGGACTGGGAGAGCCTCGATGCCGACGATCGAGTCTTTCTCGACGATCTGTTCGACGAGCAGCTCTTTCCGGTCCTCACCCCGCTGGCGGTCGACCCGGCTCATCCATTCCCCTACATCTCGAACCTGTCGCTGAACTTGGCAGTGGTCGTCCGAGTACCCGGCGAGCTGACGCGGCGAATCGCACGAGTGAAGGTGCCGCAGTCGCTGCCGCGTTTCGTTGTGCTGCCAGACGGTGAGCGATTCGTGCCCCTCGAGCAGTTGATCGCGCGGCACCTCTCGGCGCTGTTTCCGGGAATGGAGGTCGTCGAGCACTCTCCGTTTCGCGTGACCCGCAACACGGACTTCGACATCGACGAGAGCGAGGATGACATGGTGGCCGCCGTCGAGTCCGTACTCAGGCGACGGCGTCGCTCGACGATCGTCGTCCGGCTCGAGGTCGATTCGTCGATGTCGGAGGAGACCCTCAGCTTGCTCGTGCGCGAGCTCGGGTTCCAGGCGAGCGATGTCGGGCGTGCGGATGGCTTGCTCGATCTCCGAGGGCTCTGGTCCATCGCCGGGCTGGACCGCCCCGAGCTCAAGCAGGAACCCTTGAAACAGGTCACGCAGACCCGGCTCGTCTCCATGGACGACTCGGGATCGCCGGAGCTCTTCGGCGTGATCCGGGAGGGCGACGTACTCGTCCAGCATCCGTACGACTCGTTCGACACCTCGGTCGAGGCCTTCATCGAGGAGGCTGCGCGAGACCCGGATGTGCTGGCGATCAAGCAGACGCTCTACCGCACCTCTGCCGACGTGAGCGGAATCATGAAGGCGCTGATCCGGGCCGCGGGAGAGGGGAAGCAGGTCGTGTGCATCGTCGAGCTGAAGGCGCGGTTCGACGAGGAGGCGAACATCGCCTGGGCGCAGCAACTGGAAGACGCGGGGATCCACGTGGCCTACGGCGTCGTCGGTCTGAAGACGCACGCCAAGCTCTGTCTCGCCGTTCGCAGGGAGGGAGGCGAGATCGTTCGGTACGCGCACATCGGGACCGGTAACTACAACCGAGAGACCGCCGCGATCTACGAGGACCTCGGACTGTTCACCGCCGATCCTGAGATCACCGCGGATGTCTCGGAGGTCTTCAACCTCCTCACCGGGTACAGCCGGCAGCAGGAGTTCCGACCCCTGCTCGTCGCTCCTACCGCGATGCGGGCCGGGCTGGTCGAGCTGATCCGCGGTCAGGCATCTCCGGAGGGTCGGATCGCGATGAAGCTGAACAGCCTCGTCGATCCGGAGCTGATCGACGCGCTCTACGACGCGTCCCAGGCCGGCGCCCGCATTGACTTGATCGTCCGGAGCATGTGCTGCCTCAGGCCTCAGGTACCAGGACTTTCCGAGAACATCCGTGTGCGGTCGATTGTCGGCCGCTTCCTCGAGCATTCACGGATTTATCGCTTCGGAGCCGGGCCGGACGCCACCTACTTGTTCGGTTCTGCCGACCTGATGCAACGAAACCTCGATCGCCGCGTCGAGGTTCTCGCGCCGGTGCGCGACTCAGCGCTGCGGGGCCGTCTCGACGAGATCCTCAGCGCGCTCGAGCTGGACGACACGCTCGCCTGGGAGCTCTCAGGAGACGGAACGTGGCTCGCGCCGTCCGAGACAGGAACCGTCAACGCCCAGACGCTGATGGAAGAGGCGGCGCTCGCCCGAGCCCGTCGGGTCGTCGCGGTCTAGCTCTCTGCCCTGAACCTGCCCCATACCCGCGCCGACATCGACGTCCAGTAGGGCTCACAGAGTCGCCTGACGACCCCCTAACGTAACCAACAACCTGTGAGCCGCCGAACGGTTTGCACGGACGAACGCGACAATCCTCCAAAGGGGGCGGTTTGACCATGGAGCAATCGACTCTCATCGAGCGCCTCTCGCACCTACCGGCAGAGCCGAACCCGGCGCTCCTCGAGCACGCAAAGCAGCGGGCCGAGAGTGTGCAGAACCGGATCGCAGACCGGATCACCACCTTCGCCGGCTCGATGGCGTTCGTGTACATCCACATCGTCTGGTTCGGCTGCTGGATCGGCCTAGGCGTCGAGAAGTACCCCTACGGCCTCCTGACGATGATCGTCTCGCTCGAGGCGATCTTCCTCTCGACCTTCGTGATGATCAGCCAGAACAGAGCGGACGCCAAGCGACAGGTGGTCGCCGACCAGCAGTGGCAGACGGTGCAGGAGGAGGACCGGCAGAACGTGCAGCTGCTCGACCTCTCGCATCAGATCCTGGAACTCACGAAGGCGGTGCACGACTACGCGGCTGGGCGCTCCAAGGGTGGGTGACGACTCGGGCTCGGGACCGAGGCACTCTGCAGACGCATCCGCGGAACTAGGCTAGGGACGGTGTTGCACCGGGAAACGGTCACGTTCCAGATCGGGAGCGACAGCATTCCCTTGGACCTCGAGGAGGCGAAGGAGTTTCAGTCCCGGCTCTTGCTGGCTCCCGGAGGTCGTCCACTCGAACGCGAGATTCAGCTGGCGATCGAGAACAGGACGCCTGTGGTCGTCGCCGATAATCACACAGCCGCCGCCGTGGGCGTCCTGGCGACGTGGTTCGAGGAGGAGGGCGAGTCGAGCGTTGCGGTGGGTGAGCTGCTTGCGAAGCTCAGGACGGTGTAACGCCGCATACCACCGCGTTCTCTACGGCTGATGAAGTCGGGATCCGTGAGCCTGTAGCGCGGCACTACTATCGACGGCGTGAGCCCGGTACGCCCAACGGTGCAGGTCGTGGGTCGGCGGATGGACCCCGACCACTACCGTCTTCGCGATTTCCTCACGCGCACGGCGCAGCCGTACGAGTGGCACGAGGCGGGCTCGGCCGAGGCCGACCTCCTGCTCGGGCGGCTCGGGCTGGTCGACGCGGAGTTGCCGGTCCTCGTCGACGGCGACCGAAGCTTCACCAGGGCGACCGTCGAGACGGTTGCGGAAGCCTGGGGCGGCCTCCAGCCGGCGAAGCGGTCGCACTACGACTTCGTCGTCATCGGTGCAGGGCCCGCGGGTCTCGCTGCCGCCGTCTATGCCGCATCCGACGGCCTGTCGACGCTCGTGTGCGACCAGAACGTGCCCGGAGGCCAGGCGTCGTACGCCACGATGATCGAGAACTTCTTCGGCTTTCCCGAGGGGATCGGTGGTGCGGAGCTGGCGCGACTGGCCGCCCGGCAGGCCGAGCAGTTCGGCGCCGAGCTCATGCTCCTGCGCGGCGTCCGAGGCAGCCGGATGAAGGGCCACGACGAGCCGGTCGAGCTGATCCTCGAGGACGACTCCGAGGTGACTGCGTCGGTGGTCCTGGCGGCACCGGGCATGGACTGGCGACGGATCGACCTGGACGGAATGGACGATCTCCTGGGCCACGGCGTCTACTACGGAGCGGGCCGCAGCGAGGCAGCGCAGTGCTCCGGCCAGAGCGTGGTGGTGGTCGGTGCCGGCAACTCCGCCGGCCAGGCCGTGCTCAACTTCGCCAACCAGACCGCCCGGGTGACGATGGTCGTTCGCGGTGACCGGCTCAGCAAGAGCATGTCGGCGTACCTGATCGAGCGGATCGAGCAGCACCCGCTGATCGACGTCCATCTCGAGACGCAGCTGACCGGCCTGCACGCGGACGGCGGCAAGCTCGTGGCGGTCACCATCACCGATGCGGCAGGCAAGGCGGAGACGCGGCCGATGGACGCCGTCTTCCTCTGCCTCGGCGGTCTCCCGCACACCGAGTGGTGTTCGCGGGAGCACGTCATCACCGATGACCGCGGCTACATCCTCACCGGCCGGGACCTGGTCGCCGACGGCATTCCCGATTGCTGGCCGCTCGATCGGGATCCCCTCCCGCTCGAGACCAGCCGCGTCGGGCTGTTCGCGGCGGGTGACGTGAGGCGTGGCTCGACGAAGCGCGTCGCTGCGGCCGTGGGCGAGGGCTCCATGGTCGCGTCGCTCATCTTCAACCGCCTGGCGGAGCTCGGTGTCGCCGTTTGAGCCTGCGGTCGCTCTCGAGCACGCGCGCGACCGCACGCTGACGCTCCTGGAGCCGCTCTCCGACGACCAGCTCGCGGCGCAGGTCTCGCCGCTGCAGTCGCCGCTCGTCTGGGATCTCGCCCACATCGGCTACTTCGAGGAGCTGTGGCTCTTGCGACGCGTCGGCGGACGAAGCGCACTGTCGTCGGAGTACGACGACCTCTACGACTCGTTCAGTCACGCACGCGACGAGCGCGGACGTCTGCCGATCCTGTCGCCTCAAGCAGCACGCGCCTACGTAAAGGCGGTTCGCGAAAGCGTGCTCGGGCTCCTCCCGGAACTGTCGCTCGACGACGGCGATCCGCTGCTCGAGCGCGGATTCGTGGTGGGGATGGTCGTCCAGCACGAGCTCCAACACGCTGAGACGATGGCGCAGACGCTTGCGCTTGCGGGCCTGCCCGGGCCGGAGCCACACGGGCCACCCGAGGTCAACGCGAGCGGCGAGGTGACCGTCCCCGGAGGCGCGTTCACCCTCGGCTCGGCGTACGCCTGGGCATACGACAACGAGCGTCCCACTCAGCTCGTGGAGCTCCCGTCCTTTCGGATCGACCGCGCGCTCGTGACGAATGCGGACTACGCGGCATTCGTCGACGCGGGCGGCTACGACGACCGTGACGCCTGGAGCGCTCGGGGTTGGGAGTGGCGCGAGGCGGAACGAGCTGACCAGCCGCTCTTCTGGGATGTCACCGCGCCCGCGCGCGTCCCTGTCCAGCACGTCTCCTTTCACGAGGCGGAGGCGTATGCGCGCTGGGCGGGAAAGCGTCTGCCGACCGAGCCCGAGTGGGAAAAGGCGGCGAAAACGGTCGCCGGGGATCTCGAGCACATGAGCGGCGCGGTCTGGCAGTGGACGTCGTCGATCTTCGACGGCTATCCGGGCTTCTCGGCATTTCCCTACACGGAGTACTCGGAAGCCTTCTTCGGCGATGAGTACAGAGTGCTGCGCGGCGGCTCCTGGGTCACCGATCCGCTGGTCGCCCGGCCTACGTTCCGCAACTGGGATCTCCCGCAACGCCGGCAGATCTTTTCCGGCCTCCGCTGCGCGCGCGATGGCTAGAACGGCAACGGAACGAACCGTTCGCGTCGACGTTCTCCACGACGAGGCCGCCGGTCGTCCGGCCCTCTACGAGGCGACGGCCCGAAGCCTGCAGGCCGCGGCAAAGGAGCTGCCCGCGATCTGGCTCTACGACGAGCGCGGGCTCGCATCTCTACGAGGAGATCACCCGGCTCCCGGAGTACTACCTTCCGCGGCGCGAGGCCGAGATTCTGGACGCGCGGGCCGCCTCGATCGCAAGGCGCACACAGGCGCGCACGCTCGTCGAGCTCGGCGCCGGGACGTCCGAGAACACCCGTCTTCTCTTACATGCGCTCGAGTCTGCCGGCACGCTCGAGCGCTTCGTTCCACTCGATGTGAGCGAGCCGACCCTGCGAGCGAGCGCCCAGGCGATCGCGGCGGCCTACCCTCGGGTCGGCGTCCGGGCGATCGTCGGTGACTTCGAACGCGATCTTGGCGCGCTTCCCGGGGAGGGGCCTCGTTTGATCGCCTTCCTGGGAAGCACGATCGGGAACCTGAACCCCGAGTCGAGGAGGCGGTTTCTCGCGGCGCTGGCCAGGTCGCTCGCGCGGGACGACGCGGTCCTGCTCGGCATCGACCTCGTGAAGGACGTCGCCACGTTGGAGGCGGCGTACAACGACAGCCGAGGCGTGACCGAGGCGTTCGTCCGCAACGCGCTCACCGCGGTCAATCGCGAGCTCGGCGCGACGTTCGACCAGCGGCGCTTTCAGTACGAAGCGCGCTGGGATCCGGAGCACGAGTGGATGGACATCGGACTGCGCGCGCGGGAGTCGCATGCCGTCGCGATCCGGCGTCTCGAGCTCGACCTGGCGTTCGAGGAGCACGAGCCGCTACGGGTCGAGATCAGCTCGAAGTTCCGCCGCGACCGGTTCGAGGTCGAGACCGGGCGAGCCGGGCTCCGGGTCGAGTCCTGGTGGACAGACGCGGCAGGCGATTTCGCTGTTGCCCTCGTAGTCCCCGAGGCCTCCGGCAGCCAATGTCACCCAACAGAGAGGAACGGGCATGTCTGAAGGCACGAGCATCTGCAGCCACCTCGACCAGATCGAGGTGACGGCGCTCCCGGAGAAGATCGACGGCTGCGAGGAGTGCCTGAAGATCGGAAGTAGCTGGGTGCATCTGCGCATGTGCATGACGTGCGGGAAGATCGGCTGCTGCGACTCCTCGCCGAACCGGCACGCGACCGCGCATGAACACGAGAGCGGCCACCCGATCATTCGCTCGGCCGAGCCCGGCGAGGACTGGAGCTGGTGCTACCTCGACGAGGTGGCGTTTGTCGTGCCGGCGCAGTAGCTCGCTGCTAATCAAGCGTCGCCGCGGACAGCTGCCAGAGCCGCTCGGCGTTTACGGGATCGACCGCGTAGTCGGCGACACCCGCGCCGGTCTCTTCGGCGGTGGCCGGGTCGACGACTCGGCGCCTCGTTGCAGTCCTGGAAGTAACGGCCTCCGATACCGTCGAGCTCGGGCG
>CAVWFB010000001.1:0-375418 GCA_963754265.1 uncultured Actinomycetes bacterium | reverse complement strand
CGCGACCAGGACGCTCGTCGCGGCGCCCTGCTCCACTGACTTGTAGTGGTAAAGACCGGATGATTCCGCCATCGCTCCAGCGCGAGATGTCCGAGCGCGCCGGCGCAACGGTTGTCGAGACCCCGGGCAGCCATTCGATCTACGTGTCACAGCCGGCCGTTGTGGCTGACATCATCGAACGGGCTGCTTCCGAAGTGGGATCCCCCACGATGGCCTAGAGCCGAGCTAACTACCCGGCCCGCCGCCAACGATGGCGGCCGGTTCGAATTCAGCACGAAGCAGGTCTCGCCGAGGCGTTCGAAGTCGAACGGCATGGTTTGCTGCCGCCGCCGAGCTAAACCGAATCGAGAGTACCCTTGCCGCTATGGACCGGATCGTCCTCGTGGCTCACCTGAAACCCGGCAGTAGCGAGCGAGCGCACGAGCTCTTCGCCCAACACTCAGCTCGTGAGGACCTCAAGGAAGCCTTCGACAGACACGCCATCTTTCTGTCGGAGAGCGAGGCTGTGTTCTTGTTCGAGGGTCCGGACGCAGACGCATCCGTCAGAGCGATTTTCAACGACCCGAGCGCGAGCGAAATCGGACACTGGATCCCGCTCTTCGACGGACCGTTGCATTTGGCGCCGGAGGCATATTTTTGGGAACGCGCGCCTGCGAGGACGCAGCCAGCCTAAGTCAGCCGTGGGCTGAACTCCCCTCGACGAACTCGGCGCAGTCAGGCCATTCTCGATGGACCGGACCGCTCGGGGACTTCGTTAGGCACGTTGCGACCCGCCGAGTCCGCCGCTCTTCTCAGACCGGTCGTTAGTACCCGAGAGCGTCGAACGCTGCCGGATAGACGATCCGACCGGCGAGGTTCGGGTTGTATCCCGGGAGCCGCTTGACCATGAAAGCGTCGTCGGGGATCTTCGGATGCGGGGAGATGAAGCCCAGCGCGCTCGCCTGCTCGAAGCCGAAGCGAGGATAGTACGCGGCAATGCCCTCGACCATGACGGCAGGCTCGCCTGCTTCTTCGGCGCGGCCGAGCGCGTCCCGGATCAGCCTCGCCCCCACACCGATGCGCTGGCGGTCCGGCCGAACCGACATCGGCGTGAGATTGAGGATCCTTGTACGGGATCCGCCTTCAACGCCGACCCAGCTCAGCATCACGTGAGCAATCACACCGGAGGAGTCCTCGGCGACCAACGCCAGCTCCGGAATGAACTGTTCCGACGCCCGAATGCGCTCGACGAACGACGCGACCTCGTCGGGGTGTCCGACGAATGCCGCGCGGACCACCTCTGCGATCACGGGATGGTCCGCATCGCGCTCGGGACGGATGACGGCGCTCCCGGCCACGGGTGGCGATGGTAATTGGGGCATGCCGTTCGCGCTGCGGCCACGCGCCCGCACGGGAACGCTAGGAACGGTGCTTCGTCGCGGTGATGCCGGCATGACTATCGCAGGGCGATCAGGGGTCATCCCCGAACACTGGCCCAGCCGAGGGCAGTTGGGGTCATGCATCGAGTCGGAGCACGACCTCGTCCGTTTCCTCGTTGCGCCCATGAGCGAACCCGCGGCCCTCGCCCACGATGAGGAAACCGCACTTCGTCAACACGCGAATCGAGGCGGCGTTGTCGCTCGCAGCGCGACCGTACAGCGGACGGGTTGCCTCCACCTGCAAGAACGCTTGGAGAGCACGCGTGGCAATGCCGCGGCCCCAATCCTCACGGCCTAGCCAGTAGGTGACTTCGCGCTGACCCTCCAGGTCGAAGCTCGCAATGTGGCCCACAACTCGACCGTCGATCTCGATGACCCTGTTGGTCGTAGAGCTGTCGCTCCTCAGCCGCGCCCACCGTCGCTCGAAGTTCGTTCGATCATCGGCCTCTGGCGAGGTGAACGCGGCCATCCGGATAGCGTCGGGATCCCTTGAGTGCTCGAACAGCACGCCGAGATCACGATCTTCGACCTCGCGAAGAACAAGCTGTCCCGAGCCCTCCCGCACAGCCGTTAACGCTAACAGCAGTTTTGCTCGCAACTGCCGCAAACTCGGGTGACAATCCCGAACGCTGGCCCACGCGGCGCCGCTTGTTCGCCCTCAGTCGAGACCCGCCGCAAAATCGGCGAGGACTGCCGAGGTCGCTCTGGACGTTTGAGATCATCAGCCAGCGCAGTGGAATTAGAGATGATGGAGGTACGCGATGAGCGAGGGCGGCGAACCTAGTCGGATAGAGACCTTCCTCTACGACGCCGACGGGAACCGCACTGAGGACGAGAACGTCGCGGTGCGGGGAGAGATCGTGGAACTCGATGCAGCGGGGCGCGTCCTCGCGAGGCGCCCACACGATGGTCTTGACTGGCAGGTCGACCCGAAATCGCTCGAGGGCGACGAGGGCGAGCTCGCGACCCGCCCGGGCCACGAAGAGAGCTGACCCCCGGCAGTCGGCTGAGAACCAGATGGTGGATGCGAAGTTCCTGCTAGCCGGGTTTCCTACGGAAAGTGACGCGCATTAGAGTCGCGGTGATGAACGAGCCGTCGGCGCCGTTGACACCCGGTACGAAGGCACCGGACTTCGCGCTTCCGTCCGCACCTGATCAGACGTTTTCGCTCGATGATCTTCAAGGCCGCTCGGCGATCCTCGTCTTCTATCCGGAGGACTGGAGCCCGGTCTGCTCCGACCAGCTGGCGCTGTATCAACAGTTGCTCCCGGAGTTTCGGAAGCTCGGCGGCGAGCTCGTCGGCATCTCCGTCGACGGGGTGTGGTCCCATCTCGCGTTCGCAAAGGACCGAAACCTGACGTTCCCCTTGCTCGCGGACTTCGAGCCCAAAGGTGAAGTGGCGCGGGCGTACGGCGTCTACCGCGCGAAGGATGGAACGAGCGAGAGGGCCCTCTACGTCATCGACGGCGATGGCGTCGTGCGGTGGAGCTTCGTCTCGCCGGTCGGGATCAACCCTGGCGCCGACGGGATCCTGCGCGCCCTCGAAGGACTGTCGAACGAGGAGGCTTCATGAGCACAACCCAGTGGCCGGCCGCACTGACCATGCCGGTCACGGAGGACCGCGACCACATCCAGGGACCAGCGGACGCACCGGTGACGCTCCTCGAGTACGGCGACTACGAGTGTCCGTACTGCGGTGCTGCCTATCCGATCGTGAAGGAGGTTCAGGCCCGGATCGGCGAGCGCCTTCGGTTCGTCTTTCGCAACTTCCCGATCACGACCTCGCACCCGCACGCCGAACGAGCTGCGGAGGCCGCGGAGGCGGCCGCCGCTCAAGGCAGCTTCTGGCGGATGCACGACGTTCTCTACGAGAACCAGAAGCGCCTCGGTGACGAGGATCTCCGCACCTACGCGCAGCAGGTCGGCCTCGATCTCGATGTGTTCGACCGCGAGCTGGCAGAACACGTCCACGCCGCGCGTGTCCAGGAGGATTTCATGAGCGGCGTCCGCAGCGGCGTGAACGGCACGCCGACGTTCTACGTCAACGGGGCAAGATACGACGACTCCTACGACCTCGACACATTGCTCGGCGCCCTGGAGGCTGCCGCGTCGAGGTGACTCAGTTCCTTATGGGCCGGGCAGGGATCGAACCTGCGACCTTGGGATTAAAAGTCCCCTGCTCTACCAACTGAGCTACCGGCCCGCTCAAGCCATTGAAGCGCAGAACGCCGCGCTCGGCGTCGTTCACGAGCCGACGTCTGCGCGCGCCGCAGGCAGCTTCGGCGCCGCCGCCTCCGCGCCGGCGCCCTCGACGTCCATGTGTGGCAGAACCCGGTCGAGCCACCCGGGCAGCCACCAACTCCCCTTGCCGGCGAGAACGAGCATCGCCGGAGCGAACGCGAGTACGGTCAGAGCCGCGAGCGCCACGCCGACGGAGAGCCCGACTCCGAACTGCTTCACGGTCGGGTCGGGGTTCAGGATGAAGCTCCCGAAGACCGCGATCATGATCAGCGCCGCCGCGACGATCACGCGCGCGCCGGCGGCCAGACCGCGCCGGATTGCCACCTTGTCGTCCCCTCCTTCGGCCCGGTGCTGCTCGATCTTGCTGATCAGGAACACCTGGTAGTCCATCGAGAGCCCGAACAGCACCGTGAACATCATCAGCGGCACGTAGCTCGCGATCGGATCCGTACCCGTTGCGGTGTCGAGGCCGACGAGGCTCAGTCCCCAGCCCTTCTGGAAGACGGCGGTCAGGACGCCGAACGCCGCGGCGACGGAGAGCACGTTGGCCACAGCAGCCTGGACTGCGAAGAGGAACGACCGGAAGGCCATCAGCAGGATGCAGAAGCTCAGGCCGATCACGGCGGCGATGACGAGGCCCAGCCTGGCCGAGATCTCGTCCGCGAGGTCGACGTAACTGGCCGTCACGCCTCCGACGAACGCCTGGAGGTTCGTGCCCTGCGTCGCCTGCGGGATGGTGTAGGTGCGCACCGTCTTGACCAGGTCGGCGGTCGCCGTCGAGGCGGGCGCGGTCGTCGGGATCACCGTGAAGGTGGCGGCATCGCCGGGCTTGTTGAGGCGCGGTGGTGAGACGACCTTGACCCCCTGGGTCGCGGCGAGCCCGTCCTGGAGGTCGACGAGTCGCGGGTCGGTTCCCCGGGCGTCTCCACCGGCCTTGGTCAGCTCGTTCGTCAGATCGGTCTTGAGCTGCTCTGCCTGCTGCTGCTGGCCCTGCGCCGTCTGCTGCTGGCCCTTCAGCGTCACCTCCTGCGTCTGGAGATTCGCCGCCTGCGTCTGGAGATTCGCTCCCTGGGTCTGGAGCTTTGCCGCCTGGACCTGCAGGTCGGCCGCTTGCTGGACGAGCGCCTGCTTCTGCTTGACGAGCCCGACGGCATCGGTCGCCAGAGCGGCCGCCTGGCCCGCCAGCGCGATCGCACGGTTGGCGATGTTGACCTCTTGCTCGCGCAGGCTCCTGGCGTCTGCCAGCAGCGCCTGGGACGCCTTGATGTTCGCCTGCTCCTGCTGGACGAGGGAGGCGAGCTGCTTCTCGAGGCTCGTCTCCTGATCCTGGAGCTTGCGCAGCTTCGCCTCGAGCTTGGCCTTCTGGCTCGCGCTCTTGGTGTGCTTGATCTGCGCCTCGACCTTCCGCTGCTCCGCCTGGTTCTTCGTCAGCCGCCCGACGACCGACGTGAGCTCCTTCGTCACCTTCGCCCCCTGGCGGACGACCTGCTGCGCCTGGGAGCCCGTCGCGACGATCTGCTTGTTCAGGGCGACCTGGTCGGCCTCGAGCTGGTTGGCCGTCGACTGGAGCTGAGCCTGCTGCTGCGTGTCCGCCTTCGCCGCACGCTCGAGGCTTGCCTGTTCGGCCTCGAGCGTGCCCTGCTGCTGCTCGAGAGCCTGCTGTTGCTGCTCGAGCGCGGCCTGCTGGCGCGTGAGCGCGTTGGCCTGCTCCGTCAGGCTCTGCTGCTGGCTCTTCCCCTGCTTCTGCTCCTGCTCGAGCTGCTTCTGCAGGCTCTGGGCCTGCTGCTGCTGGCTCGTGTACTCGCTGCTCGGCTTGGGAGGAGTTCCGAGGCTGACCGCCACGATGAGAGGGCCGTTGTAACCGGGGCCGAAGCCGGAGGCCATCAGGTCGTACGCCTGCCGCTCGGTGGTCGACTTCGGGCGTGGCGCCCACGTCTTCCTGACCGAGGTTGAGGGAGAGGAACGGGATGCTCAGCGGGATCAAGAGCGCGAGCGTGCCGGCGATTGCCCACCAGGGGCGCGTCGTCAGCACCCGGGCCCAGCCGCCCCAGAAGCCGCCTTCGAGATCCTTGGGCCGGGGGCGGAGGAACGCCGGTAGGCGGAGCGCCTCGATGTGCGCGCCGACGAGCGCGAGCACCGCCGGCAGCAGCGTGATCGACGCGAGCACGGCGGTCACGACGGCGACGGCCGAGGAATATCCGAGCGCCGTCACGAGCGGGATCCCGGCGACGAGCAGCGTGAGCAGCGCGATCACGACGGTCGTGCCGGCGAAGACGATCGCGCTGCCGGAGGTGGCGACCGCCATCGCGACCGAGTCGTCCAGCGCCATCCCTTCTTTTCGGTTGAGCCGGTGACGGCTGACGAGGAAGAGGGCGTAGTCGATCCCGACCCCCAGGCCGATCATCGTCGCGAGCGTCGGCGCGATCGTCGGCACGGTCACGGCGTGGCCTAGCAGCACGATCAGCGAGAGCCCGGCGGCCAGTCCGAGCACCGCCGAGACGATCGGCAGCCCCATCGCCACGAGGCTTCCGAACGTGAACGCGAGGATGATCATCGCGGCGGTCAGGCCGACCACCTCGCTGCTCTCGGTCGCCGGTTCCGAGAGCTCGCTTCCCACGGAGCCGCCGACGGCGACCTCCATCCCGGCCTGGCGGGCCGGGTTGCCGGCGGCGAGGACGCTCTCGGCGATCTCTTGGGTGAGCCCGTCCCCACTGACGTCCAGCAGCACCGGGATGAAGGCGGTGTGCCCGTCCTTGCTGATCTGCGCAGCGCCCTGCCGGCCAAACGGATCGGTGGCGCTCGCGACCTGGGGGACCTTGTTCACGCGCGCGAGGGACGCCTCGATCGCCTGCTTCGCGCCGGCATCGGTGACCTTTCCGGTCTCCGTGCGGAAGACGAGCGGGTTGCTCCCGTTCTGCTGCGGCGGGAAGCGGGCGGCGAGCAGGTCCGTCGCCGCCTGGCTGTCGGTCCCGGGAAGCCGGAGGTTGTTGCTCGTGTTGCTGCCCAGGGTGCGCGAGGCGATGACGAGGAGGGCTACGAGGAGGAGCCAGGTGGCGAGGACAACCCATTTCCTCCGAGCGGCGAACAGGCCAAGCCGGTGAAGACCCCGGGCCACCCCAGTGAGGCTAGTGCGCTTGCGGCGGACCGTCTAGGACAATCGGCGGCGCAGCCGACAGGTGACTATCGTGGCTTTGCGCAGAACGCTTGGACTCAAAAGGAGGTCTGATGAGCAAACGAACCGAGCTCGTGGCAGAACAGCTGCACAAACTCGCGGCTGACCTCGAGGGCCTGTGGATTGCGGCGACCCATGACCCAAAGAAGGAGACTCGTCGCGAGCGCGCCTGGACGGTCTTCTCCGGTGCGCTTGCCGCCGTCGCGGCCGTGGCCGCCCGCCGGGCGGTGTCCAAGGTCTGGCCGATCCTGACCGGCGAGGAACCGCCTGTTGCGCGCCCGCGCCCTGCGAGGCCCGCACAGCCCCAGCCTGAGGTCGCCGAGCAGCAGCCGGCCGCGGACGAGGAGAGGGTTCCGACAGCCGTATCGTCGGCGGACGGCTAGCTCCACGAGTGATTCGGGTCGAGCACAGCGTCCAGATCTCGCGCTCGCCCGAGGAGGTGTTCGGGCGCCTGACCGACGTCGCGCGCGTGCCCGATTGGCAGTCGAGCGCCGTGGAGATGCGTGCGGCCGGGTCGCTGGCTCAGGGCTCGCGCATCCTCGAGAAGCGCCGTCTCATGGGGCGCGAGCTGGACAACGAGCTCGAGGTCGTCGCCTTCGACCCGCCGAGGCGCCTGACGCTGCGCTCGCTCGGCGGCCCGGTGAAGCTCACGATCGACCACGAGCTTGCCGCGGTCGACGGCGGGACCCGGCTCAC
The DNA here is from genome assembly GCA_963754265.1 of uncultured Actinomycetes bacterium. Taxonomy (GTDB): domain Bacteria; phylum Actinomycetota; class Thermoleophilia; order Gaiellales; family Gaiellaceae; genus AC-32. Next base: position 367,891 of record CAVWFB010000001.1, on the reverse strand, counting down.
GGTCGTGGCGAGCGGGAAGGCGGGCTCGCTGATGAAGCTTGCCGAGCCGATGATCGCCCGCACGGCCGAGGCCGAGCTCCGGGCAGACCTCGGACGGCTGAAGGCGCTCCTGGAGGAATCCTGACCGCCGAGGACGATCGGGTTAGGAGGTAAAGCGCGGCTCAAGGAGCTGCTCGAGACCCATGGTCTCCTACTTCGTGAGCGGCTCGAGGCCTTTCGCGATCAGGGCGACGGCGAAAACGAGGAACAGAACCGCCATCACCGCGTCGTTGTGCCGGCCGAGCCAGTCCTTCAGCTCCTCGAGGTTGGCTCCCGCCCTTTCACCTCCCAGCTGGTGGTAGATGACGGGGCCTGCGATCGACAGGCTCCCGATGGCGACGAAGACGATCAGCGAGACCACGGCGTCGGGAGTCGACAGCCCGAGCTGGGCGAGTCCGGCGGCGGCGCCGATCGACAGGGCCAGGTTCTTTGGGTTCACGGCGCCGAGCAGCACGCCGAGGCCGAGCGACTCCGCCGGCGTGAGCGCGTCGACGCGTGCCATCCACTTCGGCATCTCCGGCTCGACCCCCGGCTTGGGCCGTTTTCGCCAGTCGCGCCTCGCGAGGAGCAGGAACGACACGCCGAGCCCGATCTTCAGCCACGAGACCGAATCGGACGAGGTGTCGCTCGTCCCGGCGTTGCTCTGGTCCGAGATGGCGTAGACCACGGCAACCAGGACGCCGAGCGCGACGACCCAACCGAGCAGGAAGAGCGGCCCGTTTACGCGGGCTCGACGGGAGAACAGGATCAGGATCACGGCGATGATGGCCGCCGGGCTGATCGCGACGCCGACGGCAAACGTCAGTACCTCGCTGATTCCCTGGCCCATTGCTAGCGCTTCACCGGACCGAGAGGGAGCCTTGAACTGAGGCGCCGGCCGGCGCCGGCCCGCGGACCCGGCTTCGGAGCGCGTCGAGCGCTTCGACGGCGACGAAGGCTACGACCGCCGCCACGACGATGAGCGACGTGACGCCCACCCCCGCTTGCGACACCAGGACGAGCGTGATCACCACCGACGAGAGCGGAAGCCTGAGGACGGCTGCGCAACCGGCCGCCATCAGCGCGGCGACCGCCGGCGTCTGCGTCAGCCCTGGAAGGTGCGCGGCGAGCACGCCTGCGCTCGCACCGAGGAACAGCGCCGGGAAGGCCGGGCCGCCGCGGAAGTTTCCCAGCGAGATGCCCCAGGCGAGCCCCTTGAACACGAGCAGGAGCGCGAGCGTCGACAGCGACAGCGTCGACTCGGTCTTGGCGAGGTCTCCGAAGGCGTTCTGTCCGGAGAACAGCACCGCGGTGATCGGCTGCCCGGTGGCCTCGTTGAAGGCGATCGCAAGCCCGCCGACCGTCAGCGCCGCAGCCGTAGTCAAGAGCAGGGGCCGCGTCTCGACTATGCGCTTCGTCCACCGTGCGAGCTCGACAAGGGCGAACGTGACGACGGCGGCGGCGAGCGCGAGGACGACTGTCCAGCCCACGTCTCCCCAATCCGGATTGGCGATCGCGGGCAGCGCGATCGGGCTCAGGGCGTAGGCGCTCGTGCTGAGACCGGACCAGGACCCAAGCCCGGTGAAGACCAGCCCTCCGATCCCCGCGGCGAGCAGACCCGGAACCAGGATGACGGGGAGCGCCGCGCCGCCCAGGCCCGCAGCCTCGATCATGATCACCGCCCCGACGACCGGCGAGCCGAAGAGGCTCGAGATGGCCGCAAACGCGCCGGTCACCGCCATCAGCGACAGCATCTGATCGGGCGCCTCTCTCCTGATGAGCTGAATCGCGAGCATTCCGAGACCCATGCCGATCGCGATCAGCGGCGCCTCGGGTCCGAGCACGAGCCCGAGCCCCAATGTGGCGAAGGCAGCGAGGACGACACCCGGGAGCTCGATCGGCCGCGTGGGAGAACCGGAGGCGGCGATGCCCTCGGCCGGCACGTGGCCCCCGCCGCCCGGCAGCCGGGTGATCGCGAACGCGGTGAGCACCCCCGCGAGCGCCAGCCAGGGCAGCGGGTACCACCACGGAATCGTGCTGTGACCGAGGTCGCCCGGTGTCAAGGTCGTGTAACCGAGGTCGTTCGGAAGGTCCTTGTAGACCCAGTTCTGGATGTAGTGGACGAGCTCGAGGTAGCCCCACGAGACCGCCGAGACGAGTAGGCCGATCGCCGCGGCGAAGACGAGCATGATTCGGTACTGCCTCGTCCGGATAAGCGAGCGCGGATCGACCGCGGGAGCGTCCTCACCCATCGATGCGCTTATCCGATCGTCGGCCACTTTCGAAGAAGCGTGATGATCGCCGCAACGGCAACGCGGCCGCATCATCCCCTATGGGTGAACAGCCCTCCCGCCCCTTATCTCCTAATCCCGGCGAGGGCTATCGGGAGCGGAGATAGCAGCTCCCGAACTGCACTAGCGCGCGAACAGCCACGTGCCACCGAGCATGGCGGGACTCACTCGTAATCAAGGGTCCCGGCTCGAGCCAGGCGTCGGCTTCGCTTGATCAAGCGGAATCTCTTCGTCGCCGCAAGTATGCGGAGACCTGGTTCGTTCCGGTTCCCGCGAAGTCGAGGATTCGGGTCGATACCGTTGGGTAGGGGTTCCTCGGATATCCATCTCGAGGGGGAAGGGAGAGCCATGAAACGACTTGCTCAGGTCGTCCTGCTGCTCGCAGGCGCCCTGGCGCTGACGGCGGTTGCCGGTGCGTCGCGGGGCGACCCGCTCGTCACCGTGGGCAGTCCGTTGTCGCCGTTCTCGCAGAACAAGCAGAACGAGCCGGCGATTGCGGTCAACCCGAATCCGGTCGACCTGACCGGAGCGATGGCGGCTGGGGCGAACGACAACATCGACGAGGAGGCCTGCAACGCCGGCGACGACACCACCTGCCCGTTCACCGCGGGCGTCGGCGGCTCGGGCATCTACTTCTCGTTCGACGGCGGCTCGGGCTGGACGCAGCCGACATACACGGGCTGGTCGGCCCGTGGCTGTCTTGGCGTCGTCGGGAACGCCGATCCTCCGTGCTCGCCGGTCGTCGGGCCAATCGGCACATTGCCGAACTACTTCGAGAACGGGCTCGTCTCCGACGGAGACCCGGAGGTCGCCTTCGGGCCACAGCCGGGTGCGGACGGCAGCTTCTCGTGGTCGAACGGCACACGTCTCTACTACGCCAACCTGACCTCGAACTTCGCGGCTGCGCGAAGCGAGCAGACGATCAAGGGCTTCGAGGCGATTGCGGTCTCGCGTACCGACGACATCGAGGGCGCGGCGGCCGGTGACAACAGCGCCTGGATGAACCCGGTGATCGCCTCCAAGCAGAACGCCGCCCTGTTCTCCGATCACCCGACGATCGCGGTCGACGACGCTTCCGAGACGAGCCCGTTCTTCGGCAGCGTCTACGTCTGCGACGCGGCGTTTCGGAGCCAGGAGATCGGCGGCTTTCCCTCTCCGATCGTGCTCAACAGCTCGCACGACGGCGGGAACACTTGGCGGTCGGTGCAGCTCTCGCCTTCCGTCAACAACACGCAGATCACGCGGTCGCCAGGACTGCCAGGTGGACACCGACAGCAAGGGCAATGTCTACGTCGTCTGGGATGGCGTCGACAACAAGACGAAGCAGTTCTCGCTGTTCATTGCCAAGTCCAGCAACGGCGGGAAGTCGTTCCCAGGGCCGCAGCGGGTGATCACGCCCGTCACGCCGACCGGCATCGTCGACCCGAACACGGGCGACCTCACATTCGACGGCTTCGCAGGAGCGCGCGACGGAACGGCGCCGGCGTTCTCGATCGCCAACGGAGCGCCCACCGGCGTCGGCGCGACCGACGAGCTGGTGGTCGCCTGGGAGCAGGGGCCTACCCCATCCGACACGAGTCCCGGACCGAACGAGAAGGCGGACATCGTCTGGTCGACGGACGGTGGCTCGACGTGGAGCGGGCCGGTCTCGGCCTCGCCTGCCGCCGACCGGCCGGACTTCGTGGCGATCGGCATCTCGCCGAACGGCCAGCACGTCGACGTCGTCTACGACAACTTCCTGCAGCCGTGGCAGAGCACCACCTCGACGCCGCGCCTGTTCCAGGGAGTCGTTCGAACCGCGGCCGTCGGCGCTGACGGCTCGATCGGGTCGTTCAGCGACCTTGATCGAGAAGCCACCGGCGATGCCCGCGCGTCCAGCGCCAACGCCCAGGACTCGGAGTTCCTCGGCGACTACAACCAGATCGTGAGCACGAACACGTTCGCGGCCGCGGTCTGGAACGACGCCCGGAGAGCGGCGGATTGCCCGGCGGAGGACGCCTACCGCCAGGCGCTTACGACGAACACCCCGCTACCGCGCCCCGCGCCGGAGCAGGACTGCCCGGCGACGTTCGGTAACACCGACATCTTCGGGGGCGTCTTCGCACGCTGACGAGGCAATGCGGCGCATGACACGAGGGGCGCCTTAGCGGGCGCCCCTCGTTCTCCTCATGGCTTCAGCGCAACGGCGTTCTCGTTCGGCGCGGGTGTCTGGGATCTACGCGGGATCTACGGCATTGCCGTCCGAGGTCTTCGGTCGCCGCCTAGGGCGGCAGCCGGGCGGGGGTCGCTGCTTCCTCCCAGCCCGCATACGCTCCCAACGCGGGCGTCTGCGCCGCATACCACCCGAGGCCCATCGCTTCGAAGCGCTTCTGCGCCTGCGCCACGAGCGCCGAATCGCCTCTGGCGATGCCGAGCGTCCGTAGCGCGAACGGTTCGAGGTAGGTGCCGGGAATGGCATAGCGCTCGGCGTCCTCCACCGCCTCCTTGGCACGGCCGACCGCAACGAACGCGTCGAGGCGGGAGGCGATGGAGCCGACGAAGTTGTAGACCTGCCAGCTCCACTTCTCCGATCCGTCGAGCAGGGCCTCGATGCGGTTGAGCTCGCCGCGGATCAGCGCGAGCCGCGCCCGCAGCGGGTCGAGCCAGAACCCGTAGCCCTCGAAGCCGAGCGCGGACTCTTGCGCCTCGAGTCGGCGTGCCTCGTCGTCCAGCCCAAGCGCCGCGCACGCAACGGCACTGGCAAGGAGGTTGCGTGGGTTGTAGACGCACGGCGTGTCGGCGTTCGCTGCGACGGCACGCTCGCTCCACTCCGTGCGCTCGTGCAGCCGGTCCCAGCGGCCGGCGGCCTCGTCGAGCGTGACCAGGTTGCCGATCGCGTGCACCTCGTGGTGTGGCGTCAGCCTGGCGGCGATCGTCTCGTGGCGGAGCGCATGGTGCTCCGCGTCCTCGAGTCGGCCGAGTCCGAGCTCGGCGGTGGCTGAGCCCCAGTGGATCATCGCGAGGTGGTCCGGATCGTTGATCCGCGGGACGAGCCCGAGCCGCCGCAGGTCCAGCTCGGCGGCGGTCGCAAAGTCGGCTATGGACTGAGCGTTGGCGGAGTGTGCGGAGAGACCGAAGGAGAGGAGCTCAGCGTCGTCGAGCCGCTCGGCGATCGCGATCGCGCGCTCGGCCGCGGGGATGTCGTCCTCGAGCATGGATTTCCCAACCAGGCCATACCCGTAGGCGAGGCTGTCCGGCGGGGCGTGCTCGAGCGCCTGCTCGATCCATCCCGAGACGATCGCCCAGTCCGGAGCGACCTTCCACATCGCGCCGCGCATCGTCGACTCGAAGGAGAGCTCGGCATAGAGCTCGCCGCGCTCGGACTGGTCGGCTGTGAGCTCGAGCGTCTTCTGCATCGACTCCCAGAACGCCGTGCCGTCGAACTTGAGGGCGTTGACGCGGGCGATCGAATGCCACAGCTCAGGATCGCCCGGCGTCAGCTCGGCGGCCCGTTCGAGCAGCCCGAGCGCGTCGTCCAGGTCGAAGCGGGCGAGGGCAAGCTCTGCGGCCCGGCGCAGCCAGCGAAGCGCGGAGGCGCGGAGCCTCGCGGCGTCCTGGTCGCGGTCACGCCAGGCCAGGTCGGCGATCTCCGGATCGACGGCCTCCATGTAGTGGTAGGCAAGCGTGCTGGCGCGGCCGTCGCTTGCGTCCTCTCCCTCGAGCCAGTCGGCGTAGGCGGCGTGGCGCCGCGCGCGCTCCGCCCTCGGCAGGCAGTCGTACGCGACGTCGCGCGTGAGCGCGTGTTTGAAGACGAGCTCGGGCTCGGTCGGGCGGACGAAGCCCCGCTCGACGAGCGTTCGCACCTCGGCCGCAGAGCCCACAAGCGCGGCAAGCCCGGCCGTCGAGAACGAGCGGCCGATCACCGCGCCGGCCAGGAGCGCATCCTTTGCCGGCGGGTCGAGGAGGTCGATACGCGCGGCGAGGACGCCCTGGATGGAGTCTGGGATCGTCAGCGCCCCCGCATCGAGCGCCCACCCGCCCTGACACCGGGTCAGCAGCTCGCGGTCGAGGAGGTCCGACAGCACCTCTTCGACGAAGAACGGGTTCCCTTCAGCATGGCTGACGACGAGCTCGCGCGCCTCCGCGTCGAGCGGTGCGGCGAGCGCCCGGTCGATCAGCTCGCCCGCCTCGTCATCGCCGAGCGGCTCGAGGATCAACGTCTCGCCGGCGGGGAGCCCCGAGCGCCCGGGACGTGTCGTCCCGAGGATCAGCACCGGCCCGGCCGCGTCCGACAGCACCCGGGCCAGGAGCTCGATCAGTGGCTCGGTGGCCCAGTGCAGGTCCTCCAGCACGACGACGCCCGGGCCGCGAGTCCCAATGTCCGACACGAGGCGCACCCATGCGTCCTGGAGCGCGAGCACCGCCGCACGCGGCTCGAGGTCGCCGGCGACGTCGAGTCCCAGGCTCAGCCCGAGGATCTCGTTGCCCGCGATCTTCTCGAGCGCGGGATCCTCTTCCCGTAGACCCAGCTCCTGCCTGAGTACGTCCGCGAGTGGGCTGTACGTGACGCTGCGGCCATAGGAGAGACAGCGCCCGAGCCGGAAGGTCGTCCCGGCGGGCAGGCGTTCCCGCAGCTCCCGCACCAATGCTGTCTTGCCGAGCCCGGGCTCGCCGACAACCAGGGCGAAGCGCGGCTCGTCGGTCACGGACACCTGCTGTAGCCAGTCGAGCTCGCGCTCGCGGCCGACGAACGTACCCACGAGGCCCTGGCCGCCGCGTGGGCGGCGGGGCGCGACCATGCGGCGCAGTTCTCGCGCCACTACGCCGTCCTTCTTGCCCTTCGCCTCGACCGTGGACGGCTCGCCGAACTCGAAGGCGTCCCCGACTAGCGTTGCAGTGCGCTCGCCGACAAGCACTTGGCCTGGCGCCGCCGCCTGCTCGAGCCTCGCCGCAACGTTCACGGCGTCGCCGGTCGCGAACGAGCTGCCTTCGCGAGGCCGCCCGACCACGACCTCTCCGGAGTTCACCCCGATCCGCAACGCGAGGCGGTCGCCGAAGAGCTTCAGCAGGCGCTCGAGCATCCAGAGTGCGGTTTGCAGTGCACGCTCCGCGTGGTCCTCCTGGGCGGCCGGCGCACCGAAGACCGCGACGACGGCGTCGCCGATGAACTTCTCGACCGTCCCGCCGCCGAGCGCGATCTCGGCTTCCATGGCGTCGTAGAACTGCTCCAGGAGATCTCGCGCGTGCTCGGCATCGAGCTTGTCGCCGAGCGCGGTGGAGCCGACGAGATCGGCGAACAGAAGCGTCGCCAGCTTCCGCTCCATTGCACGAGGATAACCCGGGCTTCGCCGACCGGAATGAAATCGTGCCTAGCCCGGAGGGCTCCTCTCGCCTAGCCTGGCGGCCAAATCCGGCTCGGCGACCGCCGACTGTCCACCGTTCGCGGCGTTTTTCTGCCGCTTAGCTCCTAACCCGGCCGAGGGCTATCCTTCGCGAGCCGCCCCCGTCGACTAGCGGCCTAGGTCACGGCCCTTTCAAGGCCGTAGCACGGGTTCGAATCCCGTCGGGGGCACTCCCGACGAAAGTCCGCCCGCTTCGCGGGCATGACGACTTTCGTCGGTTCGTCTCCTTCGAAGAGGCGCTCGTGAGCCGCAGCCGCGCAGGTCGGCTGCGGCGGCGTGTGGCAACCTAGGTACACGGGCGGTTAGCTCAGTTGGGAGAGCGCCTGGTTTACACCCAGGAGGTCGCTGGTTCGAGCCCGGCACCGCCCATTCGGTAAACAAGCCGTTTCCGGTCCCTTGCTGGCGAGGTAGCGTCCGAGCTCTCGACGAGAAGGAGGCCGGCGTGGCAGACGTGACACCACACATCGTCGTCCGCGATGCCGGGCGCGCAGCGGAGTGGTACGAACGCGCGCTCGGCGCCGAGATCGGGAGCCGGATTCCGGTCCCGGACGGACGCTTCATGCAGATCGAGCTTCTTTTCGGCGACTCACCGGTGATGGTCGCCGACGAGTTCCCGGAATGGGGGGCCGTCTCGCCGCTGACCCTCGGCGGCACCTACGGCGCCCTCACGATCACAACCGATGCGGTCGATGGGCTCTGGGAGCGGGCGCTGGCCGCAGGCGCGCAGGTGCATTCGCCGTTGCAGGACGCCTTCTGGGGCGAGCGTCATGGCCAGATCATCGATCCGTTCGGCCACCGGTGGGGTCTGGCCCAGCACCTCGAGGACGTTCCGCAGGACGAGGTCGTACGCCGCGCGGCCGAGCTGTTTGGCGCGGCCTCCTAAGGCCTAGTCGGACTTGCCAACACTTGCAAGAGCGGCACCACGCTGCCGATTCGGATCGAAGAACGAAAGATGAACCCGCCGTTTCCACGGGTTCGCCAATGGGCGGGAGGGGTCAACGACGGGCGGCGCCTTGTTGTAGTCCATCACTTCGTACGGCGTAAAGCCTCACGGGCGGGTCAGGTTTACGTGGGTGGTCGTCGGGGCTGGATGGTGAATCCAAGCTTTCCGAGCACCTTGACGGCGCCGGTCTTCCCGCCCTCGAAATCAGCGGAGGCAAGGCGCTCACCCGTGGCGAACTCATAAGCCGTACCCAAGATTGCTTTCGGCGGGTAACGGCCTTTGTCCCAGACCAGATCGTAAGTGGTGGTAGGAGCGAATCCATGGGCAGAAAAGAACCGCTCCGGCCCTAGTCGGTCGTACTCTTGTAACGCACGCAAGACGTCATCATGGGTCACCTTGTCCCAGGCGATCGAACGTGTCATCTCCTCCTCCCAGCATGCCTTTATCTGGAGGTTCTCTCGGATCAGAGTGTATGCGGCGTAGATCCTGCTCTTGGGCGTGGTTGTGATAGCCGCGTTCAACGCCTTTTAGTGGCTTCCGATCCGGGGCGAGAGTCCACGCCAGCGACCCTCGTGAGGCCTGGCATTGGCCGGCGTTCGGGAATGTCGCCCGAGGTTGGCGCGATAGTCGCGGCGCTCCACGGAGACTTGTTGCTTGGCTCCACCCGGCAGGCGTAGTCTCGCCCCAAGTCGCCGAACCGGAGAGGAGGTCATCCGAAACAGCATCTACCAGCTACGGGAGGTCCTCATGAACACCACCGTCCAGACCGAGATCCGTCCGTTCCACGTCGACATTCCCGACGAGCAGATCGACAACTTGCGCGGGCGCGTAGAAGCGACGCGCTGGCCAAGCAAGGAGCTCGTCGACGATCGGTCGCAAGGCGTACAGCTCGCGTCGCTGAAGGAACTCGCGCGCTACTGGGTTACCGACTACGACATCGGCAGGCTCGAGGAGAGGCTCAACGCGGTCCCGCAGTTCACGACCGAGATCGACGGTGTGGACATCCACTTCATCCACGTCGAGTCGTCGCACGAGAACGCGCTACCGCTGATCATGACCCACGGCTGGCCCGGCTCGGTCATGGAGATGCTCGACTCCGTCGGCCCGCTGACGGACCCGACCGCGCACGGCGGCAGCGCCGAGGATGCCTTCCACCTCGTGCTGCCCTCCCTGCCCGGGTACGGCTTCTCGGGCGAGCCGATCGAGGTCGGCTGGGACCTGGGTCGGACCTCACGGGCCTGGGCCGAGCTCATGCGCCGTCTCGGCTATTCGCGCTACGTGGCCCAGGGCGGCGACGTGGGCGCCGGCGTCACCGACACGATGGGCCGCCAGGCACCCGAGGGGCTGATCGGCATCCACACGAACCTGCTCGTGCCGGCGCTGAGCGGCACCATGCCGACGGACACCGACGAGGAACGCGCCGCGGCCGCGCAGATCGCCACCTTCGGGCAGTCCGGAAACGGCTACTACATCGAGATGGCCACCCGCCCGCAGACGATCGGGTACGCCCTGCTCGACTCCCCCGTCGCCCTGGCCGCCTGGATGGTCGACCACGACACCGACGCCTACTACAAGATCGCCCGCGCCTTCGTCGACGGGAAGCCCTCAGGCAACCTCACCCGGGACAACGTCCTGGACAACATCACGGCTTACTGGCTGACCGGCACCGGCGCCTCCGCGGCCCGGTCGTACTGGGAGGCCTACGGGCCGGACGCGCCGGCCGCGGGCCGCCAGCCGCTGCCGCCGCCGCCCATCCCGGTCGGGTTCACGACGTTCCCCGGCGAGATCTGGCGGACTCCGCGCAGCTGGGTAGAGAAGTCGTACCCCAACGTCATCTACTTCAACGAAGTCGACCGGGGCGGCCACTTCGCCGCATGGGAAGAGCCGGAGCTCTTCTCAACCGAGGTGCGGGCGGCTTTCAGGTCATTGCGTTGATTGACGTGCGCCGGCGGCGCTCACCTACGGGTGCGCGCCGCCGCCCACGCCTGCGCCGGCTCCGGAGCCGCCGCTGGGCCGCCGCGGCCCCGAAGTCCCGCGACCGCACGAGCCGCATACCCCGCCACGGAGCCGACCGCCGCCACGGCGACGCTCACCAGCGCGATCGTGTTGAAGCCGGTCACGAACGCGTGGTGCGCGGCGTGCACCACCTTGTCGCGATCGGCGGGCGGCACCGCCTGCAAGGCGCGCCCGGTCCCGCCTGACGCCACAGCCCGCGAAAGCTCGTGGACGTGCGACGACGCGGACATGCCCGCGACCAGCGGTGCGCCAAGTCACCCCTTTCCGCTAAGCAGCGCCCGGTTGCGCCTCGACCTCCAACGCCACAGCGGCAGGATTCAGCCCCGCGACGCAGGACTCGGGAAGCGCCGCGCACCCCAGCCACGCGACCTGCGGACGAAGCGCGACGACGACGATCGCTCCGACGACCACTGCCACGCCATCGACGAAGACCGCGCCCCCCGGGCCGATCACTGCTGCCAGGCCGCCGGTCAGCAGCGCACCGAACGGGACCATGCCGACGAACGCCGCCGCCCAGATCGCGAGCGCCCGCGCTCGGATCTCGTCGGTACTCATCGCCTGCACCACCACGGTGGACAGCCCGACGAACAGGACGCCGGCGAGTCCGCCCACGAACGCCAGTGCGAGCGAAAGCCATGCGCTTGTCGACGCGCCGATGCCGGCCAAGGCCACGCCTGTGACGACGAACCCAACGAGTAACGGCTCGCCCTTGTTCGGCCGGCCGGAAAGGCGTAACAGCGCGATCGAGCCGAGCAGCGACCCAAGACCGATCGCCGCCGTGATCGCTCCAAGCGTCCCGGCGCCCGCGTGGAGGTTGTAGCGGACGATCGCCGGGATCATGAACGCGACCGGCGGCGTCCCGAACAAGCCGGCGACCAGCATCAGCCCCATCATCGCCGCGAGGCTGCGCTGGCCGAAGACATAGCGGAACGCCTCCGAGATCGCGCCGCCGCCCGTGGCTGCGGCACTCCGGAGGGGACGCGAAGCTGGCAACAATGCGAGCGTGCCGAGCACGGCGACGAAGCTCACCGCATTCACACCGAACACCCACGTCGGGCCGGCCACGGCGAGCAAGAGCCCTGCGATCGCCGGTCCAATGAAGCGCGCAACCTGCAGCGACAGGCTGTTGATCGCCACCGCGCTCTCGAGGTCGCGCCTCGGCACCATCGCGGCGAGCATCGCCTGAAACGGCGCGAAGCTGAGCGTCCCCAGGATGCCGCCGAGGACGGCCAGGACGCCGAGCAGCCCGACCGTCAGAGTCCCGGTCGCCCAGGTGACGGCGAGCGCCGCCGCGAGGGCCATGTTCAACGACTGGAAGATGAGCAGCAGCTTGCGTCGGTCGTAGCGGTCCGCGAGCGCTCCCGCGGGCAAGGCGAAGACGAGGTTCGGGATCGTGTTCAGAAAGCCGATCAGGCCGAGCGTCGCCGCGGAGCCGCCGAGAAGGAGCACGACGTACCCGTACGCCGCCGCCTCGACCCAGTTCCCGATCAGGGAGAGCAGGACACCGGCCGAGTAGCGCCGGAAAAGCGGCCAGCGAAGAGCCGCCAGCACCCGCGCAGGCGGGGTCGGGGTTGCCTCCTCCGCAGGCACCGGCTCGGCCTCAAGTCCTTCGCCGGTGAGCGCGGCGATTCCGCCGCGTACCGCGTATGCCTCGAACCCTCGGTCCCTCAGCCAGTGCGCCACACGGACGCTCGTCGCCTCACGCAGTCAACCGCAGGCGAGCACGATCGGTGTGTCACGCGAGAACTCGCCCAGGCGCTCCGGAATCTCGTCTGGCGGAATCCGCAGCGCACCCTCGAGCGTCACGGCGGGATCGTCTTTCCTCCTCACGTCGACTAGCAGCGCGCCGTTCGCGACGAGCTCACGCGCTGTCGCCGCGTCGATGCGGGCGGCAGAGCCGCGCACGGCCGAAGGCACATGAAACCGCTTTGTCGGCGCGCTGCGCTCGGCCATGACCACCGACGTTACCTCGGTCCGAATCCGCCTAGGAGGGACCTGCCGCGGCGATTGCGTCGATCTCGGCGTCGTCGAGGCCGGCCTCGCGCAGCACCTCGCGGGTGTGCTGGCCGAGCAGCGGTGGGGGAGCCGGCGCCGTCGATCCGCCGGACTCGAGGCGCGGGGCGCTGCGGACGAGCTCGAGCGATCCGATCGACGGATGCTCGACGGTCATGGTGGCCGGCTCCCCGGCGTCGGCGGCGGCTTCGAGCGCCTCCAGGACGCCGCGGATCTTGCCGGCGGGGACGCCCGCAGCGTTGAGCAGCTCGATCCACTCGTCGGGAGGGGCGCTCGCAAGCGTCTCCTCGAGCTGCTCTGCGAGCTCCGCGCGGTGCTCGACGCGCCCGGCGTTGGTGGCGAAGCGCGGATCTCCGAGCAGGTCGTTTCGTTCGAGCGCGCCGCAGAGCTTCTCGAAGAGGCCGTCGTTCGCGGCGGCAATGGCGACCAACCCGCTCTTCGCCCGGAGCGGTTGATACGGGGCAACGCTGCGGTGCGTGTTCCCGTACCTCCCCGCCTCCTCGCCGGTGACGAGCACGTTCTGGGCCACGTTCACGAGCCCGCTCAGCGCGCTGTCCAGGAGCGATACCTCGACGTGCTCGCCACTTCCGGTGCGATCGCGGCGACGCAGGCCGGCGAGAATCGCGATCGCCGCGTTCAGGCCCGCGAGCACGTCCACGACCGCGACTCCCACCTTCGAGGGCGCACCGCCGGGCTCGCCCGTGATGCTCATCAGCCCCGACTCGGCCTGGATGACGAAGTCGTAGCCGGGACGGCCGGCCGGTTCACGGTCGCCGAAGCCTGTGATGGAGCAGTACACCAGGCGTGGATTGACCGTGCGCACCTGCTCGTATCCGACCCCGAGCGCCTCCGCGCCACCTGCGCGGAAGTTCTCGACGACGACGTCGGCCCTCGCAGCGAGCCGCATGAACGCGGCGCGCCCAGGCTCGCTGCTGAGGTCGAGCGCGATGCTCCGCTTGCCTCGGTTGACGGCGAGGAAGTAAGCCGACTCGCCCTCGACGAACGGCGGTCCCCAGGTCCGTGTTTCGTCGCCGACTCCGGGTCGCTCGACCTTGACGACGTCTGCGCCGAGATCCGCCAGCACCATCGTGCAGTACGGCCCGGCGAGTACCCGAGACAGGTCGAGGACGCGCAGCCCGTCCAGGGGACGCTCGCTCACCGCTTCCGTCTATCACACCGGGACGCGGGGCCGCGCGAGCCGGTGATCGCGGGGCGAACCTAGCTCTTCGTCGAGCAGCCGGCCGCGTCTGCGATCTCGCCTGCCCTTGTAACCCAAGAGGCGGCGGTCGTCACCGAGAGCCCCTGGGTTCCGGCGTTGCGCTCGACGTCGGCGCTGAACTCACGCAGCGCGGCACAGGCGATCGGTCGCGTCAAGGGGAACCGAAGGGCTGCATCGGCGACGATGAGGTCGGTCAGCAGCTCGCGCTTGAGCGCAGCGCCGATCGGCGCACCGGCTACCTCGCTGCGAAGTGGTGCCAGCAACTCCCGGGCCGACGGTGTCGTGTTCAGGAGAACGCTGACGCTGTTGGACCCGGTGTTGGCCACGGCGAGGTCCGGCTTGCCGTCGTGGTTGAGATCGCCGTGAGCGAGGGCGAAGGGCTGGGTGCCTACAGGGATCGGCGAGCCGGCCGCTGCCGTGAATCCGGCGTGCCCGTCGCCGCGCAGGACCGAGACGCTGTACTGGCCTTCCGGCGAAGCGAAGACGTTCGTCGTCGCGATGTCGAGCTTGCCGTCCCCATCGAGGTCACTGAGCACGAGCGCCGTCGTTCCGCTAGCGCCGCTGTCGACGGGTGACGTGAGGGCTTCGGCGAAGTGGCCGGTGCCGTCTCCGAGCAGAACCGTGATGTCCTCGGCTGCGGTGGCATTCCTCGCGCCTTGGTTGGCAACCACGAGATCGGGCTTGCCGTCGCGGTCGACGTCACCTGCGGCGATCCACGAGTTCGCCCGGCCGAGCGTGATCGGAGAGCCTGCGGCCTCGTTGAATCCTCCGGCGCCGTTCCCGAGGAAGATCGACACGGTCCCGCCGAACTGACCGGCGACCGCGAGGTCGAGCTTGCCATCGCGGTTCAGGTCGGAGACGGCGATCCCGTAGGGAACGAGCCCGGCGGTGAGCGGCGATCCCGGCGCCTCTGCGAAGCCACCCCTGCCGTTGCCGAGCAGGACGGAGACGCTGGTGCCGAGGCCGAACGGGCCGCTGCCCTTGACGTTCGAGACGACGAGGTCGAGCTTCTTGTCGCCGTTGAGGTCTGCGGTGACGACGTACCAGGCACCGTCTCCGGCCGCGATCGGAGATCCGGCCGCCTCTTGGAACCCGCCCGCGCCGTTTCCGAACAAGATCGAGATCGTGTCGTCCTCGCTGTTTGCGACGGCGAGGTCGAGCTTCAGATCGCGATTGAAGTCGCCAACGGCCAACGAATGCGGCTGGTCTCCGACCGGAACGGAAGCCGCAGGAGCGAACCGGCCCGCGCCGTTCCCGAGCAGGACGGAGACGCTGTCGGAGCTGATGTTCGCGGTCGCAACGTCGAGTCTCCCGTCGCGGTTGAAATCGGCGGTCGAGATCGAGTGGGGCTCCTGGCCCACCGGGAACGGCGACCCTGCAGAGGGCATGAACGACGGGCCGACGGCCCGGGCACTGCCGGCGAAAGCGACCGCGGCGACGCAGCCGATCGCCGCCAGCACGGCCGGCCGCAACCAAGGTCGTCGTGAACGACGTCGATGCTCTCGGGTCTTCCCGAGCATGACTCTCCCCTCCCGGCGCGAGTAACTGCCGCAGCCCTCGTCGCCTGATCCGCAAGCGAGTGTTTCACGCTTGTCAAGTCATGTCGAGGTGGCGGCGCGCCAACTGAGGCATTAACCCTTTTGAAGAACGGGGTTCCGGCCGATAACTACCGCGGTGGAAGCTGCGGAGAACATCTGGCGACCCCTTGGCGAGCTGCTGGTCGCAAAGGGACTGGTCACCGAGGACGAGCTCGAGCTCGCGCTCACGGAGCAATCCGACACGGGCAGGCTGCTCGGCGCCATCCTCGTGGAGCGCGGCTACGTCTCCGGCCCGACGCTGGCGGTAGCCCTCGCCGAGCAGTGCGGAGTCGAGCTCAAGACCGAGCGCGGCTTCGGCACGGGCCTCTGGGCCGAGATCGACCGGCGTCATCGCCAGGGACGCGGCGTGGAGGATGAAGCCGAAGAGCGCGAAGGAGAGGGCGAGGACAACGTCGTCCGGATCGAGCCGGTGAAGCTGGCCGCGGTCGTGGCTCCCGCGCCGGAGCCGGATCCCCAGCTCGACCGCCTGAGGGTGGAGAACCGCCGGCTGCAGGACGAGATCGAGCACCTGCGCGGCGAGTTCACGAAGCTGAAGCTCGTCGAGGCGCCCGAGTCGCCCGAGCCTCCCTCGTCGCATCTGCTCTTCGTTCCGACCCCCGAGCGCTACCTGCTGGTCGAGCGCGACGGAGCTCCGCCCGAGCCCGGCGCCGAGCTCGAGGTTCCGGACCTGAGCGGGCTCTTCCTCGTCCAGAAGGTCGGCCGTGCGCCGGTTCCGGACGAGTCGCGGCCCTGCGCGTTCCTGCTCTCCAGCTGCTGAGCCGGTGAGCCCGCTCTAGGCGGGCTGAAGCACGACGACCTGGCCGAAGTTGGTCGCGTTGGCGAGGCCGAGGTACCGGTAGAGGCGATCGATGGTGAGCGTGTTCACCGTCGCCTTCTCCCTGGCGGAGATCTGGCCCGGGAGCGGCGGCCGGCTCTGAGGGAGCGTGGTCTTCAGCGGGTGGTCGAGCTCTGACGAGAGGTCCTGGCGGCGGAAGAAGAGCGCGCTCGAGAGCTTTGTCTCCTCCGGGCCGGGTGGAGTGAACACGACGACGTTGTCGATCGAGCTCGTGTACTTGAGCGTGTAGAGCGCCAGCTCGAGCGCCTCGCGCCGCAGCACGGTGCCGCGCGCGACGCTGGCCTTGCCCTCGCTGATCTTGCAGCTCTTGCCCGCGCCGCAGAGCACGTACATCACGCTCTTGCTCTGGTCGTACAGATCGAAGTCGTTGAGGCTCTTCGCCTGGAGGGTCTTCTGGATGCCAATCGCGCGCACGGTGTTCTTCGGCTGGCCCGGGGCGCCGATCACGATCCGGTTCAGCGGATGGCCGCTCGGGAGCCGGTAGCCGCTGCCGACGTGCGTGGCGATCTGCTGCGTGCGAAGAACGGTGGTCGTCGCAGGCGGCGTCCAACTCGACCACGCCGGCGGCGGCGTCGGGCCGGGGCGCTCGAGCAGGACGATGAACACGCCGATCCCGGTGCCGACCGCCGCGCCCAGCACGAGGTAAGCCATCAGAAACCGGCTGCGCGTGCTCAGACCGCGGGCCACGACTTCTCCTGGCTCAGGTCGATCTTGGGAATCCTCAGCTTCGCCGACTCGAGGATCTCGACCAGCTCGTCGCCAAACAGTTCGCGCTTCTCTATCAGCGCCTCGGCGATCTTCTCGACGGCGCGCTTGTTGTGCGCGATCAGGGCGTAGGCGGTCACGTAGGCCTGGCCGAGCAGTTGAGCGGCCAGCGCGCGCTTGTCGTGGTCGCCGAGGACGCCCGCCAGCGGGTCGTGGCCGAGAGCGCCGCCGTTGCCCGTGCGGTTCATGATCTGGAGCCCGATCTGCTCGAAGCGCTCCATGATCTCGTCACGCTTCGTCTCGGCGGCCTTCGTCGCGCGGCGAACCGTCCCGTTCGAGCCGGCGTTCAGCTCGGGCCGCTCGGGCGCCATCCCGCAGGCGCCGACCATCCAGGCAGCCCGCGCGGTCGCGCTCTGCACGTCGCCTCCGACGCCCGTCGAGTTCTCGCCGTAGAAGACCCGCTCGGCAGCCATCGCGCCGAGCGCCCAGATCAGCTGCGCGATCTCCTCGGTGCGCCAGGAGCTGAAGCGCTCCTCCTTCTCGCGCGCCTGATGATGGCCGAGGGCGGCGCCGCGCCGGCGGATCGAGAGCCGCGTCGACTCCGCGCCCTTCATGTAGACGTGGGCGGTGGCGGCGTGGCCGGCCTCGTGGAGCGCCACGGCACGCGTCTCCTCCGGGACGTACTCGGTCCCGATCGCGGTTCCGGACTCGACGGTGGTCATCGCCTCGACGATGTCGTTCCAGTCGAACTGGAGTCGCCCATCGTGGTGGGCGAAGGTGAGCGCCATCGAGCACACCTGCTCGATCATCGCCGGCGAGTACCCGTTGGTCACGCGCGCGAGCTCGTCACGCCGCTTCTCGCTGTCGAGGTCCTCCGCGTGCGCGACCTTCGCAAGGTAGAGGTCGAAGATGTCGAGCCGGTCGGTCTTGGTCGGCGTGCGGAACCAGACGTGGCGGCCCATCCGCCCAGCCCGCGTCAGAGCCGGGTCGAGCATCTCCATGGGAACGTTCGTGGCCCCGATGAAGTAGATCTGGTTGCCGCTCGGCTTCGACTGAGGGATCCGCATCGAGTGGCCGCGGATCCGGCGGGGGATGACGTAGGTCGCGTCCAGGAAGGTGTTGAGGCGGTTGACCCACATCCGCTTGAAGAACGGCGGGTTGTCGATTCCGTCCATCACGACGAGGAGCTGGTTCAGAGCCAGCTGCCCGCCGCCGCCGCCGAACATGCCCGGTATCGCCTGGTTGACGAGGCCGCCGATTCGCGTCACGAGCGTGTGGGGAACAGGCGGCTCGTCCGCCCGCTGCGCGAAGACGCGCTCACGCCAGGCGCGTGACTCGAGGATCAGGTCCTCGCTCGGGTTGAGCGCGCCGTTCGGGCCGTAGAAGCAGAGGTCGTGGAAGCTCATCGGTCTGGGCGTGCTCATCCCGCCGACGCCGCCGCCGCCGAGCGCCTGCCGGCGCATCCCGACCGCGTCGATCTCGTCGATGAAGACGATGCACTGGCCACCCCACTTGCGTGCGAGCTTCTTGGCCTTGTGCGCGAGCCAGCGCACGATCACCGCGTCCATGCCCATGAAGGTCTGCGCAAAGCCGGATCCCGGGATGGTCACGATCGGCGAGTTGAACCCGGTCGCGATCGCCTTGGCCAGCATCGTCTTGCCGGTGCCCGGCGCGCCCAGGAAGAGCAGCCCGCGCTCCCGCTTGCCGCCCGCCTGCTCGAACGCCTCTCCCGATTGCCAGAGCGAGACGACGCGCCGCACTTCCTCCTTCGCCTCCGCCTGGCCGCGCACGTCGTCGAGCTTCACGCCCCAGTCCGCGTCGCCCGGCTCGAAGCCGCGGATCTGGGTGATCCCCATCAGCATCAGCGGGCCCATCAGGATCAGGAAGTTGAAGATGAAGAACGCGAAGAAGTAGAGCCCGATCGGCACGAACGCCGGGATCTTCTGGATCGCATGGATGATCCCGTGGTAGACGTCGCCCGCGGTCCCGAGCAGGCTCGCGTCGGCGAAGCCGTACTTGAGGACGCGGACGAAGTAGATCGCGAGGATCACGAGCACGAATGCCCAGGCGAGGCGGTACCAGAAGCGCCAGAACCAGACGCGGCGGCGTGCCACCACGTCTTCCTCGCGCAGCTCCGGGCTGTCGATCCCGAACAGGCTCGGCCACTGGATGAACCGGCGGAAGAGCAGGTCGAGCCCGCCGCGGAAGGCGAAGACCGCCAGGGCGGTCGAGACCAGCGCCCAGGCGAGCGACCAGCGTTCGTGCTTGTTCAGCCAGAGGAAGAGGGCGGGGCTGGAGAGGACGGCGACGGCGGTTGCCGCGCGCCTCAGCGCGCGCCACTGCTCGGAAAGCTCCCGTGACTGCTCGCTCGAAGCGAGCGCAGGGGCAACCGGCCCAGCCGTCATTTGCGCAGTCTAGATGTCACTAAGCTCACGTACTTCGACGTGAACGCTTCGGATCTGTTTGCCGCCGGCGACATCGAGCGGGCGCGGCGGTACCACCGTCCGCTCTACCTGGCGCTCGGAGTCGATCTCCTGCTCCAGCTCGCGGTGCTCGGGGCGATCGCCTTCGCGGCCCCTGGAGACTGGCTCTGGAACGCGACCTCGGGGCCCTGGTGGGCGCGCACGCTCGAGCTGACGGCGCTCGTGCTCGCGGCGGGGGCCCTCGTCCGGCTGCCCCTCTCGGCCTGGCGCGGCTGGGCCTACGAGCGTCGCTGGGGCTTCTCGACCCAGCGGCTGCGGAGCTGGCTCTGGGACGTGGTCAAGGGCCTCGCGGTCGGTGCCGTCGTCACCGGAATCGGGCTGGCCGCGCTGATCGGCTCGGCCCGCGCGTGGCCGGGCTGGTGGCCGCTCGTGGCCGCTCCCGGGGCTGCACTGCTCGCGCTCGTGCTCAGCCTGTTCGCGCCGCTCCTCTTCGAGCGGCTCTTCAACCGCTTCTGGCCGCTGCCCGACGCCGAGCTGGCCCGCGAGCTGCGCGACCTCTCGGTGCGGGCGGGCGTGCCCGTGCGGACGATGCTGGTCGCCGACGCCAGCCGGCGGACGCGGAAGCACAACGCGTACGTCTCGGGCCTCGGGCCGACGCGGCGACTCGTCCTCTACGACACCCTGCTCGAGGACGCTCCTGCGGCCGAGCTCCGGGGCGTGGTCGCCCACGAGCTCGGCCACAGGCGCTTCCGGCACGTCGCCGCCGGGACCGCGCTCGGGATGGCCGGCGCCGCGGCTGCGGTCATGATCCTGTGGGGCCTCCTCTCCTGGCCCTGGCTGCTCGCGCAGGCCGGTGCCTCTGGACCGGGCGACCCGCGTGTGGTACCGCTCGTCCTGCTCGTCCTCTGGCTGCTCGAGCTCGGGGCCCTTCCGTTCGAGACCTGGATCTCGCGTCGCTGGGAGCGCACCGCCGACCGCTTCGCCCTCGAGCTGACCGGCGACGGCGAGGCGCTCGAGCAGATGCACCGCCGGCTCGCGCTCGCGAACCTCGCCGATCTCGACCCGCCGCCGCTCCTCTATGCGCTCCTTTTCACCCATCCGACGCCGCCGGAGCGGATCGCGGCAGCCAGAATGAGCCGATGAGCCACCAGCACGAGCACACGACCGCGCGCCGTCCTCTCGCGATCGCCCTGACGCTGATCCTCGGCCTGATGGTGGCCGAGGTAGTCGCCGCGTTCGTCGCCGGCTCTCTCGCGCTCTTCGCCGACGCGGGCCACATGCTCACCGACGCCGCCGCGCTCGCTCTGGCTCTCGGTGCGGCGACGTACGCCGGCCGACCGGCCCGTGGGCGCTGGACGTTCGGGTTCCGCCGGCTCGAGATCCTCGCCGCGCACGTGAACGGGATCACGCTGCTGGTCGTCGGCCTACTGATCGTCTACGGGGCGATCCGGCGGCTCCTGAATCCGGTCGACGTGCGGGGCGGGCTGGTGCTGGCGGTCGCGCTGGCGGGGATCGCCGTCAACCTCATCGCCGCCGCGCTGCTCGCGCGCCCGAGCCGCGAGAGCCTGAACGTCCGCGGGGCTTTCCTGCACGTGGCCACCGACCTGGCCGCCTTTGCCGGCACCGCCATTGCGGGCGGGATCATCCTCGCGACCGGCTGGAACCGCGCCGACCCGGTCGCGAGCCTCGTCGTGGCCGGGCTGATCTTCTGGTCGAGCTGGACCCTGCTCCGCGAGTCAACGCGCATCCTGCTCGACGTCGCGCCGAGTGAGCCGCGCGAGGTCGCCGAGGCGATGCTCGCCGTCCCCGAGGTGGTCGAGGTGCACGACCTGCACGTCTGGACGGTCGGCAGCGGCTTCCCCTCGGTCTCCGCGCACGTGCTCGTCGAGCCCGGCTCGGACTGCCACGCCATTCGCCTGCAGCTCGCGACCGTTCTTCGCGAGCGGTTCGACCTCGGCCATTCGACCCTTCAGGTCGAGCACGCGCCGGCCAAGGTCCCGCAGGGCAACCTGCCGCTTGCGTCCCGTTAGAGTCCGAGTCGTGGCGGGGCTCGAGGGCAAGACCGCGATCGTCACCGGCGCCTCGAGCGGAATCGGTGCCGCGGTGGCGCGTGCCCTGACCGCCGAGGGGGCCCGCGTCGCCGGAGGCGCCCGGCGGACCGACCGGCTCGAGACGGAGATCGCGCTGGAGCTCGACGTGACCGATCCCGCTAGCTGCGAGCGTTTCGTCGAGGAGGCCGTGCGAGCGCTGGGCGGGCTCGACATCCTCGTCAACAACGCGGGGCTCGGGCTCGGCCGCGACCCTTTCGACGCGAGCACCGAAGAGGACGAGGAAGTCGTGCTGGAGACGAACGTCCACGGTCTGCTCCGGATGACGCGCCTCTGCCTCCCGCATCTGCGTGACGGCGGTCACGTCGTCAACATGGGCTCGATCGCCGGCAGGCAGGCGTACGAGAACGCCGCCGTCTACGTGACGTCCAAGTACGCGGTGCGCGGCTTCACCTACGCGCTCCGGGAGGATCTGCTCGGCCGCCCGATCCATGTGACAACCGTCGACCCGGGCCTCGTCGAGTCGAACTTCTCGCGGGTGCGCTTCCGCGGCGACGAGGAGAAGGCCGGTGCCGTCTACGCCAACGTCCAGCCGGTTCGACCGGAGGACGTGGCCGACTGCGTCGTGTTCGCCGTGACGCGGCCGGCGCACGTCAACATCGACGAGATCGTGGTCAAGGCGCTCGCCCAGTCGAGCCCCGTCCGGATCGTCCGGGACGCCTAGTGGCCATCACGATCCTCGAAGGCTCGACCTTCTGCATCTGCGACGAGCGCGGCGACATCGACGGCGAGACCCAGGGCCTGTTCGCGGACGACACGCGCTTCCTCTCGCTGCTGCGGCTGACCGTCGACGGCGAGAAGCCGCTGCTGCTCTCGTTCGGCAAGGTCGAGTACTTCTCCGCGGCGTTCTACCTGCGCAATCCGCTCACCGGCGGGCTGCCGCAGGACTCGGTCTCGATCATCCGCCACCGCTTCGTCGGCGAGGGCATGCAGGACCGGATCGTCGTCCAGAACCAGTCGATGGAGCCGCTTTCGTTCGAGCTCGCGCTCGAGCTGGCCACCGACTTCGCCGACATCCTCTCGGTCAAGGAGCACGACTTCGCGCTCGGCGACCCGGCGCGCGCGCGAGCGTTGCCGCCGCCGGTTCGTGGCCGGTACCACGAGGAGCACAATCAGTTCGTTCTCGAGGAGCCGGACGGCGAAGGTAGCGCCAGCACCCAGGTGATCCTGTCCGAGCGCGGAGACGTCGAGGACGGCAAGGTTGTCTACCGCCTCGACCTGGGGCCGCGCGAGAGCTGGGAGCTCCGGGTGGACATCCTCGCCTCGATCGACGGCGACGTGATCGCGCCGCGCACGGCCGAGCGGCGCTTCGGCGAAGAGCTGACGCGCGTGCGCGAGTCGCTCGCGGCGTGGCAGCTGCGGGTGCCCCAGATCCGAGCCGACTGGGATCTGATCGGGCGCTCGTTCTTCCAGTCCGTCTCCGACCTCGCGTCGCTACGGATGCGCGGCGCCGGGCGGACCGGGCGCATGCCCGCGGCGGGGATGCCGTGGTTCATGACCGTCTTCGGGCGCGACACGATCATCACGTGTCTCCAGACGCTGATCTTCGGCCCCGAGCTGGCGCGCACGGCGCTGGAGGTGCTCGCGGAGCTGCAGGCCCGCGAGGACAACGCCGACGTGGACGCCGAGCCCGGCAAGATCGTGCACGAGCTACGTGCCGGCAAGGCCGCGAAGAACTGGTTCCGCACGTACTACGGGTCCGCCGACGCCACGCCCCTCTACCTCGTGCTGCTCTCCGAGGTCTGGCGCTGGACCGACGACTCCTCGTTCGTGCGCTCGCTCAGGGACCCGGCGCTGAAGGCGCTCGCCTGGATCGACGAGTACGGCGACCGGGACGGCGACGGCTTCGTCGAGTACCAGCGCCGGACTCCGCGCGGGCTCGAGAATCAGTCCTGGAAGGACTCGGGCGACTCCCAGCGCTTCCATGACGGCTCGATCGCCCGTGCGCCGATCGCGCCCGTCGAGGTGCAGGGCTACGTCTACGACGCGAAGCTGCGGACGGCCGAGCTCGCGCGTGAGGTCTGGCGCGACCGCCCGCTCGCCGAGAGGCTCGAGCGGGAGGCCGCGGAGCTCAAGCGGGCCTTCAACGAGCAGTTCTGGACCGAGGCTCGCGGCGGCTACTACGTCCTGGCGCTCGACGGCGAGAAGCGGCAGGTGGATTCGCTCTGCTCCAACATCGGGCACCTGCTCTGGAGCGGGATCGTGCCGGACGAGCGGGTGGACGCCGTCGTGGACGCGCTGATGGGCGAGGAGCTCTGGTCGGGCTGGGGCGTGCGGACGATGTCGACCGGTGACGCGGGCTACAACCCGCTCTCGTACCACAACGGCACCGTCTGGCCCCACGACAACTCCGTGATCGCGCATGGCCTCGCCCGTCAGGCCCGCTGGCCCGAGGCCCTCCGGATCGTCCGCCGGATGCTGGGGGCCTCGGAGCACTTCGACTACCAGCTGCCGGAGGTCTTCGCCGGCCTCTCGCGCGCCGAGACGCCGTTCCCGATCGCCTACCCGACCGCGGCCCGGCCGCAAGCGTGGGCGGCGGGCACGCCGGTGCTCCTGCTCCAGGTGCTGCTCGGCCTCGAGCCGGACCGCAGGCGCCACCGGCTCGAGACCCGCGCGGAGGAAGAGCTCCCCTCCTGGGCCGGGCGCTCGCTGCGCCTCACCGGATCTGCGCGCCTTCGACCGTCAGTGGGACGTGCGCGTCGACCACGGGCGGGTGACGGTGGAGGAAGAATGACGCGTCACCCCATGAGCGAGCAGCCTCTCCGCATCGCGATCCTGAGCCCGCCCTGGTTCCCCGTCCCGCCGACGGGCTACGGCGGGATCGAGTGGATCGTCTCGCTGCTCGCCGACGGGCTCGCCGACCAGGGCCACGAGGTGACGATCTTCGCCTCCGGGGACTCGCGCTCGAAGGCGACGCTCGCGTGGGTCTACGAGCATGCGCCCAGCGAGCTGATCGGCCGGACGCTGCCTGAGATGCGGCATACGCTGGCCGCACTGGAGCGGGCCGGCGAGTTCGACGTGATCAACGATCACACCGGCCCGCTGGGAGCGGTGCTCGGCGGGCTCGTGGACACGCCGGTCGTGCACACGGTTCACGGGCCGCTCGACGGCGAGCCCGGCCACGTCTACGAGTCGATCGGGCGCCTCGCTCCGGGGGTGGGGCTCATCTCGGTCTCGCTGAACCAGCGCCGGCCGAAGCCGGACCTGAACTGGGTTGCGAACGTTCCCAACGCGCTCGACCTCGAGCACTACCCCTGCAACCCGCATCGCGGGGACTACCTGCTCTTCCTCGGGCGCATGAACCACGAGAAGGGCGCACACCGTGCGGTCGCAGTCGCGATGGAGCTCGGACTGCCGCTGAAGCTCGCGGGAAAGGTGCGCGAGCAGAAGGAACAGGAGTACTTTGCAGAGTTCGTGAAGCCGCACCTCGGCAGGAACGGCATCGAGTACCTCGGCGAGGTCAACCACGGCACGAAGGTGGAGCTGCTCCAGGACGCGCGCGCGACGCTCTTCCCGATCGAGTGGGAGGAGCCGTTCGGCCTCGTCATGATCGAGTCGATGGCGTGCGGGACGCCGGTGATCGCCACGCGCCACGGCGCCGTGCCCGAGGTGATCGACCAGGGCCAGGGCGGCGTGATCGTCGAGCACTACCGGCAGATCCCCGAGGCGCTCGAGCAGGCGGACGCGCTCGACCCGCTCGACTGCCGGCGCTACGCCGAAGAGCGCTTCGCACCCGAGCGGATGGTCGACGACTACGTGCGCGCTTACCGGGAGGCCATCGGCGCTTGAGGATGGCGGCCGGCCTCGTCGCGGCACTGGCGCTCGGCGCCGGAGGAGCCGCGGCGCGGGTGTCGCCGCCGAGCTACGCCCTTCCCTCGTGGTCGCCGGACGGGCAGCGGCTCGTCTTCGCCTCGGCGAGCGGCGCGCGCGGCGCGGTCGTCACGGCAGCCGCCGTCGGCGGCTCGCTCCGAAGCCTGTCCCGCACCGACGCGCTCTCGCAGGTCGTCTGGTCACCACGCGGCCTGCGGATCGCCTACGTCTCGCACGGCCGAGTCTTCGTGATCCGCAGCGACGGCAAGCAGCGCCATACGGTGGGGCCGGGGGTGGAGGTCGGCTGGTCTCCGGACGGCGCGAGGCTCGCAGTCGTCCAGAGCGCGCTGGGAGGGCCGATCGTCGGCGTCGACGTGAGTGGCGCCAACCGGAGGAAGCTCACCAGCGGGCGTTACGACCACGGGCCGGCCTGGTCGCCCGACGGAAGCCGGATCGCGTTCTCCCGCGCGACCACGATCGGCGGGGTCGAGAGCATCTACCTCGTCGGCGCCGGCGGAACCGGCCTTCGGGCGCTCGGTCCGCAGGGATCGTCGCCCTCCTGGTCCCCGGACGGCCGCTCGCTCGCGTTCTGGCAGCGGAACACGGAGGGAGTCGCGCTGGCCGTGTACCGCTTCGCCGACGCACAGGTGAGGACGGTGACGAGGACATTCGCCGCCTTCAGCCGCGCGCCGCGCTGGTCGCCCGACGGGTCGAGCCTGCTGGTGACGGTCTGCGGGGCTTTCGGCGCCTGCCGCCTCGACGTGGCCGCGGCCGACGGTAGCTCGGTCATCCGGCTCGGCCCAGGCAGCGACCCGGCCTGGTCGCCGGACGGCTCGCGGATCGCGTTCGTTCAGCGACGTTCGTGCGCGTCGTCGAGCGTGTTCGTGGCTCGGGCCGACGGAACCGGCCTGCGCCGAATTACGCCGTGCCGCTAGTAGGCGGCAAGCCGGTTACGGGACGGCCTCCAGGATCGGCTCGGCCACGATCGGGGCCTCGTCGCGCCGGCGAAGGTCGCGCACGTCGCGCACGCTCAGCGCCGCGAGCGTCGACGCGGTGGCGAGGGCGGCGGCCAGCCACAGCGCCTCGGTCAGGCCGATCGCGTCGGCCACCGGGCCCGCGAGCGAGAGCCCCAGCGGGATGAAGACGATCGAGCCCAGGGCGTCGTAGGCAGACACGCGCGAGAGCTTCTCGAGCGGAATGTACTGCTGGAGCGCCGTCGCCCACATGATGCTGAAGATCTCGAGCGTCACTCCGGCGACGAAGTAGCCTGCCGCGATCACCGGCGTCGAGCGCAGGCTCGCCATGAAGACGATCGGCAGAGCCGCCACCGAGAACGCGCCCATCCCGACGAGCAGCAGCCGCTGCGGGCGGTAGCGCAGTAGCAACAGGCCGCCGGCCAGAAGCCCCGCGCCCTGCGAGGCGAGGATGAAGCCCCACGACGCGGCGCCGCCGAGGTACTGCTTCGCCACGATTGGGCCCAGCACCATCGTTGCTCCCATCCAGACGGTGTTGCCCACGGCGGCTGCGGCGACGACCACCCAGAGCCACGTGCGCGAGGCGAACTCGCTCCAGCCCTCGGCGAGCTCGTGCAGAACGCTCGGCGTCTCCCGGCGGTGGGCTCGGTGCAGCCGCATGAAGGCGAGGACGGCTGCACTCGCGACGTAGGTCGCGCCGTCGAACGCAAGCGCCCACCCAGGTCCGGCGGTCGCGACGAGCACTCCGCCCAGGCCCGCGCCGAGGATGTTGGCGCCGTTCTTCGTCATCCCGAGCAGCGCGTTCGCCTGCTGGAGCAGGCCCGGCCGCACGGTCTCCGGGATGAGCCCCTGCGAGGCGGGGAAGAAGAAGGCCATTGAGATCCCGCGGAAGACCTGGAGCACGATCAGCTGCCAGAGCTCCGCGTGGTGGGTCAGGATCAGGAGCGCGATCGTCCCCTGGGCCACGCCGCTCAGGAGGTTGGAGCCGACCATCACCAGGTTGCGCGGCAGCCGGTCGGCGAAGACGCCGCCGAAGAGCACGAGCAGGAGCTGAGGAACCCAGTTCGCGGTCAGGACCAGGCCGAGGTCGGTCTTCGAGCCGGTCAGGTCGAGGACCGCGAAGGCGAGCGCGATCGGCGCCACCGCCGTCCCCAGCAGGGAGACGAGCTGACCGGTGAAGAGAAGCCGGAACTCGCGCTCTGCGAGCGGCCCGAGCGGCCCGACGTCACGCAGCTTCAGCGCGCTTCTCCCAGTAGCGTTTCAGGCCGGCGTACGACTGCCAGAACGGCATCGCCTGCTCGTAGGCCTCGCGGTCGGGCCCGAGGTCGGCTTCTGCGAGCCGCTCGAACTCGGCTTCGTCCGCACCCTCGCGGACGCGCTCAGACCAGCTCGCGAGCCGCTGCCGCAGTTCCTCGAGGTGGCGTTGCGGGTCCTCGGCGACGCCGAAATGGATCAGGGCGAGCCGCTCCGGCGAGCGCTCGAGGATCGCGTCGATGGTCGAGGCCCAGGCCTCGAGGTCGACCTCGGGCGGCGGCGTCGGGGGCAGCACGAAGGTGCTCGGCAGGATGCGTACGCCGGCCGCGTCCCCGGCGTAGAGGGTTCCGTCGCGACTCAGGTAGCAGACGTGGTGCGAGGCATGGCCGGGGGTCGGGAAGCACTCCAGCCCGACGACCTCGTCGCCGACGACGACGACGTTCTCCTCCGGCACGGGCGCAAGCTCTCCCCAGAGCGTGTCGAACTCGTCGCCGTAGAGCCGCCGTGCGCTGGACTCCAGGCGCGAGGGATCGACCAGGTGCGGCGCCCCGATCGCGGAGACGTGCACCGTCAGCTCCGGGTGCTCCCGCACGAGCACGCCGGCGGCGCCCGCGTGGTCGAGATGGATGTGCGAGAGCAGGAGATGCCTGATGTCTCGCAGCTCGAGGCCGCGCTCGGCGAGGCGGGCCTTCAGCTCTCCGATGCACGTGGCCGGGCCGCAGTCGAACAGCGCGGGCCCGTCCTCGGTCTCGAGCAGATACGAGCCGATCACGCGCTCGTGCCCGCAATGGCGCAGATCGAGAGGCTCGGACGGCACGCGAGGATCGTAGCGAGGGGCGGGAACAGATCCCGCCCCTCGCAATGAGCGCGTTACTGGTCGGACCAGTAGGCGGCCGTCGAGATCGACGGCCACTCACGTTCCGGGTCGGCCCGGTAGAGCGGGTTCATCGCGTAGACGGTCACCCTCGCGGAGCCGGAGGTGTTCGTGCCGTGCACGATCACCGCCGAGCCCGGAGCGGTCGCCGACTGCGCGTCGAGCAGCCACAGGCCGGCCGCGAAGAAGCCCGTGCTCGGGAACCGGGCGTCCACGCTCAGCGGGCCGGTGGAGGTGAACCAGGTCGGCGGATCCATGATCGCCGTGTCCTGGGCCGGGTACGTCCCGACGACCGGGCTGTTCGCCCCGCCGAGGTTGTCCCAGTAGACGATCCCGCTCCTGCCGTTCCCACCGCGGCTCGCAGCCGTGAGGCCGGCGACCTGTGCCGCGCTGGTCAGGAAGGAGGCTCCTCCCGTTCCGGCGCCGATGTAGCCGCCGTGGCCCGCGAAGAACGCGGTCAGCCTGGCCCTGGCTGTGGTCCCGGTCGGCCAGCCGGCCGTGTTGAACACGACGTCGTAGCCGGCGAGCGGATCGGGGGCGCTCGGGTTGTTGAGCGCGCTCGTTCCGCCAGTCGCGATCGGGTCGGCGGTGAAGCCGAGATTGCGCAGGACCCAGATGTCCTGGTTCAGGGCTCCCGTCAGCACGGCGATCCTCGGCACGCGGTCGATCGGATCGAGCGCCGGCAGTGAGGCCGCCGTCACGC
The DNA here is from genome assembly GCA_963754265.1 of uncultured Actinomycetes bacterium. Classification (GTDB taxonomy): domain Bacteria; phylum Actinomycetota; class Thermoleophilia; order Gaiellales; family Gaiellaceae; genus AC-32. Next base: position 338,726 of record CAVWFB010000001.1, on the reverse strand, counting down.
CTCGGAAGACGATTCCGTTGGCGTTTCCGGCCGCGTCGAGCGCCGCCTTCGTCGCCGCGTCCGCCGGGAAGACCGCGGTGCCGGCCGGGTAGGTTGCGCCGCCGCTCGTGAACGAGGCCAGCGCGAGCTGCGCTGCCACGCCGTTTGCTACGAGCTGGTTCAGGGTCCGGACGGCGGTCGGCGAGTCGACCGCGAGGGCGTAGCTGTCGCCCGTCCCCACGACGCCGCCGCCGAGCGCCTGCGGCGCGCTGAGGGGCTTGGTCTTCGCCTGGAAGTTCGCTCCCTGTGGGATCGTGTCCACGCTGGCTCCCCAGAGGTAGCCGTGGCTCCAGGCCCCGGGCGGGGCGTAGAGCACGCTGATCCGGGAGGAGACGTCGTCGCCGATCCCGAGCGCGGTCTCGGCCAGCCCGCGGTGGGGCTGGTCCATCCAGACCACGTACGAGCCTGCCGGGAAGGTCTGCGAGCCGAGCGTGGCGTCCTTCTCCAGCCGCGAGACCTCGATCCCGTTCGTCAGCAGCCACCGAACCAGACGGTTCGCTTCGGGATCGCTCCTCTGCGTGGCTCCCAACGGGATCACGTAGGCCGTCGGGTAGTCGCGCATCCAGTTGTTCTCGACATCGAACGGCGGCGGGCAGCATGGCGGCCTGGGCTCGCCGGCGACGCCGCGCCGGTAGATCTCGAGCATGTCGTGCATCAGGTCGTCCCGGTTGGCGATGTCGAAGGCCAGGGTCGAGGTGGCGACGGTGTACTGCGCCAGCCGCGACGCGAGTCGGCCGCGCGGGAAGGTGGTCAGCCCGGGCGCGCCGCAGACCCGCTGCGTCGCCGGGTTCGTCGCCGTGCTCGAGCACATCTCGACGGTCGAGCCGTTCAGGCCGACGAGCTGGTTGTACATCGGGGTGTAGAACGGGCCCCAGTCGTCCCAGCCCTCGGCCACGGCTGGGCCGGGGGTGGAGCCGTCGGCACAGGTCGTGCTGCCGATCGGCGGCAGGTCGGCGTCCGCGCACCACTCGTTCACCGGCCGCTGGGCGCCCATGTCTACTCCCGCGAGCGCGACCTTGTTGGCGAGCGTCCGCGGCTGGTTCCACTTCAGCCAGAGGTCGTAGTCGATCCCCGGGTTGTGCGGTTTCGTCGTCGCCTCGATCAGCGTCGGCGTGGCGTACCCGTGCTGGTCGAGCATGTCCGGAAACAGCCACTTCTGCATCACGGAGACCGATGCCTGGACCTCGGGCTGCGACTGCGTCAGGAAGTCGCGGTTGAGGTCGAAGCCGTTGCTGTTGGTCCTCGTGCCCGCGGCCCGTCCGTCCGGGTTCTGGTCGGTGTTGAAGACGACGATCGCGTGGTCGAGGATGCGATCGACCTCCGGATCGGTCCCGTACGGGGTCGTCGCGAGCCTGTTGATCAGGAGCATCATCGCGTCGACGCCCTCGTACTCGTTTCCGTGGATCGCGCTCTGGATGAAGATCGGGATCTTGAAGTCGCTCTTCTTCCCGAGTCGCGTCTGGGCCTTGGCCGGGTCGGTGAGCGCGTCCCCCCGGATCTTCTCCCAGTTCTGGAAGTCCTTCTGCTGGTCGTGCGTGACCAGCTGGTTGATCGTGACGAGGTACATCGGGCGGCCTCCGGCGGAATGGCCGAAGACCTGCACCGACATCCGCCCGTCGAGGCTCTCTGCCTGGATGGCATCCAGCGTGCACCCGATCGCGTAGTACGGGATGTGCGCGAAGCTGCCGGGCGGGTCGGTCGGATTGCTTCCGTCCGGCAGCGCGCCCGCCGCGTCGGGCTCGGGCGTACCGCACCAGGGCGGTGCGATCGTGACCGCCCTGGCGGATCCGGCCCACGCAAACGTGAGCGCGAGCACGCCGAGGCCGAGCAGGATGACCCTGCGGAGTCTGGTGGACAAGAACTACACCTCCTTGGCCGGGAACCGACCGGCGGCGGCTCCGACGGTTGGCCAGTTGTAGGAGGGATGCCCGCGTCCCAGCGGGCGTTGCTCTCCCCTCGCACGCCGGTGGCGCATTCATAGAGCACCGGCGTGCGAGGGTCAAACCGAAGTTGCCGCTACGAGCGGGAGCGACGCCTCGCGACGAGCACCGCGGCGCCCGCGAGCGCCAATGCGCCGGGAATCCCGATCCCCGCGACGAGCGCGAGGTTGCTGCCGGAGGAAGACGAGGCGGAGACGCGCGGCGCGACCTTCGGCAGGCCCGCCCTGACGAGCGTCTGCTTCAGCGCGCTCCCCGCGTAGTACCAGCCGCCGGTCGTCTTCGAGTCGAAGATCGGCTGACCGGGCTTCAGGTACGTCACGGCTCCGCCCGCCGCATAGGGATAGAGATCCTGCTTGATGCGGTCGGGCTTCGCGGACGGGCCCGGGACGAGGTAGCGAATCGTGTACCGCGGGCCGAGCTTCCCGGCCGGGCGGCTGATCATCGGGCTCGGGCTCTGGCCGAACACGGCCGGGAAGAAGCCGGCTTGCTCGGTCAGGTAGCTGGAGTCCTCCATGTTCTTGAAGGCGATCGACTTGCTCAGCCCCGGGCCTGTGATCGAGGCTTGCGACGGGCCCTTGGCGACCGCGGCCGGGGCGAGCAGCGCGGCGGCGGCAAGCACGAACAACAGGCGTTTCATCGGCGAGCTCCTTTCGAGAGGTCGCCGTCCCTACACCGGCCGGGCGGGCTAGGTTCCGGCGGTTGCCGCCGAGCGGACGAGCGCCGCCTCGAGGTCGGCGATCAGGTCGTCCGCCGACTCGATCCCGACCGAGAGCCTGACGAGATTGCCCGGAGCCGCGAACGAGGCGTCGGCCGTGGAGGCGTGCGTCATCCGCGCCGGGTGCTCGATCAGGCTCTCGACGCCGCCGAGGCTCTCCGCGAGCCACCAGACCTTCGTGCGGCCGCAGATCGCGACCGCCTCCTCTTCCGATTCGGCGAGGAACGAGATCATGCCGCCGAAGTCGCTCATCTGCCTCGCTGCGAGCTCGTGACCGGGATGCGACGCGAGCCCGGGGTAGAGCACCGTCTCCACCTTGGGGTGCCCGTCCAGGAACTCGGCGATCGCCCGCGCGTTCTCGCAGTGCTTCTCCATCCGCACGGCCAACGTCTTCAGTCCGCGCAGAACGAGCCACGAGTCGAGCGGGCCCGGCACCGCTCCCAGCGACTTCTGCAGGAAGTAGAGGCGCTCCGCGACGGTCGGGTCGTTGGTGGCGACGAAGCCGCCGATCAGGTCGGAGTGGCCGCCGAGGTACTTGGTCGTCGAATGCATCACGAGGTCGGCGCCCAGCTCCAGCGGTCGCTGCAGATAGGGCGTGGCGAACGTGTTGTCGACCACCAGGAGCGCGCCGACCGCGTGGGCCGCGTCCGCGACCGCCGCGATGTCGACCAGGTTCAGGAGGGGGTTCGTCGGCGTCTCGACCCAGACCAGGCGCGTGCGCTCGTCGATCCGCTCCGGGATCTCGGTGCCGGGCACGAAGTCGAACTCGTAGCCCTTGGGCTCGTAGACCTGCGAGAACATCCGGTAGACGCCGCCGTAGACGTCGTTGACGCACACCACATGCTCTCCTGGGTTGACCAGGTGCATGATCGTCGTGGCCGCGCCCAGGCCGGACGAGAACGCGACCCCGTGCTCAGCGCCCTCGAGCGAGGCGAGGCAGATCTGCAGCGCGGTCCGCGTCGGGTTGCCGGAGCGCGAGTAGTCGTAGCCCTTGTGCTCGCCGACCGCCTCGTGGACGAAGGTCGAGGTCTGGTAGATCGGCACCGTGACGGCGCCGGTGGCCGGGTCCGGCTCTTGTCCCTTGTGGATCGCTCGGGTCTCGAAGTCCACGGCGCGATTCTAGTAGCAGCCTGTCGGGCCGCCTCCGCGAGGGCGTCCTTGCGAACCCAAGCCGTCAGGCGACGGCGACTACCCGCTCTTCGCCCGCGCCGCGGTACTCGGTCCCGAGCTTCTCCTCGAGCGTCCGCTCGAGCTCGCCGCTCTGGGCCAGCTCCTCGACGATGTCGGCCCCGCCGACCAGCTCCCCGCGCACGAAGACCTGCGGGATCGTCGGCCAGCCGGAGACCGCCGACAGCTCCTGGCGGATCTGCGGGTCGGGGAGGATGTCGACCGCCGTCACCGGGGCGCCCGCGCGACGCAATGCCTCCAGGGCTCGCTGCGAGTTGCCGCACATCGCGAACTGGGGCGTCCCCTTCATGAACAGCGCCACATCCTCGGTCGCGATGATCTGCTCGATCTGTTCCTTGAGCTCACTCACCCTGCTCCTCTCGTCTTGATCCTCAACTCGTGAATGGTGCCATCCGCGAGCGGGGCTGCGAGGGCGTCGTAGACGAGCCGGTGCTGCTCGACCAGCGAGAGCCCGTCGAAGCGCGTGCTCGCGAGGGTCACCTGGAAGTGATCTCCGCCGCCGGTTCGGTCGGCCACCGAGAGCTCCTCGGCGTCGGGAAACGCATCGCGGAGCAGGCTTTCGAGCCGCTCGGTCATCCGGAGTTCCTCCGCCCGTGCGCGAGGTACTCGAGCAGGTCGGAGCGGGTCAGCATCCCGGTGGGCTTCCCGTCCGTCGCGACCACGACCGCCGGGCTGCCGCCGGTCAAGGCGCTGAAGACCTCGTCCACCGACTCTCCCGCCTCGACGGCCACGAGCGGTGGCTGCATCGCGGCGGCAACCTCCTCGTCGAGCGAGTCCGGGTTGCGGAAGATCAGGTCGAGGAGGCCGCGCTCCTGCAGCGAGCCCACCACGTCCGCCAGCGAGCCGGCCGAGCCGTGGCGCATCACGGGCAGCTGCGAGATCGAGTACCGCTGCATCAAGTCGATCGCCTGGCCGACCTTCTGGTGCGACTCGATCGTGACGAGCTCCGGCAGCTCGGGCGCGTCCTGGTGCTTGAAGAAGAGCACCTCGGCCACCCTGGCGGGCGGCTCGTGGCGCTCGAGGAACCCGAGCTCGATCAGGTAGTTGTCGTCGAAGAACTTCGACAGGTAGGCGCGGCCGCCGTCGGGGAAGAGCGTGACCACGGTCTTGCCCGGCCCGAGCTCTTTCGCGATCTCGAGCGCCGCCCAGGCCGCGGTTCCGCCGGAGCCGCCGACGAGCAGCCCCTCCTCGCGCGCCAACCGACGGGCGGTCAGGAACGAGTCGCGGTCGGAGACGGTCATCCAGCGGTCGATCACTCCGACGGGTCGAAGGTCTCGGGGTAGAAGTCCTCGCCGATGCCCTCGACCAGGTACGGGTGCTGCTTGTCGGGGCCCGAGGTGTAGATCGAGCCCTCGGGGTCGGCGCCGACGATCTGCACGTCGGTGCTCTGCTCCTTCAGGTAGCGGGCCGTGCCGGTCACGGTTCCGCCGGTCCCGACGGCGATCACGAGCGCGGCGAGCTCGCCGCCTGTCTGCTCCCAGATCTCGGGGCCGGTCGTCTCGTAGTGGGAGCGCGGGTTGGCCGGGTTGCGGTACTGGTCGGGCTTGTACGCCCCGGGGATCTCCTCGGCCAGCCGGTCGGAGACCGAGTAGTAGCTCTCGGGCGATTCCGGCTCGACGGCGTACGGGCAGACGATCACCTCGGCGCCGAAGGCCTTCAGGAGCGAGATCTTCTCGCGGCTCATCTTGTCGGGCATCGTGAAGATGCAGCGGTAGCCGCGCAGCGCCGCGACGATCGCGAGGCCGGTGCCCGTGTTCCCGGAGGTCGGCTCGACGATCGTGCCGCCGGGTTTCAGCTTCCCCTGGCGCTCGGCCGCGTCGATCATCGTGATCGCGATCCGGTCCTTGATCGAGCCGCCCGGGTTGAGGAACTCGAGCTTGGCGAGGACGGTCGCCGCGCCTTCGGGAACGACGTTCTGGAGCCGAACGAGCGGGGTGTTGCCGACCAGCTCGAGCAGCGTCGGGTACTCGCGGGCCATCGCGCGAAAGCGTACTCAGGCCGCGGTCTGGACGGGCTGGCTCTCGGGAGCCTCGACCTTCGTCCCCCGCAGCAGCACGAACGCGAACACCGCGCCGAGCAGGGCAATTGCGATCAGGGCCCAGAAGGCGTGCTGGTACCCGGTCGTGATCACCTGCGCGGCGCTGCCGCCGCTTCGCAACGTCGGCTGCAGGTTCGAGTTGACGTACGAGGTGAAGACCGTCGAGGCGATGGCGACGCCGATCGCACCACCGATCTGCTGGCTCGTGTTGATCAGTCCCGAGGCGAGCCCGGCGTCCGACGGCGCGACCTGTGAGAGCGCAGCGATCGTCACCGGGACGAACCCGAACGCCAGGCCGAGCGCGAAGATCAGGTAGGGCGGCAGCAGGTCGGGCCAGAAGTGGCCGTCGACCGGGAGCTGGGTGTACCAGGCCATGGCGGCGGCCAGGATCAGCATTCCCATCGTGATCACCGGCCGCGGGCCGTAGCGCGTCGTCAGCGCCTGGGCGACACCGGCCCAGATGACGACCGTCCCCGCGGTCGCGAGGAACGTGACTCCGGTCTTGACCGCCGACCAGCCGAGTACCTGCTGGACGTAGAGGGTCAACACGAGGAAGTTCGCGAAGATCACGGCACCGAGGAGGAAGCCGACGACGTTTGCGCCGAGCACCGGCCGAATCTGGAAGATACGGAACGGCACCAGCGGCGCGCTCGAGCGCCGCTCGATCAGGACGAAGACCGCCAGGATCGCGATCGAGGCGAGCAGCAGCAGGATCGTCTGCGCCGACCCCCAGCCGACGTCGGGCGCCTTCGAGATCGCGTACACCAGCAGCGCCAGCCCGCCGGTGACGGTGACGGCGCCGGCCACGTCGAAACGGTGATGACCCAGCTCGGCACGGCTCTCGGGGACGAACGGCAGCGCCAGCGCGAACACGAGCGCACCGACCGGGACGTTGACGAAGAAGATCCACTCCCAGCCGAGATACTGGGTCAGGATCCCGCCGATGAGCACGCCCGCGGCGGCGCCCGAACCGCCCAGGGCGCCCCAGATCCCGAGCGCCTTGTTCCGCTCCGCGCCTTCCTCGAAGGTGGTCGTCACGATCGAAAGGGCGGCGGGCGAGATGATCGCCGCACCGACGCCCTGGACGGCGCGCGCGCCGATCAGCACCGAGATGTTGTTGGCCAACCCGCAGACGAGCGAGGCGACTGTGAAGAGGACGAGCCCGACGAGGAAGATCCGCTTGCGGCCGAGCAGGTCGGCCATCCGGCCGCCAAGCAAGAGGAAGCCGCCGAACGTGATCGCGTAGGCGATCAGCACCCATTGGACCGTCGTCTCGGTGACGTTCAGGTCGGTCTGGATCGACGGGATAGCGACGTTCACGATCGCGACGTCGAGGACGGTCATGAAGAACGCGGCGCCGACGATCGCGAGGATCAGCCAGCGGCGGTCGGATCCAGGTGACATCTGCCCTCCCTTCGGTCGGTGCACTGGGGAACGACGAGCGCCGCCGGTGCATTTCCGGTGGCCCGACGGCAGCCAACGCTCGCGGGAGGGTAGCGCCGTTTCGTGACAAAGGCGTCACCCACTCGCGCGCCTGCGGTCGCTACGCTCGATGCGGGGGAAAGGACGCGGGGGTCCCCCGGGGGAAACGGGGTCCAACAGGGGAAAGGCGCCGTGGGCCGGTCGCAGGCCTCTTGGCGACGCGGCGCGATTTCGAAGATGATCCCGCTCGTGCCGAGCTACCGCGGGGAGCGTGAGATCGACGCGCCGGGACTTTCGCGCTGCCTGGGCCGCCACTCGGCAGCCCGGACGGCTGCGCGTCTCGGGCTCCTCGTTCTGCTGGTTGCGCTCGCCGGGACGGCCGCAGCCGTGAGCGTCGAGGCCGGCGGCGGCCCGCTCTGTGCGAAGCGGAAGGCCGACGCCGCCTACATGGACGGAGTGAACGAGACGCTCGCCGCGCACCAGGACGTCTGGGGAAACGAGCTGCTCCGCTCCCCGGATGGGCCTACCTACGCCGGCGTTCGACGCTACCTCCACCCCTTGATGCTCGTGGGCAGGCCCGCAGGGCTCGGCCCCAGCCGGCTCACCGACTCGGGTGTGTACTACCTCCCGTTCGGCGTCCCGAGCGGGTCGAACGGAGCGAGCAGGGTGCAGCTGCACGTCGCCGACGGAAGCCAGATCGTCTCGCGCCTGGCGAGCGGCCCGCGGCTCTCGCTCGACGTCGGCGCGAGTGGACACGAGCGCTACGGGTCGTGCCTGGCGCGGCTAGCACAGCCGCATCTGCGCGGCGGCTATCTGCCGATCCTCGAGACGAGCTACGTCGACGCGGACGGCGTTCGCTACCGGCAGGAGTCCTTCGCCACGCGCCTCCCGCGCACGCGGGCGCTCGTCAGCTTCGTGCGGCTCCACATCGATCCGCGCCGCTCGGAGGTGCGGAGGGCATATGTCCGCTTCACGCCCTCGGGCGGCCTCGGGCGGGGCGCGCGTGCGCGCCTCGTCTTCAGCCCGGGCGGAACGCTGCGGCGCTCATCGCTCGTCTACGCCACGAAACGGAAGAGGCCGCGCACGGTCTACGTGGCCTGGCTCGACCGGCCCGTGCGACCTCAACCGTTCCAGCTTGGGAGCGCGACCTACAAGCGGGCGAGGCGGTCGGTGAGCACGTATTGGGCGCGCCGCGTCGCCGGCGCGGCGACGTTCCGGGTCCCCGAGAGGCGGGTCATGAACGCCGAGCGCAACCTCCTGATCCAGAACATGCTCATGTCGTGGCGCTACAGCCTCGGCAATTCCTATGAGCGGTTTTCCTGGGAGCTCATCGACGTAGCCGAGGTGATGGGCGACTACGGCTTCCGCGGGATCGAGCGGGCCATCCTCGGGGCCTCACTGCACTCGCACAGCTACTTCCCGAACCGGGCGGCCGGCGAGAGGATGGCCGCCGCCGCGCACTTCTACCGGCGCTTCCGCGATCGCGGTTACATCAACCGCGTCACGCCCCTCTTCAGGCGCTACCTGACGGCCTTCGAGCACCAGCTCGACGCGAGCCCGTACGGCCTCCTCGGAAAGGAGCGCTACGGCGCCGACATCGTCCAGCCGGTCTACGGCCTGCACGCCCAGGCCCTGGCGCTTCAGGGCATGCGCGCGATGGCGCCTACGTGGGAGCAGACGGGGCACCCGCTGCTCGCCGTCAAGTCGGCGGAGCTCGCCTCGCGGCTCGATGCCGGCCTCCGGGCGGCGGTGCGCTCGTCGGAGACGCGGCTGACGGACGGCTCGCTGTTCGTTCCGATCTCGCTCCTCGACAGCGCGGAGAAGCCCTTCGACTCCCTCACGGCGTGGAAGCGGGGCAGCTACTGGAACCTCGTCATGCCGTACGTGCTGGCCTCGGGGTTCTTCCGGCCCGGGAGCCCGGAGGCCGTGGGCCTGCTCCAGTACATGCTGAACCACGGCTCTCGCTTCCTTGGCCTCGTCCGCTTCCAGCCGCATACGGGCGTTCGCAACCCCGGCTACCAGCTACCCGGCTCCGACGACGTCTACGGGACGGGCGTCGCCCGCTTCCTGGCCGACAACGACCGGCCGGATCAGCTCGACCTCAGCCTCTACGGGAAGCTCGGGGCCGGAATGACCCCGGGCACCTACGTCGCGGGCGAGGGCTCGACGATCGCCACGGCGCCCCGCCAGTACTACCGGTACATGCACCGGCCCCCGAACAGCGGCAGCAACGCCTTCTTCCTCGAGACGCTGCGGCTGACCCTGGTGCACGAGACGACCGACGAGCTCGGCATCCCTCGCGGCCTGGAGCTCGCGTACGCGACTCCACGCGCCTGGCTGCGGTCGGGCCGGATCGTCGTGCGCCGCGCTCCGACGAGCTTCGGCTTCCTCTCGTATGCGATCGACGCGCGGCAGCGCACCATCCACGCGTGGGTGAAGGTCCCGCGCCGCTCCCCACCGAGTGCGCTGCGGCTCCGCCTACGGCTCCCGGACGGACAGCGCATCACGGGCGTCTCCGTCGCGGGCAAGCCCTTCGACCGCTTCGACCCCGCCTCCGGAACCATCGACCTCTCCGGGCTTACCGGCCGGATCGAGCTCACCGTCGATCGCGGCTAGCCAAGCTGCCAGAACTCGCCGCGCAGGCCCGCGCCGTCGAGGATCGCCTGCGACTCCTCGCGCGTTCTCGGCCGCCAGTCGGCCGCCAGGTGCATTGCGTGCCACGCATGCGCAAGCTCGCAGAGCTTCTCCGAGCTGATCGTCGCGCCCGGCGTTTGCCCCGCGGTCTCCAGCCAGCGCGCCACGTGCTCTTCCGACCGGAAGAGGTTCATCGTGCTTCAGGTGAAGACGATGTCGTCCCACCAGCTGCGCGCGGGGACGAGCACGTGGAAGACGTCGTCGGCCGGCTCGGGCCGCCGGTCGACGACGTCGATCTCGATCGGCTCGCCACAGTCGGGGCATGAGCTCGAGATGTGGCCGTCGACGTCGAACGCGGCCAGGATCCCGAAGGAGTCCCAGGCGCAGTTGGCGAACCACGAGCGACCGGCGGCCTCGACGCGGTACGGGGTCGGGACCGCCGAGAATGGGATCACCATCCGGATCTCGGGGCGGTCGGGCTCGAGCACGAGCATGTGCGCCTCGTGCAGCCGCCGTAGCGCGGACTCGGTCGTCCCGAGCTCCGCCATCGTCGGCGCTCGCCCCAGCTCGACGAAGCGCTCGTAGACGAGGTTCCGCAGCTCGAGGTCGTCCATCAGTGCCGGAAGTGCCGGCGGTTCGTGAAGATCATGGTCGCCCCGGCGCGCTCGACGGCCTCCACCACCTCGGCGTCGCGCCTGGAGCCGCCCGGCTGGATGACGCCGGTCACGCCCGCTCCGAGCGCCAGCTGGGGGCCGTCGGCGAACGGGAAGAACGCGTCCGAGGCCAGCACCGCCCCGGCCAGGTCGTGACCGTGCTCGCGCGCCTTCTCGAGCGCGAGTCGCACCGCGTCCACCCGGCTCATCTGGCCCGCGCCGATCCCGATCGTCTGCAGGTCGTGTGCGAGCACGATCGCGTTCGACGAGGCGTGCTTGCAGATCCGCCAAGCGAAGAGGAGATCGCCCCAGGCCATCTCGCTCGGGGCTCCGCAGACCACCTGCATGCCCTCGCGGTCGTCGATGTCCCAGTCGCGCTCCTGGACGAGCAGCCCGCCGAGCACGCGCTTGTAGTCGCGCTCGCCGGGGTTCGAGAGCCGGCGTTCGCGGTCCTCGAGGATCCGCGTCGCGGGTTTTTCCTTCAAGCGCTCGAGCGCGGTGCCGTCGTAGCCCGGCGCGAACAGCACCTCGATGAACTGGTCCGCCAGCTTCTCCCCGAGGGCTTCGCTGACCGGCCGGTTGAGGACGACGACGCCGCCGTAGGCGGACAAGGGGTCGGACGCGAGCGCTCGGTCGTATGCCTGCTCGATCGAGCCGGCCACGGCCACGCCGCAAGGGTTGGCGTGCTTGACGATCGCGCAGCAGGGCAGCTCGAACTCCCGCGCCACGAGGCGGGCTGCGGAGAGGTCGTTCAGGTTGTTGAACGAGAGCTCCCGTCCGTGGAGCTGCTCGACCATCGAGAGCAGGTGCCGCCGCGCGCCGCGCTCCGAGTAGTACGCCCCGCGCTGGTGGGGGTTCTCGCCGTACGCGAGCTCGAGCTCCTTCGTGAACCCGGGCATCAACGCCTCGGGGAACGCCTCGGGCGCGGTGAACCAGTTTGCGATCGCGGCCTCGTAGGCGGCCGTGAGCGCGAAGGTCTCCGCCGCCAGCCGTCGGCGCGTCTCGAGCGAGAGCTCCTTGCGGGCGCGCAGCTCGACGAGGATCTCCTCGTAGCGCGAGGAGCTCGGCACCGGAGCCACGTGGGCGAAGTTCTTCGCGGCCGCGCGCAGCATCGCCGGCCCGCCGATGTCGATCATCTCGACCGCGTCTTCCTCGCCGACCGCGCGGCGGGAGACGACGTCCTCGAACGGGTAGAGGTTGACGCAGACGAGGTCGATCGGCTCGATCGAGTGGTCCTCGAGCGCGGCGCGGTCGTCGGCCCGGTCGCGGCGGGCCAGGATCGCCGCGTGGATGCGCGGGTGCAGCGTCTTGACGCGGCCGCCGAGCATCTCCGGCGACTCGGTCAGGTCCTCGACCGGCGTGACCGCGATCCCGACCTTCTGCAGGAAGGCGGCCGTGCCCCCGCTGGCGACGAGCTCCACGCCCAGTTGCGCCAGCCCGCGCGCGAACGGCTCCAGCCCCTCCTTGTCGTAGACGGAGATCAGCGCGCGCTCGATCACGAGATCAGCTCGCGGACGACCTGGGGCAGAAGGCGGTGCTCGACGGCCTGGACGCGGGCGCGCAGGCTCGACGCGTCGTCGCCCGCCAGGACGGGCACGCGCTCGGCGGCGATCACGGGGCCGCTGTCCACGCCCTCGTCGACGTAGTGCACGGTGGCCGCCGTCTCCGGCACTCCGGCCTCGAGCACGTCCTCGATCGGCCGCGCTCCCGGGAAGTCCGGTAGCGGCGCCGAGTGCGTGTTGACGACGCGGCCGGGAAAGCGCTCCAGGAAGCAGGGGCGCAGCAGGTGCATGTAGCCGGCGCAGACCACGAGGCGCACGTCCCGCTGCTCGAGCCAGGACGCCATCGCCTCGTCACGCTCGTCCCGGTCGGCGTAGTCCTCGGCCGGGAAGGCGCTCGTCGGGATTCCCGCCCGCTCGGCTCGCTCCAGGGCCCGTGCGCCCGGCGTGTTGCTGGCAACGCCGGTGATTGGGAGCCCCGAGTCGATCAGAGCCTGGAGGTTCGTCCCCTCGCCGCTGACGAGGACGCCGATCAGGTCAGCCTGCCGATCACGGTTCCGCTGCCCGCGTCGCCGGCCGGAACGACGGCGCACATGCCGATGCCGAGATTGAAGACCCGGCGCTGCTCTTCCTCCTCGACACCGTGCTCGGTGAGCCAGTCGAAGACCGCCGGCCGCGACCACGAGCCCCAGTCGATCTCGACGCCGACGCCCTCGGGCAGGACGCGCGTCAGGTTGCCGAGGATGCCGCCGCCGGTGACGTGGGCGAGCGCCTTCACGTCCGCCCGCGCCCGGAGCCCGCGCACCTCGTCCAGGTAGAGCCGGTGCGGGGCGAGCAGGAGGTCGGCGTCGAACTCGTGCTCGCCGACGAGGCGGCGCACGAGCGAGTAGCCGTTCGTGTGGAGGCCGGAGGAGGGGAGACCGAGCACGGCGTCGCCCGGCTCGCAGCGGGAGCCGTCGATCAGCTGGTCCCGCTCGACGATGCCGACGCACGTGCCCGCGAAGTCGAGCTCCTGCTCGCGGTAGACGCCGGGGAGCTCCGCCGTCTCGCCGCCGAGGATGGCGCAGCCTGCCGCCCGGCAGACCTCGGCCGCCCCCTCGACGAGCTCGGCCACCTGCGCCAGATCGAGCTCGTGTGCGGCGACGTAGTCGAGCAGGAACAGTGGCTCGGCGCCGGTGGTCAACACGTCGTCGATGCAATGGGCGGCCAGGTCTTTGCCCGCGTCGCGCAAACGGCCTGCCCGCCGCGAGAGCACGAGCTTCGAGCCCACGCTGTCCGTGGAGGCCGCGAGCAGCCGGTTCTCGTCGAGCGCGTAGAGCCCGGCGAAGCCGCCGAACGAGCCCTCGACGGCGGGGGTGCGCGTCGATTCGACGGCCTCGCGCAGTCGCTCGACGACTTCCTCCGCGGCTGCGAGCGAGACTCCCGCCGCTTCATAGGTCCTGCCCCCGGAGCTCACGGCGCGAGTCTACGACTGCTTCCGGCTGAGGCGCCGCTTGCGGTGCCGACTTCAGGACGTGCCGGCTCTGCCGGTGCGTCCGTCGGAAATGACCGGTCGAATCGTCTCTGTCTCTCCAAGAGGAAAGGCGTCTACGAAAAGATCTCGCCGTAGAGCTCGGGGCGCCCGCGCGGCCCGTCGGGGACGAAGCGGATGCGCGCCTCGCCGATCTCCACCTCGCCGTCGGAAGCTGCGAGCTCGAGCACGGCTGCGAGCGCATCTGCCTTGGCATCCGGGTCGTCGGCGCGCAGCTGCAGCTCGGTCAACCGCAGCTCGTCTGCCGACGCCAGCAGCTCGTCGATCCAGTCCCGCTGCGGATGCACCTCCAGGCGGTAGCCCGCGCCCGTCGCGATGAACGTACGGCGCCCGGGGTACTCCTGGACGCGCAGGCGAAGCTTGGTCGCCCGCTCGAGCACCTCGCGGAACTCGTCGTCGCCGAGTGCGACCCCGACGTGGTCGACGCGCGGCAGGGCCCACTGCCCCGGCTGCACGACCACGTTGACCGCTCCTCGCTCCAGTTCGCTCAGGCGATGCCGGAAGCCCTTCTCCTCGAGCTCGTCCCACGAGACCCCGGCCTCGAAGTGAACCTGGTCCTCGCCGACGCGCCCGTACCGCGCGATCAACTCGAAGCCGAGCTTGCCGAGGTAGCGGGCCTCGACCTCCCGCACGTGGCTCGTGACCAGGTGGTAGTGGAAGAGGTCCACTCGGCGGGCCGATTCTAGTGGCGGATTTCGGGTAGATCGCAGGAACTTCCGCAGCGGCGCGGAAAGATTGCTGCGGTTGCCACAAATGCGATCCTGCGGCGTCCATCACGTGGACCTGGTCGTCTCGTCGATTGAGCGCAGCCTGCCGTTCTATCGCGACCTGCTTGGCCCGCTCGGCTGGCACGGCGTCAGCGAGGTGCAGGGCGAACGCGGAGAGACGATCTGGTACCTCTGGGGCACCGGCAGCTCGATCGGCTTGCGGCAGGCTCAGACCGAAAGCGACGGGCCCTTCGACCGCTACCGGGTCGGCCTGCACCACCTCGCGTTCGAGGCCTCCTCGCGGCAGGCCGTCAACGAGCGCGCCGAGTGGCTTCAGCAACGGGGCGCAGAGATCGAGAGCGGGCCCGAGGAGTACTGGTACCAGCCCGGCTACTACGCCGTGTTCTTCTACGATCCCGACGGACTGAAGTTGGAGATCGTGCACGTTCCCGGCCTTGCGGCCTGACGAAAGGAGAGTGGCATGGCGACGACTCCTCCGGAGCAGCCCGCCGGATCCCGCCCGCCGATGGGGATCCCGAACCTCCCGGCCGGCGCTCGGATGCCGATCCCGGGCAACGCGGAGTTTGCGTTCGTTGTCGCGCTCGAGATCTTCCTGGCGATCCTGCTCTTCGACGACGCCTGGAACGTCAACGACTGGGCGTTTGCGTCCACGATCGTCGGGGCGGCCTACCTGCTCAGCCGCGGCATCGCGAAGGCGAGCCGCGTCCTGGAGCACTAACTACGCGCGCACAGCCGGCTCGAACCTGAGCTTCGCGCTCTCACGCGGGACTTCCGTCGGATAGTCCCGCGTGAGGCACGCGCGGCAGAGCTCCGAGGCCGGCCTGCGCGTGGAGTCCTGAAGCCCTTCGAGCGAGATGTAGGCGAGCGAGGTCGCGCCGACGTGCTCGCGGACCTCGTCGACCGAGCGCGAGGAGGCGATCAGCTCGTCCTCCTCGGCGAAGTCCATTCCGTAGAAGCACTGGCCGATCACCGGCGGCGAGGAGATGCGCAGGTGGACCTCGGCGGCGCCCGCCTCGAACAGCATCTGCACGATCTTGCGCGTCGTGTTGCCCCGGACGATCGAGTCGTCCACGACCACGACGCGCTTGCCGGCCACTTCGGCGAGCGGGTTGAACTTCAGCTTGACGCCCTGCTCGCGCAGGCCCTGGTCGGGCTGGATGAACGTGCGGCCGACGTAGCGGTTCTTGATCAGGCCCTCCGAGAACGGGATGCCGGTCGCCCGCGAGAAGCCGATCGCGGCGGGCGTGCCCGAGTCGGGGATCGGCAGCACGAGGTCGGCCTCGGCCGGGGCCTCGGCGGCGAGGCGCTCGCCCATGCGCACGCGCGCGGCGTGCACCTCGACGCCCTCGAGCCGGGTGTCGGGGCGGGCGAGGTAGAAGAACTCGAAGATGCAGAGCGCGCCGTGGGCGGCAGGCTCGACGGCCTGGCGGGGGTGCGCACCGGTCTCGTCGATCGAGATGAGCTCGCCCGCGGCGAGCTCGCGCTCGAGCTCGGCGCCGACGAGGTCGAGCGCGCACGTCTCCGAGGCGACGATCCACTCGCCGTCCTCGCCGCGGCCGAGGCAGAGGGGCCGGAAGCCGTGCTTGTCGCGGAAGCCGACGAGCTTGCCCTCGGAGAGCAGGACGACCGAGAAGGCGCCCTCGAGGCGGGCCATCGCGTGCGCGACCGCGTCCTCGAGCGGCGCGGGATCGTTTGCGATCAGCGCCGCGATCACCTCGGTGTCGGAGGTCGTCGCCAGAGTCACGCCCTCGGCGGCGAGCTCGGCCCGAAGGGCCTCGGCGTTGACGAGGTTGCCGTTGTGCCCGAGGGCGACCGTGCGCCCGCGCCCGCGCTGGATCAACGGCTGCGCATTGGCCCAGGCCGTCGAGCCCGTCGTCGAGTAGCGCGTGTGCCCGATCGCGACCTCGCCGTGGAGGCCGCGCAGCTTCTGCTCGTCGAAGACCTGGGTCACGAGGCCCATGTCGCGCAGGACGGTCAGGCGCCCCTGGTCGGAGACCGCGATCCCGGCCGACTCCTGCCCGCGGTGCTGGAGCGCGAAGAGCCCGAAGAAGGTCACGCGTGCGACGTCCCGCTCGGGCGCGCGGATCCCGAACACGCCGCACATCAGGCGACCTCTCCGAGCACGCGCAGGTGCGGCCACCCCAACCCATCCTTGTGCTCCAGTGCACAAGCGATCACGATCGAGCCGAGCCGAGCCGAGCCTTCCGCCCCGAACTCGTGCCCGCTCCACGCCGACGCCTCGGCGAGCGCGAGCTCGAGGCCGCCGTCGCTCACGTCATGTGCGAGCGCGAGCCTGGGCGCCGCCTGCCAGACGAAGCGGATCAGCGCCGCGTCGCCTGCGAGCGTGCCGTCGCTCTCGGCCAGCAGCACCGCGTCGCCCGGGCTCCAGCCGCGCGGCACCTCGCGCACGTCGGGCACGAGGCCGACGCAGCCGACCACGGGCGTCGGCGGAATCGCTCGCCCGTCCGTCTCGTTGTAGAGCGAGACGTTGCCGGAGACGACCGGAACCTGGAGGGCCTCGGCCGCCGCGGCGATGCCGTCGATCGCCCGGCCGAGCTCCCACCCGATCTCCGGCTTCTCCGGGTTGCCGAAGTTCAGGCAGTCCGTCAGCGCGAGCGGCTCGCCGCCCGCACACGCCACGTTGCGGGCCGCGTCGAGGACGGCCTGCACGCCGGCGGCGAACGGATCGCGCTCGCCGAGCGGCGGCCCGTCGAGCGAGACCGCGAGCCCGCGCCACGATGGGCGCAGGCGGAGCACCGCCGCGTCGAGGCCGGGCCGTCGCACCGTGCGCGAGAGGACGAGCTGGTCGTACTGCTCGTAGACCCACTCCTTCGGCTCGGCGTTGACCGGGTCGACGGGCGCGGCCGGACGCGCCGCGGCGAGGCTGTCGACCTCGTAGCGGGGACATTCGTCCGTGAGAAGCGCGGCCGGGATCTCGCCGACGAGGATGCCGTCGAGGAACGCACGCAGCTCACCGGTGTCCGTGACCTCGCCGATCGGCGCGCGGTGGAGCTCCCAGCGGTCGAGCACCGCCTCGACCTCGCCGAGCCGTTCGGGCCGGACGACCGCGACCATCCGCTCCTGGCTCTCGGAGATCATGATCTCCCACGGCTCCATCTCGTCCTCCCGCAGTGGGACGCGATCGAGGTGGACGTCGACGCCGGCCTCGCCGCCCGCCATCTCGGCGAGCGAGGAGGCGAGCCCGGCGGCGCCGCAGTCCTGCAGCGACTCGACCAGGCCGGCCTCGACGAGCTCGAGCGAGGCCTCGATCAGCTTCTTGCCGGTGAACGGGTCGCCGACCTGAACAGACGGGCGCTTCTCGGCAGCGCCTTCACCGAGCTCCTGGCTCGCGAGCACCGAGGCCCCGCCGATCCCGTCGCGCCCCGTCGTCGCGCCGTAGAGGACGAGGACGTTGCCGGTGCCGCGAGCCTGCGCTCTCGTCACCCGCTCGGCGGGGAGGAGGCCGACGCACATCGCGTTCACGAGACAATTGCCGGCGTAGGCCGCGTCGAAGACCGCCTCGCCGCCGACGGTCGGAACGCCGACGCAGTTCCCGTAGTGCCCGATGCCCGCAACCGCCCGCTTGAACGCCCAGTCCGGCGAGCCGAAGCGCAGCCCGTCGAGCAGGGCCACCGGACGGGCGCCCATCGCGACGATGTCGCGCAGGATCCCGCCGACCCCGGTCGCCGCGCCCTGGAAGGGCTCGACCGCACTCGGGTGGTTGTGCGACTCGACCTTGAACGCGACCGCCTCGCCCTCGCCGAGGTCGATGACGCCGGCGTTCTCGCCCGGCCCCTGGAGCACGCGCCCGCCGGAGCTCGGCAGCCGCTTCAGGAGCGGCGCGGAATGCTTGTAGCCGCAATGCTCCGACCAGAGGAGGGAGAAGACCGCGAGCTCGAAGTGGTTCGGGTCACGTTCGAGCAACTCACAGATGCGGGAGTACTCGGAGTTGGTAAGACCGAGCGCTTGATGGAGCGACTGTTCCGAGACCCTCGTCAGAGAGCCGAGTCTAGCCGCCTCGCTGGACGAGTCCAGGGCCCGTGAACCGCCGCCACCTCCTGATGCTGCTCGCCCTCGCCGCCCTCTGGGGCGCGTCGTTCCTCTTCATCAAGGTCGCGGTGCGGGAGCTCACACCCGCGACGCTGATCGTGGGTCGCCTTGGCCTCGCGGCGCTGACGCTCGCCCTGCTCGTTCCGTTCGTCGTCGGGACGGGCGAGATGATGCGCCAGCTGCGCGCGAACGCCGGCTGGCTGATCGTGGTCGCGCTCGTCAACACCGCGATTCCCTTCTGGCTGCTGTCGTGGGGCGAGACGCGGATCGACTCGGGCCTTGCGTCGATCATCCAGGCCTCGGTCCCGATCTTCAACGCGCTGATCGCGTTCGTCGCCTTCCGCGAGGTGCGCGTGACCGGCGTGCGGCTGCTCGGTGTCGCGGTGGGATTCGCCGGCGTCGCACTGCTGGTCGGCGCGCAGCCGGAGGGCAAGGTGCTCGGGGCCCTGGCCGTCGTCGGGATGGCGTTCTGCTACGGCGTCGGCGGCCTGCTCACGGGCCGTTACCTGAGCGACGCGCGGCCGTTCGTCGTGGCGCTCGCGTCGACCGTGATCGCCACGCTGGTCTGGCTGCCGGTCGGCGTCGCCGAGGCGCCGGCCCATATGCCCGGCTGGAAGACGATCGGCTCGGTCGTGATGCTCGGGGTGCCCGGGACCGCTCTTGCCTACCTGCTCTTCTTCGGCCTGATCACCGGCGCGGGGGCCGCATACACGTCGCTCGTGACCTACCTCATCCCACCGATCGCGCTCGCCTACGGCTCGATCTTCCTCGACGAGCGCTTCGGTGCCGCCGCCCTCGGAGGGCTCGTGCTCATCCTCGCCGGGGTCGCGCTCGGCACCGGCGCGGTGCGCTTCGCGCGCCTTCGGCGCGCTCGCTTCACGGGGGAAACCCGGTTTCCCCCGTGAGCCCCCTCGTCATGTTGACGCGCGTCCCGCGGAGCCAGGCAGGGGCTCCCGCTAAGCTCGGTCAGGATGTCGGGGTTCCGCTTTCCGGCTGCCGGTGACCCGCGGTCGGCGATGGGGGCTCTCGCGCTCGCCGTCGCCGTACTCGCTTTGGTGGCGGCCGGCTGCAGCAACGGCGGCGGGCATCCTGCCGCGATCGCGACCGCCAGCACGCCACGAAGCTCGGCGCCGTGCAAGCTCGACAGAGCCCAGCGTCGCGCCGTTGCCCGTGCGCTCGCCGACATCCGGCGTCTGCGGCGCATCCAGGCGCCGATGCAGACCTTCTCCCAGCGCGGGGCGCCGACCCAAAACGCGGTGACCGGAAAGCTGATGCTGGACCTCGGCTCCGCCAAGCTCCCGCTGAACGTGTTCGCGCACCTGCTCCATCTTGGGAAGGCAGCGGTCAGTCTCTGCGGTGATTGCTCCGTGGGGCTCGAGGGGGAGGAGCCCGTGTTGGGGAACCGGGGGAGAAGCCCCGTGGATACCTGCAGCGCCTGAACGACACTGATCGGGCGGCCGAAAGCTCGGGGGTCTGGGACGGTAGCCTCGGAGCGGTGTCGCGCTCCTACGTGATCTACATCGGGCTGCTCGCCGCCTTCTGGGGCGCGTCGTACATGTTCATCAAAGTGGCAAACCGCGATTTCGAGCCCGCCACGATGATGTTCCTGCGGCTCCTGATCGCCTCCGCGCTGCTGCTCGTCGTGCTCGCGGCACAGCGGGGCGCGCAGGCCTCGCTCCACGACATGCGCAGCGTCGGCTGGCAGGGCTTCGCGCTCGGCGTGGTGAACGGCGCGATCCCGTTCACGCTCATCGCCTGGGGCGAGAGGCACATCGACTCGGGCGTGGCGGCGATCGCGAACGCCTCGATGCCGATCTTCGTCGTCCTGATCGCGCTGCGCTGGCAGCCGAGCGAGCGCGTGCGCGGCCTGCGCCTGTTCGGCTTCATCGTCGGCCTCGTGGGCGTCGGCGTGCTCGCCGGCCTGCACCCCAAGGGCGGTTGGTGGGGCGCCGCCGGCACGCTGGCGGTGGTGGTCGCGTCCGCCTCCTATGCGGTCGGAAGCATCTGGGGGCAGCGCCTGATCGCGCATACGAGCGGCCTGACGCTTGCGACGACCACGATGATCGGCGGCCTGATCGTTCTCGCGCCGCTCGGCGTCTGGCAGCGCCCCTCGCAGGTGCCCGGCTGGAAGGAGATCGGATCGGTGGTGGCCCTGGCGGTCCTCGGCACCGCGGTCGCACAGATCATCCTCTACAGCGTCCTTCGCAGCGACGGCGCAGCGCGGGTGAGCCTCGTCACCTACCTGCTGCCGGTGACCGCCCTCTTCTACGGCGTGACGCTGCTCGGCGAGCCGCTGACCGTCGAGGAGCTGCTCGGGATGGCCCTGATCCTCGGCGGCGTCGCGCTCGGCTCGGGCGCGCTGCGCTTCACGCGGCGCGAGCCGGTCGCCGCGCCTTCTCCATGAGCGATGAAGTGCGGCTTCGGCGCGCCGAGCCGGGCGACCTCGACTTCCTCGTCGAGCTGATGACGCACGAGGAGGTCGAGCCGTTCATGGCCGTGATCCGCCCGCGTGACCGCGAGGCGATGGGCGCCGAGATCGAGCGCTCGCTGGCCGATCCCCAGGAGTTCGGCCGCTTCGTGATCGAGGTCGACGGCCGTCCCGCGGGCCTGATGGGCTTCGAGGTCGCCAACCGCCGCAGCCGGATCGCGAACCTCGGCTCGCTCGCGGTGCACCCGGACTTCCGCGGCCGGAGGCTCGCCGACCGCGCCGCGCAACTCTTCCAGCGGCACCTGCTCTTCGAGCTCGGCTACCACCGGCTCCAGCTCGAGATCTACGGCTTCAACGAGCGCGCGCAGCACCATGCCGAGCGCGCCGGCTTCGTGCGCGAAGGCGTGCGCCGCAAGGCCTACGACCGCCACGGCGAGTGGGTGGACAGTGTGATCTACGGGCTCGTGCGGGAAGATCTGGAGCCATGAGCTTCGCGAAGCGCTGGGCGGATGCGTACAAACGGGCCTGGGAGGCTCACGAGCCGGACGCGGCGGGGGCGCTCTACCGGCGCGACTGCGTGTTCCGGTCGGCTCCGTTCCGCGAGCCCGGGGACCCGCTCGACTACGCGCGGCGCGTGTACGCCGAAGCGCGGGCCGAGAACGTCCACTTCGGCGAGCCGGTCGAGGAGGGCGACCGGGCCACCGTCGAGTGGTGGGCGACGCTGGTCTCGAACGACGGCACGGAGCAGGTCATCGCCGGTTGCTCGATGCTCCGGTTCGACGACGAGGGCCTCGTGGCCGAATCGCGGGACTACTGGCACATGGAGCCGGGCCGGCGCGATCCGCCGGACGGCTGGGGTCGCTGAGGCTGGGCTCGAAGCTCCTCGTCGCCCTCGTCGCCGGGGCGGTCGCGATCGCCTTCGCCGACTCGTCGATCGTCGTGCTGGCGCTGCCGGAGCTGTACGGCCGCTTCAACACCACGATCGAAGGCGTGGCCTGGGTGGTCACCGCCTACAACGTCGCTGTGGCGGTGGCGGCGCTCGCCCTCGTGTTCCTGGTCCACCGGGTGGATGCGGCTCGGGTTCTCGGTGCCGGCCTGATCGTCTTCCTCGGAGCTTCGATCGCCTGCGCGTCGGCGGGAAGCCTCTCGTTCCTGATCGGAGCGAGGTGCGTCCAGGGCGTGGGGGCGGCGCTGCTGCTCGCGGGGTCGCTGCCGGTGCTGGCCGCATTGACCGGCTCGTCGGCCAAGGGCGCGGGCCTCTGGACGCTCGCGGGGACGTTCGGCTTGGCGCTCGGGCCCGCACTCGGAGGCGTCCTGACTCAGGCGTTCGACTGGCGCGCCATCTTCATCGCCCAGGCCCCTGTGGCCGCGCTCGGGCTGCTGGCCACGGTTCGCGCCCATCCCCACGCGGTCGTCCAGGAGGGTTGGCGCCCGTCGCTCCAGCGCTCGCTGCCGGCGAATCTCTGCCTCGGGCTCCTCTTCGGTGCGCTCGTGGGGGCGCTCTTCCTGGCCGTCCTGCTCGTGATCACGGTCTGGGGCTACTCGCCGATCGGGGGTGCCGCGCTCGTGAGCTCGCTCCCGGCCGCCGCCCTGGCCGTCCGGCCGCTGGAGCGGCGGCTGCCGCGTGCCGCCGCGGTCTGGGGCGGTGCCGCCCTGCTCGCCGGT
This sequence comes from uncultured Actinomycetes bacterium, assembly GCA_963754265.1. GTDB lineage: Bacteria > Actinomycetota > Thermoleophilia > Gaiellales > Gaiellaceae > AC-32. The sequence goes on along the minus strand of CAVWFB010000001.1, from coordinate 316,196 downwards.
GGCTTGGTCGGCCTGGCCTTGCTGCCGTCGGCAAACGCCGTGCTCGCCGTCTGGGCGCTCGCGCTCTGCGGGGCAGGGCTCGGGCTTGCGGTGCCGCTGCTCTCGCAGGCCGCGCTCGACCTCCACGCTGGCCTGGCGCGCAGCGGGACCTTCACCGTCGGCGTACGCCATCTCGGCCTCGTGCTGGCATTGGCCTCGATCGCCCCGCTGCTCGCCTCCGAGGTGCCGAACACGGGCGACAAGGCGCTGTTGAAGGCGACCGCGGTCCTCCTCGACTCGCCCGCCGGGCTCGACAAGAAAGTGCCCGTCGCACTCGACCTGCGCGGAGCGTTCGCCAAGGCCCGAGAAGGGGAGACGCCCGACCTCAGCGAGCCCTTCAACAAGCACGGCGCACGGACCGACTCGGCGCTTGCGGAGACGCGGGACAAGCTCGTCGGCACGATCGAGGCGACGATCACGCGCGCCTTCCGGCCGGCCTTCCTCCTCTCCGCGGCCTTCGCCGCGCTCGCCCTCGCCGCCGCGGTGCTCTTCCGCCGGAGGCTGCTCTCGTGACTCGGCTGACTCCCGCCCTCGCGATCCTGGCCGCGCTGCTCGCCGCCGTCCTGGCGCTGGTGGCCGTCGAGTTCGGCAAGGGCGCCGCGGAGGAGCCCGGGCCGAAGATTGCGAACCCGTGCCACGGGCGTGCCCCTCGCGCTGGCGGTGGCCTCGACGCGACGGTCCAGCGGATCGTCCTCGACGGCCTCGACGGCGCCGCCTGCCGGCTGCACACGAGTCGTGAGGAGCTCGTGCTCTCGCTCGCGCCGGAGACCGGTGTGCGCCGCCGGTGGAGCGACCACACGATCGAGGTCGCGCTGCGTGCGGGGATGCTGCGAGCCGTCGACGAGGCCGACCGGCGGGGCGACATCCCCGGGTTCGCGGCGCCGTTCGTCCGGCAGCTCGTCGAGAAAGCGCCGCTCGACAAGCTCGTCCGCGGCGGCATCAGCCTGAGCAACCTGTTCGGCTAGGGCCGGTCGGGCCTGTAGAGCTCGAGCGCGTTGTCGCGCAGGATCATCCGGCCCGCCTCCTCGGCGTCCCCCGCGCGGGGGAGCGCGTCGGTCAGCACTTCTGCGAGCGCGTCTCGCCACCACGTTGCGCCCAGCAGGTACAGCTCGGGCGTTCGCGCCGCGTCCGAGGCGTAGAGCAGCTTCGAGACCGGGGCCAGCTCGAGGGCCTCGCGCACCGCCTCGGCGGGCCGCGACACATGCGGGATCGTCAGCGAGAGATCGAACCAGACGTGACCGTAGACGTGCGCCAGCCAGCCGGCCTCGCGGACGAACGGGTAGCAATGGAGGAGCACGAACGGCGTGTCGTGGAACTGCTCCAGCAGGGGCTTGAGCCAGCCGGGATCCGCGCGGGGCAGGTGGAGATCGGAGTCGCCGAAGCCGCAGTGGACCTGCACAGGCAAGGGATCGCCGGTCGCCTCGTTGGCCTCGAGCGCCGCGAGCAGCGGCCCGCTCACGCCCGTCGGCGCAACGTCGAGGTCGAGGCCGCCGCGGTAGGCCGCGATCGTCTTGAGCGCGACGAAGCCTCGCTCCCGCGCGGTCGAGACCTCGCCGGCGACCGCCTCCTCGCCGTCCTCCTCGACGACGCGTTCGATCCGCATGATCGGCCTCGCCTCGCATCCGGCGAGCTCGCCGAGCTCGTCCCAGCTCGTGCCGGTGCCCGGCGGCGGATAGCCGTCGTCGACGAGCAGCCATTCGGTGCCCGTCGCCCGGAGCAGCGAGGAGGCGTACTCGGCCGGGTCGGTCGCGAGACGGCGTTCGAACACGTCGTGCTCCGTGGGCTCGCATTCGAGGTGGCCCGCGAGCACCACGATCGCGCGCCGGTACGTGAGGCCGGTCGCGACATGGGGCCACTGGCGCGGGTCGGGGCTCTCGGAGAAAAGCCCGCGGAACTCGTCGATGCTCGCCGGGTGGGCGCGCAGGATCCCGTGCGCGTGCTGGTCGACGAGCGGAATCGCGCTCAGTACTTCTCGAAGTGGCCCTGCTGCTCGAATGTCTCGTCTCCCTCGGAGTAAGCCGTCCACTCGGAACGACGGACGGCAAGATACGACTCGGCGAGCACGGGTCCCAGCGCACCGAGCAGGAGCTGGTCCGCGGCGAGTGCGTCCAGCGCCTCCTCCTGCGTCTCCGGCAGGCGGACGATCCCGCGGCGCTCGCGCTCGTCCTCGTCGATCGTTGCCGGGTCGACCTCGACCGGCTCGGGCGGCTCGAGCCCGCGCTCGAGCCCGTCGAGACCGGCGGCGATCAGGCCGCCCACGGCGAGGTATGGGTTGCAGCTCGCGTCACACGCCTTCAGCTCGGCGTTCGTCGAGGCCTCCTCCGACCCCCTGAACACCGACGCGATGCGCACCGGCGCTTCCCGGTTGTCGTGTCCCCAGCAGACGAAGGCGCCGGCCCAGTACTGCGGCACGAGCCGGTGGTACGAGTTGAAGCTCGGTGCGGCGAGCCCGCAGAGCCCGGGAAGGTGCTCGAGGACGCCGGCGATGAACGAGCGCGCGTCCGCCGAGAGGAGGTCCGGCGCCGAGCCGTCGTGGAAGCGGTTGCGCTCGCCAGCCCACAGCGAGAAGTGGACATGGGCCCCGTTGCCCGCGTTGTCCGGCCACGGCTTCGGTGCAAGCGACGCGACCAGGCGGTGCCTGGCTGCCACGCCGCGGATCGTCTCGCGCACGAGGAGCTGCTCGTCCGCCGCCCGCAGCGCGGGCGCGTGGCCCGTCGAGATCTCCTGCTGACCGTGGCCGAGCTCGGCGTAGTACTGCTCGAGCGCGATTTCCTGGGCCTCGAGCGCGGCCGCCAGCTCGTCCGCGTAGTCCTGCGCGGCCGTCGTGGCGATCGTCGAGAAGCAGAGGCCGGAGTCGATCGGGACGTAGCGCCCGTCCTCCCGGGTGGCGAGCGAGAACTCGTTCTCGAACGCGGCACGCAGGACAAGGCCTCGCTCGGCGAGACGGGCCTCCATCCGCTTCAGGAACGAGCGCTGGCACACGGGCGCCGGCTCGCCGTCGAGGGCGACGTGGTCGGTCAGTACCGCGCCCGTATGCGGGGCGTAGGGAAGCACCCGGAAGGTGCTCGGGTCCGGGACGAGCCGGACCTCGCCGACCGGCCCCATCGCTTCCACGGGCTGGAGCTGGTCGAGGCCGTTCATTGCCTGCATGCCGACGGTGAGCCCGATGCCGCTCTCGAGCCGTCCCTCGAGGCCGTTTCGGCTGGAAGCCTTGGCCCTCACGGTGCCGTCGTTTCCACACCAGAGGAAGCGGATCAGACGGAGGCCCGCCTCGTCCGTCCTGCGAATCACGTCGGTGACCTCGCGCCCGGGCATCGCGCGAAGCGTACGCCTCTGCCAAAGGCTCGAACCCATGCGAACATATGTTCGTGGAGGCGACGATCCTGCACGCCGACCTCGACGCGTTCTTCGCCGCGGTGGAGCAGCGAGACGACCCACGTCTTCGCGGACGCCCTGTGATCGTCGGCGCCTGGGTCGTGCTCGCCGCCAGCTACGAGGCGAAGGCCCACGGTGTCCGCACGGCGATGAGCGTTGGGCGGGCCCGGCGCCTGTGCCCGCGCGCGATCGTCGTCGAGCCGCGCATGTCGGCGTACGCCGAGGCGAGCAAGGCCGTGTACGAGGTCTTCGACGACACGAGCCCCGTGGTCGAGGGGATGTCGATCGACGAGGCGTTCCTCGACGTCCGCGGGGTGCGGCGGCTCTCGGGCTCGCCGACCGAGGTCGCTGCGCGGCTGCGGCGGGAGGTGCGCGAGCGGGTCGGGTTGCCGATCACGGTCGGGATCGCGAGGACGAAGTTCCTCGCGAAGGTGGCGAGCGGGGTGGCCAAGCCGGACGGTCTGCTCCTGGTGCCGCCCGACGGCGAGCTCTCCTTCCTGCACCCGCTGCCGGTCGAGCGCCTCTGGGGAGTCGGGCCGAAGACGGCCACCAGGCTCCACGAGCTCGGGGTCGGCACCGTGGGCCAGGTCGCCCGGTTTGGCGAGGCAGAGCTCGTGGCGCTGCTCGGCCGCGGGTCTGGCCGGCACCTCTACGCGCTCGCCCACAACCGGGATCCCCGGCCGGTCCTGGCTCGCCGGCGCAGGGGCTCGATCGGGTCGCAGCGCGCGCTTGGCCGCTCGCCCACGGCGTTCGCCGAGATCGACGCCTCGCTCGTCGCGCTCGTCGATCGGGTCACTCGGAGGATGCGAACCGCGGGACGGGTCGGCCGCACGGTCGTGCTTCGCCTGCGCTTCGACGACTTCTCGCGGGCAACCCGCTCGCACACGCTGCCCTATCCGACAGCGAGCACCCAGGCGATCCTCGCAACCGCGCGAGGGCTGCTGGCGACCGCCATGCCGATGATCGAGCAACGGGGCATCACGCTCGTCGGAATCGCGGTCGGCAACCTCGAGGACGGCCGCTCCATCCAGCTCGCGCTTCCCTTCGATCGGCACAGCAGCGATGCCCTCGACGCCGCGCTCGACGAGGTGCGCCTGCGGTTCGGCTCGGCGGCGATCACCCGGGCTGTTCTCCTCGGCCGTCGCCGTGGGCTGGCGATGCCGCTGCTGCCCGATTAACCGCCCGGGCTTGAAATACGAACATATGTTCGCTTTCATCTGTTGGGTGCAGCTCGCCCTCGACGCTCTCGACCGGCTGGTGGACACGCTCGAGGAGCGCGGGCCTCTTACGGCGGTCGAGGCGGCCCGGTCGCTCTTCGCCACGTCCTCGATCTCCGACGGGCTGGCCTGCTCGCTGCTCGAGGACGTCACCGCGGGAGACAGCCGGCTCCTCTGCACCGGCGCGACGGTCTCCCTGACCGGAGGACACACGGATCCGCTGCTCGAGGACGCCGAGCTCGTGGTCTTCGACCTCGAGACGACCGGGCTCTCGGCCACACAGGACCGGATCTGCGAGTTCGGCGCGGTGCGCGTCCGGGCGCTCGAGGCCGTCGACTCCTTTCAGTCGCTCGTCAATCCGGGCATCGCGCTCCCGGATCCCGTCGCGCGCCTCACCGGCCTGCGCGAGCAGGAGCTGCGGCGCGCGCCTCCTGCCTCGAGCGTCCTCCGCCGCTTCCTCGCCTTCGCGGGCGATTCCCTCCTGGTCGCCCACAACGCCCGCTTCGACCAGCGCTTCCTCGAGCGGCAGCTACTGCTCCTGCATGGCCGGCGCCTGTCGGAGCCGCCGCTTTGCACGGCCGCGCTCGCCCGTCGTCTGCTCGAGGGCCGGCGACGCCGCGTCGGTCTCGCCTCGCTCGCCGACTTCTTCGGCGTGGCGACGAGGCCCTGCCACCGCGCCCTGCCCGATGCGGAGGCGACTGCCGAGGTGCTGGTTCACCTGATCGGGCTTGCGCAGGAGCTCGGGGCGAGCCGGCTATCCGACCTCCGGGCGCTCGCGGCCCCGCGCAAGCGCCGGGTCTACGACAGGCGCTCGCTCGCCCGCGGTGCGCCCACTCGGCCCGGCGTCTACTTCTTCCGTGACCGCCACGACCAGGTGCTCTACGTCGGCCGCGCCCGTGACCTGCGCGTCCGTCTGCGCTCGTACTTCCGCAGCGAGCGCCAGCGGCCGTCGGTCGAGGCGGCACTGCTGGCGCTCGACCGGATCGAATGGCGCGTGCTGGGCTCCGAGCTCGAGGCGGCGCTCGAGGAGCTCCGGCTGATCCGCGAGCTCCAGCCCCCGGCGAACTCGCGCAGTCGCAGGAAGGAGCAGGGCGTCTACCTGCAACGGCGGGGGGAGGACTTCGTCGTCTCCAAGAAGCCGGGCCCGCTAGGGCCGATGACGAGCCGACGGCGGGCTTCCCTCGCGGCCCGCGCCCTCGCTGCGAGCACGGCGAGCGAGCTCGACGGCCTGCTCGAGGGTGGGCCACTCCCACGGCTGCGAGAGCGGCTCTCGCATCTGGCCGAGAGCCTCCGCTACGAGGAGGCTGCCCGGTTGCGGGATCGGATCGAGGCGCTCGAGGGCGTCGTCGAGCGTCTTCGCCGGCTGGAGCGGCTCCGCGGCCTCGAGGCCTGTCTCGTCGCTCCGGCGCTCGAGCCTGACTGGCACAAGGCCTTCTTCGTCTCCGGCGGCCGACTGTGCTCCGTCCGCTCGCTGCCGCCGGGAGCGGGCGCGCGGCTCGAGATCGAGGCCGGGCTGTCCCTCTGTCGCTCCGCCGGCGGGCGCTCCGAGGCTTCGCTCACGCTCGACCAGGCCGAGGACCTGCTGCTCCTGGACGGCTTCGTTCGCCGTCCGCCGCCCGAGCTGGCCGTGCTGCCTCTCGATGCCGAGCGGATCGCTGCTCGGTTCGGGCGCGCTGCTTGAGGGCGCTCAGAGCTCCGCGCGGGCGAGCGCGGCGCCGTCGACGAGGGCGCGAAGCTTGCCGCGGGCGACCTCACGCGGGAGGTACTTCATGCCGCAGTCGGGCGCCACGAGCAGGCGTTCGGGATCGATGTGGCGAAGCGCTGCCCGGATCCGTTCCGCGACGACCTCGCCGCTCTCGACGTTCATGTCGCCGAGGTCGAGGACTCCGAGGATCACGCGCTTCGACGGCAGCTGCTCGAGGACCGCCGGATCGAGCCGCGGCTGCGCGGCCTCGATCGAGATCTGGTCGGCCGGGCACGAGTCGAGCTCGGCGAGGAACGGGTAGCCGTTGGGCTTGTCGTGCACGATGGCCGCGTAGCCGAAGCAGGTGTGCAACGCCTTCGTGCCGCCGACTCCGTCGAAGGCCCGCTCGATCGCCTCGAGCGCATACTCGCGGGCGTCGTCCGGTCGCGCCTGCAGGTACGGCTCGTCGATCTGCACCACGTCCGCCCCGGCGTCGGAGAGGTCGCGCAGCTCGTCGTTGACCGCTTCCGCATACGCGAGCGCGAGCGAGCGCAGGTCCGGATAGTGGTCGTTCTGAGCCTGCTGGCTCATCGTGAACGGCCCCGGCACCGTCACACGGATGGCGCGCGAGGTGTGGGCTCGCAGGAAAGCCGTATCGCGAACCTGCACGGGCCGTGTGCGCCGGATCGGCCCGACCACGCGCGGCACCGGGTTCGGATGGCCGGTGCGGTCGAGCGCGGTGCCCGGGTTGTCGAGGTCGACCCCTTCGAGCGCGGTCGCGAACCTGTTCGAGTAGCTCTCGCGGCGCAGCTCGCCGTCGGTGACGATGTCGACCCCGGCCTCCTCCATGTCGCGCACCGCGACGATGGTCGCGTCGTCCTGCGCCTCCTCGAGCCACGGCTCGTCGACCCGCCAGAGCTCGTGAGCGGGGACGCGCGGCGGCAGCCTTCCCGCGAGCTTGACCCGATCGATCAGCCAGTCGGGCTGCGGATAGCTGCCGACGACGGTTGTCGCGAGCAACGTCACTCGATCCCTAGATTATTGAGGCCGCATGCAGATCGGTAAGAGTGGAGCCTCTACCACCCGCATCAGCCAGGCCTATCCCGACCGGGTCGACGTGCGTGGGCGCGACCTGTGCGGCGACCTGATGGGCAGGCTGAGCTTCACCGAGTACTTCCACCTGCTGCTGACGGGCCGCGAGCCCACCGACGACCAGCGCTTCTTCCTCGACCTCCTTCTCGTCGCGATCGCCGAGCACGGGATGATGCCGAGCAACGTGGCTGCGCGCATGACGCTGGCCGCAGACCCCGGTTCGCTCCACGGCGCCGTCGCGGCGGGGATCCTGGGCTGCGGCCCGGTCGTCCTGGGCACGTCCGAGTCGTGCGCGCGGCTGCTCGAAGCGGCGCAGGCGAAGATCGGGTCCGGAAGCGAACCGGCCGCGGTCGCGAAGGAGATCGCGCGCGAGGCTCAGGCCGCCGGCGACAGGCTGCCAGGATTTGGGCATCCGCTGCATCGGCCCCTCGACCCACGCGCCGAGCGGATTCTCGAGCTCGCCGATGCCCGCGGGGTCAGCGGCCCGCACGTGCTGCTCGCGCGTTCCCTTCGCGAAGCGGTCGCCGAGGCCTCGGGGAAGCCGCTCCCGATGAACGTCGCCATGCCGATCGCGGCCGTCATGCTCGACCTGGGCTTTCCGGCGCGCGTCGTCAACGCCGTCCCGATCCTCGCGCGCACCGCCGGCCTGCTCGCTCACCTGGCCGAGGAGCAGGAGGTGCCCATCGGGTTCCTGATGGCGGGGGCGGCCGAGGATGCGGTCGAGTACCAGCCGGAAGACCCCGGCTCGTGATCCTCGCGCCCGAGGTCGAGACCCGCCCGTGGCCGGAGCAGCTCGCCCTCGACGACGTCTCCTATCGGGCCCAGCTCGACTACCTCTTCGAGCGCTCGGCCTTTTACCGCGACAAGCTCGCCGCCGCTGGGGTTCCCTCCGGCAAGGAGGCGGGAGGGCTGGCCGAGATCGCGCAGCTTCCGCTCACGGACAAGCAGGAGCTGAGGGCCACCTGCACCGACGAGAATCCGATCGGAGCCCACCTCTGCGCAGCACCGTCCGAGCTCGTTCGGATCTACTCGACGAGCGGAACCACGGGCGCGCCGAGCTACGTGCCGCTGACCGCGGCCGACCTCGAGAACTGGGTGACGGCATCGGCACGGAGCTACGCCGGCTCCGGGATCACAGCCGGCCAGCGCATCGTCACCACCTACAACGCGGGGCCGTTCGTGGCCGGTGCGGCGCTCGCGGCCTTCGAGCGCATCGGCCTCTGCCACGTGCCGTTCGGGACCGGGAACACCGAGCGGCTGATGCGCGCGATCGAGGATCTCCGACCCGAGGCGGCGGTGCTCACGCCCTCCTACGCCGCGTACCTCCTCGAGTGGGCGGCCGAGCGTGAGCTCGACCTCCGAGAGTCGAGTGTCGAGCGCGTCCTCGTCGCCGGCGAGCCAGGAGGGGGTGAGCCGGCCTTCCGCGCGAAGCTCGAGCAGGGCTGGGGCGCGAAGGTCACCGAGGCGATGGGCATCGGCGACCTCGGCGTCTCGCTCTGGGGGGAGTGCGAGGAGCAGGACGGGATGCACCTGGGCGCCCGCGACTTCATCCACGCCGAGCTCGTCGAGCCGGAGACGGGGACCGCAGTCGAGCTGGAGGACGGCGCGACCGGCGAGCTCGTGCTCACGCACCTCCGGCACCGCGCGGCGCCGCTGCTGCGCTTCCGAACGCGCGACCACGTCCTCGTCCGGACGAGCCCCTGCGCCTGTGGCCGGACAGGCCCGCGGGTGCGCTGCCTCGGGCGAACCGACGACATGCTCATCGTCCGAGGCGTCAACGTCTTCCCCTCGGCCCTTCGCGAGGTCGTGAGCGCGTTCGAGCCCGAGGTCACCGGCCACATCCTCGTCAGGCCTCGTTCGGCAGGGGTGAAACAGGACCCGCCGCTTCCCGTGAGCGTCGAGCTCGCACGCGGGGCGACGGCCGATACCGCGCTCGCCGACGCGATCCGCGAGAGACTACGCAGCGTGCTCGTGGTTCAGACCAGCGTGGAGCTCGTGCCCTGGGGAAGCCTGCAACGCAGCGAGTACAAGTCCAAGCTCGTCGAGCACTCTCGCTAGAGACAGGAGGATCGGATGACCGACAACACCCTGAGCATCCTGAAGCCGAGCGTGAACAACCTGACCGCTCGCATCTTCGTCCGGGCCGCGGGGCTGGAATACGAAGAGCTCGACGTCTGGGGCAAGAAGACGACGCCGGAGTTCCTGGCGAAGGACCCGGCCGACCTCACGCCGCTGCTCGAGGAGGAAGGGCTGCCGAAGGGCGCCCTCTGGGAGAGCTGCGCCATCATGCAGTACCTCTGCAACAAGCACAGCCTGGACAGCTTCTATCCGGCGGATCCGGGCCGGCGGGCGATGGTCGACAGCGCGATGTTCTACCTGATCGGGACGTTCTATCCGCTCGTGACGCGGGCCACCTATCCCGCTCTCGGCTTCCCGCAGTACCCGGGCGAGGTCGGCTCGTCCGACGCCGGCGAGGACATGAAGGAGAAGGCGCAGCAGGAAGCAGTGGCAGCCCTCGCGGGGCCGCTCGACGTCTACAAGACCTTCTTCCTGGACGGGCAGCCGTTCATCGGCGGCGCCGAGCCGTCGATCGCCGACATGCGGCTGGCCGCGACCCTCGAGTTCCTGAACGCGATCGACTACGACTTCCCGTCCTGGGCCACCGAGTACATGGATCGGGTGGAGGAGGCTCTCGGGGAGGCGTACTCGGAGCCGGCGGGAGACGTGCGGGGCTACATCGCGCACGTGAAGTCGCAGGCCTGACTAGGCTCCTGCGCAACCCCCGAGAAGGAGGACATCCATGCCCGAGTACATCCGAGTCGTCGAGTTCGAGGCCGACGACGCAGCGATCGACGAGATGCTCAAGGAGATCGGCTCCGCGGATGGGCCGCCGGAAGGCGTGAATGCGACGCGGATCACCGTCCTCGGCGACCGCGCCGCAGGAAAGGTCCTGGTCTCCGTGCGGTTCCCCTCCGAGGAGGACCTCCGGAAGGGCTCCGAGGTGTTCGAGGCGATGAGCCCGCCCGACGACGCCAACATGCGCCGCGTCGCCGTCGAGGCGTACGAGGTCCTGCTCGAGCGAGACGCTCCGTAGACGATGCCGGAGGATCAAGGCGTGGCGATCGCCCTGGAGGGTGTCAGCAAGCGTTTCGACAAGCACCTGGCCGTGGACGACGTCACGCTTTCCATCCGCGAAGGCGAGTTCTTCTCGCTGCTCGGCCCGAGCGGGTGTGGCAAGACGACGACGCTGCGGATGATCGCGGGGTTCGAGGTACCCGACGAGGGGCGCATCGTCCTGGAGGGGAAAGACGTGACGACGCTGTTCTCGAACCGCCGCCCGGTCAACATGGTCTTCCAGCAGTACGCGCTCTTCCCGCACATGTCGATCTACGACAATGTCGCCTTCGGGCTCAAAGTGAAGCGCGTTCCGCGCCGCGAGCACGAGGGGCGTGTCCGCGAGATGCTACGGATCGTCGAGCTCGAGGGCTACGAGCGGCGGAGGCCGCGGCAGCTCTCCGGCGGCCAGCAACAGCGCGTCGCATTGGCGCGAGCGCTCGTCAACAGCCCGGCGGCGCTGCTCCTGGACGAGCCGCTGGGAGCGCTGGACGTGAAGCTGCGCAAGCAGATGCAGTTGCAGCTGAAGGCGATCCAGAACGACCTCGGCACGACGTTCGTGTACGTCACGCACGACCAGGAAGAGGCGCTCGCGATGTCCGACCGGATCGCGGTCATGAACGGCGGCCAGGTCGAGCAGGTCGGGAGCCCGCGCGAGATCTACGAGCGCCCGGAGACGGCGTTCGTCGCCGATTTCATCGGCTCGCTGAGCGTGCTCGAACTCTTGGTCGACGAGGTCGTCGGCGCCTACGCGGTGATGCGCCTCGGCGAGGGCGAACGGGTGATCGCGGTGGCCGGACCCGACACGCGGAAGGGCGACGGCGTCCGGGTCGCAGTTCGCCCTGAGCAGGTGCAGATCGAGCCCGCGGAGGCCGATACGCCAGCCGGAGAGTCGCGGCTGGAGGGGAGGATCGCCGAGATCGTCTTCCTTGGGATGTACACACAGTTCCACCTAGAGACCCGAGCGGGCCGCGTGATCTCCCACCGCCTTGCCGACGAATCGCTGGGCGCGGTGGAGGTCGGCTCGCTGGTCGCGCTCCACTGGGCCCCGGAGCACGCGTCGCTGCTCGGGGACGCCGCTCCGCTCGCGGTCGCCTAGCGCCGCTCAGCTCTCGACCGCGCCGAGCCGCCGTTCGGCGAAGCGCCGGCCGCCCTCGGCGGCCACGACCACGACCAGGGAGATCGTGATCACGACCACGGCCACGGCGATCACCTGGGGGAGCTGGTTCGGGAAGCGGAGCGCCGAGTACAGGTAGATCGGGAACGTCACCCTCGTCCCGACCACGAACGAGGCGACCGCGTACTCGTCGAACGACGTCGTGAAGGCGATCAGGAAGGCGGAGAGGACGGCGGGGAGGAGCAGGGGTAGGGTGATCGATCGGAACGTTCGCAGGCGGCTCGCCCCGAGGTCGTACGCAGCCTCTTCGAGCGAGACGTCGATCTGCTGGAGGCGGGGCATCAGGACGAGGATCGTGTAGGGCAGGCTGATCACGACGTGGCCGATGACCACGGTGAGGATCGACCGTGGGATCCCCGCCGCGTGGAAGAAGAGCAGCAGCGAGATCCCGAAGACCACGTAGGGAATCACGAGCGGGCTCAGGAGCAGCGCGGAAACGGGCGCCTTGGCTCTGAAGCGACGACGGACGAGCGCGATCGACGCGAGGATCCCGAGCAGCACGGCGCCGAGGCTCGAGATCGCCGCGATGATGGCGCTGGTCTCGAGGGCCGCCCTCAGGTCGGCGTTGGAGAGGAACTGGCGGTACCAGTGCAGGGTGAATCCGCTCAGCGGAAACGACGGCAGCTGCGAGTCGTTGAAGGAGAAGATCACCAGGATCACGATCGGCGCGTACAGGAAGGCGACCACCAGGACGAAGAAGGCCCTCAGCACCCAGGCGCCGGTTCTCGAGAGCGCGACGTCCATCAGCCGGCCGCCACCTGCCGGTCCTGGAGGAAGCGGGCGAAGACCACGGTGAGCACCGCGACGACGCCGAGGAGGAATAAGGCGAGCACCGAGCCCGTCTGCCAGTCCGGGAAGCCGGTCACGAACAGGTCGACGATCTGGTTTCCGTACATGTAGCCGCTCGCACCGCCGACGAGCGAGGGCGTGACGAACTCACCGAGCGTCGGGATGAAGACGAAGAGGAACGCGGCGACCACGCCGGGGAGCGAGAGCGGCAGCGTCACCCGGCGGAATGCCGTCCAGCGGCTCGCCCCTAGGTCGGTCGCCGCCTCGAGCAGGCGCCGGTCGAGGCTCTCGAGCGAGACGAAGATCGGCAAGGCGACGAACGGCAGCCAGATGTAGCCGAGGACGAGCATGACGGCGAACCTGCTGTATAGGAGCTGCGAGAGCGGGTGATCCGGCGATCGCACCCCTGTCCAGACCAGGAAGCTGTTCACCACGCCCTGGTTGCCGAGGATCACCTTCCAGGCGAGGACGCGCAGCAGGTAGCTCGTCAGAAACGGCGCGATCAGCAGGAGCAGAAGGATGTACTTCCGTTTCGTGCCCGAGAGTGCGAGGTAGTAGGCGAGCGGGTACGCGAGCAGCACGATGATCGTCGAGACGATCAGCGACATCTTCGCGGACTTCCAGAAGAGCTTGAGGTAGATCGAGCTGTGCAGGAAGTCGTGCCACGCCGTGAGCGTGAACGCGTGCGGTCCCGGGTCGAGCGAGAGCTCGCCGACGCTGTAGGCCGCGACGATCGCGATCGGCACGACGAAGAACACCGCGAGCCACGCCAGCGGCAGGCCGAGCAGGCTCGGTGTCGTCAGGTCGACACGGAACCGCCTGCGTCGGCGCGGCTCGGGTGAGGCCCCGGCTTCGGCCTCGACTGCCAACGGTGTCCTAGCGAGCCCTCGTCAGGAGCTCTTCACCTGCTCCCACATCCTCGCGTACACGGCGCGTCGCGGGATGTCGCGATCGAGGTGTGCGTTCGGCTCCGTGACGGCTCTCGGGTTGGTCAGCTGCAACGCGCGCAGTAGGTCGCTCGAGCTCGGGCGGGCCTTCGTGTTCGCGTGGCCGTAGCCGTAGTTGTTCTCGAGCCACTTTGCCGACTTCGTCGAGCTCCAGGCGTTGACGTAGGAGTGCGCGAGCTGCTTGCGCGGTGAGCCCTTGAGCAGCATGAACATCCCCACCCAGGCGATCGGCTTCTCCTTCGGGTGCATGTAGACGACCTTCAGCTTCTTCGCCTTCATCTGCACCCAATCGTTGGGCCAGGCGTAGGCGATCCAGACGTCGCCCCCACCGAAGGCCTCCCACAGGGCGGTCTCGGACGACCAGTTCATGCGGACGAGGTGCTTCTTCGAGATGAGGAACTTCTGCGCCCGCTTGAGCTGGTCGTCGGTCATGCGCCAGGGCCTGTCGAACCCGAGGTAGAGGCCCGCGATGACCAGCATCTCGAGGTCGTCGAACCAGGCGATCTTCCCCTTGTAGCGCTCGTCGAAGAGCAGGCCCCACGACTTGGCCCTGGGATGGACCTTGTCGCTCCTGTAGAGGATCGCGTCGAAGCCCCAGTCGTTCGGGATCCCGTACTGCTTGCCGTTGTACTGGCCGGCCTTGACCATGAAGGGGTTCAGGTACTTGAAGTTCGAGATCAGCTTCGGGTTCCAGGGCTGCACCAGGCCGCTCTGCGCGAAGTACTTGACCCACCCGACGTAGGGGCGGAAGAGGTCCGGCTTCAGCCCGGCGTGGAGCTTCCCGAGCGCGTCCGACTCGTTCGCCATGTAGGTGAACTGCGGCTTGTTCTTCGGGTGGCCCTTGACGTACGAGGCGAACATCGACTGGCCGCCGTCGTTGCCGTATCCCGCCCAGTCGAGCACCTGGAGCCGCCCGCTCTCCGCCGCCAGGCGGACCCTCGCGGCATCGGCGATCGCGGTGGGACCCCCGAGGAATGCCGCTCCTCCGGTGACCGCCGCCAGCTTGAGAAAATCGTCGCGGCCCAGCCGCCGCTGTGTCAGATCCTCGCCCTCACTCACCTGGTGCTCCTTTCGCTTGGATGCCGGTGGTCATCGGAGCTAGTAGCTGGGCGGGCTGATCACCCAGATCACCTCGGCGACCTCGTCGCCGGCGTTCGTGACCCGGTGGGGATCCGAGCTCCGGTAGTCGATGCTGTCTCCTTGTTCGAGCTCGTAGAGGCGCTCTCCGACCTGGAGATGGACCCGGCCGGAGAGGACCACGAAGAGCTCTTCGGAATCGCCGTGCGTGTACGGCTCGTCGCCCGTCGATCCCCCCGGATCGAGCTCGGCGGCGAACACCTCGAGGTGCTCCAGCGGACGTGGCGTGAGCAGGTACTTACGGCCGAGGTTGCCGAACGCGAGCGCAGGCCTGCTGTCCCGACGCAGGACCCGTGGATGGGCTCGAGCGGCGTGAGGCTCGAACAGGTCGGCGACGTTCACGCCCAGCGCCGCCGCGATGCGCGCGAGCGAGGCGATGCTCGCGCTCGCCTTCCCACGCTCGACCTGGCTCAGGAAGCTCTCGCTCAGCCCGGCTCGCTCGGCGACCGTCCTGAGCGTTGCCCGGCGGAGGTGGCGAATCGCTCGCAGCCGCTCGCCGACGTTGATCTCGGCGGCTCGCTCCGCAGGTGCCGCAATCGGCTGGACCTCGCCCAAAGAAATCTGAAGCGACACTACTGCGCTGACGTCACCAGATCAACCGCAGCTGTAGGCCTCGGCGCTGTAGCCTCCGGCCATGGAGCTGATCCACACCTGCTACCGCGTGACCGACCCCGAGCGGTCGGTGGCGTTCTACGAGGCGCTCGGGCTCGAGAAGCGCCGCGAGCTCCCGATCCGGGACGAGGCGGTCAACTACTTCCTCGGCGTCCCTGGCAAGGAGGAGCCGGAGCTGGAGCTCACGCACAATTTCGGCGTGGACTCCTATGAGCTGGGCACGGGCTATGGGCACGTCGCTCTGACCGTGGACGACCTCGACGGCACGCTCGCGCGCCTGGCCGAGCAGGGCATCGAGCCGGAGAGGCCTCCCTACACGGTCCGCGAGGGCGGCTCGCGCCTCTGCTTCGTACGGGATCCCGATGGGTACCGGATCGAGCTGATCGAGCGCTCGGCGGCCTAGCCGAGCTGCGAGCGCATGGCGAGGCGCTCGGCGCGGCTCGGCATGCTCACGACCTTGGCCGCGGTCAGGCGGCTGCGAATCAGCTTCTGCGCGTAGAGGCGCTCATCGGCGGCCCGGTAGAGGAGCAGCGCGCTGTCCCCGTCTCGCGGACACACCGCCCAGCCGAAGCTCATGCTCATCCCCTCGCCGGCAAGCGCCGCGGTCAACCGGCTGCAGAGCGCGCGAACGGCTTCGGTGCCCGGCGCGGAGGTGACGACGGCGAACTCGTCGCCGCCGATCCGCGCCAGCTCGTCCCCCTCTTCGAGCTCCCGGGCCAGGATCTCGCCGACCCGGCGAAGGACGTCGTTGCCGACCGCGTGGCCCTCGGTGTCGTTCACCTCTTTGAGGTTGTCCATGTCCCCCAGCACGAGCCCGAAGGGGCGGCCGAGCTCCAGCCGCGTGGCGAGGACTGCGTCGAAGGCGCGCGTGTTCAGGAGGCCGGTGAGGAAGTCGCGTTCCGCCGCCACTCGCAGGCGGTCGACCAGCACTCGGTGGTTGTGTGCGAACCAGCCCACGAGCATGCCGATCATCGTGTAGGTGACGAGCCGGATCGTGCTGCTCGTCGTGAGCACGTCGTAGGTCGGCAGACGTGGGCTGATCACGATCCCGAGCGTGTACAGCCCCGTCGCGACGAGGCCGGCCCCGGCGCCCCAGACCGGCCCGTTCGCGAGCGCGATCATGGCGATCGGGATGTAGTAGAAGTGGCCGAGCCCGAGCCCCGGCTTCTCCAGCACGAGGAACGCCGAGAAGATCAGCGGATAGAGGACGGCGGACGCCGTCAGCAAGAGGGCACGATGATGCGAGACGGCCGCAGGCACTGCCCAGACGATCTCCGAAACGGCGGCACGGCGCGTCCCTCGGATTGGTGATTCTTCGTCTTGATTTCGGCGCAAATTGGACACATACGCGCGCGAATCGGCCGGCTAGGGTGGACGACGTGGCGAAGACGGCGACACCCTGGGGCCCGGCGGAGCTCGTCGAGGAGCTGACGCTGGCCCAGCGCGCCGGCGAGAAGCGGTTTTCATCGGTCGTGCAGCTGCTGGAGGCACCGGGCGGCGAGCGGCTCGTCCGCTTCGCCTACGCGACGGGCGGTACGGCGCGGCGCGGGCCGGTGACCCTGCGGCGCCGCGACTTGGAGCGGCTGCGGGCCGGCCTGGCGGAGCGACCAGCGCTCGCCGAGGCGCTGGGGCTAGGCGGGGGTGGGTAGCCGCTCGCGCACGGCGTCGACGAGCGAACCGAGCACGAGGGCGCCGTCGCTGGAGCCAAGCAGCCAATCGACGGCGTGTTCCGGGTGCGGCATCAACCCGAACACATTGCCGTCCCGATTGACGATCCCGGCGATGTCGGCAATCGAGCCGTTCGGGTTGTCCTCGTACCGGAGCACGATCTGCCCTTCGGACTCGAGCTCGGCAAGCAGCTCGTCGTCGGCGAAGAAGCACCCCTCGCCGTGCTTGACCGGGATCGTGAGGCGCCCCCCGGGCTCGACCCGGGAGGTGAACGGCGTGTCGGCGCGCTCGACCCGCAGCGCCACGTCGCGGCAGACGAAGGAGAGCGACTCGTTCGGGCGGAGGACACCGGGGAGCAGACCCGCCTCGCAGAGCACCTGGAAGCCGTTGCAGATTCCGAGCACGAAGCCGCCCTCGCCGGCGAACTGCTGCACGGCCGCCATCACCGGCGCGAAGCGCGCGATCGCCCCACAGCGAAGGTAGTCGCCGTAGGAGAAACCGCCCGGGAGCACGACCGCGCCGACCTCGGGCAGCTCGGTCTCGGCATGCCAGACGAGGACCGGCTCGGCCCCGAGCTGCTCGAACGCGAGCGCGGCGTCTCGATCGTCATTCGACCCGGGGAAGACGACGACCGCGATTCTCGGGCGCGGCGCCTCGCTCATTCGGCGACGGTGATCTCGTACGACTCGATCAGCGGGTTCGCGAGCAGCTGCTCGCACATCCGCTCGAGCTCGGCGCGAGTCCGGTCGGTGTCGCCGAGGTCGAGCTCGAGGTCGACCACACGGCCGACACGTGCCTCTTCGACAGGGAAGCCGAGCTGCTCCAGCGAGCGTTGCACGGCCTCACCCTGGGGGTCGAGAATGCCCGGTTTCGGGCGGACGAGCACGGTCGCCCTCACCGCAGCACGACCTGGGGGTCGGCGAGGTAGTCGTCGAACGAGATGCCTGTGAGGCGCTCGAAGGCCTCGACGTAGCGGGCCCGGGTGCCGGCGACGACCTGCTCGGGCAGCTCTGGGCCCGGATCGGTCTTGTCCCAGCCGAGGGTCTCGCAGTAGTCCCGCACGAACTGCTTGTCGAAAGACGGCTGGGGACGCCCGGCCTCGTACTCGTTCGCAGGCCAGAAACGCGAGGAGTCGGGCGTGAACGCCTCGTCGGCGAGCACCAGGTTGCCGTCGGGATCGAGTCCGAACTCGAACTTCGTGTCGGCGATCAAGATTCCGCGCTCCGCCGCGTGCTCGGAGGCAAATCGGTAGAGGGCGATTGCCGTGCCCTCGACCTCGTCCAGCCGCTCCCGGCCGACGAGCTCCGCCGCGCGCTCGCGGTCGATGTTCTCGTCGTGACCTTCGTCGGCCTTGGTGGCCGGGGTGAAGATCGGCTCGGGCAGCCGGTCGGAGTCGCGCAGGCCCTCTCCGAGAACGTGGCCGCAGACGGCGCCTGTCGCCTGGTAGTCCTTCCAGCCCGAGCCCGTGAGGTAGCCGCGGACGACGCATTCGATCGGCAGCATCTCGAGCCGGCGGCATTCGCTCGACCGTCCATCCGGGCGTAGCGCGAGCAGGTGGTTGGGCACGAGCCCGGCCGTGCGCGTGAACCAGAACCCGGCGAGCCCGGTCAGCACCCTGCCCTTGTCGGGGATCTCGGTCGGGAGGACGACGTCGAAGGTCGAGATGCGGTCACTGGCGACGAGCAGCAACCGCTCGCCCTCCAGCTCGTAGAGCTCCCGGACCTTTCCGCTTCCGACGTGGACGGCGGCTTCAGGCATGAATCGGCTCCTCCTTTCGGGCGAGTGCGCCCAGCCGCTCGAAGACGGCGTCGACGTGACGGGTGTACCAGCCGAGGTCGAAGATCGCGTCGAGGTCGACGCGTCCGGCGATCTCGTCGTCGGCTTCGACGAGCTCACGGAAGTCCTGTTCCTCCTCGTGCGCCCGGAGCGCGTGCCGCTGAACGAGGCGGTAGGCATCGCTCCTGGGCAGGCCGGACTCGACGAGCGCGAGCAGAAGTCGCTGGCTGAAGAAGAGCCCATGGCCGGCCTCGAGGTTGCGGCGCATCCTCTCGGGTCTGACGACCAGGCCCTCGACCAGCCACGTGAAGCGGTCGAGCATGTAGTCGAGTGCGAGGAACGAGTCCGGGATGACGATGCGCTCGGCCGAGGAGTGCGAGATGTCCCGCTCGTGCCAGAGCGCGACGTTCTCGAGACCGACCAGGGCATTGGCCCTCACCACCCGCGCCAGGCCGCAGATGCGCTCGGAGACGACCGGGTTGCGCTTGTGGGGCATTGCGGAGGAGCCCTTCTGGCCCTTCCCGAACGGCTCGGCGACCTCTCCGACCTCGGTTCGTGCCAGGTGGCGGATCTCGAGGGCGAACGTCTCGAGCGAGGCGGCGACGAGTGCCAGGGCGGTGAGGAGCTCGGCGTGCCGGTCGCGCTGGATGATCTGCGTCGAGACCGGCGCGGGCTCGAGACCGAGCCGCTCGCACGCGAGGCGCTCGAGCTCGGGCTCGGTGGCCGCGTAGGTGCCGACCGCGCCGGAGAGCTTGCCGACACGCATTCCCTCGAGCGCGTGCCGGAGCCGGTCGCGGCCCCGCTCGAGCTCGAACGCCCAGCCGGCGAGCTTCAGGCCGAAGGTGGTCGGCTCGGCGTGAACGCCGTGTGTCCGGCCGATGCAGACGTCGTCCTTGTGCTGTCGCGCGCGCGAGATCACCGCTTCCTGCGCGCGGTCGAGGGCCTCGAGCAGGAGCGAGCCCGCCTCGCGTACCTGCAGGGCGAGGGCGGTGTCGACGATGTCCGACGAGGTCAGGCCGTGGTGGAGCCAGCGTCCGGATGGCCCGAGCTCGGCGGCGACGGCGTCCACGAAGGCCGCAAGGTCGTGCTGGGTCTCGCGCTCTAGCTCCGCGACGCGCTCGGGCGTGGGCGGCTTCGCGTGATCGCGAATCTCAGCCACGGCGTCGGCGGGAACGACGCCGAGCTCCGCCCACGCCTCGAGCGCGGCGAGCTCGACGTCGAGCCAGCGCGCCAGCCTGTTCTCGTCCGACCAGACCCCAGCCATCACGGGTCGGGAGTAGCGCGTGATCACCGGCTGCAGTCTAGAGCCCGCGCAGGAAGGTAGCCGAGCGCTGAATTCACGAACTCGACACATTCAAGGCAACCACGCGTGCGTCGTTTTCAGGCACCCTCGAGATCCCCTGGGTGGGTGGGGGTTGGGGATGGGTCCGGCCGGGAGGCACCTCGAGCCCGCTCCGCCCGAACAGTCAGCTACCGAGGATGCGGGCGGCCAGAACGGCGGCGTTCTTCGCGTTGTCGACGCCGACCGTCGCGACCGGCACGCCCGGGGGCATCTGCACGATCGACAGCAGCGCGTCCAGCCCGTCGAGGACGCTCAGCCGGGAGCGGAGCGGCACCCCGATCACCGGAAGGTCGGTGTGCGCCGCGACCACTCCGGGAAGCGCCGCGGCGAGCCCGGCGCCGGCGATCAGCACGCGGATCCCGCGCCCTCGAGCGCTGCGGGCGTATTCGGCAACCGCATCGGGAGTGCGGTGAGCCGAGCGCACCTCGAGCTCGTGCGGGATCCCGTGCGCCTCCAGCTCGTCGACCGCGGGCTGCATCGGCTCGCGGTCCGATTCCGAGCCAACGAGGATCCCGACGACCGGTCTCTCAGCTGCGGACATGCCCCTCCGCGGCGGCCAAGGCGATGTCGCGTCTGAACTGCATCCCGGCGAACTCGATCTTGTCCGCCGCCTCGTAGGCTGCGGTACGGGCCGCCCCGAGGTCACCGGCGATCCCGGTCACGCCGAGGATCCGCCCGCCGCTCGTGACGAGGCGTCCGTCGTGTCGCGCGGTGCCGGCGTGGAACACCAACGCTCCGGTCGCCTCGGCAGCCTCGATCCCGTCGATCGGGATGCCGGTGTCGCCGCGCTCCGGATAATCGCCACTCGCGAGCACGACGGTCACCGCCGCGCCTTCCCCGATGCTCAGGTTCGCGTCGAGCTCGCCGGTCGCCGCGCCCCACAGCGCGCCCAGCAGGTCGCCTTCGACAAGCGGCAGGATCGACTGCGTTTCCGGATCTCCGAAGCGGCAGTTGAACTCGAGCACCCGCGGACCCTCGTCGGTCAGCATCAGGCCTGCGTAGAGGAGGCCTGAGAACGGCGATCCTCGCCGCCCGAGCTCCTCGAGGACGGGTCGATGCACCGTCTCGAGCAGCTCCTCGACCTCCAGCTCGCCCAATCCTGACACGGGGGAGTAGGAGCCCATGCCGCCGGTGTTCGGCCCCGTGTCCTCGTCACCGATTCGCTTGAAGTCCTGAGCGGGCGCCAGGGCTACGGCGTCGCGCCCGTCGGTGACGGCGAAGAGCGAGACCTCGTCACCCTCCAGAAGCTCCTCCACGACCAGGTCGCCTCCGAGTGCGGCAGCTCCGTGCAGGCCGGCGTCGAGCTCCTCCTGCGTCCGGCAGACGAACACTCCTTTCCCGGCTGCGAGACCGTCCGCTTTCACCACGCACGGGGGTCGCGCGACCGCCAGTCGAGCAGCGGTCGGCACGCCGGCCGCCTCGAGCACCTCCTTGGCGAAGCTCTTCGACCCTTCGATCCGCGCGGCGGCCCTGGTCGGGCCGAATACGGCGATTCCCGCCCGGCGGAGCGTGTCGACCAGGCCGACCACCAGGGGCGCCTCGGGGCCGACGACGACGAGATCGACGCCGAGCTCGCGGCACAGCGAGAGCAGGCCTTCGCCGTCCTCCGCCCGGACCGGGTGACACTCGCCGAGGGCTGCGATGCCCGGGTTCCCGGGTGCAGAGTGGAGCGACTCGAGCGACGGGCTCTGGCTCAGCTTCCATGCGAGCGCATGTTCGCGTCCGCCCGACCCCACGATGAGCACCTTCACGGCGCACGAGTGTACTCGCGGCGGCGGCTCGCGCTCGAGCGCCTAAACAGGTTCTCCCGGCCTCCTCCCCGAGGCGAGCGTATCGAGGGCGGGCGCACGTGTCTGTGACGACGCCGTGTCGAATCCGTCCCTCGGTCGACCGCCGGATACGCTGCCCCGCATGAGCTTCGAGGTCTCGGGTGGCGCGTACGACCGCTTCATGGGCCGCTACTCCCGCGAGCTGGCGCCTGTGTTCGCGGACTTCTGCGGGATCGCGCCTGGGCAGCGCATTCTCGACGTCGGCTGCGGCTCGGGCGTCCTGACCGAGGAGCTCGCGAACCGCCTCGGAGCAGAGAACGTGGCCGGCGTCGACCCGTCGCCGATGCTCGAGGCCTGTGCGGCTCGCGTTCCGGAGGCTGACCTGCGCACGGGCGTGGCCGAAGAGCTGCCGTGGCCGGACGACGCGTTCGACGGCGCCCTCGCACAGCTAGTTGTCCACTTCATGGACGATCCACGGGCCGGGGTCGCCGAGATGGCGCGCGTCGTCCATCCGGGAGGCGTGGTCGCGGCATGCACCTGGGACTTCGCCGGCGGGATGCAGCTGCTGCGCGCGTTCTGGGAGGCCGCCCGCGCCGTCAATCCCGAGGCGGCGAGCGAGACCACCTTCGGCACGCTGGAGGAACTCGACGAGCTCTGGAATGCGCACGCCCTGGAGGAAATTGAGCTCGGGCCGCTCGAGGTGAGCACGCCCTATGCGGACTTCGACGAGGTGTGGAGCTCGTTCCAGCTCGGCGTCGGGCCTGCCGGGCAGTACCTCGTCCTCGCTGGAGCCGGAGGCGCAAGAAGCCATCCGCGAGGAGTACCGCCGCCGACTCGGCGAGCCCGCCGGGAGCTTCGAGCTGACCGCGCGCTCATGGGCGGCGCGGGGGCGCGTCTCCTAGGGCCGAGCGAGCGCCTCGAGCGATCCTGGCGCAAGCACGCGCTCGCGCTCCGCGCCGGTGCCGATCAGCGACACCGTCACCCCGAGCTCCCGCTCGACGAACTCGACGTAGCGCCGCGCGTTCGCCGGCAACGAGCCGAGCTCGGTGATCTCGTCCAGCGGCTCCGCCCATCCCGGGAGCGACTCGTACACGGGCCGGCAGTGGTGGAAGTCGCTCTGGTGAGCCGGGAATTCGGCAGTCTCGGATCCATCTCGCAGCTGGTAGCGCACGCAGACCGGAAGCTCGTCGAAGGCCGAGAGGACGTCGAGCTTGGTCAACGCCAGCGAGGTGATCCCGTTCAGGCGCACCGCGTAGCGCAGCGCGACCAGGTCGAGCCAGCCGCAGCGGCGCTCACGCCCGGTGGTCGTGCCGAACTCCGCGCCGAGGTCGCGCACGCGCGCCTGGCCGTCGCCTTCGATCTCCGTCGGGAACGGCCCTTCGCCGACGCGTGTCAGGTAGGCCTTGGCGACGCCGATGATCGAGTCGATCCTGTTCGGCCCGATCCCCGTCCCGACCGCGGCCGCCCCGGCGACCGTGCCCGACGAGGTGACGAACGGGTAGGTGCCGTGGTCGAGGTCGAGCAACGTTCCCTGCGCGCCTTCGAGCAGGACGAACCTGCCCTCGCGGAGCGCCCGGTCGACCAGGAGCGAGGTGTCGGCCACGTACGGCCGCAGGCGCTGCGCGAAGCCCTCGTAGCGCGCGGCCAGGTCCTCGAGCTCGAGCGGCTCGGCGCCGTACACCCGCTCGAGCCAGACGTTCTTCTCGGCGAGCGCGACCTCGATCTTCTGCCGCAGGATCTTCGGCTCGAGCAGGTCCTGGACGCGGATCCCGAGCCTCGAGGCCTTGTCCGCGTACGCCGGGCCGATGCCGCGCTTGGTGGTGCCGATCTGGAGGTTGCCGAGCCGCCGCTCGGTGCCCTGGTCGATCGCCACGTGCCAAGGCATGATCAGGTGCGCCTCGCCCGAGAGCCTCACCACCTCCGTCGAGATCCCGCGGGCTTCGAGGTCGTCGAGCTCGCGCACGAAGACCTCCGGGTCGATCACGCAACCGGCGCCGAGGATGCACTCCTTCCCGTGCAGGATCCCGGACGGCATGTGGTGGAACTTGAACTTCTCGCCGTCGACGACGATCGTGTGCCCCGCGTTCGGCCCGCCCTGGTAGCGGCACACGAGGTCGGAGTGCTGGGCGAGCAGATCGACGATCTTGCCCTTGCCTTCGTCGCCCCACTGCGCGCCGACGACGACGGTCGCCGGCATCAAGCCACTCCGAGTGCGCAGTGGACTTGGCCCGGATGCGCGGGCAAAGCCCGCACGTCCTCCAATCGGCGCCCGACGAGCGGGCGCCTTGGCGCCCCGATGATCACTGTGGCAGGCACAGCCTGGAGTTTGCCCTACGTCGTCGGCTGTCGACAGGAGGTGTTGGGTGGCGAGCGGACCGGCACGCCTAGCCTGCCGAGTGCACCATCCAGACGTTCGGCTCCACGTAGAGGCCCTCGTCGCGTTCGCGGTCGATCTCGACGGGGACGAGCGCGCCGGGCACGACGTAGGCGCCCGTCTCGGGAAACGCCATCTCCGCCCATTCCTCCCACTCGGCGACCGAGCCCGGGGCGCTGGTCGATTGCGGCGCGACCTTGACGATTTCGGCTCCGAGACGCTCGTGCGTCCTCAGCCATGGGTCGAAGTGAGTTCCGTCCGCGCGGCGCCAACCGATGTATCGCTCCATCGGAGTGAGCGGGTACAAATGCTTGAGGGTCGGCCGGACCGGAGCGATCAGCGTGTCGAGCCCGTGGTCGCGACCGATCTCGGCCATCCGCCGGATCATGCGATTGCTGAGACCCTCGCCCCGGCACTCGGGCGCGATCAAGATCTGCAGCGCGCAGAGCACGGTCGGCTCCGGAGTTCCCTCTGCGAACCGCGCTTCGACGACGGCGTCGAGGCCTCCGTCGGGCAGGCTCGCAGCCTCTCCGTCCCACCACGCGGGAACCGCCATCCCCACACCGACGACCTCCTCGCGCTCGTCATCCCAGGCGTAGAACTGAAACTCGGCGTATTCGGCAATCACACGGCCGAAGAGGCGTTCGAGAACGGGGTCGTGGTACAGGAACTCGGGCCAGACCGCCCGCTCCCTGAGGCTGGCTGCGTGTGGGAGGCGGCCGGGCCGCTCGGCACGCGTCGGGAACTGGAGCGGCATCTCAAGCGGAGCGTCTCAAACCGCGACTGCCCGTGCGGTGGGCGCGTCCGTTCTTCCCCAAACTGCGCGACACCGTCGAGCTAGAGTGAGGACGTGTCGGAGCAGAAGATGGTGGAGCTGTTCCAAACGGCGCTCGCGAGCCACGGTGTCGAGGACACGGTCTTGGCCGTGGGTCAGTTCGAGCCGCGCGGCGTTTCCGGGTCGATGTTCGCCGGAGCCATGATCGGCGACGAGGTCGGCGGATCGGTCGGGCTCGGCGTGGGTGTGCTCGCAGGAAGGGCTGCGGGCAAGATGGCGAGCGGGCTGCCGTCACAGGTGATGGTCGGCGTGACCCAGACGAAGGTTTACGGCCTGGAAGGCCATAGCCGGCGCAAGGAGCCCGGCGAGATCTTGTTCGCGGTTCCACGCGCAGGGCTGACCGCCAAAGTGCACCAGCGGGTCAACGTCCGCGTGCTCGAGCTCGTCGACGAGGAGACGGGCTCGCGGATCGAGCTCGAGGGGAACAGGCTCCCGATAACCCATTCCAAGGACGTGCTGGAGGTTCTCGAGTCGGCGGAGCGGCCGACCGGCTGACGGCCCTAGCCCTTCCTCCTGAAGCTCCCGATTGACTAGGTCACCAGAGGGGCGAGGTCGCTTCGGCTGCGACCGCGCCACCCGCGCGGATCACGCGGATGCGGTGTCCTTTCGGGCACGTCGTCCAGCCGACGTCGTGGCCGAGGCGGAGCGTTCCCTGTGCGGTCAGGCCCGCGTACTCATCCTGCGGGCTACTCTCGGCGCAGTCCTGGCAGACGACTGTGAACGCGATGGTGCGGGCGAGGAGCACGACGGTTTGCTCGTACATATCTAAGGCTGCGCTTGCGCTGCCGTCTTCAGTGGGCACGGGCTCCGCCCGTGCGCTCGTCTGAAACGACCGGTCGACGCATGAGAAGGTGTCTGCACAAGCGCTCCTAGGCAGCCGGCGCCAGGTCGGCGAACTTCGCGTAGCGCTTCAGGAACGAGAGCTTGACCGTATCGGTGGGGCCGTTCCGGTGCTTGGCCAGGTGGACCTCGGCGATGCCCTGCTGGTCGGACTCGTCGTTGTAGTACTCGTCGCGGTAGATGAACATCACGAGGTCGGCGTCCTGCTCGATCGAGCCGGACTCGCGCAGGTCGGAGAGGATCGGGCGCTTGTCGTGGCGCTGCTCGACGGCTCGTGAAAGCTGCGACATCGCCAGGATCGGGACGTCGAGGTCGCGGGCGAGGATCTTCAGCGAGCGCGAGATCTGCGACACCTCCTGGACGCGGTTCTCGACCGTCGAGCCGGAGGTCATCAGCTGCATGTAGTCGACCACGATCAGGCCGAGGTCCGGCTCGCGCGACTTCAGCCGCCGCGCCTTCGAGCGGATCTCCATCATCGTGATCGATCCCGTGTCGTCGACGTAGATCGGCGCCTTGGCGAGCCGGTCGCAGGCGGCCGTCAGGCGCGGCCAGTCGTCTGCGCCGAGCTTGCCGGTGCGCAGGCGCTGAGACTCGACCTTCGCCTCGCTGCACATCAGCCGCTGGGTGACCTCCGACTTCGACATCTCGAGCGTGAAGAGGGCGACCGGCCGCTCTTCGCGCACCGCCAGGTTGGCGGCCATGCAAAGGCCGAGGCCGGACTTCCCCATGGACGGGCGGGCGGCGACGATGATCAGGTTCCCGGGCTGGAAGCCGGACGTGAGCTTGTCGAGGTCGCGGAAGCCGGATGCCGTCCCGGTGACGTCGGCTCCCGCCTCGTAGAGCGCGGTGATCCGCTCGAAGCTGTCCTTCAGCAGCTCTTCGATGTGAGTGAACTCGCTCGTCACGCGCGCCTGAGAGAGGTCGAAGACGACCTGCTCGGCGCGGTCGACGAGGTCGGTGGTGTCTCCCGGCCGGTCCCACCCCAACTGGGCGATTTCGCCGCCCGCCCGAATCAGACCGCGGAGCGTTGCCATCTCCCGCACGATGCGGGCGTAGTGCCCGGCATTGGCGCTCGCCGGGACGAGCGCGGCCAGCTCGTGGATGCGGACGCGGCCGCCCGCGTCCTCGAGCTCGCCACGCTCTTCGAGCTCGTCGACGAGGGTGATCGCGTCGACGGGCTCGCCCTTGGAATAGAGGGCCAAAGCCGCGCGGTAGATCTTGGCGTGGCTCTCGCGGTAGAAGTCGCTCGCGTCAAGCACTTCGCTGACCGCCCCGATAGCGCCGGGGGAGAGCATCATCGCGCCGAGGACTGATTCCTCCGCTTCGAGATTCTGCGGCGGGACCGGGGCGGTCGGCGAGGCCTGGGCGAGCTGGGCCATCGCGCTAACTAAGCACTCCGGAGACGGCCATGAAAGGTCTGGACGACCCGGCTTTCGACAGGTCGTTTAGGGCCCGATCCGGGCAGTTTGCAGGCATAAGGGAACACAGGTTCCCACGGCGCCCGGACGACACCTGTGGGTGATTTTCCCGCTCGGAGCGGAAAGTCTCTGCGGAATTCCACAGGCGGGCGGCAACCTGTGGAGAAGGCTGTGCGCTCTTGTTGCTACTCCCGCTCGGGTTCGGCGGAATCGGCAGCCCGGTCGAACGCGTCCTCGGGCACCTGCTCGGCCTCGGCAGCCGGCTCGGACTCGGGCTCCGGCTCGGCCTCCTCCTCCGCCACGACCGCCTCGATCTCGGCTTCGGCCTCCTCGTGCTGGGCCTGCGCCTCGGCCTCGGAGGCCGCTTCCGCCTCGGCCTCGGCCGCGGCGATCGCGTCGAGCTCCTCCTGTGGCGGCAGCTCGCCGCCCTCCGGCACGACCGCGACTCGGAGCGTGGCGGTCACGTCGGCAAAGAGCTCGACCGGGATCTGGTAGCGCCCGATCCGCTTGATCGACTCGGGCAGCTCGAGCTTGCGCCGGTCGACCCGCACCTTCTGCGATTGCCACAGCAGCTCGGTGATGTCGGTCGCGGTGACCGAGCCGAAGAGCGTGCCCGTCTCGCCGGCGGGGACGTCGAAGCGCAACTCGGCGGCCTCGACCTTCTGCGCGATCTCCTGCCCCTGCTCGAAGCTCTGTGCCTCGTGCCGAGCACGCTTCTCCTCGTGCTTGCGCAGCTCGGCGACCTTCGCAGGCGTCGCCGTCTCGGCCAGCTTTCGCGGGAGGAGAAAGTTGCGCGCGAAGCCGGGAGCGACGTCCACGACCTCGCCGCGCAACCCGATCTTCTCGACGTCCTGTCGGAGGATGACCTGCATGCCCTAGCCGGTGGAGTAGGGGAGGAGCGCCATCTCGCGCGCCCGCTTCACTGCCAGCGCGACCTGCCGCTGGTGCCGCCGACAGGCGCCGGTGATCCGCCGGGAGCGGATCTTGCCCTTCTCGGAGACGTAGCGGCGGAGCTGGTTCGCGTTCTTGTAGTCGACCTCCGTGATCTTCTCGCGGCAGAAGTAGCAGTTCCGTTTCCGGATCGGCCCGCCGGGCGCGGGGCGCCCCTTGCGCTGCTGTCGCTGGTCTCGCTGGGCCATCAGAACGGGATGTCGTCGTCGCTGGCGGAGCTGCCGAAGTCGGCGTTCTCGGTCGTGGCGCCGCTCGGGACGAACTGCGGCTGTGCGCCGGCCTCGCCCTCCGGCCTGCCGCCCAGGAACTGGACGCTGTCGGCGATGATCTCGACGGCCTGGCGCTTGGTGCCGTCCTGGGCATCCCACTCGCGCCAGTCGAGCCGGCCGTCCACGGCGACGGGGCGGCCCTTCGCGAGGTACTGCGCGCAGCTCTCGCCCTGGTTGCCCCAGACGGTGACGTCGAAGTAGTTCGGCTTGTCGCCCCATTCGCCGGTGGCGCCGTCCTTCTGGCGCGTGTTCACGGCGAGGCGCAGCTTGCAGACGGCGGTGCCGCTTGGCGTATGGCGAAGCTCGGGATCCTTGGTCAGGTTTCCGACGAGGACGACGCGGTTGATGTTGGCCATTCCTCCCTCTCCTCTCAGGCGGGGCTTTCGGTCTCGGTTCGGGTCTCGGAATCCTGACTCGTGCGGGCGGCCGCCGCTACGGGCTCTTCGGGAGCGGGCTGCGGGGGACGCGTCGAGGCGCCCTCGACGCGGCGCACTGCCAGGTGGCGCATGACGCCGTCGGTGATCTTCAGCACGCGCGAGATCTCGGTCAGCGTCGCGGGCTCGGAGGCGAAGGTCAGCAGGTGGTAGGAGCCCTCGCGCTTGTGGTCGATCTCGTACTCGAGGCGACGCCGGCCCCAGGGCTCGTGCCCGTCGAAGCGGCCGCCGTCCCGCTCGATCGCCTCGCGGGCGCGGGTGACGATCTCGTTCTGGCGCTCGTCGGACAGCTCGGGATCGAGCATGAGCAGGATTTCGTAGTCGGTCACGCTCCCGATACCTCCCTTCCTTCGGTCTCAGGCGGCCTCGCCGGCAAGCGCCGCTCGGGAGCGAACGACGCGATGGCGTGGCAGGAAGGGCGCCAGTGTAGCATCGGGCCGATGAGAGCCCGGATCGCCTGGCTCGCAGGTGCGGTGGGGGTCGCAGGGGCGGCCGCCTACCGGGCCCTGCGGCACAAGGAGGAGCCTTCTCCCGGCGAGGACCCCCGGGCCGAGGAGCTGCGCCACAAGCTCGACGAGTCGCGCACGATGGTCGAGGAGCGCGAGGAGTTCGAGTCGGCGGAGACGCCCGTCGACGAGGTAATCGGGCCGGAGCCAGAGGTCGACGACCGCCGCAAGGCCGTCCACGAGCGCGGGCGCGCGGCCGCCGAGGAGATGCGCGGCCAACCGCCCGAATAACGACGCGTCTCCGAGCTACTTCGAGCCCGGGAGCGCGATGAACGACGCGATCCCGGCGGTGAGCCCGACCGCCAGGCGCTGCTGGTAGGCGCCGCTGTGCAGGAGGCGCCGCTCGGCCGGGTTCGAGAGAAAGCCCGCCTCGACGAGCACCGCAGGCACGTTCGCCCAGTTGAAGCCGGTCAGGTCGGAGCGGCGGACGAGGCCGCGGTCGGCCGCTCCGGTCGCGCTCACGAGGGCCCGCTGCAGCATCCGTCCCGCGCGCAGGCTGGGCCCGTAGATGTCGTTCGTCCAGCCACGGTGCCAGGCGGGAACCAGCGTCGAGATCCCGTGGAGCGAGGTGTTCTGGGAGCCGTCGGCGTGGATGCGCACCATCAGCGCAGCGTGCCGCCGGTTGCAGAACTGGGCGCGGGCGATGTTGCCGCCGGTTCCGTAGCGGAAGGTCGGGCCCGTGCGCGTCATCGCGACCCGGTACCCGCGCGCGAGCAGGAGCGATCGCGTCCGGCGCGCGACCGCGAGCGCGACGCCTGCCTCACCCGATGCTCCCCCGCCGTCCTTGATCTTCATCACCTTCGACCCGGGGCCGATCGGCTCGACCTGCCTGCCGACCGCCGGCGGCGTTCCGTGCCCGGGATCGAGGCAGATGAGCGCCGCGGCCGCGAGGCCCGCAGCGCCGAGGATCACGAGAGCCGCTCCGCGAGGTAGGCGATCGCCTTCGGGTAGCGGTATTCGATCCCCGAATGGGTCGCGTCGAAGAGCTCGTAGAAGTAGCCGGTCACGCCGATCTCGTCGAGCTCGCGCTTGAACGCCTCGGCCCCGAGGTCGAGGAAGAACTGATCACGGGAGCCACAGTCGACGTAGATCGCCTTCAGCGAGCGCAAGGCATCGGCCCGCTCGGGCGCCATCCGCACCGGGTCCCAGGCGAGCCAGCGCTCCCAGATCTCGGGCCGCAGCTCGCCGGTGGCGGTGTCATAGGGCAGCTGCACCGTCCCGTCCTCGTCGGCGGAGTAGCAGGCGGCCATGCAGTAGTCGTTCAGGAGGTTGGGGTCGGAGTCCTTCGAGAGCGCAGGGCGACTGCGGAAGTCCTCCCAGAAGCGCTCGAACGAGCCGTCGTAGTGGTCGCGCAGCGCGCGCACGGAGCGCCGGAAGTCGGGCAGGTAGCACATCTCGAAGAGCGCGTCCCCCGCGTGGGTCGCGAGTCCCCCGAAGACGTCCGGGCGCAGCATCGGGTTGACCATCGCGCCGTAGCCTCCGCTCGACTTGCCGGCGATTCCGCGGTGCTCGGCTCCGGCGAGTGTGCGGTAGCGCTCGTCCACGAACGGCACGATCTCCTCGCAGATGTAGGTGTGGTAGCGGCCGGTTCCGGGCGAGTCGATGAACTGGCTCCCGCCGAGCGAGGTCCACGCGTCGACGTAGACGAGGATGCACGGCTGCGAGTCGCCGCGCGCGAACATCTCGTCGACGAGCTCCGGGAAGTTCTGCCGGAACGCGCTGCGGTTGCGCCACATGTCGAGCTGCCCCGTCAGGCCCTGGATGACGTAGACCGACGGGTAACGCCGCTCCTCGTCGGAGTCGTAGCCCGGCGGGACGTAGACCCAGAGCGGCCGCACGTGCGGGTCACCGAGCGGGTTGTCCTTGAGGACGTCGCTCTCGAGCTCGAGCTCGTCGAGGCGTCCGGCCAGGTCGTACGACCACGGTTTCACGGTTCGAATGCTACGTGGCGGCCGCCGGAGCGGGCGTGACCGGAAGGCCGTTCGCGCTCGAGGAGCCCCCGCAGCATCTGGGCGTTCACGGGCGCCTGGGCCACCGTCTCGCCATCTTCTGTCGAACCGTCGAGGGCAGGCGGGCCCGGCATCGTCGAGCGCCCGTTGTTGTTGAACATCGCGTACACCTCGTCCGACTGCCCGGAGAGCTCGGACAGCGGCTCGACCCACTCGCCGAGCTCCTCGTCGGAGTAGAGGTAGTCGAACCGCTCGGCGGCCGTGCGCACCCGCTTGTTCCAGGTGGCGGCGTTGCGGCCGTGGAAGCGCACGTACGCGGTCGGGGTGGTGGTGGCGACGACCGTGGGGGAGACGTTGCGCGCCTCGGTTCGGGGCGCGTCGACGATCACGTGGGTCATGTGGTTTCGCTCCAGGAACCCGAGCGTCTCCAGGCGGTTCTCCGGTTCGAGCCAGCTCGCGTGCCGGAACTCGACCAGCATCTGGTCGCCGCCGAGCTGCTCCTGCGCCCATTCCAGGTACTCGAGCGAGGAGGGCTTGAAGACGACGTACGGCGGGAGCTGCATCAGGATCCCGCCGAGCTTGTCGTTCCGCCGCAGCGGCTCGAGCGCTTCGTGGAAGCGGCGGAAGACCTCGGCCCGGAACTCGCGCGGCGGGCGGTCGACGCGGCCGCGCTCGTCCACGGGCGCGCCCTCGCGCAGGTCGGGCGGTAGCTGTTCCACCTTGACCGGATGCCGCGTCATCACCCCGAAGGCCTTGACGTGCATCACGAACCCCTCGGGCGTCCGCTCGTGCCAGCGCCGCACCATCTCCTCGGCGGGGAGGCTGTAGTAGGTCGAGTTCGCTTCGACGGTGTCGAACCGGTCGGCGTAGTAGCGCAGTCGGTCCTCCGCGCCCTTCACCTCTCGCGGGTAGAAGTAGCGCGTCAGGGACTCGTCGGCCCACGAGCAGGTGCCGATGCGGATCGGCGCGGCCACGCCTGGATGGTACGGGCCGGGACTAGCGCACGACCCGGAACGCGGCGATCGCGGTCTTGCTCGCGTTCTCGGCGGCGTCTCGTGCGACGGCACGCAACCGGTAGACACCCGCCCCGAGCCGCCTGTTGCGGAGCTTCCCGTCGAAGGCAAACCGGTTCGCGTCGAACTGGCCCGCGGCGGTGATGCTCCCGGCGAGTGCCAGGTACCGGGTGCACGGCCGTCCGCGCCGGAACTTGTAGCGCGGGATGCACTTGCCGCGCCGCCGGGCTCCCGGTTGAACGCGGTCGAACTTGAACGTCACGGTGGCCGCCTCGGAGAGCTTGAACTGGAACGTCGTCCCCTTGGTCGCGCGGAAGATGCCCGGCATCGCTCGCAGGAAGCCCAGGACCGGGCGCTTGCGGTCGAGCTGGAAGGTCTGGTCGGCCCCGACAGCGGTGCCGTCCGCGTTCGTCGCCGTCAGGCGGAAGTGGTAGACGGTGCCCGCCTTGAGATCGGCGACTCGGGCCGAGACCGACGTCGGCGTGAGTGCGGGCGGGATCCAGCCGCCGGGCGCCGTCGAGCCGTAGGCGATCGTCGGGCCGTACTGGAAGCCGAAGCCGGCGAGCTGGACGCCTGGGCCGAGGATCCCGTGCAGCAGCACGCTCGACGGGCCGATCATCTCCATCTCCGCGGTCGTGGCGGTGGGCGCGGCGAGCTCGTACGCGCCGATGTCGCAGGCCGCGCCGCGGGGCCGGGAAGCGCCGCGCTGGTCCGTGGCGGGACAGCCTGCGCCCGCGTCGAGCGCCGCGCTTCCGGGGACGACCGCGCGGGTATCGGTCGGCCCGCCGTTGTCGGTGAGGGGTCCCAGCGACACCGGCACCCCCTGGTGGTCGCCCGACTGGGTGAAGCCGCAGTCGCTGCTGTCGGAGAGGTTGTTCCCCTGCGAGGTCGTCGCGGCTGAGCAGTTGTCCACCGAGGCGGTGCTCTGATCGGCGGCGTGCGCGACGTTCTGGGCGACGATCGTGTTCTGCACGGACGGCGACGACGCCTCGATCCCGCCGCCGGAGCCCGGGCCGGCGAAGGACTGGTTCGCGGTCACGGTGCTGCTCTTGAGGGACACGGTCGAGCCGAGGCCGCCGCTGATCCCGCCGGCCGTGCCCATGATCGAGCCGGGACCGCCGGCGACGTTGCCGTTGATCGTGCTGCTGGTCACGGTCAGGACCTGCCCGGCGCTCACGCCGCCGCCGATCGAGGCCTGGTTGCCGGAGACCGTGGACTGGGTGACCGCGAGCGCGGGGCCGCTCGAGGACACTCCGCCGCCGACGCCGAGCGCGTGGTTGCCGACGATCGCGTCCCGGACGAGGGTCAGGGTGCCCGCGTTCCGGATGCCGGCGCCGTCACCGGCGACCTGGCCGCCCGTGACGGTGACGTCCGTGACCAGGGCGGTGACGCCGGTCGCGACGTCGAGCGCGCGGTCGACCCCCAGCGCGTCGATCGTCGTCGACCGCGCTCCGGCACCCGCGATCGTGACGTTCTTCGTCAGGTCGAGATCGCCCTTCGCCGCGGCGTCCTCACCCGTGCCTGCGATGGAGAGGCGGTAGTGCCCGGCCGGCAGGACGATCGTGTCCCCGCCGGATCCGGCATCGACGGCGAGCACCGCTTCGCGCAGAGAGCAGTCGGAGTCGCACGCGCCCGCGAGTGGGTTGTCGTCCGTCCGCGTCACGGTGAATGTCGCCGAGTGTGCGTCGACAGCCGTCGCCAAGGCGACCGCTGCGACGAGCACGACCCCAATCCGAACCCTCATCTACGACGAGCGACGGTAGCGCCGGTCGAGCAGGCGGTCAACCAGGTCTTCGCCGCCCAATGATCACGCCATCGGAAGTCTCGGCCTAGCCGAAGGTGAACACGTAGGCCTCCACGCCGGGATCGAGGAACGTGAGCTCGAACGTCCGGTCGCCGATCGGTCCCTGCTGGCGAATCAGCTGGTAGAGCCGCTGTTGCGAGACGGTGCCGCGTCCATCTTCGTCGACGTCGAGACCGTGAGCGGTGCCCGGAGGGTCTCCGTCGACGAGCACCCGGAACGGCACCGACGTCCCTCGTTCCCGCGGGCCCATGACGAGGTGCACGTCGCGCGCGTGAAAGCGAAACGAGATCCGCCCGCCTTCCTCGTTCAGCACGGCCGCCCGTCCCTCGACCGTCCAGTCGCCCGCGAGGGACCAGTGGTTGAGCGTCAGCCGGTCCGGGGTGGCGTAGCGCCGAGCCTCGTCGGGCGAGACGCCACCGGGAGAGGCGAAGTTCTCGGCTTGTTCGTACCCGAGGTACGTCTCGGGCGATCCCAAGGTTCTCCCAGTCGGCCTGAGCCTCGAAACCGTCTGCGGCACCGGCGACCAGCTCGTCACCGACGCCGCCTCGTCCGGCCTCTCCGAGCAACCGCTGGATCACCCTTTCCAGCTCTTCGTATCCGCCCTCGCCGAAGCGATGGTGCCGAATTTGTCCTTCCGCGTCGGCGACGTAAGCCGCCGGCCAGTAGCTGTTGTCGAAGGCGCGCCAGATCGCGTAGTCGCTGTCGAGTGCGACCGGATACTCGACCGCCATCTCCTTCACAGCCTCGCGAACGTTGTCGGCGTCTTGCTCGAACGGGAACTCGGGCGTGTGGACGCCGATCACCACTAGCCCGTGCTCCTCGTACGTTTCCGCCCACGCGCGGATGTACGAGAGCGTGCGGAGCCAGTTGATGCACGTGTACGTCCAGAAGTCCACCAGCACGACGCGCCCGCGGAGGTCCTCGGTGGAGAGCGGCTCCGAGTTCAGCCAGCCGGTCGCGCCGTCGAACGAGCCGAGGCGGCCCTCGTTCGGCAGCTCCGCCGCTCCCAGCAGTCGGCTCAGCTTCATGGCGGAGTACCCATCAGTTCCGATTGAACAGCGACAGCAAGAGAAGGAAGACGTTGAGGACGTCGAGGAAGATCGAGGTGGCGAGCAGCGGTGCGGCACGAATGTCCTGCGTTCGCCTCAGACGCTGGAAGTCGTACATCGTGAAACCGGCGAAGATCACCAGGCCGACGATCGAGTAGATCAGCGCGCCGTTCGGGATTCGCACGAAGATGGTCACGATCCCGAAGACGATCAGCGCGAGGAGCGCCCAGAAGCACAGTCGGGCGAGTCCTGAGAGGTCGCGGCGCGTTGCGTAACCGGCCGCGCCGAAGCCGGCGATGAAGAGCGCGGTCGCCCCGCCCGCCTGCCACACCGATTGGGGATTCGTCGAGGCGTAGTAGGCGATCGTCGGCGCGGTTCCCACTCCGACCAGGACGCCGAAACCGAAGAGCAGGCCAATCGCGAGCTGCTCGGAGCGGGATGCCGCGAAGTTGAGGCCGATGAGGAGGCCGAAGCTCGCGATGTACGCGACGAAGCCCCAACCGTAGGACAGGTCGCGCCCGAGGTAGGCACCGAGGGCGAAGAGGCCCGCGGTGACGGCCACGAGCCCCATCGTCTGGCCGAAGAGCGCGCGCGCCTGGTCGCGCGCGACTGCGGGCTGAAGAGCTGTGTCGACGGAGCTCACGAGCCCGGTCCGGTGTCGTGCGCCACGCCGTTTGCAGTTGAAGATGTGCGCATGAGGATCTCCTTGTCAGCGCAGCGAGCTAAACGCGGCTCGCAGCTCTGTTGAGAACAGCTCCGGCTCCTCCCAGGCGGCGAAGTGGCCGCCCCTGTCGGCCTCGTTGTAGTACGTGAGAGTGGGGTACCCCTGCTCGACCCAGCTGCGCGGGGCCACGAAGATCTCGTCCGGGAACGCGGTGAAGCCGACCGGGAGCGAGACCTCCGGAGGGGCCTTGCCCGCCGCGAGAGCCTGGGCTCGTCCGCTCTCCCAGTACGACCGGGCCGCGGAGGCCCCGGTGCCCGTCAGCCAGTAGAGCGTGATGTTGTCGACGATGTGGTCCCGGGTGAGGTTGCCCGAGGGCTCGCCGTCGACAAAGGCATGGGAGATCTTGTAGTAGCTGTCCGTGTCGTGGTCGAGCATCCAGGCCGCCAGGGCGACGGGTGAGTCCAGCAGGGCGTAGCCGATCGTCTGCGGCCTCGTGGCCTGCTCGAGGAAGTAGCCGAACCCGCTCGCCCTGAATGTGGCGAGCGCGGCGAGCGCCGCTTTTTCCTCCTCGGTGGTCGACGGGTGGTCGCCGCCGGCCAGCCCCGTCACGAGCAAGTTCGTGTGGATGCCGACCAGTCCCACGGGTGCCTGGCGGCCCATCGCGTCGGTGATGGACGCGCCGACGTCGCCACCCTGGGCGACGTAGCGGGAGTAGCCGAGGCGGTGCATCAGCTCCGCCCACGCCTGCGCGGTGCGGCCGGGATCCCAGCCGATCTCCGTGGGCTCGCTCGAGAAGCCGTAGCCGGGGATGGACGGCAGCACGAGGTGGAAGGCATCTTCGGCGGTACCGCCGTGCGCGGTCGGGTCGGTGAGCGGTCCGACGGTCTCGAGCAGCTCGATCACCGAGCCCGGCCATCCGTGCGTCATGATCAGCGGCAGCGCGTTCTCGTGAGCCGACTTCACGTGGATGAAGTGGATGTCGACGCCATCGATCTGGGTCGTGAACTGGGGCAAGGCGTTGAGCTTCGCCTCGGCCTTGCGCCAGTCGTAGTCGGTCTCCCAGAAGCGCGCGAGCTCCTTGATCGTCGCCAACTGCACGCCCTGCGACCGATCTGTGACCAGCTCCCCGGAGGGCAGACGCGTCGCGGCGATGCGACGGCGCAGCTCGGCGAGCTTCTCTTCGGGAATTTCGGCGTGGAAGGGACGAATCTCGGTGGTGGTCTGGACGCTGGTGCTCATGACGACCTCCTCTCGTCACGCAGTGATCTGAACGGGGCGCGGATTGCTCGGGACTGTGCGGCTAGGTAGTCGGCAAGCCGACGTCGCTCGAACCGTGCCGTCGTGCGCCTTCGACAGAGGTGTGCTGATGTGCAGCCTCCCTGCGTCGCGTTGCCGGCCGACTCGCGATCGTCCGCGTCCCTGCCGCGGCCCGAACGCGCGCCGGCGCCGAAGAATGTAACGAGCGCGCAGTCACCGCGCAATCGCCCCGTCTGGATGAACCGGTAGCCGTCCGAGGTGGATGACGCGTGTCGCTGCGACTCAGCCCGGCGTCAGCGTGAGACGAGGTTCGAGAGCTGATCTGCGGTGTAGGTGGCGGCAATCGGTGACCCGTCCGGTTCCAGGGCCACGCCGCGCTTCAACGGCCCGGCGTCGACGGGGTCGAACCCGAGCCGATCGAGGAGCCGCATGACTTGGCGGACCGCGAGGCGGTCGTCGCCGGCTGCGCCGATCGCGATGCGGTCGGATGCTCCCTTGGGGCGCCGGTTCTCTTCGAGTTGGTGGTAGCCGAGTTGGTTGAGGCTCTTGACCACGCGCGCGGAGGGGAAGCTCTCTTGCACGATCATGCTGGTGCCGTCTGCTGCGGCCGTGAGCTCTGGATCGTCGCCGTCCACGGGCTCCCAGTAGTTCATCGCGTCGATGAGGATCTTGTCGGCGAACAGATCGCGCGGAAGCTCGCGGAAACGGTGCGTGGGGACGGCCAGGACGATGATGTCGGCGTGGCGTACGACCTCGTCGGTTGTTGCCGCGCGCGCGCCGGCTGCGAGCACCTCGACCGTCAACGCGATGTCGTCGGCCGGGCCCGATCCCGAGATCGCGACGTCGAAGCCGGCGGCGACGGCGGCGCGGGCGAGCGTCGTGCCCAGCTTGCCCGCGCCGACGATGCCAAGGCGTAGATCGTCGAGCTCGGGGCCGGTGGGGGGTCGGAGGTCGTCGGGGATCTCGGTCGCGGCCATGGCCACCGTCAGCTCCTGACCGCGGCCTTTGGGTGGCCCGTTTCGGGCACCGCGGCGAGCAGCTCTCGTACCCGGGGGATCACCTCGCGGCCGTAGAGCTCGATCGTCGCCATTCGCCGGTCGTGTGGGACGCGTCCGACGGCGTAGAGCAGGTCGAACCGGCTCAGGCTGAGCGTTTGCATCGTGGTGGCGATTCTGTTCGCGACGGTCTCAGGAGAGCCGACGTACATCGAGCCGTGATCGACCTCGGCCAGAAACTGCTCGTATGTCGGCGGCCGCCAGCCGCGCTCGCGTGCAGCCCACTCGAACTGTTCCTTGTAGTAGGGCCACTGGATCTCGAGGGCCTCCTCGTCGGTGTCGGCGATGAAGCCGAGCGAGTGCACTCCGATCGGCAGGTCCTGCTGTCCGTGCTGCTCGAGCGCGCGCTTGTAGAGCTCGACGTAGGGCGCGAAGCGCTCGGGCTTTCCGGCGATGATCGCCAGCATCAACGGCAGGCCGAAGCGTGCGGCGCGCACGACCGATTGCGGGCTGCCACCGACGCCGACCCAAGTCGGAATGTGGCCCTCAGGGATTGGTGGGCTCACGAACTCATTGGTGAGCGCCGACCGGAAGTTCCCGGCCCAGGTCACGGGCTGGTCGCGCAGAAGGCGAACGAGCAGGTCGAGCTTTTCCTCGAACAGCTCCTCGTAGTCAGCGAGGTCGAAGCCGAAGAGCGGGAAGGATTCCGTCAGCGAGCCTCGGCCGACGATCAGCTGCGCGCGCCCGTTCGACACGGCGTCGAGCGTGGCGTAGTTGGTGTACAGCCGCACTGGGTCCTGGGTGCTGAGGACCGTTACGGAGGTGCCGAGCCGGATCCGTTCCGTTCGGCTTGCGATCGCGGCGAGGACTACATGCCCCGCCGAGTCCATGAACTCCGTGCGGTAGTGCTCGCCGATGTTGAAAGAGTCGATTCCGACCGCGTCGGCGAGGACCGCCTCCGCGACGGTGTTCCGAACCACCTGGTCGCCAGTGATCGGCAGCCCGGCCTGGTCGACCGTCACCGGCAGGAACGTGTCGAGACCAAATTCGAGCGTCGGCATCGTGTGCCTCCCTTCTGGAGTTGCTGAGTCAAGCGGCTTGGTCTCTCGCGATGGCCCATACCGGGCCACTCGACCGACCCAAACCAGGTACTTGAGCACTCAAACGTCTCGACTTCGACCGTTATTCCGTACTTCGAAGGTGCGTCGTCCCGCCGAGCGAAGGCATGCGCACACTTCGGTCGTTCAGCGGAGCGGCGCAGGAGTCGAACCTACCGAGCCGTGGGTTGCACGACCGCACCGGTTTTGAAGACCGGCTGGGCCACCGGGCCCATGCCGCTCCGAAATGAGCGTAACCGGCTAGGGGATAGGTGGGGCCAGGCGGCCCCTCTTCTCGCAGGGCCGCTAGACGAGGTCGCCGAGTACGGTGGCCCCGAAGGCGACCATCAGCACGGCACAGGTGAGAGTGCCCGCGGCCAGCGTCGTTCGTCGGCGGACGACGGCGGAGGGGAACGGCGCCAGGAGGAGGGCGCTCGCCAGCCCGAAGACGATTCCGGCTGCCGTCTCCACCGCGTGGAAGGCGATCCCGGTCGTGAGCGCCGTGGTCAGGCCGACGCCGTGTGCGCGCAGCGCCATCGCTATTGCGCCGCTCGTGAGGCCGACGTTACCGGGCGTGAGGGGCATCGTTCCGCTCAGTTCGAGCACCGGCACGACGAGCACCGCGGCGATCAGCGGGGAGGGGATCCCGAGCGCGGCGGCGATCGAGGCAGCGGCGCCAAGCTTTGCAATGGTCGCGAAGGCGATCCAGGCGACGAGGCACGCGCCACGCTTCGGCTCCCGCCCGAGAGCACGGAACGCGTCGAGCGCGTGCCCTAGGTGCGTGCGGGCAGTTCGGTTACGCGTCGTCATGGCCGCGAGCACGGCTACACCTGTCAAGGCGATCAGGACGAACACCGGCCAGAGCGGTAGCGCACCGGCGATGGAGCCGACGACGACAAGCAGCGCGAGCACGAGTGCTCGCGCGACGCCGATCACCGCCAACGACCCGCCCGCGCGCCAGAGCCGATCCTCGCTGTCGAGCGCGCGCGAGAACAGCGCCAGACGCGCGACGTCGCCGAGCCGCGCGGGCGCGAACGAGTTGATCAACGAGCCGATCCCGTAGCGGGCACCCGCATCGAGCCAGCCGATGCGACCGCCGACGAGTCCGATCGCGGAGCGCCAGGCGCCGGCCGTCCCAACGAGCGAACCGAGGAAGCAGACGCCGGCGAGCCAAAGCCAGATCGGCTGCGCGCTCGACAGCCCGCTTAGGGCTCGGCGTACCTCCGACCCGAGTAGCTGAGGAACGAACGCGATGACGATCAACGCGAGCGTCAGGGCGGCGGCGGCGGTGAAGATGCGGGGTGAGTTCTTGATAGCTACTGCGACGTTCAGCGGGTCGGCTTGTTGACGAGTCGTCTTACCTGTCGGCGTTTATGCGCTTTGGACTGAGAGGCGATCGCACACGACCGCGCCGCGCCGGGTCTTGAGGTCGGGCTGACCTAGACTCGCCCCGCGTGCACGGCGTCATCTTCACCAGCTTTCGCGACTACCTCTCGGCGACCCACGGCAGCGCCACCTCGACGGCCGTCTTCGAGAGCGAGCCCGAGTACCTGCTCAGCGAGTCATACCCGGACGAGAATCTCAGGCGCCTCGTCGCACTGACCTCGGCGCACACCGGGCGCGAGCCGGACGAGATCCTGTTCGAGTTCGGCGTCTTCACCGCGGAGATCACGTTCGCGCGGCTCTACCCGGCCTTCTTCGACGTCTCCGACTCGACGCGTGACTTCCTGCTCACCGTCGAGACGCGGATCCACGAGCTCGTGCGCGCGACGATCCCGAACGCCGGGCCGCCCGAGCTCGACATCTCACCGCTCGGAGACGACGGCGTCTCGATCGTCTACGAGTCGCCGCGAAAAATGTGCGTTCTGCTGCGGGGGCTTACCCAGGGCGCCGCGCGCCATTACGGCCAGCACGCGGAGCTGGAGGAGCGGACCTGCATGCTGCGCGGCGACCCTCGCTGCACATTCGACGCCACCTTCAGCGCCGGCTCTGTGAGCGCCGGAGCACCCGCTCGTCGCCGACTCGGCGGGTGAGCCCGTCGGCGTCGAAGCGCTCGAGCAGGAGCTGGGCGGTTCGCCGGGACACTCCGAGCGCGTCCCGGAAGCCGGCCAGGGTGATCGGCGAGAGGCCCTGCAACGTCTCGCGGCCGCGCTCGTAGAGGCGCTCGGGCACCGCGAGCCCGTCGCCGACCCGCTTGAGCGTTCCCTGGGCCTCGAGGAAGCCGGCGAGGTCGCGGTCGTCGATCCGCACGAGGTCCTCGACCGCGAGCTGCTCCACGACCGCGGCCGCCTCGGCGGCGTGGTCGCCGAGCTGCGGCGCCGCCCCGGGTGCGTAAGCCTTGCCGCCGCGGCGTTCGACATGCAGCAGGGAAGCGACCGCCGCGGCCCACGGCTTCGGAGGCAGCAGCTCGCCGAGCGGGAGCCCCGGGTCGAGGGGCGAGGTTCTCGCCCGCTCCGCCAGACGCTCGCGTACGCCAGACCGGACCTCCTCGAGCCACTCGGGCGTGAAGTACCAGTCGCCCGCCTGCTGGAGCGAAGCCAGGCCCCGGGCGAGCTCGGCCGCCGAGAGAAGCCCACGCGACTGAAGCTCGGAACCGGTCACCGGCCCGTCGACCACCGCGCGGACGATCGCCTCGGGGTCCCCATGCTCCAGCAGCTCGAGTCGCTTGGGATCGAGCCCGCGCGGTGGTGCCGGGTCGAGCACGATGCCGCCTCCGACGGTCGTCTGCGCGCGCAGGACGATCCGGTCGCCGCGGGCTGCCAGCACCGGCTCGCGCAGCCGCAGCTGCGCATAGCGGCCCTCGCGCACCACCCGTGCGGGGACATCGCTCGTGCCCACATGCACGGTCACCGCGGCGGGCACGGGCTCGAGCTCCTCGAGGGCGACGTCCAGGCGCCAGCTCACCGGGTAGTGCCCCGGCTGGACGAGCGCATCGCCGCGGCGGAGCTGGGTGCGGGTGACGCCCGGAAGGTTGACCGCCACACGCTGACCGGCCTCGGCGTCGTCGACGGGGAGGTCGTGCACCTGGACGCTACGGGCCCGGGTGGCGAGGCCGGAAGGCTCGACCCGAAGGGCGTCGCCCGGGGCGATCGAGCCCGACCAGAGCGTGCCCGTGACGACCGTCCCGACCCCGTCGATCGTGAACGCACGGTCGACGTAGAGCCTCGTCGCCGCGTCGCCCACCCCGTGTTTGTGCTCCAGTGAACGAGCGGCCCTTTCCAGAGCCGCTCGCAGCTCGTCGAGCCCGGCCCCGGTCTTCGCGCTCACGGCGACCACTGCCTCGGCCTCCGGCACGAGCTCCTGCGCCTCGGCGACGGCCAGCTCGAGCGCGTCGGCGTCGACGGTGTCCGCCTTCGTGACGGCGACCACGCCGCGCTCGATCCCGAGCAGGCGCAGGATCGCCAGGTGCTCGTACGTTTGCGGCCGCGCGCCCTCTGCCGCGTCGATCACGAGCAGGAAGAGGTCGATCCCGGTGGCGCCCGCGACCATCGTCCGCACGAACCGCTCGTGGCCGGGGACGTCGATGACCGAGACGTGCCGGCCGCCGGGGAGCTCGAGCGGCGCGTAGCCGAGCGCGATCGAGATCCCGCGCTCGCGCTCCTCCGGCAGCCGGTCGGTGTCCTTCCCGGTGAGCGCGCGGACGAGCCACGTCTTCCCGTGGTCGATATGGCCGGCCGTCCCGACCGTCAGTGCCATCTCGCCTCGAGGAGCCCGTCCTGGATGCTCACCGCTTCGAGTCCCGCGCCGCCGAGCAGAGACCGCCACTGCGGCTCGCTGCGCTCCCGGCCACCAAGAAGCGCGAGCACGAGCAGGTCGAGCCATTTCGTCCCGTCGGGTTCGTTCCCGGCCGCGACGACGCCGTCCAGGATCACCAGTCTCGCTGCGGGCGGTGCCGAGGCACCGATTGTTCGGAGGATGGCGGTGGCCCTCTCGTCGTCCCAATCGTGCAGGATCGTCGAGAGGACGTAGGCATCGGCAATCGGCACTCGCTCGAAGAAGCTGCCGGCGACGAACTCGATCCGGTCGCCAAGATCATCGTCTCGTACAGTCTCGGGCAAGTCGAAGACGATCCCGCGCAGACTTGGCCTCTCCCGCAGGAACTCGACGAGCAGCGAGCCATTGCCGCCTCCCACGTCGACGATCGTCTCGTCGCCATCCCAATCGAGCGAGGCAAGCCGCTCCGCCCTGCTCTCGTACCCGTCGACCATCGCGATGTCGAACGCGGCGCGCTCCGCTGGGTGCTCGCTGAGCCAGGACCAGAAGTCGGTGCCGAACGTCGTGGGAAACGTCGGCCGGCCAGTGACTGCGTCAAGCTCGCCCGCTGCTCGGTGCCAAGCCCCACCGAAGAGATGCGCGAACGCGCGCTGACTCGGCGTACGGAGGAGCTCGGAGACCGCAGTGTTCCGGAACACTCCGGGGTCGGTCTCCTCGAACACTCCGTCGCTCGCGAGCGCGCGCAGGAGCCGATGCAGCATGTCCGGGTCAGCGCCGACCGCTTCGGCCAGATCGCCGACGGCGACCGGCCCGTCCGCTAGCACCCCGGCGACGTCGAGATCGGCGACCTGGGCCAGGGCACGCGTCATCAGCGCGCCGCGAAGGAAATCCCAGAGCACTGACTCCGGCGAGCGCGCGCTCATGCGCGCGCGTTCGCAACCGCCGCGGCGACCTCGTCTGCCTCCGAGTCGCCGAGGGTACGGCAGTCCAGCAGCAGCCGGCCGTCGCGGAGCACGCCCACCACGGCCGGATCCGTCTCCCGCAGCTTGGGCGCGAGCTCCTCCTCCACCGCGCAGGCGAAGCTCGGGAGCTCGCTCAGCGGCAGCGCCCCACCGCCGACGCGGCCGACCGTCTCC
This sequence comes from uncultured Actinomycetes bacterium, assembly GCA_963754265.1. Lineage (GTDB taxonomy): Bacteria > Actinomycetota > Thermoleophilia > Gaiellales > Gaiellaceae > AC-32. The sequence continues at coordinate 272,153 of CAVWFB010000001.1, read as the reverse complement.
TCGACCTCTCCGCCGACGGCGCGGGCCAGCCGCTCCGCCCGCGCACGCACTGCCTCGAGCGGCTCGTGCAGCATGCGGAGCACGGGCACCTCGCGCAGCGCCCGCTCCGGGTCGAGGTAGAGCCCGAGCGTCCCCTCGAGTGCCGCGAGCGTGAGCTTGTCCGCGCGCAGAGCCCGCTGCAGCGGGTGACGCCGCAGCGCCCCGACGAGGTCGGCGCGCCCGACGACGATCCCGGCCTGGGGGCCGCCGAGGAGCTTGTCGCCGGAGAAGCAGACGAGATCGGCCCCGGCGGCCAGGCTCTCCTTCGCGGAGGGCTCGTCCTCGAGGTGCACCAGGACGCCCGAGCCGAGGTCGTCGACCAGCGGCAGCCGATGGCGCCGCGCGACCGCCGCGAGGTCGGCGACCGACGGCTGCTCGGTGAAGCCGACGACGCGGAAGTTCGACTGGTGAACGCGCAGGAGCACGGCCGTCTCCGGGCCGATCGCCCGCTCGTAGTCGGCTGCGCGCGTCCGATTCGTCGTGCCCACCTCTCGCAGCAGCGCACCGGAGCGCGCAAGCACGTCCGGGATCCTGAAGCCGTCGCCGATCTCGATCAGCTCACCGCGTGAGACGAGCACCTCGCGCCCCTCGGCCAGCGCCGCAAGCGCGAGCATGACAGCGGCCGCGTTGTTGTTGACGACGAGCGCGCCCTCGGCACCGGTCAGACGCCGCAGGATCGCCGCGACGTGATCCTGTCGCGAGCCCCGCCCACCGGCGGAAAGGTCGTACTCGAGGTTCGAGTAGCCCCGCCCGATCTCGAGCACCCGGGTGAGCGCGGCCTCCGGGAGCGGGGCGCGCCCGAGGTTCGTGTGGACGATCACCCCGGTCGCGTTCAGGGCCCGCCGCAAGCTCGGAGCCCGCGCCGTCTCGAGCTCCCTCAGCGCCGACTCGACCAGGTCGCCGGGATCTCGCCCCGCCGCTATCTCTTCCCGCGCGCGCGCGAGAGCCTCGCGCGCCGCCTGGACCGCCAGCGGCTGGGGTTCTCCCGCCAGGCGCCGGTCGCGGGCGAGCTCGTCGACAGAAGGGAGATCGCGCAGCTCCATCGCGCCATCAGTCTAGGCCGCAGGTGGCGTCAGTAGACTCGTGCGGGGTCGATGGTGAGAGGAATGCGAACACCCCTGGCGGTCCTGTGCGCGCTCCTCGTTCTCCTGACGCTCGCCGCCTCGTCAGGCGCGGCGGGTCGAGCTGGGGTCGGGCGTATGACCGTGACTCCGACCCGCGTCAACGCGGGCTCGAGCGGCAACGAGCTGGCTTTCACGTTTCTGGCCGACTCGGCGGCGCTCTCGGGGCAGACGATCATCGACTTCCCGCGCGGTTGGACGCCGCCCCAGCGCACGAACCCGAGCGGGAACGGCTACCTCGAGCTCCAGCCGACCGGCTGCACGAGCGCGACGCGCATCACGGCGATCGTCGGCCGGCGCGTCTCGATCGCGACGGCATGTGGACGCAAGCATCTCTACAAGCTCCTCTACCACCGCGCCACGGCGCCGCTGCTCGCGGCCGACGGCTACATCTTCCTCACGCAGACCCGTCCGGCGAGCACGAGCAGGAAGGTCCTGTTCAAGCCGCTCGGGCCCCGGAAGCAGCCCGTCGTGCGGGTGCGAGGGGGCGCCGTCTCGAATCTGTTCATGACCGTGACCAGCGTTGCCACGGTCGGGGTGCCGTTCGCCGCGACCGTCCGCGCGATCGACCAGTGGGGCAACAACGCCGTCGACTACACCGGCACGGTCACGTTCACCAGCACCGACCCGCTCGCGACGCTGCCGGCGCCGTACGCCTACGTCGCGGCGGACACGGCCCAGCACATCTTCACGGGCGTGATCCTGCGGACACCCGGCGCGCAACGGATCACCGCAACCGACTCGAGCGGCCGCGTGATCGCCAGCGGCTCGATCGCGGTCTCCCCCTCGTAGCTACTGCGCGTCGGCCTTCTGTGGCTCTGCGGGCATCTGCCCGCCGGCCTGCTCGTAGCGCTCGAGGACCGTCGCGACGGCTTCTTCGACTGAGTCCGTCACGCGAAGGAGCTCGAAATCCCAGGGGGAGATCATCCTGTCGGCGAGAAGCCGCTCTCGCATCCAGTCGAGCAGCGATCGCCAGTAGGCGCTGTCGAAGAGCACGACCGGAAAATGGAGCACCTTGCCCGTCTGGATCAGGGTCAGCGACTCGAACAGCTCGTCGAGCGTGCCGAATCCGCCGGGGAAGATGACGAAGCCCTCGGCGGCCTTTACGAACATCGTCTTGCGCACGTAGAAGTGCTTGAACGTGAGCCCGATGTCGAGGTAGGGGTTCGACCGCTGCTCGTGCGGCAGCTCGATGTTGAAGCCGACCGAGAGGCCGCCCGCCTCCCGCGCCCCGCGGTTCGCGGCCTCCATCACCCCAGGACCGCCTCCGGTGACGACGGCGAAGCCCGCCTCCGCGAGCCGCCGGCCCGTCATCCGCGCAGCCGCATATGCGGGGTGGTTTTCCCGCACCCGGGCCGACCCGAACACCGTTACCGCCGGCCTGTCGATTCGCTCGACCGCCTCGAAGCCCTCTTGGAATTCCTTCGCGATCCGAGCGACATCGCCGGCGATGTCGCCTTCCTGGCGCTCGAGGAGCCGCCTGTCTTCCACTAGAAGTTGCGCGGGACGTGCGTCTCGTGCATGCCGAACACGAGGGCTGCGGCCAGTCCGAAGTACAGCAGCCCCATGATCAACCGGCGGTGCGGCTCGACGCGGTAGTAGGCCTGGATCTCCGGGAGCTTCCGCATCTTCCAGCGGTGCCAGGTCTCGCTCGCTGCGACGAGGAGGATCAGGATCAGGATCGGGTTCGGCCGCAGGATCACGAGCGCCAGCAGGCCGAGGACGCCGATCAGCCACATCGCGGGGTGGATCGCCGCGACGATCCTGCCCCCGTCGAGCGGGCTCACCGGCAGCAGGTTGAACAGATTGATGAAGAACCCGAGGAAGGCGAGCGCCTTCAGGTGCTGCGAGTCGTACGCGACTCCGGCGATGTAGATCACCGCGGCGCCCGCGGAGCCGAGCAGCGGCCCGGCGATCCCGATGCGTGCCTCGCGCCAGGCGTCCTGCGGCATCTCCTTCATGGTGATCATCGCGCCGAGAAACGGGATGAACATCGGCGCCGAGACCGGCAGCCCCTGGTGCCGGGCCTCGATGACGTGCCCCATCTCGTGCACGAACAACAGCACGATCAGCCCGATCCCGAACCACCAGCCGCCGATCCAGACGTAGACCGCGGCCGAGACGAACATCGAGAACAGGAACTTGAACTTGAGCAGGACGAAGCCGAACTTGGCGAGGAACGCGCCGATCCCCACGATCGGCGCCCAGAGCTTGCGCAGGAAGCTCTTCCAGCCCGGTTCGGGGTGGATCGGCTCGTAGTCGCGAAAGTCGGGCTCGAGCTCAGGCCTGGGCGAGAGCTGGCTCACGCACTCATCGTAGCGACGGAAGACCGGATGACCAGGTGCCGTCTTGTCGGCACACGAGAATCCCGGCCAAGCCGTCGGGCCTCATCGACATCCGAAAGAGAGGGTTCTCATGATCAAAGGGTTCCTGCGCTTCCTGCGCAGAAACACGATCGCGCTGCTTGCGCTGTTCCTTGCGCTCGGAGGGACGACGTACGCGGCCTCGACCGCACTCGGGCCAAGGAACAGCGTTGCCTCACCCCAGGTGGTCAATGGCTCGCTCCAGACGAAGGACCTGAGCGTGAAGGCGAGGAAGGCGCTGAAGGGCATCCGGGGCTTGCGGGGATCCGCGGGTGCGAAAGGTGCCGCGGGCGCGGACGGCGCACAGGGGGCAAAGGGCGCCACGGGCGTACAGGGCGTAGCCGGCACGCCTGCAACGAAGCTGTTCGCAGTCGTGCAAGGTGACGGCACCCTCGTCACTGCGCGGTCGAGCGGCGCAACCTTGGTGACGAAGGACGCGGGCGCTGGCACCTACCGCGTCTACTTCAACCAGAGCGTTGCCGCCTGCGCGGCTGTCGTGACGCCAAGCAACCTGGGCGACGCCCCGGAGACGATCCAGGCGGCATTCCAAGGAAGCCCGATCTCGGGCGGAGGGCTCAGCGAGAATGGGTTCTTCATCCAACTGGGGAACAACGCCGGAGCGCTCACTGATACGGGGTTTCACATAGCCGTCTTCTGCTAGCCGAGCCTGCTCCTACGGGATCCGAAGGGCTCGCCAGCGGCGGGCCCTTCTCCCGGCATTCGCCGCTCTACACCATCCCTCGAACCGGGGTGCGCGTTCGAGGGACTCGTACCGATAGCTCCGGGATGCGCTCCGTCCTGCGGGCGCTCTGTGCGGCAGCGGCAGTCGCCTGCATCGTCGCGCCGAGCGCAACTCCAGCTTCCAGGCCCGCCGTCCGACAGGTCGTTTCGTACCGTTCCGCCGCCCAGGTGGCGGAGCTCGAGCGCTCGGGCGTGGACGTCGTCCGCAGGCTCCCCGCCCTACGCAGCGTCGTCGTCGAGTCCCCGCGCCTTCTCGGCCGGAGGCCCGTGCTTCGCCGCGCGCTCCAGGTCGACGAGCCGGCGCTCGCCGAGACTTACCTCCCGGGGGTCCCCTGGGAGTGGCAGTGGGACGCCGCGAACATGGCCGCGGTGCCGGACTGGGCTCTTGCGCGCCGCCTCGAGCGTGACCATCGCCGTCGTCGACAGCGGCGCCGACGTGCGCGCCCCGGATCTCGCGGCCAAGTCACCGGCGACCTGGAGCGTCCTCAGCCGCTCGCGTACGGTGCGCGACCGGCTCGGGCACGGCACGTTCGTCTCCTCGCTGGCCGCCGGCTCGGTCGAGAACGGCGTCGGCATCTCGGGCTTCGGCGGCGACGCGAGGCTCCTGGTCGTCCAGGCGATCGACGCCGACGGCTACATCACCGACGTCGACGAGGCGGCCGCGATCGTCTACGCCGTCAAGCACGGCGCGAAGATCGTCAACCTCAGCATCGGCGGCCCGGAGACCTCGGCCATCGAGCAGCGCGCGATCCGCTGGGCCGCCAACCGCGGAGTCCTGATCGTGGCGGCCGCCGGGAACGAGCACGAGGAAGGCAATGCGGTCGAGTATCCGGCTGCGCTCCTCCAGCCGGTCGGCTCGCGCGGCCGGGGCGGAATCGGCCTCGCCGTTGGCGCCTCGCAGATGGACGGCATGAGGGCGCCTTTCTCGAACACCGGCTCCTACATCTCGCTGGCCGCGCCCGGCTCGAACGTCTTTGCGGCCGAGTCGGCAGATAGCGACTGGCCGCGCGCGGAGACCCCGTGGCAGTCGCCGGGGTACTACGGCTGGGCGAGTGGCACCTCCTTCGCGGCGCCCCTGGTGGCGGGAGCGGCCGCGCTCGTCTGGGCCGCGAACCCAGGGCTGTCGGCAACCCAGGTGGCCTGGATCCTCAAGACGACCGCTAGCGGCAACGCTTGGAACTCTCAGCTCGGCTGGGGCCGCCTCGACGTCGGAGCCGCGGTGGAGCTGGCGACTCGCGCTTCGCCCTGGGAACGGCGCGCGCTGCTGAAGCCGCGACGCTTCTAGCTTCCTCGGCCGAACCTAGCCAATCGGCTTGTACGAACTGGTCGTCTTGGCGTGGCCTGGGGCCGCGGTCGGCCCCACGGTGCGAGCAACGGTGCCGGCGTCGACCTGGGGTCTCTCGTCGACGCGCATCGGCACCGGCTCGAAGCGGCATGGGGATGCCGCTAACTACCGAAGGGGAGGAACATGAAGGTGAAGAGCAAGGGGTGGGCGCTCCTGGCCGGACTTCTCGTCTTGCTGGTCAGCTCAAGTGCGCTCGCGGGGTCGGTTGCGGAGAAGCGACGCTTCCAGAACTCGTTCGTGTGCGTGAACATCCACAACGGATTGATCAAGGTCATCTCGCGGAGGCAGCACAATCGCTGCGCCTCGGGCTGGAAGCGGTACCGCGTCTCGGACATTTTCGGCAAGGGAATGAAGGGCGCCAAGGGTGCAGCTGGTACTCCGGGGCCGCGTGGGCCGGCCGGTCCCGCCGGCGCTGCTGGAGCGACGGGTGCCACCGGTTCCGGCGGTGCTACCGGCGCCACCGGCGCCCAGGGTTTCATGGGCCTTCAGGGCGTGATGGGTCCGTCCGGGCCGAAGGGCGACGTGGGGCCCATGGGTCCAATGGGTCCGCAGGGTGAGCAGGGGTCGGCCGGTCAGAACGGCGCCGTTGGTCTCGACGGCGCAACCGGCCAGGCCGGCGCCCAGGGGCCGATGGGCCCTGCCGGCGCGAACGGACAGAACGGTCAGGATGGCGCCTTGGGCCCGGCCGGGCCCAAGGGTGAGCAGGGCGTCCCCGGGCCGCAAGGCCTGAAGGGCGACACCGGCTCTGCCGGTCCCGCCGGCGCGCCCGGCCCGATGGGCCCCCAGGGTCCCGCCGGCGCCGATGGGCTGAACGGCTCGTCGGTGATCACGGCAACCGGCACCTCGACGGTGGTCGACGCCAACGCGATCGTGACCGCGACGGCGACCTGCCCCGCAGACCACATCGCGATCTCGGGCGGCTTCCTCGAGGCCGGCGCAACGTCTCCGAGCGTGATCGAGAGCCACGCGACGCCGGCCTTTGCCGGCTGGGTAGCGAAGGCAAAGACGCAGGGCAACTCTCAGCAGAGCGTCAGCCTCACCGTCTACGCCTACTGCGTGCCCTCCTAGGACGCGCCGAGGGGGCCGGCTTCGGCCGGCCCCCTCTCACATTTCGCTACGACCCGCGGCCGACCCATTCCTCGCCGCCCTCGTAGACCTCCTTCTTCCAGAGCGGCACCGTCTCCTTGAGGCGGTCGATCGCCTCGCGGCAAGCAGCCAGCGCGGCCTGGCGGTGCGGTGCGGAGGCGGCGATCACCACGCTCGGCTCGCCGATCTCGACCCGGCCGACGCGGTGGTGGATCGCGAGCCCACAGAGCTCGTGGGCCTCTTCCAGCTCGGCCGCGAGCTTCGCCATCACCTCCTCGGCCATCTCCGTGTAGGCCTCGTACTCGAGGTAGCGCACTTCGCGACCGCGTGACTGCCGCCGCACGGTTCCGGTGAAGGTCGCTACTCCGCCGGCGCGCTCGTCGGCTACCTCCCCGACGACGACGTCGAGCGAGAGCGGCTCCTCGGTCACGCGGAAGGCCCCGCCCGAGACCGGCGGGATCAACGCGACCTCGTCGCCGTCCCGTAGCTCGTGGCCTGCCTCGGCGTATTCGCGGTTGACCGCGTACAGGAGCCCGCCTGGCTCCTCGCCGAGGTCGAGCGCGGGCCAGACGTCGCCGACGCGGGCGACTCCCTCGAGCTCGCGCCTCGACCAGCCCGCGCGCTCGCGCAGCCCGGCGAAGAGCCTCACGGTCACCGGCATGGCGATAGCCTAGTTTCGGTGGCGAAAACCGAGGATCGCGAGACGGACTCCGGCATCGAGCTGAAACCGGTCTACACGGCCGATGACGTCGGGGGCGAGCTCGAGGGCCCCGGCGAGTACCCCTTCACGCGCGGCCCCTATCCGGACATGTACCGCGGGCGGCCGTGGACGATTCGCCAGTACGCGGGCTTCGCCTCGGCCGAGGAGACGAACCAGCGCTTCCGCTACCTGCTCGACCGCGGCCAGACAGGGCTGTCGGTCGCCTTCGACCTGCCGACTCAGCTCGGCTACGACTCGGACGACGAGCGTGCCGCCGGCGAGGTCGGCCGCACCGGCGTGGCGATCGACTCGATCGCCGACATGGAGCTCCTCTTCGACGGGATCCCACTCGACCGGGTCTCCACCTCGATGACGATCAACGCCCCTGCGGCGCTGCTTCTCCTGCTCTACGAGCTCGTCGCGGAGGAGCAGGGAATCGCGCCCCAGAAGCTGCGCGGCACCGTCCAGAACGACATCCTCAAGGAGTACATCGCGCGCGGGAACTACATCTTCCCGCCGCGGCCCTCGATGCGGCTGACGACCGATCTTTTCGCCTACTGCGCCGAGCGGCTGCCGAGCTGGAACACGATCTCGATCTCGGGGTACCACATCCGTGAGGCCGGCTCGACGGCGGTGCAGGAGCTCGCCTTCACGCTCTCGAACGGCATCGCCTACGCGCAGGCCGCGGTCGATGCCGGGCTCTCGCCGAACGACTTCGGCGAGCGGCTCTCGTTCTTCTTCAACGCGCACAACCACTTCTTCCAAGAGGTGGCGAAGTTCCGGGCGGCTCGGCGGCTCTGGGCCGAGATCATGCGCGATCGCTTCGGCGCCACGAACCCGAAGGCCCAGGCGCTTCGCTTCCACGCGCAGACGGGCGGCTCGACGCTCACCGCACAGCAGCCCGAGAACAACATCGTCCGCGTCGCCGTGCAGGCGCTCTCGGCGGTGGCCGGCGGGGCGCAGTCGATCCACACCAACTCCTTCGACGAGGCGCTGGCGCTTCCGACCGAGCGGGCCGCTCGAATCGCGCTGCGCACGCAGCAGTTGCTCGCGCATGAGGCCGGCGGCACCGACACGGCCGACCCGCTCGGCGGCGCGTACTTCATCGAGGCGCTCACGGACCAGCTCGAGGCAGGCGCGCGGGAGCTGATGGCTCGTGTTGACGAGGCCGGGGGCGCGGTCGCGGCCGTCGAGCAGGGGCTCGTCCAGAAGGAGATCGACGACGCGGCCTTCCAGTACTCGCAGCAGGTCGAGTCCGGTGAGCGCGTGATCGTGGGCGTCAACCGCTACGAGGAGGAGGAGCCGGAGCCGATCGAGCTGCACCGGATCGACCCGGAGGCCGAGCGGCGCCAGCTCGAGCGCACGGCACGGGTGCGTGCCGAGCGGGACGCGGCCGAGGCGGAGACGGCGCTGAAGAAGGTCGGCGAAGCGGCGCGGGGTACTGAGAACCTTCTGCTCCCGCTGCGGCAGGCACTGCGCGCCCGCTGCACGATCGGCGAGATCTGCAACACGCTCCGCGAGGAGTTCGGAACGTACGACGCGCAGCGCAACCCGTAATGGCGGCTTGGAAATCCGCGGAGATATTTACTTGCCAAGTGCGACCAGCGTGGTGTACTCTCTCGCCCTCGTTTCCGACTGAGGAGGTGCGCCGATGAATATCACTTCGCCGAATCGCCGCCAGGCCTCCTCTGCCCTCGCGTTCCTCGCGTACGGCGAGGTAGCCCGCAGCGGCGTACCGGAGCCCATGAGGTTCCCCGCTCGGACGAGCTCCGGCTAGGTCTTCTAGCCGAACAGCAGGTTCGAGTGGGCGACCGGAAGGTCGCTCACGTCGTTTCGAGAGCGCGGAGCCTCGTCCATCCAACTGGAGGTGACCCAAAGTGGCACCTGGCAATTCGTCGTAACCCGTATCGAGTCAACAATAGAAGCGAGAGATTCTTCGCGTCGCACCGAAAATCGGCTGAAAATGCCAGCGGTAATTCGCAATCGCTTTTTTCGGTAGACACGCCTAGATCCCGCCTCTGGCGTCGGACTCGATACGGACAGGGCCAATCGAGACCAAGAGGAGGAGAAGCGTGTACTACCAACACCCCGAAGATCAGCGCCAGCGCCACCAAGAACGCATCTCCGAGATGCGTCAGGACTACCGGCGTTCACAAAGGCCGCCGCGGCATGAGATCCAGTCGCGCGAGCGCAGGAGCCAGATGCACATGCGCTCGATGTGGCAGTGGATGCGTGAGCACGCGATGCATCCCGATCATGCCCATCGGGCCTGAGCGCATTCGGTAGAGCGGCCGCGCCCCCCGGGCTGGAGGGGCGCGGCCGCGTTCCGGAATCGTCAAGCTTCGGCCGGTGCGGATCCTGCTCGTCTCGCAGATGTATCCCGGCCCGGACGATCCCGACCTGGGGGTTTTCGTGGCGCAGCTCGAACGGGCTCTGCAGGAGCGCGGGCACGAGCTCGAGCGGGCCGTCCTCGACAGCCGAAGTGGCGGGAAGCACCGCTACGCGACCCTTGTCGCCCGGGCGTTCCAGGCGGCACGGCGCTTCCGGCCCGACGTCGTCTACGCGCACTTCCTCGTGCCCGCCGGGCTGACTGCCGCGCTGGCCTCGCAGTGCGCCGCTGGTCGTGACCGCGCACGGGCGCGACGTGCGCAACGTCGGCGCGATCCCGGGGGTCCGCGCGCTCACACGGCTCACGGTCGGCCGCGCAGCGGCCGTGATCGCGGTCTCGGACTACCTGCGGCGCGAGCTCGAGACCAAGGTCCCCGAGGCGCGGGGGAAGACGGAGGTAATCGATTCCGGCGTCGACCTAGAGCGCTTTCGGGTCGAGCCGGCCCCGGAGGGAGGGCCCCACTTCCTCTGCCTCGGCGCGCTCACTACGCGCAAGAACGGCGTCCGGCTAGCCGAGGGGTTCGCGCGTTTCGGCTCGGGGTCGCTCACGTTCGTGGGCGAGGGCGCGTTGCGCGCCGAGCTCGAAGGTCGTCCCGGGGTAGAGGTCGTGCCGAGCGTCGCGCACGACGAGGTGCCGTCCCTGATCGCCCGTGCGCACGTCGTCTGCCAGCCGAGCCTGATCGAGCCGTTCGGCCAGGCAGCGCTCGAGGCGATGGCGTGCGGGCGCTCCGTGGTCGCGACGCGCGTCGGCGGCCCACCGGAGTTCGTGCCGCCCGAGGCAGGCGTCCTCGTCGATCCGCTGGACGTGGAGGGGCTTTCCGACGCGCTTCGGATCGCGGCGTCGCTGCCGTGCCCGAATCTCGCCGCCCGCGAAGCGGCCGAGGCCCACGACGTGCGAGAGCAGGCGGGCCGTGTCGAGGCCGTGCTGGAGCGGGCTGCCGCCGGCGGAGCGAAAAACACGCCAGAATCGTTGTAGGAGTAGGCAGATGGAGCCGTCACCGTTGCCCCCGAAGACCATCCGCGTCCTCATCGCCGACGATCACCGCCTCTTCTCCGAGGCGCTCGACGCGATCCTGGCCTCCGAGCCGGAGATCGAGGTCGTCGGACACGCCCGTAACGGCGAAGAAGCCGTCGACCAGGCGCTCGCGCTCCAGCCGGACGTGATCCTGATGGACATCGCCATGCCGTCAGTGGACGGCGTGGAGGCGACGAAGCGGATCCGCGAGCAGCTGCCGAAGGCGTGCATCCTGATGCTGACCGGCTCCAACGCGCGGGCCGACGTGGCCCGGGCACGCGACGCCGGCGCCGCGGCCTACGTCACGAAGGACCGGATCGCGGCTCAGTTGATCGACGCGATTCGCGAGCTGGCCACCGGCTGACCCGCTGGTATCCTGGCGCCGTCTTGCTGCAGATCTTCGCGGTCATCCATGTCCTGCTCTCGGCGGCACTCGTGTCGCTGATCCTCATGCACTCCGGCCGTGACGCCGGGCTCGGCGGCATGGGCTTCACGCCCGCCTCGCAGGGCGGAACGCACATCGTCGAGCGCAACCTGACGCGCCTGACGGTGGTCGTCGCGATCCTGTTCGCCACGAACACCGTTCTGCTCTTCCACCTGCTCAAGTAACGGAATGACGGCTCGGCGGGCCGCGGCCCTGGCCCTGCTCGCTCTGGTCGCTTCCGGCTGCGACTCCGACCAGGCACAACGCCACGAGGCGTTGCCCGCACGCGGTCCAGCGGGCGTGATGCGCATCGGCGTAGCGAACATGCTCTGGCCGCTCGATCCGACCCATGCGAAGGGTCGTGACGAGGTGACCCTGGCGCGGGCCCTCTTCGCCACCCCGCTCCGGACCGACCCGCGGACCGGGGCGGTGCGGGCAGGGCTCTGCTCCTCCTGGCACGCGACCGGAAGCACCTGGCGGCTCCGCTGCGCCCACTCGGGAGCGATCGCTGCTCAGCTCCGGCGGGCGGCGCTCTTCCAGGCCCGAAGCATCCGCGCACCGGACGAGCACACGCTCGTGATCTCGTTGCGGGCGCCCAGGCCCGAGCTGCCTTACCTGCTGACGCAGGTGGCGGCGGCCCCGCCGGGGGTGCCCGGGCCCTTCCGGCTCATCTCGGCGAGCCCGCAGCGCGTGGTGGCCGAACGGCACGGGCTCCGACTCGAGGTGCGCAAGGTCGAGCCGCATGCCGCGCTCCGCCTCTTCCGCGCGGGCCGTCTCGACGAGGCGCCGGTCCCGCTGGGGGACCTGCGAGCGACGAAGCTCGACCCGCAGCTCGCCGGAGCGCTTCGGGTCAGGCGGCTGCTCGCGGCCGACGCGGCCGTCTTCGAGCCCAGTGTTCCCGCCGAGGTCAGAAGCGTGTACGACGACACCGCCGACCGAGCCGACTACCAGGCGCTCGTGCCGGAGTTCGAGGCGCCGCCGGCGGAGGATCTCGTGCACCAGGGGCCGCCGAAGGCGAGTACGGCGGTGATCGCCCTCCGCGAGGCGCGCAAGAAGATCCCGTCGCTGCCGCGGATCGCGGTTCATTTCATCCGGCCCTCCGACTCCGACCTCGGCTATGGCCTCGATCTGCTGGTGGCGGCGTGGCGCGACCTGGGCCTGGGCCCCGTGGTCGGCGGCGGCGCCGACGCACGCTTCGAGCGCCTGGCCGCGCCCTATCCGCGTCTCGCGGCGCTGCAAGCCTCCGCGCGAGGGAAGCTCGTCGTGCCGATCGCCTGGGCGGTCGACGCGCGCCTGGTCTCGCCCCGGGCTCACGGCTGGCGCGAGGACGAGCTCGGCTCGGTCGATTACACGCGCGTGAGCGTGCCCTAGACGCCGGGCCCGGAGCCGACGCCCGTCACGTCGAAGCGCGCGGTCGCCACGGCCGGCGAGAGCATCCCCTGCGGGTAGCGCTCGTCGTAGTAGGCGCTCTGGTTCAGGAGCACCTGCTCGCGGGTCAACCCCGGCAGCTCGGCCAGCAGCTCCGGCACCGCGACGGTGAAGCGCAGGTTCACCAGTGGCTCCGCGATCTTCCCGGAGCGGACTCGGAAGGTGCCGTCTCGCGTCATTCCCGTGATCACTCCCTCGCGCGCGTCGACGATGCTCAGGTAGTGGAGGCGGGTGATGTAGATCCCGTCGCCGATGAGCTCCGCCAGCTCCTGCGGCGAGTCTGCCTCGCCGCCTGCGACCGAGAGCCCGAACGGCAACGGCCCCCAGTGGCGCAGCGAGCTCGGCGGTGCGTGGCCGGTGCTCTGGCGACCGTTGCCGGCGCGTCTTGCCGTCGTGCGGTCCCAGACGACGCCGGTGAACACACCGTTCTCGACGAGCTCGGCCCGTTGCTTCGGCGTTCCCTCGAAGTCGAAGGCCTTCGGCAGCCCGCGCGGGTCGAGCGAGTCGTCGGCGAGCGAGAAGTGCTCGTCGAAGACCTTCTCCCCGAGCCTTCCGTGCGCGTAGCTGCGCTCCTCGAGCAGGCCGAGCGCGCCGAAGGCGTCGTACGCGAAGTAGGCGAGCAGCTCGGCAAACGCAGGAGGCTCGAGCACCGCCGGGTACGACCCGGGCTCGAGCGTGCCGGCGCCACGTGTGTGCTTTGCCTTCTCGACCGCCTGCTTCGAGGCGCCGGCCGGGTCGATCCCGCCGAGGCGCCACGAGGTCTGCTCGGCATAGCCGGAAGCTCCGTCGACCGCGGCCAGGGCGAGCACGCTGGCGTCGGTCATCGTCTGCGAGACCGAGACCCCCGCCGTCGAGGCAAGGGCCAGCTCGGTCACCCCGCTCGTGAAGAAGCCGTAGAGGTCGAGCTCCGAAGCGTCGATCGCGGCGGCGGCGAGACGCGCCTGGTCGTCGGCCGAGAGCGCTGCGGTCTGCTCGTCGAAGCCTTCGACCTCCGGCGGGTCGGCGGGCGGGGCCAACCCAGGGAAGTCGGGGTCGGCCGGCGCGCTGTCTGCGGCCTCCGCGGCGCGAGCGGCGAGGGCGCGCATGCCCTCTTCGTCGGTTCGGTTGCTTGCAGCTACGCCCAGGCGCCCGTCGCGGACGATCTGCAGCTCGAGCACGTCGTTCTCGATCAGCGTCGGCTGGTGCACCTCCGAGCGGGCGAAGCGCGCCAGCCCGGAGCGCTCGCTCTGCACCAGGGCCAACGCCTCGTCTCCCTCCGCCGCACGCAGGAGCCGGCCGGCGAGCTCGAGCGCCTCGCTCACTGCTTGAAGCCGACCTGCACGTTGCGGAAGCGGGCCGGTGAGGCGCCGTGGGAGACGTGCGCGTGCTGGCCAGGCTGGCCCTTGCCGCAGTTGGTGAGCCCGTGCAGGACCCACTCCTCGGAACCGGCCACGCCGTCCAGCGACCCCCAGAAGACGGGCGTCTGCCCGGTATAGGTCGCGTCGCGCAGCATCCGGCCGAGCCGTCCGTCCTCGATCTCCCAGGCGATCTGCGTCCCGAACTGGAAGTTGAGCCGCTTGTCGTCGATCGACCAGCTCTTGTTCGTCTGCAGGAAGACACCCGAGTCGACGCCGCCGATCAACTCGTCGAGGGAGCCCTCGCCGGGCTCGAGGTGGAGGTTCGTCATGCGCACGAGCGGCATGCGGCTCCAGGTGTCCGCGCGCATCGAGCCGCCCGACCCGCTCCCGATCGTGGCTGCGGTCTCGCGCGAAGTGAGGAACCCGCTCAGCACCCCTGCGGCGACGATCGGCTGCCGCCCGGCCGGGACGCCCTCGTCGTCGAAGCCGAAGGTGCCGAGGCCGCCGGGAGTGGTCGAGTCGGCGGTCACGTTCATGTGCTCGGAGCCGTATGGAAGCGAGCCGAGATCCTCGGGCTTGAGGAAGCTCGTGCCGGCGTAGGCGGCTTCCGTCCCGTAGACGCGGTCGAGTTCCGTCGGGTGCCCCACCGACTCGTGCACCTGGAGCGCCGTCTGCTCGGCGTCGATCACCACCGTGGTCACCTGCGACGGGCAGGGCGCAGCCTGCAGGAGCGCGGCCGCCTGTTCGCCCACGCGTGGAGCCTCGCGCTCGAGGCCGAGCGACTCAACGTACTCCCAGCCGGCCTGGGAGCTCGAGCCGCCGTGGGCGCTCGGGTAGCTGCGGATCTGAGCGACGCCGTCGCGTGCCGCGAGCGCGTCGATTCCGCCGCCGCACTCGACGAGCTCGTGCTCGGTCGCCGCGCCCTCGGAGGAGACGAACACCTTGTGCTCGCGCTGGGCACGGACCGAGGCCGAGGTCACCTTGACGTCTTCGTGCGCGAGGGCGCCCTCCGCCCGGAGGCAGAGCTCGATCTTGTCGGCGAGCGAGACCTCGAATGGGTCGCGTTCGACCGGTGTACGGAAGACACCCTCTGCCGGCTCGAGCGGCGCGAGCTCGCGCGTGTGCCCGCCCGGTGCCGCCTTGGCGAAGGCGCAGGCCTTTCCCGCCGCCGCCCCGGCACCGCCTGCGGTCAGGCGCCGGTCGCAGGCGAAGCCCCACGCGCCGTTCACGAGCACCCGCACGCCGATCCCCTCGGTCTCCGCGTCGTCGAGCCGCTCGACTCGCTGGTTGCGGGTGCCCACGACCTGGGACCGGCGTACGACGACGCGTGCGTCGGCGTACGACGCTCCAGCCCCAAGAGCCGCGGCCACCGCGTGGTCGCACAGCTCCCGCACGGCGCGTACCTTAGTGCGCGGCGAGCCTCGGGGGGAAGGCGTGGCTACAATGCCGCCGCGCGCTGGTGGCGGAATTGGTAGACGCGCAAGGTTGAGGGCCTTGTGGGGTTAATACCCCGTGGAGGTTCAAGTCCTCTCCAGCGCATGTCGTCGTGCGAAGTCCGGCCTCCGCTGCGCGGAGACCATGACGACTTCGCACGAGTCGTCCTTCGAAGAACGTCTGCGAGCGGAGCCGAGCAAAGCCCGGCTCCGCGGCGGAGTTCAGACGACGGGCGACAGTGCGCAGCCCAAAATCGGAAGCGAGCTCACGATCCCGGTCTGGTTGCCCCAGGTGATCGCTACTGGCCGGCTTTCTTGACGCCGTCCGGGAAGGCCGCTAGCCTTGCTGGTCGAACATACGTTCGTTACCGCTCCCGACCCCGAGGTGCCTCGATGCTGACAGGCCGACAGCAGGAAATCTGGAAGTTCCTGACCGACTACGTGGACGAGCACGGCTATCCGCCGACGGTGCGCGAGATCGGCGAGGCAGTCGGGCTCGCCTCGCCGAGCACGGTGCACGCTCACCTCGCGAACCTGGAGCGCGCGGGTCTGATCAAGCGCGACCCGACCAAGCCGCGGGCACTCGAGCTGCGCCGCGATCCCAAGTCCGACCCTTCCCGGGCCGAGGACCTGCACAAGCTTCCGCTCCTGGGCGAGATCGCCGCCGGCGGACCATTGCTCGCCGACCAGAACGTCGAGGAGTACATCGCGGTGCCCGAGCCGCTCGCGCGCGGAGGCGAGGAGTTCCTGTTGCGCGTGAGGGGCGAGTCGATGATCGACGCCGGCATCCTCGAGGGCGACATCGTCGTCGTGCGCCGCCAGCAGGACGCAAACGACGGAGACATCGTGGTCGCGCTCGCCGGCGCCGACGAGCTGGCCGACGAGGCGACGGTCAAGCGCCTCTTCAGGGAGAACGGGAGGGTGCGCCTCCAGCCCGAGAACCAGTCCATGGAGCCGATCTACGCCGAGCACGTCCAGATCCTGGGCAAGGTCACGGGGGTGTTCCGCACGCTGTGAGCGTCGAGCCGCTGAACCGCACGCTCGAGCAGGAGCTGAACGCGCTCCTGCGCGGAGCGAGCCTCGAGTGCCTGGCCTGCGGCGAGTTCGTCATGCAGTTGCCGCAGGGCGGAATCTTCTGCCCCGAGTGTGGAAGCCCACGAGATGTTTACGAAGGCGCGCACGAGGGCCGGATCGAACTGTGTGCCCGAGCAGGCGTAAGCTCGGCCCGCGCCTCCTCGGGCGTCGCGGGTTCCTTGTACGAGCGCATAGAAGTGATCACGTCAAAGACATCCGCGATCGCGACGATGCGGCCAGGCAACGGTATCTCCTCACCCGCGATTCCGCGCGGGTAGCCCTTTCCGTCCCAGCGCTCGTGGTGGTGGCCGACCGCGTCCGACCACTTGCCCAGCCAGTCGCGCATCCGCTCGACAAGCGTCTCGCCGTGCAGCTCGTGCTGCTTCAGCTCCTCCCACTGCTGGTCCGTCGGCTTGTCGGGTTGTTGAGCGTCTCCGTGCTGACCTCGAGCTTCCCGATGTCGTGCAGGAGCGCAGCCCAGTTGAGCCGGTCGAGTTCCTCCCGCGACAGCCGGAGCTGGGTGCCGAGGCTGTAGGAGTAGGCACGGACGCGCTCGGCGTGACCGCGCGTGATCTTCTCGGGCTCGGCGTGCCGGTGGCCGCCGAGCCCGCTCGACCCTCCGACCTGGGCCTCAGGGGCTCAGGTGGAAGATGAAGTCGAACTCGGTGCCACCGGCTCGGCTCTTCAGCTCCATCGAGCCTCGCGCGAAGCTGTAGGCGCCGGTGCCGCCGGTGATCGCGAGCACGCTGTCCTTCGTGTCGTAGAACGGCCCCTCGACCGTGATCTGGCCGCGGGGGAGGAACGTCGTCCAGACGCACTCCCAGGACTCGCCCACGATCATGCGGATGCAATAACCCTGGTCGCTCCCGACCTTCGACGAGTCCTTCTCGTCGAAGACATCGTTCGTGAACGTCAGCACGTCGCCGACGGAGTCGGTGTTCACTCCGTCTGCATGGTTCGTGACCGCGTCCGTGGTGGCGTGCTCGACGACGTGGATCACCTTGCCGTGCCGGATCGGCAACCCGTTGTGCTTGTCGTGCCCGCGGCCGCCGCCTGAGCTCGCGGCGAACGCGACGCCCGCCGCTGTCGCCAGCGCCAGCACGAGCACGGAGAGCGGGACTAGGCGCTTCATGTGCTCCTCCTCTCCTGAAGTTGGAGTGAGTCTCACACGAAGGCCCGGAGCCAGTCCATCTGCGCGAACCGGGGCTACACTTATCCCTGCAGGCCGGGTGACCGCGGGCCTTCGTGGCTCGAGGAAAGTCCGGACACCGAAGGGCAGGACGCTGGGGCGACCCAGGCGGCGAAAGCCGACGGAAAGTGGCACAGAAAGGAGACCGCCGGCAGCGATTCTCCGGAGACGCTGAAGGTAAGGGTGAAACGGTGGGGTAAGAGCCCACCAGCGCCGTGGCGACACGGCGGCTAGCCAAACCCCGTCCGGTGCAAGGCGAACAGGCTCCGCTCGAGGCGGCCCGCCGAGGAGCCGGGTAAGCCGCAAAGACGGATGGTCACCCTCGACAGAATCCGGCTTACAGGCCTGCTACGGAGAGCCCCGCGCAAGCGGGGCTCTCTATTTGTCGGGGCGGGCGATAATCGCATCGGCCACCGAGAAGGGAGAGACGATGATCGACCACGTCACTGCGAACGTCGGCGACTTCGAGCAGGCGAAGGGCTTCTACGAACAGGTGCTGGCGCCGCTCGGCTACTCGAAGCAGGCCGAGTTCGAGTCGGCGGCGGGCTTCGGCGCAGGCGAGGGCATACCCGACTTCTGGATCGGCTCGAGCTCCGAGCGGGGCGCGACCCACATTGCGTTCAGCGCGCCGAACCGGGCGGCGGTCGACGCCTTCTTCGAGGCCGCGATCGCGGCCGGCGCCACGGACAACGGCCCGCCCGGGGTGCGGTCGCACTACCACGAGAACTACTACGCCGCCTTCGTGCACGACGCCGCCGGGAACAACATCGAAGCGGTGTGCCACAGCCCCGAATGAGGGTTCGCCGAGCTAGGCCGGCACCACGACCTCGAGCGCCGAACCTGGCTGGAGGGATCTCTATTTGCGGTTCTGGTCCCGCTCGTAGGTGAGGACGAGCACGCTGTCCGGGCCGACAGGCCTCGACTCGGTCAGCTTCCAGTCCTTTCGCTCGTCCATCTCGCCGAACAGGCGGCGACCTGTGCCGAGCGCGACGGGAAAGACCATCAGGTTCAGCTGGTCGACCAGGTCGCTTTCCAACAGCGCCTGCACGAGCCGAAGGCTGCCCGGCACCTGGATGACCCCGTCCAGCTCCTCCTTGAGCTTCCCGGCCTCCTCGGCCGCGTCGCCCTTGAGAACGGTCGTGTTGTTCCACTCCGGATTGTCGAGCGTCGAGGAGACGACGTACTTGGGCATCGCGTTGAACTTGTCCGCGAACTCACCGTCGCGTGAGGGCCAGGCGCCGGCGAAGCTCTCGTAGGTGATCCGGCCGAGGAGGAGCGCGTCCGCCTCCATCGTCTCGTCGACCTTGAACTGATTGCCGTCGTCGCCGCGGTCGAACTCGAACGTCCAGCCGGGGTACTTGAAGTCCTCGCCGCCGGGCGCCTGCATGACGCCGTCGAGCGAGACGAACTCGGTTACCACGATCTTGGCCATCTTTGCTCCTTTCCGATTGTCGGTGCCTAGGACCAGCCTGTTGCCCGGAACTCATCGCTCCAGCTGCAGCCGACCGGGTCGACGACCGCGACCGTGCCGTCAAGGGGCCTTACTCGCGTACACAAGCACCTATCTGCAGCATCTTGCCCCCTGACGAGGGCGGTGCGCCGATAGCCTGTCGGCGCCCAGAGATACCTAGTCGGGAGGGGTTCACGTGCATAAGCGCTGGAACATCCTTGTCGTCGCCCTCGGCATCGCGGCTCTGGCTTCTGGCTCGGCCGCGCTCGCCGATCACGGCGGCGGGAAGCACGGCAAGCACGGGAAGCATGGAGGCTCGACCAAGGTCTTCACGCTCGACCCGTCGACCCACGGCAACCCGGAAGGGGTCGCCACGAGG
Organism: uncultured Actinomycetes bacterium; assembly: GCA_963754265.1. GTDB lineage: Bacteria > Actinomycetota > Thermoleophilia > Gaiellales > Gaiellaceae > AC-32. Next base: position 252,641 of record CAVWFB010000001.1, on the reverse strand, counting down.
GGTGGGGGGAAAGTCTTCTTCGTCGGCGCGACCGGCGACGGCACCATCTACCGCGGCACGGTCGGAAACCCGACCGTGACCGAGTTCATCCCCGGTGCGGCCGGCAAGTCGGCCGTGGGCATGAAGGTCAGGGGCGGCAAGCTCTACGTCGCCGGAGGGATGACCGGGAAGATCTACGTCTACAGCCTGCAGACGAAGGAGCTCCTGGCCACCTTCGACACAGGCTCGGGAGGATTCCTTAACGACCTCGTCGTGACCGGAAAGGGCGTCTTCGTGACGGACTCGTTCCGTCCGACGCTCTGGCGCGTGACCAACGCGCAGGTGCGTGCGGGCTCGGGAGCGCCTGAGGCAATCCCGGTCGGCCCGGAAATCGCCTACACGACCGGTTTCAACCTGAACGGGATCGTCGCCCGCGGCCACAAGCTGATCGTCGTACAGTCGAACACCGGGAAGCTCTTCAGCATCGTGGTCAAGAAGGGCGGCACCACTCGTGAGATCCACGAGATCGCGTCCGACCCGGTCGTCGGCGGCGACGGGATGCTGCTCGACCGCGGCCGCCTATTAGTCGTCCGGGGCTCACCCGCGGCGCTGCTCTTCCTGAAGCTGGAGGACCACGCGTCGAGCGCCAAGCTGGTGGCGACGCAGACCGACTCGAGCCTTCGCGGGCCTTCGACCGTCGCGCGCGCACGGCATCTGTACCTCGTAGTCAATGCCGACTTCGCTACGAGCACGACGCCGTTCACCGTCTCGGGCCTGCCCCGCGGCGGGAAGCACTAGCGGACGGGAGCGCGGCCGGCGCCCCGCCGGCCGCGCTCCCTACGCGCGCAGCACGACCTCGAGCGCCGTCCCGCGCCCGGGGGCGGACACGAGCCGAAAGCCGCCGCCGATCGAGGCCGCCCGGGCGCGCATGTTCTTCAGGCCCTGGCCGGCCGCGATCTCGTCCTCGTCGAACCCCGAGCCGTCGTCCACGACGGTCACGAACCGCTCGCCCGCGCGCTCGGCGATTCGTACCCGGGCACGGCGCGCGCCTGCGTGCTTGCGGGCGTTTGCGAGCCCCTCCTGCACGATCCGAAAGACCTCGATCTGCTCGTCGGGCGCGAGCCTGATTCCTTCCTGGATCTCGAGGTCGACGTCGAGCTTCCCGTCGGCTGTGAGGAAGTCGACGTACCGGCGCAGAGCGGAGTCGAACGGAGCCGAGCCGCCGGCCGAGGAGAGCGCGAGCACCGCGAACCGGGCCTCCTGCTGGGCTGCCGCCGCGGCCTCCTTCAGCTGAGCCAGGGTCTTCGCCGGATCGGCGCCGCTCTCGAGCATGCTCGCGTGCGTCGAGACCGCGAACAGATACTGGGCGAGCCCGTCGTGGATCTCGCGCGCGACCCGCGCGCGCTCCTCGGCGACGGCCCGTCCGAACTCGGCGAAGCGGATCGCCCGCCACACGCCGACGAGCAGGACGCCGTAGGAGAGCAGGCGCAGGAAGTCGCCCTGGGAGACGTAGCTGCTCGAGAGCAGCGGGGTGAACACGTAGTGGAGCTCGGCGAAGAGCGCGAGGGTGGCGCCGAGGCACAGCCAGCGGTCGAGGTCGTTCCCGCGCGCGCGAAAGCGGAGGCCGAAGCCGACCATCGCGACCAGCGAGAGCAGGGCCTGCGCCCCCAGCGTCGCGATCAGCAACGGTGGCTGCTGGTCGCCGCTCTCACCTGTGAGCGGCGGCAGCGAGAGGCCGATCTGGTGTGCAGCGACCCACGAGAGGGTCACGACGATCGCAACCGCGACGAGCATCTCGGCCAGGGCCCGGCCGCGGGCGCTGGTGCGGCGCTTCGAGAACGGCGCCGCGGCGATCAGGCAGGTGGCGAAGAGGCGGGCGCCGATCCCGGCCCAGGCCTCGGTGCGGTGCAGCGGCTCGTTTCCGAGCACGGGCGCGATCGAGAAGGCCAGCGTCGCGGCCGCGACGGCGCTGAAGCCGCCGCAGAGGAGCAGGTCGAGGCGCCGCCCGTCGACCGAGAAGCGAATCCCGGCGAGCACGGCCACGATCCCGGCGGCGAGCATGACCGCCGTGTCCAGCACGAGGCGGACATGGGGGAGCGAATAGGTGCTGCGCAGGCTCGGGTAGGCGACGAACAGCATCAGCGCAGCGCCCAGCAGCCCGATCAGGAGCACCTCTCCCCAGAGCCAGGCCTGATAGTCGTCTTGCTGTTCGCGCCGCATAAAGCCCTTGTCGGCAGACCGCGCACTGCCGATAAGCGCTCCATGCGGATTCTGCTCGTGGACGACCACCCGATCACGCGCGAGGCCCTGGGAGCGCTGCTGGGTCAGCACGGCTTCGACGTCGTCGGCGAGGCGGCCGACGGCGCGGAGGCGATCGAGCTCGCCCGCCGGCACCGGCCCGAGCTCGTCTTGCTCGACCTCTCGATGCCGGGGATGGACGGGCTGGAGGCGCTGCCGCGCCTGCGGGAGGCCGCCCCGGAGACAGAGGTCGTCGTGCTGACCGCGTCCGGCACGGAGGAGAACCTCCTGGCCGCGATTCGCGGCGGCGCTGCCGGCTACCTGCTGAAGAGCGAGCCGCCCGAGCGGATCGCGGAATTCCTCCGCGGTGTCGGCCACGGTGAGGCGGCCCTCTCCGGCGAGGTCGCCCGGCGGCTGCTGGAGCAGGTGCGCGAGGGCGGGGTCGGCCGCGGCGTCCCGAACGAGATCGCCGCAGCACTGAGCGCCCGCGAGCTCGAGGTACTGCTCCTCCTCGACGAGCATCTCGGCACCGACGAAATCGCAACGCGGCTGTACATCTCCGAGCACACGGTCCGCTCCCACGTGAAGAGCCTGTTGCGCAAGCTCGGCGTCTCCTCGCGCCGCGAGGCGCTGGACGCGCTCGCCACCGCCCGCCGCGCCGCGTAATTCACCCACCGTGGGGGATGGGATTCACCCACGGTGCGCGACGAGTCGAGCCGATACTTCGTACGACACCACCTTGACGGTGTCGGAGCGCGGTGGCTCTGTGCTTCCTTCGGCAGACGGCCGGCCCTCGGACGGGCCGGCCGTTGTCATTTCGTGAACCCCTCGCGCGCTGCGCCGACGAGCGCGGGTAGCGTCGTCGGGTCGTAGCCGCCTTCGAGCACGGCGGCAACGCGCGGACCGAGCGCAGCCGAGCGCCGGGCCAGCTCCCGAAAGCCGTCGGCGGTGACGAGCATGCTCGCGAGGGGGTCGTCCACGTGCGCGTCGAATCCGGCCGACACGAGCACGAGATCGGGACCGAAGGCGAGCACGGCAGGCGCAACTACATCGTCGAAGGCGCGGAGGTAGTCGGTGTCACCCGAGCCGCCCGGAAGGGGCACGTTGACCGTGGTCTCGTTCCCCTCGCCCGGGCCGCCGCTTCCCGGATAGAACGGCCACTGATGGATCGAAGCGAAGAGAACCGAGGCGTCGTCCCAGAAGATGTCCTGTGTCCCGTTGCCGTGGTGGACGTCCCAGTCGACGATCGCCACCCGCTCGAGCCCCAGCTCCGCCTGCGCGTAGCGTGCCGCGACGGCGACGTTGTCGATCAGGCAGAAGCCCATCGCTCGAGCCGGAAGTGCGTGGTGTCCAGGCGGCCGCACGAGCGCGAAGCCCTCGCGATCGACCGCCCCCAGCGTGCAGCCGGCCGAGAGCAGCGCCGCCTCGTAGCTCGTCTCGGAGGCGACGGTGTCGGGATCGAGCAGCGTCGGCACCTGGATCGCCTCGAGCCGGTCGAGGTACTCGGCCGTGTGGCACCGCTCTATTTGTTCACGCGAGGCCGGCGTGCCCTCGACGAACTCGAACTCCTCGAAGAGGGACAGCAGCCGCGCGCGACTCTCGACGTGGGGCTCGGTCGGATGCAGCTCCGCGAGCGAGGGGTGGCTGACGAAGTCGATGTGCGCCTCCGTGAGAGCCGGTTGCCTAGGCCAACTTCTCCAGCCGGTCGGCCAGCTGATTCAGGCCCCAGCCGCGCACCAGGGAGGACGCCTCTGCCCACGTGGGCGTCTGGTCTGCTAGGGGAGGGAGCGGGGCAGAGGCGTCTAAAGCGGCAATTCGGCGGTAGAGGCGTAGATCCTCCGCCTCGGCCGTGAATCGCCCCGCGGCCAGAGCGCCCTCCAGGTTGCCGTGCTCGCGCAGGATGTCGGCGGCCTTCTTCGGGCCGATCCCGGCGGCCCCGGGCAGGCGGTCGGAGGGATCGCCGCGAAGCGCGATGAAGTCGGGCACCTGCTCGGGCTCGACGCCGTACCGCTCGCGAACCTCGTCCGGCCCGATGCGCGCGATCTCGGAAACGCCGCGCACGGGTTGGAGAATCGTCGTCCGCTTGCTGGCGAGCTGGAAGAGGTCGCGGTCGGAGGTGGCGACGAGCGTCTCTCCGCGGCGCTTCTCCTCGGAGGCGACTGCCGCGGCCATGAAGTCGTCCGCCTCGTATCCGGGCGCCTTCGCCGCCGCGAACCCGAGCGCCTCGACCAGCTCGGGCAGCAGGTCGAGCTGCTCGAGCAGCGACTCCTCGAACACCCGCCCGCTCTGGTAGGCCTCGAAGGCTTCGTTCCGGTACGTCGGTGAGCCGATGCTGTCCCAGCCCACCAGTGTCGCCCGCGGTTGCTCCGCCTCCCAGAGTCCCAGCAGCATGTTGGAGAAGCCGACGACCGCGTTCAGGCGGATGCTCTTCGGCAGTGCGTGGTAGGCGCGATGCGCGAAGGAGTCCCCGTCGACTGCCAGCAGCGGTCTCACCTCGTCAACGCCTTGAGCTCCTCGATCTTCGTCATCAGCCGGTCGGTCGCTTGCTCGGAGGCCGCCTTCACGTCCACGTCCCGGAGGTCGGAGAGGTCGATCGGCTCACCGTAGGCGACGCGCAGCGGGCCCAGCCGGCTCAGGCGGTCGGTGCCGGCGATCGCGGCGGGAACGAGCGGGACGCCCGCCGTGAGCGCGATCCGTGCGGCGCCCGTATGCGCCCGCGGCTCGTGTCTCTTGCGCAGGCCCTTCGTCTGCCGTGTCCCTTCCGGGAACATGACCACGATCTCGCCCTCTCGAGCCAGGTCGGTCGCCGTGCGCATCGCCTCCACATCTCCCTCGCCGCGCCGCACCTTGAACGCGCCGCCTGCGCGCAGCATCGGCGTCAGCACCGGGTTGAAGAGCTCGGATTTCGCCATGAACCTCAGCTGTCGGTGAGGAAAGAGCGGCATCCCCAAGGGCCAGGGGTCGAAGTTGGACGTGTGATTGGCTGCGAGCACCAGGCCACCCTCGGGCACGTGCTCGACTCCGGTCGCGCGGAGGCGGTACAGGCCCTTCACAAAAGGCCAACTGACGGCGCCGGCGAATAGGTAGAACGGTGAGACCATTCGGCACGCAATCGTCACATTTCCGTGCCCTTGACGCGCGCTTTTTCCGGCTACGGTGCCGATTCGGGCGTTCGCTAAGGTGGACCGCGTGAAGACCCTTGTCATCGCCGAGAAGCCGTCGGTCGCCCGAGACCTGGCCGATGCGCTCCCCGGAAGCTTTGAGAACAACGACACCTACCTCGAGTCAGAGGACACCGTGATCACCTTCGCGGTGGGCCACCTCGTGGAGCTGACCGATCCCGAGGACTACGACGAGCGCTTCAAGAAGTGGCGGATGGCCGACCTCCCGATCGTTCCCGAGGAATTCCGTCTGCGCGCGCGCGACAAGAAGGCGGAGAAGCAGCTGAAGGTGATTCACAAGCTGCTCAAGCGCGATGACGTCGACCGGATCGTCAACGCCTGCGATGCCGGGCGCGAGGGCGAGCTCATCTTCGCCTACATCTACGAGACCTCCGGTGTCGACAAGCCTGTCGAGCGCCTCTGGATCAACTCGATGACCAAGACGGCGATCAAGGACGGCTTCGAGAAGCTTCGTCCCGGCGAGCAGCTGCGCCAGCTGGAGGCTGCCGCGCGCTCGCGGTCGGAGGCCGATTGGCTCGTCGGCATGAACGCGACGCGCGCCGCCACGATCCGCGGTCGCGCCTGGGTCGGCGGAGTGGTCTCGCTCGGCCGGGTGCAAACGCCGACGCTGGCGCTGATGGTGAAGCGCGAGCGCGAGATCCAGGCCTTCGTCCCCGAGCCGTACTGGCTCGTCCACGCGCAGTTCGACCCGCGCTACGAGGGCCTCTGGTTCGAGGGCGAGGAGACCCGCCTCAAGGACGGCAAGCGCGCCGACGTGATCGCCGCGAAGGTGTCCGGCGCCGAGGGCACGGTCGAGTCGGTCGAGCGCAAGGAGCAGTCGGAGCGCGCCCCGCTCCTCTACGACCTGACCTCGCTGCAGAGAGACGCGAACCGCCGCTTCGGCTTCTCGGCTCGCCGAACGCTGCAGGCCGCGCAGTCGCTCTACGAGGACAAGAAGGCGATCACCTATCCGCGCACGAACTCCCGCTGGCTCTCCGGGGACCTCGTCTCTCAGCTGAAGCCGACCGCGGCCACGCTGCAGCCGATCCCCGACTACGCCGAGGCGGCGCGCTACGTGCTCGGGCTCCAGCAGCTGCCGCTCGGACGGGTGGTCAACGACTCGAAGGTCACCGACCACCACGCGATCATCCCGACCGACGTCGAGCACGAGCTCGACCGTTTCTCGCCGGACGAGCGGCGCATCTTCGACCTCGTCGCCCGACGCTTCCTCGCCGTCTTCCACCCACCTGCCCGCTACGCGCGGACGACGATCATCACCGTGGTCGAGGAGGAGCGGTTCCGAAGCCGCGGCAAGATCACGCTCGAGGCCGGCTGGCGCGGCGTCTACGGGCTCGAGTCGGACGAGGACCGGAAGGCCCGCCAACAGGAAGAGGATTCCGAGAACGAGAGCGCCGAGCTGCCGCCGCTCGAGCAGGGCCAGAGCGTCAAGTGCGTGAGCGCCGAGGTCGAGGCCAAGGAGACGAAGCCCCCGCCCCGCTACACCGAGGCAACGCTGCTCTCCGCGATGGAGACCGCCGGCAAGCTGATCGACGACGAGGAGCTGCGCGAGGCGATGAAGGAGAGCGGGCTTGGCACTCCGGCCACACGCGCGGAAACGATCGAGACCCTCATCCGCCGCGAGTACATCGAGCGCGCGGGCAAGGATCTGACCCCCACGCCGAAGGGCCTCCAGGTGATCTCGATGCTCGAGGAGCATCCGCTCACCTCGCCCGAGCTGACCGGCGACTGGGAGAAGCGTCTGACCGACATCGAGCACGGCGCCGACGAGCGAGGCGCGTTCATCAAGGACATCGAGAACTTCACGCGCGCGACCGTCGAGAAGATCGCCGCGCTCGACAAGGAGAAGCTGCGCCCCGAGCGCGTCGAGCTCGGCCTATGCCCGCGCTGCGGCGCCGAGACCGGCGAGATCATCAAGGAGAACTCGAAGGCCTACGGGTGCACGAGCTGGAAGAGCCGCGAGGAGACGGGCTGCGGCTTCGTCATCTGGAAGCGCGTCGCGGGCCGTACCCTCACCCCCGAGATCGCGCGCCAGCTGCTCGAGGAGGGCAAGACGAAGGAGGTCATCTCGGGCTTCCGCTCACGCGCCGGCAAACCTTTTCGCGCGCGCCTCGTCTTGAACGGTGAGGGCAAAGTCGAGTTCGACTTTCCTGCGCGCAAGGAAACCAAAGAGGCTGCTGTCGCGGAATAGAGAAAGCAAGGATCGCGTTTTGTCCATCGAGCCCGGTCGAGGGCCGCATACCCCTGGCCAGTCGAGGACAATCGCCCTACAGTGCGAAAGATCGAGGCAGGAATCGCGTCTAAGACCCAAGAGGACAAATTGACTCAGAGCCAACTTCAGGAACTGCTGGGGACCGAGCCCGCGCGCGTGCTGCTGGAAGGCGCGGAAGAGCGGGGCTACGTCCTGCCCGCCGAGCTCGAGGCGTTCGCGCTCGAGCACGACCTCGCCGACGATGAGGTTGAGGAGCTGACCCGCGAGCTCGAGACGACCGGTCTCGAGGTACGCGAAACTAGTCCGGAGGCAGAGGCGGACGTGCCCGAGAAGGAAGCGGAGCCTGCCGTCGAACAGCCTCAGCCGCAGGCGCTGGTCGGCGCCGCCGACAGTCTCCAGCTCTTCCTGGCAGACATCGGCCGCCACAAGCTGCTGACCGCAGCCGAAGAGGTCATGCTCGCGAAGGCGATCGAGCGCGGCGACGTCGCCGCCAAACGGAGGATGATCGAGTCGAACCTGCGGCTCGTCGTCTCAATCGCCAAGGGCTACCGCGGCCTCGGCGTCCCGTTCCTGGACCTGATCCAGGAGGGCACGCTCGGGCTCAACCGCGCCGTCGAGAAGTTCGACTGGCGCCGCGGCTACAAGTTCTCGACCTACGCGACCTGGTGGATCCGGCAGTCGGTGCAGCGCGCCGTCGCGAACCACGCCCGCACCATCCGCGTACCCGTGCACGTGGTCGAGCGGCAGCAGAAGCTCGGTCGGGCGGCCCGCCGGCTCGAGGTCGAGCTCGGCCGCGAGGCGACCAAGGAAGAGCTCGCCGAGGCCACCGGTCTCCCCATCCAGCACGTCGACGAGGCGCTCGGCGCCGCGCAGGCCTCGGTCTCGCTGAACCAGACCGTCGGCGCGGACGACGAAGGCGAGCTCGGCGACCTGTTCGCCGACCGCGAGGCGGCCGACCCCTTCGACGAGGCCGAGGAGTCGCTCCGCCGTCAAGGCGTGCGGCGTGCGCTCGACGCGCTCCCCGAGCGTGAGCGGCGGATCCTCGAGCTTCGCTTCGGTTTCGAGGGCGAGCCGTGGACGCTCGAGGCGATTGGACACGAGCTCGATCTCACCCGCGAGCGGGTACGGCAGCTCGAGGGCCAGGCCCTCGCTCGGCTCGCCGCTCTGCGCGAGCTCCAGACCGTCGCCGCCTAAGCGATAGCGACAACTAAACACTGCGCTAACAAAGGCCGCTAACATCCGGCCCTCGCTCGGCGTCCGTAGTAGTACGGAGCCCCTGTGTCGACCGGAAGGAGATGGTCCGGGTGAAGCGCTGGTTCGTCGGTTTCTTTGGAGTAGTTGTCACGCTGGCGCTGGTCGCCTCGGGTTGCGGTGGCAGCTCGAAGTCGAGCAGCAGCACCACCACGAGCAGCACGAGCGCAGGCGGGAAGGGCGGCACGCTCGTGACCGTCGCGAACGCCGCGCCGTCTGGCTCGCCAGATCCGCAGGTGAACTACACGTTGCAGGAGTGGCAGCTGCTGATCATGTCGCACGACGGCCTCATCGCCTTCAAGCGACTGGGCGGCAAGCCGGGGACCGAGAAGGTGCCCGACCTGGCCGAGTCGATCCCGAAGCCGACGAACGGCGGCAAGACCTGGACGTTCACGCTGCGGAAGGGGATCAAGTTCTCCGACGGCTCGACGCTCGACGGCGCCGACGTGAAGTCGACCTTCGAGCGGCTCTTCAAGATCGGCAACAGCCCGAACGCGGGCACCTGGTACAACGTGATCCAGGGCGCCGATGCGTGCATCAAGACGCCCAAGACGTGCGACCTCTCGAAGGGGGTCGTCGTCAACGGCGACAAGGTCACGTTCCACCTGACCACGGCCGATCCGGAGTTCCTGGACAAGCTCGCGGTTCCGTTCGCGTTCATCCTGCCTTCGAGCACGCCGGCGACGAACGTGAACATCCCGCCGCCTGGCACCGGCGCCTACAAGTGGGTCCAGTACTCGCCGAACAAGCAGATCAAGCTCGTCCGCAACACCTTCTTCAAGGAGTGGTCGAAAGACGCTCAGCCCGATGGCAACCCGGACGTGATCGTCCAGAAGTTTGGGTTCACGCCCGAGTCGCAGGTGACGGCGGTCGAGAACAACACGGCCGACTGGATGTTCGACCAGCCGCCTGCGGATCGCCTCAACGAACTGAGCACGAAGTACGCCGACCGTGTGCACGTCAACCCGCTGACGGCGGTCTGGTACTTCGCGTTCAACACGCGGATCCCGCCGTTCAACAACCTCAAGGCACGGCAGGGTGTCAACTACGCGACCGATCGCAACGCGCTGGTCAAGATCTACGGTGGCCCGAAGCTCGCCGTCGCGACCTGCCAGATCCTGCCGCCCAACTTCCCGGGCTACAAGCCGTACTGCCCCTACACCTCGGGCAGCGCGACCGACAAGTGGACGGGCCCCGACATGGCCAAGGCCAAGCAGCTGATCAACGCCTCGGGCACCAAGGGCGCCGCGGTCAAGGTCAACACGACCACGAACACGGTCGACCGCGACCTCGGTCTCTACTTCGTCGGGCTGCTGAACAACCTCGGCTACAAGGCCACGCTGCAGGCGCTTTCGCCGGATATCCAGTACCCGTACGCGCAGAACTCGGACAACAAGCCGCAGTTCGCATACTCGAGCTGGTACCAGGACTACCCGGCCGCCTCCGACTTCCTCAACATCCTCCTCGGGTGCGGCTCGTTCCACCCCGGCAGCAACTCGAGCCCGAACATCGCCGAGTTCTGCAACAAGGGAATCCAGGCGAAGATGGACCAGGCCGGGCAGATGGGCATCACCGACCCGGCCGGGGCCAACAACCTCTGGGCCACGGTCGACAAGGAGGTCGTCGACCAGGCGCCGTGGGTCGCGATGTTCAACCCGAAGTACATCGACGTGCTCTCGAACCGCGTCACGGGCTACCAGTTCAGCCCGCAGTGGTACTTCCTCTTGGATCAGGCCTCGGTGGTGAAGTAAGGAGCAGATAAGGACGGCGCGTGGCTGAATTCGCATTCGAGCCGGAGCCAGAAGTACGGCTGGCGCCCGGCGAGACCGTCAGGGAGATCTCCGGTCGGAGTCCCTGGCGCATCGCCGGGCGCCGCCTCGTTCGCGACCGGGTGGCAATGGCCGGGATCATCCTGTTCCTGGTGATCGTCATCATCAGCTTCCTCGCGCCCGTCTACTCCAAGCACATCGCCCACACCGACCCGTTCGTCTCGAACATCTCCGGGACGACCGTCGTCGATGGCAAGACAGTCGACGTCGTTCAGCAGGGCGGCGGAGGGCTCGGCCTCGGGGAGACACCCATCGGCCCGACCTGGCACTCGAATTACTTCCTGGGGGCCGACAATCAGGGCCGCGACGTGGCGGCACGCGTCCTCTACGGCGGCCGTGCCTCGCTCCTGATCGGGATCGGCTCGGCGCTGATCTGCTGCCTCCTCGCGCTCGTGTTCGCCCTCCTCGCCGGCTTCTTCCAGGGCTGGTTCGACACGATCGTCTCGCGTGTGATGGATCTCATCTGGGCGTTCCCGGTCTACCTGCTTGCGATCACGATCGCCACCGTGCTGCTGACGACACCCGGCGGAGTGCAGCTGTGGTTCATCCACATCCAGGCGACGAGCCTCTGGATCCCCACCCTGGTCATCGCGCTTATCTATGTGCCCTACGTCTACCGTCCGGTGCGCGGCCAGGTGCTCTCAACGCGCGAGAAGGAGTACGTCGAGGCCTCGGTCTCGCAGGGAGCCTCGAACCTCCGTCTCATGTTCGCCGAGATCCTGCCCAACGTCGTCTCGACGGTCATCGTGATGTTCCCGCTGATGATCGCGACGACGGTGCTGACCGAGGCAGCGCTCTCGTTCCTCTCGATTGGCGTGCAACCGCCGAAGGCGAGCTGGGGGACGGTCATCCAGGACGGCCAGGGGCTGCTCTACACGCGACCCTGGGTGGCGATCGCGCCCGGAATCATGATCGTGCTGACGGTCCTGTCGCTGAACGTCCTCGGCGACGGCGTCCGCGACGCACTCGACCCGCGCGCGAAGGTACGCGTCCGCGAGTAGATGCTCGCCTTCATCGTCAGGCGCCTGATCGGGCTCGTGGCCGTGCTGTTCACGATCACGGTGGTCGTCTTCGTCCTCTTCTTCGCCACACCGGGCGTCGACCCGAGCGCACGCCTCGCCGGCCGCAACCCATCACCCGAGACGGTCGCCGCGGTCAAGCACGAGTTCGGTCTCGACCGTCCGCTCCCCGTCCGCTACGGGTTGATGATGAAGCGGCTCTTCATCTCGCGCGACCTCGTCTCCTACGGGAACCAGGCCCTCGAGGTCGTGCCGGCGATCCTGTCCGCCGCGCCGGTGACGTTCTCGCTCGTCTTCGGGGCGGCCATCCTCTGGGTGATAGGCGCCGTTGCGATGGGCATATTGGCGGTCACCTTCAAGGGCAGCTTCGTGGACCCGTTATTAATGATCCTGGCGCTGATCGGGATCTCGATGCCCGTCTTCTGGCTGGGCGAGGTTCTGAACCTGATCACGCAGGACCGGCTGCACGACACCATCTTCTTCAGGTGGGTGCCTCCGCTCGGGTACGTGCCGTTCACACAGGACCCGTGGCAATGGTTCCTGCACCTGATCATCCCCTGGATCACCCTGTCGATCCTCTACATCGGGTTCTACGCGCGTGTGCTCCGCGCCAACATGCTCGACATTCAGAACGAGGACTACGTCCGCACGGCCAAGGCCAAGGGCCTCCCGCCCAAGCAGGTCATCGTCCGGCACGTCCTGCGCAACTCGATGATCACCTTCGTGTCCTTGTTCGGGCTCGATTTCGGCGTCCTCGTCGGCGGCGGCGCACTACTCACCGAGGTCGTCTTCAACCTGCCCGGCGTGGGCCGCCTCACCTACAACGCTCTCACCCAGCTCGACCTGCCGGTGATCATGGCGACCGTCATCTACGGCGCCTTCTTCATCTCGATCTTGAGCGCGATCGTGGACATCCTGTACGCGCGGCTCGACCCCCGGATCCGCCCCGCCTAGCGACGCCACATTTCGCGTGCGGCCTAACAGAATGCTGGTCAGGACGTCTCCTGTTTGCGAAGATTGGCCCCAGCAATCGACCGGGGTTTAGCTACGGGGAGGTGCAATGACTAGTAAGCGCAGGTGGACCTGGCTTTTGAGCGCTCTTGCTCTGGCGGCCGGGTTCTCGCTGATGGTCGCGGCGTACGGAGTCGCGGCAAACCGCACGAAGGCGGCGCCGAAGCATTCGCAGGCATTCGGCACGCTCAAGGCGGTGCTCGACACGATCGACTATCTAGACCCGCAGCAGGCATACACGGGCCAGAGCTGGTGGGCGATGTGGAACGTCTGGGAGACGCTCCTGACCTACCGGCACGTGGACGGCCCTAGTGGTTACAAGCTCGTACCGGGTCTCGCCCAATCGCTGCCGTCCATCTCGGCGAACGGCAAGTTGTACAAGTTCAAGCTGCGCAGTGGCTTGAAGTACTCGAACGGGCAGGCAATCAAGGCATCCGACTTCGAGTACGCGATCAAGCGAGGCTTCCTGGCCCAGGGTCAGGGCGTCGGCTTCTACACCGACATCGCCGGTGCGGAGGCCTACGCCGCGCATCCGACGGCGGGCGGTGACATCTCGGGCATCACGGCGAACAATGCCAAGAGGACGATCAACATCCGGATGGCCAAGCCGCGAGGCGACTTCCTGACTATTCTGGCGCTGATCTTTGCTGCGCCGGTGCCGGCCGGGACGACGCCCGCACTGCACAACGGGAACATCCCCGCGTCGGGGCCGTACCGCATCGTCGGCTACACCCCGAACCGAGGGTTCACGATGTTGCGGAACAGGTTCTTCAAGCCGACGAAGGACATTCCGCGCGGGAACCCGAACCGGGTCGAGGTCAGCCTCATCGGTGACGCCAACACGGCGACGCAGCGGGTGATCGGCGGGTCAGCGGACTACTCGAACGGAGCCATTCCGCCCGACCGCATCGCCAGCGTCAAGAATCGTGGGCACCTGCTCCTGCGCAAGACCGCGAACACGTACTACTTCTGGATGAACGTCAACGTGGCGCCCTTCAACAAGCTGAAGGTCCGCCAGGCGGTCAACTACGCGATCGACCGCAAGGCGCTGCAGACGCTTGTCTGGGGCGGGCTGGGTCAGCCGACCCAGAACATCCTGCCGCCGACGTACCCGTCGTACCGGAAGCTGACGCTGTACAACCACAATGTCACCAAGGCCCGGCAGATGATCACCGCCGCCGGCGCCAAGGGCGCGAACGTGACGGTGTGGACGCGTGAGGTCTCCGATGCCCTGACGGCCGCTCAGTACTACACGAGCGTCCTGAACAGCATCGGCCTCAACGCCAAGCTGACGACGCTTCCGCGGGCGACCTACTACACGACGATCGGCAACCGGAACACGAAGGCGCAGACGGGCTGGGCACGCTGGCTCGAGGACTACCCGCATCCGCTCGACTGGTTCGACGTGCTGCTGAACGGCAACCGGATCGTCGACCAGAACAACAACAACTACTCGTACTACAGCAACAAGAAGGTCAACTCTCAGATCGAGAGCCTGAAGAAGGCTCCGGTCCTCACGCCGGCCGTGAACCAGCGCTGGGCCGGCGTCGAGAAGAGCATCATGCAGGACGCTCCGTGGGCGCCGTGGTCGAACCGCGTCTTCCCGGAGTTCTTCAGCAAGAAGATGGGCTGCATCCACGTCCAGCTCCTGTACGGCATCGACCTCGCGCGCCTGTGCAAGAAGTAGCGGGGTAGCAACACGGAAGACGGAAGTGAGGGCGCCTGCGGGCGCCCTCACTTCACTAGACTCGCTGCAAACCAGGGCACATGGCCGAGCCAGCAACCGAACTCACGTTCGACAGCGCAGCACTCCTCGCCGCCGAGGAACACGAGGTTGCGATCGTCGGCCGCAGCCCCTGGTATCTCGCCTGGCGGCGGCTACGGCGGAACTACGTCGCGCTTTTCTCGCTTTTGATCTTCCTCGCGATCGTGATCTCGTGCGCCCTGGCGCCGGTCTACGCGCATCACATCGCCCACACAGGGCCGAACCAGACGCACGTCGCGGAAAAGGTGAACGTCGGCGGGGAACTGAAGCCGGTCATCGGCGGAGGAGCGGTCTACAACGCCAAGACGGGCAATTTCACCGTCGAGCCGGTGACGATCCTCGGCCCGACCTGGTGGCATGCCGGCGGAAAGTTCGTGCTCGGCTCCGACAACCTCGGCCGTGACGTCGCCGTGCGCCTGCTCTACGGCGGGCTCAACTCGCTCAAGATCGGCATCGGCTCGGCCTTGATCTGCACATTCATCGCGGTCGTGCTCGCGCTGATCGCCGGGTACTTCGGGGGCTGGATCGACTGGATCGTCACGCGGGGCTTCGACCTGATCTGGGCGTTCCCGGTGCTACTGCTCGCGATCGCGCTCGGCAGTGCGCTCTCGGTAAACGGCTTCCATCACTTCGGGATCAACATCGGACAGGGAAGCCTCTGGATCCCGACGCTGGTGATCTCGGTGATCCTGATCCCATACGTGGGACGGCCGCTGCGTGGCCAGATCCTCTCGCTGCGTCAGAAGGAGTTCGTCGAGGCCGCGGTGGGACAGGGCGCGGGACCGATTCGAATCATGTTCTCGGACCTGCTGCCCAACGTAATCTCGACCGTGCTCGTCTTCTTCACGCTGATCATTGCCGCCAACATCCTCACCGAGGCCGGCCTCTCGTACCTCGGAGCCGGAGTGCGGCTGCCCGATCCGTCGTGGGGGAACCTGGTCTCGAGCGGCCAGGATCAGATCGTGACAGCGCCGTGGCTCACGCTCGTTCCCGGGATCGCCATCGTGCTGACAGTGCTCTCGCTGAACATCTTCGGCGACGGCCTCCGCGACGCCCTCGACCCGCGCGCCAAGGTGAGGATCGAGCATTGACGGGCGGTGACCGCTAGTGGTTGCGTTCATCATCCGCCGCTTCATCGGGATGATCGCGGTCCTCTTTGCGGTTAGCGTCCTCGTCTTCATCATCTTCATCCTCATCCCCGGGGGCGACCCGGCATCGCGAATGGCGGGAAAGAATCCGACCCGGGACAACGTCGAGAACATCCGCAAGAAGTGGGGCTTCGACCGCCCGGTGTACGTGCAGTACGTGAAGATGATGGAGAAGGCCGCTAACGGCTTTCTACCGGGCAAACACGGCGAGTACGACATCCTCAGCTCGTTTCAGAACCGTCAGAACGTCGCCAAGGAGATCAAGAGGGGGATCCCGGCGACGTTCTCCCTTTGCATCGGCGCGGCGATCATCTGGCTCTTCTTTGGGACGCTGATCGGCGTTCTCTCGGCGGTGAACGCGGGGAGGTGGTCGGACCGGTTAATCACGATCCTCGCGTTGGTCGGCATCTCGATGCCGGTCTTCTGGGTCGGGATCGTGCTCCGGTACTTCTTGGCAGAGAAGCCGACCCGCCCGCTGTTCCCGGACGGCGAGTACGTGCCGTTGACGGTGGACCCGGTGCAATGGGCCTATCACCTGATCCTGCCCTGGTTCTGCCTCTCGATTCTCTTCATCGGCTTCTACGGGCGCGTCCTGCGCTCGAACATGCTCGACACGATGAACGAGGACTACGTCCGTACGGCGCGCGCGAAGGGAATCGCGCCCCGTCGGGTCATCCTCAAACACGTCCTGCGCAACTCCCTGATTCCGATCGTCAGCCTGTTCGGCCTCGACTTCGCGGCGGTTCTCGGTGGCGGCGCGATCCTCACGGAGACCGTCTTCAGCCTGAAGGGGGTGGGCTGGTACGCCGCGCAATCGGTCGGTGACCTCGACCTGCCGCCGATCATGGGCGTCACCCTCTACGGTGCCTTCTTCATCGTGGTGTTCAGCGCCCTTGTCGACTTTCTCTATGCGTTCCTCGATCCGAGGATCAGGCCGACCTAATGGCCGAGCGCCTGCTCGAGGTCAAAGGCCTGAAGGTTCGGTTCACGACCGAGGACGGGACCGTGCATGCCGTCGACGGCGTGGACTTCGAGCTGGACCGCGGCAAGGTGCTCGGGATCGTCGGCGAGTCTGGCTCGGGCAAGAGTGTCACGGCGATGACGATCCTCGGCCTCACGCGCGACCGGAACACGCGCTTCGAGGGCGAGGTCGACTACAAGGGCCAGAACCTGCTCGAGATGTCGGAGTCGCGCCTGCGCGACGTACGCGGCAACGAGATCGCCATGATCTTCCAGGACCCGATGACGTCGCTGAACCCGGTGTACAACGTCGGCGACCAGATCGTCGAGGCGATCATGACCCACGAGGGGACAACGAAGAAGGATGCGAGGCGGCGGGCCGTCGAGCTCCTGCGCCAGGTCGGCATCCCGAACGCCCAGCAGCGGGCAAGCGACTATCCCCATCAGTTCTCGGGCGGCATGCGCCAGCGCGCGATGATCGCGATGGCGCTCTCGTGCAATCCGGATGTCCTGATCGCCGACGAGCCGACGACGGCGCTCGACGTGACCATCCAGGCGCAGATCCTCGAGCTGCTGGACAATCTTCGCGCTGACTTCGACTCGTCCGTGATCCTGATCACGCACGACCTGGGCGTCGTCGCCGAGGTCGCTGACGAGATCATCGTCATGTACGCCGGCCGGGTCGTGGAGCGCGGCTCGAAGCGCGACGTTTTCTACGACCCGCAGCACCCGTACACCTGGGGCCTGCTCGGCTCGATCCCAAGGCTCGACCGCCCCAAGCCGAAGAAGCTGCACTCGATCGAGGGCACGCCACCGTCGCTGATCAACCTCCCGCGCGGCTGCAAGTTCCGGCCGCGTTGCCCCCACGCGTTCGAAAAGTGCCAGGAGGAGCCGGAGCTGAAGAATCGCGTGGAAGCGCGCGGTCACCTCGACCGTTGCTGGCTCTCCGTCGACGAGAAGCGAGGTGTGCGCGAGCGGACGATCTCGGGCGAGACGCGGGACGTCGCGTGAGCGAGAACCTGAACGGCGGGCCGCTCGTCGAAGTCCAGCACCTGAAGAAGTACTTCCCGATCCGAAAGGGCGTCCTGTCGCGCGAAGTCGCGCGCGTGCATGCCGTCGACGACGTCACACTCGGAGTCGCCGAGGGCGAGACCCTGGGCCTCGTGGGAGAGTCCGGGTGTGGAAAGTCCACGCTCGGCCGCTGCATCGTGCGGCTGCTCGAGCCGACCGCCGGCGAGGTCGTCTTCGAAGGCCGTCAGATCGGCAAGCTGGGCGCCCGGGCGCTGCGGCCACTCCGCCGCCAGATGCAGATGATCTTCCAGGATCCCTACGCGAGCCTGAACCCGCGTAAGCGCGTCGGCACGATCATCGGCGATCCGATGCGCATCCACGGGGTCGGCGACCGCAAGGAACGCAAGGAGGCCGTCGAGGAGCTGCTCGAGAAGGTCGGCCTCTCGCCGGAGCACTACAACCGCTTCCCGCACGAGTTCTCGGGCGGCCAGCGCCAGCGCATCGGGGTCGCGCGCGCGCTCGCGCTGCGGCCGAAGCTGATCGTCGCGGACGAGCCAGTCTCCGCCCTCGACGTGTCGATTCAGGCGCAGATGGTCAACTTGCTCGAGGAGCTCCAGGACGAGTTCCGCTTGACCTACGTCTTCATCGCGCACGACCTCGGGGTCGTTCGCCATGTCTCCGACCGGATCGCGGTGATGTACCTCGGCAAGCTCGTCGAGCTCTCGCCTGCGGAGGAGCTCTACACGCGGCCGATCATGCCCTACACCGAGGCGCTGCTCTCGGCGGTGCCCATCCCTGATCCGGACCTTGCGGAGGCACGCGAGCGAATCGTGCTCGAGGGCGACGTCCCCAGCCCGATCAACCCACCGTCCGGTTGCCGCTTCCACCCGCGCTGCCGCTACGCGACCGACATCTGCTCGGAGGTCGAGCCGCCCCTCGTGGACTACGGCAACGAGCATTTCGCAGCGTGCCACCACCCGCTCAACGTGGACAAGGCGACGCTGGCCCGCGTTGAGGCCTCGCAGAAGTACACGCCGGAAGCCGCGGACGAAGGCGCGCTGCCCGAAGATCCCGGCAGGGAAAAGTCTCAGCCCGTCCCGCGGCGCGATTCGTCCGAGACGCCGCATCCCTGAAACGGGGTAAGCCGGGCGGCTAAAGCGGCTGCGGATCGAGGCCGATAGGGCCATTACCGTGGACGCCGCAGAGCGCAAGGAGATCCTGTCCCGTTATGTCGACCACAGCCGCCGATTCGACGCGGTGGCGAAGCGACGTGGCGGTGGTGCAGAGGTAATCCCGTTCTCGGGCCCGCTCCAAGAGTTGGAGCAGGAGCCCACGGCCCGTGAGATCGAGGTGCTCCAACTGATCTCGGATGGACTAGTGAATCGCGAGATCGGCGTGCGACTCTTCCTCTCCGAGGAGACCGTCAAATCGCACGTCCGACACCTGCTTGCCAAGTTGCAGGCAAGGTCACGCGCCCACGCGGTTGCAGTGGGCTTCAGGCGCGGCCTGATCGCCTAGCGCTTAACCCGGGCCGGTGGCCCGGAACTTCAGTTTTCCCCAGTCCTGTGGAAATCCCTCAACAGGGTGATGTGAGGGTGCTGTGGAAAACAGATGCTTCGCTACCAGGACCTTCCGTTACCGACAATTGCGGCGACGGCAACGAGAGTTCCCAAAAGGCTAATCGCACGAATGCGAAGCGAACCCACTGAGATGCTCCTATCTTCGGGGACTAACGGCCCCGCCATTGTGTACCCCTTTTGGGGGAGTGTCAAGAGGCGGTTCGGCATGACAAGAACTCCGACGAGTGTCTTGGTCTGGGCTGTTCTCCTAAACCTCTGCGCAGCAGCATCCGCGGCAGTCCTCTTCGGTTTTGGGGCGCAGATGCCGTCCTGGTGGAAGGTCTTGCTACTTGCTGTAGTCGCGGGTGTAGCGGAGCGCCAGGCAGTTCGCGTGAGCACGAACGTCGAGATGACCGTGTCGTTTCTCCCGTTTGTGTTCACAGCCGTGGCCTTTGGCCCAGCAGCGGCCTTTGTCGTGGGTGCGGCGTCGAATCTTGCTGTTCTCAAGCCTCCGTATATGCGGTGGGCTGTCTACACGCCGGCCCGGGCCTTGACTGGAGCGATGACTGGGGCGGCGGCCATGGCATTTGCATCCACTGACCACCACGGGTTCGGCCCAATCGTTCTCGCCACCACGGTCGCCGGCATCGTCAACTTTGGCGCAGACATCTTCTTCAATACAACGACACTCATTACGCGTCGCTCTGCGTCGCCAAGCTCATTCATCAACGCGGCTGCACCTTTCCTTCTGCTTGCGTTGCCGCTCTACGTGCCTGTGGTCGCGTTGATGGTCTATGGCTATCGGAACTATTCGTTCTGGATGGCCGCTACCTTCCTTGTACCTGCCGTTGCGCTTCAGAGACTCGTTCATCTCTATCAAGAGCAGCGCGAAGCAAGCCACGCTCTCTCGGAGGCGAACCATCGTCTTGAACAGGCGAGCTTGTCCTTCGCGGCAGGTCTTGTGGCGACGCTTGATGCTCGGGATAGATACACCGCAGGTCACTCTGCCGCCGTAGCCATTTACGCGCGCGACATCGCGGAGCGGTTGGGGTTGACAGCTCGCGAGCAGCAACTTGCGCATCTTGCTGGCCTCGTTCATGACATCGGGAAGATTGGCTTGCCCCCTGGCCTATTGGAGAAGCCTGGACCGCTGAATCTGGATGAACGCCGCCAAATGGAGCAACACTCTGTAATCGGTGAGCGGATTCTCCGAAAGATTGACGATTACGCGGAGATCGCAAAGGTTGTCCGGCATCACCACGAGCGAATCGACGGGCAGGGTTACCCCGACCGGCTGGTTGGCAATGACATTCCGCTTCTTTCAAGAATCATCGCGGTCGCAGACGCCTACAATGCGATGACATCTGCGCGGCCCTACCGGGACCCAATGCCATCGCGTCTCGCACGCTGGCGAATGGCGCAGGCAGTTGGAACCCAGCTTGATACAAGCGTGGTCGCTGCCTTCGAAGCGGTTCTTACCCAAGCGTCTGAGGACTACCGTTGCGCTTACGGTGACGGCTTTGAATTCGGTGAAAGGATCCCAGACCCGCCGGAGGCGTTGGTGGCTCTGTCAGTTACGCGCTAGGCCTGTCGGGTCGGCAGCACCGCAGCCTCGGTTCGGGTACTTACATCAAGCTTCCGCAGGATGTTGCTCACGTGAACCTTCACTGTCACTTCGCTCAGGACAAGGGCCTGCGCTATCTGTTTGTTGGTGCGCCCCTCTCGCAGCAACTCATATACGTCTTGCTCCCGCGCGGTCAATGCCTCTGTGAGAGTTGAGTCTCGCTGTACCGGAAGCAATGAAAACCCTGCTTCGCGGGCGATAGAACGATCAAGAGCGCGCGTAAGGACCTCGCTAAGAATCTCCTGAAGCGAAGGTCGAGCGGCCAGAACGCTCAACACACGAGGATCGAGTCGGTAGGCGAAAACAAACATGTCGAGCATGCCGGATCTGACGGTGTCCTCGAATGTGTCATTCACTGCCTCTTCGCTACTCGCGTCTTCGACTTGAAGTCCAAGGAGGACGCGGGTCCAGCGGCAGAGACTGACGGCTTCAAGTTCGCCACTCAAGCCGTCGGCCTCAGTAAGCAACTCTTGAGCTCGATCAAGGTCTCCTATGCGGGCGTAGGCCAATGAGCGTGATGCAAGAAACTCAGACTTCTGTCCTTTCGAACTCACGCGAAGCAAGGATCCACTCGTCGCGGCCAAAGCCGCCTGGGGCGATCCCTCAGCAAGAAGCAGTCGGCAACGCATCGCTCGTGTGCTCATCGTCAGGTATTCGTCGGCTTGCTTTTCGCTGAGCTTCTGGACTCGATCGAGAATTCCCGAGGCCTCGGAGAATCGTCGAACACCTATCGCAGCCCCGGCTTGGGTAAGAAGCATGTGGGGTTGGGCGAAGTCAATAGCGTAAGCCCGGCTTTCTTTCAGCCCCTGAGCCACAGCTTCGTGTGCCTCTTCATACCGCGCGGTCAATCTAAATGCAGCCGCAAGAATGTGCCAGAAGGAAATGCGAACGATCGGATCCTCCGCATCGCGTACGAGTGTCGTCATGGGCCGGGCATGGGAGATCGCTTCGTCGAGTGGGCCGAACCGAGTCCCCAAGAGAAGCCTGCCGTTGTGGATTCGCAGTACGTCGTCAACCGATCTCGTGCTCGCCACAAGGAACTCATCAAGAAGTTTCTTCGCCTCGGGCCGTTCGAGCTCCACATTTGTAATGAACGCTCCCCAAATGGCATTCCTTGCATCCGCCGAACTTTGGGCGAGTTCTCGGGCTCGATGGAAACTCTCTATTGCATCCCGCGGAGAATCGGTTAGATGCGCGTTCTGCCCCGCCCGATAGAACGCTTTAGACGCGAGCGGATTGTTGGGATCGAGCGCATCGCCTGCGCGTAGAGCTAGGGCGCGAGCTCTTTCGTGAAGACCTTGCCTGAAGGCGCACTCGGCTTCGAGCAGATCGAATACTGGCGACTTGAAGTTGTTGGCTTTGGCCGTGTGGATCCACTGCCGAAGAGTCTCGACTCGACCCTGCTGAACGAGACCTTCAAGCGCAGCCGTGACTAGCTGTTCAATCAGATCGTGCTTGCGGAAGCGGTCGATCAAGCCGAAGGCTTCTTCCCATGCAGCGGATCTCACGAGAATTTTGAAAGCGCGACCCACTGGCTGGTCTTGGAGCGAAGAATCCAGCGCTTCGAACTTTTCCAGAAGGAATGCTCGCAGAAGCGGATGGAGTTCGTAGACGTCATTCTCGCGCTGCGTTAGGAAGCCCGCCCGCACTCCGCTTTCGATCACTGGGCCCGCGGGACTAGCTGTCAGTTCTGCTGCGGTCCGTTGGTTGATCACAGGTAGAAGGCTGAGTTCGCAGAGCCTCGTCTGGGTCTCTGGCTCAACGGATGCGTAGAGCTCCTCGGCAACGTATTCATGGAGTTCAGCGGGAAGCGCATCCTCAGCAAGCAGTGATGAGATATCTGTGAAGGCGGCCAGACCAATGACAGCCGGCCAACCGTTAGCGAGGGCTACAAGAGCTCCAGCTGCGTCATCGTGGCCGAGAGGCAGCACGGCAGCAGCTTCCTCGTAGCTCATTGCGAGAAGGCTCTGCCCGACCTCCGAAATCTCTCCGTAAAGCAGCCGACGAGGCGTTGCCCACTTCGGACGGCGTCTGCTAGTAATCAAGAGCCGAACGCCCGCGTCAACGAGCATTAATGCCACTAGCTCCTCGGAAGCGGCGGACGTAAGCCAATGATAGTCGTCGATGGCCAGCACACCATCGTCAGGCCATTCGTTGAAGTGCTCGCCGAGAAACTTCGCCGCGACCTTCACCTGTCTCTCTGGCTCGGGCGTGCTCCGCAACCAGTCCGCGACGTTTCTACTGGGGGTGGAGCACATAGTCGATGCTGCGCTCGCGAGATTGAGTGCGAGCGCAGCAACGTCTGCGGAGCCAGTCGGTTGCTTCGCACCAAGCGTGGGGACGGTTGGCGAGCCATTGGCGCGCCAGAGTCGTCTTGCCGTAGCCGGCCGGCGCGACGAGCATGATTACTCGGGCCGACGTTTCGTCGAGAAGCCGCGTCAGGCGCGGTCGCTCGATTATGTGTCGGCGCCCTACTGGGGTTTCCAGGTCGGCCTTGCTGCCCATGCTCGGTGCGGGCCCCCAGCCCGCGGGGCGTAGCCTAGACCCGCGTCGCGCGCGGGCCAAGAGGTCCAGATAGGACGCCGCGCCTGCGGCCGTGAGGCCGCAGGCGCGAGTCGTTACTTCCCCGAGTCGGTCGTACCTGGCTCGAGGCTTTGGGAGAGGGGATCGCGGCCAGTGAGCGTCCGATAAGCGCTCGGGATCTGACGACGCCTGGCGCAACCGAGCTTCTGCCGGAGGACGTCCGAGTGGGCCTTGGCCGTTCGCGGCGAGATGCCGAGACGGCGGGCGACCTCTTCGTTGGAACATCCGGCGGCGATCAACTCGATCACCTGGCGTTGCCGATCCGTGATGACCGGCTGACCCTCATGCAGTACAGCGACCATGCGGCGACGCTAACAACGGCCCTGCGTCCTGCCTATTGGCCAGACGGCGTAACTTCGGCCGTACGTCCAAGGGAGTACCGCTGCGGGTTTCCTGTTCGATCCCTTCTGGGCGCTCGGAGCAGCTCGACCCGCTATGTACGCGACGACGAGGCGCTTCTCGCTACCTC
The DNA here is from genome assembly GCA_963754265.1 of uncultured Actinomycetes bacterium. GTDB lineage: Bacteria > Actinomycetota > Thermoleophilia > Gaiellales > Gaiellaceae > AC-32. The sequence goes on along the minus strand of CAVWFB010000001.1, from coordinate 228,804 downwards.
GGCGTGAACGAAGCTCGCCTCATGCCCGCGTGCGTTCGCCTCGGCTAGCTCGGCCTCGTCGAGCGCCCCTATCCGCTCGAGAAGCTCGAACTCGTCGCGGAGATGCGTGCGCATCATTTCGGGCCCGTCCGTGGCGATCGTGAAGGCGACGCCGTGCTCGACGAAGGCGCGGAACGTGGCGCGTAACGCGTCCTCGTCCGCGAGCGCTCGCGTGAGCAGGTTGGAGGTGGGGCAGATCTCCAGCACGATCCCCTGTTCTCGCAGCGCGCTCATCAGCTCCGGGTTGCGGGCGGCGAGGATGCCGTGGCCGATGCGGTCGGGGCGCAGGTACTCGACGACCTCGCCGATCTCGGCGTCACCGTGCTCCTCGCCCTCCTCGCCCACGTGGATGGTCACGCCGAGGCCGGCGTTCCGCGCTTCCTCGACGAGCGGCGCGAGCTCGCGGTAGGGGTAGCGGCCGCCGTCTGGACGCGGGCCGGCGATGTCGATCCCGACGATGCCGCGCGAGGCGTAGCGGATCGCCTTCTCGACCACGATCGCGTTCTGCCGCTCGTCGAATGTTCGGTCCATCATCAGGATCAGGCCGGCCCTGACCTGCGGGTATTCGAGGCTGGCGCGGTCGAGGCCGCGCGAGGCGGCCATGATGATGTGGTCGAGGTCGCGCTCGCCGCCGCGGTTCCGCTTCATCGGGTTGAACCGGAGCTCGAGGGTCGTGATCCCCTGGGAGCGGTAAGCGCCGCCGATCGCCGTGTGCACGGAGCGCTCGACGGCGAGCGGGCTGGACTGGATCAGCTCGGTCCAGTGGTAGATCTCGTCGAGCGCGTCGAGGGAGTCGACGCGCCGGGGGTCGGCGATGGTGACGAGCCGGTCGAACTCCCAGTAATCCTTGACGGGAAGAGCGATCCCCTGCTCGTGCGCGAGGCTCCAGAGGATCTCGGAGGCAACTGAAGCGCCGAGGTGAGTGTGCAGCTCGGCGAGGCCTCCTTCGAACACGGAGTCAGTCTAGATCGCCCGCCTTGCCCTGCGGCAACCCGTGCTCGCGCCGCTACCCTCGAACACCCCGACTTGACCCAGATGGGTCATGCAATGAGATCGAGGCGATGACAAGCTCGCAGGCAGCTCAGTCGGTCAGGGTACGCCCACAGCTTCCCCCAGCTTCGCCCCCAGCCCGGCGAAGTCGTGGACCCCTCGTGACCGTACGGGCTATCTTCCCTATCGGCCGCCCGCGGCGGGGCGGCCGATAGGGCGCGTACCCCAGCCCCGACATGAAGACTCAGCCGCCAGAACTATCGTTGAGCAAGACCCTCGATCTCCCCGGAGCAATCGAGGATCTCGCCGCGCCCGCGTACGTGATCGACAGGGACGGCTGCTTCCGCTGGGTCAACGACGCCTACATCGACATGCTCGGGGACCGGCGTGGGCAGCCGTTCGTGGACAGCGTTGCGCCGGAGCACCGGGCTCTTGCCCGGACGAACTTCGCTCGCAAGGTCGTCGGGAAGACGACGCGCATCTTCGACCTGCGCGTCCTCGATCACGAAGGCAACAGCGTCACGCTTCGGATCACCTCGTCTCCGCTGCGGCGCGACGGCAAGGTGGTGGGCATCTTCGGCATCGGCGTCCCGATCGAGCGCTCGAGCCCTCAGGCCTTGGAGCTGTTCGACGAGCTCACTCCGCGCCAGCGCGAGGTGCTGCGCCTTCTGAGCGAGGGGCTCGAGACGCAGGAGATCGCCGAGCGGCTCGGGATCGCAGACGAGACGGCGCGCAATCACATCCGCGCACTCCTGCGCACGACCGGGGCGCACTCTCGTCTGGAGGCGGTCGTGATGGGGATGCGGCTTGGTCTGCTCGAGCCGCAGATCGCCCCGCCCGACGACAACGGCCCCGCACCAGCCGCCGGCGAATAGCTCCGCCCGGGGTGAGATCCTTCTCCCCCTCGCGCCTCAACTCCGCATAGCAGCGTCTCCGGGCGTCAATATCTTCAGGGCGGTGAAGGTCGGAATCGTGGTCCCGTACTCGTGGTCCTACTGGGGTGCCGTGCCCGAGCACGCCGAGTTGAAGGCCGAGGCGCTCCAGGGTCTCGGGATCGAGACGCGGACGATCATGGGGCACGACCCGCCGGGGAGCTTCACGCGCGTCCTCCACCCGCGGCACGGGCGGCACGGCCGTCCGCCCGCCGACGTGATCCCGATCGGGCGCTCGGTGATCGTTCCGGCGAACGGGGCGCTGCCGAACATCATCCTCAGCCCGGCCGCGATCCCGCGGATCAAGCGCGTGCTCGAGCGGGAACGGTTCGACGTTCTCCATCTCCACGAGCCGATGACTCCCGTTGTCTGCACCGCGGTGCTGGCGTGGGCCCGCTGTCCCGTCGTGGCGACCTTCCACGCCTCCGGCGGCCTGGGCTGGCTGCACGCGGGCCGGCCGGCCTGGGGCTTCCTGATGGAGCGGATCGACCACCGAATCGCGGTCTCCGAGGCGGCGAGGGACACGGCTGCCAACTGGTTCCCGGCCGACTACGACCTGATCCCGAACGGCGTCCTGATCCCACCGGAGGCACAGGCCGACGGCCGCGAGAACCGGATCGTCTTCGTCGGTCGCCACGATCCGCGTAAGGGCATGCCGGTGCTTCTGCGTGCCTGGCCCGAGATCCAGCGGCGTACCGGCGCGCGGCTCCGCATCGTCGGGGCCGACCCGCTGATGGTTCGGCTCGCGCTCACGCGCGCGCATGGGACGGAGGTGCTGGAGGGCATCGACGCGCTCGGCTTCCTCAGCCAGGACGACCTCACCTCCGAGCTGTTGACCGCGAAGGCGCTCGTGGCGCCGTCGCTCGGTGGCGAAAGCTTCGGAATGGTCCTCACGCGTGCATTTGCCTGCGCGACCCCGGTGGTTGCCTCGGACATAACGGGGTACCGTGACGTCATGACCGACGAGACGGGCCTGCTCGTCCCGCCGGGGGATCCGGATGCGCTCGCTGACGCGGTGTCGGACCTGCTCGCGAACGAGCCGCGGCGGCAGCAGCTCGGGGCTTCCGCGCGGAAGCTCGCCCAGGAGCGCTACTCCTGGGACGACATCGCCCGGCGGCTCTCGGCGATCTACGAAAGGCTCACGTGAAGTACCGGGTCCCCGGGTCGCCCCTCGTCCGGGTCGTCACCGTGGTCGCGGCCGCCGCCGGGGTGGGAGCGCTCCTGTGGTGGCGCGGCCCCGACTGGGGGAGCGTCCTGCACGCCTTCGACGCCGTCCGCTGGCAATGGGTCGTCGTCGCGATCATGCTCAACCTGCTCTCGGTGGTCTTTCGAGCGTACGCCTGGCACACGATCATCAAGCAGGCGATCCCGCCGCCGCATCCGCGCTATCCGACCGTGTTCTCGGCGTTCTCCGTCGGACTGTTCGCGAACGCGGTCCTCCCAGGGCGGATCGGCGAGCTCGCGCGCGTTGCGGTGCTGACGCGAAAGCTTCGGCTCCAGGGACGCGAGAATGGGATCTGGGCGGCGCTCGTCGGCACCGTCTTCGCGCACCGGCTGTTCGATCTCGTGCCGACCGTCGGCCTGATCCTCTACGTCCTGCTGACGGCGAAGATCCCGCACTGGGCGATCTCGAGCCTGATCGTCGTCGGGGCGATCGGGTTCGGGCTGTTCACGTTCGCCTTCGCGAGCGCCCGGCGCCATCACCAACCGGTGATCGAAGAGCTCGGGCCGGTCCGGAGGCTCCTGACGATGGGGCAGCACGGCCTCGCCGTCCTCCACGCTCCCGGGCCTGCGGCTATCGCGGCGTTCTTCCAGTGCCTCGGCTGGCTCTGCCAGTTCTTCGCCGTCTACACGGCGATGCGGGCATTCGACATCCATGCCCCGCTGCCCGCAGCCGGCGTCGTGCTGCTGCTGATGAACGTGGCGACGTTGTTTCCGCTCTGGCCCGGAAACATCGGCCTCCTGCAGGCTGCCATCGCGCTGCCGCTTCGCACCTACGGCGTTCCTGCCGGCAAGGCGATCGCCTATGGCTTCGGGCTCCAGGCGATCGAGGCCTCGGTTGGGGTCGGCGTTGGCCTGATCTTCCTGGCCCGCGAGGGCCTGTCGTTCGCGATGCTTCGACGAATGCCGGATGCCTCGGAGGCCGAGGTACCGTCGGAGGAACAGGAGGCCGCCGAGCTCGCTCCGCTCGATGGAGCCCGTGAGCGCGCTCGCGTCACCGGCTAGCCTCAAGGGCGTTCTCTCGGCGAGTGAAGCTGCCGGTGCGCTGGCGCGTGGTTTTCGCGAAGCGGGCGTCGAGGCCGACGAGCTGCCGTTGGCCGACGGGGGAGAGGGGACCGCCGAGGTGCTCGGCGCGCGGATCGTGCGCCTCGAGCAGGTGCATGACGCCTTTGGTCGGCCGCGAGAGGCCCCGATCCGCGGACTCGCGGACGGGACGGTCGTCGTCGAGAGCGCCGAGGTGATCCCGCTCGATCCCGAGCGGCTCGACGTGTACGGCGCCTCGAGCCGCGGGCTCGGCGAGCTGCTGGCGCGGATCGGTCACTGCCCGAGCCTCCTGGTGTGCCTCGGCGGCACGGCGACGATGGACGGCGGTGACGGCCTGCTGGAGGCGCTCGATGAGCTGCCCGGGCCGACGACGGTGCTCTGCGACGTTCGGGCGACGCTCATGGAGGCGCCGCGGCTCTTCGGCCCGCAGAAGGGTGCGCTCGCCGACGACGTGCTCGAGCTCGAGCACCGGTTCGCGGTCCTCGACCACGCGCGCTCGCTCGCGAAGCTCCCGGGCGGCGGCGCGGCCGGCGGCTTGGGGGCCGCTCTCGCCTCCCTGGGCGCCCAGCTCGTTGCGGGCGGTCACTACGTCCTCGAGGTGGTCGGCTTCCGCGACCTCGCCGCGAAGGCCGACCTGGTCGTGACGGGGGAGGGAGCAGTCGACCGCACCACCTTCCAGGGCAAGGCCGCGGGCGAGGCAGTGCATGTTTGCCACGACCTGGGCGTGTCCTGCGTGCTGTTCGGCGGGAGGGTCGAGGACGGCGTCGAGGCCGTAGCTCTCAGCGGGGATCCCGCGCGGGCGGCGCAGGATCTGGAGGAGCTAGGCCTCCGGCTCGGCCTCGGCCTGGCGTAGCCGCTTCGCCATTTCCTGCAGCATCGGCCAGGCGATACGCGGGTCGCTCTCGACGATCGGCCGAAAGTCCCAGAACGCCAGGCCGTAGCACTTGAGGTCGGAGGCGGCCTGGATGGTCGCCGTTCGGTGACCTTGGTCGATCATCGCGACGTCACCGAAGTAGTCGCCCGGCCCCAGGTGGCCGCGCTCATCGCCGTGCACGGTGACGACGGCCTCGCCGCTCTCGATCACGAAGAATCCGGCGCCGCCTTCGCCCTCGACCGAGACAGACTCGCCGGCCTTGAATTCGCGCTCGTTGAAGGATCCGCTTAAACGCTCGAGCTCGCGCGGCTTCAGGCCCGCAAAGAGCGGAATTCGCTGCAAAAGCTCGCACGGGCGGGCCGGCCACGCGCGAATTCTTACACGGCCCCGACCGCCGCGCGCGCGTAAGGGCTCAGGCGGTCGCGACGCCCAGATGGCGGCCGATGACCGCCTCGGCGGCCTCGCTGCTTCCGGCATGACCGGTTACCGCCCCCAGGAAGTCCTCTCGCTCCAGGGCGTAGAGGGCTGCGGCGGTCCGAGCCTGCACGGTGGCTGTCCGCGGAATGTCGCGGAGTAGGGCGATCTCGCCCAAAGAGTCGCCGGGCCCCGCGACTTTCGGCGGCCCGCCGTCGACCGATACCTCGAGCTCGCCCGTCTCGATCAGGTAGAAGCGATCGCCGTGATCGCCTTGCCGGAAGAGCGTCGATCCGGCATCCACGCTCACCGGGATCAATCTTGAAGCCAGGTGCTCGAGGGCTGGCAGCGGCAGCGGGACGAAGATCGGGCTCTCCTCGAGCAGATGCACGCGCTCCGGGGAGGGCCCGGCCACTGCGCGGTCGATGGCCAGCAGACGCCGGTAGCTGATCAGCGCGACAGCGGGAAGGAATGCATCCGGTGACGATCAAGGCCGTCCGCGCGCCCAGGCTGGAGACCAGCGCTGACGCGAGCACGCTACCGAGCCCGACCGTGCCAAGCAGGACGCTCTGCAGGACTCCGAAGACCCTGAGCGAGCACCTCGTCGGGCACCGCGCGCTGGAGGAGCGTGAAGGCGGCGACGTCGACGATCGTGTTGGCGATCCCCGACGACGCCGAGCATGAGCAGGGCGAACCACTGATTCGGCCAGATCCCGATCAAGGCGATCGGAAGGCCCCAGAGGACGACGCCGACGCCGAAATCGGTGGCCAGGCGAGAGCGGCTGACGATCGCGATCGTCGCCAGCGCTCCGACCACGCCCCCGATTCCCGTCGCCGAGTTGAGGAACCCGACGCCAGCGTTGCCCGTGTCCATCAACTGGAACGCCATCACGACGATGAAGACCCGCAAGCGCGCCTGCGACGAGGGTCTGACAGCCGTAGACGCCGATGATCACGCGCACGTTCGGCTCTTTGACGATCGTTCGGATCCCCGCCGCTCGCCTGGTGCAGGAACGGCGGATGGCCGGCGGCCGGCGTCGGCACCCGCGCAGCGTCCGTGCGGATTCGCATCACGAAGAAGGCCGACCAGAGGAAAAGCGTCGCCATGACGATGAAGACCACGCCGGTCGAGGTCGCGGCCAAGAGCAGCCCTCCCAGCGCCGGGTCCGGCGAACGTGCCGACGCTTTCGATCGTGCTGGAAACCGCGTTCGCGGCGGTCAGCTCTTCCGGCTTGCTCGCGAGGGACGGCGTCAGCGCCGCCTGCGCGGGATGGAACGCGGTCGACACGATCGCGACGAGCACTGCGAGCGCATAGATCACGATGGCGGGGCGCCCGCCAGCGCAGCGACTCCGGCGCCAGCCAGCGCGGCGGCACGGACCAGGTCGGTCGAGATCATCACGCGCGCACGGTTGTGACGGTCGCCCAGCACCGACGAGAACGGCGCGACGAGGGCCGACGACAGCATGCGGACGGCCATGAGCAACTCCGACTGCTGTTGCGCCGCCGGCGTGATAGGCGAAGACCGAGAGCGCAACCGCATAGCCCCACTCGGCGGTGATCGAACCTGCCCAGGCGAGCTGGAGCCGGCGGAGGTTGGCGTTGACGAGGACGCCGTGGAAGGGCGCGAGGTGTTCCCTCAACCGCTCTGGAAGCCGCATTCCGGGGAGAATTGCAGCCGCTCTTGCAGATTTGAAGAGAAGGAGGGAAGATTCTTCTCGTCGTCTGCGTCTTGTAGACGATTGCCACGAGAGACGCGGCGACGGACAAGGAGGACACAATGGCGGAAGAGCGCGAAGAACCACCAGGCGGGCCACCAGGGCGCCGGGCAGCCGGACGTCGAGGCGCACTCGAACCATCCCGAGGAGCGACAACGCGGATCCCGACGAGGCTCAAGCTCGAAGCTGGCGAACGACGAGGACGACGACGACGTCGAGGGCCATTCCAAACCATCCGAGCCAGACCGCCGGCTAGGTCAAAGCCTCAAGCCACGTTTCTAAGAGGGAGCCGAAAGGCTCCCTCTTAGCGTTCCCGCAGGAGCTTCTCCACAGCGTCTAGCAGCTGGAGCGCCGCTTCCTTCCGCTCCGGCTCGGCGTCCGCCAGGAGCTCGACGAATCGAGCCACCGCCTCGGACTCGCCGCCCTCGGTCTCCAGCACGGAGCGCGCCTCGCGTGCACGTTGCAGGAGGTCGAGCGCGATTGCGGCCTCGTTGGCGAACAGGCCGAGGAGCTCCATCTCGGCGAGCGTGAAGGCGGCCTTCTGCGGGCGATCGAGCACCTCCAGCACTCCTAGTGTGCGGTCCTCGTGCAGGAGCGGGACCGCCATCAGCCCTTTCGGCACGAAGCCGGTCGACTCTGCCGCCTCGCGCGCGAAGCGGGGATCGTCCGCGAGCTCCTCGACGACGAGCGGCTGGCGGGTGACGAGCACCCAGCCCGCGATCCCCGTGCTCGACGGGAATCGCCTCCCGATCAGCTCCTCGGCGCCCTCGCCGGCCACGGCTTCGAAGACGAGCTCGTCGGAGGGCTCGTCGAAGAGGAAGACCGAGGAGGCCCTGGCGCCGAAGATCGCCCGCGCGACCTCCACGACGGACTGCAGCAGCTCCCGGTACGACTCCTCGGAGCCCAGCGCCCCGGCGGCGACGGCGGCCCGCAGGTCGTCGTTCACCGGCCGCGGCCTACGTTGTTGGCAGTCAGGTAGAGCACGTTCTTGAGCTGGAACGGTGTCAGTTCCGGATGCTTGGCGAGGATAAGCGCACAGATGCCGCTCATGTGCGGGGTCGCGAAGCTGTTGCCGGTGGAGAGGATCTTGCCCCCGCCGAGCCATGCGATCTCGACGCCGACGCCGCGCGCGAAGAACTCCACCGGCGGCGCCGGGTTGTAGAAGAACGTGTCCGGCTCGGGCTCCTCGTGGCTACCCACCGAGATCACCGACGAGAAGCGCCAGGGATAGCTCTCGACGGGCATGTTGTGGGCGGAGGCCACGAGCACCGTCCGGCGGAAGTAGGCGGTGTCGGCCAGCTCGTGCAGGAGGCCCGCGAACTGGCGCTTCGTCGTCGAGAGGCTCATGTTGACGACGTCGAATCCCTGCTCGACGGCCCAGCGGAGGCCACCCAGCAGGATCGGCCCGCTGCCCTTGAACCCGGCGCCGAGCACGCGCGCGCTGACGAGGGTGCACTCGGGCGCAAGCGAACGGACGATCCCGGCGCAGGCAGTGCCGTGCCCGCAGAGATCGCCTTCGGTGTCGTCGTCGAGCTCGATCTCCTCGTCCTCGCCGCGCTTGAAGGCCACGGCGCGGTCGACGTTGCCGACCAGCGGGTGGTCGGCCTCGACGCCGCTGTCGAGGATGCAGACCGACACGCCCTTGCCGGTCGACCCTCCCCAGGCCCACTCGCGGGTGACGCGCTCCGGCCATTCGACCCCGATCGAGATCTGCTCGCCCGCGCCAGCGGCCAGGCTCCAGGCCGGAAGGCTCTCGGCAGGCTCCGGATCGGGCTCTTGCTGCGACATCTGGGGGATGGTACGGCGGCCGTCCGTCACAAGCTAGGCCGCCGCCGCGCAGACGGGCTAGACGTCGGCGAGGCGGCGGCGCAGCTCATCCAGCACGCGCCGATCGGGCTCGAATCCCTCGGCCAGGAGGGCGGCCTCGAGGTCGGCTAGGAGCGTACGGCGGAATGCGACGTCGGCTTCGGCCCGGGCAAGGATCTCGTCCATCCCCTTGCGGGCGGTGGGAAGCTCCTGTGCCGCACGCACCCAGCCCCGGGGCGCGGGTTCGAGCATCCCGATCAGCCGTGCTAGCCGCTCTGTGTCGTATCCGCTCATCACGTCACCTGCTCACCTGACGGGAGAGCCGGCTCATTTCTTCCCTCGAAGGCCGTTCGAAGCTTGTCGAGGCAGCGGGAGATGCGACTGGCGATCGTGCCCGCAGGGAGGCCCAGGGAGTCCCCGATCGTGCGGTAGCTCTCGTCCTTGGCGAAGAAGCTGTCCAGGATCTCCCTGCAATTCTCCGACAAGTCGGCCATCGCCTCGTGCACGTCGAAGGCGTCCTCGAGATCGGAGAGCACGTCCTCCGCGGGGACGTCGGCGAGCGCTTCGACGTCCGTGCCGACCTCGCGCCCGCCCGAGCGGAGCCGGTCGATGCAGAGTCGGCGGGTGAGCTGCGCGATCCAGGGGCGGACGGCGTCGTCCTCTCGGAGCGAGTCGAGCCGCTCGTAGACGCGCGCGAAGACGTCCTGGAAGACGTCCTCGGCATCCTGGGGCGGCAACCGGAAGGCCTGGACGGCGATCGCGTACACGTAGCGGGAGAAGCGCTCGACGAGCTCTCGCCAGGCCTCGTCGTCGCCGTCGCGGCAGCGGGCGACCAGGGCAGCGTCTGTCAGGTTTGCGTTCAGGTTTGTGCGGCCCGCAGCCGCTTGGCCATCGTCTCGAGGAGCTTCCAGGCGATCGACGCGTTCGACTCGACCAGAGGACGGAACTCCCACGAGGTGAGGCCATAGCAGCGAAGCTCACTGTCGGCGGTGACGGTTGCGCTTCTCGCGCCGTCGTCGATCAGCGCGATCTCGCCGAAGTAGTCCCCTGGGCCGAGCTTGCCGCGCTCGGCGTCTCGCACGGTCACCGTCGCCTCCCCGCTCTCGATCACGAAAAAGCCCGCGCCGGCCCTGCCTTCGCCTGCAACGGTGCTGCCGGACTCGAACGTGCGTTCCTTGAACGAGCGCGCAAGCCGCTGGAGGTCGCCTCGTTCGAAGTCGGCGAAGAGCGGAACGCGCTGGAGGAGCTCCACCGGTGCCTCGGACATGCGTCGGATATTAAGGCTTTGCGGCCTCTACGCGGCCCGCCAACTCCTCGATCTTGCCCTCGGCAGCGTCCAGGCGCTCCTTGCAGAACCGGTACAGCTCCTCGCCTTGCTCCCAGAGCTTGAGCGCTTCGTCGAGCGAGGCCTCGCCGCTCTCGAGGCGCTGGACGATCCGTTCGAGCTCGCGCTGGGCCTGCTCGAAGGTGCGCTCCTCGTTCACCGGGTCTCCTCGACCCGCGCGCCGATGCCGCCCTCGGCCAGCTCGATCTCGACGCGATCGCCCGGCCCGACCGCCTTGCCCGAGCGGATGATCTGCTCCTCGGCGCGCACGATGGCGTAGCCGCGCTCGAGCGTCGAGCGCGGCGAAAGCGTGCGGAGGCGTCCTGCGCTGTGCTCGAGCCTGGCGCGCCCGCGCTCGAGCAGGAGCCGCGGAGCTCGGCCAAGCCGTTCGTGGGCGCGATCGAGACGCTGGCGCTCCCGGTCGAGGCTGCGCCGCGCCCCGCGCTCCAGGCCGGTGCGCGCTCTGTCGAGGCGGTCGAGCAGCTCGGTCAGGTCGGGAACGACGAGCCTGCCCGCCACGCTCGGGGTCGAGGCCCGGACGTCGGCCACGAGGTCGCAGAGTGGCGTGTCCTGCTCGTGGCCCACGGCCGTCACGACGGGGACGGGACAGTTGCCGATCGCGCGGACGAGCCGCTCGTCGCTGAAAGGCAGCAGATCCTCGAAGCTGCCGCCGCCGCGCGCGACGACGATCACGTCGACGCCTTCGCGGCAGACCGCGGCGAGCGCCTCGATCACGGCGCCGGCTGCGCGCGGCCCCTGGACGTAGGTCTCGGCGACGAGCACGGATGCGGGCGGGAAGCGGCTCGTGATCACGGCGAGGACGTCCCGCTTGGCGGCCGCATCGTTCCCGGTGACCAGTCCGATGCGACGCGGCAGGAGCGGGAGCGGCCGCTTCCGCTCGGCGGCGAAGAGCCCCTCGGCCGCCAGCTTGCTCTTCAGCCGCTCGAGCGCGGCGAGGTGGTCCCCCAGGCCGAAACGCTCGAGCGAGAGCACGCGCAACCGGAAGTCGCCGCGGGCCTCGTACAGCTCGGGCCGTCCGTAGGCATGCACGCGGTCGCCGTCGGCGAGATCGAGTTGCAGCGCGTCGAACTGGCCGCGGGGCATGGAGACGCCGAGGCACGATCCATCCTGGGGATCCTTGAGGGTGAAGAAGACGCTCGCCCAGCGGGCCTGACGCCGCAGCTCCGTGACCTCGCCCTCGACCCAGACCGTCGGCAGGCGCCCCAGCCACGAGGCGACCCCGCGGTTGAACGCACCCACGGAGTAGACGCGGCGGTCGCCGTAGTCGGTCGCCTCGACCTTCACCCCCTCAGGATACGGGGCGCTTAAATCAGGATCTCGGCGGCTGTCTCGGGCGAGCAGCCTTGCGCGATGAGATCGGCCGCATGGTGCAGATCGGCCTCGCTGTGGGCGATCTTCTCGGCCAGTGGGAGCGGATACCCGGCCTCCATCAGGACGTGCAGCCTCCAGCTCTCGACCTTCGCCTGTTCGTCCCTGGGTGTCTCCGCGATCTGCGTCATCAGCGTGGGGTAGTTCGCCTTGTCCTAGACGAACCCTGCCCGCGGAAGTTTGCTGTTGCCGCGATCAAGAGCCGCGAAACGTGGGAGAGAGCCTGGAGCCGGCCTCGTTGAGTGCCTCGTCGATGCGGCGCTGGAGATCCTGGAGGCGCGCGTTCAAGACCGTCCGCTCGGCCTCGGCGTCGGCTGCCAGCGCTTGAACCTGCGAGCGCAGGGCCACTTCGGCATCGCCGATTCGACGCTGGAGCTCGCCGACGAGCTCGTCCCGCTCATTCTCCAGTGTGTTGCCGATCTCCGAGAGCTTGCGCTCGAGGCGCTGGCCGCCGGCATCGGCGACGTGGGCGAGGCGCTCGGCCAGGACTCCCTGCGCCTCCTTGGCAAAGTGGGCTACCGCCCGGTCGAGCTCGCGGGACAGCCGCTGGGCCGCGTCCTCCCGGGCGCTCTTGATCACGACGTCGAACTGCTGGGAGACCGCCTCGGAGAACGTGTTCGCGGTCCGCTCGACCACGCGCTTGAGCTGGTCGAGCTGGCGGCGTTCGATGTCTGCGAAGCCGGCCTGGATCCGCTGGATCGCCTCGGCCTCCTCGGCCGCGACGCGCTCGGTGAGCTCCCGCTCGCGGTGGCGGAGCCGGTCTGCGACCTCGTGCAAGGCCCGGCGCCGGTCGCGCTCGTGTGCCTCCAAGTCCTCCTGCGTGCGCTGTCCAATCTCGCGCACCGACTGGTCGAACTCGGTCGAGATGGCCGCCAGCCGCTCGCGCTGTGCCTCGCTGGCCGTGTCGAGGCGCTCGGTGTCGAGCGCGATGTGCGACTTCGCCTCGGCCATCAGCTGCTGCTGCCGCTGTGCGAGCCCGCTCAGCTGCGCCGCCAGCGACTGCTCCGTGCGCTCGAGGTCCGCCGTCCACTCGGTCAGGCGACGGCTGACCCGCTGCTCGACCTGCGCAAGCGCCTCGCTCAGCTCGGCGCTCGCCTTGTTCTCCCGCTCGACCAGCGCACTTCGTCGCTCCTCGCCGATCCGCCGCTCCTCCGCCACGAGGCGCGAGAGCGAATCGGCTCGGGCTCGGGCGAGCGTGCGCTCGATCTCGGCCACGTGCGCCTCGGTCTCACGGGCCACGAGCGCGTCGAGCCTCGTCTCGGCCTGGTCCAGCTGCCGCTCGACATCCTGCGCGCGCACGACGAGCCGCTGAAGCGCGAGCGTGCCGAGCTCGAGTCCGGCGCAGACCGTCAGCCCGCCGGCGGCAACCGCGAGCGCCCGCGTGGGCTCGAGCGCGAAAACGACCCAGGCCGCCGCAGCAGCGACGGCGACGAGCCCGGTCAGCGCGGCAAGGGTGCTGCGTGAGACCCGGCCGAACAGGGCCGCCCCGGCCGAGGCGAAAACGACGATCGCAGCGCCGGCGAAGACGAGCTCGAAGGCCTCCTCTCGCACGGGCGCCATGCTACGTCAGCCTGAGCAGGAGCACCGCCACGGCGAGGCACACGTTGGCGGCCGCCAGCAACTCGAGTGCGCGCTCCTGCGCGCCGTAGAGAAGCTCGTGAGTCAACGGCTCGTGCGTGCCGTCGCGCAGCTCCAACGTCCCGGTGACGGCTGCGACCCGGCGGCGCGCATGCCGGACCGGCGTCGACAGCGTCCGCTGCGCGTAGCTGGCGAGCGTCGCGTATCCGGCCGCGAGCAGCGCGACCCAGCTGATCGTTCCCGCACAGGCGAAGTAGCCGGTCAGAAGCGGGAAGCCGCCCCAGGCGAGGGCGAAGCCGAGGTTGTTGTGAATCGCGCCGCCGAAGAGCTCGAGGTTGTAGGCCGGGACCAGGGCGGCTCCTACGGCGACGAAGATCAGCAGCCAGAGGTCGAACGCGACCGCGCCGGCGATCCCGATCGCGACGGCCGCTGCGAGCGAGACGACCGTCAGTCCGACCAGCATGCGGTCGGGGATCCGCGTTGCGAGCGGGTGGCCTTTCAGCTCGTCGAGCGCGTGCGCCGCGATCCCCATTGCGAGGAAGAAGGCCACCAACGCGGCCGCGAGGCGCCCTTCGTGGAGCTTCGGCGCAAGTGCCGCCCCGAGCACGACGAAGCTCAGGTGCCAGGCCGTGTAGGGCAGGTGCAAGAGGGTGACGTAGTCGCGCCAGCCGCCGGGGGCGAGCGCGTAGAAGGCCGGCCGGGCCTCGGTCACGCGCGTCGGCCCCAGAGCACCGTGCACCCACCCAGGCTCAGCCGCTTGGCGCGGACGCCGTCGAATCCCGATTCGCTCAGTGCTCCGACGAGCCGCGGCACCGGCCAGCGCCCGTCGAAGTCGCGGATGCTCCCGCCCAGGAAGCGCCCGACCTCGTGCCAGCCCGGCGAGATCAGCCGGCCGAGAGTGGGGAGGCCGACCCCGACGTAGAGGTTCCAGAGGCCGCGCGGGGCGGGCCCCGGCGGAACGCCGAAGTCGAGCAGCGAGATGGTGGCGCCCGGCCGCAGAACGCGCGCGAGCTCTCGCAGCCCGGCGGGGAGATCGCCCAGGTATCGGAGCAGGTAGGCGGCAGTGAGGCCGTCGAAGGAGGCGTCGTCGAAGGGCAAGCGCTCGGCGCTCGCCTCGACGAGCCGGATGCGATCCGCCTGGGCTGCGAGCTCGATCCGTCTGCGCGCCTCGGCGAGCATCTCGGGGCTCTGGTCGACGCCGACCACCGAGCACCCATGCTGGCGGACGAGCTCGAGCGCGACCGCGCCGGTGCCGGCCGCCACGTCGAGCACGACGTCGTCGGGGCCGGCGTCGACGCGCGAGACGAGGAACCGCCTCCACGCCGGATCCTGCCCGAAGGAGAGCAGTCGCGCGTAACGGTCGTAGCTCGGGCCGAGCGGCGCGAACAGCTCCCGTGCGCGCGTCTCGACCACGGCCCTGAGTCTAAGCTGGCCAGGTGGGTCTAGAGGACGACTTGCGGCGTATCGCCGATTCTGCGGTCGTCTACGCAGCCGACGGTGAGGAGCTCGTCGGGATCGTCCCCGCCGAGCCGGCGAGCGGGTTCCGGCTCTACGTCTGTGCCTACGGGCAGGCCGAGGAGTCGACGTGGCTCGTGCTCGACGCGACCGGGGTCCCCGTCGAGGAGCGGGCGCTCGTACGCGACGCCGTCTCGATCTCGGCGCTCTGCGAGGTCGCGGAAGAGGCAGCGGGGATCGAGCCCGAGGAGCCCAGGGTTGCGAGCCCGGGGTACCTCGACGAGCTCGGCGCGAACGGGGGAGGGGAGCTCGCGGGCGCCGTCAAAGGCGCCTCGGAGACGGTCGAGGAGCTCCTGCGTGACGTCGAGCGCGGCTACAAGCGGCCGCTGAGCTAATCTGGCCCCATGGAAGGTTTCCCGTTCGGGGGCGACCCCGAAGACTTGATGCGCAGCCTGCGCGAGTTCGCCGAGCAACAGGCGGAGACGGTTCAGGAGGCGCAGCGTGAGCAGTTCGCGACGCTGACCCTCAACACTGCGGTCGAGCTGACCGCGGCCGCGCTCCAGCAGGTGAATGCCCCTGGCTCGGCTGACGACCAGGCCGCCGCGCTGCGAGACGCGATGCGCGTGCTCTTCCCCGAGGCGGTGGCGCTCGTCAGCGCCGCTCGCCAGGGGTTCATGCGCGAGAGCTGACCTCGCGGCACGGCGGCGCGGGCTCCTGCGTGAGCCATTCTCCGAGGCGGATCAGCCGGTCGCCGACGCTGCGACGCGCGCGGTGCCTCCGATCCCCAGCCGGAGCGCGAGCGTCGCTGCGAAGCTGCTCGGCGCGCTCGTAGGCGACCAGTGAACGGGTCTGTGTGTCGAACATAGGCCTCCTCTCGATAGAAAGAATCTCGACTTCGAACGAAAACGTTATAGTTCAAACTTCTTGACGTCAAGAGTTTTTTGATCGAAGATTCTGGTCATGGCCAAAACTGTCGAAGTCACAACCGATCACGTCGATCGCTTTCTGGAGGAGATCGCGGACGAGCTTCCGCCGATCGATCTCGAGGTGGAGGGGATCGTCGACCGGATCTGCAGCCTGCAGAAGCGCTTCCTCCGCCTCTCCGACGAGACGGTGGCGGAGTTCGGGCTGAGCGACGGTGAGTGGAAGGTGCTGAAGCACCTGCGCAAGGCGGGGCCTCCCTACCGGCGCTCTGCAGGCCAGCTCGCCCGGCGCATCGAGCTCTCGAGCGGGGCGATGACGAACCGGCTCGATCGCATGGAGGAAGCTGGGCTCATTCGGCGACTGCCCGATCCCAACGACCGGCGGGCCGTGCAGGTCGAGCTGACCGATGCCGGCCGTCGCGCATGGGACGACACGATCAGCGTCCAGGCCGCCAAGGAGGCGCTCGTCGCCGAGGCGCTGAACGCCAAGGAGAAGCAGGAGCTCAACGACCTTCTCCGGCGGCTGATGCTCGAGTTCGAGCGCCGCTAGGAAGCGTCCGCCGTACAATCGCGGCGCCTGTGAGCCTGGTCGACTCTGCGATCGTTCGCCTCCTGCCGGCGGTGCCGAAGCCGGTGGTGCGCCGGATCTCCGAGCGCTACATCGCCGGTGACGACCTGGACGACGCGCTGCTGGTGGTGCGGCGCCTCAACGAGGACGGCAAGCTCGCGACCCTGGACGTCCTGGGCGAGGAGGTCGCCGACCAGGACGAGGCCCGGGAGATCGCCGACGCCTACCGCGCGGCGATCGATGCCTTCGAGCGAGGCCGGCTCCAGTCGAACATCAGCGTCAAGCCGACCGCGCTCGGGCTGAAGCTCGGGTACGACCTCTGCCGCCAGAGCTTCGAGGACGTCGTTCGGCACGCCGCCGAGCACGGCAACTTCGTCCGGATCGACATGGAGGACTCGACGACCACCGACGAGACCCTGCGCCTCTACCGCGAGCTGCGCACGGCCGGCTACGACAACGTCGGAATCGTGCTCCAGGCGCGGCTGAAGCGGACGCTGGACGACGTCCGCGCACTCGCCGAGCTGCGACCGAACGTGCGGATCTGCAAAGGCATCTACCTCGAGCGCCCGGAGATCGCGTTCCGGGACTTCGACGCGGTACAGGCGAGCTTCGTCCAGGTCCTCGCGGAGCTCCTCGAAGGCGGCAGCTACGTCGGGATCGCAACCCACGACGAATGGCTGCTCGAACAGGGGAAGCGGCTGACCGCGGAGCGCGGGCTCGGGCGCGACGGCTACGAGTTCCAGATGCTGCTCGGGGTTCGGCCCCGCCTCGGAGACCAGCTCGTGCGCGAGGGTCATCGCCTCCGCATCTACACGCCCTTCGGACGCCAGTGGTACTCCTACTCCCTGCGCAGGCTTCAGGAGAACCCGAAGATCGCCGGCTACATCGCGGCCGACACGGTCAACCGCTTGCTGCCGGGCCGCAACGGCTCCTCGTGATCTGGGCGCGGGCCGACGGGTGCCGCGTCTGGGACGAGGATGGCCGCGAGTACCTCGATCTCTCGGGCGGCTTCGGCGTCGCGGCGCTGGGCCATCGAAATCCGCTCATCTCCGCCGCCTGGGCGGCGCAGCCCGTCGTGCACGCGCTCGGCGACCTCGCCGACGCAGCGGTGACCGCGGCGCTGCGTGAGCGCCTCGGCCCGTCGAAGCTCGGCGTCACGGGAGAGGACGCGGTCGAGATCGGGCTGCGGACGGCGCTGCTCGCGACCGGCAAGCCAGGGATCGTCGCCTTCGACGGCGCCTACCACGGCACGGGGCTGCTGGCGCTCGCGGCGACCTCGCTCGAGGCCTTTCGCGAGCCGTTTGCCGCGTGGTTGCCAGGGCCGGTGCACCGTTTCGCCTACGGCGAGGATCCGGGGCCGCTCCCAGGGGATGCCGGGTGTGTGATCGTCGAGCCGGTGCAGGGACGCGGGGGCGCGCGGGTGCCGCCCGACGGGTTCCTCGAGACGCTGCGGGAACGCTGCGACGAGGCCGGCGCGCTGCTCGTCTGCGACGAGATCTACTGCGGCCTCGGCCGGACGGGCGTGATCTGGTGCTCCGATGCCGTGGCCGACGTGATCCTGACCGGGAAGGCGCTCGGGGGCGGGCTGCCGATCTCCGCGGCGCTCTTCGTTCGTCCCGAGCTCGAGGCCGTCTGGAACCTCGGGCCCGAGGACGTGCTCACGCACACCCACGTCGGCAGTCCGCTCGCGTGCGCCGCGGCGCTGATCGTCCTCGACGCCGTGCCGAAGCTCCTCGACGGAGTGCTGGTCGCAGGCGAGCGCTTCGAGCAGGCGGGCTGGCACGGAGCAGGGCTCCTGCGCGCGAAGGCGGGAGACTGGAAGGAAGCCTGGCGTCGACGCGTGATCGTCGTACCCGCAGGCCCGGGCGGTTCGCTCATCTCCGCCACGCCGCCGCTGACGATCGGCATGGACGACGTGGACGAGGCGCTGGAGCGACTCCTCTAGGCCTCGAGCAGCCCGCCGCGGAAGGCGATCCCCACCGCGTGGGCACGGGTTCGGGCGCCGAGCTTGTCGTAGATCTGCTCGACGTGCGTCCCGACGACCCGGGGGCCGAGCACGAGCTCGGCGCCAACCTCCCGCAGGCTGAGACCGTCCGCGAGCAGGGTGAGCACCTCGTGCTCCCGCTCGCTCAGCGCGCGCTCACCCGCTCCCACTGACATTCCCATGGGAGGTATGTACTCGACGGGGGCGGGAGCGACAAGCTGCTCCCAGGGGGAGGCCGAGACCTGCCCTTACGGCTTGCGCGCGATGACGATCAGGTCGCCGGGCACCCGCACCTCGCGGCGGCCCCAGCGGTTCGGGTCGGGGAGCTCTTCGAGCCGCTCGAGGGCCAGGCCGGCGCCACCGAGGGCGTGAACCAGGCGCCCGATCGGCCAGGCATCGAAGTAGCTCTCGTGCCAGTGCAGCATCTGGTCGAGGCAGGCGGCGACGGGATGCTCGTCGTAGAGGAAGAGGATCCCTTCGCGCTTGAGGGCTCCCGCGATGCCGTTCGACCAGGCCTCGAGGTCGCCGATCTCCGCGAGCGCGCCCCACGAGGAATAGACGACGTCGAAGCGCCCGCGCAGCAGCTCGACGGGAAGTGCCTCCGGCGAGGCGGTCACGAGCGCCGCGTCGGGCAGGCGCTTGCGGGCGGCGATCACCGTCTTCTCGTTCGAGTCGACCCCGGTCACGAGCGCGCCCAGGCTCATCAGCGCGGCGGTCTCGCGCCCGGCCCCGCACGCGAGATGGAGCACGTGGCGGCCCGCGATGTCCGGAAGGCGCTCGCGCACCGGCTTCGGCAGCGTGCGGCTCCCGCGCGCGGAGGAGCGGCGGATCCGCTTGTGCGCCTCCTCCCAGGCGCGCAGGTTGGTGTCCGTGGGCTCCATCAGGCGAGCAGCGAGAAGCCGCCGTCGACGACGAGGGTCTGGCCGCGCACCATCTCGGCCTCGGGCGAGCAGAGGAAGCAGACGGCGTCCGCCACGTCGCGCGGCTCGACGAGCCGGCCGGCCGGGGTCCGCTTGAGCCCGCTCGAGATCATTTGCTCCCTGTTCGGGAAGTGGTCGAGGGCGCCGGTCTCGACCACGCCGGCCGAGACGGCGTTCGCGCGGATCCCTCGCGGGGCGAGCTCGACGGCGAGGTAGCGGACGACCGCCTCGAGCGCCGCCTTCGAGACCCCGACGAGCACGTAGTTCTCGAGCACGCGCGTCGAGCCCAGGCTCGAGACGCCGATCACCGACGAGCCTTCGGGCATCTGCGGCGCGCACGCGCGCGTGAGCGTGAGCAGCGCTCTCGCGTTCGCGTTCAGCGTCCAGTCCCAGTGCTTGTCCTCGGTCTCGAGCGCCGGCCTGATCACGCCGGTGGCGGCGTTGTGGACGAGCACGTCGAACGGGCCGAGCTCCGCCGCCTCCTGCGCTACCCGCTCGGAGGCGACATTGCCGCGCACGAGCAGCGGCTCGGTGCCGGCGCCGCGCAGCTCCTCAGCGGTCGCCTCGGCGGCCTTGTCGTTACGGAGGTAGCCGACCGCGACCCGCTTGGCCCCGAGCTCGGCGAAGCGCAGCGCGATCGCCTTCCCGATCCCCCGCGAGCCGCCCGTCACGAGGACGGACGCGCCGTCGAACGTCATCGCCTCGGCGGGAGCGGTTCGTCCGCGGGCGCGGCGCTCGGGATCTCTTCCCACCCGGGGCGATCGCGCGGCACACGCGGGCCCTCCCTCGCCTTCGAAGACGCGTGCCCGAGCCGGTCGAGCAGGTCCATCTGCACGTGGGCATAACGGCGCACGTCGTGATCCTCGGGGAGGTCCAGCACGAGCTCTTCGACCCGGGCGCGAAGCTGGTAGGCGAAGTGCGGTGTGGCCGGCGCGACGAGCGCGTCGATGTCGTCGGTGGTCGGCTCCGGCATGGCGAAAAGCCTACTGGGTAGTGTCGAAGAGATGCGTCGCCCGGAGCTTGCCGATCTGTTGCTGCTGGCGACCGTGACGCTCTGGGCGCTCAACTTCACGGTCACCAAGTACGTCATCTCCCACGGTTTCGCGCCGATTGCGTACAGCTGCTTCCGCTTCGGCGGCGCAGGGATCCTCTTCGCAGCGCTCACCTGGGCCCGCGAGCGCTCGTTCGCGGTCAGGCGCAGCGACCTCCTGATGCTCGCGAGCGCCGCGCTGATCGGGATCTTCCTGAACCAGCTCGCCTTCTCCTACGCGATCAAGCTCACGACGGCGACGACGGTCGCGCTCCTGTTCGGGACGCTGCCCGTGCTGACCGGGCTCTTCGCCTGGGCACTCGGCATCGAGCGCTTCGGCTCCCGGTTCTGGGTCGCTGCGACGCTGGCGTTCGGGGGAGCAGCGCTTGTCGCCCTGGGCTCGGGCGGCGGCTTCTCGGGCCAGCTGTGGGGCGACCTGTTCGGCCTTGTGGCTTCGGCCACCTGGGCCTGGTACACGGTGGCGGTCTCGCCGCTCCTGCAGCGGTACTCGACGCTGCGCATCAGCTCGCTCGCGTTCGCGATGGGCACGGTGCCACTCGTCCTCGTCGGCTCGCAGCAGCTGCTGAACCAGGACTACGGCAGCGTCGGCGCGAGGGTCTGGCTTTCGCTCGCCTTCGCGATCGTCGGGCCGCTGGTGGTGGCCAACCTGCTCTGGTTCGGCGCGATCAGCCGGGTGGGCCCGTCGCGCGCTTCGGTCTTCGCGAATCTGCAGCCGTTCCTGGCCGCCTTCTTCTCGCTCCTGATCCTCGACGAGTCGATGACGAGGGTGCAGATCGTCGGCGGGATCGCAATCGCAGGCGGGATTCTGCTCTCACGCAGCTCGCGCCGCCTGACCGTCGATACCGTGACGGCATGACCCCGATTCGCGCGCGACTGGCCCGGACGCCGCCCGGCTACCAGTACTCGATCGGGCGGATCCTCGCGATCTACTCGGGGTTGATGATCGCGCTGCTGCTGGCCGCGCTCGACCAGACGATCGTCGCGACTGCACTGCCGAGGGTCGTCTCCGAGCTCGGCGGGATCACGCAGTACGCGTGGGTCTTCACCGCCTACATGCTCGGCTCGACGGTCACGGTGCCGCTGTACGGCAGGCTCGGCGACGTCTACGGGCGCAAGCCGCTCTTCATCGTGGCGATCTCGATCTTCCTCGTCGGCTCTGCGCTCTGCGGAGCGGCGCAGAACATGGTCGAGCTCGTCGTCTTCCGCGCGATCCAGGGCGTCGGCGCCGGCGGGATCTTTCCGCTCACCCTGGCGATGGTCGGGATGATCGTGCCTCCGCGCGACCGCGGCCGCTACCAGGGGCTGATCGGCTCGGTCTTCGCAGCCGCCTCGATCGCGGGGCCGCTGATCGGGGGCTTCATCGTGGACAACGCGAGCTGGCGCTGGATCTTCTATGTCAACCTGCCGGTCGGCGCCCTCGCGCTGGTCGTGATCCTGATCACGATGCCGAGGCGCCGTGCCAAGCGGGAGCACTACATCGATTGGCTCGGCGCGGGGATCCTCGCGCTGGGTACGGCCTCGCTCCTGCTCGGGCTGGTCTGGGGCGGGCGCGACTACCCGTGGGGCTCCGGGTACGTGCTCGGCGCGCTCACTGCGTCGGTCGTGCTGCTCACCATCTTCGGGCTCTGGGAGCGGCGGGTACCGGAGCCGATCCTGCCGTTCGACCTGCTGCGTAACCAAACCGTTGCGGCCAGCGTCGCGTGCATGGCGTTCGTGGGCATGGCGATGTTCGGCACGATCAGCTACGTGCCGCTCTTCGTGCAGGGTGTGATCGGCACCTCGGCCACCTCGTCCGGCGTGGTCCTGACGCCGCTGCTGTTGGGCGCGGTGACCACGAGCTTCATCTCTGGGCAGATCGTCTCGCGCACCGGCCGCTACCGGCCGAACACGCTCATCGGCCCGCTGGTCCTCGGGCTGGGTGAGCTTCTCCTCTGGCGGATGGGCGTTAACAGCACCAACGCCGAGGCGGCCCGCAACATGGTGATCGCCGGGATCGGGCTCGGCATGATGATGCAGATCTTCGTCCTCTCGGTGCAGAACACCGTGTCGCGCTCGGCCATGGGCACGGCGACCGCGCTGACGCAGTTCTCACGCTCGATCGGCGCGACGCTCGGCGTGGCGCTGATGGGGGTGATCGTGAACCAGCGGCTCCCGGAGAACATCCGCACGGAGGGCACCGTGATCCACCGCCTTCCGCAGGCCGGCCGGGTGGCGCTCGCGAACGCGATCACGCCTGCGTTCCTGTTCGCCGCGGGGGTCTGTGGCATCGTCTTCCTGATCTCGCTGCTCTGGGTGCGGGAGGTGCCTCTGCGCCACGGGTTCGAGGACGCGCCGGTTGGGGACGAGGCCTCGCCTCAGCCCGCCGCGGTTCGGCGTTGACAGGCACATCCCGTTCGACTGGTCCGGTCCTTCCTGACCCGAGTACGATGAGCTCATGAGCTCAGGCGACTTCATGCCGTTGGAAGGCTGGGATCACGTCGAGCTCTGGGTCGGAAACGCAAAGCAGGCCGCGTACTTCTACGAGCACGCGCTCGGGTTCACGACGACCGCCTACGCGGGCCCCGAGACCGGTGTCCGCGACCGCGCCTCGTATGTGCTCGAGCAGGGTGAGATCCGGCTGGTAGTCACGAGCGGGCTGCGCGCCGACAGCGAGGTCACGCAGTTCGCGTGCCGGCACGGCGACGGGGCGAAGACGATCGCGCTCCAGGTGCCGAGCGCCGCCGAGGCCTACCGCCAGGCCGTGCAGCGCGGGGCGCGCGGAATCGAGGAGCCGCGTTGGGTCGAGGACGACTTCGGCCGCGTCGAGCTCGCCGCGATCGGCACCTACGGCGACGTCGTCCACTACTTCGTCGACCGCCACGGCTACGCGGGGCCGTTCCTGCCCGGCTACGTGTCGACGGCCGAGAACGGACACGCCCGCGGCGGAGTGGGGCTCATGGCGCTCGACCACGTCGTCGGCAACGTCGAGCTCGGCCGCATGGACCACTGGGTCGGCTTCTACGAGCGGGTCTTCGGGATGACGAACATCGTCCATTTCGGCGACGACCAGATCCAGACCGAGTACTCGGCCCTGATGTCGAAGGTGATGGCTGACGGAAGCGGCAAGATCAAGTTCCCGATCAACGAGCCCGCCGAGGGCAAGCGCAAGAGCCAAATCGAGGAGTACCTCGAGTTCAACCACGGGCCCGGCGTCCAGCACATCGCGCTGCAGAGCGAGGACATCGTCCGCACGGTCGCGGCGATGAAGGAGCGAGGCGTGCTCTTCCTCGACACTCCGGACGCCTACTACGAGGAGGTCCAGGGGCGGGTCGGCGAGATCGGCGAGGACTACTCGGACCTGGAGCGCCTGAAGATCCTCGCCGACCGGGACGAGGACGGCTATCTGCTCCAGATCTTCACGAAGACCGCACAGGACCGGCCGACGGTGTTCTTCGAGGTGATCGAGCGCCACGGCGCGACCACGTTCGGCGAGGGCAACTTCAAGGCCCTCTTCGAGTCGATCGAGCGCGAGCAGGCGCTCCGCGGCAACCTCTAGCCGCTTGACACAGCCGTAACGAGGGCGTACGCCTAACGTGTGGCCGAGCTCCCGCAAGGGACTGTCACCCTCCTCTTCACGGACATCGAGGGGTCGACGCGCCTGCTCAAATTGCTCGGTGAGCGTTACGCGGCGGTGCTCGAGGAACACCGCCGCATCCTTCGCGACGCGGCGAGCGCGTACGACGGCCGCGAGGTCGACACACAGGGGGACTCGTTCTTCTTCGCCTTCGGGCGCGCGAATGCGGCGCTCGGCGCAGCCGTCGCGGCTCAACGCGCGCTCGCGGAGCAGGACTGGCCTGACGGGGCCGACGTCCGGGTGCGCATGGGCCTGCACACAGGCGAGCCCGACCGTCGGCGACGAGCGCTACGTCGGCCTCGGGGTACACAGGGCCGCTCGCATCGGCGCCGTCGCGCACGGCGGGCAAGTGCTGCTCTCGAGCCCGACTCGCGAGCTGGTCGAAGACGAAGTCGACGGGGTCGCCGTTCGAGAGCTCGGCACGTACAAGCTCAAGGACATCGACCGGCCCGAGCGACTGTTCCAGCTCGACATCGACGGGCTCCAGACCGACTTCCCGCCACTGTCTGCCGAGAAGGTCGCGCAGGCACGTCCCCTCCGGCGGCGGGCGATCCTCGTCGGCGCGCTGGCCGGCGTGATCGCAGCGGCTGTCGCGATTCCGATCTTCGCCTTCGGCCAAGGTGGCGGAGGAGGATCAGTCGAGGCCGCCGCTCGGCGACTCGCTTGGCCTTCTTCGACCGCGGCTCGGGCCGATCTCGTCGCCGACGCCGGCGTCGGCGCGAGCCCCACCGCCGTCGCGGTCGGGCCAGGGCGCCATCTGGGTCGCGAACGCCGACGGCCACAGCGTCTCGAGGATCGATCCCGCGACCAAGAGCGTCGTCGAGACGATCCCCGTCGGCAACAGTCCGAGCGGGATCGCGATCGGAAACGGCGCCGTCTGGGTCACCAACAGCCTGGATGGCACCGTCTCCCGGATCGATCCTCGGACGAACACCGTCGTCCAGACGATCGACGTGGGTAATGGCCCCCTCGGCATCGCCTTCGGCGAGCGGCTCGATCTGGGTCGCGAACACGCAGCGACGGGACGATCACGAGGATCGACGCCGACTTCGGGCAAACCGACCGAAGACGCTGCAGATCCCGGCCACCGACCTCGCGTTCGGTGACGGAAGCCTCTGGGCAACCCAGCGAGGCGCGAACCGCGTCGTGCGCATCGACCCAGAGACGGGTGAGCAGATCGCGACGATCGGGGTCGGCAATGGCCCGACCGGAATCGCGTTCGGGGACGGCGCCGTCTGGGTTGCGAACAGCCTCGACGGCACGGTCACGCGAATCGATCCGGAGACGAACGCCTTCAGGCGGCGCTCGTAGCGACCGGAGACGGTCCCAGCGGCGGTCACCGTCGGGGCACGTGGCGTGTGGGTGAGCAACGAGTTCGGCGGGACCCTGACGCGGATCGACCCGCGTACGAATCAGGTCGCGCAGCGGATCAACGTCGGGAACCGGCCGCAGGGCGTGGCCGTCGCCGGCGGCGACCTGCTGGTGGCCGTTCGTCATTCCGGGCGGGCCACCGCGGCGGCACGCTGACCGTGCGCATGAATCGCGGCACCGACTCGATCGACACGGCCGTCGCCTACGACTCGACCGCCTTGGCCGCTGCTGCGCATGACGAACGACGGCCTGGTGGCCTTCAACCAGACGAGCGGCTTCGCAGGGACACAGCTCGTGCCCGACCTCGCGGTCTCGCTCCCGACCCCGACGAACGGGGCAAGGCATACACCTTCCGCCTTCGGCCGAACATTCGCTACTCGAACGGACGACCCGTCAAGGCCTCGGATTTCCGCGCCACGTTCGAGCGCGACTACAAGATCGGCCAGCTTCCGGTCCAGTACTACGACGGCATCGTCGGCGCGGCCCGGTGCAAGAAGAATCGACGGCGCTGCGACCTCTCGCGTGGGATCGTTGCGAACGACGCCGCCCGGACGGTCACCTTCCATCTCAGTGCCCCCGATCCGGACTTTCTGTACCAGCTCGCGCTCGATTTCGCCTATGTTCTCCCCGCAGGAGTCCCGCCACGGGAGACCGGGACGCACGGCCTGCCGGCGACCGGGCCGTACATGGTCGCCCGGTACCGGCCCGACCACTTCCTCAAGCTCGTTCGCAACCCGTATTTCCACGAGTGGTCGAAGGCCGCACAGCCGGACGGATATCCGGACGACATCGTCGTCCGAGATCGGGGGTACGCCCGATGAGGCGGTCGACGAGGTGATTCGTGGCAAGGCGGACGCCTTCAGCACCGCTCAATCCGAGAATCCGCCTTCCGCGGCCAGGATGGATGTGCTCACGACCCGGTACGCGAGCCAGGTGCACACGAACCCGCAGGCGGCGACGATTGCGCTCTTCCTCAATACGCGGCTTCCGCCCTTCAACAATCTCGACGTACGCAGGGCGCTGAACTTCGCCGCCGATCGTGCTGCCGCCGTTACGGCGCTCGGCGGACCGGCTGTGGCCCAGACGACCTGCCAGATCCTCCCTCCGCATTTCCCCGGCTACCGGCCCTATTGCCCGTTCAGCGCCGGCCTCTCGTCGGTGTGGACGGCGCCCGACCTCGCGAAGGCCCGTTCGCTCGTGGCTCGTTCGGGTACCCGTGGAATGAAGATCCGGTACTGGTCCTGGGGTGGCCTGGGCGCTCTCGGTCCGTATGCCGCTCAGTTGCTGCGGTCGCTTGGCTACCGCGTCGTCGACGAAGACGATTGCCGGAAACCGACTACTTCGCAAAGGCCTACGACTCCCGGAGCGGAGCGCAGATCGGCACGTACGAATGGATCACCGACTATCCGACGGCCTCGGGCTTCTTCAACGCGCTCTTCACCTGCGCGTCGTATGTCCCCGCCAGCCCCGTGAACTCGAACGCCTCCGAGTTCTGCGATCCCCGAATCGACCGGCAGGTTGGACACGCCCTCGCGCAGCAGGTGACCAGTGCCGAGTCGGCGCGCACCCTGTGGGAGCGCATCGATCAGGAGACTGTCAACGAAGCTCCGTGGGTGCCGCTCGTCAACCCGAAGGTCGTCGATGTGCTCTCGAAGCGGGTCGGCAACTACCAGTACACCCCGTCGGGGCTAGGGATGTTGTTCGACCAGCTCTGGGTTCGCTAGACCTCGCGCTGCTCCCAGCGGCGGAGGCCGCGGCCGGGATCCCACGCGAGGCCGTAGCGGTTGCCCTCGGCGAAGGTGACGAAGCCGGCCGAGTCGACGTCGACGGCGAAGAGGTGGTAGTTCGGCTCCTCGGGCTCCCAGTCGATCCGCGCTTTGATGGTCGCCCGGTAGCGGGCGCGCCGCTCCGACTCCTCGATCGAGACGGCGCGGCCGTAGAGCTTGAAGTCGCCTTCGTCGCCCATCCGGCTCGAGACCACGCTGTGAACGACGAGCCTCGGGTCGCGGAGGAGGTCGAGTGCCTTGGGCGAGCGCCACATCATCCCGAGCATCAGCTCACCGTCCACGAACTCCGGCTCTACGGGCGAGATGCGTGGCCAGCCGTTACGCCGCAGCGTGCCGACCAGGCACAGCTCGCGCCCCCGCAGGCGCTCCTCGCCGAGCGAGGAGAGATCGGGGCAGGCGGCGGCGAACTCGTCCCAGCGCATCGCCCGATTCTGCCGCAAACGAGTAGGCAGCAGGGCGCAAGATCGGCCCACCGAGGGGATCCTCTTCACCACAACGCCCAGAAGAAGACAGGGAGGAATTACTCGAATGAAGAAGCGCTGGATTCTGCCGGGTCTGCTCGTGGCCGCCTTCGCCCTCGCGGCGACCGGTCTCGCGGATCCCGGCCATGGCAAGGGGAAGGGTCCGGGTCACGGCAAGGGGCAGGGTCACGGCAAGAAGATGAAATTCGGCCCCTACGACGTGGTCACCGACGATCACGGCTCGTGCGGGAACACCTGGGCCGTCGACACCGAGAAGCGGACGTTCAAGGTCAAGCAGAACAAGGACGGCACCTTCACCGTCACCCGGACCGACCGCGGCACGTTCGTGACCTCGGCCGGCCAGAGCCCCGGCGCTTGCGAGACGAAGGGCAAGCACGGCTCGACCGTCAATGCCGGCGTCAAGGGCCGCTTCCACGGCTTCCTGCGCGGCACGGTCTCCGGCGGCACCTTCAATCCGGCTGCCACATGCCCGGCCGACTGCGGGTTCACCGACGTGTGGATCGCGACCTTCTTCGGCCCGAGCGCGACGTTCTCGTGCTTCAGCGACTCGGCTGACTGCAAGTTCAACTTCCACTACCACGCGCGCGGTCAGGGGCTGAAGTTCCACAACTGGTACGACCTTGGCAAGGGCGCGGGGACGTTCCTGAAGGAACGCTTCCACCGCGATATCGCGAACACCTAGCTGCGGGCTCATGTCCCGGAGAGAAGGGCCCGCCCGCCGGCGGGCCCTTCTCGTTGCGTGCGATCCTTCGCCGCCATGAGCCCGCAGCGCCGCACCGCACTCGTCTCGATCGTCGCCGCGTGCGTCCTGATCGGACTGAAGCTCGTGTCCGGGATCGCCACGGGCAGCCTCGGCCTGCTCTCCGAGGCAGCACATTCCGGCACCGACCTGATCGCGGCGCTGCTGACCTTCGTGGCCGTCGGGGTCGCGGTGCGCCCGGCCGATCCCGGCCATGCCTACGGCCACGGGAAGGCCGAGCACCTGGCCGCGCTGGCCGAGGCCGCGATCCTGGTCGTGCTCAGCCTCGCGATCGCCTGGCAGGCGCTCTGGCGGCTCTTCGGGCTCGCGAGCGGGCAGGTCGACCCACGCTGGTACGCGATCGTCGTGGTCGTCGTCGTGATGGTCGTGGACGCGACGCGCGCCGCCGTCTCGTACCGCGCGGGCGAGCGGTACGGAAGCGCCGCGCTCCAGGCGAACGCGCTCCACTTCGCAAGCGACTTCGCGGGCTCGACGGCGGTCCTGCTCGGCCTTCTGGCCGCCCGCGCCGGCTACCACTGGGCCGACTCGGCTGCGGCGCTCTTCGTCGCCGTCCTCGTGCTGGTCGCGGCGGGGCGGCTGATGCGGCTGAACATCGACGTCCTGATGGACCGCGTCCCGCCCGAGGCCCAGGAGGCCGCGCTGGCTGCGATCGCGTCGCTCGAGCCGCGGGTCGAGCTCCGGCGGCTGCGCATGCGCCAGGCGGCCGGGCAGCAGTTCGCCGACGTTGTCATCGGCGTCCCGCCGGGCGCGGCCGTGGGGCAGGGCCATGCCGCCGCCGACGCGGTCGAGGACGCGCTCCACCGCGCGCTGCCGCGAAGCGACGTGGTCGTGCACGTGGAGCCCCAGCAGGACGAGGCGGCGCTGCGCGAGCGGGTGCTCGCCGCCGCCCAGCGAGTCCCGCTCGTGCGCGAGATCCACAACCTCACCGTTCTGCGCGTCGGACCGGTTACCGAGGTCTCGCTTCATCTCAAGCTCCCGGGCGAGCTCTCGCTCGAGGACGCTCACTCGGTGGCTACCGAGGTCGAGCGCGCGATTGTGGAGTCGGTGCCGGAGGTGGACGAGGTGCGGACGCACCTCGAGCCGATCGCGGAGGCCGAGGAAGGCCGCAGCGTGGACGAGGCCGCGGCCGGCCGCGAGCTCGTCGAGCGCATCGTGCAGGAGACGACGGGCCAGCGGCCCCGAGAGCTCCGCTTCCTCAACACCGACCGCGGCCTGCTCGCCTACCTGACGCTCGGGCTCGACGCCTCCACCCCTCTGGCCGAGGCGCACGCCCGCGCGAGCGAGATCGAGGAGCGCATCCGCCGAGAGCAGCCCGGGATCGCCGACGTGGTGGTGCACACAGAGCCTTAGAGCCTTGCGACTCTGCATGTTCACGCCGATCGAGCACGAGATCCGCGGCTGGCCGGGCCGGATCGAGGGCGACCGCGTGGTCCAGCTCGCTGCTCAGACGCTCGAGGCGTTCTTCACCGGCGGAGGCCAAGCGCGGGAGCACGCCGAGTACCCGCTCGCCGGGGTGCGGCTGCTGGCGCCGGTGCGCCGACCTCCGTCGGTGCGCGACTTCTATGCCTTCGAAGAGCACGTTCAGAACGCCGCGCGGGTGACCGGCCGCCCGGGCGTGCCCGAGGAGTGGTACGAGATCCCGGCCTTCTACTTCTCGAACCCCGCCGCGATCTACGGCCCGGAGGACGAGATTCCCTATCCGGAGGGCTCCGAGGCGCTCGACTACGAGCTCGAGGTGGCCGCCGTGATCGGCGCGGACGGGCAGATCGGCGGCTTCACGATCATGAACGACTGGTCGGCGCGCGACCTGCAACGGCGCGAGATGCGGATCGGCCTTGGCCCCGCGAAGGGGAAGGACTTCGCCACCTCGCTCGGGCCCATCGTGGTGACCCGGGACGAGCTCGGCGACCTGCGACTCGAGATGGTCGCGCGCGTGAACGGCGAAGAGCGCTCGCGCGGGAACCTCGGCGACATGTACCACTCGTGGGAGGCGATCCTCGCGCACGCCTCGCGCAACACGGAACTGCGGCCGGGCGACATCCTCGGGTCGGGCACGGTCGGGAGCGGGTGCATCCTCGAGCACGGCGATGAGCGTTGGCTCCAGCCCGGCGACGAGGTCGAGCTCGAGGTCGAGGGGATCGGCGTCCTGCGCAACCGGATCGGGTAACGATACGGCCATGAAAGTGGCGGTCATCGGCGCGGGCGTGATGGGGCTCGCCACGGGCTGGGCGCTGAAGCGGCGCGGCCTCGAGCCGGTGATCTACGAGCAGTTCGAGGTCGGGAACGACCGCGGCTCGAGTCACGGGCGCTCGCGGATCTTCCGGCTCGCCTATGCAGAGGACCACTACGTTCGCCTCGCCCAGGAGGCACTCGGGCTCTGGCGTGAGCTCGAGGCGGAGACCGGCGCGAAGGTTCTCGAGCTGCCCGGGCTCGTGGAGATCGTGCAGACCATGGAGGAGAGCACGGCCGAGACGCTCGAGCGCTGCGGGGTCGCCTGGGAGCGGCTCGAACGCGAGGAGGCGGAGCGGCGCTACCCGATCCGAGTTCCCGAGGGCTCGTTCGTGGTCGTCCAGCCGGAGGCCGGGATCGCCCGGGCGGACAACGCGCTCGCCGCCTTCGCGCGCGGGCTCGACGTTCGCGAGCACACGCGTGCTCATCCCGACGAGGTCGATGCCGACGTCGTGGTCGTGACCGCAGGCTCGTGGGTCAACGAGCTCCTCGACGAGCCGCTGCCGGTGACGACGACCCGCGAGACGCTTTGCTACTTCCGGCTCGACGGCGATCGGCCGGTGCCGTCGGTCGTCTCGTTCCAGCCCGAGAAGCACACGCACGACATGTACTCGCTCCACGACCCGAAGTACGGCCTGAAGGTCGGTGCGCACCACGCGGGGCAGAAGGCCGATCCCAACGTGCCCGGCGAGCCCGAGCCGCACCTGATCGAGCGCATCGCTGTGTGGGCTGCCGAGACCTATCGGCTGGACGACCCGTCGCCGGTCGGCGCGGAGACCTGCATGTACACGACCACCGCCGACGAGTCGTTCATCCTCGAGCGCCGCGGCCGTGTCGTCATCGGCTCGCCCTGCTCGGGCCACGGCTTCAAGTTCGCCCCGGCGATCGGTGAGCGCCTCGCCGCCCTCGCGGTCGAGGCTGCCGCCTGAGGCGCTCGCTTGCGACGCCGACCATAGAGGCCGTGCCGGCTTTGCCGGTGCGGCCGTCTCAGTATCCTTCGCGCGTGCCCACGTACCAGCTCCGAGGCGAGGTCCCGCGCAAGCGTCACATCCAGTTCCGCGACAACGGGACCCTCCTGACCGAAGAAGTGATGGGCCTCGAGGGCTTCTCGGGGAACGAGTCGATCCTCTACCACCTCACCTCGCCGTGCCGCATCACCGAGCTCGGCGACTTCGAGCCGATCGAGCGCGACGAGTGGGTGCCCGATGCGCACGCGCACCGGCATTTCGCGACGATGGGACTCGAGCCCGAGGGCGACGCCATCACCGGCCGGCGCCTCCTCATGTGGAACCAGGACGTGGAGATCTCGCTCTGCCGGCCGGACGAGGAGATGGACTACTTCTTCCGCAACGGCGAGGGCGACGAGGTGATCTTCGTCCACGAGGGCACGGGGACCCTCGAGACGATCTTCGGCGACGTGCCCTACGCCGAGGGCGACTACATCGTCATCCCGCGCGGCACGACCTATCGCTTCCGAGGCGAGGGGCTGCAGCGTCATCTCGTCTTCGAGTCACCGGGACTGATCGAGATCCCCAGCCGTTACCGGAACGAATACGGCCAGCTTCTCGAGCACGCGCCGTTCTACCACCGAGACATCCATTCGCCGACGGAGCTGCACACCCACCGCGACCGGGGGGAGTTCCGGGTCAAGGTGCGGATCCGCGACGGCTACCAGACCTACGTGCTCGACTACCACCCCTTCGACGTGGTCGGGTGGGACGGCTACGTCTATCCCTGGACGTTCAACATCAACGACTTCGAGCCGATCACCGGGCGGATCCACATGCCGCCGCCGTCACACCAGACCTTTCAGGGCCGCAACTTCGTCATCTGCTCGTTCTGCCCGCGAAAGCTCGACTTCGACCCGCAGGCGATCCCGATCCCGTACCACCACTCGAACCTGAACTCGGAGGAGATGATCTATTACGTCTCCGGCAACTTCGGCTCGCGCCGCGGCATCGAGGTCGGCTCGGTGACCCTGCACCCGTCGGGAATCCCGCACGGCCCGCATCCGGGCCTCGCCGAGAAGTCGATCGGCCAGACGGAGACCCACGAGCTCGCCGTGATGTGCGACACGTTCCACCCCATGCGCCTGACGAAGCTCGCGAAAGGCCTCGACGACGGGAAGTACGCCTACTCCTGGCTCGAAGAGCACGCGCCGGCGGACGCCGACGAGGATCCGGCGGGCGTCACGTCCCATTTCTGAGTCAGGCGTCGCGGCCGAGCGCGTAGAGCCCGAGGAGGCTGGCTCGATCGCCGAGCTTCGCGCTCTCCACGCGGGTGGCTGCGGCGAGCTCGGGTAGGACACGCGTTTCCAGGGCGCTGCGGATCGCCGCGAGGAGCGTCTCGCCCCAGGCCGCGGCCACGCCTCCGCCGACGCGGAGCGTTCCCGGATCGCAGACGGCGACGAGCGCGGCTGCCGCGAAGCCGATCGCCTCGAGCGCCTCGTCGAGGAGCTCGCGGGCCCAGGGGTCGGTCTCGGCATCGCGGAGCACCGTTGCGGGCGAGCTGACCGGACGATCGGCCTCCTCGTAGCGCCGGCGAATGGCGCCCCAACCCCCGTAGGCCTCCGCGCAGCCGCGGTTCCCGCACGAGCACCGAGGGCCGTCTGCGCGGAACCGCAGGTGCCCGACCTCGCCGGCTCTGGCCGCCCGAGGAACCGAGCCGTCGACGACGTAGCGGGCCGCGATTCCCGTGCCGAGCTGGATCAGGGCGAGAGTGCCACCGCGAGCTTCGCCGACCGCTGCGGCGACGAGGTCGTTCTCCAGGACGCGCGGCCTCGGCACCTCCGCCTCTAGAAGCTCGAGCATCCCGACATTCCGGAGACCGAGGTTCGCGGAGTAGCCCACGAGGCCGCGATGCGCGTCGACCAGACCCGGCACGCAGAGCCCCCAGGGAAGAAGCGTGTTTCCGGCGAAGCGCGCGTAGAGGCGCACGAGCTGGGCGACGAGCTCGTCGGCGCCTTGCGCGACCGGCTCTCGTGAGAGCTCCTGAACCTCACCGTCGACGACGACCGCCGACTTCACGGAGCTCCCGCCGACGTCGACCGCGAAGAAGGGCTCGGCCACGGCTCAGGGCCGGGCGCTACCGCGCAAGCGTCACCTTGCTGAGGCCCACCGGGCTGTCGGGGTCGAGCCCCTTCGCCTGGGCGAGCGCCAAGGCGAACAGCTGGCCGGGGACCACCGAGAGCAGCGGCGAGAGCAGCGGCAACGGCGGCTTCGGCACGGGGAGCACGTACGCGGCGTCCACGAGCTTCGCCGCGGCGTTTCCGCTCGCGACGAGGGTTGCGCCGGCGCCCCGCACGCGCGCCGCCGCGTCCACGACGGCGGGCAGGGCCTCGTCGTCCGAGGCGATCGTCCAGACCGGGAAGAGCGGGTCGAGCGCGGCGACGGGCCCGTGAGCCAAGTCGGTCGCAGTCAGAGGCTCCGCCGCGACCCGGCACGTCTCGAGCAGCTTCAGGGCGATCTCGCGGGCGGTCGCGAACTCGGTTCCGCGGCCGATGACGAACATCCGCCCGATCGAGGCGAACGGAAGGGCCATCGTGCGGACGTCTCGCTCGAGGGACGGGATCGCCTCCTGGAGGATCTCGGCCGTCCGTCGGAGGCCGTCCGCGAACTCTGCGCCCCTGCCTGCGGCGTGGGCAGCCAAAAGGCCGAGGGCGCCGACCTGGTTCAGGTAGGTCTTGGTCGCGGCGACAGCCTGCTCGCGCCCGGCTCCGAGCGGCAAGACCTCCTCGGCCTCGCCGGCGAGCGCCGACGAGGGGTCATTCGTGAGCGCCACGGTGAACGCGCCGGCCGCGCGCGCGAGAGAGACGAACTCGATCACGTCCTGGGTCTGGCCCGACTGCGAGAGGCCGATCACGGTCGAGCCCGCGAGGTCGGGGCCGCTCCCGTAGTAGACCCTGAGCGTGATCGAGTCGCGCATGGCGGTCCAGCGCGGCAGGAGCCCGAATGCGTAGACCCCGTACGACGCTGCGTTGTCAGAGGAGCCGTGGCCGACCATGCGCACGATCGTCGCGCCGCGGTCCTGCGCGGTGGCCGCGACCCGGGCGTAGTCCGCCTCGTGCTCGAGCAGGCCGGCGAGCGCCTGGGGCTGCTCGCGGATCTCCGCGAGGAAGTGCGCGCCCGGCGCCTCGGTCACCAGCGCGGTCTCAGGCAACGACACGGGCCTGGCCCCCGACGAAGACGCGGTCGATGTCGAGGTTGTCGTCGAGCACGACCACGTCGGCGGGAAAGTCGACCTCGAGCCGGCCGAGCGTGGGAAGGCCGATCACGCGGGCCGGAACGGCGCTGGAGGCAGCCAGCGCCTGCTCGAGCGGCACGCCCAGGGCGTGCAGGTTCCGAACGGCCTCGATCATCGTGAGCGAGCTGCCGGCGAGGACGCCTTCGGGGCCGCGGACGGTCCCGTCGCGGACCTCGACCTCGAACCCGCCGAGGAGGTAGTTGCCGTCGCCCATACCGGCGCCTGCGACGGCGTCGGTGACGAGCGCGACGCGACCCGCCGCCGACTGCCAGACCACCCGTGCCGTCTCCTCGGCGAGATGGATGCCGTCGAGGATGATCTGGACGACGACGTCCTCCCGCGCCAGGGCTGCGCCGGCGAGGCCCGGGTCGCGATGGCGGAACGGGCGCATCGCGTTGAAGAGGTGCGTGACCGTCTTCGCGCCGCGGTCGAATGCGTGCAGAGCCTGGTCCGCGGTCGCGTCGGTGTGCCCGCACGAGACGGTGATGCCGCGTTCGAGCAGGAGGTCGATCAGCGCGTCCGCGCCGGGAAGCTCGGGCGCCAGCGTCACGAGCCGCACGGGGCCGGCCGCGAGCAGCCGTTCCAGCAGCTCGGGATCGGGATCGCGGCGCGCAGACGGCGGATGGATCCCGAGCCGCGCCTTCGAGATGAACGGGCCTTCGAGGTGTGCTCCGAGGATCCGCGGGCCGTCGGTCTCGATCGGCACGCCGCGGAGGGCGGCAAGGAGGTTGGGCTCGGGAGCCGAGATGAAGGTGGGGAGGTAGGCGGTCACGCCTGTCTCCAGCACCGCCTCGCCGACCCGCCGGTAGCCCTCGGCGTCGGCTCCCATCAGGTCGACCCCGGCGAACCCGTTCACCTGGAGGTCGACCATCCCGGGCGCGGCGATTCCCTGACCGTTGGCCGAGGGGAGGCCGTAGCCGGTGATGACGCCGTCGACGACCTCGACGTCCCCCGGCACGAACTTGTCGCCGACGAGCGCAGCCTCGACGCCGAGCCTCATCGCTGCAGCGCCGTTCGGATGTTGCCCTTGGCGCTGTCGAGGCGTGAGCGCGCCGAGTCCGCGTCCAGCCCGCCGAGGAGCGAGACGATCGCGACCTTCGCGCTCCCGTCGGCATCCGCGAGCGCCCGGTCGGCCTGCTCCGCGGAGGCTCCGGTCGAGAGGCTGACGATGCGGCGGGCCCGGGCCTCGAGCTTCTCGTTGGAGGCGCGCACGTCCACCATCAGGTCGTCGAAGGTCTTCCCGAGCCGGATCATCGCGACCGTCGAGATCGTGTTGAGGACGAGCTTCTGCGCGGTTCCGGCCTTCAGGCGCGTCGAGCCCGCCACGAACTCCGGGCCCACGACGACGAGGATCTCGTGCTCGGCGATGCGCGCCAGCTCCGATTCGGGCGCCGAGACGACGCAGACCGCAAGTGCTCCCGCGGCCGCGGCCGCGGAGAGGGCGCCGACGACGTAGGGCGTCCGACCGCTCGCGCTGACCCCGACGACCGCGTCGTCAGGGCCGACGGAAACCTCCTCGAGGGCTCGGGCCCCCGCCTCGGCGTCGTCCTCGGCCGCCTCTCGCTCGGGCGACGAGAGCGCGCCTCCCGCGACGAGCGCCAGAACCTGGCCGGGGTCGGTGGAGAACGTTGCCTCGCACTCCTCTGCATCGAGCGCGCCGATCCGGCCCGACGTGCCGGCGCCGACGTAGATCAGGCGGCCGCCGCGCTCCAGGCGGTCGACTACGTCGTCGATCGCGCCGGCGATGGCCGGTCCGGCCGAGCCGACGACCGCCGGGACCACCGCGTCCTCGTGGTTCATCAGCTCGACGAGCTCCTGGGTGGAACGCGTGGAGTAGTCGGCGCCTGTGCGCCTCGACTCTGTCACAAGCCCGTCGAGGCCTTGAGGTTCCTCGCGCGACGCCATGGCCGCAGTCTAAGCGCGTGGACCGCAGGTGGTCAATACCAGTTACCAAACTTTCCCATTGTGGTCTTGCTTTTCGGGCGAACCGGTCCTATCCTTGTCATCGCGCCCGTGGCCCAGATCGAGCTCCAACACCTGACCAAGGTCTATTCCGGCGGTATCACCGCCGTCGACGACGTCAGCCTCCTGATCGAGGACGGCGAGTTCATGGTGCTCGTGGGCCCCTCGGGCTGCGGCAAGTCGACGCTGCTGCGCATGATCGCCGGGCTCGAGGAGGTGACCCAGGGCCAGATCTCGATCGACGGGACCGACGTCACCGACCTGGCCCCACGGCGCCGCGACATCGCGATGGTCTTCCAGAGCTACGCGCTCTACCCGCACATGAGCGTCCGCAAGAACATCGGCTACGGGCTGAAGGTCCGGCGGACGCCCAAGGACGAGGCGCGGCGTCGCGTCGAGGAGGTGGCCGGGCTCCTGGGCCTGGAGACGCTGCTCGACCGCAAGCCGGCACAGCTCTCGGGCGGCCAGCGCCAGCGCGTGGCGATGGGCCGCGCGATCGTGCGCGAGCCGAAGGCCTTCCTGATGGACGAGCCGCTGTCGAACCTCGACGCGAAGCTGCGGGTCGAGATGCGCGCCTCGCTCGCCCAGCTGCATGCGCGACTCGGCGTCACGACCGTGTACGTCACGCACGACCAGACCGAGGCGATGACGCTGGGTCACCGGGTCGCCGTGCTCGACGGCGGCCGCGTGCTCCAGGTCGACTCACCGCAACGGCTCTACGAGCACCCCACCAACGTCTTCGTGGCAGCCTTCATCGGCACGCCGGCGATGAACCTCGTCGAGGGCTCTCTCGGCGGCGACGAGGTCTCGTTCGGGGGCTTCCGGGTTCCGCTCGACCGGACGCGGAGGCCGAAGTTCGGCCAGAGCCGGGTCGTCGTCGGGATCCGTCCCGAGGCGTTCGACGAGGCGAGCTTCGCCGCCGCCGGGGCGACCACCTTCACGGTCGTCCCCGTCGTGGTCGAGGAGCTCGGCTCCGATGCGCACGTGTTCTTCCACGTGGACGCGGAGGCGGCGGCTGCGGATGTGACCGGCCGCGAGGAGGCAGCGCTCCTGCCCGAGTCGCGAGCGCTCTTCAGCGCCCGAATCGACCCGCGGGCCCGCGCCCGGGTCGGCGAGCCGCTCGAGCTCGCGCTCGATCCCGCTCGGCTCCACTTCTTCGATCCGGACAGCGGTGCGACGCTGCTGCCGGACGATGCTCGACGAGGCCGCGCCCCGCGCTCAGATGGCCCCGGCGGCGCCGTGACCAAGCAGCGCGAAACGCGCGACCGGGTCTTCGACCTGATCGACCGGCTCGGCGTCGGCGAAGCGATCCCGTCGGAGCGGCAGCTGAGCGCGGACCTCGGGGTCTCGCGGCTCACGGTGCGGGCGGCCCTGGACGACCTCGCCCGCGAGGGATACCTCATCCGCCGCCGCGGCTCGGGCACCTTCGTGAGCGAGCCGAAGATCGCCCAGGAGCTGACGATGACCTCCTTCACGGAGGACATGCGGCGGCGCGGGATGGAGCCCGGGAGCATGACCCTCGGGCTCGAGGTCGTACCGGCCGGAGCCCGCCTCGGCCGCTTCCTTCACGTCTCGCCGTCGGAGCGAGTCGTCGTCGCCAAGCGGCTTCGGCTGGCCGATCGGGAATCGATGGCGATCGAGACGCTGCACGTCCGCGAAGCGCTCGTTCCCGGCCTGAGCGCAGGCGATCTCGAGGGCCAGTCCTTCTACGAGCTGTTGCGCTCTCGCTACGGGATCGTGATCGCGGGCGGGATGCAGACGATCGAGCCGACGGTCACCAACGAGGACGAGTCCGAGGCCCTCGGAGTGCCGCTTCACTCGCCGGCGTTCCTGTTCGAGCGCGTGACCAGGTCGGAGCAAGGGGAGATCGTGGAGTTCGTTCATTCGATCTACCGCGGCGACCGCTACCGATTGGTCACCGACCTCACCGCGGTGCCGTCTCCGCACCGGCCCGCGCTGGCCGGAATCGCGCGTAACGACGGTGCTGGTCAAGACCAGCGTGACGGCGCATGAGACGCGCAAAGCCGCGCCAGAGCACAGATCTGCGAAATGTGGTCTTGACATTCACGCCCAAGGTGTGCGAATGTGCGCCTCGTGGCCAAGTGGTATGCACCAATTAATCGCGGCCGCCGCGCGTCGTTCGAGCAGGCCACCGAGGGAACGGCGAGCGCGGGTCGACCGCTAGAGGCAAGGAGATCGACATGAAAGCACGCATCACCGCCGCAGTCGTTCTCGCGGTCGCACTCGCAGTCGCGGCCTCGACCGCGTCTGGCAGCACACGACAGTCGACGCGGAAAGCCGCGGCAAACGAGGTCGTCGTCTGGGTGATGACGGACGCGCAGAGCGGCTGGCCGACTGCCGTCGCCGCTGCGAACAACGCCTTCAAGGCACAGCACCCGGGCGTCGACGTGAACCTCCAGTACCAGAGCTGGGACACGGTCCTACAGAAGTTCGACGCCGCGCTGGCCGCCAACAGCGCACCGGACGTGATCGAACTGGGGAACTCTCAGACCACGGCGTACATGGCTGCGGGTGCGCTCTCCGCGATCAAGGCGGCGAACTACCCGAACTCGAAGACGTGGCTCGGCGGCCTGAAGGCCTCCTGTAGCTACAACGGCAAGCTTTATTGCGTCCCGTACTACGCGGGGGCGCGCGCCGTGATCTACCGCAAGGACATGTACGCAGCGGCCGGGATCAAGAAGCTACCCACCACCTACACCCAGTTCCTCGGCGCGGGCAACAAGCTGATGAAGAAGTTCGGCAAGAACTCGAACTTCTCCGCGTTCTACGAGCCCGGCCAGAACTGGTACGTGATGATGACCTTCGTCAAGGACTGGGGCGGCGACATCGCGGTCAGCCAGAACGGCAAGTGGAAGGCGGTCTTCGACTCGCCGAAGGCCGTCCAGGGCCTCACCGCCTACAAGTCAATGGTGCTGAAGCTCTCGCGCGCCTCGAAGACGAACGACGAGGCCCACCCGTTCCCGAGCATCCCGTTCGCCAAGGGCCGGATGGCGTCCTTCATGGGCAACGGCTGGGAGTGGCCGTACGTCTTCAACCCGAAGGGCGGGGCTGCGCCGAAGTCGTTCGCGGCCAAGATGGGCGCCTACCCGATGCCGAGCCACATCAAGGGCCGGTACATGCCGACCTTCCTCGGCGGCTCCGACCTGGC
Organism: uncultured Actinomycetes bacterium; assembly: GCA_963754265.1. GTDB lineage: Bacteria > Actinomycetota > Thermoleophilia > Gaiellales > Gaiellaceae > AC-32. Next base: position 188,960 of record CAVWFB010000001.1, on the reverse strand, counting down.
GATCCCGATCTCGGCCCAGCACAAGAGCCTCGGCGCCGACTGGATCAAGGCGTTCACCGGCACCAGTTCCCAGAGGATCATCGCCAAGGCCGGCAACATCGCCAACACGACCACCTTGGCGAACGTGAACGCACACAACCCGGCGCTCGCGCCGTTCGCGAGGGCGTCCAAGTACAGCTGGTTTGTCCCGACGGCCCCGAACTGGGTCAACGTCGAGAAGGCCAACGTGCTCAAGGCCATGGGCACAGCACTCCTGACCAACAAGGGCAGTGTCAAGGCCGTGGCGCACAAGTACAGCCAGCAAGTCACGAAGATCCTGAACGCGAAGTCATGACCTTGTCGTCGGGAAGCGGGACGCCTCAGCCGTGAGCTCCCGCGTCCCGGCCGCCGTCGCCGAGCCCACGCTTGTGGGCCGGCGGCGGCGGCGGTCCCTCACCGTCGCCGGCTCGTGGAGCGCGCCCTATCTGCTCCTCGTGCCGGCGTCGGCCGTGATCGCCGCAGTCCTGGCGTACCCGCTCTACTTCATGGTGCGGCTCTCGCTGGAGCATTACGGGCTCTTCCAGCTCGTGAGGCACAAGGGCGAGTGGGTCGGCACGGCCAACTTCGCCCAGATCTTCCACGACCCCGAGTTCTGGCACGTCGTCGCGCGCACTCTCGCGTTCACGGCCGCGTGCGTCTCGCTGACGATGGTCTTCGGGACGCTGATCGCCCTCCTCCTCGCGGAGCTCGGCTCGAAGATGCGGCTGCTGCTGACGGCCGGGCTGATCTTCGTCTGGGCGACCCCGGTCGTGGTCGCCGTCGACATCTGGCGCTGGATGGTCGACTACGAGTTCGGCGTCCTCAACTGGCTGCTGACCTTTCTGCACGTCGGCAACTACAACCACCACGACTGGTTCGTGAACCCGTGGAGCGGCTGGAGCGTGATCACCGCGCTCGTCGTCTGGGGCGCGATCCCGTTCGTGGCGATCACGCTCTTCGCGGGCCTGACGCAGGTGCCGAAGGAGCTCGTCGAGGCGTCGTCGATGGACGGCGCCCCTGCCTGGCGGACCTTCTTCGACGTGACCGTGCCGCTGATGAAGCCCCTGTTCGTGATCCTGATCAGCCTCTCGATCATCTGGGACTTCCAGGCGTTCACCCAGATCTGGATCATGCTCGACGGGAAACCGGGGCCTGACTACTACGTGATGTCGGTCTACGCCTACCAGAACGCCTTCGGCCAGAGCCAGTACGGGCTCGGCGCGGCGATCTCGCTCGTGACGGTCGGAATCCTGCTTGTCGTCAGCTTCGTCTACATCCGCGAGATGGTGAAGATCGGCGAGCTGTCGTGAGGCGGAGCCGGGCCCGGAAGGTCGGTCTGAACGCGCTTGCGCTCGGGGTGTTCGGCGTGATGATCTTCCCGGTCTACTGGATGGTCGCGACCGGGTTCAAGCGTGGCCAGGACATCTTCTCCGACCCGCCCGTCTGGTTCCCCTACCACCCGACGATCTCGAACTTCACGGACGCGATCCACCGAGCGCACTTCTGGGCCTCGGTGAAGAACAGCATCGTGATCGCGGTCGCGGTCGTGCTGCTCTCGATGGTGCTCGCGTTCCTGGCGGCGCTTGCGATCGCCAAGTTCGGCTTCTACGGTCGGCGGGCGTTCATCGTCCTGATCATCGCCGTGCAGATGATCCCGCTGACCGCGCTGATCATCCCGATCTTCCTGGTGCTCTCCAAGGCCAACCAGGTGGACAAGCTCAGCGGGGTGATCGTCACCTACTTGACCTTCGTCTTACCGTTCACGATCTGGACGCTGCGGGGGTTCATGCTCGGCGTTCCCAAGGACCTCGAGGAGGCGTCGATGGTCGACGGAACGACCCGTTTCGGGGCCTTCGTGCGCGTGCTTCTGCCGCTCGTGGGGCCGGGCCTGGTGGCGACCTCGATCTTCGCCTTCATCCAGGCCTGGAACGAGTTCATCATGGCCTATGTCCTGCTGCACAGCCCCGAGAAGCAGACGCTCACGCTCTGGCTGGCGAACTTCTCCACGAGCCACGGCACCGCCTGGGGGCCGCTGATGGCCGGGGCGACTCTGACCGCGCTGCCCGTGGTGATCTTCTTCGTCATCGTCCAGCGCAAGATCGCGTTCGGGCTGACCGCGGGCGCGGTGCGCGGATGAGCCCGGGCGGGCTCGCGCCCGCCGCGGCCGCCTGCGTCTTCCCTGGTTTCCTCGGCCTCGAGCCACCCGACTGGCTGCGGCGCGAGCTCGCCGAGGGGATCGGCGGCGTCGTGCTCTTCGCCCGCAACGTGCGCGACCCCGAGCAGGTCTCCGCGCTCACCTCGTCGCTCCGTGCCGAGAAGCCCGACCTCCTGATCGCCGTCGACGAGGAGGGAGGCGACGTCACCCGGCTCGAGGCCGCGACAGGCAGCTCCTTCCCGGGGAACCTCGCGCTCGGCGCCGTGGACGACGTGGAGCTGACCCGGCGCGTCGCAGCCGCGATCGGCGGCGAGCTCGCCGCAGTGGGTCTGAACCTCGATCTCGCGCCCGTCGCGGACGTGATCGTCGATGCGGCGAACCCGATCGTCGGCGTTCGTTCCTTCGGCTCGGACCCCGAGCTCGTGGCCCGGCATGTCGCCGCGTTCGTGGAGGGCCTGCAGAGCGTCGGCGTGGCCGGCTGCGCCAAGCACTTCCCCGGCCACGGCGAGACGGCGGCCGACTCGCACCTCGAGCTGCCGACGGCGGAGATCGACCGCGAGACGTTGGTTGGGCGCGCGCTGCCGCCGTTTCGCGCAGCGGTCGAGGCCGGTGTCCGCGCCGTGATGACGGCGCACATCCGCGTCCCCGCGGTCGCCGAGGAGCCCGCGACGCTGAGCCCCGAGCTGATCGGCCTGCTCCGCTCGGAGCTGGGGTTTCGAGGGCTCGTCATGACCGACGCGCTGGAGATGCGCGCGATCAGCGGCACGGTCGGGATCGCGGCAGGTGGCGTCGGGGCGCTCGTTGCCGGGGCCGACGCGCTCTGCCTCGGGGCGGATCGGGAGCCGTCGGAGTCCGCGGACCTCCGTGCGGCCATCGTGCAGGCGGTACGCAATGGGCACCTGGCCGAGGAGCGCGTGCTCGAGGCAGCCGAACGGGTACGCGAGACGGCGGCCTGGGCCTCCGTCTCCGAGTCCGCATCACGACCGCGAGGCAGGAGCCGAGGCGGCGCGCCGCGCGCTCCGCGTCGAGGGCGATCCGTCCCTCGTCGGAGACCCCGTCGTGGTCGAGCTCTGGCCGGAGCCGACGATCGCCGCCGGCCCGACCCACCATGGGTTGGGGGAGCTCCTCGGCGCGGAGACGATCCGGGTCGGTGAGGGAGATCCCCTGCCCCTGCTCGACTCCGAACGGCAACTCGTGGTCGTCCTACGCGACGCCCACCGTCATCCGTGGCAGCGCGAGCTGGTGCCTCCGGGCTCGGTCGTGGTGGAGACGGGCCTGCCCGAGTGGCGGCCCCAGGGCGCGCGAGCCTTCGTGGCGACGCACGGCGCCGGCCGTGCGAACCTGCAGGCCGCGGCCGAGCTCCTCGCCGGCGGCTGAGCACCGGTTTCAGGCAACGTGCGGCCATGGAGTCGCGCATCGTGCTCGACTGGGACGGCACCGTCACCGAGCGGGACACGCTCGACCTCGTGCTGCAGGAGTTCGGAGACCCTGAGGTTTACGAGCGTGTCGAATCTGCGCTCGGCCGGACGATGACGCTGAACGACGTCATCTCCGAGGAGTTCGCGACCGTGACCGCGCCTCTGGACGAGGTCGTGTCCTGGCTGCTCGAGCACGTCCGGATCAGGCCTGGCTTCGCCGAGCTCGCTCGGGCCTACCGCCCGCTGATCGTCTCGAGCGGCTTCCAGGAGCTGATCGAGCCGGTCTTGGAGCGCGAGGGGCTCCTGGATGACGTCGAGCTCCGCGCCAACAACGTCGAGGCGCGGCCGGGCGGCTGGCGCGTCCGCTTCCGGGTCGCCCAGACCTGCCCGGCCTGCGGCGAGCCGTGCAAGCGGGGCGATCTCCCTGCCGGCGTCGAGGTGGTCTACGCGGGCGACAGCCATTCCGATCTCTGCGCCGCGCTCGCTGCCGACAGGGTCTTCGCGACGGGAAACCTCGCGCGCTGGCTGCGGGAGCGGGACATCCCCTTCGCGAAGCTCACGGATTTCCGCGCGCTCGCGTTGGCCTTGTAGAGATGCCGCTCCTGAGGCTGCCGGAGCCCTACGACTTCGACCTCTCCACGGAGCGGTACGTCTCATTCGGCCCCGACCTGTCGAACCTGTGGCAGGACGGGTCGCTGCACCGCGTAGTCGGAAACCGCGAGGTGCGCATCGAGGCGGCGCGCGGCGGGGTCCGCGTCGAGCCGCTCGACGCCGAGACCCGGCCGGTCGTTCGCAAGTACCTCGGTCTGGAGTTCGAGCTCGGGCCCTTCTACGCCTGGGCGCGGAAGGATCCGGTGCTCCGCCGCCTGACGCGCAGGCTCGCGGGCTTCCGGCCTCCGCTCTCGCCCGAGCCGTTCGAGACCCTGGTCACCTCGATCACCGCGCAGCAGGTCTCGCTGCACGCGGCGTTCGCGATCCGAAACCGGCTGATCGAGCGGTTCGGGCGCCGCGTCGGCTCCGCCTACGCCTTTCCGACCGCAAAGCGCCTGCGGCGCGCAAGCCACGACGATCTCGTCGGCCTGGGCTTCTCCAACCGCAAGGCCGAGTACGTGCTCGGCCTGGCGGACGAGCCGGTCGACCTCGAGCAGCTGGCCAGGCTCCCCGACGAGGAGGTGAAGGCCCGCCTGGTCGCCGTCCGCGGGCTCGGAGAGTGGACAGCCGACTGGTTCCTCGCGCGCCACCTCGCGAGACCTCGGGCCTGGCCGGCGGGCGATCTCGCGCTGCAGAAGGCCGTGCTCGCCTTCTATCCGGACGCGGGCGATCTCCGCGAGTTCGGTGCGCGCTTCGATCCGTTCCAGAACCTGACCGCGCACTACCTCCTGACAGGGATGCGCCGCGTCAGATCTCGTGTCGCGGAACGCCCCTCGACCGGCGACCGATCGGCCAGACCGCGCGAGAAGGGCCCGGCAGCGCCGGGCCCTTCTCGTCGAAGCGGACTACGGTCGAGCTAGACCAGGGCGGGGACGCCCTTGCTGTGAGCAAGGACCTTGCCGCTCGTGATCTTCGGCGCGTTCGGAATTGCCCTGCCGAAGTTCTCGTCGCTGATCCAGGTCTTGACGAGCTTGGTCGACTCGTCGGCCTGCGAGGAGGTCTCGAAGAGGCTGATCGAGCTCAGAATGCCCTTGTCGGCCTCGATGAGGAAGTAGCCGAGAAAGCCGGGCAGCTCGCGGATCTGCGGAACGAACGTCTCGTCGACCTTGCCGACGATCTCGTTGATGCGGCTGGTGTCGACGTCGTCGTAACGACGAATGGTGGCATGCATGTGATGCTCCTTCTGTGGTCATACAGGGCAGAGCGCTCGATTGAGCGCACTGCGGCGGTCAGGCCAGGGGTCACAGTCGGAGAGGAACTAGCGTGCACAGCCTCGACGGCTTCAACAACTAGAGCCAACGCGCTTGGTTCCACCATAGCCGCGATCCTGCTGCGTCGTCGGATCCGCGGCGAGGTGAGGAAACCCGGATAATGGGGCCGTGGAGCGCCTGGTCGTCACCCTGAAGCTGCAGGGCGGCATGCAGGACCGGGCGGCGGAGCTCATCGCTGCGGGGCCGCCGTTCGACCCGGCGGATCTCGGCCTCGCGCGGCATGCGGTTTACCTCGGCGACGACCTCGTGATCTTCGCGTTCGAAGGGGAGGACGTCGAGGCCCGGGTCGGCGCGCTCATCAACGACCCGGTCCGCTCGGCGTCGTTCGCGGCCTGGACGCCGCTCCTCGCCGGCACCCCGGCGCTGGCCCACGAGGCCTACCACTGGGAGGCCTCCTAGGCGTTCGGCTCGCCGCCCGGCCCCAGTTGCCTGTTCTAGTGTTGCCGCAACCGAACGGGAGACGGCAATGGCGCTAGGAGACGAAATTGACGAGATCTTTCGGCGCGAGGTGAAGTCCTTGCCCGCGTACGAGAAGGCGCAGGCTGCGGGTGGGTCTGGGGTCGCACCGCCGGTGGAGGAGATGAATCATCTCCTGATGGGGCTGGTCGTCGCTGTGCAGCGCTCATTCCACCTGCTCGCGAACCGTGTCGAAGACATTGAGGACAGGTAGCGCCGGGATAGGATCGGACTCGCCATCATGGCCGCCGGAAGCAGCGAGAGCGAAGTCCTTGCCCAGGAGCTGGACAGCCTTGGTCAAAAGCTCGATGCCCTCGAGACGCGCCTGGCTGACGTCGAGAGGGTCATCGAGGGCCTGGAGGCGGCCGCTCGGACCACGGCCCGCGCCTTGGAGGAGGTCTCCTCACATTGGGACTCGGTGTACAGAGCGATGCGCCGAGCAGAGTGAAGGCGCACAACCGCCCCGCGCTCCGGTTGAGCTAGTCTGTCGGTACTGGCCCTGCGGCCAGGACCCCGGCCGAAAGCCCGCAATCTCCCGACGCGCTGAGGCGCGCGAGACGTAGGAGCCCAGGCGAACAGGATTCGACTTGCAGGGCCAGCACTTCGTGGTGACGAGCACAAGCTTTCGCGTTGGTCCTGGAATTAGGGTGGCGGTGCTGTGACCGTTCGCGAAGCGAGCTCCTCCGACGACCCGGTCCTCGTCGAGCTCCTCGGGGAGATCTTCGAGGAGAACTGGGACCGCCCCTGGCCGCCGCCCGAGGTCACGCCCGCCTCTTTCCGCGGCAAGCTAGTGCTCCTGGCCGAGGACGGCGGGGAGGCAATCGGCTTCGCATTCGGGGAGATCTTCCCGAACGGGTTCGCGCACGTGAACATCGTCTACGTGCGCCCTGAGCGGCGGCGCGAGGGCATCACCAAGGCGCTGCTTGCCGAGTTCGCCGAGCGGGCAAAAGCGGGCGGCGCCGAGCACATCACGCTCGACGTCGCCACGCGCAACGAGGTCGGGAAGCGGGTCTGGCAGCGGCTCGGCTTCACCGAATGGGCGCAGCGCCTCAGCGTGCCGGTCGAAACGCTGGACAGGCGTATCACCGGCGCCGAGCGAGGCGAGTCCTACGCATCGCTTCACGTGCAGACGGACGACGCAGCCGCCGTGCGGACCGCAGTTGCCAGGTACCTCCCGCGCTTCGGCGGCTCCGGCGAGCCCCGGGTCTCCGAGCCGGGCAACGGCTGGGTCGCCGTCCACCACGAGCTGCTCGACAGCGACCGCAAGGCCCGCGAGCGGCTCGCCTCCGAGCTCTCGAACGCGACCGCGGCGGTCGTTTGCGCGATCGCCCTCGAGGACGGCGCGGTCGTGCGCTACGCGCTGTTCGAGCGGGGCAGCATCGTCGACGAGTACCAGTCGGTTCCGGAGTTCTGGGGGCCGCTGCCGCCCGGCGATGTGGTGGCTCTGGGTGCGAACCCGACGGTCGTCTCGCGCCTCACCGGCGCCGAGCCGGCCCGTGTCCGAGCTGTCGCGCGCTCCGCTTCGAGCCCCGACGAGCTGCCGCCTCCCGCCGAGCTCTTCGCCCAACTGGCCGAGCTGCTCGGCCTCGAGGGCGCAGGGCGCGGGTAGGCTCGGGTCGTGCCCACGCTCTACACCGCCGAGCGCTGCCCGTATGCCGCACGAGCGCGCATCGTGCTCGCCGAGAAGGGGCTCGACTACGACGCCGTGGAGATCGACCTCGACGACCGGCCGGCCTGGCTCTACGAGAAGAACCCGCTCGGCCGCGTTCCGGTCTACGAGGAGGACGGGGGGTTCGTCCTGCCGGAGTCCGAAGTGATCATGGAGTACCTCGAGGAGCGCTACCCGGAACCGGCGCTCTGGCCGCCCGACCCCGCCGAGCGGGCGCTCGGGCGGCTGTGGCTGCAGCGCTTCGACGATCGCCTCGGCGACGTCTACTACGCGGTGCGGCGGGGAACGGAAGGGGCGCGCGATGCGCTCGACGCGAAGCTCGGAGAGCTCGATCGCGTCCTCGAGGGTCAGCCGTACCTCACGGGGCGGGAGTATGGGCTCGCAGACATCGGTTACGTGCCCTGGCTGCTGCGCGCGACGGAGCGGCTGGAGGTCGAGCTCGAGCCGTTCCCGGCCCTCGCGAGCTGGCTCGAGCGCGTCGCCGCGAGGCCGGCGGTCGCGGCTGAGCGCGAGCTCGTCTCCGCCGGATGAGCCTCCCGCCGGTCGTCGACGCCGACTGGGTGCAGGAGCACCTGGGCGAGCCGGACCTCGTCCTCGGCGACGTTCGCGGTCCGAACGCACACGGCCGCGGACACCTGCCGCGGTCGATCCCGCTCGTGCTCGGCTCGCCGCCGCCGCTGGCCGACCGCGAGATCGTGAGGGAGTTCGCAGTCGAGGTGCAGCGGCGCCTCGGGCGGCACGGGGTCACCGGCGCGGAGCGCCTCGTCCTCTACGACCGCGGTGACTGTGTCGGCGCCGCCGCCTCCGCCCAGGCCGCTCTGCTCGCGGGTCACCCGCACGTGGCGGTGCTCGCGGGCGGTGTCGCGGGCTGGCCGGGTGAGCTCGAGACGGGAGCGATCGAGCTCGAGAAGAGCAAGCCGAGCCTCGAACCTCGCCTTGACGCCGTGCCTACCTGGGAGGAGCTCCGCGACCGGCTCGAGGATCCGCAGCTGACGATCCTCGACGTCCGCTCAGCCGACGAGTACTCGGGCCGCGGCGGCTACCCCTGCGACCCACGCCAGGCTCACATTCCCGGAGCGCGTCAGCTCGAGGCGGAGCGGCTCTTCGCCGGGCCCGGCCGACCGCACGAGCCGTGGGCGGTGCGGGAGCTCGTCGGCCTGCCGGAGGGCTCGGAGATCGTCGCCTACTGCCACTCCGGGTCTCGGTCGGCGCTCGCCGCGCTGGCTCTTCGCGCCGCCGGGTACGACGCGCGCAACTATCCGGGCTCCTGGCACGAGTGGTCGCGCCACGAGGACCTGCCGGCCGAGCGCTGAGCGGGGCCCTCTCGCCAGGACCCCGCTCGATTCCAGAACGGCTAGCGCTTCCTCGGCTTGGTCGCCTTGACCTGGTTAGAGGTCACGGCGGCGATGTCCTCGCCGATGCACTTGAGCTGCAAGCCCTGTTGGCGAGGCGCCTGTGCAGGGCGTGGCGTAGTTCTCGAAGCGCGCCTGGAAGAAGGTCGCGAACTTCACCGACGGGCGGGAGAGCGAGTACTTGCCGCTCGTCGGGAGCCTGCCCGTTCTTGCGCAGCCCGCTTGCCGCTTCCGCCGGAGACGGCGTTCGGGGCGGGCTGCCCCTTCCTGCCCGTGTAGAGGGCGATGCGGATGCCGCGCGGGCTGAGGCCGTTGACCGCGAGCTTGCCGACCAGCTTGACCCCCTTCTTCGTCTTCGCCTTGGCGAGGGTCAGCGTCGAGGGGAGGCCGACATAGGTCCGCCACTCGACCGTTCCAGCGGCGTTCGGTACGCCAACGTTTGGCGTGTACGGCGTGAAAACCCCGGCCCACTGGTACTCCCCGCGGGCTGCGTTGGTGAATACGCCCTGGATCGTGAAGTCGGCCGAGACGAGCTGGGCACCGAGCGTCGCCCTGCCCGGCGTGTCCCATCGGGACATCGGGCGGCGGGAGGCAGATCTGCTGGGTGACGAGCGGTCCCGACCTTGTTCACGAACACCGGGATCGAGATCGTCTGGCCCTGGAGGCTCGCGTTCAGCACCCAGGTCGCCTGGTTGGTGACACCGGGCGTGCAGCGGGCCGCGGCCGCCTGGATGGCCGGATCGGCCGGGTTCGCGACGAGAACGTTGCCGGCGAGCGGGAACAGGCCGCACGCCAGGTCGATCAGCTTCGCGATTGCCACGACGCGCCCGATCTTGGTGCCGGGCGCCGCCGTCAGCTTGGCGGTGTAGTTGGCGCGGCGCGAAGATCGTCAGCTTCGCGGTCGGATCATTGTTCTGACGGCGCAAAGATGAACACGTCCGCGGTGATCGCAGCACCGGGCTTGTAGCTCGACTGCTCCATCGTCAAGGACGGTGTGTAGGCGGCGAGCGCCGGTGCGGCCAGTGCAAACCCGACGAAGCTGGCGCAGGTCAACACTGCCAAGCGCAATGAACTCTTCATAACCCCTTCTTTCTCGGATATCCCCCGGGACCCAGTAGATCGTGAGACGACGGTTTAACCGCAATAGTTAACACGCAAACCGGCGCAAATGACTACCGGGCGGGCACGACGGCGTGCGGCCTTAGCGCGAGACCGTCGTGCGCAGGATCGGGAGGGAGAGGCGCACGGGCCCGAGCGTGATGCGCGCGGTGGCCGGCATCGGCAGGTTCAGGTAGAGCAGGTTGTTCGGGTTCTGGGCGAGCGAGCTCGAGGCAAGGGTGAGCGTGAACCGCGAGCCGCGAGGGACGAGCGTCGCCACGTCGATCAGGTTGATCGTCAGCCTCCGCGTTCCGGAGAGCCCGGCCGTGTTCACCCCGCCCTCGCTGATCACGATCTCGCTCTTCTTCGGCGGCTTCGCGGTCAGCACCGCAACCACCCGCGACCACCCGCCTCTCAGCCGTGCGGTCACCTTGACCTGCGGCGGGCCGAAGATCTCCACGCGCCCGGTCAGCGGCCCGCTCGCTCGCTGGGCCCGCCCGGGCCCGCTGAGCGAGTCCGACCCTCCCAGCGAGACGGTGAGCCGCCGCGTGGGCGGCAGGGCCGAGTACGCGTGGAGCTTGCCGCGCCACGGGCTCGGTGCCAGCGAGACCTGCGCGAAGCCGGCCGGGGTCCCGATCAGGTAGCGCGTGAACCAGCGCAACCCGAGCGAGACCACCTGTGCGATGTCGGGCCCGGGAAAGTGCGAGGGCGCGTGCCCGAAGTCACCGACGTAGAGGCGCTTCGGGCCCTTCAGCAGGCGATAGCCGGCCTTGGCCTGGGTCACGTCGAAGGCGAAGTCTCGGCGGCCCTGGAACATGAACACGGGCGTCTTGACCTTCGCAAGCTGTGAGCGGCTCGACCGCACATCCGCCCAGGCGTGGAGGGCGGGGAGGTCGGTGCTCGCGAGCGCGTCGGCGCGGATCGCCTGCAATGAAGGGTCCATCCTGCTCTGCGGGATCGAGCTCAGGAACTGCAGCAGCGCCCCCGACTTGGAGAGCCCCTGTGGGATGAGCGCGCTGTAGAGGTCGGTCCAGGTCTCGACCGTCTCCACGGCCGCCCACGGCACGCCTTCGACGAGCGAGCGCAGGACGGCCCCGCCGCCGAGCGAGAGTCCCCAGGCGCCGATGCGGCTCCGGTCGATCTCCGGCCTCGCCGCGAGCCAGTCGTGGATCTCGCGCAGGTCGGCGATTTCCCTCGGCCCGTCGATCGAGACGAGGCCGCCCGACTGGCCGTGGCCGCGTTGGTCGAAGGTGAGGACGGCGAACGAGTTGGCGAAGGCCTGCGCCAGGAAGTCGAGATCCTGGCGCTTCCCGCCGAGGCCGTGCAGGGCGACGACCGCCGGGTATCCGGCGGGTGGGGGAGCGTTGCTCGGCTCGTAGAGCGTCGCCGCGATCTGGACGCCGTCGCTCATGCTCAGCGACATGTCCTGCTGCGTGAACGCGGACGCGCGGCCGGCCGCGACCAGCGCGACGAATGAGGCGAAGACGACCAGAAAGACCCTGCGACCCAAGCACGAAAGCGTAGAGAAGCCCGTGGCTTTCTACAATCGGCCCGTGGATCCCCGGCCGGTCGGCGTCTTCGACTCGGGCGTGGGCGGCCTGACCGTCCTGCACGAGTGCCTCGTGACCATGCCGCACGAGGACTTCGTCTACCTCGGGGATCACGCGCGCCTGCCCTATGGGCCGCGCCCGCTGGGGGAGATCAGCCGCTTCGCGCGCGAGATCGCCGCGTACCTCCAGGGCCAGGGCGTCAAGCTCTTGCTGGTCGCGTGCAACGCGGCCACCTCCGCTGCGCTCCCGCAACTCCAGGAAGAGCTGACGGTGCCGGTCGTGGGCGTGATCACGCCCGAGGCCCATGCGGCCGTCCAGGCGACGCGCAACCGGCGGATCGGGCTGTTGGCGACCGAGGCCACCGTCGAGGCCGGCCGCTACGCGCAGCTCGTGCGCGCCCTGGACGCGGGCGCCGAGCTCGTGCCCGTTGCCTGTCCCCGGCTGGTGCCGCTGATCGAGAGCGACGAGCCGTTCGGCGCCGCCACGACCGAGGCGGTGCGGGAGTACGCCGCGCCGCTGAAGGCCGCGGACGTGGACACGGTCATCCTCGGCTGCACCCACTACCCGCTGATCCGGCCGATCTTCCAGCGCGTCTTCGGGCGCGGGGTGACGCTCGTCTTCTCCGCGGAGGAGACTGCGCGGGAGGTGGCCGAGACGCTGGCGCGCAAGGGCATCGAGAACGGCGAGCGTCGTGAGGGCTCGTACCGGTTCCTGACGACCGGCGAGCCGGAGCTCTTCCGCACGCTCGGCGAGCGCTTTCTGCAGCTGCCTCTCGGCGAGGTCGAACGTGTCTCGGTCGCAGACCTCGAGGCGGCCCCGGCGTGAGCCGGCAGGACAGCCGCCGCCCAGACCAGCTCCGGCCGCTCGAGATCGTCGTCGACTACCTCGAGCAGCCGCTCGGGTCGGTGCTGTACTCGCAGGGAAAGACGCGCGTCCTCTGCACTGCGTCCCTGGACGAGCGCATCCCCCGCTGGCTGCGCGACTCCGGCCGCGGCTGGCTCACCGCGGAGTACTCGCTGCTGCCGGCCTCGACGGGCGAGCGCACGGCGCGCGAGGCGAGCGCGGGCAAGCAGAAGGGCCGTACCGTCGAGATCCAGCGCCTGATCGGCCGGGCGCTGCGCGCGGTGACGGATCTCGAGGCGCTCGGCGAGCGAACTCTCTGGGTCGACTGCGACGTCCTCCAGGCCGACGGCGGCACGCGCTGCGCGGCGATCTCGGGGGCGTACGTGGCGGCGGCACGGGCGCTCGGGAAGGCGGGCCTCTCGCGCGCGCTCACCGACTCGGTCGCCGCGGTCTCGGTCGGAATCGTCGGGGGCGAGCTTCTGCTCGACCTCGACTACGAGGAGGATTCGAGCGCCGAGGTCGACGTCAACGTCGTCCGGACGGGCGCGGGGCTGCTCGTGGAGGTGCAGGCCACCGCCGAGCGCGCGCCGTTCGACCGCGACGCCCTCGACGGGCTCCTCGATCTTGCCGAGTCCGGGATCGCCACGATCCGCGACGCGCAGGAGGCGGCGCTCGATGCTGCTCCTTGAGGTTCCGTCCCTCAGCTGGGGCGAGGAGATCCTGCGGCTCGTAGTCGCCGCCGGGCTGGGCGGGGCGGTCGGGCTCGAGCGCGAGTACCGGGAGCGGGAGGCCGGCTTCCGCACCCACATGCTGGTCGCCGTCGGCTCCGCCCTCTTCACGATCGCCTCGGCGTACGGGTTCCACGACTTCCTCGTCTCCGGCGACGCGGTCGTCCGCACCGACCCGACGCGGATCGCGGCGCAGATCGTGACCGGGATCGGCTTCCTCGGAGCGGGGGCGATCATCCGCCAGGGCCTCGCCGTCCGCGGCCTGACGACGGCCGCGACGCTCTGGGTGGTTGCGGCGATCGGGCTCACGACCGGTGCCGGCTACTACTCGGCCGCCGTGATCACGACGCTGATCGCGCTCGTCTCGTTGTGGCCCCTCCGGATCGCCTCGCACGTCGTGATGGTCCGCTTCCGCCCCGAGAGCGGGCGCGTCCTTGCCCAGCTCCCGGCAGGGGAGACACCGGCGCCGCTCGTCGAGGAGGTCGAGCGTCTCGGTGCTCGGCTGCACACGCTCGAGGTCGGTCACGAGGGCGACCGCCGGACGGTCGTGCTCGACGTCGCGCTGCCGGCAGGCGTCGACGCTCCCGACCTGATCGCGAAGCTCGCCGACGTCGACCAGGTGCTGGAGGTCCGCTGGGCGGACTGAAGGTTCGGCTCTGCTCGCAGAACCCGAACAAGCTGCGCGAGCTGGCCGCGTTGCTGACGGGCTGGGACCTGGCGCAGCTCGGGGCCGAGGGCTACCCGGAAGAGGGAAGCGACAGCTACTACGAGAACGCGCGCGGCAAGGCGCTCTTCGGGCGGCGCGTCGGCCCGCCGGAGGCGTGGATGCTCGGCGAGGACTCCGGTCTCGAGGTCGCGGCCTTGGGCGGCGCTCCCGGGATCCGCTCGGCCCGCTACGCGCCGGCGGGGGACGAGGCGAACGCCAAGCTGCTGGGTGAGCTACAGGGCGTCGAGCGCGCGGGACGCGGGGCCCGCTACGTCTGCGAGCTCGTGCTGATCGGGCCCGGGGGCGAGGAGCGCCGCGGAACAGGGATCCTCGAAGGCCACATCGCCGAGGAGCCCCGCGGGACCGGCGGCTTCGGCTACGACCCGGTCTTCGTCCCCGACGGCGAGGAGCAGACGGTGGCCGAGCTCGGCGACGACTGGAAGTCGCGCAACTCGCACCGTGCGCGCGCTGCCCGCGCCCTGCTACAGAGCTAGGCGAGCCCGGGCGCCTCGTCCGGTTCAGCCGGCCGCCGTCGCGCGACGAGCCACCAGTTCACCTCGGCACCGAACACGATCGAGTTCGCCATCACGTAGAGCCACACGAGCAGCAGCGCGGGGCCGCCGAAGGCCTTGAGCGCGAGCACGTTGTGCGAGTAGCGGACGTAGAGCGGCAACACCTGGAAGCTCGTCTCCAGCATCACGGCCGCGATCACGGCTCCCGGTAGGACGTTGCGAAACGACAGCTCGACGTTGGTCAGCAGGTAGTAGACGGAGATGAGGAAGGCGAACACCCCGAGGAAGGAAACGGCCACCGAAAGGCTGTACGCGACGTAGGGATTGCCGGCGAAGCCGGCCGCGTAGCGCTTGAGCAGGTCGAAGCCGAACGACCCGACCAGCAGGCCGACGAAGAGCGTGACGAGCGAGAGGAGCATCAGCGCGACCGCCAGCAGCTTCCCGCGCAGGAACGACCGGTTCGGCTTCCCGTAGACGATGTTGAAGGCGGACTCGAGGACGCTGAAGAGCGAGAGCGAGGACCAGAGCAGCGCGGCGGCGCCGACGATCCCGAGGGCCGTCGCGTGGTTCTGGATCTCACGGACCGTGTGGACGATGCTCGAGACCGAGCTGCCGGGAAATGCGCGCTTGAGCTCGGTGACCAGGTAGCTCGACTCGTCGGGCCGCCCCGCGAGCGCGAGTGCGGAGATGGTGAGGAAGAGCAGGGGCACGAACGAGAGCAGCGCGAAGTAGGCGATCATCGCGGCGAGGTGGGGGCCCCTGTCGGCGAAGAACTTCCCCAGCGGAGCGGGCATGGCCGGGAGTATGGGCTGTGTTAGCGTCAGACCCGATGGCGACGGCCCAGGCACTTGCCGACCTGACCGAGATCTCGAGCCAGATCCAGAGCGCCGTGGTCTTCGACCGCGAGGGAACGGTGCTCGCCTCGACCGTGGACGACGAGCGTGCGGGGCTGCTCGCCTCGACGGCGCTCGAGCTGCTTCGCGCCGCAGAGGAGCAGGGCGCGGCCGACAAGGAGGTCGTGCAGCTCGACGTCGCACTCCAGGACGGCAGTGTCTTCGTCGTCCGCGACGGCGACCGGGTGATTGCCGCGACCACCACGACGGAGCCGACCGCGGGCCTCGTCTTCTATGACCTCAAGAGCTGCCTGCGCGGCCTCGGCCAGGAACAGGAGAAGCCCAAGCCGAAGCGCGCACCCGCCAAGCGTGCACCCGCCAAGCGCGCACCCGCGAAAAAGAAGAACGATGCGGAGTCGTAGCTTCCTGACCGGTTTCCTGCTCGCCGCCGGCTCGGCCGTCGGCACCGTCCTCTACCGCCGCCGCGCGGCGCGCCGCCGGGAGAGCGTCCAGCTCTACTTCGGCGACGGCTCGATGATCTCGCTCACCGAGGGCTCGCCCGAGGCCGAGCGCCTGCTGGGTCCCGCGCGCGAGCTGCTCGCAACCGCGCGGCGCTAGTGGAGCGGGACGAGCTCGGAGCTGCGCTCCGCGAGCACGCCTACCTCGAGGGCGACTTCGTGCTGCGTTCGGGGCGCCGCTCGCGCTACTACCTGGACAAGTACCGGTTCGAGACGCGGCCGGAGTTGCTGGGGCCGCTCGGCGAGGCGATCGCCCAGGCGGTGCAGGAGTTCGAGCCCGAGGCGTCCCGGCTGGCCGGCCCGGAGCTCGGGGCCGTCGCACTCGCGGCCGCGGCCTCGCTCTCCTCGCGCCTGCCCTTCCTGATCGTGCGCAAGGAGGCGAAGGGCTACGGCACCGACAACCGGCTGGAGGGTGTCTCGGAGGAGGGCGAGCTCGTCTGCCTGGTCGAGGACGTCGTCACCTCCGGGGGCGCCGCCGTAGCCGCCGTCGAGGCTCTGCGCGAGGCCGGGCTGAGGGTCGGCACGGCCGTCTGCGTGGTCGATCGGGAGGAAGGTGGAGCCGACGAGCTGGCACGCGCAGGGGTGCGGCTGCGGCCCCTTTTCCATGCATCCGAGCTTCTGGCGGCCCCTAAAAGTGCAGCAAAGCCGCATGGTTGAGCGGAATGAGCATCCCTGTTAGGGTCTTGAGCCGTATTTCCACACCAGAGCAACCGGGAAGAGAGGAGCGATAGTGACGAAGCAAGAGTTCGTTGATCGCGTTGCCCAGCGGGCGAATCTGTCGAGGCGCGAGGCTGCGGAAGCGGTCGACGCCGTTCTCGATTCGATCACCGACACGCTGAAGGGTGGCGGCGAGGTCAACTTCACGGGCTTCGGGAAATTCTCGACGCAGCACCGCAAGGAGCGGCAAGGCGTCAACCCGCGGAACCCGAGCCAGAAAGTGACGATCCCGGCTGCGACCGTGCCGAAGTTCTCGGCCGGCAGCACGCTGAAGCAGGCCGTCAAGAGCGGAGGAGGAGGCGGCGGCTTCTAGGCCGAGCCCCTGAAGGTTTGAGCTGGAGGGCCGCGAGAGCGGCCCTTCGGCGTTGCGGGCCGCAGCGGGCGTTAGCCTCTCCCGCGTGAGCGCCGAGCCCGCAGTCGCCGCCGCCCTCTTCCCCGACCGGCTGGCGGAGGCGGTCGAGCGCAAGCGTTCGCAGCTTCTCGTCGGGCTCGATCCGCGGCCGGATCTCCTGCCGGTCGAGCTCGCCGGAGACGCCCACCTCTCGCAAGCGGCGGCCGCAGAGGCCTGCGGCCGCTTCTGTCGCGGGATTCTCGACGCGGTGGCGCCGCACGTCGTCGGCGTCAAGCCGCAGCTCGCCTTCTTCGAGGCGCTCGGGGCCGACGGCATCCGGGTGTTCGAGGACATCTGCGCGTACGCCCGCTCGGCAGGCCTGATCGTGCTCGCGGACGGAAAGCGCGCGGACATCGGCTCGACGTCGCGCGCCTACGCCTCCGCGTACCTCGAGCCTCGCGGCGAGCGGCCGCCGGTCGCCGACGCGCTGACCGTGAACCCGTACCTGGGGCGCGACTCGCTCGAGCCCTTCCTCGCCGCCTGCCGGCGCAGCGGGGCGGGCATCTTCTGCATCGTCAAGACCTCGAACGAGGGCGGCGCCGACGTCCAGGACCTCGTGCTCTCGGACGGGCGGCTGCTGTGGCAGCACGTGGCACGCCTGGTGCACGAGCTCGGCGAGGACCTGGTCGGTCAGCGAGGCCTTTCGAGCGTCGGTGCGGTCGTCGGCGCGACCCATCCGCGCGCTGTGGGCGAGGCCCGCCGGCTGCTGCCGAAGGCGATCCTGCTCCTGCCGGGCGTCGGCGCGCAGGGGGCCACGCCCGCCGATCTTGCCCGCGCGTTCACGAGCGGCCCGGCGAGCGCGCTCGTCAACGCCTCGCGCAGCGTCATCTACGCGTTCCGGCAGGGCCAGGAGGACTGGAGGACCGCAGCGGCTCTCGAAGCGGCGAGACTCCGCCGCGAGGTCTGGGCCGTGTCGGGCTGGTAGCCGTTGTCGCGGGACTGGCGGGGGCAGGTGAAGCGCTACGGCGCGCCCACCGCGTTCCTCGCGGCGGTCACGATCGCCGTGCTGCTGGTGCGCTCGGGTCTCGAGACCAGCTCCTCGACCGGCACGACCGTCGTCGCGACCACGCAATCGAGCTCGACTCCGACGGCGCCGACGACGGTCGTCAAGCGCCCGCGCTTCTACCGCCTGCGCGTCGGCGAGACCCTGAGCGACGTGGCGATCCGCTTCGACACGACCGTCGAGGACCTGCTTGCGCTCAACCCCGGCATCGAGCCGACGAACCTCGAGGTGGGCCAGCGGATCCGCGTGAGCTGAGCCCTAGTACAATCGCCGCTCCGTGAAGCGCCTGGTCGTCGTCGCCGCGGCTCTCGCGTTCGCGGCTCCTGTCCTGGGCGCCCCGCCACGAGTCACCGGGCGCTCCTACGTCGTCGAAAACGGCGTCACCGGCCAGGTCCTGCTCGCCCGGAACGCCCGTGAGCGCGTCCCGATCGCGAGCATCACGAAGCTGATGACCGTGCTCCTGACTCTGGAGCACACGAGGCCGAACGAGACCGTCGTCGTCAGTCCCGAGGCCGCGGACGTGGGCGAGTCGAGCGCCGGGTTACGGGCGGGCGATCGCCTGACGGTGCACGAGTTGTTGGAGGCGGCGCTGATCCAGAGCGCGAACGACGCCGCCGACGCGCTCGCGATCTACGTCGGCCACGGCAGCGAGTCGCGCTTCGTGGCGATGATGAACGCGCGGGCGAGGAAGCTGGGCCTGCGGGACACGCACTTCGTCCGGCCCGACGGGCTCGACGCGCCCGGCCACGTCTCGAGTGCACGCGACGTCACCTTGCTCGCGCGCATCCTCATGCACCGCCCGCTCGTGCGGCAGATCGTGCGCCAGCGCGGAGCCACGATCTCGGGAGACCGGAGCCTCCACACCTGGAACGACCTCCTCTACAGCTATCCCGGGATCTTCGGCGTCAAGACGGGCCACACCTCGGCGGCCGGCTGGTCGCAGGTCGCCGCGGCGCGCCGGCGCGGAGTCACGATCTACGCGACGCTGCTCGGCAGCCCCGACCGCGGCAGGCGTGACGCCGACCTGGCGAAGCTCCTGGACTGGGGCTTCGCGCGCTACCGCCCGGCTGCGGTCGCCGTGAGGGGCCACGCCTACGCGCACGCTGCCCTCGGCTACGGCCGCAAGCGCCTGGAGCTCGTGGCCTCGCGTTCGCTCATGCCCATGGTTCGGGTCGACAGCCCGTTGGTGCGACGGGTGGTCGCGGCGACCGCGGTCGACCTGCCGGTGCACCAGGGCGCGCCTCTCGGAGCCGTCCTCGTCTACCAGCGGGGGCGCCTGATCGGCCGCGTCCGCCTCGTCGCGGGCCGCTCCGTCGCCCGTCCCGGCCTCGCCGGGCGCGCGGGGTGGTACGCGGGACGTACCCTGCACCACATGGCAGGTTGGGTCCCGTGATCGTCACGGTCACCATGAACGCGGCGATCGACCGCACGCTGACGGTGCCGAACTTCCAGCGGGGACAGCGCCACCGCGCGAGCCAGGGGCTCACGCTCGCAGGCGGCAAGGGGATCAACATCGCGCGCGCCCTCAAGAGGCTCGGCGTGCCCGTCGTCGCCACCGGCCTGGCCGGGGGCCGTACCGGCACCCGCATCGTGGAGGAGCTGACGAGCGAGGCGATCCTCAACGACTTCGTCCGCATCGACGACGAGTCGCGCACCTCGACGGCGATCGTCGACCCGACGGGCTCGAGCTACACCGAGGTGAACGAGTGGGGACCGCACGTGCAGCCGGAGGAGCTCGACTTTTTGCTCGAGAAGCTCGCCTACCTCTCGCGTGGGGCCGACTACGTCGTCTTCGCCGGCTCGCTTCCCCGCGGAATCGACGACGCCTTCTACGCCGAGGCGGTCCGTGACCTCAACCGCCGGGGCGCGCAGATCGTCCTCGACCTGGAGGGCGAGCCGCTACGACTCGCCACCCAGGCCGAGCCGCTGCTCGTCTCCCCGAACGAGCGCGAGGCGGAGCAGCTCGTCGGCCAGGAGTTTCACGACGACGACGACTACCTGGTCGGGCTCGAGACGATTGCGGAGCTCGGCGCGCGGAACGTCCTGATCACGCGCGAGTCGGGCTGCTGGGCGATGCTCCGCTCCGAGCGGGAGACGAACCGCTTTCGGGCGCTCGCACCGCGGGTCGACCCGGTCTCGGCGGTCGGCTCGGGCGACGTGCTCCTCGCAGCCTTCATCGCCGCGAGGCTCGACGGGCGCAACGACGAGGAGGCGCTCCGCAGTGCCGTCGCGGCCGGGGCGGCGTCGACGCTCGAGCTCGGCGCCGGCCGTTTCGAGCCCCGTGAGGCCGGGCGCCTGGTCGGCGGAATCGAGGTCGCCCAGCTCGAGCCCGTCGGCAGCGACGGCTGACGGCGACTAAAGGCGTCCCGCGCGGACGCCGATACCGGATGGGCGATGAACCGCCAGCGCCTGCCTGTGGTGCTGTCTGCGGCGGCTCTGGTCATTGCCGTCCTCGGCGCTACTCCCCATGGTTTCGCCGCCCTGACCGGGGTGACGAAGGTTGCGCTCTTCGCCAGGAACGCCGGCAAGGTGGGCGGTATCGCGGCCTCGAAGAAGCCGAAGGCGGGCAAGCTCCTGCCGCTCGGCAAGAACGGGAAGTTCCCGGCCGCCGTGCTCCCTGTCGCCGCGAAGGGACCGCCCGGCGCCGAGGGCCCGCGAGGACCTGCGGGTCCCGCCGGCCCGCAAGGCTCCCAGGGAATCCAGGGGCTGAAGGGCAGCAAGGGCGCCACCGGGCCGGCAGGACCCGCCGGCGTCGCCGGGCCGCAGGGGTCGGTTGGGCCCCCCGGCGGCTACGGCCTGCTCAACCTGGGCCGGGCCGGTCTCGCCAAGGTGACCGTCGCCTCCGGCGCCGCCCACTCGTCCACGACCGCCGGGGCGGACGGGTTCCCGCTCGTGGCGGTCTACGACACGAACAACAACGACCTCAAGATCGTCCACTGCAACGACTCGACCTGCTCGTCCTCGACGAGCACGCCGGTCGACTCCGCCGGCAACGTCGGTCGCTACCCCTCGGTGACCGTCGGCTCGGACGGCCTCGGCCTCGTCAGCTACCTCGACGCGACCAACGGCAACCTGAAGACGGCGCACTGTACGAACGTGGCGTGCACCGCCTTCACGATCGCGACGATCGTCTCGAGCGGCGCGGTGGCCGACGACTACACCTCGGCGAACGTCGGCTCCGACGGCCTCGGCGTGATCAGCTTCGTCGACGGGGGCAACCTCCGCGTCGCCCACTGCGCGAACGTCGCCTGCTCGAGCGCCTCCGCGAACACGATCGACGCCACGTCGGTGGCCTACTCCTCGCTGGCCATCGGCGCCGACGGGCTTCCCCTGGTGAGCTATCTCGACAACGCGAACGTCGACCTCAAGGTCGCCCACTGCGCCGACGTCGCCTGCGCGAGCTCTACGTCGAACACGCTCGCCTCGACCGGGAACGTGGGGCTCTACACGTCGCTCACGATCGGCTCGGACGGCCTCGGCCTCGTCAGCTTCCGTGACGCGAGCGCCGCCACCCTCGACGTTGCGCACTGCTCGAACCTCACCTGCTCGAGCGCCAACGTCGCGACAGTCGACTCGAGCGGGATCGAGGGCGAGTACTCGGCGATCACGCTCGGGGCCGACGGCCTCGGCGTGGTCAGCTACTACGACGGTTCCGGCCTGAACCAGGATCTGAAGGTCGCCCATTGCGGCAACGTCGCCTGCACGACCTCGTCCTATCTGGCTGTCGACACCGTCGGCCAGGTGGGGTGGAACACCTCGATCACGGTTGGCTCCGACGGTCTGCCCTTCATCAGTTACCGGGACGTGACCGGCGACTCCGTCAAGGGCCTGCACTGCCCGAACGTCTTCTGCGTCGCCCACCTGCGCAGACGCTGATCACGTCCAGGGGCGGTGGTACGATCGCTCCCCATCTTGAGAGACGGCGGCAGGACAGGTTTTTCGGCCCAGGCGACTGCAATTGCGCCTGGGCTTTTCGCTTGGAAAGGGGTTGTTTAGCGTGGAGATCGAGATCGGCCGCGGCAAGAAAGCACGGCAGGCGTACGGGTTCGACGACATCGCGATCGTGCCCTCACGGCGCACGCGCGACCCGCAAGACGTCGACATCGGCTGGAAGCTCGGCCCGCACCTGCTCGAGCTGCCGCTGATCGCCTCGGCGATGGACGGCGTGGTCTCGCCGAAGACCGCGATCGAGCTCGGCAAGCTCGGCGGGCTCGGGGTGCTGAACCTCGAAGGCATCTTCACGCGCTACGAGGCCGCCGACCGGGAGCTGCAGAAGATCGCCCGCCTGCCGAAGGAGCAGGCCACGAGCGGCATGCAGAAGATCTATGCGAAGCCGGTCAAGCCGGAGCTGATCGCCTCGCGGATCCGCGAGCTCAAGGAGGCGGGCGTGCTCGTCGCCGGCTCGCTGACCCCGCAGAAGGTTCGCGACTACTACGAGGTGGCGCTCGAGGCCGGGCTCGACGTCCTGGTCATCCAGGGGACGGTCGTCTCGGCCGAGCACGTCTCCTCGAACGGCCATGCGCTCAACCTGAAGGAGTTCATCGCGAGCCTGCCGATCCCCGTGATCGTCGGCGGCTGCGCCTCGTACCAGACGGCGCTGCACCTGATGCGGACCGGCGCGGAGGGCGTGCTCGTGGGCGTGGGGCCGGGCCAGGCGTGCACGACGCGCGGCGTGCTCGGGCGTGGGCGTGCCGCAGGCGACCGCGATCGCCGATGCGGCCGCTGCCAGGGTCCAGCACCTGCTCGAGACCGGGAAGTACGTCAACGTCGTCGCCGACGGGGGCATGCGCACCGGCGGCGACATCGCCAAGGCGATCGCGTGCGGGGCCGACGCCGTCATGGTCGGCTCGCCGCTCGCGCGGGCCAAGGAGGCTCCCGGCCGCGGCTTCCACTGGGGCATGGCGACCTTCCACCCGACGCTTCCGCGGGGCGCTCGCGTCGCCGTCGACCAGAACGCCACGCTCGAGGAGATCGTGATCGGCCCGGCGACCGAGAACGACGGCACGCTCAACCTGATGGGCGCGCTGCGCACCTCGATGGCGACGTGCGGCTACGAGTCGATCCACGACTTCCAGAAGGCCGAGGTGATGCTCGCGCCGGCGATCAAGACCGAGGGCAAGTCGCTCCAGCAAGCTCAACGGATCGGAATGGGTTGAGTGGGTGAAGTAGTTCCGCTTCCGGTCGCAGAGCCTGCGCCGGAGGAGCGGCCGGTCCTCGTGCTCGACTGCGGCGGGCAGTACGCCCAGCTGATCGCCAGGCGCGTCCGGGAGTGCCGTGTCTACTCCGAGCTCGTGCCGCACGCGATCAGCGCTGCCGAAGCTCGGGCGCGCAACCCGCGGGCCCTCGTGCTCTCGGGCGGCCCGGCGTCGGTGTACGCCGAAGGAGCGCCCCAGGTCGACCCCGGGCTGTTCGAGCTCGGCGTGCCGACACTCGGCATCTGCTACGGCATGCAGCTGATGGCGCAGGACCTCGGCGGCACGGTCGAGCGCACGGGCGTCTCCGAGTTCGGGAAGACGGAAGTTCGAGCGGATGCGGCGGCGGAGAGCGAGCTCTTCGCCGGCCTGCCTGCCGAGCAGGTCGGCTGGATGAGCCACCGCGACTCGGTGACGGCCCCGCCGGCGGGCGCGCGCATCACGGGTAGGTCGCCCGCGGCCCCGATCGCGGCCTTCGAGGATCCGGAGCGGCTGCTGTACGGCGTGCAGTTCCATCCCGAGGTCGTTCACACGCCGCACGGCACCGACCTGCTCAAGAACTTCCTCTACACCGTCGCGGCGGCGCCGCCCACGTGGACGGCGGCGGCGGTGATCGAGGAGCAGGTGGAGCGGATTCGGGCGCAGGTCGGCAACGAGCGCGTGCTCTGCGCCCTCTCGGGGGGCGTGGACTCGGCGGTCGCGGCGCTGCTCGTGCACAAGGCAGTGGGTGATCAGCTCGTCTGCGTCTTCGTCGACCACGGCCTGCTTCGCAAGGACGAGGCGGCGCAGGTCGTCGAGACCTTCGAGGGGCACTTCCACGTGCCGCTCATCCACCTCGACGCGGAGGACCGCTTCCTGGCGCGGCTCGAGGGCGTTGCCGACCCCGAGGAGAAGCGGAAGGCAGTCGGGGAGGAGTTCATCCGCGTCTTCGAGGCCGAGTCGAACCGCCTCGGGAAGATTCGCTACCTCGTGCAGGGAACGCTGTACTCGGACGTGATCGAGTCCGGCGGAGACGCCGCGGTCGCCGCGAAGATCAAGTCGCACCACAACGTCGGCGGCCTCCCGGAGGACATGGAGATGGAGCTCGTCGAGCCCTTGCGGATGCTCTTCAAGGACGAGGTCCGGCGCGTGGGCGAGGAGCTCGGGCTGCCTGAGCGGATGGTCTGGCGCCAACCGTTCCCGGGACCGGGCCTGGCGATCCGGATCATCGGCGAGGTCACTCGCGAGCGGCTCGAGATCCTGCGTGAGGCCGACGCGATCCTCCAGGAGGAGATCCGCCGGGCCGGCCTCTACCGCGAGCTGTGGCAGTCGTTCGCGGTCCTCCCGGCGATCCGCTCGGTCGGCGTTCAGGGCGACGAGCGCACCTACGGCTATCCGATCGTGATCCGCGCGGTGACGAGCGACGACGCGATGACCGCCGACTGGGCACGGCTGCCCTACGACCTGCTGGAAACCATCTCGGGCCGAATCGTCAACGAGGTCCCGGCCATAAACCGGGTCGTGCTCGACATCACCTCGAAGCCCCCGTCGACGATCGAGTGGGAATGAATCACGCGCCGGTCGTGGCGTTTGCGCTCAGCGCCGGGTAGCGGGCGCAGACCTCGTCGACGTATGCGCTCAGGCTGCCCGCCAGTCCCGCGTCCCGGATCTCGAGCACGTTCTCGGCGTTCTTTTCACCAGAGTGCGAGAGGTTGAATGACCCCGTGAAGACAACGTCGTCGGCGACGACGAGCTTCGCGTGCATGAAGTTGTGCAGGCTGCCGATCTCCCACGGCTCCGAGAGCTTTCCCGAGAACGGCCCCTTGATGATCCGTTGCAGCAGCGGCAGCTTCCAGGCCACGTTGCCGTTGGCGTGCCACTGGCGGATCACGTCTGCGACCTGGGTCGCGTCCACGCAGCCGGCCACGTCGGCCGTTCCGTCCGCGAGCACCTGGGCGAGGGTCGCCAGCACGGGCGCCGCGGTGATCACCGGCGAGCAGATCCGCACGCGCTTCGCCTGACCGATCCTCTTTGCGATCCGGTGTGAGAGCGCCTCGCCGTGGCCCGGTGTGAACCACGGTTTGATCCGCGTGCCATCGACGTCCACGGGGCGCGGCTCGACGAAGCCGCTGCGGGCGACGTCCCCGTCCTTCCAAAGCTCCTCGAAGTCGAGCGTGAAGGCATGCGCGAGCTCAGGCGAGTCGATCGTGACGATCACGTTCTCCTGGCGCGCCCAGGAGTCGTCGGTCCAGTTCGTCGAACCGGTCCAGACCGACTCGACGTCTCGGATCACGTACTTGTGGTGCATCAGGTCGGGCACGCCGGCGACGGGCTTGGAGGGCAGCCCCAGCGACGCGATCAGCTGCGCGTCGGGCTCGGGCGGCGGCGGCACGGGGATCGGGTTGGCGTGATCGACGTCGTACATGATCCGGACGGCGACGCCGCGCCCGGCGGCCTCCTTCAAGGCGCCCGTGACGACGGAAGCGGTCTCGGGGCCGAGGTGGAAGTCGTATTGCGCCAGGTCGAGCGAGCGCTGTGCGGGCGCGAGGAACGACGCCAGCTCGCGCGCCACGTCGAGCGGCTGCTGGCCGCTGTCGGTCAGAGTTCGGGTTCGGATGGAGGAGCTCATCGAGCGATTGGCCGACGCCAGCATCGGCGAGACCTTCAACTTCTATCGTGACGGGTGGGGAGCCGCCAGGCGCCGGGACCGTCTGCGCGCCTACCTCGAGTCCCGGCGCGAGGCGCCGCTGCTCCTCGTCGGAGAGGCCGCGGGCTACCGCGGGGCCCGCGTCTCCGGGATCCCGTTCACCTCGGAACGGCAGCTCACCGGCCGCGGCCCGGCCGAGGCGACGGCGACGATCGTGCGGCGTGTGCTCGCCGAGCTCGAGCTCGAGGAGGAGACGCTGTGCTGGAACGTCGTGCCGACGCATCCGCACCGACCTGGGTGCCCGGGGACCAACCGGCGGCCGACCCGAGCAGAGATCGAGGTTGCGAGGCCGTTCCTGCGAGAGCTGGCGAGGGGCCGCCGGACGATTGCCGTGGGGCGGCTGGCGCAGTCGGTCCTCGGCGGGCCCTACGTGCGCCACCCGAGTCATGGGGGCGCGGCGGAATTCCGCGGTGGGCTGCTAGCATTCCGGCCCGGCGGACAGGAGTCCGCCGCTTTTTCTGAGTGATGAAGACCTGGAACGCCAAGCCCGGCGAGATCGATCGCCTCTGGTACGTGGTGGACGCCGAGGGGAAGACCCTCGGGCGTCTGGCTACGCAGATCGCGGACATGCTCCGCGGCAAGGGCAAGCCCCAGTACACGCCGCACGTCGACACCGGCGACTTCGTCGTCGTCGTGAACGCGGAGAAGATCGTGGTCACCGGCAAGAAGCTCGACGACAAGATCTACTACCGCCACTCCGGCTACCCGGGCGGGCTCAAGAGCCGGTCGTTGCGCGACGAGCTGGCGCGCCGGCCGACCGAGGTGCTGCGCAAGGCCGTCAAGGGCATGCTCCCGCGCAATCGCCTCGCGCGCGCCCAGATGCGCAAGCTGAAGATCTACGTCGGCCCCGAGCATCCGCATGAGGCCCAGGCTCCGAAGGAACTCGAGGTGACGACCTGATGTCCGAGCGGGCGCAGTACCAGGGCACCGGCAAGCGCAAGACCTCCGTCGCGCGCGTCATCCTGCGCCCCGGCGACGGGGCGACCTGGTTCAACGGGCGCACGATCGAGGCGTACTTCCCGCGTGCCACGCATCGCGAGCTTGCGCTCGCGCCGCTGAAGGTGGCGGGGGTCGAGGGGACCTTCGACATCAGGGTCCGATTGCACGGGGGCGGGCCCAGCGGCCAGGCGGGCGCTGTCCGTCACGGGATCGCGCGCGCCCTCGTCGAGGCCGACCCGGAGCTGCGTGTGCCGCTGAAGCGGGCAGGCTTCCTCACGCGCGACGCGCGCATCGTCGAGCGCAAGAAGGCCGGGCTGCACAAGGCGCGCAAGGCGCCGCAGTTCTCCAAGCGCTAGCCGCTAGTTGGCCCGCCGCTACTTCGGTACCGACGGGGTCCGGGGGATCGTCGGGGAAGACCTGACGCCCGGGCTCGTGGAGCGGCTGGGGCGGGCGGCCACGCTCTGGTCGAAGGGTGGGCGCGTCTTCGTCGGCCGCGACACCCGCGGCTCGGGCCCCGAGCTCGAGGAGGCCTTTGCGCGGGGCGTCGTCGCCGCCGGCGGCAACGCCGTTCTCGCCGGTGTGCTGCCGACTCCTGCGGTCGCGCTCCTCGCGCTCGATCTGGGCGCGGTCATCTCGGCCTCCCACAACCCGCCCGAGTACAACGGGGTCAAGCTCTTCGATCGCGAAGGACAGAAGCTGACGGACGCCGCCGAGGAGGAGATCGAGGCCCTCTTCGACGCGCCTTTTGCCGGCCCCAAGGGTGAGGTCGATCAGGTCGGGGTCGCGACCGACAGCTACCTCGAGCACATCGTCGAGCGCTTCGGATCGGACCTCTCCTCGCTGCGAATCGTCGTCGACTGTGCCAACGGCGCCTACTCCGGGATCGCCCCGCAGGCCTTCGAGCAGCTCGGCGCACAGGTAGAGACGATCGGCGCGGAAC
Organism: uncultured Actinomycetes bacterium; assembly: GCA_963754265.1. GTDB lineage: Bacteria > Actinomycetota > Thermoleophilia > Gaiellales > Gaiellaceae > AC-32. The sequence goes on along the minus strand of CAVWFB010000001.1, from coordinate 161,314 downwards.
CGGACGGGACGAACATCAACGTCGGCTGCGGCGCCACCGATCTTCGTGCACTGCAGCACAAGGTGGTCGAGACCGGGGCCGCCCTCGGCGTGGCGTTCGACGGAGACGGCGACCGGATGCTCGCGGTGGACGGGAGCGGCCACGTTGTCGACGGCGACCAGATCCTCGCGATCCTGATGCTGCACCTCGGTGTCGATCTGGTCGCCGTCACCGTGATGGCCAACCTCGGCCTCCACCGCCTGGCGGAGGAGCGCGGCATCCGCGTCGTCACGACGAGCGTCGGAGACCGCTACGTGCTCGAGGCGCTCCGCCGGGAGGGCGGAGTCCTCGGCGGGGAGCAGTCCGGCCACATCATCTACCTGCGCGATCACGTCACAGGCGACGGCCTCGCGGCGGCGCTCCTCCTCTGCGGGGCTCTCGAGGGACGCACGCTGGAGGAGGCTGCCTCCGTGATGCCGCGGTATCCACAGGTGAAGGCCAACATCCGTGTGTCGAGCCGCGTGCTCCCGCCTTCGGTTCAGGAGGCCGTGGAGCGCGTGAATCAGAGCCTCGACGGCAACGGCCGCGTGCTGGTGCGGCCTTCCGGCACGGAGCCGGTCATCCGCGTTCTGGCAGAGGCGGAAACCGCTGCTGAAGCCGAAGAGGTGTGTGGTACCATCTCCGCTCTCGTTACACGAGAGCTCGGCTGACCGGACCCGACGCAGGGCCGGGGGAGCGGCCGGGCCTTTCGCGTTCTTAAGGGAGGTTTCGGCGTGTGCGGGATCATCGGATACGTCGGGCAGAGAGCCTGCAAAGACTTGTTGCTCCAGGGCCTCGAGCGACTCGAGTACCGCGGCTACGACTCGGCCGGGCTCGCGCTGCGTGAGAACGACGCGCTCGACTACCTGCGCGTGGTCGGCAACCTCCAGGCGCTGAAGCAAGAGGCCGGAACGAACGGCTCCCCGGCGCAAACCGGGCTCGGCCACACGCGCTGGGCAACCCACGGCGCAGTGAACGAGCAGAACGCGCACCCGCTGACCGGCTGCGACGACGGCAAGCTGGCGATCGTCCTCAACGGGATCGTCGAGAACTACCGGGAGCTGAAAGGCTCGCTGGAGGCCGAGGGGCACTCCTTCCACACCGAGACCGACGCCGAGGTGGTGGTGCACCTGATCGAGCGCCACTACGGCGGGGACCTGCTCGAGGCCGTTCGCAGCGCCTACAAGGAGCTCGAGGGGCATTTCGCCTTCGTGGTCATCCACCACGACCACCCCGAGGAGCTCGTCGGCGCGCGGCTCCAATGTCCGCTGCTCGTGGGCGTCGGGAACGGCGAGATGTTCCTGGCCTCGATGGCCGCGGCGTTCATCGACGAGACCAGGTCGATCCAGCTGATCGAGGACGGCGAGGTCGTCTCGATCACCCCCGACGGCGCCCGCTTCGTCTCGGTCGAGGACGGCGAGCTAGAGCGCGAGGTGGTGGAGGTCGACTGGGATATCGAGGCCGCCGAGAAGAGCGGCTACGAGACCTTCATGCTCAAGGAGATCTACGAGCAGCCCGAGGCCGTCGGCGAGACGCTCGGCGACCGGGTTCGTCACGGGCGCCTCGAGCTCGAGGAGATGGGCATGACCGACGACGAGCTGCGCAACCTGCGCCGGATCGTGATCCTCGCCTGCGGCACCGCCTACCACGCGGGCGTCGTCGGCCGCTACGCGATCGAGGAGTGGGCCCGCGTCCCCGTCGAGCCCGATATCGCGAGCGAGTGGCGCTACCGCAACCCGGTGGTGGGCAAGGACACGCTCGTGATCGGGATCTCGCAATCCGGCGAGACCGCCGACACGATCGCCGCGATCCGGCTCGCCCGCGAGAAGGGCGCCCGGACGCTCGCGATCACCAACATGATGGGCTCGCAGATCACGCGCGAGGTCGACTCGGTGCTCTATACGCGCTGCGGCCTCGAGATCGGCGTCGCCGCCTCCAAGACGTTCACGGCCCAGGTCGCGCTCTTCTATCTGATCGCCCTCAAGCTGGCCCAGCTACGCGAAACGATGGACCCGGACGAGCTGAAGTTCATCCTCGACGAGGTGCACGAGCTCCCGACCCGGATGGCGACGTTCCTCGACGGCCAGCATCCGATCGAGGAGATCGCCGAGCGCTACTACGACCGGCCGTTCTTCCTCTACCTGGGGCGCCACATCGGCCTGCCGGTCTGCCTCGAAGGCGCGCTCAAGCTGAAGGAGATCGCCTACATCCCGACCGAGGCATATTCGGCCGGCGAGATGAAGCACGGCCCGATCGCGCTGCTGGACGAGGACACGCCCGTGGTCGTCGTCGCGACCGACTCGCACGTCTACGACAAGGTCGTCTCCAACATCCAGGAGACACGCGCGCGCGGAGCGCACGTGATCGCGATCGCGACGGACGGCAACGAGGACATCCAGCACCACGCCGACGACGTCATCTACGTGCCGCGCACGCCCGCCTTTCTCCAGGCTGTGCTCGCCGTCTTGCCGCTGCAGCTCCTGGCGTACCGGATCGCGCGCCTGCGCGGCCTGAACGTCGACCAGCCGCGCAACCTGGCCAAGACGGTCACCGTCGAGTAGCGCGGGTGAACGCGGGCCAGGTCGCGGCGTTTCTCGGCGTTTCGCTCCTGGTCATCGTGACCCCGGGCCAGGACACGGCGCTGACGATCCGGAACGCGCTCGCCGGTGGGCGCCGCGGTGGCGTCTTCACGGCGCTCGGCGTCGTCAGCGGGCAGCTGACCTGGGCGCTCGCGGCGAGCGCGGGGCTGGCCGCCTTGCTCGTTGCCTCGCAGCCGGCCTTCACGGCGCTGCGGCTCGCGGGCGCCGCCTATCTCGTCCTGCTCGGCCTGCAGCTCCTCGGCAGCGCCCTCCGGTCTCGTCGCTCGGCACCGCTCGCGGCTCACGCGACGCGGCGTCTCGCTCCCAGCACGGCGTATCGCCAGGGGCTGCTGAGCAACCTCGGCAACCCGAAGATCGCCGTCTTCTTCACCAGCCTGCTGCCGCAGTTCGGAACGACGTTCTGGACGATGCTCCCGCTCGGGCTCTGCTTCGCTGCGCTGACCCTCGTCTGGCTGACGGCATACGCGGCCGCGGTCGCGAAGGCGGCGAACGTTCTCCGGCGCCCGGGGGTTCGCCGCGCGCTCGACGCGGTCACGGGCACCGTGCTGGTCGCCTTCGGGGTGCGGCTGGCGGCCGAGCGCTAGCTGCTCGTTATCGTCGGGGAAATGGACGTTCTCGACCAGATCGGGCAGGGGCTCTGGAACGCATTCCAGATGGCGTGGGAGGTCTGGTGGGCGCTCGTGCTGGGGTTCCTGCTCTCGGCCGTCGTCCAGGCCTGGGTGCCGCGCTCGCGGATGGAGCAGTCCCTCGGCGGGCGCGGCCTGAAGACGGTCGCCCTCGCCAGTGGGCTCGGGGCGGCCTCGTCGTCCTGCAGCTACGCGGCAGTGGCGATCGCGAAGTCGATCTTCCAGAAAGGCGCGAGCCTCGTCTCGGCGATGGTGTTCCAGTTCGCCTCGACGAACCTCGTCTTCGAGATCGGGATCGTGATGTGGATCTTCCTCGGCTGGGAGTTCACGCTGGCCGAGTTCGTGGGCGGCCTGATCCTGATCGTGTTGATGTGGATCGGGTTGCGGGTGTTCGTCTCGCGCCGCGAGGAAGAGCGGGCCCGCGAACACGCGGTGGCGGCCGAGAGCGGACACCAGCACCACTCCGCCGGGGGCGGTTCGCGGCTTCGCTCGCTGGATGCCTGGACTGACGTCGCGCACAACTTCCGCGGCGACTGGGCGATGCTCTGGAAGGAGATCACGGCGGGCTTCCTGATCGCGGGCTTCATCGCGCTGCTGCCCATGGACTTCTTCAACAGCCTCTTCCTGACGGACACCGGCGGCTGGGTGCAGCTGCTGGAAAACGTGATCGTCGGCCCGCTCGTGGCGGTGCTCTCGTTCGTCTGCTCGGTTGGAAACGTCCCCCTCGCGGCGGTGCTCTGGGCGGGCGGGATCTCGTTCTCGGGCGTGATCGCCTTCATCTACGCCGACCTGATCATCGTCCCGCTGGTGCTCGTCTACGGGCGCTACTACGGCTGGCGGGTGGCGGCATTGCTCGTGACGATCATGTTCGGGGCGATCGTGGTCGCCGCGCTCGCCGTCGACGGGATCTTCAGCGCGTTCGGACTGATTCCCAGCGATCGTCCGTCGATCGACTCGATCACCGGGCGCGGGATCACCTGGAACTACACGACCTACCTCAACATCGTCTTCACCCTCGTGGCCGCGGGCCTGGTCGGCCTGACCATGCAACGTGGAGCGCGCGACCCGGTGTGTGGCATGACCGTCGCCCACGGCGAGGTGACGGCCGAGCACCGCGGGAGGCGGTACTTCTTTTGCGGGCCTGGCTGCCGCGCGAAGTTCGAGGCCGATCCCGAGCGCTACGCGGCTACGGAAGCTTCGGCAGCTCCGGCAGAGCCGGCGTCGAGACACTAGGCAGGGCCGGAACGGTCACCGTCACGATCGGTGGCGGAAGGGGGACCTGAACCGGCAGCGGCGGCGCGGGCGGAAGAGGCGGCACCCCGATGCGGACGGACGGCTGCTGGACCGGCGCCGCGGGAACCGCCGCCGGCGCCGAGGCGGGCTCCGTGCCCTCCGGCGCCTGGATGGTCTCCCTGGTCGCGGTCGGAGGCGGCGGAGTCGCTCGAACGGGCCGTCTGCCAGCTGTCGTGCTCCGTCTCCGCGACGGCCGCGGTGTCGAGGAAGCACGCGGCGCCCGAGGTGCCCGAGCGGGTGCGGGTGGACGCAGCGACGGAGAGGCGGCAGGGATCGCAGGAGTGTTCACCGGCGTGGCATGGAGCTCGGACGCGTGGCTCCTCAGTGCAGGCGTCGCGACCGTCACGCTCGCGGCGGTGACAACGGTGGCTGCGGCCACTTTCACCGCTGCGCCGCCGGCGAGCGACTGAATCCAGGCCAGAAGCGAGCCGAGGTCGAGCCCTGCGCGGGCACGCCTGCGGTCGAGCTTGCGCGCCAGCGAGCGGCGCGCGCGGAAGAGCAGCGTCTCGACGGCCGCCTCGGTCGTCTCGAGCTCGGCCGCGATCTCCCGGTACGAGAGTCCCTGCCACTCGCGCAGGAGGATCGCTCGGCGCTGGTTCGGCGTCAGTTCCGCAAGGGCGTCGGCGAGCCCGGCGAGCTCGTCGTGCGCGGACGTGGGGGGCGCCACCGCGTCGCGCAGCTCGCCGTCGTCCGAGACGGCCTCGATCCGGCTGCGCCGCCAGGCGGAGCGCCGGCGCTCGTGGCAGACGTTCGCGGCGATCTTGAAGAGCCAAGCCGCCTCGGCGTGGGGCACCACGCCGCCGCGCAGGCTTCGGTACGCGTTCAGGAAGGTGTGCTGGACGGCGTCCTCCGCCTCTTCTCTGGAGCGGAGGCGGCTCCGGCAGTAGCCGAGGATCCGGCTCGAGTAGCGCTCGTAGAGCAGCCCGGCCAGCGCGGCCTCGGCGGTCGCGGACGACTCCGGAACTGATGGTGCGGCGCTCATGGCTGGGCGAGGCCTCAGACGCAGTGTGGCGGAGGCTTGCCGGAACGCAAGAGTCGCCGCGAGCGCCTCATCGCCAGGGGCGCTCGCGGCACGCCGGCGTCGACCTTCTCCTCCTTTCGCGGGTTGGTTGGCGGAACCACCTCGAGGAGCGCTTCGATCACGTCGTGCAGCAGGGGATCGTTGCGGTCGTCGGCGATCAAGACTCGAACGGGCGGCACGCTCGTCATCTGCGGCTCCTTTGCGGGGGGTACTCGGAAAGAAGGCCGCGGCTCGCCAAACCTGCGCCGGTCGTGCGAAAATCACTCGAACGGGTGACAGCCGCCCGTGGAGGGGAGCCGGATGAGCGTGTGTGCGGAGTGTGGAGGCGAGCTGGAGGCGGCCCATCGCTTCTGCCCATGGTGCGCCGCACCCCAGAGGCGCAAGCTGGTCGAGTTCTTCCGCGCGCACCCACGTGACGAAGGTCGGGCGCTGAGGGTCTCGCGCTACCTCACCGAGGATCCGCACGTCCGTTTCAGCGTCTGGAGCGCACGCGGCGTCGCGGAAGCCGCGGTGTCACTCGAGGAACAGGAGGCCGAGCGGCTGGCCGCCTTCCTCGCGACCCCTCGACCGCGTGCGCGGGCGGTCGACCGGCTCCTCGCATTGCTCCCGCGCGGTTGAGGTCGAGGATTAGCGCCGGCTGCGGCTTCGGCGCTGTGCCTTCGCGGCTCGGTCCAGGGTCTCGAGCTCGTCCAGGCTGCGACCGGCGCCCTCGGCGACGCAGGTCAGCGGCGACTCGACCAGCTGCACGGGCAGGCCGACCTCGCTTCGCAGCCGCTCGTCGATCCCGCGCAGGAGCGAGCCGCCGCCGGCCAGCACGATCCCTCGCACGCCGAGGTCGGCCGCCAGCTCCGGCGGCGTTCGCTCGAGCGTGTCCTTGACCGCGCTCACGATCCGGCTGACCGGAGGCTCGAGTGCCCGGCGTACGTCAGCCCCCGAGATGGCGACCCGCCGCAATAGCCCCGTGATGAGATCGCGACCGGCGACGGACGTCTCGGCCGTGTCCTCGGTCGGCCACGCGGAGCCGACCTCGATCTTCGCCGCCTCGGCGGTCTCCTGGCCGATCATGAGCTTGTGGACGTTCTTCACGTGGTCGACGATCGCCTCGTCCATCTCGTAGCCGCCGACCCGGATCGACTCCCAGACGACCATCCCGCCCAACGCGATGACGGCGACTTCGGTCGTGCCGCCGCCGATGTCGATCACCATGCTCGCGACGGCGTCGGCCACGGGCAGGTTCGCTCCGATCGCCGCGGCCATCGGCTCCTCGATCAGATAGACGGTCCTGGCGCCGGCGGCACGCGTCGCCTCGTCGACGGCCCTGCGCTCGACGTCGGTGATCCCGCTCGGAACGCAAAGAACGACCCGCGCGAACGTGAACCTGCCCCCGCCCGCCCTCGAGATGAAATGGCGCAGCATCTCCTCGGTGATCTCGAAATCGGCGATCACGCCGTGGCGCAACGGGCGGATCGCTCGGATCGACGCCGGCGTGCGGCCGATCATTCGCTTGGCCTCCGCGCCGACCGCGTGTACGCGGCCCGTCTCCTCGGAGATCGCGACCACGGAGGGCTCGAAGAGCACGATTCCGCGTCCGCGGATGAACACCAGCGTGTTTGCCGTGCCAAGATCGACCGCCATGTCGCGGCCGCTGCCGATTGACCCCCAAAGTCGCATGCCCCGAAGGACCCTAGCTTCGCGGACCTCGGACCGCGCTTTCCACGTACCCATGGCATGCGTCGCGTTGTCTGCGCCTGCCTTCTGCTCTCGACGGGCGTAGTTCCGCTCGCTTCTGCGTCTTCGGAAGGCCGTGAGTCGGTCGGCGCCGGTCTCAGCGTCGTCGTCCCGACCGGTTGGCGCGTATCGACCGATCGGGTGACCGTCTGCGAAAATCCGACGCAACGGTTCGTCGCGACCAACGGACACACGAAGCTCCGCGCCGCCATGCACATCCCGCGCCGCTCGGCCGTCGTTCTCCTGATGGAGGGCTCGGCCGGCCGCTTCCCGGCTCGTCCGGCGCTCTTCTCGCTGCCCAGGCAGCTCGGCGACCTCGGCGGGTGCTGCGAGATGCCGTCGGGTCGGGGTGTTGAGCTTCTCTTCCGCGACCGCGGTAGGAAGTTCTACGCATTCGTCTACGTCGGAGAGCGGACATCGGGCACGGCGCGCCGAGACATCGTGCGATTGCTGAACAGCTTCCGAGTCTCGGCGCGGGTGTAGCTCGGCCGGCAGCTACTCCTGTGCCGATACGTGTCCGCGACCGAGAGAGGCCGCTCGAAGGCGGCCTCTCTCGACCGAGCGGGATGCGACCCCCCGCTAGGCGCCGGGCTCGTGATCCCCGACGTGGTTCGCAGGCACCTGCTCGACCTGGGCCAGCGAGGAGTTGCCGGGCGCGCGGATCCGTACCGAGATCCTGTCGCCGACCTTGAGCTGGCTCGGCGAGATGAGCGTCGGCACCCGCCCCTGCCACAGGACGAAGATCGTGTGGCGGTCGTAGCTGAACGCCTGATCGACCGGCTGTCCGAGCATCGCCCGGAGGGCTCGCAGGTTGCCGTTCGCGATGTGCAGCGTGACGTGGCCGTTCGCGGCCGGCGCGTCGAGGCTGCCGATGAAGAGCCAGAGCGGCCTGTGGGCGAAGCGGGGGCTTGGCCCGCTGTCTGCCACGACCTTCGCGGGCGTCGCCTCGATCTCGGGGAGCGATGCGCTGCGCGCGGCCCTGATCCTGACGCTGACCCGGTCGCCGGCCACGAGGTTCGACTCGGGCACGACGGTTGGCACACCGTGCGTCCAGCGAAGGAACTGCGTGTTCGCATCGACCGCGAACTTCTGGTCGTCGCCCTGGCCGATGAGCTTCTTCAGGGCAAGGCGGCTGCCGCCGTTCACGTCGACGTAGAGGGTCGGCGAGCTGCCGGCATCCGCGAGCAGGCGGCCGTTGAAGAGATACGCGGTCATCCCGCGGCCGGCTGCGAACGTGCTGGAGACGCCGACCGTGAGCACGGTGAGCGCCAGGAGCGCGAGGTAGACGAGCTGCCTTCTCATGAGCGAACTCCTTTGTCCTCGTAGCAGGGGGAACAAGCGGATCGTGACTCCCGGATGTCAGGCGGTCGTTAGCGCGGTGTAAGGCGGTTGCAAGAAGTCTGGAAAGATGTCCGGCGTGGCCGTCGAGACCGGTGTGACGGAGGGCTTTGTCCCCTTCCACGGCGCACGCACGTGGTACCGGTCCGTGGCGGCCGGGCGGGAGGACGAGGGCCTGCCGCTGCTCTGTCTCCACGGCGGTCCCGGTGCGAACTGGCTGCACATGAAGCCGTACGAGGCCCTCGCCGACGAGCGGCGCGTCGTCTTCTACGACCAGCTCGGCTCGGGGAACTCCGCGCTGAGCGGGCCGCACGATCCCGCGATGTGGACGCCCGAGCTGTTCGTCGAGGAGGTGGACGCGGTGCGCGACGCGCTGGGTCTCGAGCGCGTGCACATCCTCGGCCATTCCTGGGGCGGGATGCTCGGCATGCAGTACGCATCCGGCCGGCCCGCCGGGTTGGCCTCGCTCATCGCCGAGAGCTCGCCCGCAAGCGTCCCCGACTGGATGCCCGAGGTGCAACGGCTCCGATCGGAGCTGCCGCCCGAGGTCGAGGCGACGCTACGCGAGCACGAGGAGGCGGGCACGACCGACGATCCGGCTTACCAGGACGCGGAGCAGGAGTTCTACAAACGCCACCTCTGCCGCGTCGAGCCGTGGCCGGACTGGCTGGTCGAGTGCTTCTCGATTCTCGGGGCCAATCCGGAGGTCTACCACGCGATGAACGGACCGAGCGAGTTCCACGTCATCGGCACGATCAAGGACTGGGACATCACCGAGCGTCTCGGCCAGATCGAGGCGCCGACGCTCGTCTTCTCCGGCCGTTACGACGAGGTGACGCCGGCGATCACGGAGGCCGCGCATCGCGCGATCCCCGGCTCGGAGTACGTCGTGCTCGAGGAGAGCTCCCACATGGCACAAGCCGAGGAGCCGGAGCGCACGCTCGACCTCGTGCGCGACTTCCTCGGCCGGGCCGAGCGCTGATCGAGACCGCCCGCCTGCGGCTGGTGCCGTGGCCGGTCGAGCTCTTCGGAGCGCTCCCGAGCCGCGAGTCGGCAGGCGCTGTGCTCGGGGCCGCGGTTCCCGAGGGCTGGCCGGACGAGGAGCTGCAGGGGCTGCTCGAGGTGTACGAGCCGCGATTGCGGACCGACCCCACGCTGCTCGGTTTCGGGCCGTGGGTCGTGATCGCTGCGGGCGAGGTCGTGGGGAGCGCCGGCTTCGTCGGGCGGCCCAACGAGCGAGGCGAGGTCGAGCTCGGCTACGGGATCCTCGAGGGGCACCGGAACCGCGGCTACGCAACCGAGGCAGCGAGAGCTCTTGTGGCCTGGGCACTCGCGCAGCCGAACGTCGAACAGGTCGTGGCGAGGTCGGAGCGCTCCAACGACGCCTCGAATCGCGTGCTCGAGAAGCTGGGGCTGACGCGCGTTCGGGCGGAGGGCGGCGAGGCGCGCTGGATCAGTCCAGCCCGCGCCGGCGGCGCTTGAGCTGGCTGCGGCGGCGCTTCTGCTCGAGCCGCCGCTCGACGGCGGCCTTGCTCGGCCTTGTCGGCCGTCGCCGCCTGGGAACCCGCAGCGCCTCCCGGAGGGAGTCGACGAGCCTCTCGGTCGCGAGCTCGCGGTTGCGCCACTGGCTCCGCTCGTCCTGGGCGACCGCGCGCAGGACCGGCCCCGCCTTCGCGAGCACGCGCCGCTTCTGAGTCTCGCTGAGCCCCTGCGAGGCCGCGACGTCGAAGGTCGCCTCGACCCGCGTGTCGCTCTTCTGCGCGTGCTGGCCGCCGGGCCCGCTGGAGCGCGAGAAGCGCAGCTCGATCTCCGACCGCGGGATGGAGACCGACCGGGTCACCTGAATAGACTCGCCGCTCATGGCAGCCATTCTCCTAGACGTCGACGGCGTGTTTCACGTCTCCGGCCAGCCGATCGACGGCGGCGGCGTGGCGGTGGCGCGGCTCCGAGACGCGGGGCACCGGTTGCGGTTCGTGACCAACAACACCACGCACTCGCGCCGGCGGCTCGCCGAGCAGATCCGCGGGTTCGGCGTCGAGCTCGACGACGCCGAGCTGCAGACCACGCCGCTTGCCGCCGCGCACGTGCTCAAGGGGAAGCGCGTGCTGGCGCTGACGATGCCCGACATCGTCGAGGACCTCGACGGGATCGAGCTCGTCGGTGAGGGCGCCGACGCCGTCCTCCTCGGTGGGGCGGACGAAGACCCGGAAGTGAACAACCAGGTCTTCAGCTACATGAACCTCGCGCGCGCGTTCGCCGAGCTCCAGGGCGGCGCCGAGCTCTATTGCCTGCACAAGAACCGTTGGTGGCAGACCGCCCGCGGGCCGCTGCTCGACGCGGGGGCGTTCGTCGCCGGGCTGGAATACGCGGCCGAGATGCCCGCGACCGTGCTCGGAAAGCCGAGCGCGGCGTACTTCGATGCGGCGCTGGACGCGCTGGACTCCGACCCGAAGCTGACCTGGATGGTCGGCGACGACGTGGAGGCCGACATCGCGGGCGCGGCTGCTTGCGGACTGCGAACCGTGCTCGTGCGCACGGGCAAGTTCCGGCCCGACGCGGTCGAGGACGCGCGGGTGCGGCCGGAGGGGATCATCAGCTCGATCGCCGCGCTGCCGGAGTGGATCGACTCAGTTCCGTAGAGTTTCGAGGATGCGAGTCGGAGTCGACCTGATCGAGATTCAGCGGATCGCCCGCGCCCTCGAGCGCTACCCGGGGTTCCGCGACCGCTGCTTCACCGAGGCGGAGCGCGCATATTGCGAGTCGAAGCCGAACCCGCCGCAGCACTACGCGGCGCGCTTCGCCGGCAAGGAGGCCGTCGGCAAGGCGCTCGGCTCCGGCGTGCGCTTCACCTGGCGCGAGATCGAGATCGCGGGGCGGCCGAAACCGGGGGTGACGCTGAGCGGCAAGACGAAGGCGTGGGCCGAGCGAGTCGGGGCGGGGAAGATCGAGCTCTCGATGACGCACTCCCGTGACCTGGCGCAGGCGGTGTGCGTCGTCTCCGATGCTTAGAGGCTCATCTCAGACCGAAGCCTTGTGCCGCCGGGCCGCGTTGTGCGGCGCGTGGACGGCGTCCTCAGTCGCACCCGTAGCCTTCGGCTACGCGAGCTCCCTGCGTCCTTGCCACGCACCGCCCATCACGCCCCGACGACGAAGCTTCGACCTGAAATGAGCCTTGATCCGCTCTACACCGCAGAGGAGATGAAGGCCGCCGAGGCGGGCCACGACGTCGACGAGCTGATGGCCCGGGCAGGGCGCGCGGTCGCCGAGCACGCGATGAGGCGCTTCCCGGACGCCCGCCGGTTCGTCGCGGTTTGCGGAAAGGGCGCAAATGGCGGCGACGGGCGCATCGCGATCGAGGTGCTCGAGGAGGCGGGGAGGGCGGCCCGGCCGGTCGAGGAGGCGCCGCTCGACGACGCCGACGTGATTGTCGACGCGCTCTTCGGAACCGGATTCCATGGCGAGCCACGCGAGGACGCGGCCAGGCAGATCGCGGAGATCAACGCCGCCAAGGCGCCGGTCGTCTCGGTCGACCTTCCGTCGGGCGTCGATGCGTCCACGGGAGAAGTGACCGGCGCGTGTGTCGACGCCGACCTGACAGTCACCTTCCACGGCCCCAAGGTCGGGCTCGAGGTGGCGCCGGGGCGCTTCCACGCAGGCGAGGTGGTCGTCGCCGACATCGGGCTGGAGCCGCTCGCCACCGAGCACGCTCTCGTGACACCGGCGATCCTGGCCGAGGTCCCGCGCCGGCAGCCGAGCCAGAACAAGTACACGGCAGGGACCGTGCTCGTGGTCGGCGGCTCGCGCGGGCTAACGGGCGCTCCATCCCTCGCCTCCGAGGCGGCCTTCCGCGCGGACGCCGGCTACGTCGCGGTCGCGGTCCCCGACTCGACGCTCGCCGTCTTCGAGCAGCGCCTGCTCGAGACGGTCAAGCTCCCCTGCCCGGAAGACGACGGAAAGATCTCGCCGCGGGCGGTCGAGCCGATCGCCGAGTTCGCCTCGAAGGCGGGATCGCTTGCACTTGGCCCCGGCCTGGGGCGGGGGTCCGGGCCCAAGGAGGTCGTGCGCCGGCTGCTCGAGGAGGTGCAGCGGCCTGCCGTTGTCGACGCCGACGCGCTCTACGACCTGGATCCGTTCGAGCGCTCATCGTCGACGGTGCTGACGCCGCACGAGGGAGAGCTGTCCCGACTGCTCGGTGTCCAGGCGGACTGGGTGGCGGCCCACCGGCTCGAGGCGGTGCGACGGGCAGCGGAGAACTTCGGCTGCGTGTGTGTGCTGAAAGGGGCGGACACGCTGATCGCCGCGCCCGGCCAGGGCGTGCTCGTCTCGTCTCTCGGCTCTCCGGCGCTGGCGACCGCCGGCAGCGGCGACGTGCTCACCGGGATCGTTGCCGCGTTTCTCGCCAAAGGGCTCGAGCCGCGCCTGGCCGCGGCGGCGGCGGTCGCCGCACAGCAGCTCGCCTCGACCCTGATCCCGCAGTCGGGCGCGATCGCGAGCGACGTCATCGGCGCCCTGCCGCTGGTGCTGAATGCACCGGTCTGAGCTGACCGTCGACCTCGGCGCCGTGCGGCGCAATGCGCGGACGCTGCTGCGGACGCTCGAAGGAGCGCAGCTGTGGGCGGTCGTCAAGGCGGATGCCTACGGTCACGGGGCGGTGGACGTCGCCGGGGTCGTCCTCGACGAAGGCGCAGGGGCGCTCTGCGTCGCCACCGTGCCGGAGGCGCTCGAGCTGCGGGCGGAATTCTCGCTCGCACGGATCCTGGTGATGGGCCCGACCTCCTCCAGCCGCGAGGTGGCCGAGGCCAGGGCGGCCAATCTGGAGCTCGCGATCTGGAACGACGAGATCCCGGAAGGCGTGCGCGTGCACTTGAAGCTCGACACGGGCATGGGCCGTTGGGGCCTCGCGGAGCTCCCGAAGCCGCCGGCCGAAGTGGTGGGCCTCATGTCGCACCTGGCCACCGCCGACTCCGATCCGACCTTCGCCGACCGGCAGGTGGAGCTCTTCCGGCGCGCGACCGAGCCGTACGCAGACCTGATGCGCCACATCGCCAACAGCGCCGCGGCGCTGCGGCTCCCGTCCGCGCGGTTCGACGCGGCCCGCTGCGGCGTTGCGCTCTACGGCCTCTCGCCGTTCGGCGAGGATCCCGCCGCCGACGGGCTCGAGCCGGCGTTGTCGTGGCGAAGCTACCTCGCCCAGGTGAAGCGGCTCGAGACCGGACTGAGCACCGGCTACGGGCGGAACTTCGTCGCGGCTCGGCCGACCTGGATCGGGATCGTCCCCGTCGGCTACGCAGATGGGTTCCGGCGGGACATGACAGGCACGGAAGTGCGCGTGAGCGGCGAGCCGTGCCGCGTCGTCGGAACCGTCTCGATGGACGCTTTCGCGGTCGAGCTCCAGGACCAGGAGCCGGTCGGGGCCCCGGTGACGATCCTCGGTCACGGCGTGCTCGCCGAGAATCACGCTCGCGTGGCCGGGACGATCAACTACGAGCTCGTGTGCGGGACGAACCGAGACCCGCGGCGGGCCAGGCGGACCGTGGTCGATGCGTGACCTCGTCGACGAGCTCTTCGCCGGCGAAGAGGCCTGGGTCGTCGGGGGTGCAGTCCGCGACCATGCTCTCGGACGCCCGATCGTCGACCTCGACGTTGCTTTAGGCGATCCCGAGCGTGCGGCGCGGAGGTTCGCGAGGCGATCTGGCGGCGCGCCGTTCCCGCTCTCGGAGCGGCACGGCGCCTGGCGGGTCGCTTTCGAGGACGAGCGCACGGTCGACTTCACGCCGCTGCCGGGAAGCATCGAAGACGACCTCGGGACTCGCGACTTCACAATCAACGCGATCGCCGAGCGGGTGGGCACCGACCAGATCGTCGACCCGTTCGACGGCTACGGCGACCTCGCGGCGAGGCGGATCCGCACGGTCAAGGATTCCGTCTTCGAAGACGACCCGTTGCGGCTGCTTCGCGCGGTCCGGCTCGAGGACGAGCTTCCGCACGACTTCAGGATGGCTCCGGAGACCGAGGAGCTCGTCCGCCGCGAGGCGGCTCTGGTGACGAGGCCTGCGGGGGAGCGGATCCTGGCCGAGCTGCGCCGGCTCTCGCCCGGCGGCTACCGGCGCCTCGACTCGCTGGGGCTGCTGGAGCCGCTCGGCGGCGCGATCGACGACCGCCTCGACCGCTGGGACTCCGCCGACTATCGGCTGGTCGCGGTCTTCGGCGAGAAGCTGCGCCGGCTACCCGTCTCGAACGAGCTGCGGCGCTTGTCGACGGCGCTCGTCCAGGCCGAGAAGCCACAGGGGGATCCCCGCTCGATCCATCGTTTCCGTCGAGCAACCGAGCCCTGGTCGCTGGAGGCGCTTGCCTTCGTTGGTGCTTCCGAGCTAGGCCCGGCGATCGAGGACGCCCGAAGGCCGAGCCGGAAGAGCCGCTGCTGCGCGGAGACGAGCTCGGCCTTCCGCCTGGACCGGAGATCGGACGCCTGCTTGCGCAGATCGACGAGGAGCGGGCCGCGGGTACGATCGCGTCGAAGGAGGAAGCGATCGACTATGCAAGACACCACTCGAGAGCGGTTCGCGAAGACGGCTGAGCGCATCGCGGCGCTCCAGGACGAACGCGCCGCGGAGCTCGAGGCGAAGATCGTCCGCCTTGTCGAACCGAAAGGAGACGAACGAGCGCTCGACTCCGGCAGCGGCGCAGGCGCGCTGGCGTTCGCCCTCGCCCCCCACGTGCGCGAGGTGGTCGCCGTCGATCTCGTGCCCGAGCTGCTCGAGCAGGGTCGCAGGCGCGCCGATCGGGCTCCGAACGTCAGCTTCGTCGAGGGCGACGCGACCAAGCTTCCGTTCGAGCCGTTCTCCTTCGACCTGGCCGGCTGCTTGCGAACGCTCCATCACATCCAGCGGCCCGAGCTCGCGGTGGCGGAGCTGGTGCGGGTGACGAGGCCGCGCGGCCGGGTGCTGGTCGTCGACCAGATCGCGCCGGTCGACCCGGTCGCGGCCGCCGAGCTGAATGCGTTCGAGCGGACGCGTGACCCCTCGCACGTGCGTGCGTTCGCCGACATCGACCTCCGCCAGCTGTTCGAGTCCAACGACCTCGTCCTGCTGCGAGCAGAGTACGAGCGTGAGTCGCGCGAGCTCGACTCCTATCTCGACCTGGCCGGCTGCGAAGGAGATGCGCGCGCCCAGGCGGAAGGCCTGGCGCCACGGCCGTACGTCGCCGAGCTCGGCTGGTACTTGCTCGAGCGCTAGGCGCCCAGTACGGTCTCAGGCCTTGCGGAAGGACACGGCCTTCGGCGTCCTGAAGCTGAGCCCCCATTCCGCCGGCTACAGCTGCCAGTTTGTCCCCGAAGCGGGGGAGTTGCTCACGCGACTCAGGAACGAACTCCTACGACACCTAAGCAACGTTCCGGATCCAATGCTGGCGCGGTGATCCGGAATCGAATCCCCCGAGCGACCTCCTCTGGTTGGTGAGAGCTGGCTACCGGCGGACAGTAGACTCGGTGCGGCGTCCGTGACGCCCGGACGAGGACCGCGAGTCGCAGAGGAGCGGATGGCCGGCGACAAGACCACACAAGACTCTGCAAGAGTTGGAGACCGGTTCCCCGCGCTGAAGCGGCTAGAGGAGGACGTTGAGCGGGCGAAGCTCGACCAGGCACTCGCCGAGGCTCGCTCCGCGGCTCTTCGGGCGAAGCTTCCGAGCCTCAACGACGATGTCGAACGGGACACGGTTGACCACTCCGACAAGTCAGGCGGGCTCGCCCGCGTTCTCGTGCAGACGGATACGGTCGCATTGGCGGACGACATCGCAGATCTGGCCTTGGAGGCTGCGCGCGCGGCCACCAAACCCCAAGGCAACTCGTACTCGTACGTGATCCGCGTGGTCGGCGATCGGGCCGTGTTCGCCGGAGTTGACCTCTATCGCTTGCTCGAAGAACAACTGTCGCGGCTCGAGTCGCGGATCGACGAGTACACGGCCCTCGCGAAGAAGCAGTCAAAGGCGAAGGGGGGAGCGGAGGCGCAGGCCCGTGGGCTGCCGTCGCTCATCGGCGTGGCCGCTGCGGCCGGTGTCGCAGTCCAGACGCTGGGATCGGCAAGCAAGTCCTCCGCGCATGATCAGCGGATCAGCGGTCGCGAGGTTCCAGTCGATGACCTCGGGTTCGATCTCGAAGTCGCACACCACCTGACGACGAAAGAACGGAGCGATGAAAGTCTCACGGTCGAGGTGGATAGCCTGGCGCCCACGCTCAAACCCGCGAGGATCCTCGATCGGATCTTGGGACTCGCAAGCATGACCGAGCAGCGGCTTCTGCCCGCGCTCGGCAGCGATGCCTCTGTCCTCACGGGGGCAGAGGCACGGGCGAACGACGTCAGGGACTCGATCACCGCCCTGAACGCGGAGATCCTCGAATTGACGAAGCACGTTACGGAAGAGACTCGCCGCACGCCCGTCTTCCTGCGGGAGCGCACGGAGCAGCGCATGACTTTGGAAGATGACCTGCCCAAAATCGGGGCTGCAGTCACCCGGGCCCGCAACAGGTACGAGCTCGGAAGCCAGCTGCGCAGGGACGTCGAGGACTTCCTCACAACGGCGCTTGCGCCGCAACTTGGGGGCGCGCCATCGCCGGCGCTGGAGGCTTCAAGGGCTGAGGATCTAGTGGCTCCAGACCGGCCCAGCTATCTGCTGTACGCCCGGGTGATCGCCGGAGGGGTCGATCAGGCGATTGAGACGAAGATCGGGCCCGATCACTTCCAGGCCCTTGCCGGTGCAAGCGCAGAGTTCGCACTCCTTGGCCCAGGCGGCGAGCTTTTGGTCTCCGGTGTCCGCTCGGCACTTCAGAGCTCAACGATGAAACTCGACAACCCTCGCTCCTTCCACCAGGATCGACCGGACTACGTGCGGCTCGATCGCGTCGGCAACGAGTGACCTCGGAAGACCGCAGGCAGACCCGAAGAAGACACTCTTGTGACTTCTCCGAGGGTCAAGCAGCCCACCGAGGCGGATAGCCCAGCCGGGATCCGAGAGCGGGGTGCGCTAGGCGCGGCCTTGCTGACGATGCGGGCGGCCGCTGGCCAGGTGGTTGCGTTCGCCAGCACCATCGTGCTGGCGCACCTGCTCTCGCCGACCGCTTTCGGCGTCGTCGCTTTTGGAGCCACGGTGGTCGCCATCGGAAACTTCTTCGCGGATGGGGGCCTCGGAATGTCGTTGATCCGCAAGGCGACCGATCCCACGGTCGACGAGCTTCGGACACTCCTTGCCCTCCAGCTCATGGCAGCGCTCGTCATTGCGCTCGGTCTGGCACTCGCAGGATCCCGAACAGGCACCGCAGGAGCCGTCACGGCGATCATGGCTTGCTCGCTTCCACTTCTTGCCCTCAGGTCGCCACATGCAATTGCCCTGGAGCGAGCCCTCGAGTACCGCACGATCGCGACGATCGAATTCACGGAGTCGCTGGTCTACTCCGGTTGGGCGGTCGCCACGGTCTGGGCGGGCTGGGGTGTCTGGGGCCTTGCCTCTGCCGCGGTCGTCAGCGCCCTCGCCGGTTCGGTGCTGATGGCGGTGGCCTCCCCGTTGTCCATGCTGATGCCGCCCCGGCTCGTGCGCAGCACCCTGCGCTCCATGCTCGCATTCGGGATGGGTTACCAGGCGGTGGGTGTTGTTTCGCTCGTACGTATTCAGGGAGTCAACCTGGTCGTCGCGGCGGTAGGCGGTGAGCACCTCCTGGGACTGTGGTCGCTCGCGCAGCGGCTACTTCAGGTGCCTTTCTGGATGTTCAACGCACTGTGGCGCGTTTCGTACCCAACCATGGCGCGGCTGCGTGCCCTCGGCGAGGACATGCGCGGCACCGTCGAGGGCTTCGCCCGGCTGACGGCGCTTGCCGCGGGCGCAGCTCTCGCCCCGCTCGCCTCGTCTGCGCACTACCTGATTCCGGCTATGTTCGGCAACCGTTGGGCCCCTGCCGCGGCACCGCTTGCGTGGGCCAGCGCTGGCCTTGTGGTCTCGGGCCCGATCTCAGTCGCCACCTCGGGCTTCCTGTACTCCAAGGGCGACGTGCGCACGCCTCTGCGCGCGAGTACCACGAGCGCGACCGTGTTTGTGGGCCTGACTGCGGCGCTGCTCGGCCCGATAGGCATCGCCGGAGCCGGAATCGCGTGGATGTTCGCGTCGTTGACCGAGGCCGTGATCTTCGGTCGAGCGCTGCGCCGGTACGCCAACCTGGCAGTCGAGCGGCTGGTGTGCGTCCCGGTCGCCGCGGCGTTCGTGTCGGCCGTCCTGGCGTATGCGCTGCGACCCCCATTTTCGAGTCAACTCGCCGACGGCATTGCGACTGCAACGGTCGCGCTGATCGCATACCTCTCGCTCAGCCTCGCGTTCAACCGTGCCGATCTCGTCGCCACGGTTCGACGAGTGCGGTCGCTCAGATGAGCGACGGGAGCCTCGCCAATACCAGACCCGTGGGTGCAGGCTCCCGTGTTTCTCGTCGGATCGGAACGCTCCGGGACCACCCTCCTGCGGCTGATGTTGGATCATCATCCGGAGATCGCGTTCGAGAAGGAGTTCGACTTCGCGGTGACCAAGGTCTCCGACACCGGCGAGTTGCCGACGCTGGACGCCTATCTCGACTGGATCGCCACCGTTCGCGGGGTGGACTACGCGATCGACCGGTCGCTGGGCTACCGGGAGCTCGTGAACGACTTCCTCCGCCAGAAGCAAGCCGCGTCTGGAGGGAAGCCGCACGTTGGCGCGACGATCCACCAGCAACTTCGATCGCCTCCGGTTTCTCTGGCCGGACGCCCGTACATCCATCTCGTACGGGATCCGCGAGACGTGGCCCGCTCGGTGGTGCAGAAAGGGTGGGCCGGGAACATCTATCGGGCTTCCGAGTTCTGGATTCAAGCCGAAGCTGCTGGGACTCGCTCGTTCCGCACCTGACGAGCGATCAGGCCTCGAGATCCACTACGAGGATCTGGTGCTGCGAACGGAGCCGGTACTCACCGAATCTGCCGGTTCGTGGGCGTCGAGTACTCGGAGGAGATGCTCGAGTACCCGGCCGATGCGCCGCAGTATCCACCGCCCGATCCCACTCTGGTCGCTCAATGGAAGACGAAGCTCGCGCCGCAGGACGTGGCGTTGGTGGAACTTCGGACAGCCCATCTGATGGAGAGTCGAGGTTACGCCCGGAGTGGTCATCCACTCCCCAGAATCGGCCCGCTGAAACAAGAGTTTCTCATCACGGGCGCAGGTTGCGAAGCTTCGACATGCGGCTGGACCTGATGGTCCCTGGCTGGTCGCGATCGACCTGCTCGGCCGGCGGCTCGGCATCCGGAGACTGGCGAGGCACGCCCAGAGAGGTTCAACGCGGTCGAGCAGAGCCTGATAGATCAGGAGGCGGCTGGGACCCGTAGCCCGTCCGCGAACATCGCTCGATCGGGCGCCCGCCGGGAAAGGACGGCGAACGACCCGTGGCGTGACTCGGGCTTCGCCGATGGGAGTTCCGCTGCCCGCGAATCAGCGGAGGTGTGCGGTCGCGCTCCTCCGGCGCGCCGCCACCGGGGCGGAGATGCCTTGCAACGAGCGGGCGCGACCCCGGGGGGTGAAGGGGGCGCAGACGGTCGCCGTAGGCTACGCTCTGCCGCCCCCTTGATCCCCGCATTTTCCGCGCAGACGCCGTGCGGCTAGAGCGGGCCCGTACTCGGGAATCTCTCGGCCCGGATCGACTCGACGATTCGGTAGAGGCAGGCGTCGAGCCAAAATCGGCTTGCACGTGACGGCGCTGCGCGACATGGCGTTAGGCTCTAGTTGGTCACCAGGTGTGGCGTCCTCTGACAGCTAAGGCGAGCCGGACCGTCCAGCGGGGATTAGCTCGAGGGAGCGCACCGTTGGGCAAAGGACGCCGAGAAGCTCTCTTGTATCTTGCCCGCGTTTTCCGGCGGCTCTCCGAGGAGGTGGCCATTAGGGGAGCACGAAGAAATCATCGCCGCCGCAGCGGGGGACGACCGTCGATCCACGAGGCCCTGGCGTTCTCCTTTGAGTTCGACTTCGCTGGTTTCGACGTACGAATCAAGCCCACACAGAATCCGGTCCGAACTCGAGGTGCTCCTCCAGCGAGTGAGCGGCGCGAAGCGCCTGGCGGACGGTCGTCGAGATCGGCACAGACCGGAAGGAACGCTTTTCCTCTCCGCTACAGTAGCCGCCGACGACGCTCTGCTCGTGAGCGTCGATCTGCCCGAGGGGCCGTTTGGCGGGGGGTACACACGCCGCCGCGGAAGCTCTACCTTGGCTTCGCGCGGGAGGGGCAACGGATCGAGTTACTGCGTCGAGACTCCCACGACGCAGAGACGGTGCGAAAAATCGAACGGTTGGTTGCCGCGCGCGGAATCGACCTGCTTTTCATCGACGGAGACCACAGTTACGAGGGGGTGAAACAGGATTACCTCACTTATGCGCCGCTCGTCCTTGATGGCGGACTTATCGTCCTACATGACATCGTGCCCGGTGACGACGAGAATGTCGGCGGCGTGCCCCGTCTGTGGCGGGAGTTGAAGAGGGGCACGGAGGTGGAGGAACTCGTTGCAGACTGGGATCAAGGTGGCTACGGTCTTGGGCTTCTGAGGAGACGCCCGGCCCAGTCCCGCTCGGCATCTCCGTGATCTCCGAGAACGTCGCGCGCGAAAGAGAGCGGGTAGTGGCCCCGCTTTCCTAGATCGGTTCGGGCAGTGGGTCAAGTTGGAGCGCGTCCGAATCGCGCGTGTCGGCTCTTCGACGAACGAGTTGGCCTCGGAACCTCAGTTGAATACGCCTAGGCCGTCCTAGCGCGGTTCTCTGGGAGGGATTCGCATCGCGTGCGAGAAAGGGTCAGGGGAACTAGACGTGACTTCGAAAAGGTGCGCCCGCTAGATCTCGCGGCGCCGAAGGCGCCCTCGGCCACATCATCCAGCGCTCACCCATCGTCGTAGCGCTCCACAATCGAGGCGTCGACGGAGTCCATTTTGCTCCACTCGATGAACTGCATCCGGGTCGGACACATCGCCAGCATCCGAGCGATGCCTCTGAATGCCACTAGCCGCCGTCATCATCCCCGCGGATACAGAATACACCGGCTCAGTGGTGTCGAGGCGGGCTTCAGTCCGTCGCGGCGTGCGATGTTGTCGTACGCATCAATCATGGATGCGGCCTGGTGCTCCCACACCAAGTCGGGCGCGCGCAACATCGCCCGCCGATGAAGATCGAGGCGGATCTCCTCCGACCCGGCTAGCTCCGCGACGCGTCGAACGAATGCCTCAGGTCGTCACACGGGACCAGACTGACGGCGCCGTCAGCCGTTTCGGTCTCGCGGAGAGCGTACGAGACGGTCGGCCGCCCGAGCGCTAGATACTCGGAGATCTTGACCATGGTCGTACCGTGGTTGAACGGGGTACAGGGCGCTGGGTCAAGACAGATGTCTGCCTCTGCGATTAGCCTTAGGACTTCCACGTGAGGGGTTCTACCCAGCAGTTCGACCCGGTCTTGCAGACCGCGCAACGCGAAATCCGAACGGAGAGCGTTGAGTTTGGTGCCCCAGCCCGCGATGGTCAACCGAGTGCCCGTGAGCCCATGCTCGACGACAAGCCGCTCGAGTATCTCCGGCAGCTCGTCCACACCATCCTGCGGTTCGAGTGTGCCGACGTATAGCAGCTTCGGGTCGGCGAGCTTGCCCGGCCGGATATCGGGGATCCTGCCCGTCACGGTCGACTGACGCGGACCGTTGCGAACGAGGACGATCTCTGTGCCCGGGCGTCGGCGGTGACGGCGCGCGTCCTCCAGATGGGTCCCGTTGGTCACCAAGACGATGTCGGCGTTGCGAATCATCATTTTGTTCGCGAAGGCGGCGATGCGCCAAAGCGGACCACGCCCGAAGCGCTGCTGGCACAGCCCGGCGAACAGGTCGTGTTCATCGAAAACGAATCGGCGGCGGAGAAGGTGCGCGGCCAGCGCCAGCGGGAACAGCGTATCCGGCGGGTTGTGAGAGTGAAGAAAGTTCGCACCGGCGAGAAGTGAGCGCATCCCCCGGATGAAGAGTTGTGCGTGCGCGACGAGGTATTCAGCGAGCAGCCCGGCGACTTCACCGCTTCCGACATGGGCAGCCAGTAGCGCTCGACGGTCACCCCGTCGATCTGCGCCTTGCGGTCCTGGCCCGCGCCTCGAGGAGCGATGACTCGCACGTCGTAGCCCGCCGCGACGAGGCTCTGCGCTTCATCGCGGACGCGAACGTCCTCAGGGAAGAGGTCGTTCTCGAGAAGCATCGTCACGCGTGGCCGCCGGAACTGCGGCTCTTCGACTTTCGGCATGCGTGGCCGCCGGGACTGCGGTTCTTCGACGAGGTCCTGCATTCTCCACCACCGGGGGGTGTCGCGCGGAAGCGCGCTCCAAAGTTCCGTCTACCCGCTTAAGGGCCAGCTGAATCCACCGGGGAATAGCGCTGCGCGGGCGACGGAACGCCCGAATGCGGGAGTAGTAGTGCCTCGGCGGCGACGCCGCGCTCCATCGAGAAACAGGAAGCGCAGGTGCGGGCCAAGGACCGCGAGCGTCTTCGACGCGATCCGGGACCGAGTGGTCGAGCACAACATTGGCTACGTGCTGTCGGCTTACCTGGATTCACGGCGGTAGCCCCGGCGCTGTTCGTGAAGCACGGACCGAACGTCGTGTACAAGCTCTCGGCGTCGGAACCTCAGTTGATAGCCCCAGGCGGTCCGAGGGCCGTTCTTTGAGAAGGGATTCGCATCGCGTGCGAGGAGGGTCAACTCGGATGGACCTTGCAAGGACCGAACTCGGACACGAGGTACCGAAATCTCAAGTTTGGCCGGGTATGCCTTGTCCAGCGCCGCAACAACCGGTGTATTGAGATCGCCTTCGGCCGGAGGGATCGCCACGGTGCTCACAGCTTGCGCGCGGCGATCGTAAACGCCGGGGCCGTGTAGATGGTCAGGCGCGAGGCGGCGCCGAGGATCTTGTTCGCCAGTCGGATCGAAGGCCTGCCGCCGGCCCCGCCCCAGTATCCGGCAACTCGGGTCGAGAAGCCTGCGTCTCCAACCTCGGCGGCAAGCTGATACGGATCAAAAAGCCGCTCGATCACTGAGCCGGAATTCGGATCGACAGGCGGGTCCTGTCCGTTGTAGAACGACGCTGGCCGAGCGCCTCCCTGCTGGTAGTCGCGCACGGCCGCGATGAGCTCGTCTCGGTTCATGAACGAGGTTCGGAGCACAAGGTCCGTGACCTGATCTACGCTCAACTCGGGGAAGTTCTCCCGGATGATCTCCTCTCGCCGCAACCGGTAGCAGCCGTCGCGCTCGCGCCTCCCGCCGAGAGCGCTTGGCTTGCCCGTCTCGAACTCCTCCCACAAGGCCCGTGTCTCACGTCGGACGCGCGGGTTCTTACCGTTGTTTTGGTCGCGGATGAGCAACCTGCCGCCCGTGCGTAGGACTCTCGCAGCCTCACCAATGAACGCGCCAACGTCCTGGTAGTGCGAGATTGCCTCCTTGGAGAGGACGAGATCGAAGGAGTCCTTCTCGTATGGCATCTCCGTGACGCTTGCTTGCGCGACGTGTATCGCACCGGCAAAGTCGTCGGGAAGGCGTGGGAGAAATGCCCGAACTGTTCCTATCATCTGTTCGGAGATGTCGATTCCGTAGACGTCCGCCGCACCTAGCCAACGGAGCAGGAGAAGCGTGAATCCGAAGCCGCATCCCGCGTCGAGGACGGTTGCACCCCGGAGATCGGTCCGACCGAATTCGAGAAGGTCGACCAGGTGCCTCTCGTAACGCATCACATCTGTGGAGGACGCAAGGTTCCCGCAGTACCGATAGAGCCAGGGGTCGTATCTGCTGTCGTTCGCCTCGAGGACGCGGCGAAAGATGTGATCGAGCGTTTCGGTTTCGTCCACGGCCCGACCAGGCTAACCCAACCCTGGCCAGGTCCGACCAGCGTCATTGCGACGCCGCGTCCGGGGAACGACGTGTCCTGGCGGTTCGACTCGAACGCGAGTGGTCTGCGTAAATGGGCACGCGGATATTCCGGAAGCGCCAAACTGTTTCGCGGAGGTTGCCTTGCTCGGCGTGATCGACTCGGGTCTGACCGGGCCGCGAGTAGGGGCCGCTCGGATGCGGGAGATGCGGTGGTCGCTCGCGTGGCTAGCGGCGACGTCACCGCGGCTGCGGCCGCCGGCGCGATGGTGGGCAAGGGCGAGCTCAAGTTCGCGGCTCTGCCGGTGGTCGGCCTGATCGCCGCGGCTTCGCGCGCGTCCCCGCCGCAGGGTACGTCGCGATCCTGTGGAGCGTCGGGACGGCCGTAGACATGCTCGCCCTCCCGGAGGTCGGTGTCTCGTCGCTCCAGTTCGTGCCGGCCGAGGTCCTGCTGTGGATCGCCCTCGGATCTCTGGTGTTCCTGCCCCGCGACGTCCGGCGTGTGTTGAGCGGCCTTGCGAGGCGGCGAGAGAGTGCGTCGTCGCGATCTTCCTGGCCGCGGTCGTCGGTGGCGTGGCCGTCGGCGTCGAGAACGGTGCGAGCCTTCACGACGCGACGTTCGGCATGCGCTACATGCTGTTCTACGCAGCCTTCTGGCCGGCGCTGGCGGCGCTGGCAATGGGTCGCCCGGAGAACTGTCTCATGCTCGTTTCCGCGGGTGTCGTGGTGGTCGTGATCCTCCAGATCCTCCAGGTGATCGTCGGGACCGTCGACGCGCCTGTTCGTGATCGCCCCCTCGGACCTAGCCTCATCCCTCACGTCGGAGACACCGGGTTCCTGCGAGTGCGCCCACCTGGGCTCACCACGGTCTACATCGTCGCCGCGTTTGCCCTCGCCCGCGTTCTCTGGGGGCCGGCTCGGCGCCGGCTGCTCGGTTGGGGATGGTCGCGGTGGCGCTCACCGGAGTGATCCTGAGCCTCAACCGAAACATGCTGCTCGGGCTCGCTTTGGGGCTCTGCGTCGCGGCGCTGCTCGCCCCGCAGAAGCACCGCTTCGTCGTGATGGTCGCGACGCTCGGGATCGTGCTGTCGGGCTTCGGCCTGCTCGCCCAGAGCTCCTCCGTGGTCGAGTCGAACCCGGTCGTTTCGCGCTTCGCGAGCATCACGAACTACTCCGGGCTGAAGACGCAGACGCTCAACGACCGCTATTACGAAAACAGCATCGCGCTTCAGCAGCATCCGTGACCATCCCATCGGCGGGCTCGGCTGGGGGCCGGACTACGGGGCGGTGCTCCTGAGCTCCGACGACGGCTTCCTGGTCCAACAGCCTCGCTCCTTCATGCACCAGCAGTACCTCTGGATCTGGATGCGGGCCGGCCTCATCGGCCTCCTTGCGCTGATCGGCTGCTGGCTCTCGGCATCTGGAACGGCGCGCGCTGGTGTCGAGCGAGGCATGGCAAGGACGACGCCTGGCTGGGAGCCGGCGTCGTCGTGTCGCTCGTCGCGATGGCGGCCAGCTCGAACGTCGCGATCTACCTGACGCCACCCGACTCGACCGTGCCCCTCGTCGGCGTGCTCGCGCTGGCGGCGGTGTTGCGACGCGACCTCGCGCGTTCGTGAGCGACCGCGCTACACGGCTCGACGTCATCGTCGTCAACTTCCACAGCGCGCGGTTGATCGGGAGGACGATCGCGATCGCCCGCGAGTTCGCCGGCGCCGGCACGCGCCTGATCATGGTCGACAACTCCCCCGGTGACGGCGCCGCCGAAATCGTTCGCGCAGCCGATCCGGATGCAACCGTGATCGAAAATCCGGTCAATCGCGGCTATGCCGCGGCCGTCAACCAGGCGTTCGCCGTGGCCGATGCCGACTTCGTGCTGCTGATCAACCCCGACGTACGGCATGTCTCCGGAAGCTTCGCGGACGTGCTCGCTGCATTCCGCGATCCGCGCGTGGGCGCGGTGGTCACACGGCTGCTGAATACCGACGGAACGCTGCAGCCGAACTGCATCCGCGCGCCGCGACCATTCGACCTGATCTCCGAGGACGTGGCGCTCGCGGAGCGGTTCCCGAACTGGCGCCGGCCGCGCCGGTATCGGATGCTCGACTGGGACCACCGCGAAGCTCGGCCGGTCGATGCGGCGAGGGGTGCGTGCCTCTTCCTGCGCCGCGCCGCGATCGCCGACGTGGGCCCGTTCGACGAGCACTTCTTCCTCTACTACGAGGAGACCGACTGGCTGATCCGGGCGAAGCGGCGTGGCTGGCGGACCGTCTTCCTGCCGACCGTCGAGGCGGTTCACGCCTCGGCCGGTAGCTCGCCGGATGTTCGCTCCCCGCACTGCCTGCTGCTGCTCGAGAGCCAGCATCGCTACGCCCGGAAGCACTTCGGGCCGACGCGGGCGGCGCTCCTTCGCACGACGCTGCTCGGAATCGACACGGCGCGCCTCGCCCGGCACGCGCTCAGCGGGAAGAGAGAGGCGAGCGGCCGCGAGCGACCGCATCCGCGTCCACCTCACGATGCGCGCGCCCCGGCCCTCGTAGCCAGTGGACGTTTCCTACACCCTCGCTCGACGCCGTGAACGCGGCGGACTGGCGGCGCCTGGCCGAGCGAGCCGGGCACGTCTTCGCGACACGCGAGTGGCTACTCACGTGGTGGCGTCATTACGGGAAGCGGCCGCCCGCTGCTCGGGGTCGTGCGGGTCGACGGCGGGCCGGTGGCGATCGTGCCGCTGCGAGTTGTGGAAGCGGCCGGCATTCCGGTGCTGCGGTTCGTCGGGCATGGCCCGAGCGACCAACTCGGCCCGTCTGCGCCCCGCGCCGACCCGGCGGCGGCCGCCGCGGCGACCGGCCTCGTGGCGCCGTTCCGTTGCGGCGCTTCGTTCTGCTCGCCGAGCAGGTCGCCGGCGATCATCGCTTCGGGGAGCTGACCGGAGCTCGCCCCCTGTACCGCGAGGCGAGCCCGGTACTGCGCTTCGAACACGACTCCTGGGACGAGTTCCTGCGGGCGCGGGGACGCAACTTCCGCCAGCAGGTGCGCCGCTTTCCGCGCAAGCTGTCCGAGCTCGGAACGGTGTCGTATCGCCTCGCCACGATCCCGAGCGTCTCGACCGCGACCTCGACCTTCTGTTCCATCTTCACCGCCAGCGCTGGGAGGAGCGGCGACGCCGTTCCTCCGGGCGCCGTTTCATCGCGAGTTCGCCGCGCAGGCGCTCGAGCAGGGGTGGCTGCGGCTGTGGTTCCTCGAGATCGACGGCAAGCCGGTTGCCGCGCTTTACGGTTTCCGGTTCGCCGGCGCCGAGTCGGCCTACCAGGCCGGAAGGGACCCTGCCTTCGAGAGCAGCCGGTCGGTTTCGTCCTGCTCCTCCATGCCGTGCGCGAAGCGCTCACCGACGGCATGGGCGAGTACCGCCTCCTCCGCGGCGGCGCGGCCTACAAGGAGCGCTTCGCCACCAGCGACCCGGGGCTGGAGACGTTCGGGCTGCCGCGCGGCGCCCGGCGCAGCTCATGCTCGCCGCCGCCAGGGCCGCCCGAGGGCGATCGCTCGGCCTACGGCGGATCCTCGACCGGATGTAGGGCTCACTCCTGTGCGTGCGGCCGCGCCGGATTCCCGACACGATCGTCCCTGCGCCACGTCTCGCTCACCACTGCCCGGCGCGACGAGCGCGTCCGCGCCGATCCGAAGACCTCCCAGGATGAACGTTCCCGAGCCGATCGCGGCGCTGCACTCGACGTTCGCGCGCTCGATCTGCCAGCCCGATTCGGAGATCATCTCGTACACGCGGGAACCGCTCGAGTGCAGCTATCACATTCGGGGCTAACTCGACGTCCGCGATCAGCCGATACGGCGCATCGTTGGCAGGCTCACGCACCGTGGTCGAACGCAACTCTCCGCCGAAGTCGCCGCCCACTTCAGTCCGACGGCGGTACGGCGGGCGTCAGTCGGATCTGGTTCTTCGCGACAGTTCGAGTACGCGCTCCGCATCATGGGGGTCGACCGGGAGAACGTGCGCCGCCCACCATCGGGCCGCCTCGGGCGCCGGAGACGGCTCTGAGAACTCCGGCCCGGAATACTCGTCCAGCGGAGGGTCATAGACGAAATAGACATTGATCCTGCGACGGCGCAGCTCGACGGCCACCGCATCTCGGTCCTCGATCAGGAGCGGGACACGGAGCAACGGCAGCGGGTCTCCCTCGCGGGCTGCAGGCGCAACCGAATCGAGCTCTCTAAGGCGAAGCACGCCCGCGATCCGCTCCTCGCGATCCCGCTCGAGGTCACGCAGACCGGCCAGCGTTCTCTTCAGTTCGCTCGATCGCTGTCGCATTCGGTAGTCCGGATACGCCGTCTCCATCCACTGGTCGAACTCATCGAGGTCATGTCCGAGACAGCGTGCTTGAGTCGAGGCGCTCGCAGAGGCACCCGCCACGGATCAGGCCTGACGGGATGCATTAGGTGGCGAGCGCGATCCACCGCACGTCTGAGACGGAGAGCCTCCAGCGACGTCCTGGCCGCCGATCGCGCGATCTCCATCGCACGGCGGCTCAGCGGTTTTCGGACCATGAGCTCGCCCTGCAATCGGGCTGCTTCCCGGCGGCTGACCTCGTGGTCCAGCGAGAGAACTCCTCCTCGCCCAGGAAAGTGCTTCGACAGGCTGAAGACCGAGGCCGCTCCGAAACTTCCGATGGGACGTCGGCCAACCTCCGTCTCGATCGCATGGGCAGCATCCTCGATCAACGGAATCTCGAGCCGATCACACCGCGATCCGAGCTCAACGACACGATCGGGTAGCCCGTACGTGTTACCTGTCAAGACGGCAGCGATGCTTGACCAGGTCGCATCCGTAACGGCTTCGACTCGCATGTTCCCATCGTCGGTCGACACTGGCGCCATCACCGGCCGAAGTCCGGCCGCCAGGGCGCCGAAGAAGACGGTGTCGTCCTCGAGCGGCGACATGAGGATGCGATCTCCGGGCGAGAGCAGCAGCCGGAAGGCGAGATGGATGGCGAATCGCCCTGACGGCATGAACACGCATTCGCGTTCGGTGCGGGCCTCGAGCGCCGCCTCGATCTCGCGCTCGAGCTGCAGGGTCGCGCCGCCGCTGTTCGCGCGGGCGCTACTCGTTGCCGCACGATGCGTCAGTTAGGGCGCTCCAAAACACGCGGATCGTGACCCGCCGATGCGCATCCTGATTGTTTGTGACTTTCTCTTCAAGTATGGATCGCAACAGGCGCGCTCGTTAGCTCAGATCGGTCACGACGTCGCATGCTCTCCCGCTCGCACGCGCTGGAGTTCGGAGGGTCGACGGCGGAGCGCAACGAGGTCTTGATGTCCTTCGGCGCGAAGGTATTCACTCGTTCGTCGTTCCCGGTCGCGTCCGGTCCATCTCCGCCATCCCGACGATGCTTCAGATACGACGAGAGCTTCGCAGATGGCGGCCACAGATCGTGCACGTTCACGAGAACTACGATCCGCGGCTGCTGGCGCTCACCAGCGGCTATCGAACGGTCTTCACCGTCCATGATCCGGTCGAGCATCTGGGTGCACGCTCCTTCACGCGCGCGGAGACGTGGATCTTCAACCGGTGGTTCCGGCGCGCTGAGAGATTCGTTGTGCACGGACACGCACTTGCCGAGGAGCTCGCGCCGTTGGTCGACCGCTCTCGAATCGTCGTGATCCCGCACGGGTGTGGCCGCCGCTTCCGAGCCCCTCCCTCGCCCGGAGTCGCCGAGCGTCCTCCTCTTCGGCCGGCTCGAGCAGTACAAGGGCGTGGAGGTGCTCGTCGAGGCGATGCGCCTGGTGTGGGAGCGACGTCCCGACGTGAGGCTGGTCGTGGCCGGTGAGGGCCAGGCGGCACGGCTTGTACCGGACGATCCGCGCATCTCGCTCATTCCCAGGTACGTCCCAGAGAGGGAGGTCGACGCGCTGCTTGCCGATGCCTCCCTTGTGGTGCTCCCGTACACCCAGGCGAGCCAGAGCGGCGTCGGTGTCATGGCGATCGCGCGGGCGTTCCGGTGGTGGTGAGCGATCTCGGCGCCCTGCCCGAGCTCGCCTATGACCCGTCGTTCGTCTTCGAAGCCGGCAACCCGCGCGCGCTCGCCGAAACGATCGTGCGGCATCTTGACGACGGGGCGGAGGTGAGAAGCGCCGTTTTGCGGCACGCGCAATCCCACTTTTCGTGGGACCGCGCCGCGCAGTTGAGCACCGAGCTCTACCGCGAGCTGACTACGCAGAACGGCCCGACTTCACCAGCACCACGCCGCTGGTTCGCGCGAGGGAGACGGCCGTGACCTTCTCCAACCCCGACCCCGAATACGTTCCTCCGAGGCGAACCCTCCTCGTCGCTCGAGGGTAGGGGTTTGCCAGCACCACGCCGTTTGTGAAGTCACGCCGGTACACGCCGTTGCGCAAGACGCGGTACGCACCGATCGGGCTACCGAGCGAGTTCGCGGTTGCGTACTCGGGCCACCAGACTTCCTGCGAGTAGCCAATCGAGGCCGAAAACAGATTCTCGCCACGGGCGGCCAGCAGCATCGTCGCCAGCCCGTAGCGTGCCCCGGTCCGGCTTCTCGTCACTACGTGGTCGAGGCTGACCTTTCCAGTCGCCTCCGACCACAACGCGTGCCGGAGCTTCAGCGGCCACTGACCGTTCGCCATCGAGTCGGGTCCGGTGCCACCGTTGGTGAACGACTCCTCCATGGCACCGTCGATAGGGCGATTCCACTTCTGCCACAGGCCGCGGGTGACCGTGGAGCCCCCGATGTTGGCGACGACGAGCAGGCCGGCGCGGTGGAGCTTCGGGGCGACGTTCGTGAGAAATCCGTAGACCGCGGCCTGCCACCGTGCGGTCGTCGGGTAGCGGACGCATGCGGCCGACCCGCCGCCTATCACCCAGCGGAGCGACGCGTTTGCGTCGTCCAGGAACACGCCGTCGAAGCCGCGGGCCTTCGCCTCTCTGCTCACCCGGGCGACCCCCGCATCCTGATACCCCGTGTTGCCGACGTCCATCACGCGCGAGGACGGGTAGTGCTTGAAGACGAGCGGGTTCCCGTTTGCGTCTCTGAGGAACCAGCCGGGGTGGTTCGCTTGGGCGTCGGCATATCCGACCCAGTCCGATCGCCGCTCGGATCGCCGGGAGCGCTGCTCATCAGGTCCACATACATCAGGACCTTGAGGTTGTGGTTGCCAGCCTTCAGCCGGGGAATCATTGGCCCGTCGCGTGCTGCATGACCATCACTCGGTAGCTGCCCTCGCGGGCGCTACCGGCCCTGTCGAGCGGTAGCCGCCGTAGGCGGCCCGGAAGAAGGGTCGGCGTGAGGCTTGGGGCCACGGGCGGCTCGCGCAGCCCGATCGAACGAGACCCGCGCCTGGCCGTCAGGCACGCTGCTCGACGACGGGCTGGCCAGGTAGACGACCCCCGTGGCGGCGAGGGTTAGGGTCACAGACGCCAGGAAACGCCCACGACGGCGCCCTGGCCAGGGGAACGGTAGTGAAGCCATGCGCCATTGGCCGCCGGCCCGCGCCGGAGTTGTTTGCCGGAGCCCGGCACGCTAGCAGCCGAAGCGGGCGTCGAATTGGCCCGGTGCCCATCTGGTGAGCGACAGATATCGAGGTTGACGGGTCAGTTGTGGGTAGACGGAATGGCGGATTGGAGGTACTTCCTCCTCGTCGGCCAGCTCAAGCAATACAAGGGCGTGGAGGTGCTCGTCGAGGCGATCGACGGTCTGGGAGCGGCGTGCCGAGACAAGGCTAGTCGTGGCCGGCGAGGCCAGGCAGCCTGGCTTGTACCGGAGGACCCGCGCATCTCGCTCATTCCCAGGTACATGCCAGAGCTGGAAGTCGAACCCTGCTTGCCGACGCGTCACTGTTGGTGCTTCCAGTACACCTCAGCCAGCCAGCGCTGCGCCGTGTCATGCGATCGCCCGTGGCGTTCCGGTGGTGGTGAGTGATCTCGCGCCCTGCCCAGCTGAGCGCCAGCTCTACCGGAGCTACCACGCAGAACAGCCCACTTCACCAGCACTACGCCGCTGTTCGCGCGAGGAGACGCCTGTACCTTCTCCACCCAACCCCATACGTTCCTCCACGCAACCCTGCTCGTTGCTCGCGTAGGGGTTCGCCGCACCACGCCGTTTGTGAGTCACCCGTACCCGTTGCCGCAACGCGTAGGCACCTTGCGTATCGTGTGCGCCGTGCTGCTGCTACGCACAATCGCGCGTCGCTGCCTCACCGCCACCAATCGTTACCGCGCTCACCAGCTGCGCATTGCGCGCGCTCTCCTACCTTCACCGCACCTTTCTCACTCTGCCCCTACCCCCCCCACTATCCGCTATTCTCCCCGCCATATTTGGATGAACCTGTTCCTGATTGGCTACGGCCACGGCGGCATCGACGTCGAGCCAGGGCGCCGAGCTCTCGAGTCCTACCTCGCGGACTCGCCATTCTTCATCCCCTGTGGCGGAGTGGCGCTCGGCAGATGGCAATGCGCCGCTATCTGGATTCAGACAGCTCCGTCCAGGTCGGGTCGAGTACGTCGCGTGCGACGACGACGTGGCTATCGGAACGTTTTCCGGGCGTCCGATCCTCTGGGCGAATGGGCGAGCGGACGGTCGCCTCGCGCTCGAAACCGTCTCTCTCTCGACCCGCTCGAGGAGGTCGGCCAAGCGCTCGATGGGCGATTCGTCGCAGGCGCTACGTCTGTGCGAGGATGAGCTTGAAGTCATGGCCGATCCGCTCGGCTCCCATGCGGTGTACGCGGCCAGGTGCAGGGGGCCACGTGGGTGTCTACGCGCCCAGACGCACTAAGAAGACTTACGCCCGCACCGATGCTCCGTCAATCCGTCCTCGCGGATTTCTCGCTGTCGGCTGGTCGATGAGCGGTCAGCCGATTTGGTCGGGCGTCGACCGCCTTCCGCCGGCTGTCTGTCGACTCGCGACGAACGAGGTTGGCGGCACAAGCGCCTGATGACGGATGAGGCTGTCGCCTCGTTATCGGCGCCGGTTCGATGCACGCCGGCGGCCGCTGACCTGGTCGAGACGCTCCGAGCGCTGAACAATTGGCCCGGCAGGCCAGGTGTCGTCTCGCTGTCCGGGGTCGAGACTCGCGGATTGTCTTTGCGGCGCTGCGCTGGAGATATCGCCTGTTCCACGAAGGTGCATCAACTGAGCACGAGTGGGGGGCTTCAGCCAAGCGAAGATGCTGAGATCGCCCTTGCATTAGGCGAAGCTGTGGCAGGACCGTCCGCGTCGAGCGGTCGCGGGCGCATTCAACGCCTCAGCGGACACGGCCGACGTCATGCGCCTCATGTCGTCTGGGGCGGCCTCGCTCGCCGATGCGATTGTGACGACGCTGCGTCCAATCCAGGGGCCGCTTGCGCTCGTGCACACCGGCCAAGCGGGGAACTCGCTCGCGCCAACTACGGCCACCAGCCCAGGCGACCTTCGATCTCGGCTCTACCGGACGTATGTTCCCCTGTGGCCGCGACCCCTTGTCAAGCGGTCCCACTTGAAGCGCATCAGGAGCGATTTCGACCGGTGGGTCGTGTCCCATGGGTCAGTGTATGTGGCTCCAGGCGCACTCGGTGATGCGTTTTACCTTTGGCAGCGGAATGGTCACTGGCAGGTCGATCTCGCCGCCGTTCACGAAGCGACAGGGGAAGCGACATTCCCCCTGTGGACGAGGCGGATGCTTCCACACATGTTAGGGCTCCCGTACAAGAACGCCGATCCGAGCGTTTCTTCCAACTCATCCTGGAAGAATTGGAACCCCGCCTCCTAGAAGTGCCGTTCGAGGGACAGCAACCCCCGTGGGCAACCGGTGGTGGAAAGGTCGCCAGGACGCCTCCACGACCTTGGCGTGCAGCCGAAAAAGCAGTCCGACTCGGCCGTCGCGAACTCGAGCGGCGCCGCATGCATCACGATGCGGAGGATCCGTTCGAGAATGTCCTTTCGGAGCTACGTCCGGCTTGGCCTCTGAGGCCTCGCTTCGTTGACACCGTAATTCGGGTTCGCGCAACCGAACGAAGACTCTCGCGCTCAACGCGGCGTCTCGACGCTCGGACGCGCGCGCAGCTGTGGCGTCTTGCGACGCTCGTACTCCCGACCAAACCGTGGTCGGAGAAGACGAGGTAGTCGAGCGGCTTTGAGGCGTTACGCGGCGCAGGGCTTGATCCCACATCGGGTCCAAAACTTCACTCCCTGTGAGTAACGCCAGCGTCCAGCTCGCCGCCCGCCCCCCGACCCTGGTTGGGGTTTCTCGGCGCCGGGCTGGGGCCGTACAGAGCTTGAGCGTTTGTTGTTCGCTCACGGGCGGCACCGATCGGGCTACCGAGCGAGTTCGCGGTTCCTACTCCGGCCACCAGACTCCCCGCCAGTAGCCAATCGAGCGAGAACGGATTCTCGCCACGGCGGCGAGCAGCATCCGCAGCGCGTAGTGTGCCTCGGTCCGGTTCCCGTACCTCGTGTCGGGTACCGCGCGCCCTCCCGAGCAGGCGTCAGCCGCGTCTTGCCGTATCCGTAGACCGCCCTGAAAAAGGGTCGACGAAGCGGCTTGGCGATGCGGACGGCGCTCGCGCTTCGGGGCGGAACGCGGGGATTGTTTTCAGCGCCGTTGCTTGCCGACGGGCCGGCCAGCCAAATCGCCCCCGCGACGGCCGCGAACGCAATGGCAGCCAAGACGCAGTACCGGAGTGGCGGGAGTGGCGGTTCAGTGAGCGGGGTGTTCGAAGCAGTAGACAGGGTGTGCCGGGTCGGTGGACGGTTTGCCGGATTCGTAGGCGGATAGTAGATTGGTTCGGGTCAGGAAGAACGGCTTGTTCCTTGCGCGAACGGGCCCTGTAATAAGGGGGAGGACATCAAATGCGGTCGATCCGTGTTGTTGATATCGACACCGCGGCATTCGAGGACGCGTTCGCACGGCGGTCGGTTTCCGTGCGACACGGCCTTGCCGAACATCCGCTGTTCACGATCGACGCTATCGCCGAGCTCGCCGACCGGCTGCCACCCGAATCGGTGCGACGCGAGCAGGGAAACCTGCCCCTCGCGAACTCCGGCTTCGGCTACGTCGACATCGGCTCGGGGCCGCCATCCGAAACCATCAAGGATGTCGAGCGCAGCGGAGTCAGGGTGACTCCTGCGAGACATCCAGCAAGCGCCTGAGTACGCCGAGCTGATCAACGAGTGCCTGGACGAGGTCGCAGAGCTCGTCGCAGAACGCGAGGGCGGAATGACGCGGCGGGCCGGCTACCTGTTCATCTCCTGCCCGGCCGCGACCACGCCGATGCACTTCGATGTCGAGCACAGCTTCCTGCTGCAGGTGAAGGGCCTCAAACACGTCAGCGTCGCTACGTTCGACCACGATCCCGTCCGACGACACCGCGAGCTCGATCGTTACATCGACGGCGAAGACTGCGATTTCGAGGCGATGGAAAGGCCGGCGGTGACAACCCGTCTCGAGCCCGGCGTCGGTGTGTACCTACCGTCGTATGTCCCTCACTGGGTCGAGACCGAGGCAGGCGTCTCCGATCTCGTTCTCGATCCCGTTCTTCACCTCATACACCGAGCAGGCCGAGGGTGTGTCGAGGATCAACAAGCGGCTGCGCCAGCTCCACCTCTCGCCGCAGCCGCTGGGGAAATCAGAGCGCGTCGACAGGACGAAGGTCGCGGTGTTCCAATCCCTGCAGAAGCTCCGCGGAAACTAAGAAAAGGACTCACAAGGAGTTGCGCGGGAGCTCAGAGATCGAATCACAACCAGGAGCTTGGAAGTGAGCGAGCGTTGGGACGATGAATCGGTCCTTCGCGACTGGTTGAGTGTCCTCGGCCGCCAGAAGTGGATTGTGCTCCTGGCCGTGGTCACAGTCCCGCTGATCGCGTTTGCAGCCTCCTCTAGTCAGCAACACCTTTATCAGTCGTCGGCCGACGTTCTGGTCAATGAGCAGAACCCAACCGCTGCAGCGCTGAATCTCACCACCTCCGTCGGCTCGCCCCCCGACCGGTACGCGGCCACGCAGGCCAGACTGGCGCGCGTAGGGACCGTCGCCCAGATGGCCGTGAAGGCGGCCGACTTGCCAGATCGCACTGCCGCCGGCCTGCTTGCGAACTCGAGCGTGAGCGTAAACCCCAACGTCGATCTGCTGACCTTCTCGGTCACGGACCACGATCCCGAGTGTTGCCGAGAGGCTGGCCGACGTTTACGCGAGGCAGTTCACGTTGTACCGGAAGAGGCTCGACACCGTCGCGCTATCAGCGGCGATTTTCGGACGCGCGCCGAAAGTTGGAGTCTCTCGCCGCTTCAGGTAAGGGGGGCTCTGAAATTTACCGTCGCCTGGCTGCCAGAGAGCGCGATCTGGCGGATTTGCAGACACTACAGGCGGCTGGCTCGAGCGCGGTGGTGGTCGGTCCGGCCAGCAATGCCTCTCTTGTGCAACCCAAGACTCGCCGCAACGTCATTCTGGGGGTACTTGTCGGGTTAGCACTGGGCATCGCGTTGGCCTTCCTCCGCAAATCGCTTGACACGCGGGTGCACTCCGCAGACGAACTAACAGCGCGACTGGGCGTGCCGCTGCTCGGTCAGGTGCCGAGACCTGATCGCCGCCTCGCGCAGGCCAGGCAGCTGGCCACCCTGTCGGAGCCGACGGGGCCCAGCGCCGAGGCGTTCAGGATTCTCAAGAACAACCTGGAAATCTCCCAACTTCAGCATCGCGCTGGCTCGATCGTGATCACCAGCACGACTAGGGGTGAGGGCAAATCCACGACTGCTGCGAATCTGGCAGTGATCCTCGCGCGGTCCGGCCGCCATATCATCCTCGTCGACCTCGACCTACGGCACCCGAGCATCGATCGCTTCTTCGGATTGGACCATCGACCCGGTCTCACGAGCGTCGCGGGGGGTGTCAAGCTGGTCGACGCACTCAACGCCGTCGACGTGCACCCGGACCGACCGATGGCAGACGCCGGGATGCTGCAGGTCATGACGGGCGGTCCGCAGCCGCAGGACCCAGGCGAGTTCTTGCTCTCGAGCTTCGTGCCCGAAGCCCTGGCGGATCTGGCCAGGCGGTGCGATCTGCTGCTGATCGATACGGCGCCTGTGCTCGCAGTCGGCGACGCGGTGACCGTCGCCGCACACACGGACGCGCTGATCCTCGTCGCCGGGGTGAACCAGGTGCGCTGGACGACCCTCGCCGAGACCCGCCGCGTGCTCGAGGCCTGCCCGACGCCCAAGCTCGGCGTCATCGCAACAGTGAGCGAGACGGTGGATCGCGGTACTCGTATTCGCGGGATGCGTTCGACGTTGACCCGGGCGTTCGACCCCATCGCTGGCGGGAAGCGCCCGCCCGAGGAACGAGCCGAGGACCTGGAAGACGAGGGCACGCGCGGGGGGCGGGATCGCGTGACCTCCGGGAACCGCCCGCAGCGAGTGCCCGGTGCGTGATCCTCCGGACTCCGCTCGAGGTTCTGCGGCGCAAGGCGACGGTCTGATGGCATCGGTACAACCGGCCGTCGAAGGTCTCGGGCAGGTCGTCTCAGCAGCCGAGCCGGAGCCGGTGAAGACCCGGTCTGAGCGTGATCTGGGACTTGGGCCCGACCGCGCAATCCGCTCGGGCACGACACCCCGCTCGTCGGCGCTCCTGGGGCTCGATGTCGCACGCCTGATCGAGGCCGCAGAGCGGTCCCGCATGCACGACGGCCATCCCTGCTTCCTGGATTGGCGTACGAGCGCCGCTCCCTGACTCACGCCTCGCGCGCACGAATGTGACGAACGTCGAGACGATGGGGCCTGGGCGATGCGGTCGCGGGATTCGTGTGCTTGTGCTGACCAATATGTACCCGACGCAGGTGGAGCCACATTTCGGCTGCTTCGTCAAGGATCAGGTAGACGACCTGCGCCGCCTAGGCGTCGACGTGTCGGTAGTGGCGTTCGACGCGCGCTCCCACAAGCAGCGCTATCTGATGGCGGCACCACGGCTTCGCCGCGCGCTGCGGCTAGAGCGGTACGACATCGTTCACGCCCACTATGGGCTTTCCGGTGCGCTCGCGTCGCTGCAGCTCGCAACGCCGGTCGTGACGACCTTCCATGGCAGTGACGCCTGGGTGCGGTGGCAGCGCACCGTCTCATGGTTGGTCGCGCGCCGAACACAGCCGATCGCGGTGGCACCTGCGATCGCCACTAGGCTGGGGGTTCACGATGCCCCGGTGATCCCGTGCGCCGTCGACCTGGACGTGTTTGCTCCAGTTGAACGCGCCGAAGCTCGACGGGAGCTGGGCTGGCCGCGGGTCGGACCCTGCGTGTTGTTTCCCGCCGCCCGCTCCGACCGCTCGAAGATCGCGAACAAGCGGGTCGATGTGTTCGATGCGATGATCGATCGGCTGCGCCGGAGCAGGCCCGGCGTGTCGGCGACCAGCCTCGACGGACTATCCCGCAGGGAGGTCGCGCTCGCGATGAATGCCGCCGACGTGGCCGTGATCACGTCGATGTGCGAGGGCGCACCGGTGGTGGTAAAGGAGGCGCTCGCATGCCGCACGCCGGTCGTGTCGGTTGCGGTCGGGGACGTCTCCACGGTGGTCGCCGGTCTGCCGGGATGCGCGATCGTAGCGCGCGAGCCGGAAGCCCTGGCGAAGGCTGTCGGGAGGGCACTGGACATGGGCCGCGAGCCTCTACTGCGCGAATCCATGGTGGCCTACGGACGCCGGCCTATCGCTGAGCGCGTGCTTCAGGTGTATCGTCGCCTCCTGGCCGATCGATTCGAGCGATGAGCGGCGAGCGGGGTCAGAGGGTCGTGTTCGTCTGCCCCAACCTGGAAGCGGGCGGCGCAGAGCGCCAGTGGGCGATTCTGATCCCCGGCCTTTCCGAGCGGGGTTTTGCTGTGAGCGTAATCACACTCGACGGCCGTGGTGTCTATTTCGAGGAGTTGCGCGCGCGAGGTGTCCAGATCGCGTGCGCCCGCCTGCGGCACAGGGCCGACCCCTTCGGGCTGGCGCGCGCGCTTCGGTTGGGGAGACCGCAGTCATCCGCTGTGGTGTCACGCGGTCTGAGTGCGCACCTAGTCGGCCACGTCCTCGCGCGACGGCAGCACGCAGCCCACGTCGTCACCGAGCACCTCGGCCCAGACCCGCTTGGGATGCGAGCGCTCCGCAGGCACCAGGAGCTCCTCCTCGGTCCGATGAGGCCTCACGTGACGGCCGTCGTCGGGGTGGCCCAGAGTCAGAAGGAGCAACTGGTACGCGACGGCTATCGGCCCGAAGCGATCCGTGTGATCGTAAGCGGCGTAGCAGACGATCCCCCGGTGCGGAATCGCGAGGCGCTGCGTACCGAGCTCGACATTGCTCCGGAGTCGTTCTTGGCGGTGCTCGTGACGACGCTGCGTCCGGAGAAACGAGCGAGTGTTTTCGTGGACCAGGTGGCAGCCGCGCATGCCGCCGAGCCCGTCGTCCGCGGCCTCGTCGTAGGTGACGGCCCGGACACGGCGTCGGTGGTGCAGGCCGTCGAGCGATCGGGCGGCGTCGTCCGCATGCTGGGGTTCCGCGCGGACGCTGTGGACATCATGCATGCCGCCGACGTCGTGTGTCTGACGAGTGCCGTCGAGGCGCTGCCGATGTCGGTGCTCGAGGCGATGTCGGTTGCACGACCGGTGATCGCAACCCACGTGGGCGGCCTTTCGGAGGTGGTCGTGGACGGCGAGACCGGTCTCCTCATCTCACCCGACCAGCCGTGGGAGATGGCGGCCGAGCTGGTTGGCCTGGCTCGCGACGCGTCGCGTCTCGCCCAGCTGGGGCAGGCCGGCCGGGAGCGTCAACAGCGGTTGTTCTCGATCGAGGCGATGACGAGTGGATATGCGGAGCTCCTGGCCGACCTCGACCGCCCCGCGGCGCAGGCTCACCGCCACGAGGGGGAAACAACGAAGCGAGGAAGCCGCCCCACGTCGTGATCGTGAGCCAGAACGCACTACTGGAGGCGGACCCTGCACCTGTAGGCGCAACCGCATCCCGGCAGTGGAGTCGTGGGCCGGATCCGCGAGCAAACCCTCCCAATAATTTCTCCCTCGTCGGACGCGTCCCATCGCGGCTCCAGGGATTCACTCCCCGATTCGTGTTCGACCAGCACGACGTGCCGCCCATACGGCTGGCCGCAAAGACCGAAGCCTGGGGTGCGACACGATGCGGTACGGGCCGGACATGACGGCGGACGGACTCGCGGCTGCGATCGGCGAGCCCCGGCTGGTAGCAGACTACGACCGGTTGTTCGGGTCCCTCCGTGTCGGGTGACTCAAACGCGGGCGCGTTGCGCGTG
Source organism: uncultured Actinomycetes bacterium (assembly GCA_963754265.1). Classification (GTDB taxonomy): domain Bacteria; phylum Actinomycetota; class Thermoleophilia; order Gaiellales; family Gaiellaceae; genus AC-32. Next base: position 120,491 of record CAVWFB010000001.1, on the reverse strand, counting down.
GCGGTCCTTGTCGAGTCTCTCGCCGTGCCGGAATGGGTCGAATGGACCGTTACGCAGATCGACACCCGGGATGCGTTTGAGCTCACGGCGGTGGTACTGGCGGGAAGTGTGCGGGTACTGCCGCCGGTGGCCGGCTCGGAGCGGGGCGCGCGCCACCTGACCTACCGCCTCTACCAGTGGGTGGACACGAGGGTTTTTGGTTCGCCAGCTGCCATGCGCCACACCGACCTTTCACGGATCTCCTCTGGGCGGACGATGTCCGCGGGTGTCGGCCCGCTCGACGTAGTCGTGTCGTTCCTGCCGGCCGATCGCACCTCCTGGAAGGGTCGGGCTCCGCGGTATGGCGTGTGGGCCATCGCTCCCATGGACGACGGCCGTCCGGCGAGCGCCCCGAGCCGCTTCTGGGAGCTGAACGGGCAGGACGACAGGGCCACTACGACCGTCGTCGTTCTCGACGACGATTCCGCGCGAGTAGTTGCGCGAGACACAGTTCGTGCGGATCCACTGTCGTTGGCGCGAACGCGAGACGCAGCGGCGTGGGCGTCGGCACACCTTGTGCTGCGCAGCCTGCGGTCGCTCCAGCGCGACGGCGGCCCCCTTCCACCTGGAGATGAACTTGTCGAGTTGTCGAGGATGCCCACACCGGCTGTCACCATCGGTCATGCGGCGCACACGGCGGTACGGGGAGTAGCGGCCAGGAGCCGTACGGCTTGGCGCCGTGGGGAGTGGTTCGTCGCGGTGCGCACGCGAGCGGCCGACGGCCGCGAGGTGGGACCCATACGCGCCTTGCCGAACCCCGCCGGGCGCTATCTCGCTGACCCATTTCCGATCGAAGTCAACGGCCGCCACTACCTGTTTGTCGAGGATTACTCGTACGCGGCCCGCCGGGCGGTGATCTCGGTCTCCGCGGCCGAGTCGGACGGCGCGTGGTCGCCGCCGCGCAGGGCTCTCGAAGGCGACCATCACCTCTCCTATCCGTTCGTATTCGAGCACGAGGGGGCGATCTACATGCTTCCCGAAACCGGTGAGGTGGACCGAATCGAGCTCTACCGTGCGGTCGAGTTCCCCGACGAATGGCGGCTCCACCGGGTGCTAATCGACGGGGTCACCGCGGTCGACGCCACGTTGCACATCGAGGACGGCCTCCTGTGGCTGTTCGCAATGGTCACCGAGGGCCCCGAAGACCGGGGCGAGTTACGGTTGTTCTCGTCTCGCTCGCTGGACGGGGAGTGGCGCGCTCATCCGCGTAACCCAATAGTGACCGACCCGGGTAGGGCTCGCCCGGCCGGCCGGTTGTTCAGGCGGGGAGGCATCCTCATCCGGCCGGGACAGGACTGCTCGCGCGAGTACGGCGAGGCCGTGGTCCTGAACCGGGTCGATGTGCTATCGCCGGACGAGTACCACGAGACGCCGGTGGACAGGATCGAGTCGGGCTGGATGCCCGGGGTCGAGCGCACTCACACGTTCACATTCGATTCACGGTACGAGTTCCTCGATGGGTACCGCCGCGTCAGACGCCTGTGCATCCCGCGCCGAGGTGATCCGCGGGACAAACGATGACGCCTCGATGAATGTGCCGCTGCTCGACCTCAAGGCACAGCATTCTCGATCGAACAGAAGCTCGATACTGCGATCGCCCGTGTCGAGGCTACGCACGGGCAATTCCTAGAAGGCGCGGGATCGCGAATTCGAGAATGCGTTCGCGGAATCCTGCGAGGCGCGATAAAGCATGGGCACGTCCACAGAAACGCGAGGTGGACGTGCTCGCTCGGGTTGTCGCCGAGGACGAGAACAAGCCGCTCTCACTCCGACGCCTCCCCGTCAGAGCCGCGGGTGGTCACGCGCTTGCACATACGTCACTTCCATTTGACGGTGCAGCCGACAGGCGGGGTCTCGCTCAGCACTGGTTCCTGCCCCGACAGAACGGCGTCGAGCGCGTCGCGCAGGTACTGCTGGCTCACGCTGTCCTCGTCCCGCGAGTCGTCGATCGCGCCGTGGTAAACGAGCTGCCTGTTTCGGTCGAACAGGAAGACCTCTGGGGTCCGCTCGGACGCCAGCTCCGTCGCCACCGCCTGGGGCTCGTCGTAGAGGTAGTCGAAGACGAAGCCCTGCGCAGCGGCGCGCTTCTGCATCTCCTCGAAGGAGTCCTCGGGGTGGCTCGCTGCGTCGTTCGAGTTGATCGCGACCACCCGTACGCCGCGGTCGGCGTAGTCGCGTGCGACCGCGTTCAGCCGCTGATCCCACGCCTGGACGTACGGACAGTGGTTGCACGACTGCACGAGGACGAGCACGTCGGCGTCCGCGTAGGAGTCCAGCGAGTGGTTCTGTCCGTCCACGCCCGGCAGGTCGAACTGCGGGGCCTCGGTTCCAAGTCCAACGCTCATCCCAGCGCCTCCTCGATTTGCTCTCGGGTCGGGACGGGCAAGACGCGCCCGTCGGGTCGGTGGTAGATGCGGCAGGTCAACGCGGGTCGCGACCCGGCTCCGGCGGGATCCACGTCGCGGCCGTCGACGCGGATCGTCGGCGAGCCCGGAAACGCGAGCTCCTCCGCCTCCTCGGTCGTCGTGACCTCGCGCTCTTCGACTTCGGCGTCGAGCCCACGCGCGGCGAGTACCTCGTCCAGAAGCGCCCGTGCCTCGGGGTGCGACGGGCACTCGCGCCAGAAGAGGAACTCGATTTTCATACCGCCTCTACAACGGGTTGCACGTCGGTTCCCTTCCCGGGTAGTGCGGAGAAGCACACCGTCGCCGCCAGTGCGACGAGCGGCGCGGCGCCCAGCAACCACTCGAAGTCGCCGCGCCCGACGAGGAAGAGCCCGAGCGCGACTGCGGGCATCGACGCGGCGCTGTAACCGCAGTCCAGGACGCTCCGGTACGAGCCGCGTAGGCGCTCCGGCGCGAGCGTTGCCGCGAGCGCGCTCGAGACAGGGGCGAGCAGGATCTCGCCTGCGGTCAGGAGGACGATCGAGACGACCACTATCGCGATCCCCGTGAACGGCAGCAGCAGGAAGACCGCGAGCCCGTTCAGCAGCGCTCCGAGCGACAGGCGCATCGCCGGGCGCATCATCGAGAAGCAGAGTCCCCAGAGCGGCACGAGCAGGAGCAGCACCCAGACGCTGGAGGGAGCCCGCCGAGGATCAGCGGCCTGCGGCCGAGACGGTCCGAGAGCAGCCCGCCGAAAGGTGCGGTCAGGAGGCCGACGAGGCCCCAGGCAGCCAGCACGAGCCCGGTCGCAGTGTTCGAGGCGCCGATCGGCCCGGTCAGGTAGAGCGCCACGTAGGGCGCGAAGATCCCATACCCGAGATGCGACACGCCGTCCCCGGCGAGCAACACCCAGAAATCGCGGGGGAACCGCCTCAGGATTCGGACAGCCGGCCCTCCAGAGACGCGAACGCGCCGGCAAGCGCCTGTCGTTCCTTCTCGTTGCTTGTGAACGACTGCGCCAGTCGCCGCTCGCCCTCCGGAGTCAGGCGCAGGAACGCGATTCGGCCGTCCTCGCTCGAGCGCTCCCGCTCGACGAGCCCGGTCTCCTCGGCGCGGCGCACGAGCTCGGTGACCGTGCTCTGGGCGAGCTGGAGCCGCTCGGCGAGCTCGGTCACGGTCGACTGCTCGCTGTGGTCTGCGGCGCCCTTGATCATCAGCAGGAGCAGGTAGCGCTGCGGCGTCAGCTGTGCGGCACGCGCGTTGCGCTCAGACGTGCGCAGGAAGAGCCTCAGGGCGGCTCGAAACTCGGCGACCCTGGCTACCTCCGCGGCGGTGAGCTCACCCTCGATGGCGCAATCTTAGTCGCCGGACGGGCGGATCCCACGCACGCCGATGCGCGCCACGAGACCCGGTGCAAGCGCTTGCGCGAGCGGAGCGACGCGGTACCAGCCGGGCACGAACACCTCCTTGGGGTCGTGTTCCAGCGCCTTCATGATCCGCTCGGCCACGAGCTCGGGGTCGACCACCAACCCGCGCACGAGGCGGTTGGAGAAGCGGCTCCGCTGCGGAAACCCCGCGGTCTCGACGAAGCCCGGGAGAATCGTGTGGACGCGGATTCCCCGCGGGTCCAGCTCGCTCCGAGCCGACCGCGAGAAGGCGAGCTGGGCGTGCTTGGAGGCCGTGTAGGGACCGCCGCTTCCGGCCGCGACGGTGCCCGCGACCGAGACGACGTTGACGACGTCGGCAGGCGCCGCGGCCTCGAGCGCCGGCAGGAACGCGCGTAGGCACCAGACGTTGCCGAGGTAGTTGGTGTTCGTGATCTCCTCGATCCGCTCCGGCGGCAGCCGCAGGAAGGTACCCCGGCCCGGAACGCCGGCGTTGTTCACGAGCAGACCGACCTTGGGGTGCCGCTCGACGATCGCCGCCGCGGCTCGGTCGACCGCCTCCCGGTCGCCGACGTCGCACGTCTCCCATTCGGCTCCGAGCTCCTCCGCGAGCGGCCGCAGCCGCTCCTCGCCGCGCGCGATCACAACGCAATGCCAGCCGCGGGCGGACAGCGCGCGAGCCACCGAGGCCCCGATCCCGCTGGAGCCGCCGGTGACGACCGCTACTTGTGACACACGCGCAGGATCCGCGTCACGGACGCGGTCTTGCCGCGCCGGTCGGTCACGACCGCCCGCAGCACGTGCTTCCCGCGGCCGGCCTTGGCCGTCCGCCACGTGGTCAGGTAGAGGCCCTCGATGCTCCGCGTGACCTTCGCGATCTTGGCCCGGCCGTCGAGGAACCGAACCGAGCGGACGCCCTTCGCCGAGCCCGCCGTGACGAACAGGCTCTCCACCTTGCGGGCGCACGTCCGCGCTTTCGGCAGCAGCCAGGTGGCGGTCGGCTTCGCGACGACGCGAAGCCTCAAGGCGCGGAAGGCCGTGTTCGGGAGCACGTTCGCGCCCGCCTGGTCGACGTTCTTCGACTCCTGGTAGTCGGAGGCGACCGCGATCACCGGGGTTCTCCCGACGCCGACCTTCGGCCCGAGGGTGAGCGGCCAGAGGGCGAGCCCCGTGCCCGGGTCGTAGAGCGCCGCGAGCAGCAGCGTCTGCTTGTAGCCGATCACGAGCGAGAGCGGATCCACCCCTGCCCCGCGATCGGTTGCGATCCCCGCGAGCATCGGCCGGCCTGCGCTCACGACCTTCGTCAGGAAGCGGAAGCGGGGCGGCGTGACGTCGTTCTGCCAGTAGTGGAGGACGTAGGCCCCTCGCAGGGGCTCGTTCGTGTACGGATCGGCGCGAGAGTCGACGGAGACGAAGTAGCGCCCCTCGTGCGGGAAGTCCAGCGCGGCCACGCCGTTGTCGAACTGGTACTCGAACGTCAGCCCGTTCACGTTGACGGGCGTTCCCGAGTAGCCCTGCACGTCGTTCTCGTTCAGGGAGCCGAGGAACCACGGCTCGACGAGTGCGCCCTGCCCCGCGGCGACGACGGCCACCCCGGCGTTGGCGACGTGCGAGTTGACCCGCACGGTGTAGACGTGCTCGGCGCCGTCCTCGTTGAACGTCTTCCCGGAGTAGTCGGGTGGCGGCCCGAACGGCTCGGTCGGGAAGCGGTAGTTGTCGACGTATGACGTCCCGCGGTTCGTGAAGCCGAGCTGGTTGCGCTTGATCGTCACGCGCGGCGCGCGCGCGATCTGCGGCAACTGGACGGAGAAGTAGTAGGGAACGCGGAGCCGGTCGGCGCCGCGAGTCAGCACGACGAAGCCGTAGTTGTCGCCGGTGGGGGCACCCTGGCTGGCGGAGGCGACGACCGGAACGTCGACGACACCGCCGGGAGCGATCGTCACCGAGGAGGTTGCCGGCGTGATGGAGGCGCCGGAGGTGGCGGCCTGCGGATCGATCGAGATCGTCCAGGCGCCGCCGCCGGCTCCGGCATCGCTCAGCGAGAGGAGCAAGGGCTTGCGCACGGCGGATTCCGTGGTCGTGAGGTAGCCGTACGAGAGCGAGGTCGGATCGGCGAAGAGCTTCGGGTTGTCGGCCGCGGCGACGTCGATGAGGCCGCCCCCTTCGAGCAGCACCGACGCCTCGTGCGTTCGGGCGGTGTCGCCCCAGGCCGGCGCGGCCGAGGTGGTCAGCGCCGACTTCACCTGCTCCGGCGTCCAGCCCGGGTGCTGCTGCAGCAGGAGCGCCGCCGCGCCCGACACGTGCGGGGCGGCCATGCTGGTGCCGTCGAACACGGCGAACGGAGCGCCGGCGAACTCCTGCAGCGTCGAGGAGAGGATCTGCCCGCCTGGAGCCGTCACGTCGGGCTTGAGCCGATGGTCGAAGTTCGTCGGCCCGGCGGAGGAGAAGCTCGTGATCACTCCGCTGCGGCCGGTCTGGATCTCGTGCGGCGTGAGCTCGCCCGAGACCCGGAAGGTCGCGCGTCCGCCGTTCGCCGCCATGAAGGCCCGGATGTTCGCCCCATCGAGGTCGGAGATCATCCCGGCGCTCAGTCCGAGCCGGATCGGGATCTGATTCGGCTCGCTGAAGCGGTTGTCGACGAGGATGATCCCGTCGGCTCCGGCGGCGCGAACACGCTCGACCTTCGAGTCGAACGTGCACCCTCCGCGCGAGACGAGCGCGACGACGCCGGCCAGCGAGCGGGCCGGGAGGGTCGAGGAGCGGGGATCGTTCGGGTCGGAGCCCGTGCTCCCGCAGGCGTGACGCTCTACCGGCTTGCCGTCTGTGCCGGTGATCGTCCCGACGTCCACCAGCGGCTGGTCGGTGTCCTCCCAGGGCGTGGGAACGTGGAAGTTGTAGGCGAAAGGCACGTGCTCGATGCCGGCGGGGGCACCCGAGCTGGTCACCGTCAGCTCCGGGCCGAAGACGTGGAGGTTGGAGGACGCCGCCACCGAGATCGCCGACGGTGCGTTGCTCGGGGATCCGACCGAGCCGAGCCCGAAGTCGTCCCGGTCGTTTCCGGCCGAGATCACGGGCACGACACCGGCAGCAGCGACGTTCTCGAGTGCCTGGATCAGCGCGTCGCTCGACGGATCGGCCTCGGGGCCTCCGCCCGAGAAGTTGATCACGTCCATGCCGTCGTTCACGGCGGACTCGAAGGCGAGCACGATCTGGGGCGTGAAGGCGTCGAGCCCGCCGGTCAGGACAGGCACGTTGAACACGCGGTAGTTGCCGATCCAGGCGCGCGGTGCGATGCCCGAGAGCCCGGAGACGGCCGGATGGTCGCCCTCGGCGGTCACGACCGTTCCCGCGACGCCCGCCGCGATCCCGGCGACGTGGGTGCCGTGGAAGGAGCCGGGCCGCCAGAGCGGAAGCCGGCCCTGCGCGCCAGAGCCGGGGCCGGGGAAGGAGCGGGCGACGATCACCTTGGGCGTCGTGAACTTCCGAGCGCCCTTCGGAAAGCCCGCTGGGTACGAGAAGCCGGCCGGGTTGAAGAACGGGTTCGACCCGTCGACCCCGTCGTCGACGACGCCGATCTTGATCCCCTGGCCGAAGCCGCCGGTCGTCGCCCAGAACGTGTCCGCCTTGATCACCGCGGGGCTCTTGTTCGTGTCCAGGTGGTAGCGCAGGCTCGGGTAGACCTTTCGTACTCCCGCGACGTGGAAGAGGCGCGGCAGGTCGCGGTAGGGAAGGCGGACGGCGAAGCCGTCGAGGATCACCTTGTAGCGCTGGAAGATCCTCGCCTTCGGGATCGCATGTCTGAGCCTGCGCGCCGCGAGGGCCTGCGCGCGCTCGATCCGGGCGAGGTAGGCGCGCGAGGTCGAGCTCGTGCTGTCGAGCTTTCGGCGCGGCCCGAACGCCTGGAGGCCGGGGCCGTAGCGCGCGGCGAGTGGAGGCAGGTTCAGCCCGACGAGGACCGTCACGCCACCCGAGCCATGTCCCGCGGGAATACGGACGACCCCGTGGCGCACCCGTGGAAGAACGATCTCTCCACGCTGCGGCAGCCGCACCGGCCGAAGCTCGGCAGAGGCCGCGGCGGAAGTGGCGAGAACCAGCAGCGCCGCCGAGAGGGACAGAACAAGTGGGCGGCGCAAGAGCTCTCAGAGTAGCGGAGATTCCAGACTTCGTAGACTCGCCGATCGTGGACGGCTCATTCGCAGGCAAGCGCGGTCTCGTCCTCGGCTGCGCCAATCGCCGCTCGATCGCCTGGGCGATCGCCCGGCAACTCGCCCAGGCCGGCGCAACGCTCGCGTTCACCTACCAGGGCGAGCGCATCGAGAAGAACGTCCGCGAGCTGGCGGAGTCGGTGGGCTCGCCGCTCGTGATGTCGTGCGACGTGCGCGCCGACGGCGACCTCGAGCGGGTGTTCGGCGAGGTGGGGGAGGCCTTCGGCGGCGAGCTGGACCTGCTCGTGCACTCGGTCGCCTACGCAGCGGCGGAGGATCTCGAGGGCCGCTTCACCGACACGCCGCGCGATCGGTTCTGGATGGCGGTCGACGTCTCGGCGTACTCGCTCGTCGCCTGTGCGCGGCTGGCCGAGCCGCTGATGGAGGCGGCCGGCGGCGGCTCGATCCTGACCATGACCTACCTCGGCGGCGTGCGCGCGGTGCCGCACTACAACGTGATGGGCGTCGCGAAGGCGACGCTCGACGCCTCCGTCCGCTACCTCGCGTGGGACCTGGGCGCGAAGAACATCAGGGTGAACGCGATCTCGGCGGGGCCGGTGAGGACGCTCGCCGCGCGCTCGATCGCCGGCTTCCCGACCATGGAGTCGATCGTCGACGAGCGCTCGCCGCTGCACCGTCCGATCGACGCGGACGACGTCGGCGCGGCGGCGGCCTACCTGCTCTCCGATGCGGCTCGCAACGTCACCGCCACGACGCTGTACGTCGACGCCGGCTACCACTCGATGGGCATGTAGCGCCGATAGTCTCGCTGAGACTATGCTGCAGGTGATGGCGTCGGCGTCTCGCCTGGCAGCAGTTGGGATTTGCACAGTGCTGGTAGCGGCAGCCGCCGCCGCCGGCGGCGGCGCGCGCACCTCCTGGGACGGCTGCACCGCCCGCTCCGGAGACGTTCGGTTTCGCGCGGCCGACGGCACGCGCCTGGTGGGCCACCTGTACGGCCGCGGGCCGAAGGCGATCGTGCTCGCGCACCAGAGCCGGGGCAACTTGTGTCAGTGGCTGTGGTTTGCGAGACGTGAGGCTCGACGCGGCTACCGCGCGCTCGTCTTCGACCTCCGCAACTACGGCCAGTCGCAGCATCGTCAGAGCTCCACCCGAGGCTTCGGCTTGGACGTCGCCGCCGCGGCGAAGTTCGTCCGGAGCCGTGGCGCCCGGAAGGTCTTCCTCGTCGGGGCATCCCTCGGCGGCTCGGCCGTGGTCGCCGGAGGCGCGGACGCGCGGCCGCAGGTCGACGGGGTCGTGAGCGTCTCGGGCGCGGCCGACCTCGTAGGCGCGATCGACGCCGCGGCGCGGCTACAGGCGCCCGCGCTGTTCCTGGCAGGGCGGCTGGACACCGCGTTTGCAGACGACGCGCGTCGGCTCTACTCGGCCACGGCTTCCGCCGACAAGGAGATCCGGATCCTCGAGCGGGGCGAGCACGGCACGGATCTGGTCGGCTCGAGCCTTGCGGCCCGGCGCCTCATCGACGGCTTCTTCGCGACGCACTGAGGCTGCCGCGATCGGCCTCGAGGAGGGTCCTCGCCTCCTCGACCCATTCGAGCGTGGCGCGGGCCCGGGTGATCCCGTGGCGCAGGGCGATTCGAGAGTGCACAGGCTCGTCCCGCAGCGGGGCCCGCTCCATCTCCTCGAACGCGGCCAGGTGTCTCTCGAGCAAGCCCCGGTAGGCCTCGAGCTGCGCCCGAGCCACCTCCGGCGGTGCGACCCACGCGAAGAAGAGCTTCAGCAGGAAGACGGCCGGCCCTCCCGGCGGGTCGTCCTCCACGTCCTCGACCCAGGAGCGCAGCGTCGAGAGGCCGGCCGGGGTGATCCGAAAGAGCGCCTTGTCCGGCCGGCCGCGCTGTGCGACTTCGCGGCTCTCGGCCAGTCCCCGGTCGACGAGTCTCGGGAGGACCTTGTAGATCTGGCTGCGGGACGGCGCCCACATGTAGTCGATGCTCCGCTCCGCGTAGCGCGCGAGGTCGTACCCCGACGACTCGCCGAAGGCGAGCAGACCGAGAACGGCGTGCTCTGTCGTCGACAAACGGACCTCGGTCTCCAAGGGCTGGCGCCAGCCTAACTTCGGCCGCGAGATTGACATCGAGGCCGCCGGCTTCGAAGAGGTGTCGGTCGAGTTCACGCACGAGGTCGCGGACGGAATGCACAGCGCGATCGTGCGGGCCTGCAAGGTCTAGCGCGTCACCGCCGAGATCAGCCGGTCGGCGCGGACCCAGAACGCTCTGCGCGCCCCCGGGGTGTCGTCGAGCACTGAGAGATGGGTCGCCTTGAAGTCGCCCTGCGAGCGGACGAGCTCGGCGCGCAGGAGCCCGCGCGGGTAGCCGGCCGTGATCAGCTGCTGGAGGAGATCGCGGGCGCCCTCGGCTCCGACCTGGGTGTCGCGGTCCCCGACCAGGAAGAGGAAGCGGACGCTCGGAGGAATCGAGCGCAGATGCAGGCGGGGGTCGAGCAGGATCGGGAAGACGGCGAGCACGGCGCGCGGCGTCCCGATCTGCGGCGCGAGCGCCGTGTAGTCGACCGCGAGCCCGCCGCCGCGCGAATAGCCGATCAGCACGATCGGGAGGCCCTTCGGCAGCTTGGCAGCAGCCGGAGGAAGAGCGTCGTAGAGGAAGCGCAGGGCCCTCGAGTCGCCCGGGACGGTTTCGTAACGCGGGTAGAGAACCGCGTTCCCTTGCGCCGCCAGGTGACGGAGCCAGGGGCGGTGGTAGTAGGGAGTGTCCTCGCGCGCGTCGCCGCGGCCGTGGACGAAGACGACCATCGCCTTCGGCTTACGACTCGCCGGCTCGAACAGCCACACCTGGTGCGTGCCCCGACCGACGCTGGTCTCGCGCACGCTCGGCGCGGCCGGCCGCGACGGGCTCGAGCTGCCACCACAGCCGGCGAGGATGACCGGGACCAGGAGTACCGTCAGGTGCTTAGCGCGCAACACTCCTGACGGAGTGTAGGCGAAGCCCGCGGTCGGTACGGGTGACGTCCACGCCGACGAGGTGCCAGCCGCCGGGGCCGAGCGGGACGCCGATCCGGAGGGGCGCGGTGACTCGCACGGAACGCACGCGGCGTCCTGCGACCGAGAACGTGATCCGGTCCGGGTCGCGCGTCGTCAACGTGACCTGGAGCCGCGACCCGCGGGCCCAGAACGCGGTGTGCCGGTGCAGGGGAGCGCCGCGATCCCAGCCCTCGCAGAAGACGATCGGGCGCCGCGGTTCCGCCACCTTCGCCGCTCCGCGCGGCTGGCCGGGCGCGAACATCGTCACGACGCCGTCGCGGGCGAGGTCGCCGTAGCCGTGGTCGACCAGGCCCTGCCAGGCGAACCACGCGCGGCCGGTGCCCGAGTAGAGGCCGGCGTGGAGCGCGACGTAGCGGACGCCCAGCCGGCGCAGGAGCGCTTCCAGACCCGGTCGCCAGTCGCCGCAGTTGAGCGGCTCGAGCCGCAGGGCGAGCAGCGCTGCCTCCTGGGGCGCGACGGTCGAGTAGCCGCCGGGCCGCTCCCTGCCCGCCTCCTGGTCGTAGTAGGGGTAGACGCTCCCCAGCTGCACCGACGGGTGGTAGACCGGCAGCTCGAGCAGGCGGCCCCCCGGCTGCGCGCGGAGCGCCGCGTACGCTCGGTTGCCCTGGTCGGCCGCTGCGGCGTCGTAGATGCTCACGCGCAGGTCGGCCCCGATCGCCACCACCGCGAGCGCGATCGCGAGCGGCCAGCGCAGGCGAGCGACGCTGACGGCCACCAGCGCGGCGAGCGCGAGGCAGGCGATCGGCATCTGACGCTCCGGAACGCGCGGGTAGCGCAGGGGCGGGAGGTGGTGCCAGAGGAACGAGTAGAGCGGCAGGTTGGTGCCGAAGGCGAGCAGGACCGGCACGAGCGCACCGAACGCGAGGGCCAACGCCAGGCCGAGGCGGCCGGCCCGCAGGAGCAGCACGAGCCCGGCGAGCGCGAGCACCGGCGTCAGCCAGCCGAGGAAGACGAAGCTCTCCAGCCCGTGCCGGGGATGGCGCGTGACGAAGTCGAGGCCGTCGGCCGAGTAGTGCGACACCTCCCGCAGCGAGCGGCCGCCCGAGCCGATCGAGCCCGACACGGCCTCGTTCCCGACGAGGAAAGCGGCCCCGACCGCGGCCAGCGTGACGAGCGCGGCTCCTGCGAGCACCCGCGGATCCCGGCTCCGGCAGACGGCGTAGAGCGCGAAGAACGGGATCGCGCCAAGCGCCAGATGGACGTCGGAGAACGGGATCGAGGCGAGCGCCGCTCCCGCACCCACGAGCCACCAACGACTTCCGCGGCGGGAGCGCTCGAAGGCCCAGAGCGCAAGCGGGATCAACGCCGAGATCGGCCCGCGCAGGTGCCCGGCGCTCTGGGCGACGCGGTAGGGAGCGAGTGCGAACACGAGCCCGCCGACCAGGGCGGCGCCTCGCGGCAACCGGAGCTCGCGTAACCACAGGTACGCGAACGCACCGGCCGCGAGGTAGGTGAGCAGCAGGAGCAGGTTCCAGCCGAGCACCTCGCCGAAGACGGCGCTCAGGGGCCAGAACGGGAGCCCGAAAGGCCAGCCGCCGAAGTTCGTGCGCGGTGAGCTCTCGGGCTGGAAGGTGTACGGGTCGCGCCAGGGGGCCCGGCCGTGCTCGAGCTGGTGGCCGACGAGCCAGAGGTGGTACTCGGCCTGGAGGTGGTCGCCGGCCGCCGCCTCGCCGGGGATTGTTGTCGCGCGCGCGAGGAAGTGCGATCCGGAGTGCTGAAGCGCCGGCCAGGTCGCCACGACCCCCGCGCCCAGGTAGAGCGCACAGACGAGCGCTACAAGGCCTGGGCGGCCGAGAGCAGCTCGTCGAAGTCCGGCACCTCGGCCGTCTCGTAGCGCCATGCGCCGCGGACCGTACCGCTCGAGTCGACGAGGAAGGCCGTTCGCTCGGCGACGTCTGCGAAGCCGCGAAAGTCGTGCGCGATGCCGAAGCCGCGCACCGCATCCGCGTTCCAGTCGGAGAGCAGCGGGAAGTTCAGGTCGAGGGCCTGCATCCAGGAGATGTGCGTCCAGGGCGAGTCGCGCGAGACGCCGAGTGGTTGGACACCCGCCTGCTCGAACTCCGCGCTCCTGTCACGCAGGAGCTCCATCTCGTTCGTTCAGGTGGCCGACCAGTCGAAGAGGTAGAAGAGCAGCAGGAGCGGCTTGTCGCTCGCGAGCTCGCGCAGGGAGACGCGCTCCTGCGGGCCCATCCAAACCTGCACCTCCGGAATCGGGTCGCCGACGGCCAGCATGGGGCCGAGCTTACGGGCCCGCGATGCGGACGTGCATGTGGTTGTCGTGCAGGACGAGGACCTGAACGATTCGGCGCGGGCCCTTCAGGTGCGTGTTCGGGCCGACGAAGATCCGGGTCGCCCCGGCGGCGATGAAGCGGTTCACCAGATCTTGCGCGAGAGGGCGGTCGATCTGCGCAGGCCTGATCGGCGGCCGCTCGCGCCTGTCGAGGCGCGGGTAGTAGACGTCGACGTCGAGGCCGTTCTGGTGCGAGGCGTGCGTCGGCTGGAAGTCGCCGCCGTGCCGGCGGCTGAGGTCCCCGATGCAGACCCGCGGCGCGTCCGGGTTCTCCAGCCAGTACTCGCCCACGACCTGCTGCACCATCCGCACGAGCCGGTCGTTGCCCCAGCGACGCGAGCCGCGGTCCGGCGAGCGGAGGAGAACCGGGTCCCAGGTGAAGAACGTGATCCCCTCGGCCGGAAGCTGCACGCCGTTCACGAGCGAGCCGTGGTCGGGCCGTCCGAGCGACGTCGAGTGCCGCCAGTGCACCACAGGGTCGGCCGCAGGCGACCCATGCGCCAGCGCGAGCGCGACCAGGGCGGTCAGGGTGCGCAGCACCAGCCCGAGACGCGCGGGAAGCCGCCGAACTGGACGGCGATGCGGGAGGCGCCGACGATCTTCCGCGGCGTCGAGCGCACGAACACCCACTGGTTCGCCGTCGGCCAGGAAACGAGCAGCCAGCGCCCGTTGGGTGAGTACGCGACCTGCCGGAAGACCCCGGTGCCGCGGAAGAGCAGCCGCCCGCTCTCGCCGGTGAAAACGTCGCTCTGCGAGCCGTGAACCCGGATCACGACCAGCCGGTGCGTGGCCGGGGCGAAGGTCGCGTCGCTGTCGGCGGTCGCGTCCGAGGGATCGTCTGCGAGCACCACTCGCCCCCGGCCGTCGTAGACCCGCAGCCGGGTCGGTGAGAAGACGAGCAAGCGCCGGCCGTCGTCGGACCAGGCCAGCTTCGTCGGAGTCGGGCCGCGGGGAGTCCGAAGCAGGACGGCACCCGAGTCGATGTCGAGGACGATCGCCCGGCCGCCGCTCGAGTAGGCGAGCACCCGGCCGCGACCGGGTCGCCAGGCCGGGCCGACGCTCGCCGCCGGTGCGACCGCATGGTCGCCGGTCCCGTCACCCGCCACCACCCGGAGGCGACCGCCCGAGACGTACGCGATTCGCGTGTCGGTTCGCGTTCCCGTCCAGGTCGGGAAGCGCGGGCTCGGGCGGGCCAGCGTCCAGCGCACGTTTCCCCTGGGGTCGAGCGCGACGAGCTCGTTCGCCCGGACGGCGGCGATGTAGAGCCCGTGCGGCGAGAAGACGGCGTCGCGATAGCGTCCCAGGAGACGCTTCGAGCCGTCGGCACGGACGAGCCAGGCGCCCTGGCGGCTGGTCACGAGCAGCTGCCCCGGAGCCGGGAGCGAGAAGAGCGCCGGCTCGGCGCGCTCGACGCCGACGGCCTTTCGGAACGACCGGACGACGGAGCGGCCGGGCGGACTCAGAGCGGCGGCGATCACGGCTGCGACGAGGGCCCCTGCGACGAGCGGCCGGGCGTGCCTGCGCGGCCAGGCGACCGGCTCCCGCGTCTCGTAGGCGGCCCGGACGACCTCCCACGCCCGCTCGCCTGCCTCCTGCTCGTGCGGAGCCCGGTAGGTCACCGGAGCCGGTCCTTCAGGTTGTCGAGGCCGCGGCGCAGGCGCGAGTTCACCGTTCCGCGCGGCAGCTCCAAGAGCTCGGCGATCTCACCCGGCGTGTAGTCGAGGAGGTAGCGGAGCACGATCACCGCCCGGTGCTCGGGCGAGAGCCGGTCCAGCTCGCGCAGCAGCTCGTCGTCGCGCTCCGGCGGCTCCGCAGCCGGAACGTCGACGGCCTCCGCCTCGGGTCGCAGCGCCCGGGCCCGCGCCCAGTCGATCGCGCGGTTGACCACGATCCGGTGCAGCCACGGCCCGAACGGCCGTGCGGCGGTCGAACCGGTCGAGGGCGCGCACCGCGGCCAGGAAGGCCTCCTGGGCGATGTCCTCCGCGGCGGCCGCGTCGCGGACGACGAGGTATGCGGCCCGGTAGGCGGGAGCCCAGTGCGCGCGGAAGAGCGCCTCGAAGTCCGAGGCAGACCCGGCCTGGGCCCGCCGCACCCAGGCCCGCTCGTCGCGGCTCGTGGCCGCTTGCGGGTCTTTTCCCATCGGCCTGCTTCGGGCCGGTGCCCAAACCGTGCCCACACGTAGCACTACGGCTGACATTCAACAACAGGTCCCTCTTGTTGTACGGGGCCGCTCTGCTGTTCACGCGGAAGTGCTACAGCGAGCTGCGAGACGGTTCTGCAGGGCGGTGACGAACTGCCGCGACGGCTTCGAGGCGCGAGTTCACGCCGAGTGCGCGCAGAAGAAGGCGGACGTGGTTCTTGACCGTCTCGGTGCTCAGGTGGAGCTCCTGAGCGATCTGTTTGGTCGAGAGCCCCTGCTCGAGAAGGCGAAGCACCTCGGCCTGCCGGGGGGTGAGGTGCGCCGGCGGCGTGCTGGGCTCGTCGTCCGGGCCGCCCGACAGGAGCCCGAAGACTCCGACGACGCGTTCGCCGTCTGTCAGAGGCACCGCGCTGACGTCCAGCACGAGACGCGTCCCGTCGGTCGAGACCAGGACGCCGGTCGTCTCGGTCGCCGAGGTCGTGCCGAGCACCTTGCGCGCGAAGAGCTCACGTGCCCGTGGCTGGTCCTCGGCGCCGACGACGGATGTGAAGTGCCGCCCGCGAACGTTGCCGAGAAGCCGCTCTGCCGCCGGGTTGATCCACCGGACGACTCCCTCGGTGTCGAGCACGTAGCTAGGGACGGGAATGCCGGTCAGAGCCTGTTCGACGTCGCCGCCGACTGCGAGGCCGCCGCCGTTGTCGCCATTCCGACAGTGTCGTCGATCGACAACCGGTCTGTCACGTGTTGCCAAAGCACGAAGGGCGCCGTTGCCGGCGCCCTTCGCACTCGGTGAATGAGGGTTTGTTACTCTCGGGGCTTGTCAGCCGTCGGTCGACTGCGTGTAGGTCTGGTTCACCGGCACTTGCAGGCCGGGGACGCAGAGCGCCCACACCTTGACCTTCTCCGGGGCCGAGCCGTTGCTGGCTGGCGAACTGGACGATCCAGCCGTCCAGCCGCCCCGGCTTCGGCGTGTTCGTGTCCCAGTCCATGTCGACCGGGGAGGGACTGCCCGACCGGGACTGTCTTGTGAGTGAGTCCGTGCGGTCGAGGACGCCACCACTGATCGCGGTGTCGGTCTGTGCCTTGCAGGCCACCGTGGCGATCGCGCCGCCGTTGGTATCGCCCTTGTCGTAGTCCAGGCGACGCTGTAGTACGCGCCGTGGAGGTAAGAGTCGCCGGCAGCACCCGTGTCGCCCTTGTCCCCCTTGTCGCCTTTCGCGCCCGACTGCCCCGGGGTGCCTTGCGGGCCTGCGGAGCCCTGTGCGCCGTGCGGCCCTGCGTCGCCCTTCGGGCCCTGCGGCCCCGCGGTCGCCACTGTTGCCGTTCACGCCGCGCAGCGCCTTGCGGGCGGCCGGCGAGAGATCGGACAGCGAGACGGCGCCGGCCTTGATCTGGCTCGACGACGTGATGAGGTATCGCTTGGCAGCGAACGCGCCTGAGGTGACCGCGAGCACTCCGACGAGCACCGCGATCAAGGTGATTCCCTTCTTCAAGGTGGTTCCTCTCCATCCCAGGCTCGTTCAACATGACGGGGCGGAAGCAGCTTTCGGCCTGGGAATCTCTGCGCTGCTCTCGCTTGGAAGACGGTAGTCCAGCCCTCGTCGAGCCACCATGACGCGAAGTGGTTGGTTTCGAGGAGTCCGAGCAGGAAGGGCGGGGTGTCGAGAGGTCCCGCCGGGCTAGACGCCGACGGCGGCGTGCTCTGTTGCGTCCGCGATCTCGCGCACGACCTCGACGATGTCGCGGTTCGCGTTCCAGATGCGGCGCTGCCGGTCGCTCCCGTTGCCCTTGCGCAGGATCTCTGCGATTCCCTCGAGCTCACGTTCGCAGCCGAGCTCCCGTGCGTGTGGCTCGAGCTCCTTCGAGCGTGCGGCGGATCAACTGCGCCACCGGCACGCGGTTCCTGCGGCCGGTGGCGAGGTCCATCACCGGCGCCTCGAGCCCGTAGCGGGCGGCGAGCCACTTGTTCTCGGTGGTCAGGATCCTGTGGTAGGACGGGATCTCCTTCCCGACCTCGTAGTGCTCGGAATAGAGCTTCACCAGCGACTGGCAGAACGCCGCGAGCGCGACCGCGTCTTCGACTCTCGTGACGGCGTCGCAGACTCGGATCTCGACGGTGCCGAAGCGCGGGTGCAGGCGGATGTCCCACCAGATGTGGGTGTAGTCGGCGATGCACCCGGTCTTCTCGAGCTGGCCGACGACCTCGGCGTAGTCGGCGTAGTCGTTGAAGCGGGGCGGAGGGCCCGAGCGTGGGAACGCCGCGAACACCATCTGCCGGCTCGAGGCCAGTCCCGTGGGCTCGCCGCGCCAGAACGGGGAGCTCGCAGAGAGCGCGAGCAGCGACGAGAGGTGGGCGAGGAGGCCGTTCACGACCTTGATCGCCTTCTCCGGATCGTCCACCGCGACGTGGATGTGAAGCCCGAAGATCAGCTCGCGGCGGGCGATGTACTGGAGCTGGTCGACGAGGTGGTGGTAGCGATCCCGGGCGGTGATGCGCTGGCGCTCGAAGAGGCTGAAAGGGTGAGTGCCGGCCGAGCCGACGCGCATCTCCCGCTCCCTGGCCAGGCCGGTGACGTACGTGCGGAGCTTGCGCAGCTCCGCGTCGATCTCGGCCGGCGAGCTGCAGACCGGCGTCGCGATCTCCAGCACCGACTGCATCAGCTCCGGGTTGACGCGGTCGGCGAGCTCGTCTCCCTCGGCCGCTGCGAGCACCGTCTCGACGTGCTGGACGAGATCGAGCGTTTGCCCGTCGAGGAGCATGTACTCCTCCTCCACCCCGAGCGTGTAGGGCTCGCCCTCGCCGAAGCGGTGCTCGAGCACGCTGCCGCCCTCGGCGAAGCTCGCGCCCGTGATCGTCGGCGGGAAGATCTGCTTCGTCATGCCACCAGCGCGTCCACCTCGAGCTCGACCCGCCAGCGTGGATCGAGCAGGCTGCTGACGACCACCATCGCGCTGGCCGGTCGCACGTCGGCGAAGACCTCGCCGTGTGCCCGGCCGACCTCCTTCCAGTCGTCGGCGTTCGTCAGGTACGCGCGCGTGCGCACGACGTGCTCGGGCCCGGCGCCGAGCTCGGCGAGCGCGGCGAGGACGATCTCGAGGCAGCGCTTGGCCTGCTCGTACGGGTCGGGCGGCGGATCCGCCTCGCCCGGCATGATCGGCGCCGTCCCGGCCACGTGGACATGCGGACCGACCCGGATCGCCCTCGAGTAGCCCACGGTGGCGACGTACGGGGACTCGGCCGGAACGATCCGCCTCTCCATCGCACTAGTATCGCCCGCCGTGGAGGCTCTGCGGGAGGTCGAGGGGTGGCCGGCGGACACGGTGGCCGTCGGCGTCCTGCGCAGCACCGAGGAAGTCGCCGTCCACGGACCGCGCGAGCACGTCTTTCGCTGGGCCTCGGTGACCAAGCCAGCGACTGCGCTGGCAACGCTCGTCGCGGCCGAGGAGGGGATTGTCGACCTCGACGGCCCGGCGGGGCCGGAAGGCTCGACGGTGCGACACCTGCTCGCGCATGCGTCGGGCCTGCCGTTCGAAGGCGAGAAGCCGATCGCGCGGCCGGGGCAGCGGCGGATCTACTCGAACACGGGCTTCGAGCTGCTCGCCGAGACGGTCGGCGCGGCCGCCGAGATGCCGTTCGGGCGGTACCTCGCCGCCGCCGTTCTCGGCCCGCTCGAGGTTCGGGCCGAGCTTCGCGGCTCTCCGGCCGCGGGGCTCGAGGGCACGCTCGACGATTTGCTTCGGCTGGCGGCCGAGCTGCAACGCCCGCGGCTCGTCGCGCCGGAGACGCTGGCCGAGGCGACCTCGGTGCAGTTCCCGGGCCTCGTAGGCGTGCTGCCGGACGTGGGGCGCATGGAGCCGAACGACTGGGGCCTCGGCGTCGAGCTGCGCGACGCGAAGACGCCGCACTGGACCGGCGCGCGCAACTCGCCTCGCACCTTCGGACACTTCGGCGGCAGCGGCACCTTCCTCTGGGTCGACCCCGACGCGGGCGTGGCGCTCGCCTGCCTGACCGACCTCCAGTTCGGCCCGTGGGCGCTCGAGGCGTGGCCGCGCCTCTCCGACGCGGTGCTGGCCGAGCCCTAGTCGGCGGCGAAGAGCGGGCGCAGGAGCTCGTCGAAGGTGGACCGGTCGCAGCTTGCCACCACCGCCTGGGTGAGCGCCCGCACCGAGGCGGTGCGCGGCACGTTCATTGCCAGCCCGACCTCGCCGAAGTAGCCGCCGGGCTGAAGCACCCGCCGCGGGCCGAGGTCTTCCTGGCTGACGGCGAAGAGGCCGGACAGGACGACGTAGAAGCGCTCGGCCTCGTCGCCTTCCCGCACCACGCTGCGTCCCGGCGGTACCTCCTCGCGCTCCATCCGCTTGGCGATGGTCGCCAGCGTCTCGCCGGAAAGGCCTGCGAGCAGCTCCACCCGAGAGAGCTCGTGCACCGTTGCGGGAACGAACCTAGGCGTTGTCGCCTTCCTGTCGATTGGCCGGGTCGGGGCTCGGGTTTCTTCTCATCGCCTTCTATTGTTGCGGGCATGGGGGAGCTCGCGGGATGGAAGTTCTGCCCGCGCTGCCGAACCGGCCTGCGCGGGGACGAGAGCCGCGTGCACTGCTCGGAGTGCGGGTTCGCCTACTACGCGAGCTCGAAGCCCACCGCCGGCGCCCTCTGCGAGGACGGCGAGGGGCGCGTGCTCCTGGCGCGTCGCGGCCGCGAGCCCTTCCTCGGCCGCTGGGACATCCCCGGCGGCTTCCTCGAGGAGGGAGAGCATCCCCTCGACGGCCTTCGCCGCGAGCTGCGGGAGGAGACGGGCCTCGAGGTCGAGCCGCTCGAGTTCGTCGGCGTCTGGATGGATCGCTACGGGGGCGACTCGACCGCGGAGGCGACGTTGAACATGTACTGGACCGCCCGCGTCGTTGGTGGCGAGGCGGAGGCCGCGGACGATGTCTCCGAGCTGGGCTGGTTTGGTGCCGACGAGCTGCCGGCACCCGAGGAGCTCGCGTTCGAGAACGTTCCGCTCGTGCTGTCAGCCTGGCGCGCGCGGCAGGCGATAGGCCCTGCCGCGCCCGAAGTTAGGCCGTTCGGCTCATTGTGGCCGTCCGGTCTCGTCCCGATCATTTAGTCATGGACGAGCCTGCGGTGCACCGGATCGAGGACGAGTTGGGCGAGAGGTGGCTCCAGCAGTGGCTCGAGCAAGGCCTGGCCGGCCTCGAGGCCTACCTCGCCAAGCACGCCGCCTTCATCGACTTCCTCGAGACCGACACGGCCTGAGCGTTTTCGGAGCGCACGGTCGGGTAACCGACCCACCGTGAAGCTTCAGTACCTCATTCGCGGCCTTCCCGGTCACCCGTTGCACCCACCGCTGACCGACGCCGCGATCGGCGCCTATACGGCCTCCGCCGTGATGGCGTTCGCGAGCGTCGTGGGCATCGCCCACATCGCCGCGGCCCACGGCTGGTGGCTCGCGCTCGTCATCGGGTTGATCGCAACGAGCCTCGCCGCGCTGACCGGCTTCGCCGACTGGCTCGGAATCGCGTGGCGCTCGCCGCTCTGGTGGACGGCGACCTGGCACATGTGCTCGATGCTCACCGCGACCGTGTTCTTCCTGATCGCTGCGCTGGTCGGCCACAGCGGCTACACGCACGGTGCCGTCGAGACCGGGCCTTTCATCCTGACGCTGGTCGGGTTCGGCTTCCTGACCCTCGGCGGCTGGCTCGGCGGCGCGGTCGTGTTCACGCACGGCATGCGCGTGCTCCAGCTGGTCGACGAGCCACCCGCGCGCGCCGTGGCGCCGGTGCCTCATCCCGAGAAACAGGAAGCCGAGGGCGGCTAGGCGGCGGCCTCGGCCAGGCCGAGGCGCTCTTCGAGCATCGACTTCGGCATCGCCCCGACCGCGGCGGCCTGCGGCTCCCCGTCCTTGAACAGGATCAGGGTCGGGATCGACATCACCCCGTACCGCTGCGCAATCGCGGGCTCCTCGTCGATGTTCAGCTTCACGACCCTCAGCTGGTCGTGCTCGCCGGCGATCTGATCGAGGACCGGCGCGATCGCGTGACAGGGCCCACACCACTCGGCCCAGAAGTCGACCAGCACCGGGTGTTCGCTGCCGAGCACTTCCTGCTCGAAGGTCTGTTCGGTGACGGCGTCTGCCATGTTCGGTCCTTTCTACCTCAGAGGTCGGACTGCTCAAACGCGCGGACGGGAGCTGTTGTTCCCGCTAGCTAGGATCGTTTGGTGTTCACGCCGCTTCCGAACGTCCCGGATCACCCGGCTCTGGAGCTCGAGGTGCTCGAGCGGTGGGAGCGGGAGCGGACGTCCGAGCGACTGCGCGAGCAGAACCGTGGCGGAGCGCCGTGGAGCTTCATCGACGGGCCGATCACGGCCAACAACGCGATGGGCGTCCACCATGCCTGGGGCCGAACGCTCAAGGACGTCTACCAGCGCTACCACGCGCTGCGCGGCTTCGACCAGCGCTATCAGAACGGGTTCGACTGTCAGGGGCTCTGGGTCGAGGTCGAGGTCGAGCGCTCGCTGGGCCTCAACTCCAAGCACGAGATCGAGGACTACGGCCTCGCCGAGTTCGCCGCGCGCTGCCGCGAGCGGGTGGCCGAGTACTCCAAGGTGCTCACCGACCAGTCCAGGCGTCTCGGCATGTGGATGGACTGGGACAACAGCTACTTCACGTTCAGCGACACGAACATCGAATACAACTGGCGCTTCCTGCAGGAGTGCCACCGGCGCGGCTGGCTCTACAAGGGCCACCGCTCGACCGAGTGGTGTCCCCGCTGCGGCACGTCGATCTCCCAGCACGAGCTCTTCGCGGGCGAGTACAAGGAGCTCGAGCACCCGTCCCTCTTCGTGCGCTTCCCGCTCAAGGGGCGCGAGAACGAGGCGCTCGTGGTCTGGACGACGACGCCGTGGACGTTGCCGGCCAATGTGGCCGCGGCGGTGCGACCGGACGCGGAATACGTCCTCGACGACCGGGGCGAGTGGCGTGCCCGCGCGCTGGCCGGAGAGTCCAAGGTGGTCGCCAGCGCCCGCGGCGAGGAGCTCGTCGGGCTCGAGTACGAGGGGCCGTTCGACGGGCTGCCGGCGCAGGAGGGAGTCGTGCACCGCGTCATCCCCTGGGACGACGTCGTGCTGGACGAAGGCACCGGGATCGTTCACATCGCGCCGGGCGCCGGCGCGGAGGACTTCGAGCTCTCGCGCGTGCACGACCTGCCCGTGCTCGCCCCGATCGATGAGGCCGGCGTCTTCGTCGCGGGGTACGGCCCCTTCGAGGGGCTGAGCACCGGCGAGGCCGCGGAGCTGATCGTCGAGGCGCTTCGCGAGCGCGAGATCCTCGTCGAGGCGGGGACGATCGTCCACCGCTATCCGACCTGCTGGCGCTGCGGTACCCCGCTCGTCTTCCGCGTCGTGGACGACTGGTTCATCGCCTGCGACGAGATCCGGAGCCAGATGCTCGACGCAAATGCAGCCGTGGAGTGGACGCCACCGCAGTACGGCAAGCGCATGGACGACTGGCTGCGCAACATGGACGACTGGAACATCTCGCGCAAGCGCTACTTCGGGCTACCGCTGCCCTTCTACCCGTGTGACTGCGGCCAGCTGAACGTGATCGGCTCGCGCGCCGAGCTCGAGGCGCGAGCGACGGGAGGGCTCGAGCAGTTGCAGGAGCTCCACCGTCCGTGGATCGACGAGGTGCCGATCCGCTGCGAGTCGTGCAACGAGGAGGTGCGCCGTGTGACCGAGGTCGGAGACGCCTGGCTCGACGCCGGCATCGTCCCCTTCTCGACGCTGGGCTGGGAGAACCCCGTGTGGGTCGAGCACGGCAACGCGACCGGCGCCGCTGCCGGCCTCACCGGTGCCGACCTGCCCGACCACGCCTACTGGGAGACGTGGTTCCCGGCCGACTGGGTCTCCGAGATGCGCGAGCAGATCCGCCTCTGGTTCTACTCGATCTCGTTCATGGCGGTCACATTGACCGGCCGTCTTCCCTACCGCAGCGTCCTGACCTACGAGAAGCTGCTCGACGAGCACGGCCGGGAGATGCACCGCTCGTGGGGCAATTCGATCCCGGCGGACGAGGCGTTCGAGCGGATGGGCGCCGACGCGATGCGCTGGCAGTTCTGCGAGCAGAACCCGAGCCAGAACATCCGTTTCGGCTACGGGCCGGCGAACGAGGTCAAGCGGCGCCTCCTGACCCTCTGGCATTCGGCCTCGTTCCTGATCGACTACGCGAACATCGAGGAGTTCCGGCCGCGCTGGGACGACCTCGCCACCGTGCCAGCGAACGCCGAGCTTCGGCCGCTCGACCGCTGGCTGCTTGCCCGCACGCAGGCGCTCGTGGCCCGGTGCGAGGCCGGCTACGCGGACTATGAGACGCCGCGGATCGCGTACGAGGTCGAGTCGTTCGTGGACGACCTCTCGAACTGGTACATCCGCCGCTCGCGCCCGCGCTTCTGGGGCGGCGACGAGACGGCCTTGAGGACGCTCTGGGTCGCGCTCGCCCAGGTGCTGCGCGTGATGGCTCCGCTGCTCCCCTTCCTCAGCGACCACCTCTGGCGAAACCTGGTCGCCGAGGCCTGCGAGGGGGCGCCCGACTCGGTGCACCTGGCCGGCTGGCCGGAGGTGGTGGACGAGCTCGTGGACGACGAGCTCCTGTCCGAGATGGCGGAGGTGCGGCGCGTGGTGGCGCTCGGACATCAGGCCCGCGCGCACTCGGGGATCAAGCTGCGCCAGCCGCTGCGACGGCTGGTCGTCCAGGGCGCCGACGGGATCTCGGGGCACGCGGGCGAGCTCGGCGACGAGCTCAACGTCAAGGACGTCGAGTTCGGCCCCGTCGAGGCGACGGAGTTGCGCGTCAAGCCCAACCTGCCGATCCTGGGCCCGAAGCTGGGGAAGGAGCTGGGGCCGGTCCGGTCGGCGCTCGAGGCCGGCGAGTTCGAGGAGCTCGACGGCGGGCGCCTGCGGGTGAACGGCCACGAGCTCGCGCCCGAAGAGGTGCTCGTCGAGCGGCGCGGCAAGGAAGGCTGGGCGGTGGCGGGCGAGGACGGCCTGACCGTCGCGCTCGATCTTGCTCTCGACCCGGAGCTCGAGCTCGAGGGACGCGCCCGCGAGCTGATCCACCGGGTGAACGGGATGCGTAAGGAGGCCGGCCTCGAGTTGACCGATCGGATAGTGCTCACGCTGCCCGAGGCGGAGTCCGAGCTCCTGGACTACGCCGAGCGGATCAAGCAAGAAACGTTGGCGGTCCGGATCGAGACCGACGACGCGAGCACGCCGTCGATCGCCAAGGCCTGAATCAGCGCTCGCGCAGAATCTCGACCGCGCGGGCGAGGATGTCCCGCAGGGCACGCTGGTCTGACTGGGGAAGGGCGGCGATCGCCTCGGGCGGCTCGCTCATGATCTCCAGCACCACCTCGCGGAGCTCGAGCCCGGCCGGAGTGATCGTCAGTGCCTTCACCCGGCGGTCGCCCTCGGCGCTGCGGCGTTCGACCAGGCCTCGGGCCTCGAGCCGGTCGACGATGCCCGTCACGTTCGAGTTGTCGCAGAAGAGGCGCTCGGCGAGCGCGCTCATGGGCAGCGGCTCGTCGGGCTCCAGCATCCGGAGCGCGTGGGCTTGCGCGAAGCTGAGCCCGAGCCGGCCGAGCTCGGCGCCGACCCGGGTTCGCTGCGCCATCCCGATCTCGAAGAAGAACCGCTGGGCCTCGTGAGCGGGGGTGCGCGCCTGCGTCGCGGTCGCCATGGACCTCATAATACTTGAGACAGTAGGTATTTGACAACCTCAAGTGTCTCGGTAGTCTAGGGCCCGTGAACGAGCCCGCGATCCAGGCCGAGCAGCTCGTCCGCGAGTTCAAGAAGGGCCCGCGCGCGGTCGACGCGATCGATCTCGCCGTTGCCCCCGGCGAGATCTACGGCTTCCTCGGCCCGAACGGCGCCGGGAAGTCGACGACCGTGCACATGCTGACGACGCTGCTCCCGCCGACCTCGGGCACCGCCCGTGTGGGCGGCTTCGACGTCGTCCACGAGGGGCCTCAGGTGCGCACGCTGATCGGCGCGGCGCTGCAGGAGGCGGCCCTCGACCCGCTCCTCACGGGCCGCGAGCATCTCCGCCTCCAAGCGTCGCTCCAGGCACTCCCGAAGGCCGAGCGGGTCCGACGGTCGAACGAGTTGCTCACGCGCGTCGGCCTGACCGAGGCCGCCGATCGGAAGGTCCGTGGCTACTCCGGCGGGATGAAGCGCAGGCTCGACCTCGCGCTCGCGCTCGTGCATTCGCCGCGGATCCTCTTCCTCGACGAGCCGACCACGGGCCTTGACGTCCAGAGCCGGACCGCGCTCTGGGAGGAGGTCAGCCGCCTCGCCAAGGACGACGGCGTGACCGTCTTCCTGACGACGCAATACCTCGAGGAAGCCGACGTGCTCGCGGACAGGGTCGGGATCATCGACCACGGCCGGATCGTCGCCGAGGGAACGCCTGCGGGCCTCAAGGCCGAGGTGGGGCGCCCGACCATCGAGGCGACTCCGGCCGACGCAGGGGACACCGACCGGATGGCCGGCGTGCTGGGTCGGTTCGGCGAGATCGTTCCTTGCGCCGACGGCGGCGTCGCCGCCCGGCTCGAAGGCGGCGAGTCCGACCTCGCGGACGTGGTGCGCGCGCTCGACGCCGAGCACGTGAGGATCGACCACCTTCAGCTTCATCAGCCGTCGCTCGACGACGTGTTCCTGGCGAAGACAGGGCGGTCGCTCGAGGGCGCAGGCGACGAGGAGGAAGCGGGAGAGCCGGCATCGCGCCTGGCCATGGACACGGCGTGACGGGCTTCGCCGACCAGGTCGTCCAGCTGAGCCGGCGCTCGGTCGTGCGGACGCTGCGCCAGCCCGCCAACGTGGTTTCGGCGCTGCTCTTCCCGATGTTCCTGCTCGCGGTCAACTCGGGCGGGCTCAAGGCGGAGACGCGCCTGCCCGGGTTCCCGACGAACTCGTTCGTGGCATTCGCGCTTGCCGTGCCGTTCATCCAGGGCGCGCTGTTCGCAACCATGAACGCCGGCACAGATCTTGCGCGCGACATCCAGACCGGGTTCTTGAACCGGCTCTCGCTGACGCCCATGCGTGGGATCGCCGTGCTCGCGGGGCAGCTAGGGGGCGTGATGGCGCTCGGGCTCCTGCAGGCGGTCGTCTACCTGACGGTGGGCCTGATCATCGGCGTCCGCCTCGCGTCTGGCCCAGCCGGGGTGGTCGTTTTGTTCGCCTTCATGGTGCTCGTCACGCTTGCCTTTGGCGCGTTCGGGGCGTTCGCCGCCCTTCGGACCGGCTCGGGCGAAGCGGTGCAAAGCCTGTTCCCGGTCTTCTTCGTCTTCCTGTTCATCTCGTCGATGAATATTCCCCGCAACCTGATCGACGCGACTTGGTTCCGTGACCTCGCGACCGTGAACCCGGTCTCGTACCTGCTCGAAGCCGTCCGCAGCCTGATCATCCTGGGCTGGGACGGCCAGGCGCTCGCGCTCGGTTTCGGGATCAGCGTCGTGCTGGTCATCGTCGCGTTGACGCTCGCGAGCTGGGCCCTGCGCGTGAGGATGGCCCGCTCATGAGAACCCTCGCAGTCGCCCGGGGCGTTGCCTGGCGGACGCTGCACAACGTCTTCACGAACCCGTCCCTGCTCCTGCCCTCGCTCATCTTTCCGCTCTTCTTCTTCGTGGCCTTCGCCGGCGGCCTCTCGCGGGTTGGCGACATCCCCGGGTTCAACTTCCCGCCCGGCTACACCGCGTTCCAGTTCGTGTTTGTGCTGATGCAGTCGGCCGCGTTCGGCGGCGTCTTCACCGGTTTCGGGATCGCGCGGGACTTCGAGAGCGGCTTCGCACGCCGGCTCCTTCTCGCCGCGCCGAACCGGAGCGGGATCGTGCTCGGCTATACCGCAGCGGCGCTGGGGCGCTGGCTCGTGACGGCGTCGTTCCTGACCGTGATCGCGTTCGCCGTCGGGATGCACGTCGGCGGGAGCGGCGTCGATTTGTTCGGGCTCTACACGCTCGCAGCGATCCTCAACCTCGCTGCCACCCTCTGGGCGGCGGGCGTCGCGATGCGGTTCCGCACGATGCAGGCCGGACCGATCATGCAGCTGCCCGTCTTCCTCATTCTGTTCTTCGCGCCCGTCTACGTGCCGCTGTCGCTGCTGGAGGGCTGGATCCACGTTGTTGCGACCGCGAACCCGGTCACGCGGGTGCTCGAGTCGGGCCGCGGCTTCGTCGCCGGGGCGCCCACGGAGGTCGGCATCGCGTACGGCGCGGCGCTCGCGCTCGCGGTGGCGTTCTCGGTCTGGGCGTGGCGCGGACTGCGCAAGGCCGAAGCCGCCGGATGACCTGTGAAGAGATCGGGGTCGAGCCCGCCGCTCGGGGGGTGGTGGCGACGGGCTCTCCCCAGTGCTCGCCGCGGGCCATAAGGCCAGGTACAAGGCACCGCGGCTCGCATCGCCCAGTACCAGCACGCTAGCCGCCGCGAGACCGGTTTCCAATAGGCCGTATGGCCCATCTTTCCAACTCGCAAGGGGGATGCTTGCGGTCAGAAAACGCCCTCTCCGTGCGTGCGCTTTCCTCGACGCAGACACCCCGGCTCCCTATCATCATCGCTCTCAGTGAGCCCTGAAGACCAGGCTGTCTACTTCAACGCGGTGCCGCTGCTCGTGCTCGCGGGTGCGTACCTGCTCGTAGCCGCCGCTCTTGCTCCGACGCTCTGGCGGGAGCGCAGCCGAGTCAGCACCGCGGATCTGGCGCTGGCACTGATCTTTCCTGCGATCGGGATCTCGGCAGCCATCTTCGGCGGGCTCGTCCTCTACGACCGCTCGCCGATCGGCGGCCACGTGTGGGCTCCGTTCGTGGCGACGCTGATCGCGATCGTCCCGGCTCTGGTCTTCCTCCGGCGCTGGAGCGCTCCCGCCGGAGTGGTGATCAGCGGAGCCCGCGCCAGAGAGGCGGAGCAGCTCGTGACCGTCCGCGACCGGGAGCTCGACGCGGTCGCCGCGCTCGCCAACTCGCTCTCGAGGACGCAGGACCCCGTCGAGGCCGGGCGGGTCCTCCTCGACGAGATCGGCTCGCTGCTTCGGGTCGAGTTCACGGCCCTCGCGCTCGTGACCGACGACGAGGACGAGGCGACGGGGCTGGTCGCCCGTTCGGACGGCTCCGACATGGACTGGTGGACCGACGTCCGCGTGCACCTGCACAACGAGCCCTCGGGGATCGCGAGCGCGTTCTTCGAGGCGGCGCCGGTCGCGGTCTACGACGTCGAGTCCTCGCCGCTCGTCAGCCAACGCCTGGTCAAGGCGGTCGGCGCCAAGAGCGGCGCCTTCGTCCCCCTGATCGTCGAGGAGCGGGTGGTCGCCGTGCTGATCGCGGCGCCGACCAGCGAGCGGCGTGCGTTCACCGCGGAGGAGCTTCGCCTGATGCAAGCGATGGCGGGCGAGGCCGCGATCGCCCTCGACCGCACGCGCTCCGCCTTTGCGCTCGACCAGGCACTCGCCCGCGAGCGGCTCGTGGGCAAGATCTCCCGCCGGGTCCGCTCGGTGCACGATCTCGACGCGGTCACTCGGGTGGCGGTGACCGAGACGGGCCGGGCGATCGGCGCCTCGCGCTGCTTCATCCGCATCGACGAGGGGAGCGGGATCTTTCCGGTGCGGGCGGAGTGGTGGATGGAAGGGATGGCTGCGATCGGGGAGCTCGCGGGTCGGCTTCCCGTATCCAACCTCGCCGCGCGGGAGCGGCGTACCGTCGCCGTGGCCGACGTGCTCGATGCGCCCGAGCTGCAGGACCACTCGCTCGGGAGCGTCGAGACGCTGACCGAGCTCGGGAGCCGCTCGGTGCTCGCGACCCCGATCGTCGTCTTCGACCGCATGATCGGCGTCCTGGCGCTCCACCGGTCGGAGCCGGGCTCATGGTCGTCCGGGGATGTCTCGCTGGCGGAGGCGGTCGCGCGCGAGATCGGCCTCGCATTGCACACGGCGCGGCTGCTCGAGGAGAACGAGCGCCGCCTCGGCGAGCAGAGCGCACTCCTCAAGGCGGCCCAGGTGGTGACGAGCGAGCTCGAGCTGAACACCGTTCTGCAACGGCTCGTGGACGAGGTCGCGCAGCTGCTGCGCGCCGAGGCCGTGGACTGCTTCCTGCTCGACCCCGAGCGCGGGATGCTCCGCTGCGCCGCCGTCCACGGCCTCCTCGAGGGGATCGTGGGCTTCGAGTTCCCGGCGGACAAGGGGCTTGCGGGGCGGGCGATTGCACGGGGCCGGCCGGTTCTCTCGGACGACTACGCCGGCCTGACCGAGGCTGTGCCGCACCCGGCCTACGAGGCGTTCCGCAGCGCGATCGTCGCGCCGATGCGCTGGTCGGGCGAGGTCAAGGGAATCCTCGGCGTGGGCACGCGGGACCCCGAGCGGACGTTCACTCCGGCTCAGGCCGACCTGCTCGAGGCCTTCGCAAACCTCGCGGCGCTCTCTCTCCGCAACGCGGAGAGCTTCGCGGAGCGCTCCCGCCAGGCCCGGGTCCAGCGCGGCTTCTATCGGATCGCCTCGGTGCTGGGTGAGCCGATCTCGCTGGACGAGACCTTTGACGCGCTGGCGCAGGCGGCGAGCGACGCGCTGGGCGGCGCGAGCGCGGCGGTCATGATGCCCCAGGACGATGACCTGCGTCTGGCGGGGCTGCACGGACTGCCAGGGATGCTCGTCAAGTTCCTCGGCGACGGGCTGGGCGACGCCTCGGGGCCGCTCCGGACCGGAGTCCGGGGGCGCCGGGTCCTGGCGGCGCCGCGCCTCGCCGACGACGATCGCTTCGACGACGAGTGGCGGCGTGTGACGCACGAAGCCGGTTACCGCTCGCTCCTCGCCGTGCCGGTCGAAGCTCCGCGGAGCGACGAGGGAGCGCTCGTGCTCGTCTTCTTCGACGACGAGCGGCGCTTCGCCGACGACGATCTCGAGCTTGCGCGGAATCTGGCCGGTGCCGCGCGCGGCGCGCTCGAGCGGAGCGAGTTGTTCGAGGCCGAGCGCCGTTCGCGCGCGCTCGCGCAGCATCTGGCCCGCACGGGGACGTTGCTCGCAACCGAGCTCGATCCGGCCGCGGTGCTCGACGAGGTCGTGCGCCATGCTCCGTCGCTGCTCGGGGCCGACGCGGCGGTCATCCGACTGCTCGAGGGCGACGAGCTCGTGGCGAGCGCGGCGGCGGGCGACGACGCCGTGGGCTTGCTCGACTCCCGCGTCCCCTCGACCGCGCGGCTTGCGGGAGACGTGGTCCAGTCCCGCTCCCCCGTAGCGGTGGCCGACGCGCGGGACGACCAGCGTCTCACCCAGTCCGATCCGATCCTCGCCGCGGGCTATGCCGCGTATCTCGGCGTGCCGCTGGTCGGGGCCGAAGGAGCCGTCCAGGGCGTGCTCTCGGTCTATTCCAGGTCGCCGAGGCCCTGGCACGAGGAGGAGGTGCAGGCGCTCACGGCCTTCGCGGGCAACGCCTCCGCCGCGCTGGCGAGTGCCGAGCTCTACCAGAACGTCGCACTGGAGAAGGAGCGCAGTGTCGCGATCCTCTCCAACATCGCCGACGGCATCGTCGCGGTCGACCGCGAGGGCGAGGTCGTGCTCTGGAACCAGGCTGCCGAGCGGATCACCGGCATTCCCGCGCCGGAGGCACTCGGGCGGGCGCCGAGCGAGGTACTGCAACGCGAGCTCGAGTCCGACCGCGAGACCCCTGCCGGGGAGCGCCTCGTCTCGATCCGACGAGGCGGTGAGGAGATCTGGCTCTCGCTGACCGAGGCGATCATGCGTGACCCGGCCGGTGCCGTCGCAGGGAGAATCTTCGCCTTCCGAGACATCTCCGCGGAGCGCGTCGTGGAGCAGATGAAGTCCGAGTTCGTCTCGAACGTCTCGCGCGAGCTTCGCTCGCCGCTGACCTCGATCTACGGCTTTGCCGAGACGCTGTTGCGGGACGACGTCCTCTTCGGCGACGAGGAGCGCACGACGTTCCTCGGTTACATCGCGTCCGAGGCGGGACGGCTGACCGCGATCGTCGACCGCCTGCTCGCGGTCGCCAGGCTCGACTCGGGCGACCTCCAGGTGCAGCTCGCCGCGATCGACGTGTGCGCGGTCGTCTCCGAGGTGGTCGCGGCGGCGAAGCAATCGCTCACCCTCTCCGGCCACGAGTTCGTCCTCGACCTGCCCGCGGAACCCCTCACGGTCACCGCCGACCGCGACAAGCTGCGCCAGATCATCACCGACCTCGTCGACAACGCCGTCAAGTACTCACCGGGCGGAGGGACGGTGCGAGTGGCCGCGTCCCGCCGTGACGACGCGGTCGAGGTGAGCGTGGACGACGAAGGGATCGGCATCCCCGAGGCCGAACAGGGTCGAATCTTCGCGAAGTTCTATCGAGCAGAGACGGGTGGGCGCGACCTCGCCAGCGGCGGCACGGGCCTCGGCCTTTTCATCGCCAAGGAGCTGCTCGCCGCGATGCGCGGGCGCATCTGGGTCCGATCGCGCGAGGGCGAGGGCTCGAGCTTCGCGTTCTCGCTGCCCCTCTCGGTCCAACCGGCCCTGAGCGAGCACGAATGAAGTGCGGCGCGAGCGGGTATAGGGCAAGGCGCCTCCGACCTTGGCGGGACCGATGACGAGGGTGCTGGTAATCGACGACGAGGCGCCGATCAGGCTGCTCTGCCGGGTGAACCTCGAAGCAGAGGGAATGGAAGTGCTCGAGGCGCGCGACGGGCCCACCGGGCTGGAGAAGGCTCGTAACGACGAGCCGGACGTGATCCTGCTCGACGTGATGATGCCCGGCCTGGACGGCTGGCAGGTCGCGGAGGAGCTGCTCGACAGCGACGTCACCAGCGCGATCCCGATCGTGTTCCTGACGGCGCGGGCAGAGGTCCGCGACCGTGCGCGCGGCCTCGACCTCGGCGGGATCGACTACGTGACCAAGCCGTTCAACCCGGTCGAGCTGGCGCCACTCGTGCTGGCGCTCATCGAACGCGTCGACCGTGGCGAGCGCGACGAGCTCCGGCGCGAGAAGATCGCCGAGCTGCGCGATCTGATCGAGCCGGTCTAGCCGCCCTAGCCGCCGGCGAAGTCGGTCGTGACCATCAGCGTGCCCGGGCGGCCGCTGAACGTGCCTCGCAGCGCGCCGACGCCCACGATTCTGAAGCTCGGATCGAGCAGGTTCCGCCGGTGCTCGGGGCTCGCCATCCACATCCTGACGATGGTGCGGGCCTGTGCGAGCCGGCCCATCGCCCAGGCGAGGTTCTCTCCGATCCGGGGAGCGCGCACGCCGAAGCTACGGACGCGGGCGCCGACAGCGCCGTGGAAGACGGCACCCGAGCGGAGCATCTGCGAGGAGTGCGCGCGAGCGGCGCGCTCGAGGCGCGAGTCGGCGTGGAGCGGGCGCACGTGGTGGGCCAGCCGCACCTCGTTCATGGCGGTCAGCAAGGACGACTCCGCGTGAGCCACGGGGGCCGGTTGCGCTTCGCCGACCAATATGAGTGCGGCCACGTACGCAGCCGCACAAGTCAGTACTCGCCTGGCCACGAGTAGGTAAACGGTTACACATATCGCTCGAAAAGTGAAGGTTGGAACCGTCGAACCGCAAGAAAAGGCCGCTCTCAGCCGTAGAAACTCCAGGAATCGTTGCCACCGCAGGCGCCGGGGCTGAACGCCTGATCAGGCCGGGACGAAAGCTAGACTGCGCGCTCGGCGGGACGTAGCGCAGCCTGGTTAGCGCGCCTGCTTTGGGAGCAGGAGGCCGGCGGTTCGAATCCGCCCGTCCCGACTAGAAGGGATCGCGCCGCCGACGTACGCTTCTTCCATGCCGTTTTGCATCGAATGCGGTACGGAAAACCCCGCACAAGCCCGCTTTTGCCTGGCCTGCGGCACGCCCCTGGCCAGCGCGCCCGCTCCCACGCCGCCGAGCGAGGAACGAAAGATCATCACGGCGATCTTCGTCGACCTCGTCGGCTCGACGGCGCGATCCGAGCAGCTCGACCCCGAGGACGTCAAGTCGCTCGTCGCCCCGTACCACGCGCGTGTGCGGGCCGAGCTCGAGCGGCACGGCGGCACCTTCGAGAAGTTCAGTGGCGACGCCATCCTGGCGCTCTTCGGCTCGCCGAAGGCACACGAGGATGACCCGGAACGGTGCATTCGCGCGGGGCTTGCCGTCCGTAGGGGGATCGCCGAGCTGAACGCCGAGGATCAGTGGCTCGACCTCCACATTCGGATCGGCATCCACACCGGCGAGGCGCTGGTCATGCTCGGCGCCCGGCCGAGCGAGGGCGAGTGGTCGGCCGCAGGTGACGTGCTGAACACGGCTGCCCGCATCCAGTCAGCCGCTCCTACGGACGGGATCCTGGTCGGCGAGCAGACCTACCTGGCTACGAAGCACGCATTCGAGTTCCGGGACGCGGAGCCGTTGCAGGCCAAGGGAAAAGCCGAGCCGGTCCACGTCTGGGAAGTCGTGGCCGAGCAGGATGCCGTAGCGGCGAGGCCTCGAGCTGAGCAGCAGCTGATCGGCCGGTTGGAGGAGCTCGAGGAGTTGTCGACGTTCTGCAACGCGAGCCTGGAAGAGCCACACGTGGGCGTCGTGACGATCCTCGGCTCACCGGGCATCGGAAAGAGCCGGCTCCTGCTCGAGCTCGTGCACCGGCTCGAGGAGCAGTGCGACGTGTACTGGGGCCGGTGCCTCTCCTACGGCGAGGGGATCACATACTGGCCGGTGCAGGAGATCGTCGAGGACGCCGCAGGGATCCTTCGCCAAGACGACGCCGAGGGGAAGGCGGCGAAGCTGGCCGCCCTGCTCGAGTCGCTCGGGACAACCGACAAGGACGAGCTGCGCTCGATCGCCGCGGCGATCTCCAACCTCATCGGCGCGTCGACTACACCCCTCGGCACGTACTCGGCGGTTGAGATCGGTCAGACAGAGCTGCACTGGGGCATCCGTCGCCTACTCGAGCTGCGCGCCGAGCAGCGTCCGACCGCAATCGTGATCGAGGATCTGCACTGGGCCGAGCCGACGCTGCTCGAGCTGCTGGCCTTCATCGGCCAGAGCGCCGCCCTGGCCCCGCTGCTCATCCTCGGAACGGCGCGGCCCGAGGCGCGGGAGACGGGATCGCCCCTCTTCGTCTCCGAGCGGAGGCGCCGTGCGCTCGAGCTCGATGCCCTGAGTAGCAAGGACAGCGTGATGCTGATCGCTGAGCTCGTCCCGGCCGGGATCCAGGTTCCCGTCGACCGTCTGCTCGAGGTGGCGGGCGGAAACCCGCTCTTCCTCGAGGAGACGGTGCGGATGATCGCTGAGGCCGGCGCTTCCCCGGACGAGCAGCTGCCGGTCCCGTCGAACCTGAACGCGCTGATCACCTCGCGGCTGGATCAGCTCGGGCCGGCGGAGAAGCTGCTTGCTCAGAACGCGTCCGTGATCGGGACGACGTTCTGGCCGGAGGCCGTCGCGGCGATGAACGGCATCGGCGGCGACCTCGACCAGGGGCTCGCCGAGCTGGAGCACCGCGACCTGGTCAGACCCGGGGGTGCCTCGCGCATTACAGGCGAGCGGGAGTTCGCGTTCAAGCACGTGCTGATTCGCGACGTCGCCTACGGGCAGCTCCCGAAGGGGCGCCGGGCCGTGCTGCACCGGAAGTTCGCCGACTGGGTCACCGAGCTGCCCAGGGTCGAGGACGAGCTCAGCGAGATCATCGCCTACCACCTCGAGCAGGCCTGCCTGACCGCGCGCACGGTCGCCCGCCCGCTGGAGTCCCCGCCGGTCGTGCCCGCGGTCGAGGCCTTGATGCGCGCGGCCGGGAAGGCGGAGCGGCGCGAGGGCTTCCGGGAGGCCGAGCGCTTCTACACCCGCGCGCTCGAGCTCGCGGAGGAGACGGAGGTCGCGCTACGCTCCGACCTCCGCTACAGGCGCGCCCGCATGCTGGTCGGGCGGGGCGACCTCAAGTTCGCCCGCGAGGAGCTGACGCAGGTCGCCGATGCGACCGCCGCCGCCGAACTGCCTCACCTCCGGTGCGCGGTGCTCCTCACGCTCGCGAACGCCGACTCGAAGCAGGGGCTCGCGGCCGACGAGCGTGAACGGCTGGCCGAGGCGGCCGAGCTCGCGCAGCAGGTCGGCGACCGTCGCCTCGAGATCCTCGTCGCCTTCGAGCTGGCCAACGTGCGCGCCTGGTTCGACCGCGAGGCGGCCGCAGCGGTGGACGACCTCCGGGACGCACTCGAGCGGGCGCGGGCCTACGGCGACCGGCCGCTCCTGACCGAGGCGTGCATGCGGCTGGGGAGCGAGCTCTACAACCTCGGACTGCTCACCGGGGCGGAGGAGCAGTTCGAGCAGGCGGTCGCGCTTGCCGGCGAAGAGGGCAGCCACCGCGACGAAGCGCGCGCGACCACGCTGCTGGGGAGGGTGAAGTACCTCCGCGGCGAGGTCGCGCTGGCCGAGGAGCTCGCCATGCAAGCGCTGGACTGGCTCGAGCGGACGGGGGACACCTTCCTCCAGATTCAGAACCTGCGCTGGCTTTCGCGCTACGAGATCGACCGGGGCGACCTCGACTGCGCGGAGAAGCGGCTTCGGGACGCGCTCCCACTGGCGCTCGAAGTCGGCGGCTGGCTGACGATCGACATCTACCGCCACCTCGCCGAGGTGCTCGTGCGCAGCGGCCGCATCGAGGACGCTCGCGAGCTGGTTGCCTTCGCCGCGCGCAGCATTCCGGAAGAGGATCACTACGCGCGCGCAGCGCACCTCGTGGGCGAGGCGATCGTCGCCACCGGCGGCGGCGAGTCGACGACCGCCGCGACGGCGTTTGCCGAGGCGCTCCGCCTGATGGAGGAGCAGGAGCTGGTGATCGACGCGGCCGAGACCAGGATCGAGCTGGCGCGCTCGCTGAGGGCCTTCGGCGATCTTGGCGGCGCGAGAGCGGAGCTGGAGCGAGCGCGCGCCTCGTTCGTGCGGATGGAAGCGCGGGCGATGGTCGAGCAGATCGACAAGGAGCTGGCCGAGCTCGCCGAGCAGGCCGAAGCGGGTTCGCTCGGAACGCCCAGGTAGCCGAATGGAGCGCTTCCGCGGCGAGCGCGAGGCCCGCCGCGGAAGCGTCCGAGCTGCTTCAGGGGATCACCGGACCGGCCGCCGGGTTGATCCCGAACTCGCCAACCGCGAACCCGGTCGGATCGGCAGTCGTGACGGTGATCGACGCCAGCGTCGCTGCGCCGGTGCCGTAGAAGCCGAAGTACTGCGCTCCAGCATCGCCTTGCACGGGGATCGGTCCGGATGTAGTGCCGTCCTGCGCCGTCGCCTCGACCGAGAAGACAGCGAACTGCTCTGGCTCGGCGTAGAAGTAGAACGCCTTCGTCCCCGGCCGGCAACGTGATCGTGATCTGCGTCCGCCGACCGCGAAGTGTCGTACACGTCGCCGGTGTAACCGTGACTCCAGGTCGCCCAGCCCTGACCGATGCCTTCGTGCTGCAGCGGCGGGGCGAGAACCGATCGTGCCGGCGGGATCCGGAACGTCCGAGACGCGTCCCACTCGGCACGCCCATCGTGCCCGAACGGCGTCATCGTGTACGGCCCGAGAGTCGCGGGCGGCGCGGCGGTGCCCGGCGAGCCGTCGAACGCGATCGCGCCCTGCGTGCACGTCGTGCCCGTGCAGTGAAGTCGGTGTTGACGTGCTGCCCGAGCTCGTGTTCGTGGACGTCTGTCCCGTTCGTGTTCTGCGTCTCGGTGGCAGTGCAGTTGCCCGAGCTCTGGCAGTCGGCCTCGTAGATCGCGCTGATGTTGGGCGTGGCGTCCCCGGTCGTCTGCACGACCCGTTCTGGTTCAGACCTCACTGTGTCGTTTGGGTTTCCGCTCTGCGTTCGCGCAGCACTTCATCGGGTCGATGGCGGTCTGATCGACGTTCGGCCCGAGCGCTTTCTGGGTGATGTTGTGGATTTGCCTGATCTTCGTCGTGGAGACGCCGGAGCTCGACTGCGATGATGTGACCGACGAGGTCGCCACTCGCGTACCTGAGTCCCCGATCGTCGCGGAGTTCGCCGTTTCGCTTTGGGTCGCGGACTGTTCGACTTGGATCGACTGAGCACCACTCGTCGACGTCTGCGAGATGCTGAAGTTCTGCGAGCTCGTCACGTTCTGAGAGACGCTCGCTCCCCCCGTCGTCGCCGACTGCGTGATCGTCAACTTGAGCTGGACCTGGTTCGCGCCGTCCAGGCTCGTCTGCGTGATCTGGGCGTCCTGGCTCCCGTTCAGCGTCTGGCCAGACTGCGAGATCGTCTCGTCGACCTGCGCGAGATTGGAGAAGCCCGCGGGTGCCGACTGCATCACGACGCATGATTGGCTCGAGCCAGTCGTTTTGCTGCACTTCATGACGTTCGTCGGCGGCGGCGGCTTATTTCCCATGAAGGTCCGCGCTCCGATGCTCGCGCGTACGCGCGTCGGCGTCGCGATCTGGACAACCCTCTGCGAGCGCGTGCAGTTCCAACCCTTCCCGGGGCAGTGCGGCCCCGCGTAGTTCCGTGCGCCGCGCTGAATCACAACGCCGCGCGGCGAGATCCCGAGCGAGCGCAGGTACTGCTTGACCGCCGCGTTCGTCGAGAGATTGATTGCGTGCCTCGTCGGTGTTCGCGCCGCACCGGCCCCGACAGACCCCGTGAGCACGGCGACAGCGCAAAGCGCTCCCGTAATTCCAAGCAGGCGCTTGAACGTCATTAGCCCTCCTTCTCCCCGGTACAAGCGGGCATCCCCCGCCGCAGATCTAGCCACGCTAAGCGAAAGTGACCGTTCTGTCTAGGGGCCGCTTTACCGGTAGAAGCGAAGGCGTGTCAGCCCACACTGCGGCCCCACGAGGGTGAAGACGCCCAGACCTCCAGTCGCTCCACCGCCGTGACGAGTTCCTTCGTGTCGAGCTGGAATGGCTCCGCGTAGGGCACCTGCGCGACGGCCGCGGCGGGGTCCCTGCCGTTGTCGGCGTCGAGGATGTAGCGCACGGGGAGGCCGTGTGCGACGAGCGAGGATCTTCCGCTCGGGCCGCTCGAGAATCATGCGGTAGCCCCGGATGTAGCGGCGGACGGTCTCGGCCCGGCTGTCGCCGCCGCCCGGCGCGTGGACCTCGGGCCCGTGCGCGTGCGCCCAGGCGCGGTACTCGGTCAGGGCGTGGCCCTCGAAGTCGCCGAAGCGGATGTCGTTGAAGTCGGGGCAGACGAGCCGGGGGATGCCGCGGCCTTCGAGTGCGAGGTCGGCCGTCTCCTGGGCGCGCTGGAACTCCGAGACGACGCAGAGGTCGATCCGAGCCGGGGCGAGCATTTGACCGAGCCTGCGCGCCTCCTGGCGGCCGGTCTCGGTGAGCGCGCAGGCGGTTGCCGGATCGCCGTTGGTGCGTCCGACGACCGAGAGCTCGCTCTCGCCGTGTCGCGCGAGGATCACCTCGTCCACGCGCGCATTCTCGCTGTTCCGGGCGGCCTTCCACCGCGCAGGGACGGCCGTCCTGCTCTGCGGAAGCGGGCGGCGGGGATCGAACCCGCATAGCCAGCTTGGAAGGCTGGAGCTCTACCATTGAGCTACGCCCGCGTGCGCGTGGGCAAGCCTAGCGCGGCGCGCCGAACGTCCGACGCCGCCGCGATCCTGAGCGGGTGATCCCGGAGCGTCTCGTCCGCTTCCGGCTGCGGACCGTGCTGTCGCTGCTCGGAACGATCATCGCGGTCGCGGTCGTCCTCGAGGTGATCTGGATCGCCCGCCACGTGCTGACGTGGATCCTGATCGCGCTCTTCCTGGCCCTGGCACTCAACCCGGCGGTGGAGTGGTTCCAACGCCACGGGCTGAAGCGCCGCGGCGCCGCTGCCGGGGTCACGTTCGTGCTCACGCTCGCGTTCCTGGCCCTGATCGGCTTCCTCTTCGTCCCGACCCTCGTGAACCAGGTGAACGACTTCGTGCAGAAGCTGCCCGACTACACGCGCGACATCACCCACGGGCGTGGGCGGCTCGGTTTCCTCGAGACGAAGTACCACCTCCAGGAGCGCATCCGGGACGCGATCAAGGAGGGCGGGGCGACGAGGGTGCTCGGCCTCTCCGGAGTCGCGATCTCCGTCGCCAAGGGCGTGATCACGATCGTCGTCGGCACGCTCACGATCGCCTTCATGACCTTCTTCATGCTCCTCGAGGGCCCGACCTGGGTCGACCGGGCCTACGGCCTCATGCCGGAGCGCGCGCAGGAGCGCTGGCGCAACGTGGGCTTCGAGATCTACCGAACGGTGGGCGGCTACGTGACAGGCAACCTGCTGATCAGCCTGATCGCCGGCGGGCTGACGACGGTCGTGCTCCTGGTCATGGGCGTGCCGTTCGCGGTGGCGCTCGGGCTGATCGTGGCGATCCTCGACCTGATCCCGCTCGCCGGCGCGACGATCGCGGCGATCCTGATCGGGACCGTCGCCTTCCTCCACTCGATCCCGGCCGGGATCGTGGTGGTCGTCTTCTTCATCGTCTACCAGCAGATCGAGAACCACATCCTGCAGCCGGTCGTCTACGGGCGCACGGTGCAGCTCTCGCCGCTCGCGGTGCTGATCTCGATCCTCATCGGTGCCGAGCTTGCCGGGATTCTCGGGGCCCTCGGCGCGATCCCGGTCGCCGGCTCGATCCAGGTGCTGTTCCTGGACTGGCTGCGACACAGGCACGAGCGCGCAGCCACCGCCCTCTAGCGTCAATCCTGCTTTCGGACGATCAAGGTCCGGCGCCATCCTGCCGAAGGGGGAGGCATGGCAGCGCGCAGCCGTCTGCTGGCCTCATTGGCAGCGACACTCGTCGTGCTTGTTGCCCCCTCCGCGGGCTCGGCCGACGCCCACCGGACGATGTCCTCGTCCAACCAGCTCCAGACGGCGCTGCTCGGCCAGGTCAACGCGCTGCGGGCCGCCAACGGCCTCGGGCGCCTGCGCCTCTCTACGGCGCTCAGCGCGGCCGCCGGCCGCCACTCGACGGAGATGGCGCGGCGCGGCTACTTCAGCCACGACTCGGCCAACGGCGCCTCCTTCTCCTCACGGATCGAGCAGTTCTATCCCCCGCGCGGCTTCCATAGCTGGACGGTGGGCGAGAACCTGCTCTGGGCCTCGCCCGACGTCGGTGCCCTGCGTGCCCTCAAGCTCTGGCTCGCGAGCCCGCCGCACCGGGCCAACCTGCTCTCGCCGCGCTGGCGGGAGATCGGGCTCGCCGCGGTGCACTCGACGAGCGCCCCCGGCGTCTACGGCGGCAGACCCGCCACGGTCGTCACCGCCGATTTCGGCGCGCGCACCCGGTAACGCCGCCGAAAGTCCGGCCGCTTCGCGGCCATGACGACTTTCGCCGGCTCGCTCCGGCGACAAACGTGCGTGTGCCGCGGCCGCGCATGTCGGCTGCGGCGGCGGCAGCGGGCCGTCACCGACGCCAGGCTTCTTAGAGGCGGCTGTAGCTCGGTGGAAGAGCGACGGCCTTCTAAGCCGTTGGTCCGTTGTCGAGTGGGAATCGCAACTCGATGAGCTTCGGCGGGTTGGGACGACTGCGGACGACGAAACGTGGCCCTGACGAACAGTCGCGCTAGGTTAGGCGACGTGGGTCAGAGTCGGCACTCCCCTCTGAACTTGAATTCGTTGCTGGCGGCGGTCGAGGCGGCCCCGCCGGTGGCCGCGGTCGATGTGCTCGCCGGCGCGTTGGCGGAGGCGATCGGAGCCCGCGAGGTCAGCTTTCTGATCGCCGACTTCAGTGGCCGATCGCTGATCCGACTGGGCCACTCGGGTGGGAAGGGGGAATTGCGGTTGCAGGGGGAGGAGACTGCGGAGCGGGTGCCGTTGGTTGGGACGCCGCACGGGCGGGCGTTGGCCGCCCAGGCCGTCGAGGTGATCGGCGAGCATGGCGGCGCTCGCTTGTTCGCGCCTGTGACCAGCCGCGGTGAAGCGGTCGGTGTTTTGGAGCTGGGGCTGGAGGACTTCCCGCTCGAGCGGACGGTGGCTGATGTGGCTCTGGCGGCGCAC
This sequence comes from uncultured Actinomycetes bacterium, assembly GCA_963754265.1. Taxonomy (GTDB): domain Bacteria; phylum Actinomycetota; class Thermoleophilia; order Gaiellales; family Gaiellaceae; genus AC-32. The sequence continues at coordinate 79,073 of CAVWFB010000001.1, read as the reverse complement.
TTCCTGGCGTACGTGGTCATTGCGAACCGCCGGTACACCGATCTATTCGAGTGGGGACAGCGCTCGGTTCCGTTGTCGTTGGCGGCGGAGATCCAGCATCGGTTGTTGCCTGGTGCCTTTACGTGCGAGGCCGGGCAATTCACACTCGCCGCCTGGCTGCAGCCAGCGGGTGAGATCGGTGGCGACACCTTCGATTTTTCGCTCGAGCGAGACACATTGCATTTGTCGATGACCGACGCGATGGGCCACACGATGGATGCCGCGCTGTTGGCCACCGTGTTGGTCGGGGGTCTACGCAACGCCCGCCGGCGAGGGGTGGAACTGGCCGAGCAGGCACGGCTGGCGAATGATGCGCTGGCCGAGCAGGCGGGCGAGGGTCAGTTCGTTACCGGTCTGCTCGTGCGGATTGACCTGGCCGGTGCGACGGCGGGCATCGTCAACGCCGGCCATCCTCCACCGTTCCGGCTGCGCGCCGGGCAGGTCGAGCAGGTTCGTTTGGAGGCCGACCACCCGTTCGCGCTACAGGCCGGAGGCGGCTACCGGGTGCAGGCGCTGCCATTGGAGGTGGGTGACCGGCTGATGTTCGTCACCGACGGCATGCTGGAGCGCGACGCCGCCGGGATGAATATCGCCGCCATTCTGACCGCAGGCATGACTATGCATGCGCGCGAGGCAGTGCAGCACCTCACCCGGGCGGTCCTCAAGGCAAGCGGCGGCGAGCTACGTGACGACGCCACGGCGCTGTGTCTCGATTGGCATGGCGGCCCTCCCCGCGACCGCGAGGCCAAGTCAGGAGCAAACCGCGAAGGGTGACCCCAGCAAAGTAGCGTCGGCCTAGACAGGCAGAAGGCGGGCGAGCGCGAGCGCGCCGACTAGCAGGTAGTGCCGAGGGGCCGGTCCGGCGCGGTCGTCGGGGACCGGTCGTCCGCCGCTCCTCTAAGGTCGGCCAGCGGCGGTCCGCACTAGATCCGACAGGCGCCCTAAGCGGGGCGCCGCCGCTGTCGGCGGTTCCAGGCCCGGCGCATCAGGCTTGCCACCACGTCGAGCCCTCGACCTCGGAGCCGTAGCGTCGCTGCAGCACTGCTCCCGCGGACTCGTGGCCTGGCGCATCAGTTGGGCCCGGGACGAGGGCCTGGTCGAGCCGAAGAGCAAGAAGAGCAAGGCATGTCGGCTACGGCGGCGTTTATCGGACTCTCCCCAGCGCTACGCTTCCTCGCACGCGCCTGTAGCTCAGTGGAAGAGCGTCGGCCTTCTAAGCCGTTGGTCGCAGGTTCGAATCCTGCCAGGCGCATCGCGCGATGCTGTCCTCGACGCGGACAGCTAGACGGCCGGTCGTGGATCGGCCTCGAAGCGGCGCCCGAGCACCTTGTCGATGATGCCGTACTCCTTCGCTTCCTCTGCGGTCATGAAGTAGTCGCGCTCCATGTCCTTGGAGACCTTCTCGAGGGTCTGCCCGCTGTGCTCCGCGACGATCTCCTCCATCCGCCGCTTGAGCGCGATTGCCTCGCGCGCCTGGATCTCGATGTCGCTCGCCTGCCCTTCGAAGCCGCCCGAGAGCTGGTGGACGAGGATCTTCGTGTTCGGAAGTGCCATCCGTTTGCCCTTCGCGCCGGCGGCGAGCAGGAGTGCGCCCAGCGACATCGCGATCCCGACGGAGATCGTTGCGATCTCAGGCTTGACGAACTGCATCGTGTCGTAGATGGCGAGGCCGGCGTAAACGGAGCCGCCAGGGCAGTTGATGTAGAGCGAAATGTCCTTGTCGGGGTCGTCGGACTCGAGATGGAGCAGTTCAGCGATGGTCAGGTTGGCGATTGCGTCGTCGATCGGTGTGCCGAGGAAGATGATCCGGTCATTGAGCAGACGCGAGTAGATGTCGAACGTGCGCTCGCCGTGCACGGTCTGCTCGACCACCATCGGAATCGACGGGCTCATCGCTGCTCACCCTTGCAGCTGCGCGCAAGCCCAAGCGAGAAGACCGACGCACGGAAGCATCACACGACCACGAGGGCGGAGATAGGCTCAGCCGAGTGGACGTCGTGTTCAAGGTCGTCAGCCAGCCATACCCGCTCGACGAGCGAGCGAAGACGTTGATGGCGGAGACCCTGAGGATGAAGGCGGAGCACGAGCCTGGCGGGTGATCGCTCTACGACCCCGTCAAACGGCCGCACGACGGGCCGCCACGCCAGAAGAGCTAGAGGACAGCCTGCACCAGTGGCCGCTTCCATGAGCGCTGACCGGCGGATCGTTGTGACCGGCTTGGGCGCTGTTACGCCGCTCGGCCAAGACATGGACACGACCTGGCGTCGGCTCTTGGCCGGAGAAGGTGGCGGCGGCCCGATCACCGCATTCGCCGCTTCGGATCATTCTGTGCGGATCGCTTGCGAGGCGAGCGAATTCGAGCCGGAACGCTGGCTCGATCGGAAGACCATCCGCAAGATCGACCGCTTCGCGCAGTTTGCGGTTGCCGCGGCGCGGATGGCGGAAAGCGACGCCGGACTAGAGATCGGGTCTGAGCCCGATCGGGTCGGTGCCTCGATTGCGACCGCGCAAGGGGGTGTCGCGAGCCTTGCGGCGTGTTTGCGCGAACTCGGTGAGTCTCAACGGATCCATCCCAGTCTGGTGACGGGGTTCATGCCGAACATGGCGGCCGGGTGGGTTTCGATGGAGCTGGGGACGCGTGGCCCGCTCGGCGCCCCGTGCACGGCGTGCGCCGCGTCGGCGATGGCGGTCGGCGAGGGGTACGACGCGATCCGGTTGGGGCGGGCCGAAGTGATGCTCTGCGGCGGAAGCGAGGCGGGGATCACCGAGCTGGCGGTTGCGGGCTTCGCAGCGATGCGAGCGCTCTCGTCCCGTAACAGCGATCCCACAGGTGCCAGTCGGCCCTTTGATGCCGACCGAGACGGCTTCGTGATGGGCGAGGGGGCAGCGATCCTTGTGCTGGAGGAATTGGAACACGCGCGTGCCCGTGGCGCCAAGGTCTACGCGGAGCTCGCCGGCTACGGCCTCAGCTCAGACTCCTTCCACATGACCGAGCCCGATCCGCTCGGCGCCGGACAAGCCCGTGCTGTGGAGGCTGCGCTGGCTGACGCGGCGCTCGATCCGACAGACGTCGACTACGTCAACGCCCACGCAAGCTCAACGGGGCTCGGCGACGCGATCGAGACGCGCGCACTCAAGTTGGCGTTCGGCGAGGACAAGGTCTCGACGCTCCCAGTCTCCGGAACGAAAGGCGCGACCGGTCACTGCCTTGGAGCAGCGGGTGCGGTCGAAGCGGCATTCACCGTCCTCGCGGTCAACCGCGACATCGTGCCGCCGACGATCAACTACGAGACGCCGGATCCGGCTTGTGACATCGACTGCGTTCCCAACAACGCGCGGGAGCTCCCGGTCCGTGTCGCGCTGAGCAACAGCTTCGGCTTCGGCGGTCACAACGCCGCTCTCATCATGCGCAAGCTTGTCGACGGGCTGGAACGCGCGCCGCACAAGCAGCGAGACGCCGCTGAACAGCACGACGCCTCGGTTGCTTCCTAAAACGAGCTGCTGCTCTATGCCCTGGCTCGGTCGTCCTCCTCGAGGCCGGCGAGCTCCTCGGCGAACCCGAGCGCCCGCACCATGTTGCCGGCCGCGGAGGCGATGCGCGCTGTGCCCACGATCGGGGCAACGGCGGCGAGGACACCCTGAACCTGATCGGCGTCGATGCCGACGTCGCCGGCGGCGCCGATGTTGAGCAGGTACGAGGACGGTGGGGCGTCGACCGCGATCAGCGCGGCGATGCGCACCAGCATGAGCGACTCCTCGTCGAGGGTCGAGGCCTCGATCGACTCGGCGGTCATCGTCTTGAGCAGGTCGAGAACCGGTGCATCGGTAGCAGGCATGACGTGCCTCCTTGGTGTGGTTGCTCCTGACTGAGCCGACCTACAACCGAACACGTCGTGCTGCGCTCGCCTGGCGGGCGAGGATTCTGAGCCAGAAAGCACTACCCAACGTATCACCCTTTCCTCCGCCCGGGACTCTGATCGGACAACGCGTCGGGTCGCGAAGTGATTGCCGGCCCACGTTTGTGAGAAGGGGCATACGGCGCCGTTTCGACCGACCGACGACACGGGTTCAGGTTCGCGCGCCCCGGGTACGGGGCGGTTCATGGGAATCGTCATCAGCCTGGTTCTGATCACCTTCGGGGCGATCCTCACGTGGGGCGTGAACGCGAGCGGCGGCTCGGTCGACGTGAACGTCGTCGGCGTCGTGCTGATGGTCGTAGGGCTGATCGTCTTCCTGATCTCGCTCGTCCTGTGGCGCACCTGGTGGGGCGCGGGCTTCTGGGGGCCGTGGTACGACGACCCCGCGGCTCGGCCGGTCAGGCGTCGTGTTTACCGCCCGGCCGTGCGGCGAAAGACGTATGTGGAGGAAGAAGCGCCTCCGCCGCCTCCGCCGGCTCCGTAGGCGGGCACACGACGAAAGGGGTTTCCCGTGGCGAACAAGCTGCAAGGTAAGCGCGTGGCGTTCCTCGCGACCGACATGGTCGAGCAGGTCGAGCTGACCGAGCCGTGGAAGGCGGTCGAAGACGCAGGAGCAACACCCGAGCTCGTCTCCCTCAAGGAAGGCGAGATCCAGGGCTTCAACCACTACGACAAGGCCGATACGTTCAGGGTCGACCGCACCGTCGAGGAAGCGAGCGCCGACGACTACGACGCGCTCGTGATCCCGGGCGGCGTCGGCAACCCGGACACGATGCGCATGGACGAGAACGCGGTCGAGTTCACGCGTCAGTTCTTCGAGCAGGGTAAGCCGGTGGGCGTGATCTGCCACGGCCCCTGGATGCTCGTCGAGGCGGGCGTCGTCCGCGGTCGCAAGGTCACGTCCTGGCCAAGTCTGCGGACTGACATCCGAAACGCCGGCGGAGACTGGGTGGATCAGGAGGTCGTGGTCGAACAGGGCCTCGTCACGAGTCGTAAGCCGGCCGATTTGCCGGCCTTCAACGAGAAGATCGTCGAGGAGTTCGCCGAGGGCAGGCACGAGGAGCAGGCCGCCAAGACGGTCCACGCTGACGCCACGCCGAGCTAGCCACTGCTAGGCGCACGCCGCGCCGAGCAGGCGAGCCAGCCTGTCGAGAGCGCGCATGACCCGGATGCGCGCCGCGGTCTCCGTGCAACCGAGGACTCCCGCTACGTCCCGGTAGGGGAGGTCCTCGAGCACGCGGAGCTCCAGGGCGTTCCGCTGGGAGTCGGGCAGTGAGGCGAGCGCCGCGCCGAGGCCCGAGTCGGCCGCGGCGAGGCGCTCGTCGACCGCGTCCAGATCGAGCTCGTAGGAGCGGATCGGCATGGCCAGTCGCCGGCGTGCGGCCTCCTCGACGCGGCCCCGCTGGTAGTAGCGCCGCAGCAGGTTCTTGGCGATCCCGTAGAGCCAGGGGCCTGCAGAGCCGCCGGCCTCGTCGCGGAAGCGCTTCAGGTTGAGCGCGACTTGAGCGAAGACCTCGGCGGTGAGCTCGGAGGCGATCGACTCGGGTGCGCGCGCACAAAACCACGCATTGAGCTGACCCCGGTACCGGAGGTACAGCTCCCCCAGCGCTTCGGGGTCGTCTCTCGCGCGAAGGAGCAGCTGCGCGTCGGTCGTGGCCATCACCGGCATATACACCGGCGCCGCCTCCGCGTTTCCCTGCCGTGTGAAACGGATCGGCCGGGTCGGCGCATATGGGGCTAGAAAGGAGCCCCGATGACCCCCACGGACGCCCTGCACCACGATCTCCAAACCGCCTACGCCCGACACCTCGACCTTCGTGCCCGCCGACGCCGTCTCGCCCGCGTTGCTGCGGCTGCCTGCGCCACGAGCCTCGTCGTCGTCGGAGCAGGCTTCGGCGCGGTTGCGCTGCTCGGATGGCCCGCGCCGCTCCACGTCAAGAACGAGCTCGCTTCGGTCGATCGCGGCCTGCCTGCGGATCTCCGGCTCAACCCGGACGTCGAGCACGCGAGCGCTGTCGCGTCCACCGCGACGGCGACGCTCTACGCAGCCTCTCTGCAGGGCGGCGGGAGCTGCACCGAGATCGTCACCGCCGGGGATCGCGGACGAGGCGCCCGTTGCACGACCGCCGCCGAACTGGCCCAGCGTGCGCTCGACGTCACCCTCCCCACCGACGACGGAGCCGGGCCGGACTCGCCGGTCGTTCTCGGCGGCCGAATCAACGCCGCCGACGGCTCGACCCTCGAGGCGGTCTACGCCGACGGATCCAGCGACTCCGTCGAGCTCGGAGAAGGCCGCTATTTCGTGTTCGAGGTTCCGGCCCGGCACCGCCCGTCGGTGCACGCCTCGGGGCTCGAGCTCGTTGCTCGAAGCTCAGAAGGCTCGGTCGTCGGCCGCAGCACGATCCCGGCTGACTGGGACGACCCTGCCGTTTCCGACACGGCGGCGCCGCTCTACGTCAGCACGCGTTCGGACGAGTCCGACCTGACGAAGGTCTACGGGCTCGAGGGCCACGTCAGCGCGCCGGGCGCCGTTACGCTCGAGCTCGACTACGGCGACGGGGCTCGCGTCCCGATTCCGATCCAGCCGGACGGAAGCTACGTCTACGCCGTGCCGGCCGAGCGGTTCGACGACTTCATGCAGCCTCGGACGCTCGAGGCCCGGGACGAGCACGGGGCGGTCGTGGCATCGGCCCAGGTCGCTGCGGTCGCCTACTGGCGAGGGCGCGAGCGCCGCGCGCCCTAGGCCGGGCGCCGGTTACGCGACGCGCGTTAGGCTCGTGAGAAACCAAGGAGGGCCAGTTGAACGGCATCAGGCACTTCCTGCGGGAGTACTCGGCGACGGCGGTGAAAGAGCACCTCCGCTCCCAGCTCGAGGAGACCGGCGGCTCGCCGGAGCTGACCAAGAAGGAGGTCGAGCTCGTGCGGTTCGTCCTCGAGCGGCCGACTGGCTGGGGCGCCCTCGGCGCCGAGGGCTCCGGGATCCACGCGTAGCGCCTGCGTCCGATGGTGACGATCGACGAGGTCCGCGCGTTTGCGAGCACCCTGCCTCGCAGCAGCGAGGGCCTCGTTCGCGGCCGGGTGAAGTTCCGCATCGGCCGAATCGTCTACCTCTCCCTCTCGCGCGACGGCTCGACGATGGGCTTTGCCTTCCCCAAGGACTGGCGCGAGGCGCTCGTCGAGGCGGAGCCCGAGAAGTTCTCGCTGCCGAGCGAGTCCGACATGCGCTACCACTGGGTGCACGTCCGGCTCGCCGCCATCGACGAGGACGAGATGCGCGAGCTCGTCGAAGACGCCTGGGCGTTTACCGTGCCGAAGAGTGTGGCCGAGGAATACGCCGCGGCGCAGCGCCACAAGTGATTCGGCGCGCCACGCGTGCTCCGCGGCGACGTTGCATCGAATCCTGAGAGCAAGCATGCTTGGCCCGTGCGCGGTACCACCGACCCGATCGTCTTCGCGACGGATTTCGGCTTGGGGAACGAATGGGTGGGGATGTGTCACGCGGTGATGAGCCGCATCGCGCCCCAGAGTCCTATCGTCGACCTCTCGCACCTGATTCGACCTCTCAACGTCCCAGCGGGAGCTCTCCTGCTCGCCGATTCGCTTCCGTATCTCGCGGAGGAGGCGGTTGTCGTCGCGGTCGTTGAGCCGAACGTCGGAAAGGATCGCGACATCGCGGTCGAAGCGGCAAGTGGCCGGCGGCTCGTCGGCCCTGACAACGGCCTGCTGTCCCTTGCGTGGGACACGCTCGGCGGCGTCCGAAGAGCCGTTGAGATCACGTCGGAAGAGATCATCCTCCAGCCGGTCGCGCCGTCGCTCCACGCCCGTGATGTCCTTTGCCCTGCGGCTGCGCACCTCGCTGCAGGAAGGGATCTTGGTGAGCTCGGTCAGCCGCTCGAGCCGGAGTCGCTGACCGGGTTGCAAGATTGCCGAGCCGGAAGTGGGGCCGGGCAGGATCCGTTGCGAGGTGGTGGATCTGAACCGGTTCGGCAACATTCAGCTGAACGTGCGGGAGGCGCACTTTGCGGGCGCTGGGCTCGACCACGAGGGTGACCTCGGTGTCGAGGCCGCCTCGCAATCGGTGCACGCCAAGTACGGAAGCACCTACGCCGACTTCGAGGCTGGCGAGTACGGCGTGATGTTCGATCCGCGCGGCTGGCTGATCGTCGTCCGTGGCAACCCCGCGAGCGCGTTCGAAGGACTCGGCCTCCAGATCGGCGATCCCGTCTGGCTGAGCGACCCCGCCAGCATGAGCGAGCGGCTCACGTCGTAACCGCCCCGAGGAATGAGCCCGGAAGATGGCCCCGGGAGGAGTCGAACCTCCGCGCACGGATTCGAAGTCCGTCGCTCTTCCGCTGAGCTACGGGGCCTTGGAGTCGAGTTTGCCAGACCCGCCTCGCGTTCCCGGCGCGTCGCTAGCGGTGCCGGGCCGGAGGGGACAGTCCTACGAGGCACGGCCCGGAGAGCCCGGTGCCGTCAGCGGGCGAGGCGACCCGTGGAGGCCGGCTCCGCCGGCCGCAAACGGGTGGCCGACCGGGAGCGCGAGGGGTGGCGGAGGGGACTCGAACCCCCGACCACCGGGACCACAACCCGGGGCTCTACCAACTGAGCTACCGCCACCGCGCGCGAGACAGGATAGCCCGTCCCGGCCCGAGCCTGGCTAGGCGGCGCGGCCTGCGGGGAGGTGTCGCCTGATCAGAGCGTGGACGAGCTCCTGCTGGGCTCGGACGAGCTCGACGCGGTTGCGCTCGAGCTCCTCGGCGCCGGCCCCGACGGTGCGGAGGGTCTGGCGCTCATAGACGAGCCCGCGGATCTCGTCGCTCAGCGACTCGACCGTGGGGAGTTGGACGACCGTTGCGTTCATGACGAGGGCTAGGACTGCGTTGGCTCCTATTAGTTAGGCGTACCCAATTTCCTTTACACGTAGGTGAAACACCAGGACTCCTCGGCCGTATCCTTTTCGAACACGCGGGCGTGGCGGAACTGGCAGACGCGGCGGGTTTAGGTCCCGTTGGGACGAAAGTCCCTTAGAGGTTCGAGTCCTCTCGCCCGCATCGCATGGTTCACCGGCTCGTGATCCTGATCGCGGTGCTGACGCTCGGCGTCGCCGGCTCCGGCCCGGCTGCGCGCGAGGCGCTGGAATGGAAGCGGGGTGCGCCGCTGCCGGTACCGCGCAGCGAGGTTGCAGCCGCCACGCTCGGCCGAGAGCTCGTCGTCGTAGGCGGGTTCCTGGCCGACGGGCGCAGCTCGGCGCGCGTGGACGCCTACTCGCCGGCGCGAGACCGCTGGCGACGGCTTCAGTCGCTGCCCGTCGCGGTCAACCACGCGATGGCCGCCTCGGACGGGAAGCGGCTCTACGTCGTCGGCGGGTACGGCGCGCCCACGCGCGCGTACCTTCTCTCCGGTCGGCGCTGGCGGCGGCTGCCCGACCTCCCGGAGCCGAGAGCGGCGGCCGGGGCCGCGATCGTCGGCCGCACCCTCTACGTCGTGGGTGGCGTCGCTCGCGGAGGCCTCGCGGGGCAAGCACTCGCCTTCGACCGCGTGCGCCGGCGCTGGTCGAGAATTGCCGGGCCCAAGCCGCGCGAGCATCTCGGGGTCACGGCCGTGGGCGGCCGCGTCTACGCCGCCGCGGGCCGGGAGTCGGGGACGAACTTCGACGCCTTCCAGGCCTACGTACCCACGCGGCGGCGGTGGGTCTCGCTCGCACGCGTGCCCGAGACGCGCGGCGGCACCGATGTCGCCTCGGTTGGCTCTGTGATCATCTCGGCCGGGAGCGAGTCGCCGGCGGGCACCTCGGCGGCCGTCTACCGGTACGACGTGGGCGCCGGACGCTGGGGCCGGCTGCCCGACCTGCCGACCGCTAGGCACGGACTCGGCGTCGTCGCGCTCGACGGCCGTGTGTACGTCGTGGGAGGAGGGCCGACGCCTGGCCTCTCGGTGAGCGGCGCGAACGAGTACCTGGCGCTGCGCTGAGCGATACTGCCGCCGTGGTCGTCCACTGGGACGAGGTCGAGGGCGTTCGCCGCGACAAGGGGCCGATGGCCTCGACGCTGCAGCGCCTCGGCGACGCAGCGGGAGGGAAGGGGATCGGCGTCAACCGCGTGCGCGTCGAGCCCGGCCGGCTGTCGACGCCACCGCACTCGCACGGCCTCTCCGAGGAGATCTTCTTCGTCCTCGACGGCTCGGGGCTCTCGTGGCAGGACGGCGCCGTCTGCGAGGTGCGTAAGGGAGACACATTGGTTCACCTCGCGGATCACGAGGAGCACACGCTGCGCTCCGGCCCCGACGGCCTCGAGTACGTCGTCTTCGGCACCCGTCACCCGGTCGAGTACGGCTGGCTCCCGCGCTCGCGGGCGCTCCGCCTCGGCTACCCCTGGGTGGAGGGGCGCGTCCATGACCCGTGGGACGTCGAGGCCGTGATCGGCGAGCTCGAGTTCGCCGAGCCGGGCGAGCGGCCGGCCAACGTCGTTGGCTTCGACGACGTGCCCTTCGACGAGGACGGCGACAAGGTGCTCGGCGAGGCTGCGGGCTCCGAGCGGTCAGGCCTGAACTGGATCCGCCGCGCCGCGGGCCGCCGCGGCTCGGTCCCGCACTGCCACTCGCTCGAGTCGGAGGCGTTCGTCGTGCTCGAGGGAGGGGGCACGGTCGAGCTGTGGCCGACGCCGGTCACAGCCTCCCGCGGCGCTAGGCAGGAGTCCTTCGAGCTTCGGCCCGGCCACCTCGTCGCGCGCCCGCCTGGCACCCGCATCGCGCACTCGATCGTGGCCGGCCCCGAGGGGATCACATACCTCGCCTACGGGACTCGCGAGCCGAACGACATCTGCTACTACCCGCGCTCGAACAAGGTCTACTTCCGGGGCGTCGGCCTCATGACCCGCGTAGAGCACCTCGAGTACGAGGACGGCGAGCCGGACGTCTGAGACTCACCGTCAGGCTCGGCCTCTTTGCTTGAATGGTCCGGGCGATGGCGACGCAGGTCGAGGAGCTGCCCGACAACACGGTCCGTTTGACCGTCGAGGTCCCCCAGGAGGACCTCGAGCATGCGGTCGAGCACGCGACCTCGGACCTGGCCGGCTCGGTCAAGGTGCCGGGGTTCCGCCAGGGCAAGGTCCCGACGGAGGTGCTGCAGGCGCGCATCGGCCGTGAGCGGATCTTCAAGGAGGCGGTCGAGAGCCACATCGGCGGCTGGTTCATGAACGCCGCGGCCGGAACGCGCATCCGACCGATCGCGGCGCCTGAGTACGAGTACGAGCTGCCGACCTCCGAGGACGCGGACTTCAGCTTCACCGCGACGGTGCCGGTGCAGCCGACTCCCGAGCCCGCCGACTGGACCGAGCTCGAGGTGCCCTACGCGGAGCCGGAGATCCCGGACGAGCTCGTCGAGCAGGAGCTCGAGGAGCTGCGCGCGTCGGTTGCAGAGCTCACGCCGGTCGAGGGCCGTGCGGCCCGGACGGGCGATGTGCTCGTCGTCGACGCGCTGGACGAGAACGGCGAGGGCCAGCGCGACCTCGTCCTCGAGCTCGGCTCGGGGCGGCTCGTCGAGGAGATCGAGCGCGCGCTCACCGGTGCCTCGGAGGGCGAGACCAAGGAAGTCGAGTTCGAGCTCGCCGACGGCTCGACCGGCACGGCGACGGTCGAGGTCAAGGAGCTCAAGGAGAAGGTCCTGCCGCCGCTCGACGACGACCTTGCGAAGGCCGCGACCGAGTTCGACACGCTCGAGGAGCTGCGCGCCGACATCGAGCGTCGCCTGCGCGAGGTGCTCGAGGAGGAGGCCGAGTCGCAGTTCCGCGCGGACGCCGTCGACCGGCTCGTCGAGGCCTCGAACGTCCAGGTCGGCGGGCCGCTCGTCGAGGCGCGCACCCGGGAGCTCCTGAACGCCCTCGGCCGCTCGCTCGAGCGCCGGGGCATCAGCGCCGACGCGTATTTCCAGCTCTCGGGCCAGACGGCCGACCAGCTCGTCGAGCGCATGGGCGCCGAGGCGGCGCTCTCGGTCGCGCGCGAGCTCGTGCTCGAAGCGGTCGCCGACAAGCTCGGCCTCGAGGTCTCTGACGAGGAGATCGAGGAGCTGATTCGCGAGCAGGCGGGCCTGCAGGGCGACGACGCCGACGAGGCCGTGAAGCAGGTCTTCGCCGACGGGCGCCAGGAGGTGCTGCGCGGCGACCTGCGCCTGCGCAAGGCCCTCGACCGCGTTGCCGCCGACGCGAGGCGCGTGCCCGTCGAGGTCGCGCGTGCGAGAGACGAGATTTGGACCCCCGACAAGGAAACGCCCCCGACTGAGACGAAACTGTGGACCCCCGGCAGCAAGGAGCCAGCATGAGCCCGTTGATCCCGATGGTGATCGAACAGACCTCCCGAGGCGAGCGCGCGTTCGATATCTACTCGCGCCTCCTGAACGAGCGAATCATCTTCCTCGGCACACCCGTCGACGACCAGATCGCCAACCTGATCATCGCCCAGCTTCTCCACCTCGAGTCCGAGGACCCGGACAAGGACGTCTCGATCTACATCAACTCGCCGGGCGGCTCCGTCTACCACGGGCTCGCGATCTACGACACGATGCAGTTCATCAAGCCCGACGTCCAGACCATCTGCGTGGGGACCGCGATGTCGATGGGGGCCCTTCTTCTCGCCGGCGGCGCGAAAGGAAAGCGGATGGCGCTGCCGAACGCCAAGATCCTGATCCACCAGGTCTGGGGCGGCTTCCAGGGGCAGGCGACGGATATCGAGATCCATGCCCGTGAGACGATCGCCCTCAAGCGTCGGCTCGAGGAGATCATGGCGGAGCACACCGGCCAGGAGATGGACAAGGTCTCGAAGGACATGGAGCGCGACTACTTCATGACCCCGCAAGAAGCCAAGGACTACGGCATCATCGACAATGTGATCATCCACCGGGACACCGCGAAAGACGGGAATCAGCCCTAGCACTCGGGGCAAATCCGAGGTACAAGGAGAGACGTGGCTCGCGCATCGGATGGGAACGAGCAGCTGCTCTGCAGCTTTTGCGGCAAGAGCCAGCGCCAGGTCAAGAAGCTGATCGCCGGACCCGGCGTCTATATCTGCGACGAATGCATCGACCTCTGTAACGAGATCATCGACGAGGAGCTGACCGCTCCCGCGCAGCTCGATCTCGACAACCTGCCGCGGCCGAGGGACATCTACTCGGTTCTGAACGACTACGTCGTCTCGCAGGAGGAGGCGAAGCGGACCCTCGCCGTCGCCGTCTACAACCACTACAAGCGCGTGCAGATGGCCGCGGAGGACGACGACGTCGAGCTGCAGAAGTCGAACATCCTCCTGCTCGGTCCGACGGGGTGCGGGAAGACGCTGCTGGCGCAGACGCTGGCGCGCATCCTCAACGTCCCGTTCGCGATCGCCGACGCGACCGCGCTGACCGAGGCCGGCTACGTCGGCGAGGACGTCGAGAACATCCTCCTGAAGCTGATCCAGGCCGCCGACTTCGACATCAAGAAGGCCGAGACCGGGATCATCTACATCGACGAGGTCGACAAGATCGCGCGGAAGGCGGACAACCCGTCGATCACGCGCGACGTCTCGGGCGAGGGCGTGCAGCAGGCCCTCCTGAAGATCCTCGAAGGGACGGTGGCCTCGGTGCCGCCGCAGGGCGGTCGGAAGCATCCGCACCAGGAGTTCCTCTCGATCGACACGACCAACATCCTCTTCATCTGCGGCGGCGCGTTCGCGGACCTGGAGAAGATCATCGGCCGGCGGATCGGCAAGCACGCAGTCGGCTTCGGCGCCGACATCCGCTCCCGGAACTCGTTCGAGGCCTCCGAGATGCTCGCCAAGGTGATGCCGGAGGACCTGCTCTCGTATGGGCTGATCCCCGAGTTCATCGGCCGGCTGCCCGTGATCTCCGCCGTGCACCAGCTCCAGCGCGAGGACCTCGTCCAGATCCTGACCGAGCCGAAGAACGCGCTCACGCGCCAGTACCAGCGCTTCTTCGCCTACGACTCGATCGAGCTCGTCTTCACCGACGAGGCGCTATGGGAGATCGCCGACAAGGCTCTGGCGCGCGAGACCGGCGCCCGCGGGCTGCGCTCGATCATCGAGACCGCGTTGCTCGACGTCATGTTCGAGCTCCCGTCGCGCAAGGACGTCGTCAAGTGCGCGATCACGAAGGAGACGATCGAGAAGGGTCTCAAGCCGACGCTCGTGACGAGCGCCGGCGCCGACGACGAGCAGCCCGAAGAGCTCGCCGAAGAATCCGCTTAGGCTCTCGCAGGCCGTCGGCCGCCGTGTCCCTTCCGGCCAAGACCTGGGGTCAGACCCTCAGCCGTGTCCTTTCGGTGCAAGATCGGAAGGAAGTCCCCGCACCTCTCGAGAAGTAGCACGTTGAACGGCTGCAAGAAATCGCGGGCGATCGACGTGTCCCGGGGTCAGACCCCGGGACATGGCCAGCCTGAGGCTCGCCGAAGAGTCCGCCTAGCTGCGGTCGGACTCGGCTGACTCGGCCGCCTTGGCGCGGCCCATGATCTCGCCCAGGCGCAGGGTCCGGAGCATCACGAAGATCGCCACGGCGCCGAGCGCGACGTTGAAGATCGTCACGATGACATGCATGCCGACGCTGAACGCCAGCAGCTTCGAAGTCGAGGCCTGGCCCTGGAGGACGTAGACCAGCAGGCCCTGCTTCGTGCCCGCGCCGCCGGGTGAGAACGGCAGCAGCGTCGCGAGGCTGTCGACCACCTGCGCCAGCAGCGCGTTGTGCACCGTCGCGTGGACGTGGAACGCGCGCAGGAAGAAGTACAGCGATCCCAGCCGGCAGACCCAGCTCAGGAGCTGCCAGCTCACGACCTCACGCGAGTAGCGCCCGCGGTCGCGCAGGATCGCGAACCCCTGGCCGACGCGGGCCTTGAAGTTCTCGACGTGCCGCGAGGCCCACCACCACAGCCAGATCGCCGCCACCGTGAGCACCGCCACCACCGTGGCCGTGGCCCTGGGGTTGGCGAAGAGCCAGCCCCAGTCGAACGCGGGCAGGTTCGGCAGCACGTGGAGGCTCGGCAGGACGCCCTGCGTCAGCGCCCAGAGGAAGAGCAAGGTGGCGATGACCAGGTCGACCAGCGTCTCGGTGACGAGGGTCGACCCGAGGGTCGTGTAGGTGGTGCCGGGGATCTTCCGCCGGACGAGGTAGAGCTTGACGAGGTCGCCGCCGCGACCGGGCAGGATCGAGTTCAAGCCGACGCCGGCGACGTAGGCCCCGAACACCGGCGGCCAGGGGATCGGCTCCTCCGGATACGAGGCGACGAGGATGTTGCGCCACGCGATCGTGCGCAGGACGAGTTTCAGGAAGTGAAGCCCGAGCGCGATCGCCAGCGCCGCCCAGCCGACCGAGGCCAGCTGTTCGAAGAAGACGTCCAGGGCGTGAAAGAACTCGTGCACGTGTTCGTAAACTTGCCCGAATGGAGCCGCTGTACAAGCCGGCCGGTGTCGAGGATCGCTGGCAGCAGACCTGGGAGGAGGAGGGCCTCTACGCCGCGGAGCCCGGTAGCGGCCGCGAGACGTTCGTCGTCGCCCACCCGCCGCCGAACGTGACGGGTGCGCTGCACACCGGCCACGCGCTGCAGATCTCGCTGGCCGACGTCCTCGTCCGCTGGCACCGCATGCGCGGCTTCGAGACGGCGTTTCTCACCGGCTACGACCACGCCGGCATCTCGACGCAGAACGCGGTCGAGAAGCACCTCGCCGAGCAGGGGAAGTCGCGCCAGGAGCTCGGGCGAGAGGCGTTCGTCGAGCTCGTCTGGGACTGGCTCCGGCAGTACGGCGGCACGATCATGAGCCAGTTCCGGCGCATGGGCGCCTCGATGGACTACCGGCGCGAGCGCTTCACGATGGACGACGGCTACATCCGGGCGGTGATGCGCTTCTTCGTCCACCTCTACGGCAAGGGGTGGATCTACCGCGCGAACCGGATCATCAACTGGTGCCCGCACCACGAGACGTCGCTGTCCGACCTCGAGCTCGTGCACGAGGAGGTAGATGACGCGCTCACGTACGTGCGGTACCCGTTCGTGGACGACCCGGGCGACGGGGTGACGATCGCGACGGCGCGCCCCGCGACGATCCTGGCCGACGTGGCCGTCGCGGTGAGCCCCGGCGACGAGCGCTGGAAAGCCGCCGTCGGGCGCGAGGTCGTCGTGCCCTTCGTCGAGCGAACGGTCCCGGTGATCGAGGACGAGCGGGTCGACCCCGAGTTCGGCACCGGCGCGCTCAAGGTCACTCCGGGACACGATCCGCTCGACTTCGAGATCGGTCGCGACCACGGCCTTCCCGAGCTGACCGTGATCGGCCCGGACGGCGGCATGAACGAGGCGGCGGGCGAGCTCGCGGGGCTGACCCAGGACCAGGCCGCGGAACGCATCCTCGCCTGGATCCGCGATCGCGGCCTCCTCGTCCAGCGCGAGCCCTACCGCCACACGATCGCGCTCTGCGAGCGCTGCAAGAGCCGGATCGAGCCGCTGATCTCGCTGCAGTGGTGGTGCCGCATGGACGAGCTGAAGCAGCCGGCGCTCGAGGCGCTGCGCGACGAGCGGGTGCGCTACCACCCGGAGTCGCAGCACCGCTACGCGATCGAGTCGCTCGAGACCGCTCCCGACTGGAACATCTCGCGCCAGATCTGGTGGGGCCACCAGCTTCCGGTCTGGGAGTGCCCGGACGGCCATCTGAGCGTCCAGGAGACCGAGCCCGAGGCGTGTGCCGAGTGCGGCTCGACCGAGCTCACGCGGAGCGAGGACGTGCTCGACACCTGGTTCTCGTCGGCGCTCTGGCCCTTCGCCATCCTGGGGTGGCCGGAGCAGACGCCCGAGCTCGAGGCCTGGTACCCCGGGACGCTGAACACGACCGCCCGCGAGATCATCCGGCTCTGGGAGAACCGCATGATCTTCTCGGGGCTCGAGCTGATGCGCGATATCCCGTTCCGCCACGTGATCATCCACACCACCGTGCTCGCCGCGGACGGCAGGCGCATGTCGAAGAGCCTCGGCACCGGGCTCGACCCGCTCGAGCTCGTCGACCGGCACGGAGCCGACGCGACCCGGTACGGGCTGCTGAAGCTGTCGTCGTCGCAGGACGTCCGCTTCTCGGAAGGAGCCGTCGAGGAGGGACGCAAGCTCGCGAACAAGCTCTGGAACGTCTCGCGACTGCTACTCGCGAACGTCGGCGCAGCAACGCCCGACCTGCGGCCGCGCGACCTCGAGGAGCAGTGGATCGTCGCGCGCCTCGATGCTGCCCAGGCGCAGGTGAACGACCACCTCTCCAGATTCGAGTTCGCCGCCGCCACGAGCGTGCTCTACCACGTCACCTTCGACGACTTCTGCGACTGGTATGCCGAGGCGATCAAGCCTCGCCTCTACGACGGCGACGAGGACGCGCAGGCGACGGCGCTCGCGAACCTCGAGCGGCTGCTCAAGTTGCTGCACCCGGTGATGCCGCACGTGACCGAGGAAATCTGGTCGAACCTGCCGGAACGACAGTGTCGCCTGATCGTGGCGCCCTGGCCGGAGGCGGCCGGTTCGGACGCGGCCGTCCAGGCTGAGTTCGAGCCGATCCAGACCGCCGCGGAGGTCTTCCGGCGGGCCGGAGTGAAGCCGCAGCTGAGCGAGGAGCAGGAGCGGATCTTTCAGGCTGTCGTCAAGCCCGAGCGGGTCAAGGTCGACGGCGGCAACGCCGAGGCCGAGGCGGAGCGGCTGCGCGCCGAGGTCGCGCGCGCCGAGGGAATGCTCGCGAACGAGCGCTTCGTTCGAAGCGCGCCGGAGGAGGTGGTCACGGCGGAGCGCGAGAAGCTCGAGCGCTATCGCCGGGAGTTGGATGCGCTCGGCAGCTGACTGGCTCGAGTCGCTCTCGCCCTGGCCCGAGGAGTTCGGGCTCGACCGCATGCGCGCCCTGCTGGTGGAGCTCGACGAGCCGCAGCGCGCCTTTCCGGCGATCCACGTCGTCGGGACGAACGGCAAGTCGACGGCGACACGCCGGGCGGCGGCGTTCCTCGCGCGGGAGGGGCTGCTCGCCGGGGCGTACACCTCTCCTCACGTGTCCGGCTGGAGCGAGCGGATCCAGGTGGACGGCGAGGACGCCGACCTCGAGCAGGCGCTGGAGCGCGTCCGGCCGGCGGCGATGGCGGCTCGGCGCCACGCAGTTCGAGGTGCTGACCGCAGCGGCGCTCGCCGAGTTTGCGGCCGCAGAGGTGGACGTCGCCGTGGTCGAGGCCGGCCTCGGCGGCCGGTTGGATGCCACCAACGTCCTCGCCGCGCAGGTCGTCGCCCTCACGAACGTGGCCCTCGATCACACCGAGGTTCTGGGCGAGACGCGCGAGGCGATCGCGGAGGAGAAGCTGGCCGTGGTCGAGCCGGACGCGACCGTCGTGCTCGGCGAGCCCGAGTGGGAGTCACGTGCGCGCGTGCGAGGGGCGACCGCGGTCGTCAATGCCGACGACGTCGGTCGCGCGGCTGCGGAGGCCTTCGTCGGGAGACCGCTCGCCGGCGACGTCGAGATCTCCCTGCCCGGCCGCTTCGACCAGATCGGCGAGGACGTCTTCGCGGGCGCGCACAACCCGGCAGGGGCGGCCTGGCTGCTGGAACGGCTCCCAAGTCGCGACTACGTGGTCGTCGCCTCGATCCTGGCCGACAAGGACGCCGAGGCGATTCTCGCCGTCCTCGCGTTGGCGGGGAGGTCCTTCGTGGCCACGGCCTCGCGCAGCGCCCGCGCGCTCCCTGCGGACGAGCTTGCCCGCCGGGCCGAGCTCTTCTTCGAGTCGGTCGAGGCTGTCCACGATCCCGGCGAGGCGCTCGCCCGAGCCCGCGAGCTCGCAGGCGAGGAGGGAGGGGTGCTCGTGACCGGTTCCCTCTACCTTCTCGCCGACCTCTCCGTCCGCCAACAACGCGTACCATGAGTCAGCTCGGCGAGCGGCTGAGCGTCTTCGCAGTCGCCATGATCGTCGTCCTGACGATCGTCGGCCTCGCGTTCGGCGCCGGTTATCTGGTCGGGAAGCTTCTGCTCTGAAGGAGCGCCGGTGGTGCCAGTAGCGGACAACGGACTGTTCGACTTCTTCAGCGCAGGCACCTGGGCGGTGATCCGCAACCTCTCGATCTTCTTCGTCGGCGTCTTCTGGCTCTCGGTCGCGTTCTGGGTCTTGAAGGACGCACGGCGCCGAATCGAGGATCCCTGGCTCGTGGGGATGGCGACCGTGCTCGGACTCTTCCCGCCGTTCGTCGGAGCGCTGATCTACATGCTCTTCCGGCCGCCCGAGTACCTCGACGACGTGCGCGAGCGGGAGCTCGAGATCAAGGCGATGGAGCACCGGCTCTCGAGCCGCGGCGAGCTGCACTGCCCGGTCTGCCGCGCCGAGGTCGAGCCGTCGTTCCTCGTCTGTCCGGTCTGCACGACGCGCCTGCGCCAGTCCTGCGGGAGCTGCAAGCAGCCGCTCGAGGCGCTCTGGCAGGTGTGCCCGTATTGCGAGACACCGGTCGCAGCCGGCGGCCGTCGAGCTGGGCAAGACGCAGAGCCTGACGCCCCCGCGGCGCGAGCGGAGCGCCTAGGTCCGCACAGGCCGTAGACTCCGCCGCCGTGGCGGTGGAGAAGACCCTCGTGCTGGTGAAGCCGGACGCGATGGCGCGTGGGCTGGCCGGCGAGATCCTTGCGCGCTTCGAACGGCGGGGCCTCGTCGTGCGCGCGGCGCGCCTCGTGCACGTCGACCGCGACCTCGCGGAGCGACACTACGCGGAGCACGCGGAGAAGCCGTTCTTCGGCGAGCTCGTCGAGTTCATCACCTCCGGGCCTACCCTCGCGCTCGTGCTTGAGGGCGAGTCGGCGATCCCGGTCGTTCGGACGACGATGGGCTCGACCAATCCGGCCGACTCGCCGCCCGGGACGATCCGGGGCGACCTCGCGCTGGCGATGCCCGACAACCTCGTGCACGGGTCGGATGCGCCGGAGTCGGCGCAGCGGGAGATCGAGCTCTGGTTCCCGGATGACGCTTAGCGAGGACGCGCTCCGCAACCGCCAAGCCTGGACCAAGACGAACGCGGAGTACACGGACGCCCGAGCGCTCGAGGCGTGGGCGAAGCCGGAGATCGACTGGGGGGTGTTCGGCATCCCGGAGTCCGAGGTCGGGGTGCTCGGAGACGTCGCCGGCAAGGACGTGATCGAGCTCGGCTGCGGGACGGCGTACTTCTCGGCCTGGCTGGCGCGGCGAGGGGCGCGCGTGACGGGGCTGGACGTCACCCCCGCGCAGCTGGAGACGGCGAGACGGTGTCAGCGCGAGACGGGGATTGAGTTCCCGCTCGTCGAGGCCAGCGCAGAGGACGTCCCGCTGCCGGACGCGAGCTTCGACCTTGCCCTCTCGGAGTACGGAGCATCGATCTGGTGCGACCCGCAGCGGTGGATTCCGGAGGCGGCGCGCCTTCTCCGTCCCGGAGGCGAGCTCGTGTTCCTCTGCAACTCACCCCTTTCGCTGCTGTGTGCCCCCGACGAAGGACCGGTCGAGAACCGGCTTGTCCGCCCGCAGTTCGACGGCCTTGGGCGGATGGAGTGGCCGGGCGAGGAGGGTGTGGACTTTCATCTCGGGCACGGGGATTGGCTGGCGTTGTTGCGGGAGAACGGGTTCGAGGTCGAGGCGCTACAGCGAGCTGCGCGCCCCAGAAGGCGCGCAGGATCACTCCTACTACGAGTTCGTCCCCGCGGAGTGGGCGCGGAAGTGGCCGGCGGAGGACCTGTGGCACGCCCGTAAGCGGGCGTGAGCGTCCCGCCGGCACCGCCGCTCGTGCTCGCGTCGCGCTCCCCGCAGCGGCGCGCGATCCTGGAACAGCTCGGCATTCCGTTCGACGTCGTCCTGCCCGAGTACGAGGAGCAGCTAGGGGGATCCGATCCGGCGCAGACGGTCCGCGAGAACGCCCGCGGCAAAGCCCGTTCGGTCGCCGGCGCCGGTGTAGGACGGCCGGTGCTCGGCGTCGACACGGAGGTCGTCCTGGACGGCCGGGTCTTCGGCAAGGCGCGAACCGCCGCGGAGGCGGAGGCGATGCTCGAGGCGCTCGCGGGGCAGACGCACGAGGTGGTCTCCGGGCTGTGCCTGCTCACGCCCGCGTGGGAGGAGGTCGAGCACGAGGTCACGCGGGTGTCGTTCCGCGAGCTCGACGCGCGTGACCTGGCGGCCTACGTCGGCATCGGCGAGTGGGAGGGCAGGGCCGGGGCGTACGCCGTCCAAGGCCGTGGGGCCGCCCTCGTCGAGCGAATCGAGGGCGACTACCTCAACGTCG
This sequence comes from uncultured Actinomycetes bacterium, assembly GCA_963754265.1. GTDB lineage: Bacteria > Actinomycetota > Thermoleophilia > Gaiellales > Gaiellaceae > AC-32. The sequence continues at coordinate 57,856 of CAVWFB010000001.1, read as the reverse complement.
TAGGCCTTCCGGCGGCCCTCCTGGTACGGCTCCTGGCCACGCGTTTCCCGGGCGTCTACGGGTTCGGCTGATCAGGACGTGGCCCGGGGTCTGACCCTCGGCCATGGCTAGAAGAGTCACGGCGGCCGAGGTCGTGTGGTGCGTCCTGCACGAATGCACGGAAGGTCTGGCGCGCGCGGGCCAGATCGCGGCCGAACTGCGCCTGAAGCCACCCAACCGTGAGCAGAGCTGTGCTCTTCGCCTCGCCGACCATCGCGCGGTAGCTGCTCCATCGCCATCCGCTCGCGTCCCGACACAAGCCTGCTCGCACCGGGTTGAGCGCGATGTACCGGACAAGCTCGAGAAGGTGGTAGGCGCTCTCGACGAGGTCGCCGTAGAAACGACCTTGGAAGAGATGTCCCGAAAAGCCGTAGCGGATGTTGAACCACTGCGCGTACCTCCCGTTCAGCCACTGCATGCCGGCCGAGATGTTGGCCTCCGGCGTCTCGACCACGAGGTGGAAGTGATTGGGCATCAGGCAGTAGGCGTGACACCGCCATCCGAACCGGCTGACTGCGGCTCCCAGCAGCTCGAGAAAGCGCACGTAGTCGATCTCGTCGCAGAAGATCGCCTGCTGCCGGTTGCCGCGAGAGACGACGTGATAGACGCCGCCTGCAAGCTGAAGGCGAAACGGTCGAGGCATGGAGCCGAGCGTAGGAGCGCGCCGGGACCGGTGGGGTCACGCGCGCGCTTTTCGACCCACTTCCGACTCGCTCTTGGGACATGGCCCGGGGTCTGACCCCGGGTCTCGGCTCGAACCGGCGGGTAGCGGTTGAATGCGGCTTTCCAAGCTAGACTCGTCCAGGGATGGGGCTTTTGGGTTACTTCAACGGCTTCGGCGGCCGCGACATGGCGGTGGACCTGGGCACCGCGAACACGCTGGTCTACGTCCGCGGCCGCGGGATCGTTCTCTCCGAGCCGTCCGTCGTCGCGATCGACCAGCGCACCGGCGAGGTGCACGCCGTCGGGGTCGAGGCGAAGCGCATGCTCGGCCGCACGCCGGGCACGATCTCGGCCATCCGCCCGCTCAAGGACGGTGTCATCGCCGACTTCGACGTCACCGAGCAGATGCTCCGCCACTTCATCCAGAAGGTCCACCAGCACCGCTTCGCGCACCCGCGTGTGGTCGTCTGCGTGCCCTCGGGGGTCACCGGCGTCGAGAAGCGCGCAGTCGAGGAGGCCACCCTCTCCGCCGGCGCGCGCCAGGCCTACCTGATCGAGGAGCCGATGGCCGCCGCGATCGGAGCGGGGCTGCCCGTCGCCGAGCCGACCGGGAACATGATCGTCGACATCGGCGGCGGCACGACCGAGGTCGCGGTGATCAGCCTGGGCGGCATCGTCGTCAGCCAGAGCCTCCGCGTCGGCGGCGACGAGATGGACGAGGCGATCATCAGCCACATCAAGACCGAGTACAAGCTGTTGGTCGGCCAGCAGACCGCGGAGGAGATCAAGCTCGAGGTCGGTTCCGCCTACGACCTGCGCGAGGAGGTCCAGGCCGAGGTCCGCGGCCGCGACATGCTCACCGGCCTGCCGAAGACCGTCATCCTCAGCTCCGAGGAGGTGCGCCGCGCCCTCGATGGCCCGGTCGGCCAGATCATCGACGCGATCAAGTCGACTCTCGACAAGACGCCGCCCGAGCTCGCGGCCGACATCATGGACCGGGGCATCGTCCTGGCCGGCGGCGGGGCCCTCCTGAACGGCCTCGACGAGCGCCTTCGCCACGAGACCCAGATGCCGGTGCATCTGGCCGAGAGCCCGCTCACCTGCGTCGCGGTCGGGTCGGGCCGAAGCCTCGAGGAGTTCGAGGCGATCCACCGCAGCCAGGCCGCGAAACGTCGGAACAACCACCGCCCGCGGTCCTGACTCGCGGCACGCCGAGGTCTTCCCTACACTAGGGCGTTCTCGTGCAACGGAACCGCACCGCACGGTTTGCGGTCCTGGGGTCGCCCGTTCCTCGCTCCAGGCCGCCTGGGTTGTCCTCCCGCAGTGCCACCGCCCTCAAGCGGCGGATCGTGGCGGGTGTGCTCGTGCTGCTCTCGATCGTCCTGATCACGGTCTACTTCCGTGAGCCGGCGGGCGGTGGCCTGCACAGCGTCCAGAGTGGGGGAGCGACGGTGCTGCGGCCCTTCGAGGTCGGCGCCGAACGCGTCGCGCGCCCGTTCCGCGACGCCTACGGCTGGTTCGCGGGCCTGGTGCACGCCAAGTCGCAGAACGCGGCGCTTCGGGCCCAGGTCGACGAGCTGCGGCAGCAGGTGATCCAGAACGCGAATGCGGCCGACGAGAACGGCGACCTCAAGCGCCAGCTGAAATACGTCGGCCTGCCGAGCTTCCCGACGGGCTTCGACTACGTCGCGACCTCGGTCGTCTCGAGGCCACCGAGCGAGTTCGAGCAGCAGATCGGGATCGCGGCCGGCTCGAGCAACGGCATCCGCAAGAACGATCCGGTCGTGACCGCCGACGGGCTCGTCGGCCTCGTCACGACGGTCGCTCACAACACGTCCCAGGTGACGCTGCTCACCGACCCGCAGCTGCACGTCTCGGCGGCCGACCTCACCACCAAGGCAGCAGGCATCGTCGGGCACGGGCAGGGGCGTGGCACGCTCACGCTCGACCGCGTCGACAAGTCGCAAGTGCTGAACGAGAACGACGCGATCGTCACCCAGGGGTTCAAGTCCGGCCCCCTCACCTCGCTCTACCCGGCAGGAATTCCGATCGGCTACATCAGCGGCGCTTCTCAGAGCGAGGTCGACCTCTACTGGCAGGCGCAGGTCTCGCCCTGGGTTCACTTCGACTCACTGCGCTCCGTGCTCGTGCTGATCAAGAAGGGCCGAGCGCGGTGACGAACCTGCTCGAGCCGGCCAAGGCCGGGCTGCTGATCTTTGCGGCGGCAATCCTGCAGGTGACGATCTTCTCCGACATCGACATCCTCGGCGGCTACCCCGACATCGTCTTGCTGACGCTCGTCGCGATCGCGCTCCTGCGCGGCTCGATCTACGGCGCTTGTTGCGGCTTCGCCGCCGGTCTGATCGTGGACACCGCGAACCTCGGCACCCTCGGCGTCACCTCGCTACTGCTCACGATCGCCGGCTACTGGATCGGCCGCTACGGCGAGACCACCGGCCGCGACCGCGCGCATGCGCCGTTCGTCTCCGTCGCCGTCGCGACGGTGCTCGTCCAGCTCGGGGCGCTGATCCTCCACTACATGCTGGGCGACCCGGTCTCCGCGAGGGTCGTGCTGCTCGACACGCTGCCGGCGAAGGTCGGGCTGAACCTGCTCCTGACCCTGCCGGTGTACGCGCTCGTCCGGCGCCTGTTCGCGTTCGCGGCCCAGCCGGAGGGCGTCACGGAGGTGCGGCTCCTTGGCTAGCACCCGCCCGCCGCGCACCGGCTCGAACCGGTTTCTGCCACCCGACCCGCGGGTCGAGAGCCCGTACCGCTTCACCCCGCAGCTCGCGCTACGGATCGCGATCATGGGCGCGGTCGCGCTCGCGGTCTTCGGCGCGCTCTTCTTCCGGCTCTGGGCGCTACAGGTCCTCTCCGGGCCGCAGTACCTCCAGGCGGCGCTCGACAACCAGCTCCGGTCGGTGCGGATCGAGGCTCCGCGTGGGCAGATCCTCGACCGCAACGGGAACGAGCTCGTGACGAACATCCCGGGGACTGCCGTCGTGCTCTACCCGGCCGACCTGCCGAAGACCTACGCGGCCTGGCTCGACGAGCTGCAGCGGCTCTCGAAGGTGATGCGCGTCCCGCTGACCCCGATGCTGCGCGACATCAGGCGCCGCGGCAACGACCCGGTCACGCCGGTGGTGGTCAAGGAAACGGTCAAGAAGACGGCCCGGATCAACTACCTGCTCGAGCACAGCGAGGACTTTCCGGGGGTCCACGTGACCGACACCTACATCCGCGGCTACCCGCACGGCTCGATCGGCGCCCAGGTGCTCGGCTACGTGAACGAGATCTCCGCCGAACAGCTGAAGCAGCTCCAGCGGAAGGGCTACGCCGCGGGCGACAAGATCGGCGAGGCGGGCGTCGAGGCGAGCTACGACGCCTACCTGCGCGGGCGGGCGGGACTCGCCCAGCTTCGGGTCGACTCGCTCGGGCGGCCGCGAAGCCAGCTCCTCGAGAAGCGGCGCCCGGCGTCGGGCGACTCGATCAAGCTCACGCTCGACCTCGGGCTCCAGCGCGCGGCCGAGGAGGCGCTGAGCTACGGGATCGCCAAGGCTCGGCTGAACGGCGAGTGGGCAGCGAACGGCGGGGCGATCGTCGCCCTCAACCCGAACGACGGCTCCATCCTCGCCATGGCCTCGAACCCGACCTACGAGCCGAAGCTCTACACGGGCCACGTCAGCGCGAGACGACTGCGCAACGCCGGCCTCGCGCCCTCGACGGCCGAGGCGGCGAACTACCCGTCGCTGAACCGCGCGATCAGCGGCGTCTACCCGGCCGGCTCGACCTTCAAGCCGGTAACCGCCCTCGCGGCGCTCGAGACGCGTGTGCAAGTCAACGGCGTGACCGTCACGCCATCGACGCTCCTGCCCTGCACCGGCCACTACACCGTCTACAAGGAGGACGGCTCCGGCCAGGTCGCGCAGGTGTTCGACAACTGGGACATGTTGCCAACTCGCAGATGAACCTGCCCACGGCGATCGCGGCCTCCTGCGACACGTTCTTCTACCAACTCGGCTACGGCTTCTACAAGGAGCCGCCGAGCGCGGGCCATCCGCTCCAGGCCTGGGCGGCGAAGTTCGGCATCGGCCGGCGCACGGGCGTCGACCTCGGCCCCGAGTCGGCCGGGCTGCTGCCGACGCCCGAGTGGCGCAGGCGGACCTTCACGCGCAAGACCGACCCGGGCAACTGGCAGATCGACCAACTCTGGAAGCCGGGCGACTCGATCCAGCTCACGATCGGCCAGAAGGACCTGCTCGTGACGCCGCTGCAGATGGCGCGCCTCTACGCCCTGATCGCGAACAACGGCCGCCTCGTCCGGCCGCACATCGTGGAGGACGTCCAGCAGGGCGGCAACAGGCGCGGCTCGCAGGCGCGGATCATCCACCGTTTCACGCCCCCGCCCGCGCAACCGGTCGGCCTCGACCCGACCTACCTCGCCGCCGTCCAGGACGGCCTCGTCATGGCGACTCACGAAGGGTACGGCACGTCCAGCGCGGTCTTCGGAAGCTTCCCGGTGACGATCGCGGGCAAGACCGGGACGGCCGAGAAGGTACTCAAGGGCATCCCCGGGGACAAGTCCGACCAGTCGTGGTGGTGCGGCTACGGCCCCGCGGGCACGGGCGAGCGCCCGAGCCTCGTGGTCTGCGCGCTGATCGAGAACGGCGGCCACGGCGGCGACGCGGCTGCGCCCGCGGCGCTCAAGGTCTTCGAGAGCTACTTCCACAAGCACGGGGGCGTGACCGGGCCGGTGTACTCGGACTGATGATCGAGGCCGTCAACACCCGAGCGCGAGGCCTGCGGCCGCACCGCGTCGAGCACGTCGGGCTCGCCGCCGCGGTCCGCCGTCTCGACTGGCTCCTGCTCGGCGCGGTCGGCGGGCTGCTCGGCTTCGGCCTCTGGGCGATCGGCGGGATCACCGCGCACGACATCCCGGGCAACACCGACTACTTCTTCACGCGACAAGTGGTGTACGCCGTGATCGGCTGCATCGGCCTCGTCGCGGCGCTCTTCATCGACCCGGACTACTACCGGCGCTTCCGGCAGCCGATCTTCATCGGCACCGCCGGGGTGATGGTGCTCGTGCTCCTGGCGGGAACCGTCTCGCGCCACTCCAAGCGCTGGCTCGACATCGGCTTCTTCCGCTTCCAGCCGTCGGAGTTCGGGAAGCTGCTCTTCGTCCTCTTCCTCGCCGGCTTTCTCGCCGACAGGGCGAGGCGCATCGGCGAGACGCGCACCGTGGTCGAGGCGATCGCTCTCGGCGCCGTCCCGATCCTGCTCGTGTTCGTCCAGCCGGATGTCGGCACCGCGATGGTGTACGGCGCCGCGCTCGCCGCAGTCCTGTTCGTCGCGGGCGTGCGTTGGCTGCACATGGCGATCCTCGGCGCCGCGACGGTCGCCCTGGCCCTGATGGTGCTCTGGATCCTGCCGGCGGCCGGCGTGCACGTGCTCAAGCCGTACCAGGAGCAGCGCCTGACGCACTTCACCCACCCCGACCGGGACCCGGCCGGCGCTACCTACAACGTGCGCCAGTCCATCAACGCGGTCGGCGCGGGCGGCGTGCGCGGGCGCGGGGAGCAAGGCGCGACGCAGACCAACCTGAACTTCCTCCCGGAGCACGCGACCGACTTCGCGTTCGCCTCGCTCTCCGAGCAGCGCGGGTTCGTCGGCGTCTCGGTGCTCCTGCTCCTCTACCTGCTCGTCGTCTGGCGCGGACTGAAGGTGATCGCGATCGCGCGTGATGCCTTCTCGGCGATCGCCGCGGGCGGGATCGTGTTCGCGTTCCTGTTCCAGGTCTTCGTCAACGTGGGCATGAACATCGGCATCGCGCCGGTGACGGGGATTCCCCTTCCGTTCGTGAGCGTCGGCGGTTCGGCCCTGATCGCGAACCTCGTCGCAGTCGGCGTGCTACAGGCGATTCACGTCCGCGGGGCCGCTCGGCCCAAGGCATACAGGTAACGCCGTCCGGGGGCGGTCCTACCATGCCGCCCATGTACGACAGACGAGAAGCCGAGGAGCTGCTGCTGATCGAGGAAGCCGACGCCTGGTTCGAATACCTCGAGGCGACGCGGGGACAAACCGCTCTCCGCTACCGCGAGCTCGAGCCGTGGGCGTGGGCCCGTCTGAGACAGCGGCTGCGTGCTGTCACCACGAAGCGCGCGAAGCTCCGTCCTGCAGCCGCCGCTTAGGGCACGGCGGTGACCGGAGGTCGCGCTGCTAGCCTTGTGGAGACGGCTATGCCGACGAGTTTGACCCACATGCAGCGCGCGCTCCGCCCCTCGAGGGGCGACCGTAGCGCGCGCGCCAACCAAGGAGATTCCCTTTGCTTCGATGGTTCCGGCGGCAGAAGCCGCCTACCGACGAGCGCGCTCGCACCCCCGAGCCCGCAGCCCCTGCCCCTCAAGACACCGTAAGCCCGGTGCCCGCCAAGGCGGGCCAAAGCGATGCTGCGCCGAAGAAGCGGCGCCGCGGAAGCCGTGGCGGCCGCGGTCGCAAGCGCACCGGGACGGGCGCCGCAGCACAGGCCAAGACCCAGGCCGAGGGCGAAGCCAAGCCCGCCCCCGCGACGCCCAAACAGGAGAAGGCGCGTCCCGAGCGGCGACCGGCTCCCCGTAAGCAGCGCGCCCCGCGCCGGCGTACGCCGCCCAGGCGCCCGCCGCTGCCTCCCGCCAAGCGTGAGCTGCTGATCTCGGTCGACGTCGGCGAGCAGCGCGTCGCCGTCGTCGAGGACGACAAGGTCGCCGAGGCCTACCTCGAGCGGCCAGAGCGCCGCTCGATCGCGGGCAACATCTACAAGGGCACCGTCGACAACGTGCTCCCCGGCATGGAGGCGGCGTTCATCGAGATCGGCCTCGAGAAGAACGGCTTCCTCTACGTGGACGAGGTGATCGCGCCCGAGCTGGAGGGCCGCTCCCGCGGGCGGAAGATCCAGGACCTGCTCAGCCGTGGCCAGGAGGTCATGGTGCAGGCGGTCAAGGACCCGATGAAGTCGAAGGGCGCACGGCTCACCACCGAGATCTCGCTCCCCGGCCGCTTCGTTGTCTTCGTCCCGCACGGCGAGGGCCTCGGCGTCTCGCGGCGGCTGGAGGACGACGAGCGCGTGCGCCTGCGCGACATCCTCAAGAGCCTCGAGGTGAAGAAGGGCGGCGTCATCATCCGCACCGCGGCCGAAGGCGCCTCCGCCGAGGACATCGAGCGCGACCTCGTCTTCCTGCAGCGTCTCTGGCGGACGATCGAGGCGCGAGCGAAGGCTGCGAAGGCCCCGGCGCTCGTCTACCAGGAGGCCGAGCTGCCGCTGCGGGTCGTGCGCGACCTCTTCACCGAGGACTTCGAGAAGGCGTTCGTCGACCACGAGCGCACGTACAAGCGCGTCGTCGGCTACCTGAAGAAGACCTCGCCGCACATGGCCGAGCGCGTCGTCCGCTACCGCGAGAAGGCGCCGCTGATGGAGGCCTCCGGGGTGGACGCGGAGATTCGCTCCACGCTCTCGCGCCGTGTCGACCTTCCCTCGGGCGGCTACCTCGTCTTCGACTACGCGGAGGCGTTCACCGTCATCGACGTCAACACGGGCCGCTTCGTCGGCTCGCGCGGGAAGTCGTCCGGCGGCCGGCTCGAGGACACGATCACGAAGAACAACCTCGAGGCCGTCAAGGAGGTCGTGCGCCAGCTCCGGTTGCGCGACATCGGCGGCATCATCGTCATCGACTTCATCGACATGGCCAATCCGAAGAACCGGGCCACGGTCGAGGAGGCGCTGAAGACCGAGCTGGAGCGCGACCGGACGAAGACCTACGTGGTCGAGATCTCGCCGCTCGGGCTCGTCGAGATGACGCGGCAGAACGTGACCGACGGGCCGCGGGAGATCCTGACCCGCAAGTGCGTGGTCTGCGGGGGCGACGGCGTCGTGCTCTCCGAGGCCTCGGCGGCCGTGGACGCTGAGCGGCGTCTGCGCGAGCTGCAGGCGAGCGCGCCCCGGACGAAGGCCTTCAAGGTCGAGCTGAACGCCAAGGTGGCGAGCATCCTGATCGGGCCCGGGGCCTCGCGTATCGCCGAGATCGAAGAGGAAACCCGGCGCCGCTTCCTGATCGTGTCCCGCGACGACGTGCCGACCGACCACTTCGAGGTGCTGGGCAAGGGCACGCTCGAGAGCCTGGCCTCGAAGGGCCCGGTCGAGGAGGGCGCCAACCTGGAGCTGAAGCTCGTCGAGGTCGGCCGCTACGACCTCGGCGCGGGCGTGGGCAGGCTCGACGGGCTGACCGTAGTCGTAGGGGGCGCCTCGGGCCTGGTCGGCAAGAAGGCCAAGGTCCGGGTCGAGCGGGTGCTGAATGGGACCGCCTATGCGACCCTGCGTGCCGGCGGCGCGAAGGTGGACGGGCCGATCACCGCCGAGACCGAGGCCGAGAAGCCGACGCGAAAGCCGCCCGGCAAGAAGGGCCAGGCCCCCAAGCCCGAGCCGGAGGCCGAGGCGGAGCCCGAGCTCCTCGAGCCGGAGCCCGAAGCTGAGCCCGAGCCGGAGGCCGAAGCGGTGGCCGAGCCCGAGCCCGCCGCGGCGGAGAGCCCGGACGCGGCGGAGACCCCGGAGAAGCCGAAGAAGAAGACCCGACGAGGCTCACGAGGCGGACGGCGCAGGCGCAAGCCCGCAGCCGCGGCCGCTGGGGGCAACGGCCAGGTTCAGCAGCAGGACGCGGACGGGAAGCCCGACGGAAAGGGCGAGCCGGCCCCGAGGATCCATCTGCCCGACCCGCAGCTCGGCCGCGAGGAGGACGAAGCCGAGGAGGCTGAGCCCGCGGCGGCTCAGGCGGACAACGGGGACGGCGCGGAGCAGCCCAAGCCGAAGAAGAAGACGCGCCGCGGCTCGCGTGGCGGCCGCAACAGGCGACGAAAGCCGGCCGCCAAAGGCCCTTCGGCGCCGTCCGAGTAACGCCGATCTCCGCTAAACTGGCGCCCTCGCGGGTCGGCAGGCCCGCGTTTTGATGCCATGAGCTACGCGATCATCTCACTGGGTGGCAAGCAGTACCGCGTCCGTGAAGGCGAGCGCCTGCTCGTCGACCGCCTGGCGGTGGAGGAGGGCAAGACCTTCCACCCGGATGTGCTGATGCTCGGCGGCGACGGCACCTTCGAGCTGGCGCCGAAGAGCGCGCAGGTGACCGCGCGGGTCGTCGGATCGCCGCTGGGGCAGAAGATTCGGATCGGCAAGTACAAGCCGAAGAGCGGCTACAAGCGCCACACCGGCTTCCGCGCCAAGCTCTCGCAGATCGAGATCGAGTCGATCGGAGCCTCGAAAGGGAAGAAGGAGCCGGCGGCCAGGAAGGAGCCGGCGGCGAAGCAGGACGCTCCGGACAAGCTTCCACGGGGGTACGCGGACTTCACGGTGGTGGAGATCTCGGAGAAAGTGGGCCGCTGGTCTCCCGAGCAGGTCGAGGCCGCGCTGGAGTACGAACGCGCCCATGCCAAGCGCAAGGGTGCCCTGGCGGCGCTCGAGGCGAAGAAGGAGAGCTAGTGCTCCTCCCGGCAATGATCGCCCGCCTCTCGCCCGCTGTCACGCGGCGCCAGAGCCCTCCCTCGACCTCGCGCAGGCGTCCGGCCTGCGCCGCGGTCGAGTGCGGCCTCTGGCTTGGTGTCAGCGATCGAGAGCCTGAACGTCATCACCGGAAGGAGCACTAGATGGCTCACAAGAAGGGACTCGGCTCGTCGCGGAACGGCCGCGACTCGAACCCGAAGATGCTCGGCGTCAAGGTCTTCGACGGCCAGGGCGTGACCGCAGGGACGATCATCGTCCGCCAGCGCGGGACGCGCTTCCGGCCCGGACCCGGAGCGGGCATCGGCCGGGACGACACCATCTTCGCGAAGCGCGACGGCACGGTGGTTTTTCGAACCACCGGGCAACGGCGCTTCGTCTCCGTGACCGAGTAGCAACGCGATGTTCCACGACCGGGCCCGCATCCACGTGCAGGCCGGGCGCGGCGGCGACGGGGCGCTCAGCTTCCGCCGCGAGAAGTTCGTGCCCAAGGGTGGCCCCGACGGCGGGGACGGAGGCCCGGGCGGCGACGTCGTGCTGGTCGCTGACCCGGATCTGCGCGACCTCTCCTCGTTCCGTAACCGGCAGCACTTCAAGGCCGGCAAGGGCGGAGCGGGGGGTGGTGGCAACCGCCACGGCGCAACGGGCGAGACCGCCGAGCTCCGCGTGCCGGTTGGCACGCAGGTGCTGGACGAGGATGAGCAGCTCGTCGCCGACCTGGTCGCCACCGGGGCGCGGGTCACGGTGGCACACGGCGGCGCCGGGGGCCGCGGCAACCGTCGGTTCGCAACGCCGACCCACCAGACGCCACGGTTTGCGGAGACCGGCATCCCCGGCGAGGAAGCTTCCCTCGAGCTACGCCTGAAGCTGCTCGCCGACGCCGCGCTGGTCGGCTTGCCGAACGCGGGGAAGTCGTCGCTCCTGAGCCGGATCTCGAACGCGAAGCCCAAGGTTGCCGAGTACCCGTTCACGACGCTGCAGCCGGTGCTCGGCACCGTCGAGTCGGACGAGCGGCAGCTCGTCGTCGCCGACGTGCCCGGGCTGATCGAGGGAGCGAGCGAGGGCGTCGGGCTCGGCCACGAGTTCCTGGCCCATCTCGAGCGGGCGCGGCTGCTCGTGCACGTGATCGACGCGGCCGCGGGCGATCCGGCCGAGGCGTTCGCCGCCATCAACCACGAGCTCGAGGCCTACGGCGCGGGCCTCGCCGACCGGCCGCAGGCGGTGGTGCTGAACAAGATCGACCTCCTACAGGATGACCCCGCCTTCCGGCCTGACGACCCGAGGGTCGTGCGCGTGTTCGCGCTCTCGGCCGCGACCGGCTCGGGTGTCGAGGCCTTCCGGCGGGCGCTCTTCGAGCTCTGCCCGCCGGCCGAGCCCACCGAGCAGCGCGAGGACGGGCTCGCCGACTACCTGGCCTACCGCCCGAAGCCCGACCCCCGCCGGCGGTTCCGCATCCTCCGGACCGACCGCGGCTTCCGCGTGTCCGGCCGGGCCCCGTCCGACGAGGAGCTGGAGCAAGCCCTCAAGGAGGCAGGCGCCAGGGTCGGTGACGAGGTCGAGGTCGAGGGGGAGGTGCTCGAGTTCCAGTGACGGGGATCCTCGGGGGGATCTTCGACCCGCCGCAGAACGGTCACGTCGCGCTCGCACGGGCGGCGCTGGAGCAGCTTCCGATCGACCGACTGGTCGTGCTCGTGGTGGCCGATCCCGGGCATCGCCCCACCGTTGCGGACGCCGAGACGCGCCTCCAGCTCGCACAGGCGGCCTTCGCCGGCCTGGGCGAGGTCGTGCTCGACCCGCACGCGTTCACCGTCGACGCCGTGCGAGACGGCCGCTTCGGCGACGCCCTGTTCATCGTCGGCGCGGACGAGGGTGCCGCCTTCCCGTCCTGGAAGGACCCCGAGGAGGTGCTGCGCCGGGTGAAGCTCGCAGTCGGCACTCGCTCGGGCTACCCGCCTCCCGATCTCGAGCGCTACGGCGACCGGGTCGTCGCCTTCGAGTTGGCCTCGCCGGCCGTTTCCTCCAGCGAGGTGCGGGAGCGTGTCGCACGCGGCGAGTCGATCGCCGAGCTCGTCCCGGAGGCCGTCGCGGACGCGATTTCGAGGCTCGGCCTCTACCGCGGCTACACTACGAGCGATCCCGAGAGGACTTGACGAGACCCTGACGCCACTCGAACACGCCCGCCGCATCGCCGGCCTCGCCCAGGAGAAGCTGGCGCAGGACGTCCTCATACTCGACATGCGACCCGTGTGCAGCTACACGGACTTCTTCGTGCTGGCCACCGGACAGAACCCTCGTCAGACCAAGGCGATCTGGGACGAGGTGCACGCCCGTCTCAAGCACGAGGAGCGCGCGCTTCCCGCGTCGGTTGCCGGCGAGGGCGAGGGGCGCTGGATCGTGGGCGATTACCTCGACGTGGTCTTCCACGTCTTCACCCCCGAGTCGCGCGAGTACTACCGGCTCGAGGAGCTCTGGGGCGACGTGCCCTCCGTCGAGCTCGCCTCGGCAACGGCGTAGCTAGAATCCCACCCGACCAGGGGCCATAGCTCAGCTGGGAGAGCGTCTGGCTGGCAGCCAGAAGGTCACGGGTTCGAATCCCGTTGGCTCCATGTTTCCGCTGGTGACGACGTTTAGCCTCGGCGGGCGGCGCGGGACAACAGAGCAATGCGTTTTCGGAAAGACGCGAACCTCGACCCGTCGCAGGTCGAGGACCGCCGCGGCCAGGGCGGGATGGCCTTCCCCGGCGGCGGCATCGCGGTCGGCGGCGGCGGCCTCGGGCTCCTCGGGCTCGCGATCTACCTGGCCATCGCGCTCCTCTCCGGCGGCGGTGGGCTCTCCGGTCCGCTGCAGAACCTCGACGATCAGTCGATCGGTGCGCAGCCGCCCTCTGCGATCCGCGCCGAGTGCCAGAGCGGGGAGGCCGCGAACAGGCGCGCCGACTGCCGCATCGTGGGTGACGTCAACAGCATCCAGGCCTACTGGGCGGGCCAGTTCCAGCGGAGCGGGCGCAGCTACACGGGCGCGACGACCGTCTTCTTCACCGGCTCGACCGACACCGGCTGCGGCGTCGCGACTTCGGATGTCGGCCCGTTCTACTGCCCGCTCGACAAGCACGTCTACATCGATCTCGGCTTCTTCGACGACCTTCGCGACCAGTTCGGGGCAACGGGCGGGCCGTTCGCCGAGGCGTACGTGCTGGCCCATGAGTACGGCCACCACGTCCAGGACCTGCTCGGACGTCTCCAAGGTGGGTCAGGCGAGGCGGGCGCGGAGGGCAGCTCGGTGCGCACCGAGCTCCAGGCCGACTGCTTCGCCGGCGTCTGGGCGAACCACGCTGCGCAGACCGGCTTCCTGACCGACGTGACCGAGGGCGACATCGCCGACGGCCTCGACGCCGCCGCGGCGGTGGGCGACGACCGCATCCAGGCCCGGACGCAGGGCCAGGTGAACCCCGAGACGTGGACGCACGGCGCCGCGAGTCAGCGCCAGCACTGGTTCACCGTCGGCTATCAGAGCGGCAAGCCGGCGGCCTGCGACACCAGCGGACAGCTCTAGTCCTCGACCCAGTCGCGGGTCAGGTAGAGCCAGAAGGCGAGCCCGGCGTACTCGCGGTAGCGGCGGAAGCGCCGCTCGATCGTCCGGTCGGCGGCCTTGCGCCCGTTCAGGCGCGCGTACTTCGGGCGCGTCCACGAGTCGAGGATGAGCCGGGAGTAGCGGCCGAGCAGCATCATCATGTGGGCGGTCGCGTACGGGCCGCACCCCGGGAGCGCGAGGAGGCGGGCCGCGACCTCGTCGTCGGGCAGCTCGGGATCGTTCAGGCCTTCGAGGTCGAGTGACCCCTCGGCGACCTCGGTGGAGAGGGTGCGCAGGTAGGGGCCGCGGTAGCCGGCCCGCACGGAATCGCGGTAGAAGTCGTCGTCGACTTCGGCCATCGCGGCGGGCAACGGGAATGCGCGCAGTCCGCCCGGTGCCTCGACTCCGAGGTTTTCGACCAGCGCGGTCGTCATTCGCACGGTTGCCGACCAGGTGCAGTTCGTGGTGCAGATCGTCTTGACGACGTCTTCGAAGACCGTCGGGCTGCGCAGCATCCGCCCGGCTCCCGAGCGGACCCAGTCGAGATCGGGATCGTCCCGCGCGGCGGCGTAGAAGCCGGAGAGATCGGCGTCGAGGCGGAGCATGTGCCGGGCCGTCTCGGCGAGGCTGCGACCGTCGGCGGCGCCGATCCCCTCGCCCTCGATGAGGGCGAAGCCCTTACGGGCCGCCCCAATGCGGATCGTGCGCGCCCGGCCCCGCGAGAGCGGCAGCGTCGTCTCGAGGGCCCGCGCCTCCTCGTCGACGGCCTGCGGTGGGAGGTCGGCCACCCCGTGTGACGCGAGCGTGCGCCACAGGTCGACGGGCTCGCCTCCCCTGCCTCTGAGCTCGAGCTCGGCCGACCAGCGTTTTGCCATCGACCTGGTCGAACGTGCCGGAGCCTGAGAGATTCCCCGTTGGATGGCCGTTCTCGGCGTAGACGTGGGAGGCACCTTCACCGACGCAGTGCTGCTCGACGACGGCGCAGTTCGAACCGCCAAGGTTCCGACTGCGGCGAGGCAGGAGGAATCCGTCGTGGCCGCTGCGGCGGCGGTCGGCGCTGCGGGCCTGGACCGGTTCACCCACGGGACGACCGCGGCGACGAACGCGCTCCTCGAGCGCAAGGGCGCCCGCACGGCGTTCGTCGCGACCGCGGGGTTCGAGCACCTGCTGCACCTCCGCCGCCAGGATCGCGCCCATCTCTACCGCCTCTGCGAGTCGCATCCGGAGCCGCTCATCCCGCTCGAGCGCTGCTACGGAGTGCGCGAGCGGATCGGCCCCGAGGGCGTGTTGGAGCCGCTCGAGCTCGAGTCGCTCCCTCGGCTCGACGAGCGGGTCGAGGCGGTCGCGGTCTGCACGCTCTTCTCGTTCCGCGACCCCAGTCACGAGCGTGCGGTGGTCGAGGAGCTGCGCCGCCGGCTCCCTCGGGCGCGCGTGGTCGCTTCGCACGAGATCGCTCCAGAGTTTCGCGAGTACGAGCGGGCGTCGACCGTGACGGTCGACGCCTACCTCGGGCCGGCGGTCTCGGGATACCTCGAGGCGCTGCGGGACGCCTGCCGCGAGGCCGGACTGCCGGAGCCGCTCGTGATGCGCTCCTCCGGCGGAGTCGCGACGCTCGCCGAGGCGGCAGCGCACCCGGCGGTGGCGCTGGTGTCCGGGCCCGCGGCGGGTGTCGTCGGGGCGGCAGCGATCGCGCGGCTCGCGGGCGCCGAGAACGCGGTCTCGCTCGACATGGGCGGCACCTCGACCGACGTCTCGCTGATCGTCGACGGCCGACCCGGGCGGGCGACTGCGCGTGATGTGGCCGGCTTTCCCCTGCGGCTGCCGACGGTCGACCTGCAAACGGTCGGCGCCGGTGGCGGCTCGATCGTCTGGCGCGACTCCGGCGGTGCCCTGCGAGTCGGCCCAGAGAGCGCCGGCGCCGATCCGGGCCCCGCCTGCTACGGAAAGGGTGGCACGCGGCCGACGATTACCGACGCAAACCTCCTGCTCGAGCGCCTCCCGCGCCGGCTTGCCGGCGGGATCGAGCTCGACCCCGCAGCCTCCGAGCGCGCGTTCGCAGGAATCGACCCGGCCGAGGCGATCGAGGTTGTGAACGCCGAGATGCTGCGGGCGCTGCGACTCGTGTCGGTGGAGCGGGGTCACGACCCGCGCGACTTCGCTCTCGTCGCCTTCGGCGGCGCCGGTGCCCTGCACGGGTGCGCGCTGGCCGAGGAGCTCGGCATGCGGACCGTGCTCGTGCCCGGAGCCGCGGGCGTCCTCTCGGCGCTCGGCCTGGTCGCGAGCGGCGAGCGGCGCGACCGGGTCCGCTCGTACCTGTGCCCGCTCGAGGAGGCGGGGGAGCTTCCGGCCGAGGGCGAGGCCGACCTCCGCTACGAGGGGCAATCGTTCGAGCTGACGGTGCCTCTCCAGGAAGAGCTCGGCGCCGCCTTCCACCGCGCCCACGAGATCCGCTACGGCTACGCCGAGCCCGAGCGGGCGATCGAGCTCGTGGCCGTCAGGACGGCCGAGGTGCGGCCGGGCCCGCGGTTCGAGCTTCCGGCGGCGGAGCCGCTCGAGGCGACCGGCCCGGCGGTCGTCGAGCTCGAGGGCGCCACCTGCTGGCTTCCCCCGGGGTGGGTGGGGGTTAGGGATGGGATGAGTAGCACGCTGCGGCTCACGAGGGTGTGACGAGATCGTGTCGAGACTGTGAAATGAACATCGAGCTCCAGGTCCTCGGCGCCGCGCTCCGCTCGATCGCGGACGAGATGGGCGCCGTTCTCGTCCGCTCGGCGTTCTCCGCGAACATCAAGGAACGGCGGGACTGCTCCACCGCGCTCTTCGATCCACGCGGCCGGATGATCGCCCAGGCCGAGCACATCCCCGTGCACCTTGGCGCGATGCCGGACGCCGTCGCGGCCGTGCGCCGGCAGGATCCCGCGCCGGACGAGGTGTTCGTCCTCAACGACCCGTTCTCGGGCGGCACGCATCTGCCCGACATCACCCTCGTCACGCGCACGCGCGTCGGGTTCGCGGTCACACGAGCGCATCACGCGGACGTCGGCGCAAAGGAACCGGGAAGCCTGCCCGCGGACTCCCGGCGGCTGGATGAAGAAGGGATCGTGATCCCGCCCACCCGGCTCGACGAGCGCGTGCTCGACGCACTCGTCGCCCGCATGCGCAATCCGGCCGAGCGCCGGGGCGACCTCCGCGCACAGCTCGCGGCTCACCATCTCGCCGAACGCCGGCTCGACGAGCTATGCGAACGGCGTGGCCAGGAGCAGGTCGAGCGGGCGATGAACGAGCTCCACGACTACTCGGAGCGCTGCGTCAGAGCCGCGGTCGCGCGCCTGCCGGACGGGCGATTCGAGGCAACAGACGTCCTCGAAGGCGCGGACGGGAGTGAGCTCGAGCTCTGCGTCACGGTGACCGTCGAGGGCGACGAGCTGGAGCTCGACTTCGCCGGAACCACCGCCCAGCATGCGGGAAACCTCAACTGCCCGCTGGCCGTCACCAGGTCGGCCTGCTACTTCGTCGTCCGCTGCCTCACCGACCCGGACGTCCCCGCCTCGGGCGGCGCCTTCGCACCGGTTCGGGTGACGGCGCCCGAGGGCTCGCTCGTGAACGCCCGCCCGCCGGCTGCAGTCGCCGCCGGCAACGTGGAGACGTCCAGCCGGATCGTCGACGTCGTCTTCGCCGCCTTCGGCCTTGGCATCCCCGTCCCGGCCCAGGGACAAGGCACGATGAACAACGTCACTCTCGGCAACGACCGTTTCACCTACTACGAGACCGTCGGCGGCGGCCAGGGCGCCTGTCCGGATGCTGACGGCCCCTCGGGCGTGCATGTCGCGATGTCGAACACGCTCTCTACCCCGGCCGAGGCGCTCGAGCTCGGCTATCCGCTGCGCGTCGAGCGCCATCAGCTCCGGCTCGGCTCCGGCGGCCGCGGCGAGCACAGGGGCGGCGACGGGGTCGTGCGGGAGCTGCGCGTGCTCGAGCCCTGCCGGCTCTCGCTCGTCGGCGAGCGCCGCCTCCACGCGCCGCACGGAGCAAAGGGTGGCGAGCCCGGGCAGCCGGGGCGCGACCTGCTCAACGGCAACGAGCTTCCCGGCAAGGTGACGCGCTCACTCGTCGCCGGCGACCTCGTTCGCGTCGAGACGCCGGGCGGCGGGGGCTTTGGACCTGTCCCAAAGGGCCAATAGGCAGGCGCGGCGCATTGGGGTAGGACCCTCTGAGCGATGTTTCGCTTTCGACACGGATGCGTTTCACACGTGCGCGCCGGCCACGCCTACCGTCGGCAGGAGTCGACGGGAGGTGGACGATGGAGCGAAGAACGCACACGGGACGAAGAGCCGGGCTGGCGGCGATGATCGCCGGTCTCGCGCTCTCGGTGGTGATCCTGCCGGGCGGGGCTGACGCCGTGCCGTCGCCCGGATACCAGTCGCCGGACGGGTCCTACTGCTACGACCCGAACGTGGACTGCGGCTACGCCGGGCTCGAGTCGGGCGTGTACGCGGAGTCGTTCGACGCGTACGCGTACGCACCGGGGCTGTGCCGCACGCGCTACGCACGCGCGGTCAGGCGCAACCTCGCTGGGTTCGTCGTGTTCCGGTACAACGAGCAGGTCCGGTGGTGTTGGAAGGGCAACGTGATCACATACTTCTGGCGCGACCGCTGGCCGTCCGACACCGCATTCGGCTGGACGTTCGACGGCCACACCGCCGGTAACTGCGTCTACGAGCACTGCAGCGGTCGGGGTGTCGGGACCTACTCGACGGACGCGTGGACGCAGGGCGGCTTCCACGCATGCGTGACGTGGTACTGCCCGCACAAGTACCCGGTGGTCGACATCTGGGTTCATGGAGACGGCGGCAGCGGTGCCAGCTGGTCCGGCGCGTAACTGGGTCCTGGCAGCGATCGTCGTGGGCGTGATCGTGCTCGTGTGGTTCCTGTTCGTGGCCCCCGGCTGCGGCTCCGGCGACTCTGGCACGAACACGAGCACCGTTACCGGAACTCAAGCGCGCTGAGCGAGGGGCGGCCGAGCCCGGTCGCCCCTCGCCGACTCGGCGCCGCATCCCGTATGCTCACGCGATGGTCTGGGAGTTCGTCTTCATGATGGTGATCCTGAAGATCCCGATCGTCTATCTCTGCCTGGTCGTGTACTGGGCGGTGAAGGCCGAGCCCGAGCCGCCGGAGCCGGCGCGCCTGCTCGTCGAGGCCGCCGAGCTCGAGCCGAGGCCGCCGTGGCGCCCGCGCCCGCGCCGACCGAGACGTGGCCCGCACGCCTCTCCGACCAGGGCTCGCCGGGCAGCCGCGCAGCGGTGAGCGTCCATCCGGAGACCCGACAGCGGCCTGCCGACGCCGTGGCCGGCCTGCTGGCCTCCCTCTCGATCTTCGCGAGCCTCGTGGGCCTCGCCTACCGGCCCGCCCGGCTGATCCCGGGAGCACTGTTCCTGGCGCTGCTCGCGGTTGCGATGAGTCCCAGGCATCAGCGGCTGGCGGCATTCGCGGTCGGGATCGGCGCAGCTTGCTTCATGATCGGCATGGCGGCCGCGGTCGTCACCGACCACCCGTTGTTCTGAGCCCGCGGGAGGGGATCCCGTTGGTACAACAAAGACTGTGAGCATGCACGAGGTCGACGGTCTCAACGCGGGCTACGCGAGCGCGCTGCTCGAGCAGTACCTCGAGAACCCCGAGGCGGTGCCCAGCGAGTGGCGGGCGCTCTTCGAGAGCGGCGCGAGCGAGCTCGTGGCGACCCATCCCGGACTGGCGCGGCTGGTCGAGCTCCTGCAGGAGGACGGGAACGGCCACGTGGCGACGACCCCCGCTCCGGCGCCGGCCCCTCCTGGGCCCGCCGCGGCCGAGCCTGCCCCGTCCGCGGCTCCGGCCGAGGCCGCACCGGACAAGACGCTGCTGGCGGCGGTCGCGGCGGCAATGGCGCTCGTGAAGGCCTACCGCACGCACGGCCACCTCGCCGCGCGCCTCGACCCACTGGGCTCCGAACCGGTCGGCGACCCGTCGCTCGAGCCCGGGCGCCTGGAGCCGAAGCTGACACCCGAGCTCCAGCGGCTGATCCCGGCCGACATCCTGCGCGTCCACGTCCCGGGCGAGACGCTGGCCGACGTGCTCCCGCGGCTGCGCGAGACCTACTGCGGGACGAGCGCTTACGAGATCGAGCACATCTCCGACCACGAGCAGCGCGTCTGGCTCCGCTCCGCGATCGAGTCGGGCCGCTACCGGCGGCCGCTCGACGCGGACGAGAAGCGCCGCCTGCTGGAACGCCTGAGCGAGGTCGAGGGCTTCGAGCGGTACCTGAGGCGCGCGTTTCTCGGCCAAAAGCAGTTCTCGATCGAAGGCCTCGACGTGATGATCCCGATGCTGGACGAGGCGATTGCGCTCGTCGCCGAGGAAGGCGCCCACGAGGTCGTGTTCGGCATGGCGCACCGAGGCCGGCTCAACGTCCTCGCCCACGTGCTCGGCAGGCCTTACGAGACGATCCTGCGCGAGTTCGAGGGCGAGCGGACGCTCGAGGCGGTCGCCTCCGACCCGGAAGGCGGGACCGGCGACGTCAAGTACCACCTCGGCGCCGAAGGCTCCCGACCCACACCCTCGGGTGACATCACCCTCACCCTGGCGTCCAACCCGAGCCACCTCGAGGCGGTCGACCCGGTAGTCGAGGGCCGGACCCGCGCCGAGCAGACCGACCGCTCGAGCCGGACGGGCTACCACGACTCCACGGTGGCGATGCCGATCCAGATTCACGGCGACGCGGCCTTCCCGGCGCAAGGCGTCGTCGCCGAGACGCTCAACCTCGCCGACCTCAACGGCTACTCGACGGGCGGGACGCTGCACCTGATCGCGAACAACCAGATCGGCTTCACCACCGATCCGGCGGATGGGCGCTCGACCCGCTACTCGAGCGACCTCGCGAAGGGGTTCGACCTGCCGATCATCCACGTCAACGCCGACGACCCCGAGGCCTCGCTCGCCGCGATCCGGCTGGCTCTCGCCTTCCGCCGCCGCTTCTGCACCGATGTCGTGATCGACCTCGTGGGCTACCGCCGCCACGGTCACAACGAGCAGGACGAGGCGGCCTACACGCAGCCGCTGATGGCCGCGCTGATCGAGCGACAGCCGAGCGTTCGCGAGCAGTACGCCGAGGAGCTCGTCGACGAGGAGGTCGTCTCGCAGGAGGAGGCGGATGCGCTCGTCGCCGCCGTCGATACCAGGTTGAAGGAGGCGCACGAGCGGCTGAAGACGACCTTCGGCCAGGAGGTGCCGGCGGTCGCCTACGAGGGCCGGATCCCGGCCTCGAGCAAGGCGGAGATCGTGACGGCCGTGGGCGGCGATCGCCTACGGGAGCTGAACGAGGAGCTACTCGCCGTGCCGGACGGCTTCACCGTCAACCCGAAGCTCGCGAAGCAACTCGAGCGCCGGCGCGACGCGATCGACCAGGGCGGCATCGACTGGGGCCAGGCCGAGGAGCTCGCGTTCGCCAGCCTGCTCGTGGAGGGACTCCCGGTCCGCCTCACCGGCCAGGACACCGAGCGCGGGACGTTCTCGCATCGTCACCTCGTGCTGCACGACGTCCACAACGGCCAGGCCTACGCGCCCGTGCAGAACCTGCGCGAGGCGACGGCGTCGTTCGAGATCCACAACTCGCCGCTCTCGGAAGAGGCGTGCGTGGGGTTCGAGTACGGCTACTCCGTCGCCGCGCCCGAGGCTCTCGTCGCCTGGGAGGCCCAGTTCGGCGACTTCGTCAACGGCGCGCAGGTGGCAGTCGACCAGTTCATCGTCTCCGGGCTCTCGAAGTGGGGCCAGACCTCACGTCTGACGCTTCTGCTCCCGCACGGCTACGAGGGCAATGGGCCGGAGCATTCGAGCGCGCGCCTGGAGCGCTTTCTCCAGCTCGCCGCGCAGGAGAACATCCGCATCGTCAACTGCACCACGGCGGCACAGTACTTCCACCTCTTGCGCCGCCAGGCGCTCGACCCGAGCGCTCGACCCCTCGTCGTGATGACCCCGAAGGGGCTGCTGCGGCTGAAGCAGGCGGCGTCCGAGCTGCGCGACTTGACGGAAGGCTCGTTCCTGCCCGTGATCCCCGACCCCGCCGCCGACCCGAGCCGGGTGCGACGGCTGGTGCTCTGCTCGGGGAAGGTGTACTACGACCTCGTCGGCCACGAGCTGCGGCAGCAGGCCGGCTGGATCGCGGTCGGGCGGCTCGAGCAGCTCTACCCGTTTCCGGTCGATGCCGCGGCAGCCCTCGTTCGCTCCTACCCGTCACTCGAGGAGGTCGTCTGGACGCAGGAGGAGCCGCAGAACATGGGCGCCTGGCGGGCAATCCGGCACCGGCTCGAAGAGGCACTGTCGCCGGGCGTTCGCCTTCGCTTCGCGGGACGGCCCTGGCGAGCCAGTCCTTCAGAGGGCTATCCCACGGCTCACCTGAAGGAACAGGACCGGATCGTCAGAGAGGCCTTGAGCCCGAGCTAAGGGGCCCGGCGGTGACGCCGGCGCTGCTGAATCACCTTCGAGGCGACGATCGGGGCGTAGATGCGCGCCTGGTTGACGATCGCGCGGCGCTGCTTCTTCGGGATGCGCCGCCAGATGTCCCAGGCGGTCAGCGCGAGCCCGACGGTGCCTGTTCGACGGAAGGTGCGAAAGCCGGCCACGAAGCGGGAGCCTAGCGCTTCGGCCCGTGACCCTTGCCGTGGTCCTTGCCGCCCTTGTCGCTGCTCTTACCCTGGCTACCCGAGCTGCCGTGCGAGCTTCCGTGATCGTCGTCCTCGTCGTGCCCGTCGTCGTGGCCGCCCCAGCCGCCGGTCGAGCCATGGCTGTGATCGCGGTCGCTCTGGTCGTCGCCTCCGTGGTTGTGGTCACGGTCGCCCTGGTTGCGGTTCCGATCGTCGCACTTGCCGCTCTTCGAGCCTGTGTCCTGCCCGCTCCTGGTCCCGGCGACCGGCGGCGGCGGTGGTGGTGGTTTGGCCGTGGGGGACGGAGGCGGCGGTGGTTTGGCCGCTGGGGGCGGAGGTGGCGGGGGCGGTGCGACCGGCGGAGGCGGCGGTGGGGGAGGTGGAGGCGGTGAGACCGGCGGAGGCGGAGGAGGCGGAGGCGGCGAGACCGGCGGAGGCGGAGGAGGCGGAGGCGGAGGTGGAGGTGGCGGGGGTGACGGCGCGGTCGGCCGCGGACGGGGACTCGTGTCGACAGGGCCCTGGGGAGGAGTTCCGCCGGAGGCGGGAGCCGAGCCGGTCGGCCGGCCGGTTACCGAGGCGAGCGCCGGGGCCGACGTGGTCACGGACGACCGGGGCGTTGATGTGCGCGCGGAACGGCGCACCTTGGCGTGACGGACGGGGAGCGGCGTGGCGCGCACGACGGTGTGCTCACCACCACCGGAGCCGAAGGGCAGGGCCGCAGGAGGGGTGTCGTTGCCGATGACGACGAGCGTCGGCAGCGTGACCGCCGCGCCGAGCGCCGCTCCAATGAGCGCGGCCACCGCAATGATTGCAATGCTTCTGCTCACACCTTCCCCTCGATCTGCCGATGCACTGTAGTCGTGGTATCGGCCATTAACTGCGGAACCTAAATTGTAAGTAATGAGCTTCAAGCTCAAACTTGTCGCGTATTTCCTGCTGGTCTCGCTGATCCCGCTCAGTGCGGCCGGATGGGGCCTGCACGCGGTCGCCGGCCGTAGCGAGACGCGGAAGGTCGACGTGCGCCTGGAGGCCGGTCTCCGGGCTGTTCTCGCGGGTTACAAGAACGAGCTCTCACAGGCGAATCGGCGCGCCCATCGGCTCGCCTCCAACCCCGACTTCCAGCACGCTCTCCAGCGCCACGACCGCCGCGCCCTGCGGCGGCAGCTCGCGGCCAGTCCGGGGGTGCGGCTCGAGTCTTCCACGCTGACGCTCGGCCCTCCGAAGACGATCGGCGAGACCTCCGAGGTCAAGGTCGTAGGCTCGAACGGCCTGCTCGGCACGCTGGTCTCCGGCGTGCCCTTGAGCTCCCGCTCGCTCACCCGCCTCGGCAACCGAGCCGGGCTCTCCCCCGGCGACCTGCTCGTCGTCGTCGAGAGCGGGCGAATCGCTGCAGGCCCGTCCGACCTTCGCAGCCTCCGGCTCTCGGCCCCTGCGCGCGCAGAGACCCTCGACGTCGGTGGCGATCGCTACCGGACGCTGGCGGCCGGCGTGCAACCAGGGGCCTCCGATGACGCACTCGCGCTGCTCTCGCCGCAGGCGAGGATCGACCACGAAGTCGCCTCGGCAGACCGCCGCCTCCTGATCGGCCTCCTCGGGTCGCTCGCCCTCATCGCCCTGGTCGCCTACGTCGTCGGCGGCTCGATCGTCAACTCCCTGGGCGGCCTTGCGGATGCCGCCAATGCGATCGCCCGGGGGAGGCTCGACCGGCGCGTGAACGTCCGTGGGCGCGACGAGTTCGCCCGCCTGGGTCTCGCGTTCAACGAGATGGCCGACCAGCTCGAGGCGAGAGATCAGGAGCTCGGGGCGGAGCGCGCGCGTCTACGCGAGGCGACGGTGCGCTTCGGCGAGGCCCTCGCGGCGACGCACGACGTCGACCAGCTCCTGCGCGTGATCATCGAGACGGTGGTCGAGACGACCGGCGCGACCGGCGGGCTCGTCGTCGGCCTCGCCGGCGAGGTCGTCCAGACGGGCTCGCTCTCGGACCGGGGCGAGCGCTTCGAGCTCCCGCTCACGGCCGGCCGCCAGAGCTTCGGCACGCTCACGCTCGTCGGGCGCGGCTTCACCGTCGAGCAGCGGCGCACGGCGGCGACGCTCGTCGCGCACGCGGCGATCGCACTCGAGAACGCGCGCCTCCACCGGATCGTCGCGCGCCAGGCTCTCGTGGACATGCTCACCGGCCTTGCGAACCGCCGCCACTGCGAGGAGGCGCTTGCGAGCGAGCTGCTCCGTGCCGAGCGCTTCGGCGGGTCGGTGGCGTTCGTGCTCGCCGACCTCGACAGCTTCAAGTCGATCAACGACCGCTTCGGCCACCCGGTCGGCGACGGCGTCCTGGTCGAGTTCGCCGAGACCCTCCGCGAGTGTGTGCGCGAGATCGACGTGCCCGCCCGCTGGGGCGGCGAGGAGTTCGCCATCGTTCTCCCGGGCACCGACCTCGAGGGCGCCACCCGCCTCGCCGAGCGAGCGCGTACGGCGCTCGAGCGACGCACGATCCTCGCACCGGACGGCTCGCGGATCTTCGTCACGGTCAGCCTCGGCGTCGCCGCGTACCCCGAGAGCGCCGGTGCAGAATCGATCGTCCCGGCCGCGGACGGCGCGCTCTACGAGGCGAAGCGTGCGGGCAAGAATCGGGTCGTGGCAGCGCGGCCGGGTGCGCGTCAGCCCTAGGAGGGCTGCTCGATCCTCTGGCGAAGACGCTAGAATCCGGCGCCTTGCCCCCAAGACCACGGGAGGACGTATGCCGGTGGAGACTTCGTCGCTGTTCGCACAAGTAATTCAGGATCACCTGGAGCTCAAGGAGAAGAACTCCGGGCTCGAGGGCGACCTGCCGATCGACAGGTACAAGACCGAAGACCCGTTCGAGAACCACCCGCTCTTCAAGACCGAGGAGCAGGCGAGGATCGAGGAGACCATGGACGGCCAGGAGCCGGCGGTCTCGACCTCGACCCCGCTTGCCTGGCCAACCGACTCCCCCGAGGATGCGGAGCCGAAGGAGGAAGGGCTCTGGAGCCGGTCGCGTGACTTCGACTGGGGTGACTAAGACCCTTTAGGCTCTCGGTTCCGCCCGTGGACGCCGGGTACCCCGGCCTTCATCGACCTAGGAGGGACCGATGACCAAAGCATTGCGCTTTGCGGCGCTGGGCGCCGCGCTTGCGTACTTCTTCGACCCCGACAACGGAAAGCGCCGCCGCAAGGCGACGGTGAAACGTCTCACGGGGTTCGCGCGCCGGCGGCGGGAGGGAGTTCAGGGCCCGCCCCAGGACGACGTCACCCTGGCACGAAAGGTCGAGTCCGAGATCTTCCGCGACGCCGACGTGCCGAAGGGCGCGATCGACGTCAACGCCGAGCACGGCAAGGTCGTCCTGCGCGGCGAGGTCGACTCGACCGAGCTGATCGAAGAGCTCGTCGGCAAGGCACGCCGGGTGCAGGGTGTCGAGGAGGTCGAGAGCCTGCTCCATACACCCGGCCAGCAGGCATCGGCTCCGAGCTGACCGTCAGGCCGGGCTCCTAGAGTCCCGGAGCGTGGAGGCCGAGCAGGCGCGCGAGCACTGTCCTCGCTGCGGTGGGGTCATGGACTGGCGTCACCAGACGTGGCAGTGCCCGCGTTGCTCGTTCAAGCTCGGCTGCTGCGAGGGCGAGCCGCAGTCCTGTGCGCCGCCGGTGAACCCGCGATAATCGCCCGAGCTGGTGTCATTGCAGGAGCGAGCGGAGGAGCGGTCCCTCGACGCCTACCGGGGCGCCGGGCCCGCCGTGCGCCTCGAGGGGGTGCGCAAGGCCTACGGCGACGTGGTGGCGGTCGACGGCGTCGACCTCGAGATCAGGCAGGGCGAGTTCTTCACCATGCTCGGCCCGTCCGGCTCGGGCAAGACGACGACGCTGAGGGTGATCGCGGGGTTCGAGTCGCCCGACGAGGGGCGGGTCGTTCCTCTCCGGCGCCGACGTCACGCACCGGCCGCCCTACGCGCGTGACGTCAACACGGTCTTCCAGGACTACGCGCTCTTCCCGCACATGACCGTCGGCGAAAACGTCGCCTACGGGCTGAAGGTCAAGCGGGTCCGGCGCAGCGAGCGCAACCGCCGCGCCTCCGAAGCGCTCGACCTCGTCCGCCTGGCGGGCCTCGAGGGCAGGAAGCCGGTTCAGCTCTCGGGCGGGCAGCGGCAGCGAGTCGCGCTCGCGCGCGCGATCGTGAATAGCCCCCAGGTGCTCTTGCTCGACGAGCCCCTCGGGGCGCTTGACCTCAAGCTCCGCCAGGAGATGCAGCTCTTCCTCAAGGGCCTGCAGCGCGATCTCGGCATGACGTTCGTCTACGTCACCCACGACCAGGACGAGGCGCTGACCATGAGCGATCGCATCGCGGTCTTCGACCGCGGCCGGATCGAGCAGCTCGGCGAGCCCGCGGAGGTGTACGAACGCCCGGCCACCGCGTTCGTCGCCGGCTTCGTCGGCGTCTCGAACGTCGTCGAGCGCGACGGCAAACGGTTCGCCGTGCGGCCGGAGAAGATCCGGATGACCGATGCGGGTGCCTCTCCCGGCGAGGGGCGCCCACGCCGAGACCGGCCGCATCCGCGACGTCGTCTACGCCGGCATGGTCACCCGCTACGTCGTCAAGCTCGACGGCGGCGGCGAGCTGCAGGTCGTTCGGCAAAACCTCGAAACCACATCGGCCGAGGCGCTCGACGCCAAGGGCCGGCCGGTTCTGCTCGAGTGGCGCCCAGAGCACACGCTCGAGCTCGACGCAACGGGGGATACGGAAGGAGAGAGATGAAGAACGCTCACAGGCGCCTCCTCAGCTGGGGCGCAGCGGCGCTCCTTGTCGGGGCGCTTGCCGTCGTCGCGGCGGGCTGCGGCTCGAGCGGGGAGAGCAAATCGTCCTCGACAACGACCACCGGCGGCACGCCGGCGAACACGCCGAGCTCGATCGGCAAGGGCGAGGGCAAGCTCAACCTGATCGAGTGGCCGTACTACTCCGATCCCGCGTTCGCGAAGAAGTTCACCCAGCAGACCGGCTGCGTGATCCAGCGCAAGGACGCGGGGTCCTCCAACCAGATGGTCGCGCTCATGCGCGCAGGCGGGGGCGGCGGCGGCGGCCAGTGGGATCTGGTCTCGGCTTCGGGCGACGCGAGCCTGCGCCTGATCAGGGGCGGGGACGTCAAGCCCGTCAACGTCAACCTGATCCCGAGCTGGCAGAACTTCATCCCGATCTTCAAGTCGCCGGCGCACAACACCGTCGACGGCGTCCACTACGGCGTCTCGCTGCAGTGGGGCCCGAACGTCCTGCTCTACAACAACCAGAAGGTGAAGCCGGGCCCGACCGAGTGGGGCGCGCTCTACGACTCCAAGTACAAGGGCCAGATCACGATCCCCAACAACCCGATCCAGATCGCCGACGCGGCCTTCTACCTGATGCACTCGAAGCCCGAGCCTCGGGATCAAGGATCCGTACGAGCTGAACAAGACGCAGTTCGACGCGACCGTCAACCTGCTCAAGCAGCAGCGGAAGCTCGTCAAGCTCTACTGGAACTACGACACGGACGGCCGGGCGGCCTTTGCGAACGGCGACGTCTCGATCGGCGCGATCTGGCCGGTCGACACGCTCGCTCTGCAGGCGAAGAAGGTCCCGGTCACCGAGGTCATCCCGAAGGACGGCGCCACGGGCTGGGCCGACACGTGGATGCTGGCCAAGAAGGCGCCGCACCCGAACTGCGCCTACCTGTGGATGAAGTACGTCACGACGCCGCAGGTGCAGGCGCAGCAGGCGCTCATCTTCGGCGAGACGCCCGTCAACCCGAAGGCGTGCCCGTTCATGAACACGATCCAGGCCGGCTCGTGCGCGAAGTACCACCTGAACGAGCCGCTCAACTACTACAACACGATCAAGTTCTGGAAGACGCCGATCGCCGACTGCGGCAACGGCAAGAACGACTGCATGGACTACAACGACTGGCAGACGGCGTGGACGCAGATCACGGGCTAGTCCGTGACTGAGGTCGCCGAGGCGGGCCCTTCCCTCCGAGGGGCCCGCCTCCGCCTTTCGGCCGCCCTCTGGCGCCGGCCGTGGCTGAAGGCGGCCGGCCTGCTCGCGCTGCCCGTGCTGGCGTTCCTGGTCGTCTACGTCGGCGCGCTCGTGGCGCTGTTCGTGTCGTCCTTCTGGCAGGTGGACGCCTTCACCGGGAAGGTCGTCCACGACTGGACGCTCGACAACTTCAGCACGATCATTCACGACAGCGTCTACCGCCAGATCATCCTGCGCACGATCCTGATGGCCGCGGCGGTGACCCTGACCGACGCCGTGCTCGCCTTTCCGTTGGCCTTCTTCATGGCCCGGATCGCACCTCGTCGGCTGCGGTTGGTGCTGTTCGTGCTGGTGCTCCTGCCCCTGTGGTCGAGCTACCTCGTGCGGATCTACTCCTGGCGGCTGATCCTGGCGAAGAACGGCGCGCTCAACTGGGCGCTGAACTCGATCGGCCTGCCGGACGCCGGCCTCGCCTACACGAACACGGCGATGTGGATCGTCTTCTCCTACGTCTGGCTGCCGTTCATGATCCTCCCGGTCTACGCGGCGCTCGAGCGAATCCCGCAGAACTACCTCGAGGCCTCGGGCGATCTCGGCGCCCGCGGCTGGCGGACGTTCCGGCAGCGTCATCCTGCCGCTCGCGCTGCCCGGCGTGATCGCAGGCTCGATCTTCACGTTCTCGCTGACGCTCGGGGACTTCATCACGCCCGCGCTCGTGGGCGGCGGGAAGCACAACTTCATCGGGAACGTGGTCGAGGAGCAGATCGGGATCAACGG
The DNA here is from genome assembly GCA_963754265.1 of uncultured Actinomycetes bacterium. Taxonomy (GTDB): domain Bacteria; phylum Actinomycetota; class Thermoleophilia; order Gaiellales; family Gaiellaceae; genus AC-32. The sequence goes on along the minus strand of CAVWFB010000001.1, from coordinate 28,610 downwards.
CAATGTCCCCTTCGCCGCGGCCCTCGCGAGCGTGCCGGTGCTCGTGATGGGGATCTACCTCGTCGTGGCCAAGCGGCTAGGGGCGTTCGAGGCGCTGTGAGCACGCGCGGAACCCGCATCGGGCTCGCCGTCTGGACCCTGCTGGTGATGGCGTTTCTCTGGATTCCGATCCTGATCATCATGGTGTACGCCTTCAACGGCTCGGTCATCCAGACCTGGCCGATCGAGAGCTGGACGTTCCACTGGTTCCGGGTCGCCTGGGACGACCACGAAGTACGCAACTCGCTCTGGCTCTCGCGTCAAGGTCGGGCTCGTGGCGACCGCGATCGCGCTCGTGCTCGGGTCCGCGGCCTCGTTTGCCATCCACCGCTTCAGCTTCTTCGGCCGCGAGTCGATCTCGTTCCTGCTCCTGCTGCCGATCGCCCTGCCCGGGATCATCACCGGGATGGCGCTGAACTCGTTCTACGTCTTCGCGGGCGTCTCGTTCTCGATCTGGACGATCGTGATCGGGCACGCGACCTTCTGCGTCGTCGTCGTCTACAACAACGTCCTCGCGCGCCTGCGGCGCACGTCGCCGTCGCTCGTGGAGGCGTCGATGGACCTCGGGGCCGACGGCTGGCAGACCTTCCGGTACGTGATCTGGCCCGTGCTCTCGACAGCGCTCATCGCCGGCGGGCTGCTCGCCTTCGCGCTTTCCTTCGACGAGGTGATCGTGACGACGTTCACCGCCGGCGCGCAGACGACGCTGCCGATCTTCATCCTCGACAACATCCAGCGCGGGCAGCAGCTGCCCGTCGTGAACGCGGTCGTGTTCGTGGTCATCCTGCTGACGGTCATCCCCGTGGTGATCTCGCAGCGCCTGACGCACGAGTCAGGGCTGCTCAGCAGCCGGTAGCGCGGTAGGCTGGACCCAGTTTCGACCGGGAGGCTTTCGATGAGCGTGACGGTTTCGCAGCACAAGAACTTCGTCGGCGGCAAGTGGGTCGACGCCGTCGACGGCGGCACGATGGAGGTGCTCAACCCCGCGACGGGCGAGACGATCGCCGAGGTCCCGCGCGGGACCCAGGCCGACGTCGACCGCGCGGTCCAGGCGGCAAAGGACGCGCTGCCGGAGTGGCTCGAGACGACTCCGGGCGAACGCTCCGAGGCGCTGCTCAAGCTCGCCGACGCGCTCGAGGAGAACGCGGACGAGCTCGCGCAGATCGAGTCGCAGAACGTCGGCAAGCCTCTGGGTGCTGCGAAGGACGAGATGCCGGTCTCTGCCGACAACATCCGCTTCTTCGCCGGCGCCGCTCGAGTGCTCGAGGGCAAGTCCGCAGGCGAGTACATGCGCGGCTACACCTCGATGATCCGCCGCGAGCCGCTCGGGATCGTCGGCGGGATCGCTCCCTGGAACTACCCGCTGATGATGGCGGTCTGGAAGCTCGCGCCCGCGTTGGCCGCGGGCAACGTCCAGGTGCTGAAGCCTTCCGAGCAGACGCCGCTGACGACGCTGCGCTTCGCCGAGCTGGCCGCGGAGATCCTTCCGCCAGGCGTCTTCAACGTGATCACCGGCGACGGGGAGCCAGTCGGCGCGGGAATCGTCCGGCATCCCGACGTCCGGCTCGTCTCGCTGACCGGCGACGTCAACACCGGCAAGGAGATCGCCCGCACGGCCGCGGACACGCTCAAGCGGGTGCACCTCGAGCTCGGCGGCAAGGCGCCGGTGCTCGTCTTCGACGACGCCGACCCGGCCGCGGTGGCCGAGGGGATCAAGGTCGCCGGCTACTGGAACTCCGGCCAGGACTGCACCGCGGCTTCACGCGTGGTCGCGGGACCGAAGATCTACGACAAGCTGCTCGAGGAGCTCGTGCCGATGGTCGAGTCGCTCCACGTCGGCGATCCCGCCGAGGGTGACGAGATCGAGATGGGACCGGTGATCTCGAAGTCGCAGCAGGAGCGCGTGCTCGGGTTCCTCGACCGCGCGAAGGGCGCGAAGGTGCTCACCGGCGGCGGCACGAACGGCGACCGCGGGTTCTTCGTCAAGCCGACCGTGGTCGCGGACGTGGGCCAGGAGGACGAGATCGTCCAGCGCGAGGTGTTCGGGCCGGTCGTGACGGTGCAGCGCTTCGCGGACGACGACCAGGCGATCGCCTGGGCCAACGACGTCAACTACGGTCTCGCCGCCTCGGTCTGGACCCGCGACGTGGGGCGGGCGCTGAACGCCGCCCGCAAGCTCCAGTTCGGGACGGTCTGGATCAACGACCACATCCCGCTGGTCTCGGAGATGCCGCACGGCGGCTACAAGCAGTCGGGCTACGGCAAGGACCTCTCGGCCTACTCGCTCGAGGACTACACGCAGATCAAGCACGTGATGGCGAAGATCGACTAGGAAGAGCGAGGGGGAACCGCTGGTTCCCCCTCGGGGCTCGTCCGTTTCGGACACGGCCCAGGGTCTGACCCCGGGACATGCCTTCGGCCCTCGCATTCACGCGCTCAGGCGGTTCTCGGTTGACCCGGTGCGATGCCCGGTGGTACAACCGCCTCGCATTGCGCAGCGTGGATCAGCTCGAACGGCGAGGGGCGGTCTCTCGCCCACGCCGGCTTGACCGGGTCGACCAACGTTTGATCGAGGCGCTCCAGAAGAACGGGCGCGAGCCGTTTCGCAGGATCGCCGCAGACGTCGGCGTCTCCGAGGCCACGATCCGCGCCCGTTACCAGCGGCTCTGCGACGACAACATCCTCCAGGTGACGGGCGTCACCAACCCGCTCGGGCTCGGCTTCGACGCCCAGGCGATGGTCGGGATCCGGACGGGGGGCGCGCCCGAGCCGGTTGCGGACGCGATCGCCAGGTGGGACGAGGTCGATTACGTCGTCATCACCGCGGGCCAGTTCGACATCCTCGTCGAGGTCGTGTGCGCCGACCGACGGGAGCTCCTCGACCTGACGAACCGGATCCGCGCGCTCGAGGGCGTCGTCTCGACCGAGAGCTTCCTCTACCTCGAGCTCTGGAAGCAGCTCTACGACTGGGGCGCGCGCCTCCAGGACGGAGAGCGGGTGCGAGTCCAGTAGTGGCCGTCGAGAGCACGGAGCAGCGCGAGGAGATGCCGGCCAGGAAGGTCGATGTCGACGTCCGCCTCGACCGCGTGACGAAGACCTTCGACGACGTCGTCGCCGTCGACGGGATCTCGCTGGAGATCGACCACGGCAGCTTCTTCGCCCTGCTCGGCCCCTCCGGGTGTGGGAAGACCACGACGCTGCGGATGATCGGCGGCTTCGAGGAGCCCACCTCGGGCACGATCTACCTCGGTGACGAGCCGGTCACCGGGAAGCCGCCGTACAAGCGCGACGTCAACACGGTCTTCCAGTCGTACGCGCTCTTCCCGCACCTCACGATCTTCGAGAACGTTGCGTTCGGCCTGCGGCGGCGCGGCATTCGGAGCGGGGACCTCAAGGGCCGCGTGATCGAGATCCTGCGCCTGGTCGGCCTCTCGGGGCTCGACAAGCGCAAGCCGCGCCAGCTCTCCGGCGGCCAGCAGCAGCGCGTCGCCCTCGCGCGCGCGCTCGTGAACAAGCCGCGCGTGCTGCTCCTCGACGAGCCGCTCGGCGCGCTCGACCTCAAGCTCCGCAAGCAGATGCAGCTCGAGCTGAAGGCGATCCAGCACGACGTCGGCATCACCTTCGTGCACGTCACGCACGACCAGGAGGAGGCGATGACGATGGCGGACGGAATCGCGATCATGAACGCCGGCCGGATCGAGCAGCTCGGCGCGCCGTCGGATCTCTACGAGAACCCCAAGACGGGATTCGTCGCCAGCTTCCTCGGCATCTCGAACCTGCTCGCCGGGACCGTCACGGGCCCGGGCAGCGTACGGCTCGACGACGGCACAGACGTGCGCATCGCGAACGGTGCGCTGAACGGGCGCACCGGCAAGGTGGCGGTCGGCGTGCGGCCCGAGAAGATCCGCCTCGGCCACGGCGAGGAGAACAAGCTCACCGGCCGGCTCATCGAGACCGCGTACGTCGGCGTCGCGACGCAGTACGTGATCGAGACGAGGGCCGGCAACGTCAGCGTCTACGTCCAGAACAGCGAGCCCGGCGCACGCGACCAGGCGCCGAGCGACATCTCGTGGAGCCCAGACTCCACGTTCGTCGTCGACTCCAAGGAAGGAGCGGAATGACCGATCAGCTCACCAGGCGTCAGCTGCTCGAGCGGGCAGCTATCGGGGGAACCGCGCTCACCGTGCCTGGCCTCCTGGCTGCCTGCGGCAGCAGCGGGACGAAAGCGGCCGGCGGCACCACAAACTCGTCGCACCAGCTGGCGAAGACCCTGCACTTCTCGAACTGGACCCTTTACATCGACGTCAACAACAAGACGAAGTCGCACCCGTCGCTGGACACGTTCAAGAAGAAGACCGGCGTCAACGTCGACTACGTCGAGGACATCAACGACAACGCGTCGTTCTTCGGGAAGATCCAGGGCCCGCTCTCACGCGGGCAGTCGATCGACCGCGACATCGTCGTGCTGACCGACAACGACCGCTACCTCGGGCTGATGCTCAGGAAGGGCTGGGCCGAGAAGCTCGACAAGTCCGCGATCCCGAACATCAAGAACCTCGTCGCTGTCCAGCAGCACCCGAACTTCGACCCGAACCGCGAGTACACGCTTCCGTGGCAGTCGGGCATGACGGGCATCGCGTACAACGACACGCTCACCGACCCGGTGCTCTCGGTCTCGGACCTGCTCGAGAACGCGAAGCTGAAGGGCAAGATCACCGTCCTGAACTCGATGGGCGACGCCATGACGCTCGTCATGCTCGCAAACGGCGACGACCCGACGAAGGTGACCGACAAATCGTGGAACGACGCCTTCAACCGGATCAAGAAGGCCGTCGACAACAAGCAGATCCGCCAGTTCACGGGTAACGACTACGCACCGCCGCTCGCGAAGGGCGACCTCGCGGCGGCGATGTCGTGGTCGGGCGACATCGCGCAGATCGGCAACAAGCACATCCACTGGAACGTGCCGAAGGACGGTGGCGCTCTCTGGACGGACAACATGCTCATCCCGACGGGCGGCGACGTCTACACCGCATCGGTGTACATGAACTACGTCTACGACCCGAAGGTGCAGGGCCTGATGGAGGCCGGTGACCCGAAGCGGAACATCACGGGCATCTACTACATCCCCGCGGTGGCCGGCGCGAAGAAGTGGGCGCTGTCGTACAACCCGGCCGTCGCGAACAACCCGCTCATCTTCCCGAGCCCGAAGACGCTCGAGACCGTCCACATCTTCGACAACGCCGCGCTCAACAACCAGAAGTACCTGGAGCAGTGGCAGAACCTCATCTCCGGCTGACGGGCGGCCCGTGAACTTCTTCCACCGTCATCGCGAGACGACGCCTTACCTGCTGCTCGCCCCCGGCGTGCTCTTCCTCGCGGTGTTCTTCGTCGTGCCTCTGGGTTTCCTCGCATACCAGTCGCTCGAGTCGGGCAACTTCGACGTCGGGTTCGCCTTCACCTGGGAGTGGAGCAACTACTGGAACGCGATCCACGACTACCGCGCCCAGTTCGTTCGCTCGATCGAGTACGCCGGGATCGCGACGCTGCTCGCGCTCGTGGCGAGCTACCCGGTCGCGTACTGGATCGCGTTCCGAGGCGGCCGCTGGAAGAACCTGCTCCTGCTCTTCATCGTCGCGCCGTTCTTCGTCACGTACCTGATCCGGACGCTCGCCTGGGAGACGATCCTCTCCGACAACGGGTTCGTCGTGAACACCCTGCAGACGCTCCACGTCCTCGGCCCGGGAGGGCGGCTCCTAGCGACCTCCACGGCCGTCGTGGCGGGGATCACCTACAACTTCCTGCCCTTCATGGCGCTGCCGCTCTACGTCTCGCTCGAGCAGATCGACGAGCGGCTGATCGAGGCGGCGGAGGACCTCTACGCGAGCAAGCTGCACGCCTTCCTGCGTGTCACCCTGCCGCTCTCGCTTCCGGGCGTCGTCGCGGGGACGCTGCTCACCTTCATCCCGGCGGCGGGTGACTTCATCAACGCGCAGCTGCTCGGTTCGACGCAGAACCACATGATCGGGAACGTGATCCAGTCGAAGTTCCTGGAGCAGACGGAATACCCGTCAGCCGCGGCGATGTCCTTCATCCTGATGGCGGCGATCCTGGTGTTCGTATTCGTGTACGCCCGCCTGGTCGGCACCGAGCAGCTGACGGGGACGGCGGTATGAGCGCAGTCGCTGTCGAGGCGCAGCGGGAGCGCCGAAGCTTCCTCGCCGCGGCGTGGGCGTTCGTGAAGCACCACATCCTCACGCTCTACTCGATCCTCTTCTTCGCCTACCTGCTCATCCCGATCGCGGTCGTGATCGTCTTCTCGTTCAACCACCCGACCGGGAAGTTCAACTACACCTGGCAGGGCTTCACCTGGGACAACTGGCGCTACTGGAACGGCGTGCCCGGGATCGAGAGCGCGATCATCCTCTCGCTCGAGATCGCGCTGCTGGCGAGCGTCGTGGCAACCGCGCTCGGCACGCTGATCGCGCTCGCGCTCGTCCGCTACGGCTTCCGCGGCCGGGCGACGACGAACATCCTCATCTTCCTCCCGCTCTCGACGCCGGAGATCGTCCTGGGCGCCTCGCTGCTGACGCTGTTCCTCAACCTCAGCTTCGTCACCTTCGGCTTCCAGACGATCCTGATCGCGCACATCATGTTCTGCATCAGCTTCGCAGTGGTGACCGTGAAGGCGCGCCTCGTCGGCTTCGACCGCCATCTCGAGGAGGCCGCGATGGACCTCGGCGCCAACGAGTGGACGACCTTCACCAAGGTGACGCTGCCGCTGATCGCCCCGGCCGTCCTGGCCGCGCTGCTGCTCTGCTTCGCGATCTCGATCGACGACTTCGTCGTCACGTACTTCAACTCGGGGTCGAGCGTGACGTTCCCGCTCTTCGTCTGGGGCGCGGCCCGCATCGGGGCGCCGCCGCAGGTGAACGTGATCGGGACGGCGATCTTCGTCATCGCCCTCACGGCGATGCTCGTCAACGTGATCGTCCAGATGCGGCGTCAGAAGGCGGCTGCGTGACCGCCGTCTCGCCCGGCCTCTCGCCGGAACAGCTGCAGCAGGCCGCCCGCGACCACCTCTGGCTCCACTTCACGCGGATGGGCGGCTACGTCGACGGCGAGGTGCCGATCATCGTGCGCGGCGAGGGCTGCTACCTCGAGGACGCGAACGGGAAGCGCTACCTCGACGCCCTGGCGGGGCTCTTCGCCGTGCAGATCGGCTACTCGTACGGCGACGAGGTGGGGGAGGCGGCGGCAGCGCAGATGCGGGAGCTGCCCTTCTACACCAACTGGTCCTACGCGCACCCGCGCGCGATCGAGCTGGCGGCGGAGGTGGCCTCGCTCGCGCCGGGCGACCTGAACCGCGTCTTCTTCGTCTCCGGCGGCTCCGAGGCCGTCGAGTCGGCGTGGAAGCTCGCGCGCCAGTACTACTCGGCCCGCGGCGAGCAGCGGGCGAGCGTGGCGCGCATACCTGCGCATCCGGGCGAGCCCCCTCGCGGCTTCGACGCAGAGCAGGCGGCCACGGCTGTCGGCGAGCGGCGCTGGAAGGCGATCTCACGCCACGTCGCGTACCACGGCACGACGATGGGCGCGCTCTCGATCAACGGGATCCCCGCGCTGCGAACGCCGTTCGAGCCGCTCGTCCCCGAGGTCCTGCACGTGCGGAACACCAACCGCTACCACCGGCCGACGGAGGAGACCGAGGAGCAGTTCACGCGCTTCCTGCTCGATGACCTCGAGCAGACGATCGAGGCGGCGGGCCCAGAGACGGTCGCGATGGTGATGATGGAGCCGGTCCAGAACGCCGGCGGGGCGTTCACGCCGCCGGAGGGCTACTGGCGCGGGGTGCGCGAGATCTGCGACCGCTACGAGATCCTGCTGTGCGCGGACGAGGTGATCACGGGCTTCGGTCGCGTTGGCGCCTGGTTCGCCTCCGAGCGCTACGACATCCGTCCCGACCTGGTCACGTGCGCGAAGGGTCTCTCGTCTGCCTACGCCTCCATCGGCGCGGTCGTCGCGACCGACCGGGTGATGGAGCCGTTCCTCGCCAGCTCGCGGATGTACACGCACGGCATCACCTTTGGCGGGCATCCGGTTCAGGCGGCGATCGCGCTCAAGAACCTCGAGATCATGAAACGCGAGCGGATCGTCGAGCGCGTGGCGGCGGAGCAGGGCGACGTCCGCGACACGCTCGCGCAGCTGCTCGAGCTCCCGATCGTCGGCGATCTCCGCGGGACGGGCTTCTTCTACGCGCTCGAGCTCGTGAAGGACAAGGAGACCCGCGCCACGTTCTCGGACGAGGAGTGCGAGCGCCTGCTGCGGGGATTCCTCACGCCGCGGATGTTCGACGCCGGCCTCATCTGCCGAGCGGATGACCGGGGCGACCCCGTCATCCAGATCTCGCCACCGCTGGTCGCGGGTCAGGACGAGTTCGACAAGATCGTCGGGATCCTCGGCGAGGTGCTGACCGAGGCCTGGGAACGAATCTGAGACCCAGCGTTCCTCCCGGCGAGGCGACGCCGTGGTGGATCGAGGAGGCGCTCGCCGCGGAGGGCGAGGCGGCCGAGCCGGCACCGCCGCTCGAGGGCGAGCTCGAGGCCGACGTCGCGATCGTCGGCGGCGGCTACACGGGTCTGTGGACCGCGCTGACGCTCAAGGAGCGCGATCCGGATCTGGCCGTGGTCGTGCTCGAGGCCGAGGAGTGCGGCCTGGGGCCGAGCGGGCGAAACGGCGGCTTCGTCCACGGCTACTGGAGCCACCTGCCCCGGTTGCACGAGCGCTTCGGCGAGGAGGGCGCGCTCGCGGTCACGCGGGCCGGGGATCGCATCATCCCGGGGATTCGCGACTTCTGCGAGCGCCATGAGGCGGAGGTCTGGCTGCGCGAGGGCGGCATGCTGCGGGTGTCGGCCGCACCGGCGCAGGACGCCGCGGTCGAGGGGGAGGTCGAGGCCGCCCGTGAGTTCGGCGTGCCCGACGAGGCCGTTCTGCTCGAAGGAGAAGCCCTGGCCGAGCGAATCCGGTCGCCGCGCTTCCGCAAGGGCGCGTTCATGCGCGACGGCGCGACGGTGCAACCGGCCCGCCTGGTGCGAGCGCTGCGCCGGGCCGTCCTCGCTTGTGCTCCAGTGCACGAACACTCGCGGGTGACGACGATCGACGACGGCCGGGTCGAGACGGCGCGCGGTCGCGTCCGCGCCAGGGATGTCGTCGTCGCCACGAACGCGGCCGCGGCGGGCTGGAAGCCGCTCAGCCGCCGCCTGACCGTGTTCGGCAGTTACGTCGTCCTGACCGAGCCGGTGCCGGAGCTTCTGGAGCAGATCGGCTGGACCGGGGGCGAGGCGGTCTTCGACGGTCGGATGTTCCTCCACTACTTCCGGACGACGAACGACGGGCGCGTGTTGATGGGAAGCGGTTCCGGGCCGATCGGCTACGGCGGGCGGCTCGACTCGCGCTTCACCAAGGACGCGGCCACCGGCGCGCGGGCGGAACGCGGCCTACGCCGGCTCCTGCCGGATCTCGCGGACGCCCGCGTCACGCACTCCTGGGGCGGGCCGATCGACGTCTCCTCCGACCACCTCCCGTTCTTCGGCACGGTCCCCGGGACGCGGATCCACTACGGCGCCGGTTACTCCGGCCACGGCGTGGGCCCGAGCTGGCTCGGCGGCCAGATCCTGGCGCGTCTCGCGCAAGGCGTCGACGACGAGCTCACCCGCCTCCCGCTCGTGACGCGCCGCGTGCCGAAGCTCCCGCCCGAGCCCCTCAGACGTCTGGGCGGCGGCCTCGTCCGCGCTTCGATCATGGCCTGCGAGGAGGCGGAGGAGGAAGGGCGTCGCCCGTCGCTCCCCGCCCGGGCGGGCGCCGCCCTGCCGCGCCTGCTGCGCATGTCGGTCGGAACGCGATAATCGGACCCGGATGGAGATCCTCCTCGGCACGCAGGGGCTGTCGGAGGCCCGTGCCTATCTGACGACCGTGTCCGAGCACCTCGAGCGGCTCGGCCACGAGGTGACCGTCTTCTCCGCCGACGAGGGAGACCGGGAGGCGGAGGGTCTTCGGGTCGTGCGCGCCGGTCACGGCCTGCCGCTCGCGCCTGATGTGGTCTACGCGCAGGACGCGTTCGCCGCCCTGCTGCTGGCCGATCTCTATCCGCTCACGCCGCAGGTCTTCGCGCTGCACGACGACCGCGCGGAGCTCTGGCTGCCTCCACAGCTGCCGGCCGTGATCGCGAGAGTCGTGGTCTTCGACGAGCGAGGGCGCGAGCGGGCACGAGCCGCGGCCCTGGTGCACGAGATCGTCCGCCTCCGTCGGCCCGTGGACACCGAGGCTCGTGCGCCTCGGGGCCCGCTCAGCGATCGGCCGCGAACCGCCGTCCTGCACACCGAGCACCTCTCCGACTACCGGCGCGGGATCGTGGAGCGCGCGTGCGCCGATGCGGGGATCGAGTCCGCAGACGACGGGGATCTCGCGATCGGCCGCGGGGAGCAGATCCTGGAAGCGATGGCCACGGGGCGCGCCGCGTACGTGTACGGCGAGGACGGCGGCGACGGCTGGGTAACCCCCGAGCGCTACGAGCTCCTCGAGGCCGACGGCTTCTCCGGCCGCGCGGAGTCGGCGGCGACCGACTTCGAGCGGCTGCGCCGCGACCTCGACGCCTACGACCCTGCGATGGGAGCCGCCAACCGCGAGCTGGCGCTCGGGCACAGCGCCAGGGCCCACGCCCACGAGCTGATGAGCGTTTTCGACTCCCTCGCGGAGCGGCGGGATCCGGTCGACGCGCCTCTGCGAGAGCTCGCGCGTCTTGTTCGAGTCGAGGCGGCCTCGGCTCGTCGCGCCGAGGAGGCCAACGCGGACGCACGCCATGCGCGAGGCGAGGCCCGGCGGCTCGAGCGAGAGCACGCCGAGATGAGCGAGCGGACGGAGGAGCTCGAGGAGCGGCTCGCCGCGCTCGAGGCAGCCTTGCGCGAGGCAGAGGAACGTGAAGCCGAGGCTGCAAACGCGCAGAGACAGCGCGGAGTTCGAAAATTGCTGGCCCGTGAGGGCAAAAGCCCCCCAACTGAGGGATGACCGATCGGCCCACGGCCCCGATGGTGCTTACGAGACATAAAGCGCTCATCGGAGCTCAGCGGCCGGGCTCTTCTTACCGGACACCATGCCCTCAGACCGCCGATTCCTCGCAGCCGCCTTCGCGGCAATCACCTTCCTCACAGCGGGCCCGGCTCGGGCCGCGGTGATCCGCCCGGTGCAGGTCTCGCCCGCCGACGGTGCAGTAGTCCAGTTCCTCCCGGCCATGTCCTGGACGGCCGTCAAGGGCGCGGACAAGTACCAGTTCCAGATCAGCGCCGACGCCGGCATGAACTCGCCGGTCCTCGGCGCGGGCAAGGACAACTTCTTCACTCGCAACACGCGCGCGACGCTCGTCAAGACGATCCCGAACGGGACGTACTACTGGCGGGTGCGCGCGACGAACGCCGCGGGGGAGATCTCGGCCTGGACGCAGCCGCGCGCGTTCCGCAAGCAGTGGAACCTGCAGCCGGCGCTCCAGAGCCCGAGCTCGGGCGCGGCGCTGAGCTTCCCGGCCAACCCGGTCGTGCTCAACTGGGCGGGCGTCGCCGGGGCTGCCCACTACCTGGTCTCGGTCGCGAGCGACCCGACGCTCGGCTCGCTCGTCCTGCACTACGCCAACCAGGACGACCCGAAGGGCCCGCCGAACGTCGCCGCCAACTCCGCCGCGATCACCTCGGCGCTGTCACCCGGCTCCTACTACTGGAGCGTCGTGCCGGTCGACGCCGAGGGCAACCGCGGTGTCGGTACGCCGGTCGCCTCGTTCAACTGGCTGTGGCCTTCCGCGACCGCGACTCATCTCGAGGATCTGAACGCTGCGCCGGAGGCCTACGATCCGCGCTTCTCCTGGGACCCGGTTCCCGGGTGCGGCCCGCTACGAGGTCGAGATCAACTCGTCCTCCGACTTCGCGCCCGGCTCGAAGGTCTGCTGCACCGGAACGAGCATCGCCACCTCGCTCTCGCCCACGCAGGTCTTCAAGGACAACGTCTACTACTGGCGCGTCCGCGCGCTCGACCCGGACGGCAACGCCGGCGTCTGGAACCAGGGGCAGTCATTCACCAAGACCTTCGACAAGGTCGCGCCGGCCGGCCCCGTAACGGGCACCAGCATCAAGAACGTGCGGGTGCGCGACAACCTCGCCGACCCGGGAACGGATATCGACGGCGTGACCGCCGGCTACCAGACCGAGGTCCCCGTCGTCCGCTGGGATCCGGTTCCGAGCGCAGCCAGTTACGAGGTCCAGGTCGTCCCATATGTCGGCTCGGCGTGCGACTGGACTGACACGAGCCACGTCAAGAAGACGTCGGTGCCGGAGTGGTCGCCGCTCGGCTCGCCCGCGGCCGGTGTCAACCCCGTCATCTGGCAGGGAACGCTCGCGCAGGACAGCGGGCTCTCGAAGCTCCTCCCCGACACCTACTGCTTCCGGGTTCGCGCTCGGAGCGACCGGGCCGCCAGCAATCAGGAGGTCTGGGGCGACTACACCTACCTCCAGAACGGGAACACGGACTCGACCGGGCCGGTCGGCCCGGCCTTCACCTGGACGGACTACCCGGACCCGACCGATCCTACGGCGTCTGCGCCGTGCGCCTTCGGCTACCCCTGCGCCCCCGACTACCTGGCACCCGTCGTGGGCACGACCACGGGACGCACGCCGCTCTTCACCTGGAAGGCACTCTCGGGCGCGAACAGCTACTTCGTCGTGGTCGCCAAGGACGCGAACTTCAGCAACGTCATCGACGAGGGGTTCACGCGAATCCCGGCCTACGCGCCGCGCAACAGCCTCGAGCCGACGACCTACAGCGACGAGACGACCACCTTCTACTGGGCGGTTCTGCCGTCGAGTAACGCGGACGGAACCGCCGCGCTCCCGATCGACCTACCGAACTCCGCCAAGGGCTCCTTCCAGAAGCAGTCGACGCCTCCCAGCCTGATCTCACCGAACAGCGTCCAGGTCTTCTACGACCAGCCGACCTTCAGCTGGACGCCGACGCTCGGCGCACGGCGCTACCGGATCCAGGTGTCGGCCGACCCGAGCTTCGGCGATCCACTCGACGACGTCGTCACCGACGCGACCTCCTACTCGAGCAACACGACCTACCCGGCGGACACGGTGCTCTACTGGCGCGTCCGCGCCGACGACGAGAACCTCACGGGCCTGACGTGGTCGGCGACCGGGACCTTCCAGAAGAAGCTGGCCACGCCGGCGCCGAGCGGCGCGAACCCGACCGCGGGTGACATGCTCCCGGTCTGGGCCTGGAGCCCGATCCAGGGCGCTTCGTCGTACGACATCTCGGTCGACTCCCCCGACGGCACGCACAAGGACTTCGACGGCTTCCGGACGCCGGTGACCTCGTTCCTGAAGATGACCGGCACGGGTGTCTTCCACTGGCGTGTCCGCGCGAACTTCCCGAAGCAGACGAGCGGCGAGGTGTCGGGCCCGTATTCGGCGACGCAGTCCTTCACGCGCACGATCGGCGAGCCTGGTGGCGCGAAGACGGACAGCAACCTCGATCACGTGCTCCTGAGCTGGAACCCGCGGATCGGCGTGAAGGAGTACAAGGTGCAGATCGCCTCGAGTCCCGACTTCAGTCGAGTCGTCGAGAACGTGTCGACGGACAACACGAGCTACGCGCCGCTGATGACCTCGACCAGCTATACGCGCGGCGGGACGCTCTACTGGCGCGTGGCCGCGGTCGACGAGGATCGGAACCAGGGCGACTGGACGCAGATCCAGCAGATCCGGCTCCAGCCCCAGCTGCGCCTCACCGTCTCGGGCCTCGCTCGGCACAAGCGCAGGGCGACCATCAACGTCCGTGTCGTCGACGGCGCCAACCGCTTGCTCAAGAGCGTCCTGGTCAGGGTCACGGGACCCGGTGTCAAGGTCTCGAAGCGCACCAACGCGGTCGGCCGCGTGACCTTCAAGGTCAAGCCGAAGAAGCGCGGCAAGCTCGTGTTCAGCGCGACGAAGGCCGGCTACCAGCCCGCCTACCGCGCCCTCAAAGTGCGCTAGCGGTGCTCGCGCTCTGGATCGAGCACGTCGGGCGTCGGCGGGATCCCGGCATACGGCTGGCGGCCGGTCTGGGAGAGCCGCACGGTGATCTTGTCCTCCTCGAGCCGCTTGGCCTCGGCGACTGCCTCGGCGTCAGCCGGCTTCGCTTTGAACCAGTTTCGTAGCGTTTGCAACAGGCTCATGCCGCGAGTGTACCGAGGGTCTACAATGCGCCATCAATCAAGAACGAGTACCGGTGGTCTTTGCGCCTCCCTACCGTTCGTCAGTGGTAAGAGGAGGTGGAAATATGGCAACCGGAACTGTTAAGTGGTTCAACGATGCGAAGGGTTACGGGTTCATCACGCCGGAGGACGGCGGGAAGGACCTGTTCGTCCATCACAGCAACATCTCGGGCGAAGGCTTCAAGAGCCTCGCCGAGAACGACAAGGTCGAGTTCGAGCCGCGCGAGGGCGAGAAAGGCCCCGAGGCGACGAACGTGTCCGTCGTCGGGGGCTGAGGCTCCCGCGCTACCTTTGTGCTGCGGCCTCGCGAGTCGGGGCCGCAGCACAGGAGCCTTAGAGAGAGGAGGGACTCATAGCCAAGGAAGACAAGATCGAGATGGAGGGCGAGGTAGTCGAGGCATTCCGTAGCGGGATGTACAAAGTCCTCCTCGAGAACGGGCAGGAGACGCTGGGCTACACGGCCGGCAAGATGCGCCGCTACCGGATCAAGATCCTGCCGGGCGACAAGATCAACATCGAGCTGTCGCCGTACGACCTCAGCCGCGGCCGGATCGTCTACCGGCACCGTTAAGCGGCTGCCGCCGCCGCGCACGAGGCACGGCGGCGGCAACACTGTTTGCTCCTACCGGAGCTTGAGCCGGTAGGCGCCGCGGCCGTGCGTGGCCGCGTAGAGGGTTCGCGTTCCGCTCTTCGCGTACGTGAGGCGGAGCCCCGAGACCGTGACGGTCGGCAGGCCGTCCGCCGCCGGGATCCAGGTCGTCGTCCCGCTCACGAGGCGGTTCACTCCGAAGTCGGTCGACACGTACGTGTCGCCGGTGGTGGAGTCGAACGCGCTGTCCAGGATCGGCTGGTCGCCGAGGTCGTAGGAGATGTCGGTCCAGGTCGCGGTTCCGGCGACCGGGTCGAACACGACGTCGTAGACGTGACCCGGGATGCCGGGAGTGCTCGTGCCGTAACCCGAGTACGTGACGATCGCGTGGTTCGGGTTCGACTCGTCGACGCTGACCGACGACGGGAACCGCGTCGGCTGCGCCGCCGTGTCGATGCGCGAGAACGTGACCGCCGCGGCTGGGCCGTCGGCGTTCTTCGAGACGAAGACCCGGCCGTTCGAGGTCGCCGCCCAGAGCGTGCCGCTGTCGGTGCCGCGGTCGAGGGCGGCCATGTTGCCGCCGGACCGGGTTCCGAGCGACGCGGCAGTCAGCGAGGGCCCGATCGGCTGGAAGTCACCGCAGTTGCCCGTGAAGAGCTGGTCGCTCGTCCCGAACTGGTTCGTCGTATTGCAGTGCGCCTCCAGGAACGCCTGGTCGCCGCCCCAATCCTGCGTGCGCCAGACGTGCGAGGCACCCTCGAAGATCGTTCCCGGCGTCACCGGGTCGGCGATCGTCGGCGGGTACATCCGAATGGACTCGCCCGCGGGCGGGCCCGGGAAGAACTGGTCGCCCACCCAGAGCCACGTCTTCGGGTCGTCGCCGCGGAAGTTCACGTCGAGCCAGCCCGTGTAGTAGGTGTGGAACGACGTGTTGTCGTTGGCGGCGTCGAAGCCCGCGTCGCCGCCGTCGCCCGTGACGCCGAGCAGCCACTTGTCCGAGCCGGAGAAGTTGAGCGACCCGTTGTCCTGGGTGCCCGTGATGGCGAGGTTCTTGTCCTGGTGGCTGACCGCGATGCTGAACATCTGCAGCGTCCCGAGCCCCGAGTTGATCGGCTCGAGCCTCGTCGGAACGCGGCTGAGCCACGCGTGGCAGTCGGACAGGAAGACACCGCTCAACCCGCGCGTGTCGCACTGGCTGGAGATGTCGGTGTACGTGCCGTTCGTCCGGATGACTCCGCCGTCGGAGCCGAGGAACATCTGATCCGGGTCGCTCGGCACGAAGGCGATCGCGTGCTGATCCGGATGCTGCGACTCACCGGGGCTCTGCGCATCGCCCGTCTGGTCGGTCCACGTCGCCCCTGCGTCGGTCGAGAGCAGGACCGAGCGGCCCTCGGAGCGCTGCCCGCCCGGAGGTGCGTACGGCGGGAGCTCGTTGTAGTTCATCAGGCCCGAGAGCACGACCATGTTCGGCTGGCTCGCGGGAGACGCGATGGCCATGTCGTAGGTGCACTGTCCGTCGCAGTAGCCGTAGCTTGCGTAGCCCGGAGTCCCGTCGACGGGGTTCGACAGCCGCGTCCAGGCAGCGTTGCTCGACGCGGTCAGCGTCGCCGCGGGCTGGCCCGCGTCGTCGACGCGGTACGCCTGGCTGCCGGTCGAACCGGCATTCGCATCGGACAGGTAGACGCGGGTGTTCCCGTTCCCGAGGGTGACGGGCGAGAACGAGTAGCGCCCGCGGGTGCCCGAGAAGATCGTCTCCCAGGTCGTGCCGCCGGTCGTCGAGCGGATCAGGCCGACGGTGCCGAGTGCCGCATACGCGACCCCGGCGTGACTCGGGTCGAACTTGACCTCGAAGGCCGTCCCGCTGCGGGTGAGGGTGAACGTCGCCCCGCCGTCGGTCGACTCGTAGACGCCGGTCGCCGGGCCTGGCGCGGTGACCGCGCCGCCGTTCGAGGCGACGCCACGCGTGCCCGAGCGGGTGGCGATCAGGATGTGGTTGGCGTTGTTCGGATCGATCGCTACGCCGCCGATCGAACGGTTGCCGGCGACGGCAGCCGAACCGGTGGGACCGGGGCCGACCAGCGACCAGCTGTCCCCGCCGTCCGTGCTGCGGTAGAGGCCGAGGCCGGCCTCGCTGTCGCCGCTCGAGTTGGCCTCACCGGTGCCGACGTAGATCGTGTTCCCGCTCGGATCCGTCGGGTCGACGGTGATCGACCCGATTGCGCTCGTCGGGATGTCGCCGGTGATGAACGTCCACTTCGGCTTGTTGGCGAGCGCGTCCTTCGACCGCCAGACGCCGCCGCCTGCGGCCGCGACGTACAGCGCGCACTTCTTCGCGTTGCACTTCGGGTCGACGGCGAGAGCCGTGACGCGGCCGGACCACTGTGTGCCGCGCTGGTAGGTCTGCGTTCCAAGCCGGTCGACGTTCAGCGTCGTCGGGCCGAGCGACTCCCACTTGAACGGATGCTTCGGGCCACGCTTGGCGACCTTCGCGCCGGCGGCGATCGCCGCCTGCCGCTCGCCGAGCGTGACCTCGGTGCCCGGGTATGCCCTCGCCGCGAGGTCCTCCGCCGCTGGGCTGTCCGGATCGATGGTCGTCCCTTGGGCGATCTGCGCTTCGCGCTGACTCTCGCGAATGCGGCCGATCGCCGAGGCGTTCTTGGTCGAGAGCCCGGCCTTCGTCGCCGAGCCCGTGCTCGAGCTTCGCCCGAGCGTCACAGCGAGCGCCACGCAGACGCCCACGAACACGAGTGCAAGCACAAGCTTGCGCCGGTCATTCGTCATCTGGATCCCCTCGTCGAACGAATCGAGGTTCCTACATCTCAGAATCTCTACGGAATGTCAAGGCCGTACTGACCGGGCCCGAGGGCGGGTGCGTCCCGCGCCCCGGCCCTTGTGGTCGTTCACGAGGGGGAGGGGCCGAGGCAGGGCGCCTAGGCTCTGCGGCCAGCCGACGCCCCCAGCGGAGGGAGAGGTGCCGGTGCCTCGGCCCTGTGCCTATTGTCGGCAGAACCACCGGACGGGCTTAGCGCTTGCTTCATCTGGCGTAGCTCGATGGCTCCGCCATCCTGACGGGGCGGTCAGCACCGCAGTACCGACCACCCCAACGCGATATGTGCGATCTGCAACTCGAGTGCGCCCCCCAAACGTCCAGAAACCAGGACAGGCGGCGGCTGTGCTAGCCGTGACGTGTCTTTGCACGCTCTTCCTGCGACGGCAAGAAACACCAGCACGAGGGATGGACACGGCGGCTACTCGGAGGGATAACGCGAGCACTGAGGCGAGTAGGCGGGTGGGGTCCCGCCGCGCCGAGAGTCATGGGAGGGGTAATCAGATGATGGGGCTCGTTACGTTCATGCAGGTCGCTGCGCGTTCGCTGCGCGGGCGTCAAGAGGGGCAGACGATGGCGGAATACGGCGTGATCCTGGCCGTGATCGTTATCGCTGTAGTGGGAGCGATCACGCTCCTGTCAGACAACGTCCGCAGCACACTGGAGGGCGTTGCCGGGGCCCTGCCCGGCTAGGGCAGATCCTCGCCGGGTGACATCCTGCCGGCTCGCGCGGGGCATCGAGCGTTAAGCACGCTCGCCCAGGCCGAGGTTGCGATTGCTCAGCCGAGATCTTGAGCGAGCCCGATGAGAAGTCCTTCGGGCCCTCGGATGTAGCAGAGCCGATACACGTCTTCGTACTGGACCACTTCGCCGACCAGCTGCGCGCCGCGCTCGCCGAGCCGGGCTGAGTGCCTCGTCGATGTCGTCCACGGCGAACATGACGCGTAGGTAGCCGAGAGCGTTCACCGGGGCGTTGCGGTGATCGGCGACAGCAGGCGGCGTCAGAAAACGCGAGATCTCGATCCGGCCGTGGCCGTCAGGCGTGCGCATCATCGCGATCTCGACGCGCTGGTCGCCCAGCCCGGTGACGCGCCCTGCCCATTCTCCTTCGATCGTGGCTTGCCCTTCGAGCTCGAGGCCGAGCTCGCGCAAGAACTCGATCGTCGTTGCGAGGTCATCGACGACGATGCCGACGTTGTCCATCCGTGGAAGCGACATGTACCCCCTCTCACCGACGTCCTCTACTCTGAGAATCCGCAGGGCGTTCCTCGTGCTTTCCGGGGAGCACAGGCTGCTCGTCGAGGGTGAGGAGCGGCTCCTTCGGCCGTGGGACTTCTTCCACAGTCCCCCGGAACCGAGCACTCTTCCTGGGCGCCGGCGACGGGCCGTGCGTGATCACCGCGGCCGGTGCCGTTAGAACGTCATCTGCCTACCCGGTATGAAGCTGCCGCGAATACGCGATGGAGGGCGACGTCGACTTCGGCCAGGTGTACGCGGACGCGCGTCACGTCGGAGCTCCCTCGTCTGGTCCGCGCCCTCGCGGAATGACGGGCGATCCCGCTCTGGTGACATTCGCGCACGCTGGCCCAGGGGGAGCGCCCTGGTGTATCCGCCTGCTTGTGTCGAGCGCAAACCGGCGTAGAGTCCCAGTCGGAGCCCCAGGTGGCCGAAGGCCGCCTGGTAGGTGTCACCCAGAGGAGATCTCGTGCTTGGGCGCAGGCGCAGGTGCACGCAATGGCCGTTGGCGGCGGCATTCGCGTTGGCGTTGACCTGGCCGGCGGCAACGGGTGGCGCAGCGACGACCCGAACAGGGCACGTGCCGGTGAAGTTGCTCGGCGTCTGGCACAAGACAATGACCAAAGCTCAATGGAAGCGCGCGGGGGTGACCCGAGAGGTGGGCGTCTACACATTCCTGGTCAAGAAGGCCGGGGTCGTCACCATCTACCGGCCGGGCGACTATCGACCGGGGTGCAGCGCTTGTACGGAGGATTTCACGACGACCTTCAGGCCGAACGGTGGTCGTCTGACGCTCGGGAGCGTCCCCGTCTGCTCCTTCGAAGGGGTCTACAGCTGGCACTTGACCGGGCGGACGCTCATCGTCACGCCGGTAGCGGACAAGAGGTGCGTGGTTCGCGCAACGTTCTTCGGCGGCCGCTGGAAGCGCTGACGAGCGTCGGCTTGTGCATTCCCGCACGCTGCCCAGTCGAGGTCACGGCTTCGATGTCTGCGCCACTCGCGCGACCAAACGCTCCGGACAACTCGGCTAGTCAGCCCACCAGTCGCGCTGGCCATCGACGTCTTCGCGCGGATCCTCGCCGAGGTTGGGCGAGCCGATGACGAGGATCTCGAGGCCGTCTGGCCCGGCCTCGTAGCCTCGCCACGTGCCGGGCGGGACGCGCACCGCGTCCCATTCTTTGAGCTCGACGATCTCGTCGTCGACCTTCATCCGCCCGCTCCCGCGCAGCGACCACGTACACCTCCTCTTGCTTCATGTGCGTGTGGCCGTACGGAAAGCGATAGCCGGGCGGGACGCGCTGGTAGCTCAGGGCGGATTTCTCGAGCTCGAGCGCCTTGGTCGCCGCGCGGAACTCCAGGTCCGGCGCGCCGTCGAACCTAGGGCCGATGTCCTCCAGATCCTCCTTGATGTTGCTGAGCGTGAACGGCACGGCGCAATCCTATGGCGTCATTACGGAACGCTGGCCCAGGCGTCCGCTACGCAACCTTCGGTCGTCGGCGCAAGGCTGTGCGCCAGCCCGGCTGCGCCCGCTGACCCCAGTCGAGATGATCGACGCGCCAGATCCAGAGTCGGGGCGCGACGTCGACGATCGCCGCCATCGCGGCGTCGTCAGGACGCTGCGAAGTCGACGTCTTTCGCTTCGACCGTGCCGGCTGTCCGACCCGGGGCCTCATGGTTGCCCCAGTAGAGATTCGTGTGCGCGATGACGAGCTCCGGCGGCGGGGCGCCCCAGGGCGAGAGATCCTCGGTCGTGTGCGCATCGCTGACGAGCGTCGCGTCATAGCCGCGAACAAGTGCGCCGTGCAGCGTCGAGCGGACGCATTCGTCCGTCTGCGCGCCAACGACGACGAGGCGCCCGACGGTGAGCTCGTCGAGGAGGGACTCGAGCGTCGACTCCTCGAACGAGTCCGGATACCGCTTCTGGACGAGCGGCTCGCTCTCGTCCGGGCTCAACTCCGGCACAATCTTCCATTGCTCACTTCCCTGCGTGAGGTTGTCGCTCGAGTGCTGCACCCAGACGACCGGAACCTTCGCCGCGCGAGCCTTCTCGACGACGGTGCCGACGTTCTCGACGACGGTGTCCCGCTCGTACGCGTCGCCCACGACGCCGTTCTGGACGTCGATCACGAGAAGTGCAGTGTTCGGGCGGTTCTCGAGTGTCGTCATTGGCCTCCCCCTGGTCGCGCAGCTCGGACAGCCGGACGTTAGCGGGTTGGATACGGACGCCGCGTCCCAGTTCTGGTTCTTCTCATACCTGGCGGCTGGATCGACGAAGATGTGGGCGTGGTGGAGGGGCCGTTCGTCCCGTCCGGATTCGTCGTCCCGCTCGCTCTCGCGACGGAGCAATTCAGGCTCGAACCACTCGGGCCGCAACACAACGACTCCGACTACGAGGCGTGGTCGTCGTCGGTGGAGCACATCCACATGACGCCCGGCTGGGAGACGAGCTCATGGCCCGACGACCGCAGCCTGGCGGACAACCTGCGCGACCTGCAAGCGCACGCCGACGACTTCGAGAACAGGACGGGCTTTACCTACACCGTCCTCGATCCAGCGACCGGCGACGTGATCGGCTGCGTGTACATCTATCCCGACGACAGCGAGCAGCGCGATGCGCGTGTGCGCTCATGGGTGCGGGCGAGCCGGCCCGAGCTCGACGTGCAGCTGTGGCGGGCCGTGACAGCCTGGCTCGCGGACGAATGGCCGTTCGAGCGTGTGGCTTACGCCGAGCGCGCCGACGCTACCGCTTCGGGCTGACGGGCTGATGACAAGACGCTGACAAGACGGATCGAGGAGCGGCCCGGAGACAGGCCGTTTCCTCATGGTTAGGCGATGGAGCGTACCGGGATCGAACCGGTGACCTCCGGCTTGCAAAGCCGGCGCTCTCCCAGCTGAGCTAACGCCCCGGGTGATCCAAAGTGTAGGCGAGCAACACGCCGGAGGGCCGGCGGCCGAGCGCCGCCGGCCCTTTTCGGCGGAGAGTGTTACGCAGCCCGGGCCAGCCGCTCTTCGTGGCGGGCCCGCTTGATGATCTCGTCGCGATCGCCGAAGCGCGCGTGTGCGCGCAGCGTCCGGTGCTCGTCCCAGAGCGCCGCGATGCGCTCCTCGAGCTCGTGGAGCTCGGCCGAGAGCGCAGCGTCGTGACCTTCTGAAAGTGAGTGCCAGAGCTCGGCCCGCCGCTCGGTGGCCAGGTCGATCTCGGCTCGTATTTCATCGAGTGTTCTCATGCCCTTTAAAACGAATCACCGGTCGGCAGCATTCCTACTCCCAGGGGCCGATGAAGTAGAGCACCAGCACGATTGCGCCCGCTACCGCGGCCGCGACTGCGATTCCTGTCAGCACCGCCGAGCTCATCCGTATCCGAGCTCTTCGAGGCGATCCTCGTCGATCCCGAAGTAGTGCGCCAGCTCGTGCAGGACGGTGACGCGGATCTCGCGCTCGAGCTCTTCGGGGTCCGGGAAATCCGCCTCCAGCGGCACCCGGTACACGGTGACCTTCGCCGGTAGGAGTTCCGGCTCGTCGAAGAGGCCGTAAAGGTCGGGCTCCTGCGGATTCTCGTCCTCGATCACGATCGCGAAGTTGCGCAACCCGTCTGCGAGCTCCCCCGGGACCGAGTCGAGCGCGCGCTGGACATGCTCCTCGAAGCTCACCATGCAGGAGATGGTGGCCGTCGCGTAACCATCAGCCGCACAGTGGCCACCCCGAAGAGGAAGCCGCCGATGTGCGCGAAGAAGGCCACCCCGCCGCCCGCCTGTGGCTGGAGGATCGAGAAGCTGCCTTCCCAGAGCTGGAACAGGAACCAGAGGCCGAGGAAGAGCACGGCCGGGATCTCGCGCAGGAAGACGATGACGACGATGATGAAGGCCGTCAGGACGCTGGCTCCCGGCAGGAGCACGAGATAAGCGCCCAGCACTCCGGCGATCGCTCCCGAGGCGCCGACGTTTGGGATGCTCGCGCCCGCGGGCGCCGCGAAGGCCAGCGTCACGACCGTCTGTGTGGCGGCGGCTGCCAGCCCGGCCGCGAGGTACCAGAACAGGAAGCGAACGTGCCCGAAGGCATCCTCGACGTTGTTGCCGAAGATCCAGAGGAAGAGCATGTTCCCGCCGATGTGGATCCAGCTGGCGTGCATGAACATCGACGTGAACACCCCCTCGTACCAGGGCACGTGGTGCACGAGGACCGCCGGCTGGACGCAGGGGCCGTCCAAGGAGCACGGGTAGTAGCCGTAGTGGAAGATGTCGGCGTCGACCGAAGTGCCGGCCACCTCCCAGATCCAGACGAGGACGTTGACAGCGATCAGCGTGACCGTGACGACGGGGAACGTCCGCGTCGGGACGTTGTCCTTGATCGGGAGCACTGCGCCCCGACGCTAAGGGATGACGAGCGCCATCAGCGCCTTCTGCGCATGCAGGCGGTTCTCGGCCTGGTCCCAGACGGCGGACTGTCTGCCGTAGAGGACGTCCTCGGTGATCTCCTCGCCGTAGTGGGCGGGGAGGCAGTGGAGCACGATCGCCTCGTCGCCGGCCAGGCCGACCAGCTCATCGTCGATCCCGAACCCGGCCAGGTCTCGCAGCCTGCGCTCCTTCTCCTCCTCCTGGCCCATGCTCGTCCACACGTCGGTGTAGAGGACATCGGCGCCCTGCGCCGCCTCACGCGGGTCGTCGCTGAGCTCGACGGCGCCGCCGGCCTCGCGCGCGATCTCGACCACTCTCGGGTCGGGCTCGTAGCCCTCCGGCGTGGCCGCGACGAACTCCATCCCGAGCTTCGCGGCCGCCACCATGAGCGACGCGCAGACGTTGTTGCCGTCGCCGAGGTAGGCGATGCGAACACCCTCGAGCCGGCCCAGCCGCTCGCGGATCGTCATCACGTCGGCGAGGGCCTGGCACGGGTGCGCGCTGTCGGTCAACCCGTTGATCACCGGGATCGTCGCGTGGCGCGCCAGTTCCTCGACGTCGTCCTGGGCGAAGGTGCGGATCATCAGGCCGTCGAGGTAGCGCGAGAGGACGGTGGCGGTGTCCCGAAGCGTCTCGCCCCGGCCGAGCTGGAGGTCGGAGGCCGCCAGGTAGAGCCCGGCCCCTCCGAGCTGGTAGATGCCGACCTCGAACGAGACGCGCGTTCGAGTCGAGGGCTTCTGGAAGATCATCCCGAGCGTGCGGCCGGGAAGGAGGTGGTGCTCCTCCCGCCGGGCCTGGCGCTCCTTGAGGTCGTCGGCGAGGTCGAGCGCCGACAGGAGCTCCTCGCCGCTCCAGTCGGCGACGCGAGTGAAATGGCGCCCTTTCAGGCCGACCGCAGCCATGGGGCATCGGATGCTACTGGTTAGGCCCGGAGCGACTCTTCGAGGCCGGCCTGGGCGAGCAGGTCACGTAAGCGGTTGAGCCCCGTGAACATGCGGCTCTTGATCGTGCCGAGCGGTTGGTCGAGGCGCTCGGCGAGCTCGCTTTGCGTCAGTCCGCCGTAGTAGCCGAGCTCGAGCGCCTCACGCTGCTCCGGGGGCAGGCGCCGCAATGCCTCCTGCACGACGCGGCGCTGGAAGCCGAGGGTGGCCTCGTCCTCGACGGTCGTCGGTGCGGGCGGCTCAGGCGCGCTCTCGAGCGGATCGGCGCGCCGGCGATCCTCCCGCCGGACGAGGTCGACCGCGCGGCGGTGCACCAGCGTCAGGATCCAGGTGCTCGCCTTCGCGCGCTCCGCGAGGAAGCGGTCGGACGAGCGCCAGACCGCGAGGAACGCGTCCTGCACGGCGTCCTGCGCCAGAGCCTCGTCCCGAAGGATCCGGAGGGCGAGGCCGTAGGCGACCCGCCCGAAGCGGTCATAGAGCTCGGCCAGCGCGTTTTCGTCGGAGCTCGCGACCAGCGAGAGCAGCGACTCGTCCGACAGATGCGCGAGCTCACGCGACGACGCGGCCGGCGGCGGGGTGGTCAGGAGAGCGGTCACGACACGGCCCCGGTGGCTGCGAGAGGCTTCTGCGTCGGACGGCTGACCCCACCGGACCGCTCGACCGTGATCGCGACGACCGAGCCGCGGGGAACGTGCCCCTCGACCTCGACGTCCGTCGTGCCGTCGCTTCCCTGAAAGGTTCCGGCCGGAGTGGCCTTGCCGCCGCGGATCACCCATGCCTCGTACGTCTTGCCGCTCGGGGCCGGCGGGACTCGCACGGCCAGGGCCGCCTCGCCGTTCGGAGCCACGGCTACGGCCCCACGGTCGCCCATGGGGACGAGCGTCGCGCCCGGCTGGGCGAGCACCTTGGCGAGAGCGCTGCTCTCGCTCGGGCGTGTCGCCGTCCAGACGCCGAGGCCGATCGCCACGGCGGCGGCGATTCCAGCTGCGGCCGCGAGCGGCGCGGTCCAGCTGCGCCGGCGAGCCGGGAGCGAGGCGACGTTCTCGCGCTCGTCCCGCGCCTGGGCGAGGATCCGCTCCTTCAGCTCGGGCGGCGGAGCCGGCCCGGCGGCGCCGTACGCGAGCTTGGAGGCCGCTTCCCTCAAGCCCGCGAGCTCCCGGCGGCAGCGCTCGCAGGCGGCGAGGTGCTCCTCGAAGGTGCGCCCCTCCTCGTCGTCGAGCGCGTGGAGCGCGTAGGGCGCCACGAGCGAGTGCGGATCGGCCGCCATCTACAGATAGTAGGGCGCGACGTCGAGGGCTCCCAGGGCATACCAGACTCCGAAGATCAGGCTCACGACCGCGAGGACGGGGGCGATCCGCGGGAAGATCCCGGCGACGCGCCCCCGGCTGAGCGTGAAGCCGAGGCCGGTGGAGAGCGCCGTCATCGAGAGAGCGGTGCAGAGCGCGAACACCGCCAATGCGGCGGCGGCGATCGCGCGGTCGTGGATCGAGGCGAGCAGCAAGACGCCGACGCCGGCGCTTCCGCCCATGCCGTGCACGACTCCGATTCCGAACGCCTGGAGCGGGCTCCGTGCGCGCGCGGTTCGATGCGGGTGCCCGCCTCCCCCGTGCACATGGCCGTGGGCGTGCAGGCCGCTCTCGTGTGCATGTAGGTGCAGGTGGAAGAAGCCTCGGCGCCAGCGCACGAGCAGCCAGACGGCCAGCGAGACGATGACGAGGCCCACCGCAGTCTCGGCGCCCTGCTGCACCGGCTCCGGCAGGTAGGTCTTGAAGAGCACGATCGGCAGGCCGAACGCGAAGAGCGACGCCGCGTGGCCGAGGCCCCACGAGAGACCGAGGCGCGCGGCTGCGGTGCTCGCGCGCTTGCGCGTCCCGGCGAGCAGCGTCGAGACGGCCGCGAGGTGATCCGGATCCGTCGCGTGACGGAGGCCCAGGACGACGGCGACGACGCCGACCAGCAGGAGGGTGGTGCCGTCCGAGAAGGATGCGATCCAGTTGTCGAGCCCGAACATGTCAGCCCACTTTCGGGACGGCGTGCACGGTCATGGCGAGACCGGCCGCGAGGATGACGAGGGCGCTGGCGGCGGGGAGCAGCCGCATCGCTGGCCCTTCGAAGCTGAGGCGCCTGAACGCGCGCCGTGCGAGCACGGCGACGAGCCCGATGCCGGTGATGCTGAGCGCGAGCCCGGCGCTGAAGGCCAGGATCAGGATCAAGCCGAAGGCGACGCGGTGCAACGAGATCGCGGCCAGCAGGACGACCAGCGCCGAGGGGCAGGGGAGGAGCCCCCCGGAGACGCCGACCGCGAGCAGCGACCGGAAGCTTGGCCCTGTCCCGGGGTCAGACCCCGGGACGTGTCCGTGGTGATGGTGGTGGTGGCCGTGGGCATGCGCGCGGCGATGCCGCCACCGTGCCCAGAAGACCGACGCGCCGATCGCGACCACGAGCAGGCCCGAGGCGAGGTTCAGCCACGGGTAGAGGCGATCGGGGACGACGAACTGCGAGAGCGCCAGGGTCACGAGCCCGAGCGCGAAGACGCCGATCGTGTGCGTGATCGTCACGATCAGCCCCAGCAGTGCGGCGTGTCGCGGAGTGCCGCGCTGCCCGACCAGGTACGCGGTCACGATCGTCTTGCCGTGACCCGGAGAGAGCGCGTGCGCCGCTCCCCAGAAGAGCGCCGCCGCGAGCGAGGCGAGGATGACCAGAGCGCTCAGGTGCGAGCGGCCGACGAGCGAGGCGAAGCCTGCGTCGGCGACCCGGTCGGGTGCCTCGAGGCTCTTGCCGCTCGACAGCGCCGGAGCGACGTCGGGCCCGTCGCCGGGCTCGAGGGAGGTCATCAGCGAGCTGGTGTCGAGCGGGCTCTGAAGAAGGTCCTTCGGGTAGGCGCGGAGCTCGTCGCTCGTGCTGCGCGTATCGGCGCCCACCACGATCTCCTTCCACCCGATCCGGTTCGAGTAGTTCTCGTCGTGGTAGGCGACGGAGGCACGCCCGGGGAGCCTCGGTCCGGCGAGGACGACCTCGAGCCGCGTCGTGTGCAGGCCCCCGGCGCCGAGTGGGTGCGCGAGCGCAGTCCTGACCGGAACGAGTGACGCCGGCCGCCCGTCGACGACGAGGTGCGCGTTCCGTGCGATCCGCCGCGCGTAGGCGTGCACGTCGATGCGTCCGGCCTGGAAGGTCGGGATCTCGGCCATGTCCAGCACGTAGCGGACGTAGACCCGCGGACCCGGCGCCTCGACGCGGCTGAAGCGGTTGATGGTGAAGTTGCCGAGCGGGTGCGCGGCCGCCAGTGCGGGAAGCGCGAGCGCCGCCGCGCCCACCGCAAGGAGGACGAGCCGCCTCATCCGAGCGCCCTCCGCGCGACGGGCGACCACAGGACGGAGAAGTGCGGGTTGAGCGTCAACGCGCGGCGCAGGAAGGTGTCTCCCACCGTGCGGTTGCCGAGGCAGCGCTCGATCATCCCGCGGTGGAAGAGCTTGAGCGCATCCTGCGTTCCGAGGCGCAGCGCCTTCCGCGAGTACCCAGCGGCCTCACCGCAGCGTCCGTTCCGTGCAAGCGCCCAGCCGAGCACGTCGTCGCCGTCGATGCTGGGGCGATCGGCGCGGGCCGCGCGCGCGAGCGCAACGGCGCGGCGCAGGCGGATCCCGTGGTCGACGTCGAAGAGCGCCGTCTCGAGGTCGGTCTTGACGCCGTTCGCGACGAGCAGCCGCCGGATGACGCCGATCAGCGCGTACTGCCTTCGCGCCTGGGCGCGCTGTCCGTGTGCTGCGTAGAGGTCGCCGAGGAGCCCGACGAACTGCGGAAGCGGGATCGCGTCTACGGCTCGGGTCTCCAGCGCGATCGCACGCCGCGTGTGCCCGCGAGCCGCCTCGACCTGGGCCAGTGCGTCGAACGCGTAGGCGTAGCCGGGGAAGGCGGCCAGCGCACCGCGGTATTCACGAGCCGCCGGCCCGAGCCGTCCGGTCGACCAGTAGAGCTTGCCGAGCTGGACGCGCGCCCAGGCGGTCGCCTCGGGCTGATTCGCCGCGGCCTCCACGGCGAGGCGCATCGCCGCGATCGCGTCCTGCGGGCGGCCAAGCAGCTCGCGCGCGTACGAGACGCGCGCGTAGGCAGCAAGGCTCGGCCGGAGTTGCGCCATCGTGTCGAAGGCGCGAAATGCTTCGTCGTAGCGGCCGAGCTCGACGAGGGAGTCGCCGATCACGCCGTACGTGCGGGCGCTCCCGGGTGCGAGCCGCAAGGCGCGGCGGCCGAGACCGAGCGCCTCCCGGAAGCGGTGCCGGGAGAGCGCGAGCGAGCCCA